>NZ_CP107006.1:1245500-2491000 GCF_022867795.2 Chitinophaga horti | reverse complement strand
CTATTCGGCAGTATAACGCCACTCCTGGCTCAGGAAAAGGTAACAGTGAGCGGGATCGTCTCGGACAGTAAAGCTGCAGTGGTTTTAGGAGCTACTGTAGTGGAGAAGGGTACGAGAAACGGCGTTCTCACTGATGAAACCGGGCACTATCGCATCTCGGTTTCTCCCAATGCCACGCTGGTAGTATCTTACGTAGGTTATGTAAGCAAAGAAGTAAAGCTGACGGGCAATACGACCGTTAACGTTACTTTAGCAGAAGACCAACGCGCACTGAAAGAAGTGGTAGTATCTACAGGTTATGGCGACCGTACTAAAAGAAGCACAGGTTTCGCTACTACTACTGTTTCTGGTGACGACATCCGCAGAACTGCTGCTGTAAACCCGATCTCCGCGCTGCAAGGCATGGTGCCAGGCTTACAGGTGTCGCCCAACGCAGGTGGCCCCCAGGCATCTGTGCGTTTCCAGATTCGCGGTTCCGCGAGCCTTGATCCTTATGGTAACCAGCCACTCATCGTAGTGGACGATATCGTCATGGACGACCAGGTAGTAATCCACAACCGTGGTGGTGACCAGGACTTCGGTAACGTGTTGAAAGACATTAACCCGGATGATATCGAGTCCGTAAACATCCTGAAAGGTGGTGCGGTAACGGCGCTGTACGGCAGCCGCGCATCCAACGGTGTGATCGTGATCAAAACCAAAAAAGGTTTCTCTCAGAAAGGTTTGGGTGTAACGCTGTCACATACCATGATGTGGGAGCAGGCCTATAAAACTGTTAAACAACAGAACCGTTTCGGTGCTGGCGTAAATACGGAAGATTGGGGCAATGTAAATGATACCCTGGTGATCAGCGATGATTACTACACCAACTTCGGCCCGGAAATGAAAGGCCAGATGTTCCGTGACTATAACGGTGTTTACCGCGCTAACAATCCTGGTGTAAACAACCCGCTGGACCTGTACCGTACTGGTATGACCCGTAATACGAACATCGGTATCAATGGCGGTAACGATAAAACGACTTTCCGTTTTTCTTATTCCAACATGGGGTCTCAGTCTGCTACACCTAACAACAACATGGACAGGAACAGCTTCGCCTTCCGCGCAACGCACCGCCCGTCTAAAGCTGTTTTGTTAGATGTGAACACGTCTTACACCCAAAGCAAATCGCTGAACCCTGCTTTCCAGGGTGAAAGTGCGATTATGTATGCGACCAGCTATTCTGTACCTAGAAACTATGACCTGAATTACTGGCTGAAAAATTACATAGATACTGCTCGTGGTGGTGTTAATCCGCTGGATCCCACTAACGCGACAGAACAATTCTGGAAGGTCTTCGAAAACAGGTATGAGCAACGCGAAGCTAACTTCCGCGCTGGTTTAAACATGCGTGCAGATCTTACAGAGTGGCTGCGTTTCGACGGTACTGCATCCATCAATGACCTGCAGACTAATTATACAGGTAAAGAGCGCGGTACAGGCGTTGGTTTCGCCGGTGGTAACTATGCTGTTCGCAACTCTGGCATCAGACAGTATCGCTATCGCGGTAGCCTGAGTGTGATCAAAAAGGTGAATGATTTCGACATCCTCTTCCAGGGTGGTGCTGAGATGAACCAGTCAAATGGAGTGAACGTTTACATGAAAACCCGTGGCTTGGTGATCCCCGACTTCTACCGTATCTCTAACTCTGCGGGTACAGTAGAAATCAACGAGGGTAAACCTAACAGGAGTGAAACAGGCTCTCTGTTCTTCCAGGGTAGCATCGCTTACAAAAACTACCTGACGTTGAACCTGTACGGTCGTAATGACTGGAACAGCACACTGGTATATCCTGACGGACACGGTGATTATTCTTACTTCTATCCTGGTGCTGACTTAGCCTTCGTAATTTCCGATCTCGTACCGGTAACTGGTCTCGACTTCGTGAAACTGCGTGCTTCTTACGTAGAAGCTGGTGGTGGTACATTCCCGTACAACACAAGCACTGGTGCATTTACAGCATATGATTCTTACCGCGATAACACCGGCGCATTGATCATTCGTTATGGCTACCTGGGTTCTGCCCTCGGCAACGCTAACCTGATCCCGGTTCGTAACGCTAAATTCGAGACTGGTCTGGAGTTCAAATTGCTCCGCAACAGGTTAGGCGGTGACTTCACCTTCTATACCCAGGACTCTAAAAACCAGATCCAGGACTTCAACGTAGAGCCTACTTCCGGTGTGAGGTCTGCACTGACCAACGGTGGTAAAGTAAGGAACGTGGGTATTGAACTGCAATTGTTCGGTACACCGGTGAAAACGAAAGATTTCTCATGGGACGTGCTCGTGAACTATACCCGCAACCGCAACAAGATCATGAGCCTCGCGTTGGGTGCTAAGTACCAGATGCTCGACGGTGGTGACGGTATTTACTCTGTAGCAGAAGCGGGTGGTGATTATGGCGCTATCCGAGGTGGTTACGGTTATGCTTACTACCAGGCGACTGATGGCAGCGGTAATCCTGTAAAGAGCAACCTGAATGGCCTGCCTTTGCTGAGCCTCTCTACCAACGGTTCCGGTACTTACTTCGGCGATCCTGTAGTATTCTATCGCCGTGCACAAAGCTACAATCCTACCGTTGGCAAAGAAAGCGATCCGGTGATGGGCTCTACACTGCCTAAGTTCCTGGGTAGCTTGCGTAATACCTTCAACTACAAACGTTTCTCGCTGAGCGCCTTCCTGGACGCTAAGATTGGCGGTGATGTATATTCAAACACTTATGGTTATGGCTCCCAATATGGTGTAATCGCCCACACGTTGTATGGTCGTAACGCCGAACTGGGTGGCTTGCCTTATACGAGCACCTCTGCGGGACAGCCTGGTCAACGTAATGACGGTATCATTCCTAATGGGGTATTCGGTCCTGGTACCAACCTGCCTGCAAGCGCCAGCGCAGATGGCCAGGCACACGATCTTAGCGGTATGACTGCTCAGCAGGCTTACGATGCTGGTTACCTGAAACCAACACCTGCTGCTGACTACTACAACCTGACTTACGGTTGGGGTAACGGTATCCGCCAGGCATCTATGTTCGAATCTTCCTGGGTGTCCTTGCGTGAAGTGTCACTCAGCTACGACATGCCACTGGATCTGGTGAACAAACTTAAACTGAACGGTTTAAGGGCTACCATCATCGGCCGTAACCTTGGCTTCCTGTACAACAGCGCTCCGGATGACGTAAACCCTGATAACCTGAGCTCTACGAGCAGTGGTGCTTTCATGGAAAGAGGTGGTACGCCTTACTTCAGGCAGTTCGGTTTCTCGCTGAATGCTACGTTCTAAGAAGTGTTTGAACTAAATTTTAACAACCAGGATAATCGAAAATAACATGAAGAAAATATTCATAAATGTAAGCTTTGCGGCAGTTTTGCTGGCTATGGGATGTAGCCGCGACAGGTATGCAGAGTTGAACACAGACCCATCGCAGGTGGGCGTGACTGTTGTACTGCCCGAAATGTTGTTCCCGAATGCGCCGCTTGCATTGCATACGAACGACTTTGAAGCGTACTACGATTTTAACCGTAACATCGAATATTGGATAGGTGCATGGGTGCCATTGGGCGGTAACAGCGGTATTATTACCCGTTTCAGAACACCTACTACAGCTTCCAGCTATCCGTATCGCTACGATAACTTGTACTTCCGCGAAACAACAGGTGCGGGTGGTGCAATGTTGGGGCTGCGTGAGGTAATTGATAAAATGCCGGCAGGTGAGAGAGCGAAGCACTTACACATGCGTGCGATTTCCTACGTTCCAATGGCGTATGGCGCGTTCAACCTCTCTGATGCGATAGGAAGTGTTGCTTATACACAAGGTATGCGTGCCCGCTACACCGATCCCCCGCTGCTAAAGCCTAAATTTGATACACAGGAAGCGCTCTATGATACACTGGAAAACGAGCTGAAGGCTGCCGTGGCAGTTTTAAGCGCACCACCATCTGTGGAACAGAAAAAGCTCGGTACGT
The DNA here is from genome assembly GCF_022867795.2 of Chitinophaga horti. Lineage (NCBI taxonomy): Bacteria > Pseudomonadati > Bacteroidota > Chitinophagia > Chitinophagales > Chitinophagaceae > Chitinophaga > Chitinophaga horti. The sequence continues at coordinate 2,486,996 of NZ_CP107006.1, read as the reverse complement.
ATGATCTGTACTTCCGTGGTACAGGTAACGAGTCGCTCAACTGGGCGCAGGCGGCTAACTCGCTGAGGTTGCGTATCGCTATGCGTATGTTGAAAAGAAAACCACAGGCAGCCGCAGCGATCATCAACAGCGTGCTGACAGATGCCGTGGGTCCTATCAACAGCAGGGCTTCCAACTGGGTATTTAAAGGTGGCGAGAACGTAGGTAATGGTGGTAACTATAACCTGGCCGCGGCACTTTCCGGTCAGAAAGCGTCTATCGACTTCCAGTACAAAACTACCGATCCGCGTATGCGTATCATGTACCAGAAAGTGGCACTTACCGAAGCGCAATTCAACACATTTAAAGCAAACGGTACGATCGCCGCTTCAGAGGTTTATCAAACCTACCGTGGTCGTCCGACCAGCCCGGATGCTCAGAACAACCCGGCTACAAGGTTCTATTTCAACTACATCACCGGTACTACTGCCTACGTATCTTACATGCAACAGGCACTGTTTAACCGCGCCGTCGGCCTTGGTTTCCTCAACTATCCTGTAATCACCTACGCTGAGGTATGCTTCATGCGTGCAGAACTGGCAGCAAGAGGTATTACTGCTGAAAATGCGGCTGAATGGTATTACAAAGGTATTGATGCTTCCTGCGCAGATTATGACCAGTGGGGTAAGGACGCGAACGTAGCTGAATACGTAGCGCTGAGTACAGCGGAAGTAACCGCCTATAAAAATCACCCGGATATCGTGTACAATCCAGCAAAAGGTGTTGAACAAATCGCCATCCAGCAGTTCTTTCACCACTGGAAAAACCCAAGCGAATTGTGGGCAAATATCAGGAGAACTGGTTACCCAAGCCCGACCGGCGTTGTGTTCCAGGCAGAACGTATCATGAACAACGGCGTTGAGCAGGTAATGCCGCGCCGCTGGTCACTGTTCATGCCGCCGATCACCGACCTGAACTACGAAAACCGCAAGGCGGCGATCGAAGAAATGCAGAAAGATCCCGAACTGGGCGATCTTACCGACATCACAGGCCGCGTTTGGTGGGATAAGAAATAGTACTCCGTTAAGCAATATTTACAGTAAATTCAGACCGGTGAAAGGCCGGTTTGAATTTACCTGTATCAAAAAAATGAGCACCGCCGTATGAGACTAATCATTTTGATCGCAGGCTGCCTCTTTTTTTTATCAGCAAGTGCACAGCAGCCAAAATCTAAATCTAACGAAAGCATCAGGCTAAAAACATTGGAAGGAAAACCCCTGACCTTACCCGGCTTTGCCAAAAAGCTTACTGCTATTGTATTTCTTTCCCCGGACTGCCCGCTTAGCCGCAACTACTCCATTGTCCTGAAAGAAATTCAACAATCCTGGAAAAATGACCTGCAGGTGGTAGGAGTGTTTCCAGGCAACAGTAACAATGAAGAAGAGATCAAAGCTTTCAGAGATAAATACAAAATAGATTTTGACCTGGTGCAGGATAAAAAATTAACGCTGGTAAATTTCAGCGGCGCCTCCATCACTCCGGAAGTTTTTCTCTACGACGATCAGGGCGTATTACGCTACAAGGGCGCAATCGACGACTGGGCTATCAGCCTGGGCAAAAAGAAGATAAAGGCCGAACATCATTATCTTCGCGACGCGATCGATCATTTTTTACAGCATAAAGCAATCAGCCCGGCAGCTACGTCAGCGGTGGGTTGTTTTATCAGCCAATAATTAACGGTATGCCCAAGCGTTTACTCATCTTATTATTCCTGTTTTCTTTTTCTGCTTCACAAGCGCAAACTTTTTCAGACGTAGCGCCTATTTTGGTCCGGAAATGTGGTAGTTGCCACCGCCCGGGCGATGCAGGCCCTTTTCCATTATTGAAGTACGAAGACTACGCCAAACGCCTTTCATTTATAGAAGAGGTAATTACCAGCGGCTACATGCCACCGTGGCGCGCCGACACGGCGTACCGGCACTTCGCGAACGAGCGCGGACTAACGACTGAAGAGCGCACGAAAATACTGGCCTGGATCAAAGCAAAAGGCCCAAAAGGTAAACCGGTGGACGTGGAGGCTACTGCTGCTGCGACGAATCGTAAGCCAGACCTGGTGCTGCAAACGAAAACCAAATTCCTCGTGAAGGGCGATAACCTCGAAAGGTTCGTGGAGTTTAAAGTACCGTTCGAATTGCCTGCCGATAAAACGGTGGAGGCCGTAGAGCTGGTAACAAACAATCGTAAAATCATTCATCATATCAACTACGGTTTTTATCGCGTGGCCGATAAAGCAATCGATATAAACGCAGGGGTAAGCACGATCAATACGATGGACCGTGAGGCGAATGTGCTGGCATTTCAGCCTTTTAAAAAGGAAATGGTGTACTACACCGGCTGGATACCAGGATCATCGACAGAGTATTATCCCGGCGATTTCGGATGGGCACTGCCTGCCCGCGGCGTGGTGATCTTTACGGCGCACTACGCTGCCATAGCGGCGGATGAAGAGTCGGTAGTGGGCGTCAATGTCTACTTTAAAGATGGACCGGTAAAACGCCCGGTACGAATTATCAGTGTGGGTTCCGGCGGAGTGGGAGAGCGGGATATTACGCCGGCGCTGGTGATCAGGCCTAATACGGTAAGCAGTTATGAACTGAAGATGCGTACGCCGGAGGAACAGTCACTGTTGTATGTATGGCCGCACATGCACCTGTTGGGGAAATCGTTCGAAGCTTTTGTGGTTACACCTGCAAAAGATACGATACGGCTGGTGCACATCCCTGAATGGGACTTTCGCTGGCAGGAGTTATACCGGTTTAAAAAGCCGGTGAAGATACCGCAAGGATCCATTATTCATATGAAAGGCACCTACGATAATACAGCGGCAAATCCGGTGAACCCCAATAAACCGCCGAAGTATGTTTTTTCAAGTGGAAACATGAAATCGGATGATGAAATGTTTACGCTGTTACTGATTTACGCTCAATACCAGCCCGGCGACGAGCAGATGGTATTAGAGTGACGTTTTTGTAAAAAGAATAGCACCGGGAGCATATGGTCAATAAACATTTTTACCGGGCCTTAGCCCTGAGGGAATTTTATTTTTCAGGTAAGTTGTCATCAACTGACCTGAGCGAGCGAATGGGCAAAAGCATACCGCATGTCATGAAAGTGATAGAGGATTTGCTGGACGAAGGCTCTATCGTAGAATCGGGCTATGCACCCTCCAGTGGTGGCAGGCGGCCTGTTATTTACGCGATGCGGCCGGATGCTATGTTCGTCGTGTCTGTAGCAATGGACCAGGTATTTACGCGCATTGCGCTGCTCGATATGGAAAACCGCCCTGTAACACCAGTAACGGAATTTGAGCTTCCGCTGAATCATAACCCGGGCGCCATCGCTCAATTGATGGAACGCATACGGGAAGTGATCATCGCCGCCGACGTTCCCAGTGAAAAGATTGTAGGCGTAGGTATCGGGATGCCCGGCTTCGTGGACTTTGAAAATGGCATCAATTATTCGATCTCTTTTAACGGCAATCAAACTATTACAGAATACCTGACGGATGCCCTGGGCTTACCCGTTTATATCGATAACGACTCCAGCCTGATTGCACTGGCGGAGTTCCGCTTTGGTGCCGCCCGCGATAAGAAAAATGTGACGGTCATCAATATCGGCTGGGGCATTGGTTTGGGCATGATCCTGAATGGCGAACTATTTCGCGGCCATGACGGTTTTGCGGGCGAGTTTAGTCACATCCCGATTTTTAACAACAACAAATTATGCAGCTGCGGCAAAAGCGGCTGCCTGGAAACCGAAGCCTCCCTGCAAGTCGTCATAGAAAAGGCCGCCAATGGTCTGCGCTCCGGCAGGCTGTCCGCCCTCGGCGACGGCTTCCCCGCCGGTCATGCACAGGAAGACTGGGAGTCGATCGTAAAAGCAGCACACCGGGGAGATCGTTTCGTAGTGGAATTGCTTTCGAAGACCGGTTACGATATCGGCAAGGCTGTCGCGATCCTTATTCATTTGATGAATCCGCAGTCGGTAGTTTTGAGCGGTCGCGGAACGGCGGCCGGCAAGGTGTGGGAAGCGCCCGTACAGCAGGCGCTCAATGAGCACAGCATTCCGCGGCTGGCAGCCAATACGCAACTGGCCATATCAACGCTGGGTTACCAGGCGGAGTTGATAGGAGCGGTAGCATTGGTGATGGAAAATAAGGTAAAGGAATATAAGTTGAATCATAAAAAGATCCGGGCGTTCTCTTAGGCGCGTCCATTAAGCTTTATGAAGGGTATGAAAAAAATCAGATGGGCATTGCTGCTGCTGGCCACCGCGCCAATAGCACAATCAGACGCACAAACGCTGCATCAGTTTAAAACAGGATTGCAGGTGACAAGTCCGCAACGCTACGGTCGTGAGGCGATTTACTCCGACCTGCTGGCTTACCGGCTTTACACGAATACGTTGAAGCAACCTGTGGATGGTGCTGCGTTTGAGGCAGGACAGTCATGGCAATTGGTAACGGCTGACAGTGCCAATCGTTTGTTTCGTCGCGGTATGGGCCGCGGTGGTGGCAACTTTGGCCGTGGTGCGTACTTTTATCTCACGTACGAATCACCGGTAGCGCGTACGGCCGTGTTGAATGTCAAAGGCAACAGTGGCCTGTATTTCAACGGGGTGCCGCATGCCGGCGATCCATATAGCTCGGGCTGGCTGTACATCCCGGTACAACTTAAAAAAGGATTAAACGAAATATACGTTCGTGGCGTAGCGATTACCGCCAGTCTCAGTTTGCCGGAAAAAATGGTGCAGCTGAATACGGAAGATCCGACGATGCCTTCCATCAGAGCCAACCATGCGCAGGATACTTTGCAGGGCGCGATCGTGGTGATCAACAGTTCCGCCAAAGAACTGAAAGGCCTGCAACTTCGGGCGACGCTGCAAGGCAAGTCGATGGTGTCTGATGTTCCGGTTATACCGGCTATGTCTACACGTAAAGTTCCTTTTTATTTTGATGCAGGTGCAGTGAACGCCGTGGGTAAAACGTCGTGCGAGGTAGCCCTGGTGGAGAAAGGCCGTGTGCTGGACCAATCCGCCGTAGAAGTAGAAGCGGTGGCGGAAGGCAAACAATACAGTGGTACTTTCATCAGCCAGATCGATGGCAGCCTGCAATACTACGCGGTAACGCCACAGGTAAACGGTCCGCGACCCGGTGCGGCCTTGTTTCTCTCGGTGCATGGCGCCGGCGTAGAAGCAATAGGGCAGGCGAGGGCGTATCAACCTAAAGACTGGGGAACGCTCGTAGCTGCTACGAACCGCCGTCCGCGCGGGTTTAACTGGGAAGACTGGGGCCGGCTTGATGCGCTGGAAGTGCTCGGCATTGCCCGTGCAAAGTTTCAGCCCGATCCGCAACATGTTTACCTCACGGGGCACTCTATGGGCGGCCATGGCACCTGGTTCCTGGGGGCTACGTACCCCGACAAGTGGGCTGCTATTGCGCCCAGTGCCGGTTATCCAACGTTGAAAGGTTATGGCTCGGCCGATGGACTTATCCCGGATAGCAGCAGTGTGCCGATGGAGCAGATGTTGCTGCGTGCAGGCAACCAGAGTGATGTGATCAAACTGGTATCGAACTATAAACCGCTGGGGGTATATGTATTTCATGGTGATGCGGATCGTACGGTATCTGTAAATTATGCCAGGCAGATGCGTGAATTGTTGGGTAAGTTTCATGCAGACTTCAGCTACAATGAATACCCAGGCGGCGAACACTGGTTCGGTGATATCAGTGTAGACTGGAAGCCGATCTTCGAGTTCTTCAAGTGGCATCTCCGTCCGGTAGATTCTGCCGTAAACAATATCGATTTCATGACCGCAAGTCCCGGTATTTCGGATGCCTACCGCTGGGCGTCCATCCAGCAGCAGTTGCACCCGCTACAATACAGCCGCATCAGGCTAAACAGGAATAAAACGGCCAACACGATCAGCGGCACTACCGAAAACGTACGCCTGTTGCGCCTCGACCTGTCTGAGTTTACACCTGGCGCTACTGTAAAAGTAACGATCGATGGTGTGGAAAGTTCCCATACGGCCGGACAGCAGGTATACCTGCTTAACGGCAAAACAGCGTCCAAAGCGCCGCTGACAGAAAAAGGCCCACATCGTTACGGTACGTTAAAGGATGGATTTAATCATCGTATGGTGTTTGTGTACAGCACCGGTGGAAACGCAGCAGAAAACGAGTGGAGCCTCAACAAAGCAAGATATGATGCTGAAACGTGGTACTATCGCGGCAATGGCGCGGTGGATATTATCGCAGACAAGGATTATTCCGCTGCCCGCTACAAAGACCGTGGCGTAATTGTTTACGGCAACAGTAGCACTAATAAAGCGTGGAGCGTCCTGTTGGCGGATTGTCCGATACAGGTGTCGCGCAATAAAGTAACTGCCGCCGGTAAAACCTGGAACGGTGCCGGCCTGAGCGCAAGTTTTGTGTGGCCGTTAAAAGGCTCCGATGTCGCTTCCGTAGCCGTAGTAACGGGTTCCGGGCTGGAAGGAATGAAAGCAGCCTATGCCAACCAATATTTTGCCGGTGCAAGCGGTTTTGCCGACTTCATGGTATATTCCGCCAGCATGCTGGAGCAAGGTGCCAGCGGCGTTAAACTGGCTGGGTTCTATGATTATGCATGGAAGCTGGACCCCGCCGAAATGGTAGCCGCAGACTAATTTGAGCCGATTCAGGCACGTTAATTGTGCGCTGGGCGGCATGATTATCCGGATATGTCTCTTTTTATGGATCGGAGTGCTGTGTAGCCTTAATGTGGCCGCACAGTTCTCCGATTCTGTGCATTATTACGCGAAGTATTCCTCCACAGGGTCGATCAACCAGACAAATGACGGCCGCTCTTATCTCCTGAATAATGTCGCCGCTTTTAAGATCAGTAAAAAGAAGATCGTGCTGAATGCCGATGCCGGTTACGTGTACGGTGCACAAAACAGTGAACAAACGAATAACGACGTTACCGCATCCCTCAACTTTAATTTGTATGCCGGCAATCGACGATTCTTCTACTGGGGCCTTGCTACCTACGACCGCAGTTACTCGTTAAAGATCAATAACCGCTTCCAGGGAGGTGCAGGGGTGGCATATGATGTGATCAGAACACCTACGGCAGTGCTGAATATAAGCGACGGCCCGTTATTCGAGCATAGCGATCTGATATTGGAAGATACGATCCCGGACAAGTACCAGACCGTGCGTAACTCACTGCGCGTGTATTATAAATGGACGATCAAAAGTATCATCGTGCTCGAAGGCTCGCAGTTCTGGCAGCAGTCGTTCACGAAACAAAATGATTACATCCTGAAAAGCGTCAATTCTGTATCGGTGAAACTGCGCTCCTGGCTTGCCATTACAGCCGCCTTGAATTACAACCGCCTCAACCGGACCGGTCGCGAGAACTTGCTGGTCAACTATGGGATCACCATGGAGAAGTACTTCTAGCTTGGTACTATTTTAACCACTTATGTAATTTTTTGAACACAGGAGGCATAACGCATTACATTTGGCGGCATAGGAAACTTTTGCAAGCTAATGAAGAAACAGATCAGACTACTTTCCCGTTGCGTACTATTGTCGCTACTTGCCTCCACGTCGGTTAAGGCCCAGTACACCCGTTATGTGAACACATTTATTGGCACCGCGCCACTCACCGATCCAAAGATACTCGGCTACGAATTGCCCGATGGCTGGCGCTCCTGGGCCGGACTCACGTTCCCAGGCAGCTCGTTACCTAATGCTATGGTGCAGTTGAGCCCGATGACCGAATATGGCTCGGGTGCTGGTTACGAGTATGAGGATAACATTATTTACGGCTTCACGCACACCAACAAAGGCCACTGGAACTTATGTAACATCCCGGTGCTGCCGATGTCTAATCCGGGCGATACATTGCGCTCTCACTTTTCGCACAAACGGGAAAGTGCGGCGCCAGGTTATTACCAGGTGTACCTCGATGATTACGATGTAGACGTGAAACTGACGTCTACGCTGCGTTGCGGCTACCATCAATACACGTATAAACAAGCCTCCGGCCGGCAGATACTGTTCGACCTCGCCCGCTCTAACAACCGGGTATCGAACTGGAAAATAGAGCAGGTAGGCAATAATGTGTTACAGGGCTTTCAGCAGACCGGTGAACGCATCTACTTTTACGCGCAGCTGAATACAAATATTGAAAAGCTCAATATAAAAGAAGAGGGTAAACGTAACGGCAACGCGATCGTTCATCTGGCCAATGGTACCAGGCCGGTGGAAATGAAAATTGGTCTTTCGTTCGTGAGCATGGAAAATGCAAAGCAGAACCTCGGGAAGGAGATAGGCGCTAAATCCTTTACCGCTATACGTACCAGCGCCAACCAGCAATGGGAAAAACTGCTGTCGCGCATCCAGGTGAAAGGCGGAACGGAAAAGCAGAAAGGTATGTTCTATTCCAGCCTGTACCGCTCGTTCCTCTGGCCTGCTTTACGCAGTGATGTAAACGGTCAGTATACAGACGCAAAACGCCAGGTGCAGCAGGCTGATTTCAATTATTATACAGAACCTTCTCTCTGGGATACGTATCGCAATAAAGATGTACTGCTCGGTCTTTTGTCGCCGGAAGTAGCGCTGGATGTGATTAAATCAATGAAAGATGTGGGTGACAAAACAGGTTTCATCCCAACCTTCTTCCACGGCGACCATGGCGCTTCTTCGATCGTTGGCGCCTATCTCCGCGGTATCGATCAGTTTGATGTAAAAGGTACTTACCAGATTTTATTGAAGAACGCGAATGTGCCGGGCGCAAGGCCACACATCGAAGAGTATATCAAAAAGGGCTTTATCTCTGATCCGGATGTGAAAAATCCGCACGTAGAAACGAAGGCGCACGCCGGTGTATCTAAAACGCTGGAATATGCGTATGATGATTACTCGCTGGCACAGCTGGCGAAAGCGTTAGGCGACACCGCGAATTATCGCATCCTGATGGGCCGCTCGTCCAACTATAAAAACATGTTCGACCCGACCACGCGTTTCATGAGAGGCCGGCTTGCCGATGGCAGCTGGATCACGCCGTTCAATCCGCAATACCCTTACTACGAATACATGTATCGCGAGGCGAATGCCTGGCAGGTATCCTTCTTTGCACCACATGATCCGAAAGGACTGGTAGCACTTTACGGCGGCGCAGCGGGTTTCGAATCAAAACTGGATTCGCTCTTCACCGTTCCATGGAACCCGAAACACATCGCACGTAACGTGGAAACGATGATCGGCCAGTATTGCCATGGCAACCAGCCAGACCATGAAGCGCCGTTCTCTTATTATTTCATCGACAAACCCGCCAAGTCGCAGCATATCATCGACACGATTCTCAACAGCCTGTATGGCATCGGTGATGATGGTCTCGCATTATGTGGTATGGACGATGCCGGTGAAATGTCGGCCTGGTACGTGTTGTGCGCGGCCGGACTGTACACCTATTCCGCCACTGATCCGGAGTACCTGGTCACTGTGCCACTCTTTGACGAGATCAAATGGCGTACGAACAGCGGCAAACTGATCACCATCCGCAAACCGGGCAAAGGTCGCTCGCTTACAGGCATCAAGGTGAACGGACAGGCATTGAAAGGCTACTTTGTATCGCACGACGTGTTTAAGAACGGAGGTACGATTGACATCTCCACTAAATAAAAGCATAAGCCGGCCCGTTACAGGGCCGGCTTTTTTTATCAGGTAGATTGTAAAGACTTCACCGGGTTGACTAGCGCCGCTTTCAACGACTGGAAGCTGATCGTCGCCAACGTAACCAGCGCCATGGCAGCTGCGGCCAGCAGGAATATTTCCGGTCCGAGCCCTACGCTGTAAGCAAAGTGGTTTAGCCATTCGTGCATGATGTAACCGATAAGTGGAAACGCGATCAGCACGGAGATCAGTAACAGCCGCAGGAAATCTTTCGATAGTAATAACACCACACTGCTCACCGTAGCTCCCAGCACTTTCCGGATGCCGATCTCTTTCCGGCGCTTCTGTGCCGTAAAGGCCGCCAGCCCGAATAAACCCAGGCAGGAGATGAGTACCGCCAGTGCGGAGAAGTACTTCGACAACACGGCCACGCGCTGCTCGGAAGCATACATCGCCTGGTATTCATCATCCATAAACCGGTAATCGAACGGAAGAGATTGGAAGAAGTCGCCATACTCGGCTTTCACCGCGGCGATAGCGGCCTGTTGCTGGTCTGGCCGTATTTTTACGATCACATTTGGCATGACCGGGTACGCCTGGAAAAAGCAGGGCGTAACGGGATGGTAAAGTGATTGAAAATGAAAGTCTTTCGCAATGCCGACGATTTCGCGATCGTTGCCCCAGAGTTTTACAGTTTTACCAATTGCATCTGTAAGTCCCATCGCTTTTATAGCCGATTCGTTTAGAATTAGCTCGCGAGAGGCATTCGCGTTCTCAGAGAAATACCTGCCTTCTTTTAGCTGGATGCCGGTGGTCTGTAAAAACCGGAAACCTACTTCGAGGTTGGCCAGGTTGACATTTTTGTCCGCGGGTTTGCCCGGCCATTGCAGATCGCCTACCGCGCCGTGTTGCCCCAGCAAATCGTGTCCATAACTTGAAGCTGCTACAACCCCAGGCAGCTGTCTCACGGCCGCCACAAAGCTTTCTGCCGCTGCGAGTTTGGCGGAGTCCATCTCGAGTGGTATTTCAAAATGAATGATCTGCTCACGATTATAACCCAGGTTTTTCGACTGGATAAAATGTATCTGCCTGTAAATGACGGTCACCGCGCAAATGGCCATTACGGATACCGTAAACTGGAACACTACCAGGCCTTTTCGCACCCAGGCTTCTCCGGGGCCGGACTTAAATATGCCTTTCAGCGCCAATGCGGGCTTAAATCCGGATATGTACAGCGCCGGATAGCTCCCTGCCAATACGCCCGTGATCAGCGTAAATCCTGCGAGTGCTGCCAGTAGCCGGAAGTCCGGCCGCAACAAGAGGTTTTTGCCCGTCAGCTGATTAAATGCCGGCAACAACAGGAATAGTAATCCTACTGCGAGGCACAGTGCACAAATGCTGATCAGCATCGATTCCCCCAAATGTTGCAACACCAGGTGGCCGCGGGTTGCACCTGCTACTTTACGGATGCCTGTTTCCTTCATCCGCCTGGCCGCACGGGCGGTTGACAGATTCGTGAAGTTGATACAAGCGATAAAAAGGATAAAGGCGGCGATGAGTGTGAATAGTTTTACATAGGTGATGCGGCCGCCGGACACTACACCATTCGTATATTGGTCGTACAAGTATTTATCGGCGTAAAGCCTGGAGGAAAGGCTGCTGCCAGGGTTCAGCTTCCTGTCAGCATAAAAGCCTGCGAGCTTCCGCTTAAAGACGCCTGCATCCGCTTCCTCACGCAACAAAACATAGGTGGCCGGATCGCTGTTGCCCCATTCCCGCAGGTAGGTTCTTTTCTCGAGAAAGAGATCGTAACTGAACAACACATCAAACGGGTCGGAGCTGGTGTGCCGTGGCTTTTCGAACACGGCTGCGATTACATAGTCGCCACTAAATTCATTGAACAGGAATTTCGCCGTGCGGCCCAGAGCCTGAGCCCCCGGATATAGTTTTGCTGCCAGCTGGTCGGAGATGGCAATCGTGCGACGGTCGTTCCGCAATCGCGCAGTATCGCCCTGCAGCACTTTGTACGTAAACATGCTAAGGTAATCGCCGCCCGCAAACTGTGCCGCGGCCTTCATGCGGGTATCGCCCAGCGCTATAACCGCATCCGCCGAAAACCAGGAAGGTGTAACCACGGTGACGGCGCGTTCTACTTCAGGTAATTCTCTTGCCAGTGCATCCGCCAGCAAGCCCGGTGTATTGGGAGTGGTGCTGATACCGGCTTCCTCTTTCGTGTGCTGCATCACCTGGTACAAACGATCGCTGTGCTGGTGAAAGCGGTCTACTTGCCGCTCGTCGCTTACCCACAGCCATATCAGCAGGGTAGTGGCAAGTCCGGTTGAAAGGCCCACAAGGTTGAGCAAGGAGAATTGGCGGTCTTTCAACAGGCTGCGCCAGGCGATCTTCAGGTAGTTGTAAAGCATGTTTTGCGATTTGTAAAGGGTGATCAACCGCACACGTCATATGAGGTTCGCCCAAGGGTTATGCCAATCGCTAAGTGGTTGACAGTTGACAGGTTAGGGTTTAGATTCGTCCGGAATCGGACAGGTGATTGTACGGGAGCGGGCAAAAAGAAAGGGCTGGTCCATAAACCAGCCCTTGAGTATTCAAATGATATCAGCGCTATTTTTCAGGCACCAACACACCTCTTACGAAGTTGCTGCCGCTGAGGTATTTTTCAGCAGTCGCTTTCACAGAAGCAGGCGTAACCAGCTTCAGGCGCTCGTTGAAGGTAAGCAGGCTTAACGGATCGTCACCGTTCCTGTATTTAGAAGTAAGGTAGCTCAGCCAGTAACCGTTTTCACGCAGGTTCAGTTCCTGTGCGCGTTGTGTTTCGGCTTTGAACTTTTCTACGTCTGTTTCAGTAGCGCCGTTCTTTTTCAGCAGCTCCACTTCGTCCAATGCAGCAGCGACAAGTTTGTCAACGTTGGCAGTGGCGCAGTTAAAGGAGATGGAGATCGAGTAGTAAGGCGTAGGCAGTTTGCTGGCAGAGAAGCCAACATTTGGTGTGTAAACACCGCTCTCTTTTTCGCGCAGGCGCTCCAGTACTTTGAACTCGAGGATGTCGCTCAGGGCATTCAGCTGCAGGTTGTTTTCTACAGAGTAGTCGAATTTGCCGTGGAACGTCAGCTGTACAGAAGCTTTATCTTCAATACCTCTGCGTACGGTTTTTTCAACTTTGCCTGGCAGCGGACGAATACCGCGGTCGATATACTGCTCATTGCGGCCGGTAGATGGCAGGCCACCCAGGTAAGTTGCCAGCAACGGTTTAATTTTCTCTACGTCAAAGTTGCCCACGAATACGAAGGTCTGGCCGCTCGCATCGGAGAAACGATCTTTATAGAACTCGAACGACTTATCCAGGGAGATCTTCTGCAGGTCAGCTACTTCCGGCGTTTTTTCACGTTCTGCGTAAGAAGTGAATACCGCGTTCATGGTGTCTTTGTAAGCTGCTTCCGGCGTAACGTTCTTGTTGGTCAGCATCACACGGAAATCGTCCATGTTCTGCTTAAACGCCGCCTGGTCTTTTCTTGGATTGGTGGCATAAGCGTATACCAGCTGCAGTGCTGTTTCCAGGTCTTTGGGTGATGCGCCACCGTTAAAGCCCTGGTGAAGGTCGCTGATATAAGGCGCTACGTTAGCCGTGTTGCCCGCCAGCAGTTTGCGCAGCTGCGTGTTGTCGAAATCGCCGATACCATCGCTACCGATATTGCCGGTGTAGCCTACTACTTCTACCAGTTTGTCATCCGCCAGGGATGTACCGCCCGCGCCAAAAGAGGCGAACTGGATCTGGTCATTCCTGAAGGTTGTAGGTTTCAGCAGCACTGTTACACCGTTAGAAAATTTCAGCTTCGTAACATCCAGGCCCTGGAGTTTTTCTTCGCTCACAATTTTACCGGCAACTGGTTGCTTTTCCAGCAAAGGTTTATTCACGGTATTGTCTACATAAGGCGTAAGGCCTTTCGCAGCGTCTTTGATCGTTGCGAGTACCTGCGCCTCTGTTGGCATTTTAGCTTTGTCCTTCTCAGGCGCCTGAATGATGATGGCTACGTTCTGCTGTTTAGTCAGCGCCTTCGCCGCTGCATTTACTTCGGCCAGGGTGATGGTCGACAGCAGCTTTTTATTCAGCTCGTAACGGTAATCAGCGGAAGTGATCGCGGAGCCGGTGAGGAAGTTTTTCAGGTATTGCTGCACGTAAGAAGCAGACGGTGTTTTGTCTCTTTCCAGGTAACCTTTCTCGTTGCCGGCTTCAATATTTTTCTTCATCACTTCCAGCTCAGGAGCGGTAAAGCCGAATTGTGCCATGCGCTCTACTTCTGCCATTACAGCTTTCAGTGCACTGCTCATTTCCTCCGCATTTTTCGATACTGCTACAACGCTGGTCGCATCGGTGCCGGGGATCATACCACCCTGGTAAGGACCGGAGCTGAACTGCGCCTCCAGGAATGGTGCATTACCTTTCTGTTTGATCTCGTTGAGACGTGCAGTCAGCATGTTGTTGATCATACTAACCACCATGTTCTTACGGGCATCGGCCACCGTTTTGGTAGTTGCGCCTTTGTGACGCATCATGACCATCGCTACATGATAGGGGAACTCCACATCTGTTACCAGTTTGTACAGTGGCGTTGGATTGTCTGGCAATGTGTAGGCAACAGCTGGTTTCGGATTGGCCGGGTTTTTCAGCGGACCAAAGTTTTCCTTGATCAGCTTTTCCACTTCTACAGGATCAAAGTCGCCTACGGCGATTACACCCTGCAGGTTTGGTCGGTACCAGTCTTTATAGAAATTGCGCATTTCTTCTTTCGGGAATGACTGGATCACTTCCAGTTTACCGATCGGCAGACGGTTTTCGTAACGCGAACCTTTCAGCAATACCGGCAGCAGTTCTTTCTGCATGCGGGACTGTGCGTTTTTACCACGGGCACGTTCTTCTTCCACGATAATACCTCTTTCCGCGTCGATCTCCGAATCGTCCATGGTTACATATCCTGCCCAGTTAGCCAGGATTTTGAAGCCATTGTGGAACAGCGCTACGCTGTCTGTCGGGATCGGCAGCTGGTACACCGTTTGGTCAAAGCCGGTGTAGGCATTCAGGTCGGCCCCAAACTTCACGCCTGCCTTCTGGAGGTAGTTGATCAGTTCATTTTTAGGGAAGTCCTTCGTGCCGTTAAAAGACATGTGTTCGGCAAAGTGTGCGAGGCCTTGCTGCGCATCGGTCTCCATCAGGGAACCCGCTTTCACGGCCATGAAGAGTACTGCGCGGTTTTTCGGCTCGGCATTTTTGCGGATGTAGTAAGTAAGGCCGTTCGGCAGTTTGCCGATCTTAACGGCAGGGTCTACAGGCATTACTTCTGTAGCGGCTGCAACAGGAGCGGCCTTTTTTTGCGTCTGTGCAAATGATTGGAAGCTGGCGCCGGCGATCAGGGCCAGCACAAGGAATTTTTTACTCATGTGAGCAGTAATGGTTTGGTTTTGATTTCGATGCTGTAACTTATTCATTGTTACCCCTTTTGGGAAACGGGATGCTAAATATAATACTTCTCCCGTTAGCAGAAAAGGGTTGGGAAGGATGAGCGGCCGGATTGAAGGATGTACCGCCCTCCATTTTACACCACAGATCGCCTCCCATGGCCGCCTGGAAGGATTTTTGCCATGCTCCCGGTATGTGGAAAGGATTTTATTGGTCCGGCACCAGCGGCCTGGTTTTGCCGGTCCCGAACAAACAGGCATTCCCTCCCGACTACCGGGACAAATCGCGACTTTGTTACTACGCATCGCTGTTCAGCAGCATCGAGGTCAACAGCTCGTTCTATAAAGTACCCCAGGCAGTCACTATTAATCGCTGGGCCCGCGAAACACCAGCCGATTTTCGCTTCACCTTCAAACTGCACCGCGACATCACGCATGTGAAGCAACTGGCATTTGACCCGGCGGCCGTGCATCATTTTATGAACGTGATAGATGGTGCAGGCAGTAAGAAAGGCAGCCTGCTCATCCAGTTCCCGCCCTCCACCACCGTCGACGCGTTCGGGCAGCTCGAAGCTTTGCTCGATACGATCGGTGACCACCGTGGCTGGCGGGTGGCACTGGAGTTCAGGCATCCGTCGTGGTATATTGGCGAAACGTATGAACTGGCGGATGAATATCGTTGTAGTGTGGTGTTGCACGACATTCCCAAGTCGCGCAACAGCCGGCTGAATGCCGGTGCCGATTTTGTGTACCTGCGGTTCCACGGCCCGGCAGGGGATTACCGTGGCGGATATACACCAATGCAATTGGAGGAGTATGCCGCAAGCATACGGGGATGGCTGCGCGAAGGGAAGGAGGTGTTCGTGTATTTTAATAATACCATTGGGGATGCAGTGGCGAATTTAGGGGAGTTGGACAGACTGGTGAGGGAGCATGAGTAGCCCGGTGAAACAGGCTACTCATCCGCCGGTTACTGCCCCTTCAACTCCGCATACTCCTTCTCATAAATCACCGGCAACCCTGTCGGTTCCGCTACCTCACTCGCTGCTACTTTCCTGAAACGCACCTCATCGGCTTTGAATGAAAGCGGTTCGCTGTCCATCTGTAACACCACGCCCTTATCGCTCATCGCGCCGAACGGGCTGCCCAGTGCAGGTATTGCGGTGGTGTACCAATAGGTGACAACGGTCTTGCCGCGTGTCGCTACTACTTTACGACATTCGTAGCCCAGTATTTTCCTCGTCTCACCCGTTTCCTTCGAAACGCTCGTCTCGGTAGTATCCCGGCCTGGCGCAAATTTGCCTTTATATAGATATTTTTCCCTGGAGATTCACGAGGTAGGAGAGTCGTTTCGTGTTCATGTTCAGGTAGGCCTGGGCTTCGTCGCCACCACTGGAGATCATAAGTTTTACATTGCCATCATCGCTGGTGATCTCTTGCTGGGTGGCGGTGTTGATGAGGGCCTGTTTATCCCGGTAAATGAGTACGGCCTCGCGCTCCAGCACTTCTGGAAACACGCCTGCGAGTTCCGGCTGTGAGAACTTCATGCGGTCGCCCATCGGAATGCGGATGGTGTAAGTGATCTCGCCCTGTGTTCTGTCTTGCGCGTTGATGCTGCTGCCTGTCATCATCAGCATGGCCGCGGCTAATAGTTTGCGGTAGTGTTGCATGGATTTATGATTATTTAGTTGGAAATACGCTGAGTTTGTAAGCCACACTCAAAAGAAAATACCTGCCAGGTACGCTGCCCCGAACGTCTTCCACATAACCGTTACCGGCTGTCCTGCGAATGTTTTTGTGCTGGTTCAGTAAGTCACGGCCGGAAAGCTCCAGGGAAAAAGCTTTTCCAATGGTTTGATGCAGGCGCCCGTGCAGCAGCCGCACATTCGTATTGTACCCATTGCTCAGACCTGTGTTGAGGCGGCTTAGCAGAGAGGCTTCAACTGAAAGTCCCCTGGATAGCTTTAGCGCGGGTGATAGTTCATACGAGAACGTCCACGACAGCTGTTTCGCAGTACCAAACCGGCGGTCGTGATAGGCAGCTTCGCCTTTTGCGTGCAGACTGAAATATTCGCCGAGGTTGACGTCACTACTGGTGGCTATTTGTGTTGACCATTCATCTGAATAGTACCTTCGCCCGGTAACGTAGCCAATGCTATGTCCATACGAGGTTCCGGCGTTGATGTCGATGTGAGTGCCGTTCTTTCCTGTAGAAAAAGAAACACCACTTTCCAAAGCCGCATCGTAGTTGCCTTTCACGTTAATGGGATAGATCAATTGCCTGCCCGTCAGTGTATCCAGGATAGACTGGTCTGTAACGGCCTGTGGCTTTGCGCTGTAACGCAGGCGCAGGTGTTGCGAGCGTTTTTGGTCCTTGCTGTTGTTTTCGAAGAACAGGGAGGTGTGATGCTCGACGCTTTGCCGCAGCGCAGTATTGCCGCGCCTTGTGATCATGGCGGATGAATTGTCTTCCAAAGGCTGCAGCTGGCCGATGCCGGGCATATAACTGTCACGCCGGAACTCAAACTCGGTCTTGCGCCATTTCGTATGCTGGTATTTTAAGAACAGGTGCGGCAGTAGTGCACCATATACTTTGTTTATCTCATACTGTTTGCTGTACGATAGCGCTCCTATAGTTTGCTTCTTGTACGCCAGTCCTGCCGACAGCGACAGCTTACGGTCTTTCAGCGATAGCAGTAAATCGGGATGATGCTCCAGTGTTTGATAAGTATAGTGGTCGCTGTAGCGTATATCCGTATCGGTGTATTGTTGTTTTAGCACATCGAAGTTGCTGACATGCCTGTTCGTGTTTGCCGCGCTGTATCGCAGCCGCTCACTCAGTTGCAGATGGATGCGCCGGTTCACAGGAAAGGTGTATACGGCCTTGCCATCGATGTTGCTGTTATTGGCTGCAGATCGGGTAAGCTGGTTGGTGGAGTCTGCCTGTCGTACGTTCAGGTACCGGGCCTGCGATTGATTCAGGTAAGTGTAATCACTTTCATACACTTCCGGACTTAGTGTCACCATCAGGCTATGGCCTTTACGACGGAACTTGTGGCGGAACAGCAGGTCTGCATCAAACCGGCGGGTGTCGTTGTGGGAGCGGGTAGACTGCCTGCCTTCATTCAGTAGTTGCTGTTTGTTAAACGTTGTGGCGCTAAACGCCCGCTGTTCGCTGGCATCCGATACGGCCTTACTGAACCTGGGCGAGAGCTTCAAAGACGTGCGCTCATTGAACCTGAACTCCGCCGTCGTTTCTATGTGGTGCTCGTGGTTGCGTTGTAAACTATGGCCCCGCTGCTCGTCAATCCAGGAAGTATCGGCCAGAAAGTGTTGCCGCTCGCGGGCATAGTCGTTCCTGGTATTTGCACTGTTATAGAAATAGCTGCTATGCCACGAAAGCCGCCTGCCCCAGTCATTGTTGAAGTTGACGCCGCCATAGTGCGTCGTCGTTACCCCATCCGCCCAATCGCCAAAGCCGCCCATCAGTTCATTCATGATTAATGGAGACAGGTTGTTCAATGCATTGGGATCCCGCGCTGCCATCTGTATCAGTTCATTATTGCTGAATCCCGATTTGTTGATGTTGTTGCTTTTCGCCAATACTGATAACTGGCGTTCGCCGCTGAAGCTGTTGATGTTCGCTCCCGCTTCGTACAACTCGTTCAATCCTGCGCCGGCATTGACATTGCCGAATACACCTTTCTTCCGGTTTTTCTTGGTGATGAGGTTGATCACTTTGTTGTTTTGTCCGTCATCCACGCCTGTAAACTGCGCCAGTTCACTTTTCTGGTCGATGAGTTGCACCTTGTCGATCATATCTGCCGGCAGGTTCTTCGTGGCAATCGTGGCGTCGTCGCCGAAGAAGGGCTTGCCGTCGACTAATACACGCTGCACCTGTTTGCCCTGGGACTTGATCATACCGTTACGATCTACCCGCAGGCCGGGTAAGGTCTTTAGCAGATCTTCCACAACGCCGCCGGCTTTCACTTTAAAGCTGCCGGCGTTGTATTCGGTAGTGTCGCCGCGATAGGTGATGGGTGGTGCCTTTGCTGTGACAACGACTTCTTTCAGGTCCAGGCCACGGGTCGGGATACTATCGGCCACTACGGACGAGCGGCGTTGAGCATATAAGGTAGAGGTAAAAAGTACTAGTGTGATCAGCAGAAAGCGCATACTATAAATTGTATGCCGCAAAGCTATTGAGCCTCCTGCGCAAACTCGGTTAACGAACCTGTATGCAGTGTTAATGAACGTTAAAACTTAGGCGATCAGCTTATATCCAACGCCACGTACATTCACGATCTGCACCGAGCTGTCCTGCTGCAGGTACTTCCGGATGCGTGTAATGTAAACGTCCATGTTTCGTGCATTGAAGAATCCATCGTCGCCCCAGACCTTCAATAGCATGGCCTTACGGGCAGTAACACTGTTCAGATGATCGGCGAGTATTTTCAGGATGTGCGCTTCGCGTTCGGACAGGCGTTGTACCTGGTCTTCGAAACGCAGCTCCTGCCGGTGGGCGTCAAAACGGTAAGCGCCGATCTGGTAGATGCCGCCGCCCGTCGCCACCGCCACCCTGCTCCGGCTACGTTTCAACAGGGCATTGATGCGCAATAAAAGCTCCTCCATGCTAAAGGGTTTCTTCACATAATCGTCCGCCCCGGCGCTCAGGCCGCGGATCACGTCGTCTGTTCCTGTTTTGGCAGTAAGGAAAATGACGGGCACTGCTTCGTTGGTCATACGGATCTCTTCGAGCAGACTAACGCCGTCTTTCTTCGGCATCATCACATCCAGGATGCATATCTCCGGTTGAAAGGATCGAAACAATTCCCAGCCTTCGCGGCCATTGCCCGCCAGCGCTACGTTAAAGCCGTTCAGTTCCAGCGTTTCGCGGATCACGGTGGCCAACACCTGTTCGTCTTCTACCAATAATAGCCTTGTCTTACTCATAATGCAGGTATTTCAAATGCAAATTCGCTCCCAACGCCCGGTGTGCTTTGTACGCGTATGTTTCCGCCCGACTGCTGTACCAGTTCCCTCGCATGACTCAATCCTAATCCATATCCTTTCACTTCATGTATGTCGCCCTGCGGTACGCGGTAGAACTTATCGAACAGGTAGGGGAGATGCGCTGCCTGTACACCAATGCCATTATCACTCACGGTGAATACATACTTGCCAGGTAACTCCTTAATATGCAGCCGCACAAGTTTCTCCGCTTTATCGGTATACTTCACGGCATTGTCTACCAGATTGTTGAGTATTGTTTGCAAGGCATCATGCGAACTAACGATAACGGGCGTATGAACATCCATCGATGTCGTAACCGTTACACCCGGAAGATGGCTGTAGCGTTGCTGTACGGCATGCAGCAATTCCTGCAACGACACCTGTTCGCGTGCACCTGCAGGTAAACCATTCTCCAATTTCGATAGCTGGAGTATCTGGTCGATCTGCCCTTCCAGTTTATTGATTTCGTCTTTCGACAAACGCAGGTAGCGCTCCGCTTTCTCCCGGTCACTGATGCCGTTATAGGTGAGCAGCGCCTCGTTAATAGTAGAAAGTATCGCGACCGGTGTTTTTAATTCATGGGTGATGTTGCTGATGAAGTTGACACGCATGGCTTCCAGCGCCTTCTGGCGAAGGATGATGCGCCACAACACCCAGATGCAGCCTGCTACAATAAGCAGCAATAACAGCGAAGCCGCAAAGGCCCCGGCCATCCGCTGCAACAGGTAGCCGCGCTCGCCGGTAATGTAGGCATACAGGTGACTGTCCGGCGCAATCACAGAAAACGGCATGCTCACGTGCAATCCACCACTGTCGGCCGGTAGTAGCTCTTCAGCATACAACAACACAAATGGTAAATGCAGGTCTCGTTTAGATAATTGCTTCGTATATGCGCCACGTAAAGCCGCTGTATCCGGACGATACTCCGGCGAGGAGGAAAGCACGGCGGAAAGAAATGGAGGAAGCTTGCTGGCGGCATGGAAAGTGTCCGTCGGCCATTGCCGCTCGTAAGTCAGTGTATTCCTGCCCTCGGAAGAAGAGTTGATCACGATCCCTGTCGTCACGGTAGCGCAGTTTTTACACGCGGTGTCTTTGGGCGGTGCCGGTAATTCGGGCTTACGGTCCATCCTGGCCGCAAACGCTTCGTCATAGGCCGCCCGTAAGGCGTCCTGCAACTGTACCGACAACGTTTGCCGCTGGTCGCGGTAGGCCGATCGCAGCCAGATGCCCTGGAATACCATCACGGCCAATACCGTCGGCACGACCATCCACCAGATCCTTTTTTCCACGAGGTTCATGGCGCAAATGTACGTGCCGCGGCGGGCCTTCGGGTATTATTTTAACATTCATTAACAAAAAAGTAGGCTTATTGCAGGAAGTGGCCGACCAGGGACACGACTACCGACGACAATGCATTGTCCTCCGCCAAATAGTCGCCATGGCCCGCCGGCAATATCGCCAGCCGCGCATTTGGCAACAGGCACGATAATGCCACTGCATGTTCCGACGAAACCACGTCCTGGTCGCCGTTCAGGATCAGAGTAGGAGCTACGATCCTTTGAATAACGGAATCAGGAATATCTTTAAAGTTCACCATACGGTCCTTGTCCCGGTTAAACATCGCCGACAATGCTGCCGGATCGGGGTTGATGGCGCGGAAGGCGTCGGCCAGTTCCTTCGGCAGTTGCTCGATGGTAGCATTCGGCATCTGCTCAAAGAAGCCGGGAGGCATGCCGTCGCGGCGATAGTTGGCAGAAGCAACAACCAGTTTGTTGACCAGTTGCGGGTGGCGGATCGCTACCTGTAATGTAGTCGTACCGCCATTACTGAAGCCGAAAACATTCGCCTTCGTGATCTTAAGTTGTCGCAGCAGTTCGGCCACATCGTCCGCATCCTGCTCAAAGCTGTAAGCCCGGTCGATGTCGGCAGTATGCCCATGCGCCTGCATTTCTACAGCTATCACGCGGTGTTGGCGCGACAACAAAGGTAAAATGTGACCGAAGTTGGAACCGATCGTAGAGCCGCCGCCGTGGATCAGCACGAGCGGAAAGCCTTCACCGTGTATCTCGTAATACATATTTAAGCCGTTCACCTGGGCGTACTGCCCCTTTTGTGCGTTCATAGAAAGCTGTGTTAATAGTAAGCAGATCAATATACAACAAGCGCGTAGCATGGTGTTAGATTTTCAGCAAACTTAAGTGCTTCCCGCCATAGAAACGGGTGTCGATCCCGCCAAAAGGAGGGGAGATTACGACAAACAAGGAAAGTATAGCCGGATTCGGCTTGCAAAGCTCGACGCAGCCTGCTATTTTAGCGGCCGGACCATTTAACCCACTTTTACCATGCGATTTTTAAACGGACTAATCTTGCTTATCGCCTCCACGTGCCTGTTACCCGCCTGTAAAAAGGAAGAAGACAACATGATCCGGCTCAGTACCCGCGATGTTGGCGTGTATGCCGGACAATCAGCCGAAGTCGAAATTCTCAAAGGCCAGGGCGCCTATACGGCTACTTCTGCTGACGAATCTATTGCCAAAGTAACGGTACAGGGTAACCGACTCGTGATCACGACCAACGTAGTCGGACAGACGAAAGTAACGGTAACCGGCACTGGCAGCCAAACGGCCGTGATCAATGTGCATTCTACCATTCTGTCTGGTACCTGGTACCGCGACGAATCGGATAAAGCAAAGGCGCCGGAAATCTATGTAGAGTCTACTAACACTGGCTTTAACACCGGCCTGGAAGCAGAAATGCAGGCGCAACTTGCGGAACCTGTCGGCAAACGGCTCTTTTTTATGTTCAATGCCACCAATGAACCGAAGTTCAGGGAGATTCACGGCGATAACATCTATGCAGAAGGTACCTACGCCTTTAGTAATCTTACGCTTACCATGAAGTACCCTAACAATACGGAGGTAGTATACAAACTTGAGCCAGTAGCCGGCACGCCGCGCCTGATGAAGTTTACGCAGGACGCTACCGCTAAATACCAGGCCGCCTATCCCGAAAGAGGCATTACTAAAGTAACGATCGTTCGCTACCTGCAGATGCAATTCAACCCGGGTTGATACAACCCAAGCCGGCAGGGCGTTACAGCCTGCCGGCCGTGAATAATCCGCCTGTCGTACCCCGTTCCGCCGCAAATAACCCTACCTTCGCTCCTCAACCGAATGTTATGCAAAGTGTTAAGATCATCGGAACTGAAATACTGTCCGATAACTGGTATGTATTGAAGAAGATAACGTACGAATACCGCAACAGGAACGGTACCTGGGACAAACACAGCCGCGAGGCCTACGATCGCGGCAACGGCGCTACGATCTTATTGTACAATAAAACGAAGAGGACGGTGGTGCTGGTCAACCAGTTCCGCCTGCCAACCTTCATCAACGGTAACGAAACGGGTATGCTCATCGAAGCCTGCGCCGGGCTGCTGGACCAGAACAATCCAGAGGATTGCATTATGCGTGAAACGCAGGAGGAGACAGGTTATCACATCACTGCACCGGTAAAGGTGTTTGAAGCGTATATGTCGCCAGGTTCTGTAACAGAGATATTGTATTTTTTTATCGCCGAATATGACGACTCACACAAACAAAGCACCGGTGGCGGAATCGAAGAAGAGCAGGAGAATATAGAAGTCCTGGAAATTCCTTTTGATAAGGCCATAGAGATGATCAGGACCGGCGAGATAAAGGACGGCAAAACGATCATGCTGTTGCAATACTTACAGATACACATCTTCGCCTAAAAGGAAAAGGCTGCCGATTGACCCGGCAGCCTTTTTTATCAATGCTCATGCGCTTCCCCGGCGTTCGTCATCTTTGCCAGTACGAAGAAGGCGCCTTTCACAACGATCTTTGCGTCGGCCGGTACTTCCTTTAATAGGGTAATTTCCGTGTAACCGATGTCGGTAGTACCACGTGCTACGGGTATGCGTTCGAAGTGGTCGTCTTTGGCCAGGAAGATGAAGTCCTGCCCCTGGTGACGTACGATGGCTGCAGTGGGGACAGCGGGCACGGTGGCTTTCTCCAGGCTGATGATAGCGGTGATGTTCATGCCATCTATCAGTCCGGCTTTATCGCCTTCTACCCGCGCGTGTACAGACACTGCTTTGCTTTCGCCTTCAAAGGAGGAGCCCAGGGAGAAGATCGTGGCATCATATTCTTTACCGGGATTGTTCGTCAGCGTGAAGTGGATCGTTTGTTGTTCGCGCAATCTTGATAGATCCTTTTCATAGACGTACAAGTCCAGGTGCAGCTGGCTGTTGTCCACTATTTCTGCAATGCTCGAGCCGGGAGAAACATAGCTGCCCGTCTTCATCAACACGCTGCTCACCACACCTTTGATCGGGCTGGTCACCGTGAGTACACTCGCCAGGTGTTGCTGCGACACCTTTGCAGGATTCAGTCCCATGAGTTGCAGTTGTGCTTCCAGTGAAGTTTTACGTGCCCGTAAACCTCTCAGTTCCGCATCTGCTGCCTGCAGGTTCTTCAACACGCCGGCATTACCTTCGTTGAGTTCTTTCTGGCGCGAATACTCTAATTCCGCCAGTGCTACCCTGGCGTTCACTCCCAGG
The DNA here is from genome assembly GCF_022867795.2 of Chitinophaga horti. Lineage (NCBI taxonomy): Bacteria > Pseudomonadati > Bacteroidota > Chitinophagia > Chitinophagales > Chitinophagaceae > Chitinophaga > Chitinophaga horti. The sequence goes on along the minus strand of NZ_CP107006.1, from coordinate 2,462,226 downwards.
TAATCTTCCTGTGCCTGGATGAACTCCGGGTTCACGATCGTGGCGATGGGCTGTCCTTTGTTTACAGGGCTGCCGGGCTGCACCAGCAACGATTTGATCATGCCGCTGTAGAGTGGACTGATACTGGCTTTATTCTGATTCGGTACCTGTAACATGCCGTTGGCCTTCACCGAGGCGGTCAGTTGTTTCTGCTCTATCGATCCGGTCTCAATGCCCACACTGGCGATCTGTTCTGCCGTGAGTGTGGCCGTATTAGTTTCTTCATGCTCCGCATGTTCTTCGTGTTCTTCATGTGCGTGCGCTTCCTGTTTAGGGTCTGCGCAGGCGGCCAGTAGCAACAGGAGGCAGCTGATAAATAAGTTCCTTTTCATATTATTGATTGATGAAGTAGTAGTAATGAATAACGGATTGATTGTACGCATGCAGGCTTTCCAGGTAATGCTGACGGATGTCGGTGGCCTGCGCCAGGTACTGCGATAGCGCGGGGAAGCCGATCTCGCCCGCGCGATAAGCCATGGCAGATGCTTTGATGATCTCCGCCGCCTGCTGTAAAGCCGTTTCCTCGTAAAAGCGAAGCATCGCACTGTTCTTCTCCACTTCTTTTTCCGCCTGCGTCTTAGCGGTGGCGAACAGCTGCCGGTCATACGTGTACTGCTTCTGCTGTATACTTGCCGCTGCCTCCGCGACCCTTACTTTCTGGCGGGATGCGCCTGCGCTGAATAGCGGGATGGCAGCAGTAACAGAGAAGCCGGTGAACGGATCACTCAGGCCATACAATCGTTGCGTAAAGAAGCGCCCGGAAAACTCAGGCCTGTTCTCGTTCTTCGCAACGGAGATGCCCGCATTGGCAATCGCTGCCTGCTGTTGCTGTGCCATCGCCAGGGGATGCAGGCTATCTGCGCCTGTTTGCGTCACTGCGAGTTTCGTCATTTGTGTATCCGGTGGCAGCCAGCTGTCTGTCGTGTTCAGCAGCTGCATCAGTTCCCGTTGCTGTATTTGCATATCATTGGCCGCCTGTTCCACCAACGCCTGCAGTTCCTTCATTTTTACATGGGCCGCTATACTGTCCAGGCCTGGACTGTCGCCTGTCTTCACTTTCAGTACCGCAGCGGCCCGCAACTCTCGGTAGATGCTGTCTAACTGCCGGTACAGTCGCTGCTTGTCCTGCAGGTACCATAGTTCATAGTATACGGCGCGCACCTGTCGTGTTACTTCTGCACTGATCACAGCCTGCTGCGCCTCGGCGTAACGCAGCTGCCTGTTGTAAAGTGTCTTTTGCGCTTTGTACAAACCAGGCCAGGCAATGCTTTGCGATAAGCCGATCTTTAAAATGCCCTGCTGATCACTCGGTCGCAGGTCTTCGTTCTCCGCAAACACGCCTGTCTTAGGTAGCAGCCCTGCTGTACGTACCTGCTGCCGGCTCTTGCTCACGGCATCCCGCTGAATATCTATTTGCATATTTTGCTTCGCGGCATCCAACACTTCATTGATGCCTGCGCGATGTTGCGCCTGCGTTGGTATTGCAAATATCACCAGCACCGCTACCAGCGCACCCTTGCGGAGCCGCCAGGGGCGTTGAAATAATAAGTATAACAGTGGCAGCACGATCAATGTAAGGAAGGTCGCGGAAAGCAGTCCACCTATCACCACCGTGGCCAAAGGTTTCTGCACTTCCGCACCGGCGCCATTCGATAAGGCCATCGGGATAAACCCGAACGAAGCCACGGTAGCCGTCATCAGTACGGGACGTAACCGAATACGCGCCCCGGCCTTCACTCTTTCAATGGGATCAGACATGCCTTCGTTCGCCAACTGCCGGAAGGTGCTGATCAGCACAATGCCATTGAGTACGGATACACCGAACAACGCGATAAAGCCGACACCCGCCGATATACTAAAAGGCATGTCCCGCAGAAGTAAGGCAAATACGCCACCAATCGCGCTCATAGGAATGGCGGTGAAGATGAGCAACGCTTCTTTCATTGAATGGAAAGTGAAATATAGTAACAACAGTATCAGCGCCAACGCAACGGGAACGGCTACCTGTAACCGGCTGTTCGCCCGCTCCAGGTTCTGGAATGCGCCACCATACGTAAAGTAGTATCCGGTGGGCAATACGTGCGCCTTCGTCAGCCGCTCCTGTATGTCGTTTACCACGCTTTGCACATCTCTACCCCGAACGTTAAATCCGACGACTACACGCCGTTTGCCTTCCTCGCGGCTGATCTGTGCCGGCCCTTCCTCGAAGGATACGGTAGCTACCTGTGAAAGTGGTATTTGCCCGCCCTCGGGCAATGCGATAAACAGGCTGCCCACATCTTCGATAGATGCCCGGTGCGCACTGTCCAGCCGCACGACTAAGTCGTACCGGCGTTCGTTCTCAAACACAGCACCTGCGGCTTCTCCGGCAAAAGCTGTACGCACGGCCTGGTTAATGTCGGTGATGTTCATGCCATAACCGGCAATACGTGCGCGGTCGTAACGAATGGTGATCTGCGGCAGACCGGCGGTTTGTTCTACGGCCGGTGCCGTCACGCCTTCAATATTGCGGATCAGTGATGCGACTTTTGGTGCCAATGCGGCCAGGGTGTCGAGGTTTTCGCCAAACACTTTAATCGCTACATCCTGTCGTACGCCGGTCATCAGCTCGTTGAAGCGCATCTGTATTGGTTGGTTGACTTCGAAAAACACCCCCGGTATACTTTGTAGCTTTTCTTCGATCATCTCACCCAGTTCGCGGTAGTCCTTCGTGGTCGTCCATTCGCTTTTCGGTTTCAGTACGATCACAAGGTCGGTCGCCTCCGGTGGCATGGGGTCAGTCGGTATTTCTGCACTGCCTGTCTTTCCCACCACCAGCTTCACTTCGGGGAAAGAGCGGATGATGCGGCTCGCCTGCATAGAGGTTTCTACGCTTTGCGAGAGTGAGGTGCCCTGCGGCAATATGCAGTGAAAGGCATAATCGCCTTCTTCCAGCTGCGGAATAAACTCGCCGCCCATCCTTGCAAAGAGAAAGAGGGTGACACCGAAAAGCAGCAGGGTGAAGGCGATCACTTGTTTCCGGAAACGGATCGCCCTTTCCAGTAACGGCGCGTACCAACATTGACAGGCGGCCATCAGCCGGTCGGATAAGGTCGTTTTGGTATTCATTTGTTTTGGGAGGAACAGGGCGCTCATCATCGGGATGTAAGTCATGGACAAGATCAGCGCGCCGATCAGCGCAAACACGACGGTCTGCGCCATAGGGGCGAACATCTTGCCCTCAATCCCTGTCAGCGTGAGGATAGGGATGTATACGATCATGATAATGATCTCCCCAAACGCAGCGCTCTTGCGGGTATGCGAGGCAGATCGGAATACTTCCATATCCATCTCTTCCTGCGTGAGCCGATGCACGGATTGCCTTACGCCTAAATGATGTAAGGTCGCTTCTACAATGATCACAGCACCGTCCACGATCAGCCCAAAGTCAATCGCACCAAGGCTCATCAGGTTAGCACTCACCCCGAAGGTATGCATCATGCCCAAAGCAAATAGCATGGCCAGCGGGATGGCGGAGGCAACAATAAAGCCTGCACGAAGATTGCCGAGAAAGAGTACCAGTACCAATATCACGATCAGCGCGCCTTCTATGAGGTTGGTCTTCACGGTATGGATGGCACGATCTACCAGGTCGGTACGATCGAGGAAAGGCTCTATTACCACGTCTTCGGGCAATGAGCGCTGAATGGTTTTCATACGTTCCTTCACCAAAGCCACGACAGCAGCACTGTTCGCACCTTTACGCATCATCACGATACCCCCGGCAACTTCTTTTTCGCCGTTATAGGTGAGTGAGCCATATCTAACAGCGCTGCCTAAACGTACTTCGGCCACATCGCGCACCAATACAGGAATGCCGTTCACTGTCTTGATCACGATATGCCGGATATCGTCCAGGTTGCTGACCAGGCCTATGCCACGGATGAAGTAAGCGTTGGGCTGCCTGTCAATATAAGCCCCGCCGGTATTTTCGTTGTTACGTTCCAGTGCGGTAAACAGCTCGGCAATCGTTACGTTCATGCCGTTCAGTTTCCCGGGATCAACGGCTACTTCATACTGCTTCAGCATGCCACCGAAACTAACGACTTCGGCTACACCCTTTGTCCCGTATAGTTGTCGCGCTACGATCCAATCCTGCATACTGCGCAGGTCCATGGCCGAATACTTTTGCTCCGCGCCCTTTTTCGGATGCAGTACGTATTGGTAGATCTCTCCCAAACCGGTGCTCAGCGGCGCCAGTTCGGGCTGACCAATGCCTTGCGGAATTTGTTCAACGGCTTCTTTCAACTGTTCGCCGATCAGCTGACGGGCGAAGTAAATGTCAGTCTGGTCTTCGAACACTACGGTCACAACAGACAAACCGAAGCGGGAGATGGAACGCATCTCCACCAGGTCGGGCAAATTAGCCAGACTACGTTCAATCGGCGCAGTAACGAGTTGCTCCGTTTCCTGAGCGGCCAGGGTAGGCGCCACCGTAATGATCTGCACCTGGTTATTGGTGATGTCGGGCACGGCGTCTACCGGTAAACGGGCGGCGCTCCACAGTCCCCACGATATAAGCGCCAGGGTGAGCAGACCGACCACCAGCTTGTTCTTGATAGAAAAGAGAATGATCTTATTTAACATGGTAATGGGTTTCGCTCGGGCACACATAATAGCATGCACGATGTTTAGCGCGGTTAGTTAATCGCGATCAGTAATAAAAATGTAAGGAGGATTAAGCCGTTAACCGGGGCGGCTGCCAGATGGGGAGGGGCATTTCGCTCACATCAGGAACGAACGTGGAGGCATACACGATGATCGCATACAACGGAGCCGCTGTGGCTACTATGAATGGTGCTTTCATCGATTGAATGGAGCAACAGGCGCAGGCGCAGAAAGGGGAGCAGGCATCTGCATGCTGCTCGTGTTCCTGATGCTCCGGTTGATGAAAAGCCGTCGGCGTCGCTTCTTCCGCGCAGGCATCTATCCCGTCCCGGCAGGGAAGGATGCTGAGCACCAGCAGGAAGAACGCTAACAAGACCGGGAACAATTTCATCGCGTCAAATGTAAAGAAATCTGACTATAACTCGTTCCTCAAAAAAGGCAACGATGTTGTATAACGGTTTTAAGTATGTTTGCTCCGCTAAAATTCCATGGTATGAAAACGCCCCTTATCTTACTTCACGGCGCGCTGGGCGCTGCCGCACAATTTGAAAAACTCGCGAAGGAACTGTCGGACTACTATGAGGTGCACGTGCCCAACCTGCCAGGCCACGGCGGCACCCGTATGCCCGACGAGTCTTTCTCCATAGCCCTTTTCGCCGACGCCCTGGCCGGCTACATTCGCACTAACGACCTGGAGCAGCCCTCTATCTTCGGTTATAGTATGGGTGGATATGTGGCCATGTACCTGGCAAGGCATTTCCCGAACATGCCAGGTAACATCATCACCCTGGGTACGAAGTTCCACTGGGATGCTCCCACCGCCGCCCGCGAACTTAAAATGCTCGACCCCGGCACCATCGAAACCAAAGTCCCGGCCTTTGCCAGTGCCCTCGCAACCCTGCACGCCCCCAACGACTGGAAAGAGGTAGTCCACAACACCGCCCTGATGCTCGAAGAAATGGGTCGCCACAACCCTTTGTCCCTGGATGATTATAAGGACATCAAATCCCCGTCCCTCATCATGTTGGGCGACCGGGATAAGATGGTTACCCTGGACGAGACCGCCGCCGTATACCGCCAGCTACCCGCCGCACAGATGGCCGTGCTCCCCGGTACCCCGCATCCGATCGAGCAGGTGGAGGTGGAGTTGCTGAGTGGGATGATCGGGAGGGTTTAATAAAGGCACTCTACCGTCACGGAACCGTCACCCAACCATCACTGAACCATCGGTTGGGTACTTAAACCGGCTCAGGAGTAGCTGCTAAGCTGCCGGTTTTGAGGTCTTCGCGTCGCCCAATGTCCCTGCATCCTCCCACGATCCTTGATGTCGGTTGCTGTCAAGTTGCTGGTTTACTGCTGTTACAGGCTGTTGACAGCAAGGATCCTCAATGAATTACTACCCTTTCACCGCCGCCCGGCCTGCCACGCGACCTGAAAACAGGCAGCCGCCGAGGAAGGTGCCTTCGAGTGCGCGGTAGCCGTGCATGCCTCCGCCGCCGAAGCCGGCCGCTTCGCCAGCGGCAAATAGGCCGCCAATGGGCTGGTTGTCAGCGTTCAACACCTGGCTGTCGAGGTTGGTGGCCAGTCCACCAAGGCTCTTGCGGGTGAGTATGTGCAGTTTTACTGCGATGAGGGGCGTTTGCGACAATATCTTGTGAGGAGGGGCGGTGCGGATCAGGCGGTCGCCAAGATACTGGCGGGCGTTACGGATAGCCATGATCTGGGCGTCTTTACAGAACTTGTTGTCCAACTGGGCATCGCGGGCGTGCAGTTGGGCGAAGATGTCGGTGTAGTGGAGGGGTACACCGTTATTCAGGGCGTTCATGCGGTCCACCATTTCGGACAGGCCACCCGCCACGATGAAGTCCGGGCCTTTTTCCTTAAAAGCCTCTACGGGCTCGGTAGCGCGTTTGCCCACGGCGCGTTTAAGCACCTGGCGCCATTGTTTATTCGTGAGATCCGGGTTTTGTTCTGAGCCGGACAGGGCGAATTCTTTCTTAATAATGGGCTGGTCGAGGATGAACCAGGAATGCTCGTAGCCACTGTGCATCAGGTAGTCGAGGGTGCCCAGGGTATCGAAGCCGGGAAACAAGGGTGCGGGCAGCCGTTTGCCGCCGCCGTCGAGCCAGATGGAAGAGGGGCCTGGCAGTATGCGGATGCCGTGTTGCCGCCAGATGGGCGCCCAGTTCCGGATACCTTCGGTGTAATGCCACATGCGGTCCGGGTTGATGATACGGGCGCCCGCCTGTTGTGAGATGCCCAACATCCGGCCGTCTACATGCTGGGGTACGCCGCTTAACAGGTGCTGGGGGGCTTTGCCGAGACGGGAGGGCCAGTTAGCCCTCACCAGGTCATGATTGCCGCCGATGCCGCCAGCGGTGATGATCACCTGGCTCGCTTCGAAATGAAAGTCGCCGGTAACGGTAGCCGGCTCGTGCGCGCCACGTACTGCAGCCGAAGCACGCAGTATACTGCCTCTAACACCTTTTACCGCACCATTAATGATCTCCAGCTCATCCACCCGATGCCTGAACCGAAAGTCGATCAGCCCCTTGGTCACCGCCTCCTGCGCCAGTTGTATAAACGGCGCCACTACGCCCGGCCCCGTACCCCAGGTTACATGGAACCGGGGCACTGAGTTGCCATGACCAATGGCTCCATACCCGCCGCGTTCCGCCCACCCCACAACGGGGAAGTAGCGCAGTCCGCGGGCTTTTAACCATTCGTATTTTTCGGTGGCCGCAAATGTCACGTACGCCTCCGCCCACTTACGTGGCCAATAGTCTTCTTCCCGATCAAAAGCCGCAGTACCCATCCAATCCTGCATCGCCAGCTCCAGGCTGTCCTTAATGCCCATCCGCCGTTGCATAGGAGAGTTGACGAGAAACAATCCGCCGAATGACCAAAACGCCTGTCCGCCCAGGTTTCGTTCGCCTTCCTGCTCCAGGACGGTTACACGTTTACCTGCGGCTGCCAGTTCACAGGCAGCAGTTAACCCGGAGAGGCCGGCGCCAATAATGAGGGTAGTGGAGGGGTGCGGCATCGTGGAATGTTTAGTGGTCTGTTGAATTTAAACAGAAAATGGCAGATGCGTGCATTTGCCCCTTCAAAATGTCACATTCGCCCCCCGTTTCAGATTTCGGTACGTTGTATGTTTGTATCAACAAAACACGTACGGTATGAACAACGCAATCTATCCATGTCTCATCCTCAAAGGAAAAATAGAAGAAGCAGCACCTTTTTATATCGACGCCTTCGGTGACGGTAAAGTCGGCAACACATCTCCCTGGGTGATCGAAATAGCACTCAGCGGACAAAAGATCATGTTGCTGAACGATGGCACGCAATCCTTGCCCAGTCCTGCCATCTCATTTATGGTGACCAGCCGAACGCCCGAAGAAACGGACCGTTACTGGAGTAAATTGTCGGAAGGAGGTACGGTGCTGATGGCGCTGGATAAATATCCCTGGAGCGAGAAGTATGGCTGGCTGCAGGATAAATTCGGCGTAAGCTGGCAACTGATGACAGGCCCCGAAAGCGATGTGCCACAGAAGTTTTGTCCCAGCCTGATGTTCACCGGCCCAAACGCCGGTAAAGCCAAACAGGCGATCGAAGAACTCACGTCCCTCTTCCCGGATTCAAGTATTCGTGGCATCATGAACTATGCAGAAGGGGATGGGGATGATACGTCGAACGTGAAACATGCGCAGTTCACGATCAATGATTATACGATGATGGCGATGGACAGCTCCTTCGATCATCAATTCAACTTCGTAGAGGCGGTTTCGTTAGTGGTGGAATGTGCCGATCAGGCAGAGATCGATAAGTACTGGAACACGCTCACCGCTAACGGCGGCAAGGAAGTAATGTGCGGCTGGCTGCGCGATAAATACGGTATCAGCTGGCAAATCATCCCGAAAGATCTGGGCAAGTGGATGAAAGATCCAGCCCGTGCGCACCGGGTGATGGACAAGGTATTGAAGATGAAGAAACTGATCTACGCAGAGCTGGAAAACGCTTAAACTTCACCGCGCCGCCGTGGGCTTAACCCGTGGCGGCGCGACATAAAAAAGGCGGCCCCTGCGGGCCACCCCATCTATCATAGCAAGAAAAATATCGCAAATGGCCATAGGTAATGCCAGGCCCGTTTTAAGCGTAAAAAGTTAATCCTCCTGCCTTCGGGACACCGCATGCTGCGCCACTGGACGCGTCGTCCGGAAGCCCGCCATGTCGTACAACGGACAAATCCCCTTCAACCCCGTTTGCAATAACATAGGCCCGATCAGTAATAACAAAAGGTCCGATAACTGGAAACGTGTATGTGTCAGGTAAATGCCGATCAGTGCAAGTGCCAGTACGATGCGGATGCTGCGGTCGATGATTCCGAGGTTGTTTTTCATACATTGGAAGTTTGATGGAACGAAGATAGGGGGCTGATTAAGAGTGGGTAATGATGGTTGTCAGGCAAAAAGATGATTGTGGAAGTAAGATCATCCGGGAAATATGTATTTTCGTCCTCATATCCTTATCTCTATGTTTATTATTTACGGCAATCGCTCCGCGCGCATTAAGCGGGAGAACTATAATGGCGCCGCCTGTTCCAATTGTAAAAGCTTCGGCGCCGAAGTGTCTACCTATCGCAAGTACTTTCACGTCTTTTATGCGCCTATGCTGGCCTGGGGCCGTAAAACAGCCGTAGCACAATGTGTCTGCGGTCATCATTGGACGGATGAAGTCACCGCCGAACAAGCGCGACAGGCAAAAACACCCGTTTATTTGTATTCGCTGCTGTTCGTGTTCGCCATCGGCATCGCTGCCCTCGGCTACAGCATTTCGAAAGATAAGGAAAACACAAAGCTTTACGTGGCAGCGCCGCAGGAAGGTGATGTATACCTGATAAAGAGCGAGTCCATGGGGTCGCACTACTATTTTCTGCGGCTGGAAAAGGCGGCCGGAGATAGCGTTACTTTTCTTCATAATGAACTCAGGTACAACCGCTACGTTAGTAAGTTTGCAAAAGACGATTACTTCGATGGCAATGACGCCTGGACGATGTCAAAACAGGACTTGTTACAGATGTACAATGACGGGGAAGTAAAGGAAGTGATGCGTTACTATGACGATTACGAAGGCTTTGGCCGCATCCACTAATACACCGCAATCATATGCGTCCTTATTGAATCCGCCGTCGGACTCTGCTGCCCGTTCGTTAGCAAAGTAATGGCCGTGGAAGGCTGCGCGGGCATATGGCAATCGATACAATTCTGTTGCAGGGTGGCCGATGGCTTTGAGCGTAGCTTACAGAACTGCGGGCTATCGGGTTGATGGCAACTCATACAACGCTGCGAAAATACCTGCATATTACTCCGCTCGCTCGTATGCGGATCGTGGCAAGAACCGCAGGTCATTTGCTGGCTGCCGGAAAAACATTTACTGGCCGTCAGCAATTGATATTGGTTGCCATGTACATCTACCTGTTTGGAAGGGAAGGGGGCCGTGGGCATCAGGAACTCGGACAGTGCATCGCCGGGTTTGAAGTCGAAGGCGGAGCGTTGCATCGGTTTCAATCCTGAGTGGCAAAGGGCACACATGTCCAGCTGCTGCTGCCGGCTTAGTTTGCCGGGATGCTTCATTGCGTGAGCCGTCTTCTCCTGCGGATGTTGATTGTGGTAATCTACGTGTTCCGCCGCGGGGCCGTGGCAACGTTGGCAATCAATTCCAGCTAACAGTTTGTTATGCTCAAACGTTTCTTTCAATTGTAAATTCTCCTGCTTCACTTCTGCTATCCCGATCATCGAACTATGGCAACCAAAACAAGTGCTGGGAATGACGCGGTCGAACTTCGGATGATCTGCCGGGAAGCCCGGACTATTGGCCCAGCTGTTGGCCGGTACGAACCACGAGATGGGAAGCTGAAAATATTGGCCGTTTTGCCAATACAAGGAAGTCTGCGCTTTTCTGCCCGACCCGATCACAATGTCGAACGGTTGCTCCTGGCCGTTGGTGCGCTGTACCAGTCGTTCGCCTTTTTTCTCCAGGACTACTTCCGTACCATTGCTGAAATGAAATACATTGCCCGGCGCGTTGAAGTCACCTTTCACTGTACCGGCTGTGGCTAAGGCAGATGTATGTGCATGTGCAGTTTGAGTGTAAGCGTCGTAAACTGACTGGTGACAACTGGCGCAGGTGTTGGCGGCGGCGTATTGTTCGCCCCTGGGGTCGGCAGGCGGGGTGGGCTTGCTGATGCAACGGGAAAGCGCGAAAGCACAGGCGATAATGGCGGCCGTAATACCAAGCTGTCGTTTGTTCATGCAGGTGGAATGTAATTAAATATACAAAATAGCTATCTATTTAAATCCTATATTTGTTTAATTGTAGAACAAAATAAACTTAATAATGGTCACCAGTATAAAGCCCATTTCATCCAAATCTATGGCCGAACAGGTAGAGCAAAGCCTGAGAGAGTACTTTGCCAAAGAAGCCTTCAAGCCGGGCGATCCCCTTCCCACCGAACTGGAACTGGCCGCAGCCTTAGGTGTTAGCCGAAACGTAGTACGTGAAGCCTTGAGCCGCTTCAAAATGCTGGGCATCATCGAAAGCAAAAAGAAGATGGGCATGGTGATCTCCAACCCCGATATCGTCGGCACGTTTGAAAAGGTACTCACGCCCGAAATCATGGACGAAGCCACGTTGCAGGACTTGTTTGAACTGCGGCTCGCATTGGAAATGGGCATTGCAGATCTGTTGTACCTGCGCAAAACAGCGGAGGACCTGGACGAGCTGGAGGAGATTGCCTCCCGCGAGGTAAAGGGCAACAGTTTCCGCATCAGCACCGAAATTGCGTTTCATGGCAAGTTGTACGAGATGACAGGTAACAATACCCTGAAACGTTTCCAGACGATGCTGCTGCCGATCTTCGGCTACGTGCTGAAGCTGGAGAATAAGAAGTACGTCGCCGGTAAAGTAAGTCACCAGGGATTGGTGAAAATTCTCCGTAAAGGTACCCCCGAAGCCTTCACTGAGGGCATGCGCTCTCATTTACAACCGCATTTCGATCGCATCCGGTTACTAAATAAGAAACGTTAGTCCCCCTTTTTAGCCAGCTTTTTTTCCGCTATCAATCAATTGTACGTATCTCCCTACTTGTCATGGCGGGCGGGGCGTGGCCGGCTCTTTGAGGTGAGCGACTCCTATCGCGTACTTCCAACACTTCATAAATTTTTAACCTTGAATGTTTTGTATTCTTAAGAAACATGTCTACATTTATTATGTAGAACATAACTACTAAATGCATCACGTTATGAATACCACGTCCCATGATAGGCGACTATTGGTTGCAGGCAGCTTATTTTCGCAACTGCCGCTTGTTATGGAAATTAAACAGCAGTACCAAAACACAGGTCATCCGCAAAACATCATTGTATAACTTATCAACTGACACAAATGATCCTTTTTAGAATTTGCTGCGCTCTTTTACTCCTGTCAGGGGTACAGCAAGCCTACAGCCAGGACGCCGGCTTTACGGTATCGGGTATTGTGCGCGACTCCTCCAGCCAGGAAGTGCTCATCGGGGTAACCGTCTCCGTAAAAGGCAAACCCACTGTGGGTACCATCACCGGTCCTGATGGTCGCTATACCTTAAAACTTACTTCCGGCAACGAAAGCCTCCTGTTCCGCATGCTGAACTACACCCAGCAGGAAGTAGCCGTCAGCAACCAGGCGACGCATAATATATTATTATCGTCCTCCTCTTCTCAATTAGGAGAGATACTGATCGTGGGTTACACGGAACAAACCAGCAAAAAGAACACGGCCGCTATTTCCAAACTGGATGTAGCAGAACTGAAGAACAACCCGAATCCGAACCCGGTGCAGGCATTGCAGGGTAAGATCGCAGGCGTTTCAATTCCCATCACGCAGGGGCAGCCCGGTATTGGCGCTACCAACATTGTGATACGCGGTGGTACAAAACCGAACGTGTACGGCTCGGGCCTCGGTAACAACAACGGCGCGTCTGTTGGATCGGCCGACGGCAGTGCGCCACTGGTGATCGTAGATGGGGTGATGCGTTCTATGAACGACGTAAACCCAGACGACATTGAGTCGCTGCAGGTGATGAAAGACGCGGCATCCACCGCGATTTACGGTGCCCGCGCAGCAAATGGGGCCATCGTTATCAGAACGAAGAAAGGTCGCCTCAATACCAAATCGACGATCACACTCAGTCACCGCACGACATGGGAAACGCAGGCACGGGACTACGATTACCTTTCTGCCGAAGAATATCTTCGCCTGGCTCGTATCACTGTTTCCAACACATCAGACGCTATCGACAAAAACAACCTGTTATACAATGCAGGCTTTTCTGCCGGTACCCGCATCTTCACAAGACCGGGTGATTACGGCAAAAGCGTTTACCTGACGGCCCTGTACGACAACATTCTGCAGGTAGAAGGGCAGGAGTATGTAGACGGCCTGCTGAACCGCGGCTGGCGGGTGATGGATGATCCTATCAACCCGGGGACTAAACTGCTCTATGCCGACAACCAGTACCAGGACCGGCTTTGGAACACGGGTGTGAGTAATACCGACAATTTCACCATCAACGGTGGTACTGATAAAGCTGACTACAACTTTTCCATGGGTTACACCAACCAGAAGGGGGTGCTGGTGGGCACAAAGTATCGCCGTTTCAACGCGCTTGGCAACTTTGGTTTCCAGGCGTCGGATAAACTGCGGCTCGACTTCATGCTGAACTTCCAGAACGTGCAGCCGAACTATGTGGATGCTTACCAGAATGACCTGGTGAGAGCGATCCGTATCACGCCGCTCATCCGCCTTTTTAAAGATGATGGTAATCCAACTCCGGGCGAATTGTACACGGTACGTAACCGCTTCCACACGCTTAAGTACGACGACATGCGTACGAAGACGGAGCGCCTGGTAACACGCGCCGCGGCCGACTGGACGATCGTGAAGGGCTTACATTTCAGGCCGGCGGTGTCGTACCTCATCGACGACTATACGGAATTGTTTATGCGCAAGGCTACGCCTTCAGATGAGATTCAGCCGTCCATGCAGCGCTGGAAGGACGATTATACAAATAACTCCAGGCAGCTGATGATCGACGCCGTGCTGCAGTATGACTTGACGGTTGCGCAGGATCATCACATCATGGCACTGGCCGGGGTTAACTACACGCAGAACAGGAACCACGTAAAGGATATGGGTTCGCAGCGTGCTACCAATGACTACATCTACACGATTAATGAGCCGCCTACCACGGTGATCAATGGTTCTGTGTTTTCCAACGTTGGCGACTTTGCAACCAACCTCGGAGAAAGACGCACAGCCAGTATGTTCGGGCAGTTCAGTTACGATTACAAGATGAAATACCTGCTGGGCGGTAGCTTACGTTACGATGGGTTCTCGAACTTTGCGCCGGACTATAAATACGCGTTCTTCCCGTCGGTATCCGCCGGGTGGAATATCGATAATGAAGACTTCTGGCCACGCAATAATACGGTGAGCGGCCTTAAGATACGCGCGAGCTGGGGTGGGACCGGTGCCAGCGATCTCAGTTTATCGGATACCTACGGCGAGTATAGTGCGGTAGGTTATGCCATGTACCCTGGCATTCTCCGCTCTGGCCTGGCCAACCAGCGCCTGCGTTGGGAAGCAACTAATACGACAGACGTGGCGATCGAAGCTAGTTTTCTCAAAAACAGGTTGAATCTTTCGGTAGACTTTTATAATAAGCTGACTAAAGACAGGCTCACCTCTAAACCACTGCCATCGGAGGCGCCGTTCACTTCCATCACTTACAACAATGGTGCATTGCGCAACCGCGGTATAGAAGTGGCGCTGGGTGGATCGGTAGTGCGTACGAAACACTTCAACTGGGACATGAACCTGTCTTTTGCGTTCAACCGCACAGTCATAACTCAACTACCCGACAATGGCCGGGAAAAGAACAGGCAGGGCGGCGATATCATATTCGACAAAAAGACCGGCAAGGAAATACGTGCGGGCGGACTGGCAGAGGGTGAACGTCCTTACGGCATCTGGGCATACAACGTACTGGGCGTATTCGCTACCGATGCAGAAGCTGCCGAGTGGAACAGCCGTGTGAAGGATAACATGGCATCCCCACAGGGTATCATTGTAGGTAAACGTGGCGGCGACTTCATTTTCGAAGATGTGAACAGCGACGGGGTGATCGACTCGAAAGACCAGGTGTTTATGGGCTACCGTAACCCCGATAAGATCGGCGGTATCCAGAATACGTTCAGCTATAAAGGTTTCTCCCTGCGGGTGAATGCCGATTATGCCATTGGTCACCTGATCAGTAATGGCGCACTTGCCCGCTCTATGGGACAGGCCAGGGCCTTTAACGAAGGCGCGCCTGCACAGGCATTGGCGGCAGATGTGTGGAAGAACCAGGGCGATGCAGGCAGGAAGTATGCTCGCTTCTCCTTCTCCGACTATGACTTCGGGCAGCGCAACTATCTGCGTAACGGATCACTCGGTAACAACAGCAGCTATAACTCGGACGTATCGGTGATGTACGAAAAAGGCGATTTCCTGGCCCTGCGCGAGATCACGCTTACGTACGACGTACCGCGTGATATTACCAAAACCTTCCGCTCATCCGGGCTGAGTGTATTCGCGAGCGTGTACAATGTTGGCTACCTCACCGCATACAAAGGCCTGAACCCGGAAATCTACAGCGGTTTCGATCCCGGTGGTTATCCAAGACCCCGGCAGTTTTCACTTGGTGCTAACCTGAAATTCTGATTATTATGAAAGGATGGATGATAAAAATAGGCTGCCTGGCCGTGATGGCCTTCAGCTTTCCCAGTTGCGATGCAATACTGGAAGTAGAGCCGCAGTCGAACATTACCGAACAGGTATTCTTTAAAAACGAAAGCGATTTTGAACCCAATGTAGTCGGTATATATACCGTGTTACGCAGCCTGGTAAATAACAATACTTATGGAATGGAAAGGGGCGAGGAACTGATTTCAGCCTCTAACTCCCGCTTTACCGTGGCCTGGTCACACACGCTGTCGCCCTCTTCCGGCGCGCTCAACTATGCTGAATGGTACAGGGGCATCGGTCACTGTAACCTGCTGCTGGAGAAAATAAAGGGCTTCTCTTTCAGTGCTAACCCTGACCTGAAAAAGAAGATTGTGGCAGAGACTTACGCACTGCGGGCGTTCTTTTACTTTCACCTCGTACGTGTGATCGGCGATGCGCCGATTATGCTGGAAGCGGTGGTAAACGACAATGTACCGCAACTGCCCCGTTCCCCGGCGGCGGATGTGGTAACGCAAATACTGGCGGATATTGACGCGTCGCTCGAACAGTATACGAGTATGGACAACTTCGTACGCAGCAGTTATCCGTCGAAGTACCGTTTCGCTTATGGTTCGGTACAGGCGATGAAGGCGGATGTGTTGCTATGGAGTGCGAAAGTAAACGGTGGCGGCGATGCCAGCCTGCAACAGGCTATCACCGCCATCAATGAAGTGGAAACGACGGGTCTTAGCCTGAACGAAGACTTCGCCGCCGTAACGGGTACCCGCGCATCTTCCAATAAAGAAGTGCTGATGGCTGCCTACTACCAGCGTGACGAAACACCGGGAGGCAACTATGCAAAAAATGCATTGCCATTTCTGTCCATCGTGCAGGGTGCCACCAACCTCGACAAACTCCCTTATGCAGTATCGTCCGGCAACGCGCAGGGTGCTTACCAGATCAGTCCTTTATCTAAATCGTTGTTCACGAATGCAGCGGATAAACGCATTCCGTACACCTGGGTAGTGGAGATGCAGGGCGCCGCACAGCGCGTATCCTGGATCACGAAATACCCCGGTACCAAGTACAGCGACGACCGCATTCCCGATAACGACCTGCTCGTATACCGACTCGCCGATGTGTTCTTGATGAAAGCGGAAGCGTATGCCGCACTGAATGACCTGACCAACAGCGTTAAATATCTCGATACAGTAAGGCTGCGCGCAGGCACCGGCCGTTACGCAGGTGCAGTCACGAAACCCGCTATCGAACGCGAAATACTGGACGAGCGCGGTCGTGAACTGTTCTTCGAAAACAAGCGCTGGTTCGACCTGGTGCGGTTCCATAGAGGCGGCACGATCGACGTATACAAGTATGTGCCTAACCTGGCAGGTAAAACAACGCCGCTGTTCTGGCCCGTGAACAGTACGGTGATCGCTAACAATCCAAACATTGATCAGACAGATGGCTATTAATATCAAATCCATAAAAATGCTGCTTCCCTTACTCGCATTCATGATGGCGTGTAACGATGATAATTCGGAACGCATCTATCCAAAACTGGAGCCGCCTGGCTCGGTATTGTCCTACGTATTTCAACAGGGCGGCGACGGCTATAGCTGCTTTCGTATTCCCGCCATCGTAATGACCAAATCGGGCACGCTGCTCGCTTTTGCCGAGGGGCGTAAGAATGGCTGTGGCGACGAAGATGATATTGACCTCGTGTTAAAACGATCACTCGATACGGGTAAGACCTGGAGCAAGTTAAGCGTGGTATGGAGCGATGCAGAAAATACCTGTGGCAACCCTGTGCCTATTGTTGATCGCAACACCGGCAAAATAGTGCTGCTGATGACCTGGAACCGTGGCGACGACGCTATCGGCACCATTAACGCCGGAACAAGTAAAGATACACGCCGCGTTTACCTCACCTCTTCCTCCAACGATGGTGTGAGCTGGGAGCCGGTGAAAGAAATTACTTCCAGTGTGAAGAAAGCTGGTTGGGGCTGGTATGCAACTGGTCCTTGTCATGGCATACAAACTGCAGCCGGACGTATGATCGCACCTTGCGATTACATTGAAGTAGGCGCTGGCCGCCGTGGTAATTCGCACGTGATTTATTCTGATGATGCAGGTGTTACCTGGCAGCTCGGCGGCATCGTTCCTACAGTGGAGGGTGTTAATCCGAACGAAAGCACGGTGGCCGAGCTTTCCGGGGGTAAGTTATTGCTGAACATGCGTGTTGGGAACAACGAGAACCTGCGCATGTCAAGCACCAGCACCGACGGCGGTATTACCTGGAGTACGCCTTACAATGAGCCGCAACTCATCGATCCGGTTTGCCAGGGCAGTTTGCTGTCGGCCACTATCGGTGGCAGTTTGCAATTGTTCTTTTCAAACCCGGCAGCCACGACGCGCAGAACCATGACGATCAAACTGAGTACAGACGAGGGCGCAAAGTGGGACAAAAAGAACATAGTATTCGACGGTCCGGCCGGTTACTCCGACCTGGTCCAGCTGTCGGGTACACACATCGGGTTGCTGTATGAAGCAGGCGTGGCGAAGTATACGAACGGTATTGCATTTAAATCAGTGGCGATTGCCAACATTAAATAGTGAGGCATGAGAAGATTATTATGGATACTGATGATCGGTTGCGCTGGCTGTCATACTGCCCGCCAGTCGCAGCAGTCGGTGGCTTCCCCTTACACAGTGGTATTTGAGCCGGGTGGCATTTATGCATCGATGCGTATTCCCGCACTGGCGATAACGCCTGGTAACACGTTGCTCGCATTTTGTGAAGCGCGCATCGGCAACGCGAGCGATTGGGCAGATATGCATCTGTCACTGCGCCGCAGCACGGATGGCGGAAAAACCTGGCTGCCCGTACAGTTACTGGATAGCATGAAGCAGGCACCCGTGGGTAACCCGGTGCCGATCGTGGATGCACAAGGTACCGTACACCTGTTGTACCAAAAGGACTATGCACAGGCGTTTTACATCTTCTCCAAAGATGAAGGGCGCAGCTGGTCGGCCCCGGTGGACATTACGAATGTATACAACGAATTTAAGCCGGAGTATAACTGGAAAGTGCTGGCGCCCGGTCCGGGCCACGGCATCCAGCTAAAGAACGGAAGATTGCTCGCTGCCATATGGCTTGCCAACTCCGCTAAGGTTACGCCACGCAGAAGCCATGCACCATCCTGCGTAGCCACCATCTATAGCGACGATCTCGGTAAAACCTGGAAGCGTGGTGCCATTGTCGCCGACAGTTCCGCCAGCATCTCAAATCCCAATGAAAGCATGCCTGTGGAACTGCCCGATGGCCGTGTGCTGATGAGCATTCGTAATCCATCTCCGGTGAAGCGACGCGCCTTTAGTATCAGTAACGACGGCATCAGCAACTGGAGCCCTCCGAGGTTTGCGGATGAGCTGTTTGATCCAACCTGTATGGCGCCCATCGCTGCGGTAAAAGTGGGTAAACGCCCGGCGCTGGTGTTTATCAATCCCGACAGTCGTCATATCGCTAAAACGCCCCGTCGTAACCTCAGTGCCAAACTATCTTTCGATAATGGTGAAACCTGGCCGGTGAATCATGTGCTGGACAGCAGCGCTGCCGGTTACAGCGATATCGCCGTAGGGAAGAATGGTGACGTGTACTGCCTGTACGAAACGAATACCAATAACAACAAGGGCTTCAATTACAGCCTGGTGCTGAAAAAGATCAACATATCCAGCTTAAGTAAATAAAAGAACATGAGAATAAAAGGATTGGTTGCTGCAACGTTCAGCACTTTCAACGAAGATGGTTCATTAAACCTTTCATTGATCCCCACACTGGTAGACAAACTGATCGGCGATGGCGTTCGCGGTGTATTTATCTGCGGCACGAACGGCGAAGGCCCGAATCTCACGATAGAAGAGCGCATGACTATCGCGGAAGCCTATGTGAAGGCCGTGAACAAACGTTGCCTCGTACTGGTACACGTTGGTCATCCTTCGATAGCGGAAGCACGGAAGCTGGCGGCACATGCACAGCAAATCGGCGCAGATGCTATTTCCGCAGTAGCAGCATTCTACTTTAAGCCATCGTCTGCGCGCAACCTGGTGGATTGTATGGCGCAAATTGCATCTGCCGCTCCCGCAATGCCTTTTTACTATTATCACATCCCGGTGATTACCGGCGTGGCAGTAGACCCACTCGACTTCCTGCAGATGGCGGAAGAGCGTATTCCCAATCTTGCGGGAATTAAGTATACATCTGCCACGATTCATGAATACCAGGCCTGCCTGAATTATAAAGACGGCAAGTTCGACATTCTGTTCGGGTATGATGAACTGCTGTTGCCTGCACTGGCCGTTGGTGCGGAAGGAGCGATCGGCAGCACTTATACTTTTGCGGCTCCATTGTATTTGAAAGTGATGGAACACTTCCGTGAAGGCCGGCTTACCGAGGCCCGCCAGTTGCAATACCAGGCCGTAAAGATGATCCAGTGCCTGCCGAAGTATTCACCTATCCCGGCTCAGAAAGCGATCATGAAAATCATGGGCATCGACCTCGGTCCGTGCCGCCTGCCGCTCACCACGTTGGGCGATAAAGAAGTGCAGGAAATTCACACCTACCTTGATGAAATAAATTTCACGTCCGTGCTGCACGCGGTAACGTCGCCCGCTAACGGCGTCGTGGCCGGACAGCCGTCATAAACACAATACCATGAAAAAATATTGCTTTCTCATCCTCACCGCCTTTGGTTTTTGGGCCTGTAATAAAGAAGAAGGACAGTCCGGCGATACCGTTATCAGGGAAGTAGTGTTCGAAGGAGAACGGGAAGAGATCAGCGCCGGCGACAGTATCAGGTTTAAAGACTTCTCTACCGGATATGTCAATAAATGGAAGTGGACCTTCAAAGGCGGTACGCCGTCCAGCTCTGTTTTGTCCAGCCCTACGGTGCGTTACGATACGCCCGGCGTGTATGAAGTGACGTTAGAAGTGATGAACAAGTTCACCAGCAAAACACTCACGAAAACCGAGTACATTAAAGTGGACTACAATCGCGTAAAGGCCGACTTTTCAAAGAAGGCCGACGTGTATTTCACCAACGAAACGGCTTCCTTCCGCGACACCAGTACCGGTAAACCCACCAGTTGGGAATGGGAGTTTGTACCGGTGAAAGGCGGTGCTACCGTGCGTTCTAACCTGCAACATCCATCGCTCGTGTTTACAGATACCGGCTATTATGATGTAACACTTACAGCCTCCAATCCCCAGTACTCCGATAAAGTGACGAAGACCAGCTTTATCCGCATACTGGACGCAGCCGCTATCAATGCGGACTTTGGTGCGGTGCAGGCGGCTACCTACGCGGGCGGAGAAGTAGCTTTGAGAGATATGTCGGTGGGTAATGTAAACACCTGGGAGTGGAATATTACCGGTCCGGAAACACATACCTCAACAGCACAGCACCCCGTGGTGAAACTTATGCTGCCCGGCCGGTACAAAGTATCGTTAAAGGTGACAAACCCTTACAATTCTTCCGTCAAAGAGAAAGAGAACTTCCTGTTCGTGGCACCTGCTGCAGACCTGGCAGCATTCTTCTCCTTTAACGGTAACCATGCAGATATTGGTCCGGACGCGATTGCTACCAGCACCGTTGGCGGCGGTGTAAGCTTCGGAGAGGCCGACCGGTGGGGCATTGCAGGTCATACTGCTACCTTCAATGGTGCATCCGGCGTGATTGCGGCCAACCATGCGGCGACGAATTTTGGTACGGGCAATTTTACGATTGCATGTTGGGTGAAAACTTCGTCCGCCGCCCGTATGATGATCTGGCAGGAGTCGGGCAAAACCGGTACGAACGATAATCAAACCTGGATACGCATTGGCGACAACGCTACCGACCGCATTACCCGCTTTGATGTGGAAGACAATACCGGTTCTACTTTCGTGAACCTGGCTGCCGCCGTCGGCAGGTTGTCTGACGGGGCATGGCACCAGGTGGTTTGTGTGCGCGAGGGTACGGCGACTACCGTTTACATTGATGGAACCAGGCGTGGCGGTGCTACGGCCAACGGTTTAAAGAATGTGTCGAACGACCAGGACTTTAAGATCGGGTTCCAGGAAGGGGCTACGGCTAATTCCAACTTCTATAACGGTAACATCGACGACCTGTTGATTTACCGCCGGGCATTGACGCCCGCGGAGGTACTGGCTTTGTTTAACTTATAGCAATGAAGCAACTGCTTTATTTAATATTGATTCTTTGTATGGCAGATAGTTGTGCGCCCGGCGTTCAAACCGGGTTTGAATGGAATACCTTGCCCGCCGTGCCCGACAGCACTGGCTTTGCCGGCTCCTTTGCAGGCGCTGCGGGCGAGGTTTTGCTCGTGGCAGGTGGTGCTAACTTCCCGGATGGCCGTACGCCCTGGAACGGTGGTAAAAAGACCTGGTATGATAAGGTATTCGTGCTGGAGAAACCAGACGGCGCCTGGAAAGAAGCCGGGAAGTTACCTCGCGCACTCGGCTACGGCGTATCAGTCGCCACGAAAGAAGGGCTGATCTGCATTGGCGGCAGTAATGAAAACGGGCATTATGCAGATGTATTTCGCCTTCGATGGGAGCAGGGACAATTACTGATGGATACATTGCCTTCACTGCCCGTGCCGCTCGCGAATACCTGCGGTGCGTTGGCGGACAGCTGTATCTATGTGGCCGGTGGCTTACATCTTCCGGGTTCTGCAGAAAGTGCGGGTGACTTTTACATGCTGGACTTACGAAATCCTATGGCCTGGCAACAACTGCCCACCTGGCCTGGTCCGTCGCGTATGTTGGGTGTCGCCGGCGCTATCGGTAAAGACTTTTACCTGTTCAGCGGGGCCCACTTGCATGAAGGCAAACGTACCTATCTGAAAGACGCCTACCGCTACCGGCCCGGTGCCGGCTGGCAGTCTTGCAGTGATTTGCCCGTATCCACCGTTGCCGCCCCTTCGCCTGCCTGGAATAATGGCAGCGAATTATTCATCTTTGGGGGTGACAGCGGCCGTGATGCAGACAGTGCCAGTGTGCTGAAAGAAAGACATCCGGGCTTTTCGGAAATGATCATAGCATATGATGCGCAGCGTAACGACTGGCGCAAAGCGGGCGATGTATTCACCCGCAAAGCAGCGGATGCAGTAAGTGCGCCGAATAACAGCATATTGGCGCCAGTTACAACTACGTTTGCTTACTGGAACGGGCTGCTCGTATTTCCAGGCGGCGAAGTACGCCCCGGCACCCGCACGCCGAATGTGCTGGCCGCCACGTATCAACATTAATGGTATCTTGAACATGATGAAGAACGCAAAATATTACCCCTGGCTGGTGGTGGCAATGCTGTGGGGCGTGGCCCTGCTCAACTACCTCGACCGGCAAATGCTGTCGACCATGCGGCCATCTATACAGGTGGATATACAGGAGCTGCAAAGCGCTACAAACTTCGGCAGGCTGATGGCCATCTTTCTGTGGATATACGGACTGATGTCGCCACTCTCGGGCATGATCGCTGATCGTATCAATCGTAAACACCTGATCGTCGGCAGTCTGTTCGTTTGGTCGGCTGTTACCTTGCTGATGGGCTACGCCACCGATTTCAGTCAGTTGTACTGGTTACGTGCGATCATGGGCGTGAGTGAAGCGTTGTACATACCGGCGGCGTTGTCGCTGATTGCAGATTATCATGCGCCGAATACCCGCTCGCTCGCAGTGGGCATTCATATGACGGGCTTGTACATGGGGCAGGCGCTGGGTGGCTTTGGCGCCACGATTGCGGCGGCTTACTCCTGGCAGGCCACGTTCCATTGGTTTGGGATTGTAGGAGTGGTGTATGCCGCAGTATTGCTCGTGTTCCTGCGCGAAAAGCGTAACGCTCAACCTGTACAGGTGGAAAAGCAGCCCGTATTCAAAGGTTTCCGTGCACTCGTGATGTTGCTGCCGTTCTGGATCATCTGGCTGTGTTTCTCCATCCCGAGTATTCCCGGTTGGGCGATCAAAAACTGGCTGCCTACCTTATTTGCCGGCAGCCTGAATGTACCGATGGGAGAGGCGGGGCCGATTGCAACGATCACTATCGCGGTATCCTCGTTCATGGGCGTTATCACCGGCGGATTACTTTCTGACCGCTGGGTGCAGCGTAACGTAAAAGGGCGTGTATACACCAGTGCGATCGGGCTCTCACTAACTGTACCTGCACTCTTCCTGCTCGGGATAGGCACTACCACTGGTTATCTCGTCGCCTCAGCATTTTGCTTCGGCTTTGGGTTTGGGATGTTCGATGCCAACAATATGCCCATACTTTGCCAGTTCGTGGCGCCGCGGCACCGTGCTACTGCCTACGGACTCATGAACATGGGCGGCGTGTTCTCCGGCGCTTTAATTACCGACCTGCTGGGCAAGTCGACCGATGCAGGCAACCTTGGGCGGGACTTTGCCCTGATGTCAGTGGTGATACTGGCTGCGGTGTGCCTGCTGCTGGTGTTTTTAAGGCCCAAAACAACGGATTGCCTTACCTGATTGGTCGTGGCTCCAACAATTCCCCTACATTTGCTGTTACCATAAAAAATAACAGCCATGCAAAACTTTACCCTTCAGAACCCGACGAAGATCTTATTTGGAAAAGGACAGATTGCAGCATTACCAGGCGAAATACCCGCTGGCGCAAAGGTGTTGATGTTATACGGCGGCGGCAGTATCAAAAAGAACGGGGTGTACGACCAGGTGAAGGCGGCGCTGAAAGACGTAGAGCTGCTGGAGTTTGGCGGCATTCCGGCCAATCCTGAATATGAAGTGCTGCTGGAAGCACTTGACGTAATCAAAAAAGAAAACATTACTTATATGCTCGCCGTTGGCGGCGGCTCCGTGATCGACGGGGTGAAGTTCCTCGCTGCTGCTGCATTGTACGAAGGTGCAGAGCCCTGGGACATTCTCGCCAACAGGCTGCGTACCGAAAAGGGATTGCCTTTCGGTACGGTACTTACTCTTCCCGCTACAGGTTCCGAAATGAATTCCGGCTCTGTTATCTCCCGAAGGGAAACCAAAGAAAAGTTATCAATGGGTGGCCCTGGTTTGTTCCCGGTATTCTCTATTCTTGATCCGGAAGTCGTAGCCTCTGTGCCTCCCCGCCAGATCGCGAACGGTATCACAGATGCCTATACGCACGTACTCGAACAATACATGACGTACCCGGTGGGCTTCCTGCTGCAGGATCGTTTTGCAGAAAGTATCCTGCAAACATTGGTAGAAGTAGCGCCGGTAATCATGGCTAATCCGGCTGATTACAAAGCTGCCGGTAACTTTATGTGGTGTTGCACTATGGCGTTGAACGGCCTCATTCAAAAAGGGGTGCCGGGCGACTGGGCCGTACACATGATGGGGCATGAGTTAACGGCGTTGTATGGCATCGATCATGCGCGTACGCTGGCGGTAATTGCACCTAGCCATTACCGTTATAACCTTTCTGCCAAAAAAGAAAAACTCGCGCAATACGGCAGGAGAGTATGGGCACTTACCGGCGACAGCGACGAAGCCATTGCCCTGGCTGCTATTGAAAAAACAGAAGCCTTCTTTCACTCCTTACAGATCGCCACCCGCTTGTCTGAATACACGGAAGATTACGCCGGTACGGCCGAAAAGATCGCCGCCCGCTTTACCGAAAGAGGCTGGCTGGGACTGGGCGAGCATCGCAAATTAGCGCCCGCCGATGTACAAAAGATCGTGGAAATGAGCTACTAAAGGATTTGTTAATATTTGGGGGCGGCTTGCTTATGTTTGCCCCCTGTGTTAGATTGTGCTGAAATGGGGCTTTCCAATTTGATCCGGTTAACGATATTGCTCACCCTTTTTACGGTGTTAAGGCTGGCAGCAGTGGCGCAGGTGCAGATAAACGGTACGGTGTACGAACGCACCGGCCGCGCAGGCGTGGCAGGTGTGAGTGTGCGCAGTAATTCCGGCACGGGTACCATTACTGACTCGTTGGGCCGCTACACCATTCGCCTGGCCACCGATGACTCCCTCAGTTTTTCTTACCAGGGTAAACCCACACCTAAGTTCGCCGTTAAGGAGATCAATCACCGCCGCGCATTTGATATCAGTCTGCACATCGACATGCACGTACTGCAAACGGTAGAAGTGCAGCACAAAGGTTATCGCCAGGATTCCATGGAGTTCCGCAACGAATACCGTAAGATCTTCGAATACGAGCCGCAATGGCTCAGCGGCGCCAACGGCGCGAATGGAGTAGGGGTTAATCTCGACCTGTTGTTCAGTATCAAAAAGATGAAACGCATGGAGGCTTTCCGCCGCTACCTCGAGCGGGAAGAGCGTGATAAATATGTGAGCCACCGCTTCAACAAAGGACTGGTGTCACGCATCACAGGCCTTACTTCTCCTGACCTGGATTCGTTCATGGTCTATTTTCGTCCGACTTACTACCAGATACTGTCCTTTCCTTCGGATTATGAATACTACAAGTACATTAAAGACGAAGCTGCGAAGTTTCTCAGGATATGGCGGCGGGAACAGCCGGCATCGCGCATCGTGCCCTGATGCTTTTTGCTTAAATTTAGGCCATGAAGTTGCCGAAGAAATACATCAGCCGTCAGCAGGAGATTACCGAAGCCTACATCGCCGCTGTTAATGCGCATATCGATGATATCGTGGCGGGCCGTGTGAACGACATGATGCAT
The DNA here is from genome assembly GCF_022867795.2 of Chitinophaga horti. Classification (NCBI taxonomy): domain Bacteria; kingdom Pseudomonadati; phylum Bacteroidota; class Chitinophagia; order Chitinophagales; family Chitinophagaceae; genus Chitinophaga; species Chitinophaga horti. The sequence continues at coordinate 2,436,024 of NZ_CP107006.1, read as the reverse complement.
GTGAAGGACATTGCCGCGCAGTTATTCATTCACCCGGTACACCTGAGCAACACCATCCGCCTGTTCACCGGCAACAGCGCCTGCCATTACATGGAAGTGCGGGTGATGGACGAGGCCCGCCGTATGCTGGCCGATCCGTCCCGTACGATTGCCGATGTGGCCAGGCAGCTCACGTTCGACACTTCCAACTTCACTAAATTCTTTAAGTCGCAGGAAGGCATTACGCCTTCACAGTTCCGTAAAACGCTCGTTTAAAGCGCTTTCCATTCACCGGTTTTGATATTTAATTGCCAGGGTTTAGGTTCGGGTAGCCATAATTTGCCGTCGCCTATCTCTACAGGCATCCAGAGGTAACGGGAGTCCCATTGTGTGCCCGGTTTCCATTGGTCGCCCATGTAGATGACAGTCGTGTTTTTCGTGCCTTCTACTTTGATCAGCATAGTGGATTGGGAACTGTAAGTATTGGTAGCCACCGGTGCAATGTCTTTGAACTCACTCCAGGGGCCCGCGAGGGTAGTAGCCGTAGCGAATTTATTGGGGTTAGGTTTCCAGCCGGTAAGCGCCGAGCCGATTGCGTAATACAGGCCTTTATAATGTACGATCGCGCCACCTTCCAACGGCGATTGAATAAAGCTCACTTCTTTCACTACATCCATATAGTCGGCTGATAGCCCTGCGATGTAAAATCCTTTGGTAGGACGGCTTTCGAACACCAGGTAGGGGGTGCCATCATCATCAATGAACTGACCAATATCCCGGCTCTCCTTATCCAGCGGGCGAAAGCTCTTTACGTACTTAAACGGTCCTTCGGGCTTCTTACTTACCGCTACGCCTACACGTGCAAACTTGTACTTGGAATCATCGAGGTGAAAGTACATCACGTAGTTCTTCGTCTTTTTATTATAGAACACTTTAGGACGCTCTAAAACCCAGTTGGGGCCGAGGTTTTCGGGATCCTGCTGTTGCAAGGCATCGCCGAGAAACTTCCAGTTCGTAAGGTCCGTACTTTCGTAGCAGCTTACATAACGCAGTGCTCTGTCAAGCCCCTGGCGCCTTTGCTCACCATACCAGTAGTACCTTTTACCTATCTTGATAATGCCGCCGCCATGGGCCTGAATATGATTGCCGTGCTGGTCGGGCCAAACGCCACCGGGGTCAATAGACGTGCGTTGTTGCGGAAGGGCCATCAGCGTATGTAACAGCAGGCCGGCTAAAACGAGGAACTTTTTCATAACGGAATGTACGATATTATTTAGTCATCTTCTAATCGCTGGTCAGCCGCCGTTGCGTCGCACACTTCAGCCCTGGGCAATGATCCCGGCTATTTCTTTCCGCTTAAAGAACTGCGCCCATCCCATCGCGTTACTGCAATGGATACTGTCTACGATCGTCAGGTCTGGTTTGAACTGGATCACCAGCTTTGCCAGTCCTACATCATTACGCTGTGCAGCGATGTGCATCAGCGTGTATTGGAACTCCGTATACAGGCGATTTACTTCCTGCGGGCTGCCCGATAGCATTGCTGCCGCTTTCTCCAGCCACCCGAGGTCCCAGGCGTTTAATACCGTGTAGGCAGCGCCGTTACGTACCAGCCATTCTGCGGCATCCGGTTGGTGGCAGTATGCTGCGAGTTCTACCAGCGTCATGCCGTTTGCAATGGGTTTATCCAGGTCGCCGTGTGTGAGCCTGTCCAGGCGGTCGATCTGGCCGCAGGCAACCGCTTCTGCAAATGCTACTTCTTCCGGCGGCACATCTTTAAAGCCGATCATCCACCAGGTCATCCCGTCGCCAAGCTTCTTAAAACCTAACTGCTCGTACACAGGCTGCCCCATATCCGACGCGTTCAACGTAGCATAATCGTAGCCTTGTTCCTGCGCATACACGCAAGTGGCAATGGTAAGTGCTTTGCCAATGCCTTGTCCGCGGTACGCAGGGATTACGCCTACGTTGTAAATGCCCGCTACGTCAGAGAAAAATACCGCGCTCTGCCCGACGATCTCGCCATTCAGCTTCGCCAGGAAACGTTGTGCGCGGTCGGGATAGGCGGCCAGTAACCGGGGCGATATCATCGTACCTGCATCTGCATAGGGCAGTGCCGTAAGCGGTGTAATATCAGTCGTATTATCGGCGACAATTGTAAGAGAAGGATTTGCGTCGAAAGAAGATAAGGCGACGTTTAGTGGAAGGTACATCCAGCAAGGCTGCCAGCCCGGCTGAAATCCCCTCGCCAGCAAGCGTGCACCGAGGTGTTCCGGGGCGGGTTGTAATGACCAGCAGCCAATGCCATCAGGCGGTTGCTGCCTGTAACTCACCATCATCTCGTTCAGCAGGTCGCTGGCCCTGTCGTTCGCCATGGTGGGAAACAATATACGGCCCTGGTGCCCGGTGCCGGCATGCGTCCAGCGGAGGCCTTCTTTTTCGAACACTTCGCCGCCTGCGCTAAGGGCGTGCAGCGAGTATAACTGGTAATGGTTTTCCGCGATGCGTTGTTCAAGGTGTTCGGGCATACAAATGGATTTACAGGCCAAAGGTAAGTAATCAGGCGACTCACTTCCTGCGTACCAGCAAACGTTTGATCAGCTTTTCGATCTCTACCGCGATAAATACGATCGTCGAAAGGCCCATACAAATGCCGAGTTCCGTCAAGGTAAGCGGCTGCGTTTTAAAGATACCCTGTGCGGGAGGCAGGTATATCACCGCCATTTGCAGTCCGAATGTAAGCAGCACAGCGCCCACCAGCGGCAGGTTCGAGAATACGCCGCGGGTGATGATCAGCTCATCACTTCGGATGGCCATTACGTGTCCTAATTGCGATAAGGAAAGTACGGTAAATACCATGGTTTGCCAGTGCGTATCGCCAATGTGAATGGCCCAGGCCTGCGTGCCCAGCGTAACGGCCGTCATCAGCAAACCCACCCATATAATGTGAATGCCGCTGGAGCGCGCAAAAAGGCTTTCTTTGGGATCGGCAGGCGGCCGTTTCATGATATTCTTTTCTTCTTTCTCAGTAGCCAGTGCCAGTCCGGGCAGCCCGTCTGTCACCAGGTTGATCCAAAGAATATGTACAGGTTGCAGGGGGATGGGCAAACCAATCAGCGGTGCGAGAATGAACGTCCATATCTCCGCCCCGTTACAGGTCATAATGTATTTTACAAACTTTCGGATGTTGTCATAAATACGACGGCCTTCTCTTACCGCACGAACGATCGTCGCGAAGTTATCATCCAGCAGGATCATATGTGCTGCTTCCTTACTCACGTCGGTACCGGTGATGCCCATCGCAATACCGATATTCGCAGCGCGCAGGGAAGGAGCGTCATTCACACCGTCGCCCGTCATCGCCGCGTAGTTGCCTGTCCGTTGCAGCGATTTCACAATATTCAGTTTCTGCTCCGGCGACACCCTCGCATACACTTTGATCTTTTTTACACGCTGGTCCAGTTCTTCTTCACTGAGTTTGGCGAGGTCGGTGCCTGCAATTACTTCATCATCCTCTTTCAAAAGCCCGATGTCTCTGCCAATGGCCGCCGCTGTTTGCAAGTGGTCGCCGGTAATCATCACCGGTTGTATGCCGGCGGTTTTACATTCCGCAATCGCAGCTTTCACTTCTTCACGCGGCGGATCGATCATGCCGGTGATGCCTGCATATTGAAGGTCCTTTTCTAATTCGTTTTCGTCGGGCTGTTCCGCAGGTTTCGTATCCAGCTCGCGATAGCCGTAAGCCAGTACCCGCATGCCCTTGGTGGCCATGTCGTTGCTGGCTTCATTCATGATATCCACCGCCTGTTTGTCGGAGAACAGCGGTTCCAGCGATTCTGCCGCACCTTTCGTGATCAGCAGGTATTTATCACCGTACTGGTGAATGGTACTCATGCGTTTACGGTCCGAATCGAAAGGCAGCTCGGCCACACGTGGGTACTTGTCCAGCATAGCTTTTACTTCTTCCTCCGGATACTTATCTACTACATAACGGATCAGCGCGATCTCTGTCGGATCCCCGGTCCATTCGTTCTTATCATTCTTTTTTGCGTCCTGGTTGAGCGCCATGGCGGCGTACAGGAGCGGAATGTCTTTGCCGAGTACGGGGGCTTTGTCGGCGGGCAAACTGTCTGTCACTTCCATACGGTTCTGCGTGAGGGTACCGGTTTTGTCGGTGCAGATGAAGTTGACAGAGCCCAGTGTTTCTACCGCGGGCAGTTTACGGATCAGGGCATTTTTGGTAACGAGCCTGGATGCGCCACGTGCCAGTGCGATCGTGATAAGGGCAGGCAGCGCTTCGGGGATGGCGGCGACTGCCAGGGAAGTCGCTGTCAGCAACATCGTTACCACCGATTCGCCCCGTAACAATCCCAGGCCGAACAACACGACGCAGATGCCCACTACAATGTAAGTCAGCTTTCGTCCGAAGTCGGCCATACGTTTTTGTAAAGGTGTTTCGCCTTCTTTGCCTTGCAGCATTTCGGCGATCTTGCCTACTTCGGTTTTCATGCCCGTAGCTACTACAACGCCCGTACCGCGACCTTTCGTTACCATAGCGCTTTTGTATGCCATGTTAAACCGGTCGCCCAATGGCGGCTCTTCTTCTTTAAGTGTATCGGCTGTTTTATCTACCGGGGCGGCTTCCCCGGTGAGGGCCGCTTCTTCGATGCGGAGTGCATGCGTTTCCGTGAGCCGTAAGTCGGCGGGTACAATTACGCCGGCTTCAAGTAATACCACATCCCCGGGCACGAGTTCCTCTGCCTCCACCTGGGTAGCTTTGCCATCACGCATTACCTGCGCTTTGGGGGCTGCCATCTTTTGAAGGGCTTCCATGGCTTTCTCTGCCCGGAATTCCTGTATAAAACCCACCAGGGCATTGAGTATCACGATCACGAGGATGATGATCGCATCGGTAAGATCACCTGCCACAGCGGAGATGATAGCCGCTACGGCAAGGATCACGATCATCAGGTCTTTGAACTGGGCTATCAGTATCGACCAGGCGGTCTTGTGCCCTTTACTTTCCAATGCGTTGGATCCGTATTGTTCCAGTCTTTTGCGGGCTTCGTCTGTCGTAAGTCCTTTATCGCCGGTTGCTAATTCTTTAGTAACGGCGGCGGTGTCTGAATAGTGCCAGTTCATAGTGATGCTTTATTTGTTGTGCGCAATAAACAAGGGGAGAGAAAGTTCCCGCATCAAAAAGTCAGCCATGCTTTCGCGCAGCCAACGAGATACCATACCGCGACGGTAAGCGCCCAATACTGTCAAAGCGCCGGGACCCTGGGCTTTCAGCTCTTCCAACACGGTTTGTTCTACACGCCCGTTAAGTACTTTATACTCCGCGTGCGGGAAGTGCAGCGTGAGGAACTCGCGCATCAGTTTATTATCATCCAGTTGCAAACCTGCACCCGGATCATTGACGGAGATCACCTGTACCGGCAGGTTGCGTAATGCTGGCAGCAAATAACAACACATTTTGATGGCGAATACGGAAGATGGTTCACCATCATACAACAACACGATCTTCGTAAAAGGCGTATGCACTGGCGGTACCAGCAACACAGGGCACTGCACTTCGCTGAGCAGACTACGTATAAAGTCGGTGGGCGGCGCCTGTTCCTTCAGCTGAAAGGTTTCGGTTGTATTGATCACCATCAGGTCGGCATAAATACTTTCATGCAGCACCTCCTGTATGGCGATGCTTTTATCGCGATGTACACTGTAAGGCAATCCTGCGTTCGTACAGGCGTTGCCGAAGAGCAGGGCCGAGTCGTCCCGCTTCTTTTTGTCCAGCTCCTCCATTTGGGCAATTTTCTCAGCAGTAGCCCCGGCGGAAATCAGTTTGTTGATGTTGAAGCTATTATAGATAAAGTCGTCGGGAAAGATGCCCGTCAGGTGAGCCGATTGTTCTTTCGCTATGCCCACTGCGTAGTTCAGGGTGCTATCGGAGAACTTCAACCCATCGAATATGGCGGCTATTTTCTTCATAATATGGAGCTTTTATCAAATTTAATAAATACGGGTTAGATACCGGTAAGAGCCCGGTTAGAATGGGGTATGATTCAGATCATAAATTGTGCCCGGGGGATAACAATGTAGGCACAGCCGCGCTATTCATCCATGCCACCAAGATCGCCGTCGGCCGTTTTGCTGCTTTTCGCTACCAGGTCATTGATCTCTGCTACTTCTTCTTTGGTAAAGTGCCGCCAGTGACCAGGCTGTAATCCTTTCAATGTAAAACCCATAATACGCGTACGCTTCAGCGACTCTACCTTATAGTCGAGCGCCTCACACATACGGCGGATCTGCCGGTTTAACCCCTGGGTAAGAATGATACGGAACCTGTTCGGACCTTCCTGCTGTACTAAACAGGGTTTGGTCCAGGTGTTGAGAATACGCACGCCGCTGCGCATGTTCTTCAGGAACTCCACGGTGATGGGCTTATCCACCGATACCATATATTCCTTTTCATGCTTATTGCCCGCACGCAAAATCTTATTTACGATGTCGCCATCGTTGGTGAGGAAGATGAGGCCTTCGGACAACTTATCCAACCGCCCGATAGGGAACACCCGTGACTTGTAATTTACATAGTCGATGATATTGGTTTTGTCTTTAAGATCGGTAGTACAGGTGATGCCCTTTGGTTTATTAAGCGCAATGTATACCGGGGCCGTTTTCTTCTTCAGCGGTTCGCCGTCGATCTCAACAACGTCGCCTGCTTCTACACGGTTACCTTTCGATGCAATGTTATCATTGATCGTTACACGCCCCTGTTCGATGTACTTATCCGCCTCTCGTCTGCTACAGAAGCCGGTCTCCGCGATATATTTATTGATGCTCTTGTCCATGGGAATCGGTGCAAAGGTAGGCAAAAATGGGACAGGGAGTGGGGATCATTTCATTCGCAAGGCCGGCACGGGGGACGTAGGTATCGGCCCTTGCAGTATGCCCAGCGACACTAGAAACACATCCATCCTGTACATCGTTTCGGCCTGCCATTCCGCTGCCCGGTAAAAAGTGTGAGCGCCACCTTCGGCCGTCCAATATTCATTCCTGACACCTGCCGAATCCAATACCGCCCGAAACCTGTCGCCCCCCGGCTTCCAGCTGCTGTCGCCGGTGCCAAAGAACTGGATGGCCGGCGGGGTGGTGACGGTAACCTTATCGAAAGGCAATACTGCCGGAGGGTCGGCCGCCCTGTAGGCAGGATTTAGCAGCAATAACGCCTTCACACCAGGTAAAGTTAGGCCGGCCATCGTCGCCAGGTGACCACCTGCAGAACTACCGCCGAGCACTAATTTCGTCGTATCCACATGCAGCTCCCGTGCATGTTGTTTCACCCATTGGATAGCTGATACGGCATCTTCGATACAGATCGATTTATCCTCCTGACCTGGCGAAAGCAGGCGGTAGCTGGCCGTAACGGTGACGAAGCCACGTTTTACAAAGTAGCGACACTCCGGGTACATCACCGGTCGGGTACCTTTGACCCACCCGCCTCCGTGAAAGAGCACCATCACCGGGAGCAACGCGCCTTCGGCCAGGCCGGCAGGCGTAAACACATCCAGTTTGAGCGTGTCTTTGTAAGCGTATGTTTTAAATTCCTGGCTATGCAGGCGGCCGGTGATCAGGAAGGTGACGAGTAATAATGTGGTATACCTCATAACTGGGTTTATGCGTGGTGTAACAAATATATTATTTCAAAGGAAGAAATATTTATAAGTTTGGGGAATGAAGCAACTTCCCGTTTTAGGATTGGTTTTACTGCTCGCGGCCTGTACCGGAAGCCGCCCGCGTGTGCAAGACAGGATGCAGCCTGCCACTGGTGCAGCTGCCTATTTCGCCAACGACTCTACCGCCGCCCGGGCCGCAGATGCCCTGTTCGTGATGAAGGAGCCTACACTTAACGGTTATACCGGCAAGGGTGATTTCATCCGCCTGTTATGGCTGCCGACATTCTCGAACCTGAGCGTAACCCGCATCAACAAGTTTGACGACGTATTATATGCCAATTATAAAGAAATGCGCCTCGATGGTGTAGTGGTGCGCGATACGCTCATCGTGTTGCAGGATAAGGCCTGGAAAGACCTGCCCGCGCAGCTTACAGAAACCATCCCGCAGCAAACACCCGCCGAAGACGGCATCACCTGGTATCTCGAAAGCCGCATCAATGGTAAATACCAGGTGCGCAGTGGATGGGACGATGGAAGTGCCACCGGCAGCATCTTACAATCGATGTTGAAGATCAGGTAAATAAAGAGGGCTGACCGGCAAGTAGCGGTCAGCCCTTTTCAATTATATGCAACCCGTTATACTGTTGTCGCTCCTGCCAGCACCCGCTTTAGCGCCGCCGCAGCATGGTGTACCTGTACCGTCCAGTCCTCGGCGGCCCCGCCATCGGCCCCGTCAGAAATATACTTTAAACACAGGAAAGGAATCTGTTCCTGCATCGCGATAAGCGCCAGGGGATAGGCTTCCATGTCCAATACATCATACTCCGTTACAATATGCGCCGTCTCGAAACTATCGCCTGTGCCACAAATGCCCTGGGGCAAACCTTCCAGCTGAAGGCCGTATTGTAAGATCGGTCCCTGCCCGGTAAGGGGCGTTACATATTTCTGGAAACCAAGGCCCGTAACATCCATGTCGCGCTGTACAAAACTGCTGCAACAAACCACCTCGCCACGTTTGAAGTGTGTGCTGCCCGCCGAACCCAGGTTCACGATCAGTCCGGGCCGCTGCGTGTAAATACTTTTCGTCAGCTGATAGGCCGCCTGCACCTTACCAATGCCGGTAAACACCGTATTGTAGCCTGCAAATTCTTCCGCCGCCTCCGACTCTAACGCGAAAACGTAGAGTGGTCGGTGCTGTTCGATGGCCGTCGCCTGTATCATCTGTTGCATCATGCTCATAAATTGACGCGCAAAAATAGGAAAGTATCGGGTTCCTTTGTTATTTTTAAGACTACTACATTTCACGTCATGAAACATTTACTATTAATTCTGCCCTTTTGCGCCCTGGCAGCCAGTGTTCACGCGCAACAAAATACCCGGAAACTGATCTGGAGCGATGAATTTAATTATACCGGTCTGCCCGATTCCACCAGATGGAGTTATGAGACAGGCTTCATCCGCAACCAGGAGCCGCAATATTACACCGCCAACCGCCTGGAGAACGCCCGCGTGGAGAACGGCCACCTGCGCATAGAAGCCCGTAAAGAGGAATACAAGGGCGCGAAGTATACCGCCGCCAGCATCATCACCAAAGGCAAGGCGGACTTCAAATACGGCCGCGTAGAAGTGCGCGCCAAGCTACCCGGTGGTCGCGGTTCCTGGCCGGCCATCTGGATGCTGGGTGCCAATCATGGCCCGGTAAGGTGGCCCGACTGCGGCGAGATCGATATCATGGAATTTCTCGGTAAAGACTCCGGCACCGTTTACGGCACCATGCACTATAAAGGCGACAATGGCAAACATGCTCAGAAGGGTGGTAGCATTAAAGATGTGAAGCCGGTGGAGGATTATCACATTTATGCCATCGAGTGGAACGAACAGCAGATAGACGTGTTTTACGACGATAAAGTGTACTTCACCTTTAATATCAGCGCGGAAAGTTCGGCCGTTCAGGAGATCTTCCACAAACGTTTCTACCTGCTCATCAACCTTGCCCTCGGTCGCGAAGGCGGCTGGCCTGGACCGGTGACGGATGCCGACCTGCCGTTTATTTACGACATCGACTACGTGCGTATTTACGAATAACAGCTTCCCGGAATGTGGAAGTTTTGCAACTATCACGGCCGCTATTGCAGGGCTGGAAGGGGGTGGGCCTTAATTTGTTATATGGATGAGTAAACATCCCCAATGATTAACGGAACAATGATGCAATACTTCCACTGGTATAATACCGCGGAAGAAAATTTATGGGAACTGATCGCCAAAAACGCCGAAGCATTGGCTGCTGCCGGCATTAACGCCTTGTGGTTTCCACCTGCCTATAAAGGTAAGGAGGGCACCAACAGTAATGGCTACGACGCATACGATATTTACGATCTCGGTGAGTTCGACCAGAAAGGCACTGTACGCACCAAGTTCGGCGACCGTGCCCAGTACGAAAAAGCCATCGCCGCCTGCCATCAACATAACATACAGGTATATGCCGATATTGTACTCAATCACAAAGCCGGCGCCGACGAAACCGAAAAAGTAACCGTCCGCCGCGTGAATCCTGATAATCGCAACGAGTTTACCAGCGAGCCTTTCGAGATAGAAGCCTACACGAAATTCACCTTTCCTGGTCGTAACGGAAAATACTCCGATTTCATCTGGGACCATATGTGTTTCAGTGGCGTTGACTATGCCGCGGATCTACAGGAGGACGGCATCTTCAGCATTTTGAACGAATACGGCGACGACTGGGAAGAAATGATCGACGATGAGATGGGTAACTACGATTACCTCATGTTCGACGACATCGAATTCCGCAACACCGCCGTACGCGAGGAACTCAACAAATGGGGCAAGTGGTACCTCGACACCTTCAAGATCGACGGCGTACGCCTCGATGCCGTGAAGCACATCTCCCCGAAGTTTTACAATGAATGGCTCGATTACCTGCGTCAGCATAAACCTGACCTGCTCGCCATCGGCGAATACTGGGCTCCCGGCGACCTGCACCTCCTGCAACGTTATATCGACGCTACCGAAGGTCGCATGTCCCTTTTCGACGCCGCCCTTCACCATAACTTTCACCGCGCATCGCAACAAGGCAATAGCTTTGATATGCGCACCATTCTGGATAACAGCCTCGTACAAGTAAACCCGTTACTGGCAGTCACCGTAGTCGATAATCACGACACACAACCCCTGCAAGCGCTGGAAGCCCCCGTGGAAGCCTGGTTCAAACCATTAGCATATGCATTGATCCTCCTGCGCGAAGGCGGTTACCCATGCATATTTTACCCCGATGTATACGGCGGTCACTACGTAGACAAAGGCCGCGACGGCAACGATCACGAGATCTTCCTGGAGAAATGTAAACATATCTGGGAACTGCTGCAAGTGCGCCGCTACAATGCCTACGGTCCTCAACGCGATTACTTCGATCATGAAAACTGCATCGGCTGGACCCGGGAAGGCGACGACGAACATCCCGGTTGCGCCGTGCTGCTTTCCAACGGAGATGAAGGCCACAAATCCATGGAAGTCGGCAAACGTTACGCCGGCACCGTATTCACCGATTATCTCGGCGAACGCTCCGAAGAAGTGACCATCGATGAAAACGGCTGGGGCGAGTTTTTATGTCCCGCAGGCGGCGTAAGCGCCTGGGTGCCGCGTTAACAGAATTTTATCATCTTTCTTAAAGAAATCATAAAGTGCTGTGGATGAGGAGATAGGGGAATCATTTTTGTTCTATTAGTTGTGAACCAAAAGATTTAACCATGTCAAGACTCACCAAAGAAACCGTAAAAAAAGAAGTACAGCAATTAGCGATCGGTAACTATAAAAGCTACCCTGCAGATTACGAAAGTGAACCCGTTGTTGTAAGCGAGAACGTGCGTTCGTTGGCCAATGGCTATTGGGATTGCAGGTCTTACAAGGAAGTGGAGCGTGATGAAAAGCTGGGTATCAGTTTACAGGATTACCAGCACTGGAGTAAGGAAGCCTATGAAGCATATATGCAGGCAAACCGGAACTGATATATCTCCATTATATAAAAGGCCAGCCTTTACGGGCTGGCTTTTCTTTGCGCCGGAACCTGCGATCCTCTCATGATTACTCGGTGTTGTTCCCTATTACATCTGAGTTATTTACGGATTTACAGTAGGATTGTAGTAGAATAACAGTAGAATTTCTACCTGTTTATCACCTTATTAATGACAAAAAACGACAAAAACGACAAAAGCGTCATCTGATTTTTTGCCTTCTCACCGCGCACCTATCTTTACATTTATAACAATATTACTCATGATGACGCGTAAAAAACTACAAAGACAGCTGGACGAGCTATTGGGTGGCCTTACCGTCATCATGATGGCCGACGGTCTGAAGATCCGCCGGAAACGAGGCCCCAAACGAGACCAGGTGCTGAAGTCGCCCCGGTTTGCAGCATCCCGCGCCAGCCTGGCCGATTTTGTATCCGCCAGCAAAGCAGGGAAGTTGTTGCGAAATTCATTTGGTCAAAGTCTCGCGCATGTGTCGGAAAAGGGAATGCATAACAGGCTGACTAGTTTGATGTGTAAAGTGATAAAAGCAGACGAAACCAACGTGACAGGCAGCAGAACAGTGCGTAACGGCGACCCTCGCCTGTTGCGCGGTTTTAAATTCAACAGTAAGACATCGTTAGACAAAATATCATATCAAACCACCGTCGACCGCCAGTCTGGACGCATAACAATCTCCATATCCTCTTTCGATCCAAAATTACAACTGGGCGTTCCTCCAGGCGCCACGCATTTCGTGTTACATGGAAGCGCATCAGGCATAGACTTTGAAAGCGGAAACTACGCGAACGCTTATACGGAACATGCAGCCGTTCCTGTAGATTTGTCGCAGACAGGCGATATCCGGCTGACGATGCAACTCCCGGCTGGTATGACTGCACCTACCTTCGTCGTGTTTTGCGTGTATTTCTTAGAAGAGACAGGCGGCGTTTTGCTACCGTTGACACGTAAAAGCACTAATGCATTAGTGCTGGTGGGCGTGGATAATGAACAAGTGGTGGCAGCGCCGACAGTGCGATTGAGGGCGTTGCCGTGGAGGGGGGAGATATCGGGGAAGGCGGTTGCGAGGAAGGTGCGGGACGTGGTGCAAATGAATAACGGCAAGTACGCAATATGTGGTTTGTTTAATAATAATCCAGCAGGAAGGGACTTCCTGATCGCATCACTCAATAATTCTGGCGATTTACGCTGGATCAGGCGGTATGGCACAGATAATACGGCAGAACAATCTGTAAGCCTGATCGAAGAAGGAGATAACCTCGTAGTGAGTGGTTATGGGAGGTTGTCTTCTACCACGAGAAACACGGGCATGGTGTTTAAAGTAAACAAGTTCGATGGTTACCTGGTAGAGGCGAAGAAGTTTGATGTAGGCACTAATAACGATCACGTTTTCGGGAAGGTAATTCCCACCCCCGGCGGCTATAAAGTGTCATTTATGACGACTGTTCCGCCATATAGCGATTGTGGTATTGCAGGCATGATGGATATTACAAGCGCCGGGTTTGTGCTGTCGACAAAAATGTTTGACGAATTACCTGGCACGCTGGCCGCATCGCCCGCCGCATTTCACCTTACAGCAGATGGTGGCTATATAGCTGTTATTCAGACGGCCAGCAACAAGTTTTACATGAGGAAAGTGAATGCAGCCGGACAGCTCGTATGGACAAAGGCAGCCGATTTGGGAGGATATTTGAAGGTAGACGACTTCGTGTTAAACCCCGACGGTAACCTGACGGTTGGTGGTACAAAGATGAGCTCCGCCTTCCTGATGCATGCAGGCGCTTCCGGTTCTACCGGCTGCGACGACGCACCGCTTGCACGTACTATGTCGAACGTATCTACGCTGATGACGCCCTTTACTTTATCCGAATCTTATCGTTATAAGGGCGATACCACCGGTCGTCCGGTAGGTGGCCCGGAAGCACGCGCCGTATACCCCGTTGGCGATAACAGTCCGGTAGGTGACAACCTGTACATCCGCTACCTAAGCTTTACGCCGCTGAATGTTAGTGTAACAAGGAGCAGCCTCAGTTGCGGCGCCCGGGACGTGTGCAGCACCGAATACGTAGGTCCATTGCTTTGCGGAATTAAGAAACCGGTATTTGAAAGTTCCCTTACCCCAATAGATAATTGTTCAGATAATGGGCAGTTTATCGCCAGCAATGCGAGCCGCTTGTACCAGGCCTATCGGGAAAATGCGCTCAACAAGTTCGAGGCAGACTACCTGGAGTCGTCTCTGAAAGCTGCCGAAAGGGAAACCTTTACGGTGGGTTATGAAATGAGCGAGTATCATTATACGCTCTACTATTATGACCAGGCAGGGAACCTGGTGAAAACCGTTCCACCCTCCGGCGTAGTGGTAGATCGTTCCAACTCCTGGCTGCAGCAGGTGGCAGCCGCCCGCGCTAATGGTACTGCGCTGCCGGCAGCCCACGGCTTCCAGACCCGCTATCGCTATAATATCCTTAATGCGTTGACTTCCCAGCTCACGCCAGACGCAGGAACTTCCTACTTTTGGTATGACCGCCTGGGACGGCTATCACTATCGCAGAATAATAAACAACTGGATGCTAATCATTATAGCTATACCAAGTACGACGTACTGGGACGCATATCCGAAATAGGAGAGTTAACAAGCGGTACTGCCATGACCCAGTTGCTCAGTCGTGACCCGGCCGCTCTCTCAGGTTGGATGAATACCGCTGCCAACAGTCGACGCGACATAACCCTGACCCATTACGACACGCCCTACGAAGGCTCAGGTCCAGTACTTTTTCCGAAGAACCTTCGCAACCGTGTAGCCTGGACCGCCGTGTACAACAGCGCCGCAGATGCTACCCATTTGTTCACTGCGGCGTCGTTCTATAGTTATGACATTCATGGAAATGTGGGTACCATTTGGCAAGCCTATAAAAAAGCAGACGCCGTTCACGATCTGTTGACATCAACAGACTATGACTATGACCTGATCAGCGGTAAAGTGAACAAAGTGTCGTATCAGCCCGGCTTAAAAGATGCATTCTACCATCGCTATCAATATGATGCCGATAACAGGCTGGTAAATGTTGAAACCAGCCGCGACGATTTGCACTGGGAAAATGAAGCTTATTATAAATACTATAAACACGGTCCGCTGGCGCGTATCATACTCGGGCAACAACAAGTGCAGGGTATCGACTATGCCTACACCCTGCAGGGATGGCTTAAGGGTGTAAACAGCACCACTCTCACCCCTGACTTCGATATGAGTGGAGACGGCTCCAACAACAGTTTCATCGCGAAAGATGCATTCGGTTACGCTTTGCATTACTACGGTGCCGCCGATTACACGCCTGTTAAGAGCAGCGTTAAACCTTTCGCTGACCTGTTCAGCGCCGGTACTCATTTTAAGCCGCTGTATAATGGCAATATCGGTGCCATGAGCGTTCACCTACCTGCAGTTGGAGAGCCGTTATTGTATGCCTACAAGTACGATGTGCTGAACCGCATATCCGGCATGCAAACTCTGCGTTCTCTCAATACGACCACGAACAGCTGGACCGGCCAGGCTGTCGACGACTTCAAAGAAGCCGTTACCTATGACGGTAATGGTAATATCAAAACCTATTCCCGCAACGGTAATAACACCTTCTCCGGCCAGCCGCTGGCGATGGATAATATGACCTATCATTATACGCCGGGCACCAATAAGTTAACACATGTAACAGATCCCGTTCCTGCAGGGAATTATGGTAGCGACATCGACGAGCAGACTGCTGGTAACTACAGCTATGATAAGATTGGTAATCTTATCTCGGATTCGAAAGAAGGCATCACGAATATCGAATGGAATATATATGGTAAGATAAAAAGTATCACTAAGCCGACCGGCACCATCCATTACGCTTACGATGCCGCTGGCAATCGCATCCGTAAAGAAACGGCTGGTGTTTATACCTGGTATGTGCGCGACGCTACAGGCAATGTGTTGAGTGTTTATACCCAGCATGATAATAGCGTGAACAACGGCCATCTCAGTTTAACGGAGTCGCATTTATATGGCAGCAGCCGTTTGGGCATGGCTACCAGTGCAATAGACATGGAAGAGGAAGCGCCGGAGCCGCCTTTACTGGCAGGCAATATATCAAATAAAAACACTATTTTTAACCGTGGTAAAAAGCTCTTTGAATTAAGCAATCATCTCGGCAACGTAATGGCTGTTGTAACCGACCGTCCCGTTGGTGTGTCTGATAACCAGTCAACAGTAAGCCGTTATGCACCAGAAATTACCAATGCCCAGGATTATTATCCTTTCGGAATGCTGATGCCAGGTCGTACCATGCGTCAGATCGCTGGTGGACAGGCGGTTGGCAGCACGATGCTGAATGGCCATAATGTGCCCGAGTCATTGCTCCTTCGTAGCCGAGACGCCAGTAAGCCGGCAGAGTATGTGGCTTCGCGTGAAGTGGTATTTGAAGATGGTTTTGAGAGTGGTATGGCGGATGAGTTTGTGGCTTCGATTGCGGATGCTGGGTATGGGGGGAGTGGAAGTGGTGCTGCTGGAGTGTTTGGTGTTGGTGGGTATCGTTATGGGTTTAATGGACAGGAGAAGTCGGATGAGATAAAGGGAGAGGGGAATAGTTATACGGCGGAGTTCTGGGAATATGATTCGCGGCTGGCCAGGCGATGGAACATTGATCCTGTAGTAAAACATTATGAAAGTCCATACGCTTCCTTGGGCAACAATCCGGTCAATTATTCTGATCCAGATGGAGCAGATACAGCAAAGGCAATTTCAAAGAGCCAGCTTGTAGATGCGATCAAAGTAGCTAGTGCTGAAGTGAAAAATGTGATGAAAAACAATCTAAAAGCATCTTCCGATGATGTCAGTGGAAGGCTTCTAGATGCATCTGCGAAATATTTGGAGATTAATCAACAAGATATGTCTTATAATGGCTTCGCAGAGTTTAAAATCTTGGTCGATCAGTATTACAAAGGACTACTCGAGGTCGCGCGGAATAGTAATGCTGGATTTTTGGAGTTTGATAAGAATGTTATAAATAATGCTAGTCTGAGCCCAGCAATAATTGAAAATGCCACGATAGATAAAATTAATACATCGATAAATAATCTACTGGGAATTTATAGAAGTGGTGCGAATGCTGCTCTGATTGCTACCGCGGATATGCCATTTATTCCAATTGCAGTAAGAAGGGCGCCGGCCCCTTCTGTGAGAGTTCCTCTGACGCCAAAGCCAATAATCAGGAATGTAGATGACGTATGGCTAATCCTCAACTCTTGGAGTTCAAAAGCTTTGTTGAAGTTCAGACGATTTTGGGTACACCAAAGGGATGGCAAGCAGTGCCTTTGTTACACGGTACAAAAGCAGGCAAAGGCTGGACGTTACGGAAATTAAACAGCAGGGGAACTGACTACACAGACCTTTACATTCAATACCATCCGGGCACACGTAGACATTTCAACGGGCGGCCTTACTGGAAAGTGTCATCAGGGAATGGCGGGACCAAACGTTTCGAAGCAAAACAATAAAGACGATATGGAGATAGAAAGGTATTACAAGATTTTAACAGAGTCTCTGAAACTGCTTTCGTTGGACTTCGATGAACAAAAGGATTTTTTCCCTGAGTTCGTTGATGTGCCATTTGAAATACTGGACAGTTTTCAAAATGCATTTATTTTATTGCCTCAAATTTTGGAGGCAAAAAGGATAAATTGTGATGTTATGCCGGATTTGCTAAGATTAAATAACTTAATTAATTCGGCGTTGGCCCATCCCGATTTTGATACTCTAGAGGCTTTAGAAATGTGCACCTCGGAAAATTGGGAAAAGATTCGTGAAATATCAAAGCTTTGCTTAATCCACTTGAAGGAACCGCTTACTAAACCAAATTCAAAATACCTTTAGGAAACAGAGTGCTCTGAAGGTTGTCAACATCCCTAGAAAACTCGAAGGCGTAAGTTTCGACGTCTAGTAGAAGAGAAATGTGGAAAGGGCGGGCTCGATTCAATTCTGAACAAAAGTGACACTTGTGCCTAGCATTGAACGGTTAGCGGTGTTTATAAGGCATCATAGTATTTGAATTATTTGAAGCAATGGAATACAGCGGTGCTTACTGAATATTAGGCGCTGCAATTACATCGCCTTCGAATATACTGCTGCTGAAAAGTATTGAGTGTTGACCTTGAGTATTACTTTGTATTTTAGCTTTACAATCTCGTACCATGAAATACATATTACTACCTGTCCTCGCAATGTCATGGACAATTGTTTGCAACGCACAAGACCCAAACCTCGGAAACACAAACCTAGGTATAGGCACATCAGCACCGTCCTCCTACTTCCATGGTGGAACTAACAGGGTGCTGGAAATTGTAAATCCATTAACGGCAATTAATAGCCAGAGTCATCTCATACTGAGCACTGGAAGTACCACGGCCGGTTCAGTTGGGTCCGTTAGCTGGATGGTTCCCAATGCCCCGGGTTATAAAGGCATCGGCTACATGGCGGCCCAAATAGGCGAAAATATTAACGGAAACCCGTATGGTAATTTAGTGTTCGCCACTGCGAATTACCAACTGCCAGAAGTGCGCATGAAAATCGCGGGCAATGGCTCAGTCGGTGTAGGTTCTGGTGAACCAAGGGCGTTATTCGATTTGACGAAACCTGTTTCAGAAAGCATAGCGAGTGTTTTAGGAAGATTGCCTGAAGGTGATGCCTCGGGTGCGGGAACATTTCTAGGTGTCCAAAATTATAGCACAACGGTATTAGGCACAACATCCTTCGCATTGGAGCACAGGTTCTATGGATCATTGAATAGCGCCATACGATTTCATAGGGGAGGAAGTATTTTGGGTGGCTTCATATCGTTCGCGACGAACAATGGCTCAGAAAGAATGCGAATTGATGAGACCGGAAACGTAGGCATTGGTGCTACCAATACAAGTTTGTATAAGCTAACAGTCAACGGTAGTATTGGAACGAAGAAAGTAAAAGTTACGACGATGGAAACGTGGGCTGATTTCGTTTTCGATCAATCTTACAGACTCCGATCTATACCAGCTATCGAAAGGTATACTACGAAACGGAGGTGCTAAATCGTTATGAAGATAAAAATGCATGCGCCTATAAGTTGTCAGGCGTACGCATATTTAACCTGTCCACTGGAATGTATGAAGCGCTTTTTTGTGGAAATAGCGTACGGGGTGCTGATAGGATATTATTTCGCGACGGACCAGAAAGTGATGCCGGATATAGCAAATTGTGAGGTAGGCGATCTCTCCATCAGGTAATGCCCAAATGAAGCATGGGACAAAGTTGTGTCCTTAATCAACGAAGACGATATCGCTGTATTAAATGCAACAGATGTATACGAGGTCGACCTGGACGGAGGGACTTACTATTATGTACGTGACCTCGAAGTTGGTGATTTCTTAGCTTTTCGATACCCTCGGGAATCTTTGTAAAATAACACATGATCCATTCACCGTGCAAATGATGAACGGCCGGCTGGTCGATATCCTGGATCCGAGCTAGCGGCGATACTACCGGAACTCAGCAAAACAAAAATTCCTATACCCAACACCCCCAACCTCAGCCAGGCAATATCGGATATAGGATCTAAAAAACTAAACCACTAATTCTCCTCCTTCAACGTCGCCAGGAAACTCACCACATCCCTGATCTCCTTCTTCGACAATATCGTCTTCATATCCGGCATACTCGACAACGCATACTTCTTCGTCTTAATATCCCCGGCAGCATAGGTCTTCTCCGGATCGTTGCCTTCCTTCACCGTAATGCTATTCTTCGCTTCCGCCTGTATGGTGCCGAATACTTTCTTGCCATCCTTCAGTTCCAGGCTAACCATACCAAACCCAGGTGCCAGTCGCGCACTCGGATTGATCAACGCCTGTAATATCTGCTCACGCGAAATACGACCAGCAATACCGTTCAAACGAGGACCAGCGTTACCGCCTTTATCATCGTAAGAGTGGCAACGAATACACTGCGCACTCTGGTTCTGGAAGAAGATGCGTCGTCCTTTACCAGCATCACCGCCGTTCAGGCTGCTGGCGTAAGAGGCCATCAGGTCGTCGGGCGACAGTTTACTGCTGATCTCTTTGTAACGGGCAGCAAGGGTAGTGGATTTCGAGCTATCGATGGCTTCTCCTAACTCGAGGTAAATGTCGGGACTGAGGGTGCCGGCGGCCATCTTAGCCAGTAATGCTTCGAAGCTTGACAGTGTGTTAGCGACAGGCAGTTTGCCGAGCGCAGTAACGGCGGCCTGTTTCTCTTCGGTGGTCCTGTTGGCGATTACGTCGTTCAGGAGTTTTACCATTACTTCTTTGGAGATGCTCATTTTCTCCATCAGATCTAGGCCTGCTACGCGTACTTCTTTTTCCTTATCGGATAATGCTGCGCTGATGGCTTGTTCTGCCTGCGGAGCGTTCAATGTTACGATAGATTTTAAGGCTTCAATTTTTACGTTGATAGCTTTATCTGTTTTCACCGCGGCCAGTAGTTGTGGGGCAGATTCTTTCAGGTTGATGTGACCGATCGCTTTGGCAGCAGCGAATCTTACGGAGGTCTCTTTGTCTGTCAAAAGGCCGGTGAGTGCAGCACCAGAGGTGTTGATCAGCGGCTCGGCGTCACGTCTCACATGGCCACGCAGCCTGCCATCTACACGGTCCAGTACGGAAGGATTGGTCCAAATGCCGAGTACGTCCACCGCTTCGGCGCGCATCGCGGCTGGGTTATCTTTCTTCAGGGCGTAGGTTACCAGGTTACGGAGGGTACTGTCGTTGCCCACGCGCAGGTTAGCACTGATGGCGCGGCGGATGAGAGGTTCGTTTTTAAACGGTGTAGTATTCAGGATGTTGGCGAGTGCTGGCAGGGCAGCGGGGATCGACAGATCATCGTTGATGGCCCTGGCGGCTTCTGTTACGACGAACTCGGAAGTGTCGGACAGGAAGTTCGCTACCGCAGGATCGCTCATCCTCCTTAATGCTACTACAGCGGCAATTCTCAACGCGCGGGATGGGTGAGTGGATAAAGCGGCTACGGGTGCCACGTCATGGATGCTCGCCAACGCAGCAGCGCCTGCATGCCGTAAGTACGCATCCTCATCGTTATTGGCTTCCAGCATTGCGATGATCGGCTGTACAGCGGCTTTGTGCCGGATGCGGCCCAGTGCTTCTGCTGCAAAGAAACGTACGCGGGCTGAGGTGTCTTGCAGTAACGGAAGCAATGCACTACCTGCATCTTTGTAACGTATATCACCGAGCCATTTGGCGGCCTGGGCGCGGATCTCAGGATCGCTGTCGTTCAGTATCGGCAACAGTACGGCGGCTTGTGCTGCGTCTTTACGTCCCAGCTGTGCAATGCCCCAGATGGCGTGTACGCGTGCGAGTTGGTGGGTGCGTTGGGTCAGCGCGGCCTTGAAGGTATTGCTGCTCTTTCTTTTCGCGAGTTCAAACTGAGCTTTCATACGAATACGCATGTCGTCGTGTTTCAGCAGATCGCCCAGTTCGGCTTCTTTACGTTTGGTAAAGTCTTCTGCCAGCATCGATTTCACTTGCTTGCGAATATCGGTAGCTGCAGCGCCTTTGCTGTCGAGTTTCCAGATGCGGCCGTAGTTGTGGGTATCCCAGCCGTCGATCCAGTCAGCAATGTACAGGGCGCCGTCCGGACCGAAGTCCATACCGGTAGGCAGCACGCCGCCAAGGATCTTTTTGGTTTCACCCAGTTCGAAGCTGGCGCCTTTCGGATTTAACTTAAAAGCATGTACGCCGGAGCCGGAAGGATTTCCCACGAACTCGGCTACAAAGAAGTTGTTTTTATATTCAGGACCTAACCCGGTACCTGGATTGTACACCAGGCCTGCCGGACCGCTTACATAGTTGGAAATACATGGCGTGATGTACGCTGCCTGTCCGTCCCAACGGGGCAGGTACATTTTCTCGTCCATCCATACTTTATAGGTGTTGTTACGCTCGTCGCGGTACTTGCCGTATTGCCAGTTGGAGCGCCAGCCGGCGTCGGAGCCGTTCACGATGTATACCAGGCGTTCTTTTTCGCCCGGGTGGTCGCCGTCGTTGTCTTCGCTGATCAGGTTGCCATATTCATCGAAGCTAAACTCGTGCACATTGCGCACACCGTAAGCAAATACTTCAAAGTCGCTGCCGTCGGGGTTAGAGCGTACCACCACACCGCTGTTCGGATGCTCGTACTTCTCGCCGTTCGGGCCTTTGCCGTTGAAGCCGATATCGCCGATCTGCCAGTAGATCTTACCGTCAGGCCCCATTTCCACGCCCGACATACCATGGCCGCTAAAGCCAATGTGTACGGCATAACCGCTGGAAATAGAGGTCTTTTCGTCGGCAATGCCATCTTGGTTTTTATCTTTCATGCGCCACAGGTCGGGGGCCACGGCTACGTACAAGTCGTCTCCATCTGCCAGTACGCCGCCTGCCACGTCGGTTACTTCGTCGTTAAAGTCGTCTACCACGAGCTGGGCCATATCGGCCACGCCGTCGTTGTTTTTATCTTCCAGCCGATATACGTTCTCTTTCTCGATGGTGAGATCGCGCCAGTCGTGGGAACTATCGCCGTTCAGGTCTTCCAGCCAGCGGTTCCTGTCGCTGTTTTCGGGACTGAGCTCTTTACGTAAAAAGGAGCGGCGGTCTTCCACGGTCTGCAGGCTGATGGAAGGAATTTCCCAGTCACGGTGCCCGCGGATGTCGAATTCAGAGTGTTTCTGCCTGTTGGTGGTGGTGTAATACAGGCGGCCCATATCATCTATATCAATAGCTATGGGAGAGATCACCAGGGAGTCGATGCCCCACAGTTTCAGCTCCAGACCTTCTGCCAGTACCGGTTTTACGGCCTTCTGGATAGAATCTGCCAGTTTAGCGGTAAACGTGGTGTCGAACGATCTGATTCGTTTGTCGGTCGGGCCGGCTGCTTCCTGGCAGGCTATAAAGCCGAGGAGCAGGGAGGCGGGAAGTAATTTTTTCATTGTAGCGGTTGATGCCATCAGTTTTTTCATGTTCAAGAGGTTAGCTGCAAACTAGCTTAACAGGGCAATCAAGATATAATAAAACTTTTTTAAATGGAAGTAATCGTGACGGGCGGCGAAAAATACTTTGCGCAACACCGGGTCAAATAATTTCCTGATCCCGTAACCATTTTTCCGGATCGCGTAAGCCCTTTCTGCCGCTAAGCCGCATCTTTACCGGATATTTTAACCTCAGTAACATGATACAAATTGTACGTCTTTCAATTTTGATGATCTTTTTACCAGTGGCGATGCTGGCCCAAAACAGGAACGAAAACGGTGCTATCCGCGGACAAGTGACCACCAGCGACGGGCAGCCGGCCATGAACGTAACGGTGTTACTCCTGCAAACGGGCAAGGGCGCCTACACCAACGAAAAGGGAGAATACCTTATCCGCGGCGTAAAGCCGGGCAGCTACCAGCTAAAAGTAACTTCTGTAGAAGTCGGCGGCCAGCAACAGGCGGTGTCGGTAACGGGCGGACAAACGACCACGGTCAATCTGATACTTACCGCCAGCGCCGCGCAATTGCAGGAGGTGACGGTAACGGGCCGCAATCATGATAAGGTAAACGCCATCGTGGCGAAGATCCCGCTCACTAATCTCGAAAATCCGCAGGTGTATAATTCCGTGCCCGCCGAACTGATGAAGCAGCAGGGCGTAACGAATTACGATGATGCCTTGCGAAATGTACCGGGCATTACGCGCACCTGGGAGTCTACGGGCCGCGCGGGTGATGGTGCTACATATTTCGCTTTAAGGGGATTTGATGCGCAGGCCTTCCTGACCAATGGTTTGCCCGGTCTCGTATCCGGCAACCTCGATCCGGCCAATGTGGAGGAGATACAGGTGCTGAAAGGCCCGTCGGGTACGCTGTTTGGCGGTAGCTTTTTTAGCTATGGCGGTATTATCAACACGATTACTAAAAAAGCTTACTTCGGATACGGTGGCGAAATCGGCTACAATGCCGGTAGCTTCGGCCTCAACCGGGTAACGGCGGATGTAAATACGATGCTGAGTAAAAAAGAAAAGATCGCCCTGCGGGTAAACGCGGCCTATCACAGCGAAAACAGCTGGCAGGACGCGGGTTTCAAGAAATCGCTCTTTTTCGCTCCTTCGCTCAATTACGAGGTGAACGACAAATTAAGCTTCCAGGTACTTACGGAAATCCTGCAGGAAGAAAGGCGGTAGCACCGGTGTTCTTCCATTCCGACCGCGCCACGCCACTCACGTTCAAGAACATTGATGAACTAGGACTGAACTACAAAGCTTCGTTTACGAGCAACGATGTCACGATTCGTAACCCGCGTTTTAACCTCCAGGCGCAAATGGTGTATAAACTGTCCCCGGAGTGGACGTCGCAAACGGTGTTGTCACGCGGGAGCATTAAATCGGATGGCATCTACACTTATATATGGGATTTCCTGGGTGGGGTCGATTACTTCTCGCAGATGTTCCATAACGAGAATTTTACTACTAATACAACTGATATCCAGCAGAACTTCAACGGGGACTTTAAGATCGGTAAGATGCGTAACCGTTTGCTGGTAGGGCTCGACGCTTACCACCGTGTTAATATCGACAATGGCTCCGGCTGGGAAGTCGGTCGCCTCGTAAAACCTTCCGGCGAAGTGCTTGATACCGATCCAGGTTCCGGTGACCCTTTTGTACCGGTGGACCTGTCTATGGCAGCAATCGACAACCTGCTGGCTGGCTCCGGTGTAAACAATGCCACGAACAAAAACACGTCTTACGCAGCATATGCATCCGACGTATTAAATATCACCCCCGGCCTGATGGCCATGGTGAGCCTTCGTGCGGACTACTTCAACGCCGAATCCGACGACTTTAATCAATGGGCGTTATCGCCCAAGTTTGGCCTGGTGTATCAGCCAGTAGTGGGCAAGGTCTCCATCTTTGCCAGCTATATGAATGCCTTTATTAACGTGGCGCCTTCCGCCTTATACGACGACAATGGCGACCCTACCGGCGAATTTCGCACGTTTAAACCTGAACACGCAAATCAATGGGAGGGGGTGTGAAAGTAAACGTACTGGGTGATAAGCTGTTCGGCACCGTATCCTTGTACGACATCCGCGTGAGTGACCGTGTGGTGCCGGAAACAGGCAATCCTAATAACAGTCTGCAGGGCGGTAAAGTACGCAGCCGCGGTATTGAGGCTGATATCAATGCCAGTCCGGCCCCCGGCTTCAATATTATTGCCGGTTATGCCTTTAATGAATCAGAGGTGCTGGAAGGCAACAAAACCGACTTCTACTCCGAACCTGGCCGCGCGTATGGTGGTCAGGGTCCTAAACACCTGGCCAACCTGTGGTTAAGCTACAAGTTTAATGAAGGCAAATTGAAGGATTTCGGCGCCGGCTTCGGCGGTAACTATGCGGGGGAATACCTGGTGATCGACAATAGTGCCACGGGTCAGTTCTTCCTGCCGGAGTATACGCTGCTGAACGGCGGCCTGTTTTACAATGGCAGCAAAGTACGCGTGAATTTTAACCTGAACAATATTACGAACAAACGTTACTACACCGGCTACTGGAGCGTGAACCCACAGAAGACGAGGAACTTTACGGTGAGCCTAGGGTATAAGTTTTAACCCTGCTATGTCATCCTCGTAATTTTTTATATCTTGTTACCGAAGTTCGAGATATGGAAATGAAGGATGACATATTTCCTTTAAACAGGCTGAAGGCTGGTGATGTGACGGCCTTTAATCTCCTGTTTGCCCAGTTCTATGCACCACTTTGCTACTTCGCCGAAAAACTTATCGGAGACCGGTTTGCGGCGGAAGAGGTAGTACAAGGGGTGATGATGACGGTATGGGACAAACGGGCAGACTTTCCTGCATTTCCCGCATTGAAGTCCTTTTTGTACGTAAGTGCCCGCAATGCCAGTTTAAACCAGCTTGATAAGATGCAGCGCCAGCGGCAACAACAGGAAGCCCTGGTGAACGTAGTCCCGGTATCCGAAGAAGTGATACTGAGCGCCATTTTTAAAGCAGAGGCAATGCGGGAAATTTACCAGGCCATCGATCAGCTGCCGGAAAAGTACCGCCGCATCATGGAACTGGCCTATAAAGAAGAACTGACCGTCAACGAGATCGCGGCGAAACTATCCATGCCCATCAATACCGTACACAAACAAAAGATGCGCGCGCTCTTATCCCTCCGTAAACACCTTTCTTACCGGTCGTTTACCTTGCTGCTGGCCGTTTTACAGGTCAGCTGAAAATAAATCCGAAAAATTTGTCCAAAAAGGGAATTTAGTTCTGTTATATATACAGACACGCTTATTTCATTTATGAATGATCGGGAATTACAAACGGCTTTAAGAATGGCATCACTGATGCCTGGCTACCTTTCGGGCAGTCTCTCTCCGCATGAGCGGGAGGAGCTGGAAACCTGGATGGCCGCCAGTGAGGCTAACCGTAAAGCAGTGGCATCACTCGTAAATGAAAACCAGGCAGCAGGCGAATGGAAACAGTTTGCCGGCTACAACACCAGTCGTAAAAAACAGGTTTACCTGCCGCCGGTCGTGAAAGCGCGTCGCAGACAAGCCCTGATCGCCAAGGTGGCGGCGGTAGCACTGGTAGTGGTGGGGGCAGGCACCGGCATCTGGCTAAACCTGCCTAGGCAACCGAAAGCACCAGTAGCGGTGACACAACAGGAAATACTGCCAGGCAGCTCCAAAGCGAAACTGGTACTTGCAAACGGTCAAACCTTGTCGCTGGACAAACAAAGCGATACGGCTTTTACACGCGGTGGCGATGTACAAGTGCAGCACCACCAGGGATTGCTGGTATATAGTGATATACCGGGTATGAGCGAAGGCGTGGAGTATCACCAGCTGGTAACGCCAAATGGCGGCGAGTTCCAGGTGATGTTGGAAGATGGTACGATGGTATGGCTGAACGCCGCCTCGTCGCTCCGCTTCCCGAGCCGCTTTACGGGCGATAGCCGCACGGTGCAGGTGACCGGAGAAGCGTATTTTGAAATTGCGCCCGATGCACAACGCCCGTTTTTAGTAGAGGCGAACGGCCATACGGCAATCGAGGTGCTGGGCACGCGATTTAATGTAAATGCATATACAGACCAGGAACATATATACACTACTTTGTTGCAAGGCGCAGTAGCCGTTACAACAAGCGAAGGGCGAAAGGTGTTGAAGCCGGGCCAGCAGGGCGTTACTCAGCACCAGGAGGGGAGCTCAATCGCCGTGCAAAAGGCAGATACGGTACGCGCCATCGCCTGGAAGAACGGGGAGTTCGACTTCAACGATACAAAGCTGTCGGACGTCATGCGGCAGCTGTCGAAATGGTACGATGTGACCGTTACTTATGAACAAGGGGCCCCTGATATCAGGATATGGGGCCGGATGAAAAGAAACCAAAGTCTCCAACAGGTGATCAGCATCCTGGATGGAATGGATGTAAAAGTTAAGCTGGAACAAGGTCGGAAACTATCCGTGTTACGTTAATACGCAATCGTTGCTTTAGAGAAAAACATATTGTGGACCGTTAAAAAGGCCCGCGAGGGCTTGTATTGACCATTATTTACCAACCAAAGTCAATTTTTGTACTATGCGATTAACTGCCTTCATGCTATGTGCATGTGCGTTGCTATGCGGTTCGGCCGCCGTAGCCCAGCGCGTTACTTTTTCGGGAACGAGGGTCGCCTTACAGGATGTACTCACCGAAGTGCAAAAACAAACCGGTTATCTCGTGATGAGTAACAGCCAGCTCGTAAAGGAAGCAGCACCGGTGACCATTTCCGCTAAACAGGAACCACTGAACGAGTTCCTCGACAAACTGTTCGCCGGTCCGAAACTGGAGTATTCGATCGAGAACAAAACGATCACCATCCGTCGTAAGCGGGCGCTGACACCTGCCGTGGCAGACACTACGCGTGTTCCGCAAAAGGACATTGTAGGAACGGTGACCGATGAAGCCGGACTGCCCATCCCCGGTGTAACGATTCGCATCCTGGGCCGCTCAGGCGGTACGTCGACGGATGCAAAAGGGCAATTCCGCATCAAGGCCGACAGTACGGCGATGCTGAGCCTGACGAGCATCGGGTACCAGGCCCGTGACCTGTCCGCAGCGTCTGTAACGCGCCTCGTCGCCATTAAACTGGCGCCATCTGCCAATAACCTGGATGCGGTATCGGTAGTGTCTACCGGTTACCAGGACAGGCGTCGTTCTAACATGGTAGGCTCGGTATCTTCCGTAACAGGAAAAGATATCGAGAATGCCGGTATTACAACGGTAGACAAGGCGCTGGCCGGACGTATGCCGGGTGTGTACGTACGTAGCGTGTCTGGCCGCCCGGGCGAAACCGGACAAATCATCATTCGTGGGGTGAACACGCTCACCGGTAGTGCAGAACCACTGTACGTACTGGATGGTATGCCATTGCAGCCCGGCGAAGTAAGTGGTAGCATGAACTCTCTCATCACCAATGGTATCGGAAATATTCCTCCTGAAAATATTGAAACGATCACGATCCTGAAAGATGCAACAGCCGCCTCTATCTACGGTTCCCGTGCTGCCAACGGCGTAATCGTGATCACCACAAAAAACGGTAAGGCGGGTAATGATTATGTAAACTACTCCGGCAAATACGGCATTACTGAGCGCCCGCGTAACACCTTCAATTTCATGAATGCGAAAGAAAAAGTAGCCTTCGAACGGGGTATCCGCGACGACTTCTATCCGCCTTATGAGTCTGGCGGCCGCGTTATCCAGTTACTGAGCCTGGCCGATAAAGGCGCCATCAGTTATGCAGATGCGGAAGCGCGCATCGCGGAGCTGGAAAACACGAATACGGACTGGATAAAAGAACTGTATCGCGTAGCGCAAAGCCAGTCGCACAACATCAGCTTAAGCGGCGGTAATACCAAAACGACTTACTACGCCGGCTTCAACTACCAGGATCAGCAAGGCAGCCTGATCGAAAACCGCTTCCAGACAGGTGGGTTGAATATGAAACTGAGCCGCTTCGCCACAGATAAACTGCTCTTCAAACTAAACTTATACACCACCCTGAAAAAGAACGTGGAAGGACAGGCAGTGGCCAGCACGAGCTCGATGAGCATCGACCCTTTTGAGTATGCCGTGTTTGCCAATCCATATGAAAAGGCTTACAACGCCGACGGCTCCTACGCCTGGGACATGACTTATCGTCCCATCCCGTACGACATCGGCAACTTTAGTACAATGTACTATTCCACTTTTAACATGATCCGTGAATTAAAGGAGAATCGCCTTACGAACATTTATGGTAACATTCGCGGACAATTTGCGGTGGAGTACGACATCATCAAGGGGCTTAAATATACGGGCAACGTGGCCGCTTCTTACACGTCTGTACACGATAAGGATGAATCTTTCGGCGGCACCTATCGTTCCTATGTAAATAACTGGCTCAACACTGCGTCAATGAACAGTGGTGCGGTACTGCCGGAATACAACCGCGGTTTCCTTCGCGAAAGCACCGGACGTACGTTCGACTACACGGTACGTAATACGCTGGACTATAGCCACACCTTTGGTGGTAAACACTTTGTACAGGCGTTTTTTGCCAATGAATTTGGCGGTGTAAAAAACGATCAGTTCAATCACTTTAACCCGATTTACCTGCAGGAATATGCGATTGCCGGTTATCCCAGCTGGGACCTCGTGGCAGATACGCGTTTCATGCAGCTGTCGCTGGAGAAATTTGGCGGCACGGTGAACCGCGAAAACAGGAGTGCTTCTTTCATCGGATCACTGGCTTATTCTTACGACAACCGTTATGTATTTAACGGTAATGTGCGTTACGATGGGGTGGATATTATCGGTTCCGATAACCAGTTCTCGCCGTTATGGTCTGCCGGTGTGCGCTGGAATGCACATAATGAAAAGTTCCTGGCGGAGCACGGATCTATCATCAGCAGGCTTGTATTGTCTGCCGGTTACGGTTATCGCGGCAGCATCAACCGCCGGGTACTACCTTTCCATACTTACACGCTGGGCACGTTCGTATACGCCAGCACGCCGGTTGCATCGGGTTTTTCGTATGGCAACCCGGTTATCAAATGGGAAAAGAAAGCAGAAACCAACCTGGGAATGGAACTGTCGTTATTCAACGGCCGTATCAATACCGAATGGCGTTACTTCCGCGAGAAGGTGATCGACTTGCTGGATGATACCAAAATACCGCCTTCCGTAGGTCGCCCGTCCACCACGGTGAATGTAGGTTCCTTATCTAATAAAGGGATGGAAGTGAGTGTGCGCGTAGAGGTGATCAAAAACAAAGACTGGCTGTGGGAAGTAGGTGGTAACGTGGCCCGTGTGGCGAATAACCTCGACGATGTGTTCGAGAAAACGATGCCTACTTTGGCCAACCTCTATACATCCAACATCCAGGGCTACCCGGTGAATAGCTGGTATGGCTACAAGTTCTCTCACATCAACCCGGAGAATGGCAGCATGATCGTACTGGCGCAAAAGATCAACAATACTATGGTAGATGGTAAGATACAAAGCACTTATACAGATGCCGAAGTAGACCTGAGCCGTACGAGTGTGGCCGATATGACAACCCTTTATCGCCCTTATTTCCTTGGCCAGCGTGATCCCAAGTTTTACGGCGGATTCAATACGCGTTTAACCTGGAAGTCGATCGAGTTGACGAGCAACTTCGTGTTTGCCGGTGGCAACCAGATCATGAGTTTCCAGGACAGGAGGGAAGGGCCGAATAACATTGGTACCAGCGACCTGGCGGCCAGCCGCATCAACCGTCTCAAAAATAACCTGAACCGCTGGCGGCAGGCGGGTGATATTACGGATATTCCTTTGTACCGTACGACTGCCAGCAGTTATACCAGGTACCTGATATCGACCGACGTAGAGAGTGGCCGTTACCTGAAGTGTAACGAACTCGCACTTTCATGGCGCGCACCACGCACCTTGTTGTCACGTTCGGCGCTTAAAACTGCCAAGGCGACACTGGTAGCAGGCAACCTGTTTGCATTGAGTCCGTACAGCGGTACCGATGCGGAAACACAAACGCCGTTCGGTTACCCGAATACCCGTACTTACACCTTATCTCTGACTCTTGGCTTCTAAATGGGATCAACATGAAAAAATTACTCGCAATAATATTGGTAGCCGCCGGAACGATCAGCACACCCGGTTGTAAAAACTTCCTGGACCTGGCGCCCAAGAACCAACGCACCGTTTCTACGATCGGCGATGCAAAGTCATTGCTGGCCAACTACCTTCGTAGTGTGGCGGAACTGAGGATGAGCAGCCTTTACGGCGGCATTATGCCGGTTGCCCCCGCCGCTGCTAACACCTTGTTTGAATCTTATTCTGATAATATCGACTTCGAACTGGCGCTCACGCAAACCTATCTTCAGCCGAATAACTACCACCTTAAACTGGAACAGGGTTATGCAGATGTGTTGCTCTGGAACAACTTCAGCGTGCCGACTACGTTGTGGACGAACAACTACAGCATCATCGGTTTCATGAATGCACTCATCGATCAGATGGATGAGATCACCGATGGTACACAGCAACAGCGAGATCAGCTGCTCGGTGAAATGAAGGCACACAGGGCCTACTACTTCTTTAAACTGCTGCAATACTTTGCACCTTATCACAAAGCAGAGCAGGGTATTCCTGTTTACCTGCATACAGGCAAAAGCAGCCTGGGTATCAGCGTGCCACGTAAAACGCATGCAGAAGTGTACAAAACGATCCTTGACGATCTGCATGCCGCTATGGAGATGATCGATCGTTCGGCGCCGCTGGTGGGGTATAATGTATTTTACAACAAGCGTTACCTCAATCACCTGCTGGCCCAGGTATATTGGTTTAAAGCAGAATCGCCGGCGAAAGAAAGCAGCGATTATGCGAATGTAAAGAAACACGCTACTGCGGCCATCGATGGTGCGGGCGCAGCCATTCCTACTACTGTTACAGGTTTTCACAATGCCTATACCGGTAAAGATCCGAACTACCCGGCGCTTTGTGGCGAAAACAACACACAGGGCGGTATTAGCTTCATTTACGGTGCAAACTTCCAATACCTGAGCCCAGGCACCTATGGACCAGAAAACATTCCA
Source organism: Chitinophaga horti (assembly GCF_022867795.2). NCBI lineage: Bacteria > Pseudomonadati > Bacteroidota > Chitinophagia > Chitinophagales > Chitinophagaceae > Chitinophaga > Chitinophaga horti. The sequence goes on along the minus strand of NZ_CP107006.1, from coordinate 2,404,138 downwards.
CTGGCACAGGACTTTGCAGCGCTCTTTACACCGGGCGATGTGCGCATTGCCTTATTCTTTAACATGGACCCCAGCCGCGCAGGTGGTAAGGTGGGCGTTGCAGGCAGAACGCTCAACTGGGGCTGGCCTACAGATGGTTCTGCGAACGGTACGCGTAAGCCAGGCAACTCCTGCATCTTTAAACCGGAAGAAGGTTACCTGTTACTCGCCGAAGCGCAGTTTCGACTGAATGAAACGGGGGATGCGGTTACAACGCTTAACCAGTTCAAAGCCTTCCGTAACGCGGGTACGGCTACTGGTCTTACGGGAGATGCGCTGCTGCAGGAGATCATCAACGAACGTCGTAAAGAGTTTTTTGGTGATAGCGATAAACGCTGGCTCGACCTGAAACGTTACCGCAACAAAACGCTGAACCGTAAAATGGTATTCTTTCAAAAGCCTTACGACATCACGGTAGCCCCGGACGCGTACCAGTACGCGTTGCCTATCCCGCAAACGGAAGTGCAGGAAAACCCGGCGCTGGTGCCTAATGATGGCTGGATTCCCATTGAATACTAATCTTTAAAAAGGAACTTTATGAAATATCTTATCATATCTCTTTTAGCCTTCGTGACGTTCGTTTCGTGTAAAGAAGATGGCTTTAACTACCAGATGTACAAACCGGTGCTGGACGATGTAGATTCTGTGTACCTCTCTGCCACCGATAAAATGCTCATCGCCGATGGACAGGCGCGCCTCGATTTTATCGTGGAAGCTTACCGGCGCGTGCGCCTCAACAGCGGTAAGGATTCTATGTTGTTCATCGACTACCGTCAACTGCCATCCGGTTCACTCAAGATCATGGAAGAGCGCTCTGGTACAGAAGTGGGCATGCGCTATTCCACCACAACGATCCCTTTCGATACGGTGAAGTTTCATGCGGAACTGGGTGGTGTGAAATCTGCGACAGAACCGGTTGCACTGCGCGCTATACCGGCGCTTCCGCCGAAGGTGTATGTAGATGTGATTTTTCATGTGTGGGAATTGAATACGGCACACACCACGTATGATCCGTCGTCTTACCAGCCGGTGCCTTACGAAAAGCTGCAGGAAACGATCGACTACATCAACCAGGTGGTAAACAATAAAGTTGGGCATAGTCCGAACGGGGCTTCTGCGAACATCGAGTTCCGCCTGGCTGCGAAGAATGCGGCCGGACTTGCATTGGCGCAGCCCGGGTATAACAGGATCACTTACAGTGATAATATTAAGGTGAATCCGTTAGCGACCAGTTTTGCACTGAACGATTATATCGCTACGATTAATGCCACTACCGCCACTTACATCTGGAACCCGAATAATTATCTCAACATCCATGTGTTGCCTTACGGCCCCAACTCGGCGTTGAGTACCGCTTATCCCGCAAAACAATTGCCACCTGCGCAGGGTGAGTCGCTGATCCTGGGTATAGCAGGCATTGCTACCGGCACGAACGATTTTACGCTTGCCTATGCCAGTGCCTGCGCCGCGCTGCCACGTACGGTGTTCTTCCCGGGTTTTGAAAGGAAGGTAGAGGCGTTCCGCTTCATCGGGATGTTTTATGGCCTTTACACGCCGGTGTATACCAACACCAGGCTGTATTCTGATTATTGCTTCGATACACGTAAGTTCGACGGCCAGGATGCCCGTAACAGTTACTCCTTCGCCACAAAAGTGAGTACAGACGGCGATAAGTATATTACAGACAACGCGATGGACGATATTCGTTATCCAACATTATTAACCTCTTTAACTGCCGACCAGGTGACACGCCTCCGAGCGGTGATGGCTCGTTGCCCGGGTCGTATGAATAGTAAAAACCAGTAAATTATTTCAGCATGAAAAGAATGATATTCCTGCTCGGCGGCCTGCTTCCATTGGCCGCCACAGCACAAGACAAAAGTTTTACGCTCGACGGTAAGATCAACGACATCGGCGAACCAGCGAAGGTGATATTGAGCTACAGCGCAGGCGGTAAACGCGTGTCGGATACTACGGCGCTGCAATCCGGCGTTTTTCACTTCGCGGGTAAGATAGACAAGCCGGTACAGGCGATCGTCATGATACTTAAGTCAAGCGCGAATCCCCGTATGGCGATGGGAATGGGTTACGGCGGCGAAATCCTCGGTCGCGATGGCACGCCTTTCTACCTGGATGAAGGTAAGATCAGCCTCAGGGGTGCGACAATTAAAGAGGCTAAGATCGAAGGCTCGGCTGCCCAGAAGGATTTTGAAGCCCTGAACCTGGCGAAGAAGCCTGTAGTTGACAAACTCACGGCCATCAACGCAGAAATGGCTCCTTTCGCAAAGGACCGTGAAAGCGCGGAGTATAAAGCGTTGTACGATAAGCTGCTGGCCACGCTGAAAGAGACGGGGCCCATCGAAACGGCTTTCGTTAAATCGCATCCTAACAGCTGGGTAAGTTTTAATGTACTTACGGGTAAAAGCATCATCAGCGATCCGAAAACTACGGAGGCACAGTATAAACAGCTGTCCGCACACTTGCGCAACTCGCCTGACGGTAAGAAGTTTGAAGAAAGGCTGGCGGCAGCTTACACGACTTCATTAGGCGCCGTTGCACCAGCATTTACGCAGAACGACACGGATGGAAAGCCTTTCTCACTGGCCTCCCTGCGTGGTAAGTATGTGCTGATCGACTTCTGGGCCAGCTGGTGTGGCCCCTGCAGGGCAGAAAACCCGAACGTGAAGCTGGCGTACGATAAATTTAAAGGTAAGAACTTTGAGATACTGGCCGTGTCGCTGGATAAAGATAAGGCTGCCTGGCTGAAGGCCATCCAGGATGATGGTTTACCATGGCTGCACGTAAGTGATCTGTTAGGCTGGGATAATGTGGTGGCCAAATTGTACAACGTACGCGCTGTGCCGCAAAACTGGCTCATCGATCCGGAAGGAAAGATCATCGCAGCCAACATGCGTGGCAAAGACCTGGAAGAAAAACTCGCTAAAGCACTGAAATAATAATATCCATGAAAAGACAAACATTCGCGCTGGGACTACTGCTCATAAGCGGTACCGCGCTGGCACAGGGCGTTAAAACGGTCGTTATCAGCGGCAAATTTAACGGCGATACCCGCGGCCATAATAAAGTGTTCATCTACGGCACCGGCGTCAAGCAGGACTCGGCTGTAATGACCGACGGCAACTTTACCTTCACGCTTCCTTATGAAAAGCCGTTCATGCCGATGTTTTACACGGAGTATGATAAAGCCGTGAAACGTATGTACCAGCCATTCCCGCTGCTGATCGACGAGCCGGGCACGGTGACGCTCTCGGAGGGCGACATCACCAAAGGACTCGCCAGTATGAAAGTGGGTGGTCTTAAAACGCCCACCGCTTATGGTGAACTGCGTCGCAGACAGAATGAAATGTACGCGGAAGTGAACCGCGGCATCAGCGCCAAATACGGGGCGGATTGGTATAAACAGGGTCCGCAGAATGCAGAAGCGCGTAAGGCACAAAGCGAGGAGATCGAACGCCGCTCGGCCTTGCTGGTAGGCACGTTCATCAAAGAACATCCGGATTCTTATGCTTCCGTGTATGCGTTAACGGGCATTAAAAGCAGTGTGCCGCCGGCAGAGGTAGAAAAAATGTACGCGCTGTTGTCTCCTAACCTGCGCAAAACAGAAGAAGCCAAAAGCATCGCCGGCTTCCTTACGGGGCTGAAGAAATCGGCCATTGGCAGCAAGGTGGATAATTTCACCCTGAACAATGAGCTGGATAAACCGTTCAGCTTCGCATCCCTGAAAGGCAAATATGTAGTGATCGACTTCTGGGCCAGCTGGTGTGGCCCGTGTAAACAGTCGTTCCCGCACATGAAAGAGGTGTACGCGAAGTACAAAGGCGAAAAGTTTGAGATCTACAGCATTTCCATCGATAAAGACAAAAGCGCGTGGCTACAGGGCCTGAAAGACCAGCAGCTGCCCTGGCTGCAAACGCTGGACACGAAAGGCATTTCTTCCAGCGGTTTTGCGGTAACGGGCGTGCCCACGACTTTCCTGGTAGATCCGAATGGAAAGATCCTTTTGAAAGAAGTAGGTTTCGATCCCGGTGGTAACAGTCCGCTGGAGAAGAAGCTGGAAGAGTTATTCGGGAAGGGAAATAATTAACGAATCATGTCCGGGGGCTTATCAAAGTAAATAAAGACTTTGAGCATCGCTTAAACGATGAAAAACCCGAATAAATCAGGGCTGACCAATACTTTTGGGTCAGCCCTTTTTTACACTTCGACCTCGTCTGCGAACGTATGATGACAGCACGGAAAAATGCCAATCAGTAAATAGTACCATAAATACCCCAAAAAATGTCACGCCCCGGGCATCATTTACCTGTACCTTTGTGCTATCATGGCAAAGGAAAAGATACCAGTTTACGACATCTGCAGCCTCGGCAACCAGCACGAGGGGAATGACGATTTCCTGGTTGACCGCCTGCCAGATTACCTCGACAAACACCTCGGCCACCTGCATTTTCCGCACCGCCACGCGTTTTATCACCTGGTATTATTTACCGAAGGTCGTGGAACGCACACCATCGACTTTTCTCAGTTCGATGTGCAGGAGGGCCAGTTTTACTTCATGGCGCCCGGACAAGTGCACGGCTGGAACTTTGCAGGCAACATGAATGGTTACATCGTCAACTTCACGGAAGCACTGTTTAAACCGTTCCTGCAGCAGACAGGTTACCTCGAACGGTTCAGCTTTTTCAGTGGCATCAGCGAGGAGGGCGTATGCCAGCTGCCGCAGGAAGTCGTAAAAACGATTACGCATATCTTCGAACAACTGTTACAGTATGCTGCCGACATGCGCAGGCATGCAGATATGGTACGGGTATTACTGTTGCAGGTGTTCCTGGTGGTCGATGATGCATTGGCTGACAGGCAGCATGCCGGCGTGCCGCAGCAGAAATTAGTGTTGCTGAGGGGGTTTCGTAAACTGATCGATACGCATTACCGTTCGCTGCGATTGCCCAAAGAGTATGCAGACCTGCTGTACGTTACGCCGAATCACCTCAATGCGCTTTGCCAGGACCTGATCGGGAAAACAGCGGGCGAATTGATCCGCGACCGTGTACTGCTGGAGGCCCGTCGTTTATTGGCCAATGCGCGCATGAGCGTTACCGAAGTAGCCTACGACCTCAACTTCCAGGACAATTCTTACTTCAACCGGTTTTTTAAAAAGTATACCGGCCAAACACCCGACGAGTTCAGGAAACACATTCTAAAAGCATAAAAATTTACAGAGATGGATACTAATCTGATGGCGGCTGATAAAGCCCCCAAACGGCCCAGCTATTTCAAGGTTTTTGCCTGCAAATGTCCGCGTTGCAGAAAGGGTAATATGTTTGCCGACAGCAATCCCTATCACCTGAAGAGCACCATGAAGATGAATGATACTTGTCCCGTTTGCGGGCAGCAGTTCGACCTGGAAGTAGGGTTTTATTACGGTTCCGGCTATGTGAGTTATGCATTGTCTGTCGCCATTAGTGCGGCTACGCTTGTGGCCTGGTGGTTAACTATAGGGATGGGCTTGTACGACAATCGTTTCATCTACTGGCTCGTCGCAAATGGCGTAGTGCTCGTCGCGCTGCAACCCCTGTTAATGCGGCTGGCCCGCGCCATCTGGATCAGCTTTTTTGTAGGCTATAATCCCAAATGGCGCGAGCAGCCGGCTGCCGAACCAGAGCGTGTCAACAATGATTATAAAAACGCCTGGTAACTAATCCCTGCGTAAACTGTTTACAGGATTAGATAATGCGGCTTTGATCGTTTGGGTGCTAACCGTAAACAGGGTAAGGGCCAGCGCGCCGATCGCTGCGGCAGCAAAGATCCACCATTGCATGCTAATGCGATAGGTGAACTGCTGCAGCCAGTTACTTAGCACATACCAGGCAATAGGCATCGCCAGTATGCAGGAAATACCCACGAGTACTACGAACTCGCGTGACAGTAATCCCCATAAGTGCGCAACGGGCGCGCCGAGTATTTTACGGATGCCAATCTCTTTTGTACGTTTCTCCGCCATGAATGACGCGAGCCCAAACAGACCCAGGCAGCTGATGAGGATGGCGAGGGCCGTGATGAAATTGGTGAGTTGCGCAATGCGCTCCTCATCTGCAAACTTCTTCTTGTAATCTTCACTCACGAAGGTGTACTCGAACGGCGCTGCAGGATTATACTTTTTAAAGATGGCGCTGATCTGTTCCATGGCTTGCGACGTGCTTTTGGAGGGTGCTATACGCAGGTTCACGAAGTTACCCGACTCCCGCAGGATGTAGAAAATACTCGGCCTCACATCTTCATAAGGCGATGTCATGATCATGTCTTTCACGACACCTTTCACTTCAAAATCTTCGCCACCCCATTGAATGACGGTGCCCACCGGATTTTTGAGTCCCATGTACGCGACGGCGCTTTCGTTCAGTAACACCCTGTTTGAATCTGGTATGGAGTGAGGATCGAAATCACTGCCCTCTAATACGCGCCAGCCCACCGTTTTCCCATAGTCATCTCTCGCACCCACGATAGCGATGGAGGCTTCTGTATCAGGATTTTTACCGGGCCAGCTTACGGAGGATGTGCCAGACCAAACATCTGTTAACGGCCCTTGCGATTGGCATACGGCTAAGGCTGCACCGGAATGGAGGAGCTCCGAACGAATGGTTTCATATTTTTGATAGATCTGCGGCGTTGTCATTTGTACCGACACCAGGCCATTGCGGTTATAACCCACTGGCCGGTCTTTCGCATAGTCGATCTGCCTGCCCACGGTAATGGCACCGGTAACCAGCATGACAGAGATCACGAATTGCACCACTACCAATATCTTACGTGGCGTGGTCGCAAAACGCCCCGCACGAAAAGTGCCTTTCAAAACTTTTACTGGCTGAAAAGAGGAGAGGTACGCAGCCGGGTAACTGCCGGCGATAATCCCCGCAAAAAGCGCAAAGCCCAGTGTAGCCAGCCAGAACAGCGGGTTGCTCCACAGGATATGCATTTCTTTATTAGCTACCGTATTAAACCAGGGGAGCAGTAATTGCACCAGTAATATCGCCAACACTAACGCGAGCATCGCCACCAACACCGACTCCGCGAAGAACTGGTTCACCAGTTGCACACGCAGGGAGCCAATTGCTTTACGGATGCCTACTTCTTTTGCACGTTTCTCGGAACGGGCGGTGCTCAGGTTCATAAAGTTGATGCAGGCCAGTAGCAACACAAAGAAGCCGATCACGCCATACAATTTCACAAACTTGATATGGCCGCCTACACTGTGCCCGTTCTCGAAGTTCGAATACAGGCGCCAGCGGCTCATGGGGTGAATGAACATTTCGGGATGACGGTCGACCGCCTCGGGGTAATGTTGTAAGGGAATACCTTTAATGCGCGCTTCCGCCGCAGCGAAGGTGGAATTAGGTTTCAGCATCACATATGCACCGAAGGAAAAGAAATTCCAGTTGTCTTTATTCGACCTTATCCAATCCCACTCGGCCAGCGCCAGCTCCCAGGGCATGATGAACTTTGCACTGCTGAAGTCTGTATTCTGCGGAAGGTCCTTATATACACCGCTCACCTTAACGGGTACACGGTTCGCGATTTTTACAACTTTACCCATCGGCGACTGGTCTTGAAACAACGCCTTCGCCAGCGATTCGGATAATAGGATAGAGGCCGGCTCGGACAAGCCGTTCCTGCCACCACTGATCATGTCCAGCGATAACATGTCCGGCGCACCTTTACTCATAAAAGCGCCTTTGGCGGATATCTTATTGTCGCCGGCATTCAGCGTGTGTACGCCTTCGCAGTTCATCACTACCTGCTCGAAGTCTGCCGAATAATTGCTTTCAAGTTCCGGAGCCAGGGTAGCGGGCATAGCTACGTTCACAAACACTTCATCATCTCCGTCGCCACGCAACATGATCTGCCCGATGCGATCGTAATTTTTAAAATGTTTATTGTACGACAGTTCATCCCATATCCAGAAGGCGATGAGGATGGCTACGGCCATACCGACTGCAAAGCCGCCGATATTGATGGCGGAGTAAGTTCTGTTTTTTACCAGGTTGCGCCAGGCTATTTTCAGGTAGTTCTTTAGCATAGTGATAGAGGTTGCGCGTAAGGCGTCCAGAACGATGCCATGAAATCGCAGCTCAATATGTGAATTGATTATGTATTCTCAAAATGTTTATGTGTCCGGTTTTGATACAGTGCATCGTCCGGAAAGGTGCAGGCGACCGTCAAAACTGTAGAAATGCTTGTACTACTCATTGGAGTAGCCAGCTGTAATTGATTGACAATCCGTGCAATAAAGACGCTTTGGTGCTGGCACGTTATTGGTTATCAGCAATACGTTACCCTAATATTTATTAAATCGTGGATTATGAAAGCAGCAGTACTGGCAAATTATGGAGCCCCTGAAAATTTCCAGGTAAAAGAGGTAGAAGTGCCTGAAATCAAAGACGGACAAATACTGGTGCACAATTACGCATCGTCTGTTAACCCGGTAGATACCATGGTGCGTAAAGGCGCGCTCCGGCTCGTGAGCGGATTATTCGGTGAACAGATTATTGGCAGCGACTTTGCAGGTGTGGTAAATGCCTCTAAAAGCGCACACTTTAAACCCGGTGACGAGGTGTTTGGCTTTAAGAACGCTGTCGCCGGTCACGCTTATGCAGAATATGTGGTGGTAGACGAAGACAACGCGGCTATCAAACCCTATAATATCAGTTTCGCAGAAGCAGCCTCCCTGCCATTGGTTGCGCTCACCGCCTACCAGGGCCTTACGCGGGAAGGCAAGGTGATGCCCGGGCAACAAATATTGATCAACGGCTGCACGGGCGGTGTAGGCTGCATGGCGGTACAGATTGCGAAAAAGCTGGGCGCCATCGTAACCGGTACATGCAGCGCTCACCATATGATCATCGCCGGTGAACTGGGGTGTGATGAAGTGATCGACTATGAAAAGTCAGGCATTCCGCAGGATGGCCGGTACGACGTGATCTTCGATACGGCAGCCCAACTCACGTTGTCAGATATAGAAAAAAGCCTCAAACCCGAAGGCGTATTGGTTACGACCAAACCTCCTTCCGATGACCTGGGCGAAATGTTAAGTTCTGCGGTAGATTTGTTCCGCGCCCGTATGCGCGCATTCATGGTGGAGCCGGTGGCGAAAGACCTGGAGGTGATCCGCCAACTCGTAGAGGCGGGGGAGTTACGCCCCGTGGTGATGAAAACGTTCCCATTGGCCAATACGGGCCTTGCGCATAAAATGCTCGAAGCGGAAAGCGTTACGGGCAAAATAGTGATTGAGATTTAGTTTGATACGCGTCTATATAAGAAAAGCAGCTGCCCATTGCGGCTGCTTACTCAAAGCAAAAGAGGCTGCTCAACCGAGACAGCCTCTTTCTTTTACTTTATTTTTCCGGACACTAGCACCTTCGCGATCCGTAGCTGGTCCATCTCCATTACTTGCAATTGCAGACCGCCCAGTTTTACATGGTCGCCAATGTCGGGGATCTTACCCAGCTTATCGAGAATGAAGCCGCCGAGTGTGACGTAGTTTTGTGTAAGTTTCGTTTTCTGTGAGTCGACATCTACATGCAACAACTCCAGGAACTCAACGAAAGGCATTTGTGCATCTACAAGCATGCTGCCATCATCGTTCCGTACTACTTCATATTCAAATTCATTGGTTTCGGAAGATATGTTGCCGACCAGCGCATCCACAATGTCATTGATGGTTACCAATCCTTTAATGGTGCCAAATTCGTCGACTACCATCGCCTGGTAAATCTTTTCCCGCTGGAAGAGCTCCAGCACCTGGTAGGTACGATTGTATTGGGTAACGACGAGCAGCTTTTTACTTAACGCTTCGAGGTTGCCCAGTCGCTCCGACAGGCTCTCGCTGAGCAGGTCCTTTGAATAAATGAATGCGAACGTATTATCGATATCGTCTTTAGCAAGAGGATATACGGTGTGTTTCAGTTCCATCACCTTCTTTTTGTTCTCCTCCGGCGAGTCGTTTACATCCAGCCACACCAGCTCGTTGCGGGGTGTCATGAGGGAAGATACGTGGCGGTCGGCCAGGTTAAATACGTTCTGTATGAGGGCTTTCTCAGTTTCTTCGATCACGCCGCCCTGGTGACTTTCGGAGATGATCACGCGCAATTCTTCCTCCGAATGTATATCGCCATGTTCGCCTGCTGGTTTAATACCGATAGCTTTTAAGATCACGTTGGCAAAGCCATTAAGCACCCAGATGAACGGGCGAAAGATCACAAAGAACACTTTCAGCGGTAACGCAATGGCAAACGTAGTAGGTACTGGTTTGCGGATCGCCAGCGACTTAGGCGCCAGTTCTCCGAATACGATGTGCAGGATGGTGATAACGATGAACGCTACGGGCAAGGCTGCACGGTGTGCAACGGCAGGCTCCATCTTAAGTCCGAGCGCCTCGAAAAGGTTGATGATAAGGGCGGTCATTACATCTTCACCCACCCAGCCAAGGCCGAGGGAGGCGAGGGTAATACCCAGCTGCGTGGCGGCAAGGTAGCCGTCGAGGTTGTTTACAATACTTTTTGCTACGGTGGATACCGCTTTGCTGCGACCAGTGTTTACTTCAATCTGTGAAGTACGCACTTTCACGATGGCAAATTCTGCCGCTACGAAAAATCCATTCAGTAATACCAAAAACAGGGTCAGTAATATATCCCAGGTCATTTCAAGCTAGTTCTTTAGATCCGACCAAAAATAATAATATAATACCACATACGCCTCAAAACTTCAGGCGGGCAGATGTGTACGTTGATGTATTTAGTATATTGCCGCTATGAGATATGTTAGCCTGCTGAGTTTTCTCCTCGTATTTGCTGCCTGTTCGCCTAAGTATTACCGCACCGGCGATTACTCCTTTTACGATCAAAAATTTTCCCTGCCGGATACGGCCTTGTTGCGTAAAGACGGTGTGTATGTGAGCGATAGTATGGCTTACGTGTTCTATAAAGGCGGCCAGAGTAACCTGGTACTTACACCCGGTAATCATTTGCAGGCAATCGCCGAACGCCACCGGCAACAACGACCCACACTTTTCGAAGGTTATTATCGGGTGCAGGGGCGCCAGTTGGTGATACAGTCAGTGAACAATGCACGCCGGCAGTTCTATTATACATACGCGTTACTGTCGCCCGATAGCCTCACAGTCGTAAGGCAGACCATCAAAGGGAAGAGGCGGTTCAAAGAAAAATATTTCACATCCTCCTATAAAGCACATTACCTGTTTATGCCGCTCGACACGGCAGTACTTAATCGCTACAAGCCTTACTGGTAAAACCAAAACACCGCCTGAGAACAGGCGGTGTTACCCCTAATTAACCAAAAAAGCATAGATTATGAAAAAGTAATTTCTAGGTATAGGTGGTTTTTCAAAGGATATGGTGTAACCAGTCTAACATCAAACATTAAAACCCCAATTAATATTTTTTTATATGACACATTCATTAAGCAGTTTAGATTTTGGTTGACCTTTCATCAAACATTAAAACCCCAATTAAATATCTTATTCACAGGTAAGGGATAAATAGCTACTCTCGGCACAGATTATAGAAAGAAACGGATATCAATTGAAATTCATCGGTACGGGATAAACCATGGGCCTGAATTTGCAGAACACGTAAGTTGGCTTAATCCTGAATACTGAATCATAGGCATGAAAAAAGTAGCGGTTCATCTTTTTAAGTTTTAATTAGTTAAAAAAATTTGTTTCAACAGGTGTTTTAGAAAATAGGATCTTCACGGATACGATTAAAAAACTACACTTCGATTTGCTTGCTTCTTACACCTTCTTACGGACACTTATGTTTACCAGGTAATAACTTGTTTTTATAATAAACGGGCGGGCCATTTCACTCCATCACTCACTATCACTTTCCCGGCCCGTTTATTCGTACACCACCATGTTCTCGAACATCCACATTCGTACAGGATAAATAGAACTCCTCCGATTTGCTCATGCTTCACTTCGTTCACTGTTGGACCTTCTCATTTCTCATAAACACTTCCAGGTCCGGGTTTCATAGGATAGGCAAATACTCGTTTCACTGTTCACTGTTCTCCACTTATAGATTATGCATATAATATCTTGTTGCTTAGCGTAAGGCCAGTTCCTGCGTCCAGAAGTTGCCGTAGCGACCAATACCGGTCTCGGTAACCCTTGCGTTCATCAATCCGCGGCAATGGCTCGGACTTTTAATCCATTCGTCGATCACCTGCTGTTCGGTCAAAAAGCCAAGGGCGATGTTTTCGCAGTACACTTTCCAGTTGTAACCCATTGCTTTGATGCGGTCACCTGCGCTGCTGCCGTTTTTGCCAGTATGGCTGAGGTAGCTGCTGTCGTTCATTTCTTTGCTGTGCAACCAGGCCGCTTTCTCTAAACGTTGGCTCCATTTTAGGGCCGGTACACGCGGCATGGCAGCGTCGCCACAGTTGCAGCCCTTGCTGCGTAAGTCGTTGATCAAAGCCAACAGTACGTCCCTGTTAATCGTATTGGTATATTGAAAAGCTGAATCTTGACCCAGTGCTGAAGTAGCCGTTACAGGTTTGCTGATCTTTACTTCTGTGAGCGGCTCTTTGGAGCAGGCTGTGAAGAAGATGATCACGGGTAGCAAAAATGTAAAGTGCTTTTTCATAAAATCTTTGGATATGGTGTTTCAGTTTTTCAGGATAGATGGCGGCGGGCACTTTGGCGGTTACTCTCTTTTTCTCTCATCCCGCTGCATCATCAATCTGAAACAAAGGTATACCAGCCCAGGCCTTTGGATAATGATGTCCATCACCGGAAATGATGTTTGTCATTCTCACATGAAAGGGGTATAATTGAAGAAAATAGCCATGGTGGCGGGTTTACGATACTGACGGCGGTCAGTCACTGATTTTAACCAGTGATTTTGCTACCGCATCCACCCAAAAATGATGTTGGCGGAGGCGGTTTTATTACTTAACTTAACCATGTTAATGACGGTAACCGTTGTCCAATAGGCCCAGCGCATGCCGGCCGGTAAATGGAACGGTTGCCAGCAGGCAGTTTACGAAAGGAGGGGTGTTTCCCTATAAGTATTGACTCCTTACCGAAAAACACCTGTAATCCTGAACCCGTAAAGACCTTACCCACGAAGCTGGTATGTATTATTTGAAGACTGCGCCTGATGAGAGTTTTATGTTATCGTTCTTTACTGCTGCTATGGAAAAGCTGCCAGCCCTTGCTGCGGTGCGCGATGCCGTCGGTGGTAAACTGGTATTTCTGAACGAAAAAGGTGCCGCTATGTTGGGCGTAGATTCTATTGAAGCCGCGGAAGCCTTGCTGGAAAAGAACAATATCCCGGGTAAAGGAGCACTCAATATCCTGCCTTCCGGCCTCCGGAAGTGGGAAAACGCCAGTGGTGAGCTGTTTTACAGCAATTTTGAATATGCCACCATGCAGCACGACGGCAGGGATTATGAACTGATCCGTCTTTCCGCCCCGCTGGCCGATCCCGGTAACAGCGAACTGGAACAGCTGGTGCAACAGCGCACCACACAGCTGCAGGCGGCCCTGGAGGCTATGCAGTCCTCCCGCGACGCCCTTAATGCCGCTTTAGGTAAGGAAAAGGACCTGGGAGAGCTGAAGTCGCGCTTCGTATCCATGGCCTCCCACGAGTTCCGTACGCCACTCAGCACGATCCTGTCTTCCGCCTACCTGGCCAAACAGTATGACGGGCCCGACGGACAGGATAAGCGTCACAAACACCTGCAGCGCATCGTTACCTCGGTTAACTTTTTAACAGACATCTTAAATGATTTCCTTTCCCTCGGTAAGATTGAGGAAGGCAAGGTGGTCGTGAAACCAGTCTTGTTCGACGTGCGCGAACAGGTGGGTAATATGATACAGGAGGCGCAAGGTATTGTGAAGGCGCACCAGGAAATTGTGTACAAACATGACGGTTGGCCGGATGTGATGCTCGACCCGACGCTGCTCCGCCATATCGTGCTGAACCTCATCGGTAACGCTATTAAATTCAGTACGAAAGAACAATCCGTTATAGAAGTGATCACGCATACGGATTCCTTCGGTCTCACCCTGAAAGTAAGGGACAATGGCATCGGGATGTCGCCCGAAGACCAGGCCCACCTGTTCGAGCGGTTCTTCCGCGGGGCAAACGTGAGCAACATCCAGGGAACAGGGCTAGGGCTACACATTGTGGCTAAGTATACCGAATTAATGAAGGGACTGATCAGTTGTGAAAGTCAGCTGGACGTTGGTACGACTTTCACGATCATATTCCCGCCTATAAGCGAGTTTTAATTGTCAATATAAACCGAATCAAAAGATGAAAAAGATCCTGCTGATTGAAGACAACGCCGAAATCAGAGAGAACACGGAAGAGATACTGGAACTGGCCGGCTACAAGGTTTTAACCGCGCCCGATGGTAAAAAGGGGATGGAAGTAGCCATACGGCACCGCCCGGACCTCGTGGTGTGCGATATTATGATGCCCGTGCTGGACGGCTATGGCGTATTACATATGATGCAGCGCAACGAGGACCTCAAAGGCACGCCCTTCATCTTCCTCAGTGCCAAGTCGGAGCGGGGTGATTTTCGCAAGGGGATGGACCTGGGAGCGGATGACTACATCACGAAACCCTTTACCGGCACTGATTTGCTCAACGCCGTAGAAAGCCGACTGCGCAAAGCGGAGCTGAAGAAGGAACAATTCAGCCCGGACATGCAGGGGCTGACCAAACTGATAGACGTGGCAGGCGGTAAAAACGCCCTGCAACACTTGCGCGAGGGCCGTAACATCGAAAAGTATAAAAAGAAACAGGTGATCTACAGCGAGGGCAACCGCCCGCAACGGCTTTATTACTTACAAAAAGGCAAAGTAAAGACCTATAAAAGAAATGATGATGGAAAGGAGCTGGTGGTAGAGCTTTATAACACCGGCGATTTCCTTGGACATATCGCCCTGCTGGAAGGTGGCGTGTACAAAGACACCGCCGAAGCCATCGAGGAAGCCGAGGTGGCCGTAATCCCGCTCGAAGACTTCGAGAACCTGCTCAATAATAATAACGACGTAGCCGTACAGTTCCTGCGCATGCTGGCAGGCAATGTGAGCACGAAAGAGCAGCAATTGCTCGGGTTGGCCTACAATTCCCTCCGTAAAAAGGTGGCGGAAGCCTTAATGAACCTGATGAAGAAATATAGTGCAGACAACGACGGCCCATTCAGTATAGATATCAGCCGCGATAACCTGGCAACCATTGCCGGTACGGCTACAGAATCGTTGATCAGAACGTTGGGAGACTTCAGAGAGGAAAAACTGATCGACATTCAGGAAGGATCGATCGTGATCTTAAATAAGCAAAAGCTGGCTGGGTTGTTATACTAACGGGTGGGAAAATGTTCTTCGAGAAACGCGCTGAAATCGTAGAGCAGGGTTTCAAAGTGCTGTTCCAGTACATCAATACGTTTGCCCAGCTGCTGTTGCAGTAATACCGACAGCGGCTCAGGCGAATCCTGCATGGTGGCCGTATGCTCCAGCTGCTTACACTGTTCGCGCACCTCGTGCTTCAGGAGCGTGATCTGCCCGTCCATTTTAAGGAAGCGATTCTGGAAATGCTCCAGCTGCTCGAGTGCCATGCCGTTTTTACCGACACTCAGCACCGTGGCCAGTTGCGTTTTAAAGTAAATATTGTCGTTTTCGAACTGTTGAATGATGCCTTTCCAGATGCCCGTTTCGGCTATCAGTTCATCGATTGTCCGTTCGTTAGTCACCAGCATAGATTTAAGATGTATTGCAATTTACCCGTATTGCTCACCTTGGATACTGACGGCCGTCAGCTTTTTTACTGAATGTGGTTAGTACCGATTATCTTAGTAGTTGATTAAAAGGAGTTTATGGAAGATTATATTATAATTGTTAATAAGATAGAGGAGCTGCAGACGATCGGCGATGTAGCGGGTATTGAGGAGTTGCTGGGCAAAGCGCGGCGGGCTATTATTGGCGGTAACGACGTGCTGTTGGTCCGTATAAACGCCGCGGGCGAACAGGAGGTTTTCGATACCTTAAGGAATGAAGCGGATTTTGAATTGTACCGCGAGCGTGTAATGAAATATATGTAACGGATGTGACCAGGGGAAGCAATTCTCCCGGTCACACAAAAATGTAATTTGGAAAAGTAAAAGGATGTTGTAATTTTCGGTAACACTTAAGACAACCGGAATTATAATGTAGTGAATTTGTTGCGAGCGAGTCTGTCAGGCTTTACTTACCCCGGTCCCCCCGAGTCTAATTTTAATCCAGATTTTATGAACCTTACCTCAAAAGCGCTGGTCTGCGCGAGCATGCTATTTTTGGCATGTAATAGTGGTTCGAAGCAAACGGAGAGTACGTCCGTAGACACCGTTCATACTGTAACGCCTGAGCCGGAGCATAAGCCCCAGGCAGACAGCGCATCGATCGGGCCAGACGTCGCGCTGTCGCCCGATACTCCGTGGGATAGCCTGGCATTAAGTCCCGGAGCGTTTGATCATGTGTATGAAAAGAACATGATGGAAGGGTATGTGCCACATGGTGTGCAAATAACCGGTGCGCAGCAGATGTTATCCGACCAGTTAGTCGCATCGTTTACGGCCAAGGAACTGTATATGGAGGTGCTATACAGGATGGGCGAATTTAGTGCAGATACTATTCCGCGAGATCTGCAATCCTATATTACACGCGGCATACTCCTGGATTTTCTCTCCAAACGTTCACATTTTGCGCAATTACTCTCACAAACCGACGATCCTACAGCGGTGTATTCTTACGGGCGCAAAGGCAACTTCTTCGCGCGCCGGGTCGTCATCGGTGAAGACGACCGCGTGGAAGTCGAATACGATTGGCGTGATTTGTTGAAGCTCAATCCCGGCGCACCGGACATGGACGATGCCAAGTGTGTGGCAGCCATTGTACACCGTAATTATATTGATCCGCTGCCTGGTGGGCGCTATAAGTGGAAGAACTGGAAGTGCCTGCGCGAGAAACGTGATCATTGTACTCCGACCTTTATTGAACAGGCAGCGGTCGCGGAGGGGACTGCATTTGTGATTGATTCATTTAAACTTTTGACTGCCGGACACTGTATTCCGGAGCGGCGCTACCAGGACTATTTCTTCGTGTTCGATTACCTGCATGGCGACATCACCCGCAAGGATGGAGAAATTCCGGCAGGTTCGATCTATAAAGCAGATACGGCCTATTTTCATCCCAACCTGGATTTTTGCCAGGTGAAGTTAGCCAAACATGCATCGCCAGCGCGTTTCAGGAAACTGGAAAACCGGTTTGTAACTACCGGTCTGTTTCACGTGATCGGCTGCCCGGATGGCATTCCGTTAAAGTCTGCCAGGAATGCGAAGGTATTAAGTGCTACTGAGCCTGCATTTTTTATGATCAGCAGTGATACGTTCGACGGTAATTCCGGTGGACCCGTGTTCAACACGCAGACGCATAACATTGAAGGCATTTTGCTGGCAGGCAATCGTGATTATACTGAGGTACTGCATCCCAGGACCAGGCGCTTTTGCTTTGCTAACGTGCGGTGCCCCGAGAACGGTTGCGAAACCCGGGAACGGGGTGAGAAAGTGATGAGGGTAAGCCAATTTATCAATCTGATCCAATAGTTACTATATGCAGATAAAAATCCCAATGTTATTATGCGTCGGGCTGCTTTTTGCTCACGCAGTCGTGGCGCAAAAGGTTTCCTGGACTGTCGACGGGCGTCTGAAAGGCGCCGAACATCCAAACCGGAACGGAAATGTCTCTTTCGAAGTAGAGGCAGACCTCAATGCCGAATTGCCTTACAAAGAAACGGTGCGTTTGATTACACAGCGCATCGATGCTACAATCGCTAACTTGGAGGACAGCTCCCAGGCCTTCGTCGGTTTTTATGGTAGGTTGTGGGAAGATATAGACCGTAATATAAGGCTGGAAGTTGTTGCAGACCTCAAAAAGATTAGTGAATGGCTGAAATCTGACTATCAGGTCAACGAGGTAGAGCCGACGGTCAGGCAGTTAACGAAATTGAGGACTGCGCTCTCGGGTTTCAGGAAAGCAAAGACAGATAACTGGTATCTGCTTAACGACCTGCCATTGGGCGATAAAGTGGGTTTAACCGGCGATGATATAGATAAAGCAAAGCATGCTTACGTGATCAAACTCTCGCGCCAACACCTCGTTAACAAATTGTATATGGATCTTTATACGAGTACGACCTCCGACAAGGCTTTTGGCGATATGCTGACCTCCGACTTAGCTTCTCAGCTGGCGCATCTTTCCAGCTTGCTGGCCAGGAGTACAGCTTATCTGAAAAAAGGGGTAAATGATATGACGCTTGCAGACTCTGCCGACTTCCGGCAGGTGACCCATGATATGGAAGATAACAAGGTTTATGTCGCAGCCTCTCAATCGGACTTTTTTAAGAACTGGGTGTGGTGGCGAGCAGGCGAGCCTACGATAAATCCATACGAAGTGAGAGGGACAGATACACTTGCGGCTAACGGTGGCAGCAAGCTGCTTTCCGGGGTGCAGAATGTATCCAAAATAAAGGAAATGTCCGTTAAAGACGAGCAGCTTAATAAAGTGCTGTTGCCCATTGCCGACAAGAAAGAGGCGCGGTACATTCAGTTTTTCCGCACCCAGGACGTGTCAGACGATGATATAAAGAGCCTGAAGCGACATCTGAAAGGAACAGAATATATACAATTGACCGTACATAATGTGGCCGCGAATGAGCGGGTGGAGGTGAAATTGTCATCCAGCGCTACGCATAATGGTATGAACGAAAGTGTCGCCATGCTGGACTCTTTCTTTTCAA
Organism: Chitinophaga horti; assembly: GCF_022867795.2. Taxonomy (NCBI): domain Bacteria; kingdom Pseudomonadati; phylum Bacteroidota; class Chitinophagia; order Chitinophagales; family Chitinophagaceae; genus Chitinophaga; species Chitinophaga horti. Next base: position 2,385,220 of record NZ_CP107006.1, on the reverse strand, counting down.
CGCTTACCGGTGTGCTTGGCCTTATGAGCGGCGCACCGAATGATTTATGGAAGACGGCAATACCGAATATACAAGCATTGAAGTCCTCTGCTGGCATGATTGCTTACGCGCGCACCAAAGCCATCGCGGCCCCTCGCAACGCCGACGGAATACTGGCCGCAGTAAAGCAAAGTTTGGCAGATAGCAGTATATACAATAAAGCATTGTTCGATCGACTGGCAAATGACCGCAAGCCACAACTGCAGGCTATCGTCGCAGGAGGCAACCTTACTTCTTTGGAAGATTTTCTGAAAAACTTCGTAAGTAAATACCAGGAGCAATATCAGTCTTGGGCAAATGTAAGAGAAAGGCTTCAGGCAGATAGCCTCGTATTATGGCAATTAAGCGCTATGGCCTTCCAAAGCACACTGCCTCCGGCCAGTATTTCGTTAACGTCTTCTAAAAGTCCGGCCCCGTTGCATACAGAGCTGCGCGCAACGGAGCCGCTGAACGAGAATGTCACCAATGTATATGAAGTGCGTGCCCTTCCGCTTACGGCCGCTAAGACAGATACAGGTTCGGTCGTTGGCACTTTTAAAGCTAAGATCAGTCAGCTGAAAATCTTTACCACTTCTGCAGGATTGGCCTACACCATCATGCAACCTCACTACGGCATTAATTCATTCGACGAAAGCAAGAGTGAGATCAAAACAGATCGCGAAGCCGTGAGCGTTATTGCCGGCATCCACGTACACCTCGCACGGATAGACATGCTGGAAGAGCGATGGACAAAAGAAAATTGCCTTTCTCACTTCTCGGTGTACCTCGGCTTCGATATTCCTAACATAACGAAGCACGTATATCCCGGGCTAAGTGTCGATGTGATCCCCGGTATTAAATTAATTGGCGGCGCTCACTTTTATCGACATGACTTATTTGACATTCGCAACAACAAGGTGGTCGACAAAGACACGAAGATTCGCTGTGCCGGCCCGTTTATGTCGGTTGCCATCGACCCGACTATCGCATTAAAAGCCTTTGGTATCCTAAAATAATAATACATGAAATATCTCCTGCAAATATTGCTGCTTACCGGGCTACTTTCCGCCTGCGGCGAAAAATACAATGAAAAGGATGACCTGGGCGGTACTGAAATCATGTCTGGCGTGCTCACTTATGTAAATGAGTATGGCGGTCGCGGCGAAGAGAGGGTGGTGAGTGCCAGGAATGTCTACATCAGCGACGCTCCCTACAATAATGGCAACTATATTTATCATGTCAAGACAGACGAATACGGCAACTTCACGTTCAAGCGTCTTTGGAACGACAAGACGTACTATGTTTTCTTCGCTGATACTATCGGCGGCGTTTCTTACTTCGTGGAAAGATCTACAACACCAAAGGATACACTATCACTTAAGGCTACGTACGATACGCTGAAGCAAAATGCCATTGTTATTACCGTCAAAGACGCGGCCGCACATCCTGTGGAGGGTGCGTCTGTTGGCATTTTCAATAACCTTCAGGTATTTGAGTCAGATTCCACTACCACGCAAAGCCTCGTGAAATACGATACGGATTTGTACGGCCGGGTTATCTTTTACAACCTGAAAGGCGGTAAGTATTTCCTGCGCGCCACGTCGTCCGATAGTCAGCGCAATAGTATCGACGAGCTGACGATCGATTTTGATGGAAAAGGTATTAAGAGATATGATATGACATTAGAGGCACGGCCGCTGGTGAAAAACAAGGTAGTTGTGATTACAGAAGACGAGCTGGGGCGGCCAATTCCCATGCTGGAGTTCTGTGCCACCAACAATCCGCTGTACTTCGGCGGTAATGATTGTACCGGCAAAACATTGGAGGGGAAAACAAAGGAGGATGGCAAGGTGGAGTTATCCAACGTGCCGCCTGGCGCTTATCGCTTTTATGCTACTGCAAAGGTGGGGAATATCAGCTATCTGGCTAATCAGCAGGAAACTATTGCAGCCTCTGGCGATACAGTACGCCTGAAATTAATGCCGGTCGCTGCGGACAACTCGTACCAGTTACTGGTACTCGATCGGTACGGTACGCCTGTAAACGACGCGGGCGTGTACCTGTTTACCAGCCGGGCTTTATTTAATGCCGATACTACGCTAGGCAACGTTGCTACGGTCAATTCGGGGAAAGACGGGGTAGCGAAATTTGACAAACAGGCGGAAGGCTTTTACTTCATCCGCAGCTGGTTCGGGACGGGCGGCCAGGCATTAAAAGGGGTCGATTCCGTGCGGTTGATTTATACCAGCACTCCTTTTAAAGACACGATCTATATACAGTAAATAAGGATAAAAAGAGGCGGCCCACACCTGAGCCGCCTCTTTCTTTTATTTTATCTTCCTGAAAACCTCCCGCTCTTCCGCCCTTAGCACGAAGCCCGTCTTCGTAAACTCCACATCGATCGGGGCGCTTGCTTCCCAGTAAAACACGGTCGGCGAAGCAGCTTTCAACTGCAAGGTATGCCCCGGCGCCTTTACATCCAGGCTGGTGCCATTACTTGTAATCGTCAGCGTATCGTTTTTGCGGTTGGTATACCGGCCGTTGTAGCCGGCCAGCGTTTTCGCATCCACCTTTACGGGCTGGAAGCGGTGTTTACGTTGTGCCAGCAGCCAGGTATAAAAAGCGGGGTCGTCATAGGTGGCGGTCCAGCTGTCGTGGGCAGCTTCGGGGTAGATGGTGAATTGCACGTTTGAGTTGTATTGTTTTAAGGCATTCACCATTTTCTGGCTGCTCGTCAGCGGCACCACCTCGTCCTTTGCCCCATGAAAACACCACACGGGCGTGTAACGTAGCCGCCAGATGTTAGCAGTATCGCCGCCGCCGCAGATCGGTGCAATGGCTGCAAACTCCTCCGGGTGCTTCATCCCCAACGCCCAGGTGCCAAATCCACCCATACTTAATCCTGTAAGATAGATACGGTCATTGTCGACCCGGTACTGCTTTTTCAGGCTTTGCAGCAGCTGGTACAACACATCCGGCTGCCAGCCGAATGAAGCTGTTTGCGGCGATACCAGGATAAACGGAAAGTTTTTGCCTGCCTCCACCAGCTTTGGCGGACCATGCATCTTCACCTTGTTCAGATCGAGTCCTGTTTCTCCGGCGCCATGCAGGAAGATGACGAGTGGCCAGCGTTGCGAGGTGTCTTTCCCGTAGCCTTCCGGCAGGGCGAGCAGGTACTTGGTTTCGAGAACGAACTTTTCGGCAGTCTGTTGGGCTTTTAGGCTCGTGGCGCCAAGGGTGAGCGCCAGGAGGAGGGGGAGTAGTGCTTTCATAAACCTAATGTACAAAAAAAACGCGCACCCTTCGGATGCGCGTCGACCAAAAACAAAACGTGTCAGATATACTTCAACACTTCTTCGCCTATAGCTTCCGTGCCGAAAATATTGGCCGCGGGCGTAGTCGCATCCGCGATATCCCGCGTACGGAAACCGGCTTTTAATACTTTATCTACCGCCTGTATCACCGCATCTGATTCGGCTTTCATTCCGAAGCTGATGTCCAGCAGCAGGGCGGCGGACAGGATAGAGGCTAATGGATTGGCAACACCTTTCCCGGTAATGTCGTGGGCGGAGCCGTGGATGGGTTCGTACACGCCGGTGCCGTCGCCGATGGAGGCAGAGGCCAGCATCCCCATAGAACCTGCGATCTGCGAGGCCTCGTCGGTGAGGATGTCGCCGAACAGGTTGGCCGTTACGACTACATCGAAGCGGCGCGGATCTTTGATCAGCAGCATCGCGGTAGCATCTACAAACTGGTGTTCCACTTCAATATCAGGGTACTCCAGCGCCACCTTCTGGATCACTTCGCGCCACAGGCGGGAGGTTTCAATCACGTTGGCTTTATCTACGGAGCAAAGTTTCTTGCGACGGGTACGCGCAGCATCGAAAGCTTTGCGGGCAATACGTTCTACTTCATAACGGCTGTATTCTGCAATGTCAAAAGCGGTGTCGCCATTGTTCTTACGACCTTTCTCGCCGAAATAGATATCGCCGGTCAGTTCGCGGAAGAAAAGGATGTCTGCGCCCTTCAATATCTCTGGTTTAATGCTGGAGGCGCCTAACAGTTCGTCGAACAATTTGATTGGGCGCAGGTTGGCGTAAAGGCCGAGTTCCTTACGCATCTTCAGCAAGCCTTGCTCCGGGCGTACTTTCGCGGTCGGGTCATTGTCGTATTTCGGATGACCAACAGCGCCAAACAATACGGCGTCGGAATTGCGCATCTTTTCCAGCGATTCATCTGGCAAAGGCTGGCCGGTAGCTTCGATGGCCACGTGGCCGATCAGGGCTTCGTCGTACGTAAACGTGTGACCATATTTGGCGGCTATTTTATCCAGCACCTTCTTGCCAACTGCTGTTACTTCTTGTCCGATCCCATCGCCGGGAACGATTAATATGTGTTTGCTTGCCATGCTTATGTGCGGTGGTGTTTAAATGAGGTTGAGCATTTTTTGGGTCGCCTTGATCGCCGATACCGTTTGGTCGCTGTCCAGACCACGGGTCTTAAACTCGCGCTCCTGGTGCCGCCAGGTGATAACGGTTTCGCAAAGGGCGTCTGTTTTACCGCCAGGCGGGATGCGTACGGCGTAGTCGGTAAGTCCGGGTAGTTCCTGCTTTTTCTTTTTGTAGATGCGTTTGAGTGCATTCATAAAAGCATCGTACTGTCCGTCGCCCTGCGCATGTTCTTCAAACACGTCGCCTTCTATCACGACACGTATGGTGGCAGAGGGTTTCAGGTTTTTAGCATGCGACAGTACATAGTCTTCTATCTTCACCTTGTCCGCGATCGTATTGGAGTCGAGGATATCCGAGATCACGTATGGTAGATCTGCCTGGGTCACCATTTCTTTTTTATCACCCAGTTCGATGATGCGCTGCGTTACTTTCTTCAGGTCTGCGTCCGACAACTGGATGCCCAGCTGCTGGAGGTTGTTCTCGATATTGGCCTTGCCGCTGGTTTTGCCGAGTGCATATTTACGCTGGCGGCCGAAACGTTCGGGCATCAGGTCAGAAAAATAAAGCTTGTTCTTTTTATCGCCATCGGCATGAATGCCCGCCGTTTGTGTAAATACATTCTCGCCCACCACCGGTTTATTTGCCGGTATACGGAAGCCGGAGAACGTTTCCACCAGCTTACTTACCGTGTACAGCGACTTCTCTGCCACGGCCGTTTTCACCTCAGGCATAAAATCATTCAGTACGGCAATGGCGCTTGCTAATGGTGCGTTGCCTGCACGTTCGCCCATCCCGTTAATGGTAAGATGCAGCCCGTGTGCACCGGCTTTAATGCCTTCCAGCACATTCGCCGTACCCAGGTCGTAATCGTTATGCGCGTGAAAATCGAAGTGCAGTTTCGGATAGCGGGCCACGATAGCGGAAATGTATTCCTGTACTTCGGATGGGATCAATACGCCCAGGGTATCGGGGAGCATAATTCTCTTCAATGGCTGCGTTTGCAGGAAATCGAGAAAAGCGTATACGTATTCCCGTGAGTGACGCATACCGTTGCTCCAATCTTCCAGGTAGATGTTTACCTCTAGCCCTTTTTTGCGCGCCAGTGTAATCACCGCGGCTACTTCTGCAAAGTGTTGCTCCGGCTTCTTTTTAAGTTGATGCGTGAGATGGTTTAACGAACCTTTCGTCAGCAGGTTCATCACCTTCGCGCCGGCCTTTTGCATCCATTGTACAGACACGTCGCCGTCCACGAAGGTGAGCACTTCCACGCGATCGAGGTAGCCATTGGCCTTTGCCCATTTGGTAATGGATTTAACGGCGGCAAATTCACCGTCGGACACCCGCGCAGAGGCGATCTCTATGCGGTCGACCTTTACCTCGGTAAGCAACAACTGGGCAATCGTCAGTTTCTCCGAAGGGGAGAAGCTCACGCCGCTGGTTTGCTCACCATCGCGCAGGGTCGTGTCCATTATTTCTATATAACGTGGCGCCGTTGGCATATTATCGTAATCAGTTAGTTAGTAGATGCTTTTTGCGGCGAAAGTCTGTATCTCGTCTTTCATCGCCTGCAGGTAATCGATATCGTCAAACCCGTTCATCAGGTTATGCTTTTTATAGCTGTTGATATCGAAGCTTTCACTTTCGCCTGTGCTGAGGATGGTGATCTTTTGCTCCGGCAGATTTACTTCCAGTTGTGCATTGGGATCGGCCTCAATAGCGGTAAAGATTTTATCCAGGAAAGCAGCGCTCACTTGTACGGGCAGGATGCCGATGTTCAGGGAATTGTTTTTAAAGATATCGGCGAAGAAGCTCGATACCACGCAACGAAAGCCATAGTCGTATATCGCCCATGCCGCGTGCTCACGGCTGCTGCCGCTGCCAAAGTTTTTACCGGCTACCAGTATCTTGCCGGAATAGATCGGATTGTTCAACACAAAATCCTGTTTCGGGGTATCGTCGCCGTTATAACGCCAATCTCGGAACAGGTTATCGCCAAAGCCTTTACGCTCGGTCGCTTTCAGGAAGCGGGCGGGAATAATCTGGTCAGTGTCCACGTTCTCGATCGGCATAGGAACGGCAGAGCTGGTAAGTACGGTAAATTTATCGTAAGCCATTGTTATAAATTCATTAATCAGTTAAGAAAGAAAGATTAGTCAGCCAGCAATTCACGTGGATCGGTCACAACGCCGGTTACTGCTGCTGCAGCCGCCACCAGCGGACTTGCCAGCAAGGTGCGCGCTCCCGGACCCTGACGCCCTTCGAAGTTACGGTTGCTCGTGCTCACCGCATACATGCCCGCAGGGATCTTGTCGTCGTTCATCGCCAGGCAGGCAGAACATCCGGGCTGACGCAGCTGGAAACCTGCTTCTGTCAGAATGTCGAGAATACCTTCATCCCTGATCTGCTGCTCCACGATGTGCGAACCCGGAACGATCCAGGCGGTTACATGGTCGGCCTTCTTTCTTCCTTTAATGATAGAGGCAAATGCACGGAAATCTTCAATACGACCATTGGTGCAGCTGCCGATAAATACATAATCTACTTTCTTTCCCAGCATCGCCTCTTCTTCATGGAAGCCCATGTAGTCGAGCGATTTTTCGTAGCTGGCCTTGCTGCCACCTACTTCTGCCGCTGCAGGAATATGTTTGCTGATACCCATGCCCATGCCTGGATTGGTACCATAAGTAATCATCGGTTCAATGTCGGCGGCGTTCCAGTGATGCTCTGCATCAAACGTAGCACCTTCGTCGGTCTTCAGCGTTTTCCAGTAAGCCAGCGCTTTGTCCCAGGCCTCGCCCTTAGGGGCTTTGTCGCGACCTTTGATATAAGCAAAAGTCGTTTCATCCGGCGCAATGATACCGCCGCGCGCACCCATTTCGATGCTCATGTTACACACGGTCATGCGACCTTCCATCGTCATGTTGCGGAACACGTCGCCCGCAAACTCAACGAAGTAGCCGGTAGCACCGGCGGCTGTGAGTTGAGATATAATATATAACACCACGTCTTTCGGCGTAACACCCTTGCCGAGTTGGCCGTTTACGTTCAGGCGCATCTTTTTTGGCTTGGGCTGCATGATACACTGGCTGCTCAGTACCATTTCCACTTCGGAAGTACCGATGCCAAATGCGATGGCACCAAAGGCCCCATGGGTAGAAGTATGCGAGTCGCCACACACGATGGTCATGCCAGGCAGCGTAATCCCGTTTTCAGGCCCTACCACGTGCACGATCCCGTTTTTCGGGTTACCCAATCCCCAATGCGAAATACCATACTTGGCGGCATTGGTTTCCAGCGCTTTCAGCTGGTTGGCCGACAGTGGGTCTGCCACCGGCAGATGCTGGTTGATGGTAGGTGTATTATGATCGGCGGTAGCGAATGTTTTATCAGAAAACATCACCTTCAGGCCCCTGTTCTCTAGTCCGAGAAAGGCTACCGGGCTTGTTACCTCGTGAATAAAATGCCGGTCGATAAAGAATACATCCGGTCCGTCCTGGATCTTTCTCACCACGTGGGAATCCCATACTTTGTCAAATACCGTAGTGGGTACGCTGCTGCTCATTTTTGATAATTTTATACTATAACCTTAAGTTCCTTAGATATTGATCCACAAGATCGAACATTTTTCAACGATTTTCTAATTCGGTGTCATAAACTTGCAATAGCGGGGATGGATTTGTGACTCATGGATGACAAAGGGTCGTGTTTGAAGGGGAGGTGTTGTCTGGAATTTGCGTGTTACGGGCGTGAGCACGCTTGCTATACAAAAGATAGCCGGATTCTAGTCGTTTTTATAATTGATTGATTGTAAAGCTGTTGAATTTTGCTCAAAAACTACGGAAAGGGCACGGAAAGGGCCTCGAAAGGGCATAGCTCTTACCAGGCTTGTGTTTCAGCAGGGGTATTCGTCGGAAAACCTTGTAAACAGGATGTTTCAGGCATGTTTAAACTGTCGCAGCCGCGCGCTTCAGTTGCTGCGGCCTGAGTATCTTTTTCTTCCGGTTCAGCCATATCATGAACCCGGTAATGGGAAGGGAAACGGCGAACAGGCAGGCAATAAAGGCGATTATTTTCGTTGGCCAGCCGTAAATGCTGCCTGTATGAATCGGCTTCACCAACCGGCGGGCCTTCATACCACGGCTTTCGTTAATGTACGGCCTGGCGGCCAGCAGCTTTCCGGTGCCTTTCTCATAAAAAAGAAAGTCGACCACGTTATCGATCGACGCCTCAGCGTTTAGTTTAGAAACAGTAATGCAGAAGCTGTCTTTCAGCGGGATGTTCATCGTCAGTTGTCCGCGGTAGGGCAGGCGGCGTTGAACGTCGGCATACAGGTCTTCATAGAAACGTGCGCCGGGCATGACGATTACCTGGTTGTCGGGCGGACTTTTCCTGGCTGGCGGCTTACCATCGAATACGATGAAGATGCCATCGTTGAACCAACGGTAACTCCAGGTAAGACCGGTGAAGGCCATGGTGAATACAAGCAGGTGTACGTAAAAGCCGCCCACCGCATGCAGGTCCCAGGTAAGCCGTTTGGTGCTGCCGCCGGTTTTACCTTCAGGCGCTGCTTTAAGCCCTTCCATTTCCTGGGCCACCAAAGCACGATGCCGGAAATGACGAGGAACAGGAAGATGAGGCAGCTGACGCCCGTAATCGCTTTAACGACGTTGCCGGCCAGCAGGCGACGATGCAGGTCTTCGGTCACGTCGAAAAAGCGCCCCTTTTCCTTCATCTGGCCCACGATCTGCCCTGTGTACGGATCTACCGATACGAGGTGAAATACTTCCTTGTGGAGGCAGGAGAAGATAACATTCCGCTCCGGGGCATCTATCTCGATATTAACCACCGGCGCAATACTTTCCGCGCGGCGTTTCAGGCTATCGATCGAAAGCCTGGCTGGTTGTACGTTCTTTGCATAATAGAAATCATGGTGAAACAGCAGTTCCAGTTCTTCCTCAAATACCAGGATGGCCCCGGTAAGCGTCACCACTAAAACTACAAGGCCGGAGCTAAGCCCCAGCCACAAATGTAGTTTTCCGAATATCTTCTTCAACATTAGAATACGTATGAAACAGTCGTCATCCAGTTACGGGGTGCGCCAGGAAACAGGCGCAGGTAATCGTAACCGCCGATCCAATAGGTTTTGTCCAGCAGGTTGTTCATGTTCAGCTGCAACTGGAACTTGTCGATCTTATAATACAAAGCGCCGTTGAAAACTTCGTACGCGGGCAACGTTTGTACTTTGTTACCGTCCACGTTCCTTTCGGTAACGAAGTTGGCACCTCCGCCGATACCCAGACCTTTCAATACGCCGTTCGGGATCGTGTATTTGGTCCAGAAGCTTCCCTGGTGTTTAGGCGCACCCGGGCTTTGGCGGCCCAGGTCTGTTTTATCGGTGCTTTCGGTGATTTGTGCATCGTTGTAGGCGTAAGCCGCGGTCAGGTACCAGTTAGGGGAGATCTGTCCTTTCACGTCCAGCTCAATACCTTTCGATTCAACCTTGCCGATCGGGCGTAGTAACTCAGGGTTAGTAGCGTCGCCTGCATTATACAGTACGTTCTCCAGCTGGATGCGGTAGGCTGCCAGCGTAACGGACAGGCGCTCGTTGAACCAGTCGCTCTTTGCACCGGCTTCCACCAGGTTGCTGATCAACGGATCGAACGGACCGCCTGCATTCGGGTTGTTCATCGAAGCCGTCGTTTGCGGGTTGTAACCTTCGGTATAAGTAGCATACACGTTCACATGTTTGTCGATGGTGTACACCAGACCTACCCTAGGAATAAATGCATCCTGCACGATCTTAGTCTCGGTCGCCTTGTCATAGTTCACGCGTTCGTCGAAACGGTCGTAACGCAGTCCCAGTAACGCCTGGAACTTTCCGAACGTCAGCTGGTCCTGTACGTAGTAGCCCTGTGCATTATAGAAGGTAGGATCGTAGTTCGTTTTCACGTACGAGTACTTGCTCATATCGAACAGCTGGTACGGGCTCACAGATGTCAGGTCGAAATGCGGTACGTTTGGTACAGGCATTTTAATACCATTTACCGTGGTGTACTGGAAGTTGGCCGGACGGGCGGCGTTATAGGCCGTGGCAGCGGTGCCTGCAGCGTTCTTGTAACCATTTGCCTGTGACTGCGCAGCGCCCCATGGCATCTTGTTCTGCGCGTAATCGTATCCTGCTAAAATTTTATGGGCAATAGGGCCAGTATTGGCATCGTAAGTGAAGTAGGCAGATACGTTATCTGCAAACACCTTACGCTTACGGATCAGCACCTGCATTTCTACCAGGGTAGGGATGGCCGCACCGGCACTGTCTTTCGCATAGCCATTGGCCGTACGGTGTTCCAGCAGATCTTCTTCCCAGATGGTTTTGAGATACGCCAGGTTGAACTGGAGTTTCTTTGTCAGCTGGTGGTTGAAGGAGGTCGTGATCATCAGGTTATCCTCGTTCAGGTAGTCGTTCGTGGCGTTCAGGCTTTTGGAAATGGGTACGGAATAAATATCGTTGTTGCCGTACACTGCCTGGCCTCGATCGAGCCGGCTGTTGCTGCGGTTGTATACCACGTCGAAGTTCAGCCTCGTTTTCTCTGTAGGAAGGAAGGAGATAGATGGTGCTACCACGAAGTTTTTATCGAACTGTAACTCCCGGAAGCTCTGGGCGTTTTCATAACCCAGGTTGAGACGATATAGTAATGTTTTAGATTCGTTCATCGGGCCGGTAAAGTCGGCCAGACCGCGAAATGCGTTGAAACTACCGGTACTGAAACTCACACTCTGCCTCCTTTCGGCTAATGGCTTTTTCGTTACGCGGTTAATGACACCTCCGGGAGAAGTGTTGCCGAAAAGCGCGGAAGCCGGTCCTTTAATCACCTCCAGGCGCTCCAGGTAGTTAGTGAGCGGTTGTTTCCAGAAGCCGGTGATCGTACGCAGGCCGTTTACCATCTGCACCTGGCTGTTGTTCTGGGTGCGGAAGCCGCGGATGTCGAGGTCGTCATAAGTCGTATGCTGGTTGATGCCGCTCATGTTCTTCACCATTTCCCCAATGCGCATCGCCTGCTGGTCCTGTATCATCTCTTTGGTTACATAACTTACCGACTGCGGCACGTCTTTCAGGTTCGTTGCTGTTTTGGTGCCGATAAAAGAGTTCGTGTTTTTGTAACCGGATTCCTTTCTGCCCGTGATTTCCACATGTTGCAGTTGTTCTGCGGAAGACGTGAGTGCGACGTTCACCACGCGCGTTTCGCCCTCTTTCAGCGTTACGGTGCGGGTAGTGGTTTCATATCCTATGAAAGTAATCGTGAGCACATGTTTGCCGGCAGGTACATCGGTGAAGGTGTATTCGCCTTTATCGTTAGTGATGCTTACTTTGGTTTTGCCAATTACCACGCTGGCACCGGGCACCAGGTTGTTTTCGGGATCTTTCACGGTTCCTTTAATGGAGGTTTGTGCCTGCACGGTTTGCATGCAGATGGCCAGGAGTGCCAGGAGGAGCATTCGCATATAATAACGGTTGTTTATAGATTGACGCTGCAAAAGAAGCACAGTCTGCCTTAACAGGCATAGCGCATCCGGAATAAAATTTACGCAATGCGGAAAAACCTACATGCACTTCACCGGTCAAAACACTATGTTTACCGAATATATTTCATGCCGCCCGGCATGCCTGGTAGCTTTGGGGTATAAATATTTGAGTATGAAAAAGACACTCGTTTTAAGTTCCCTGGCCTTGCTGATAGTGTGTTTCAGCGGTTGCCTTACCAGCTTACACCCGGCGTTTAAAGCCGGCGACGTATTCTTCGATCAGCGCCTGCTCGGCACCTGGAAGATGCCGGATGACAAGGACGTACTGACCTTCTCCGTCGCTAATGCGTCTACGGTAGAAGGCCTGCCCGAGGAACTCCGGAAGCTTTCCGCGAAAGGGTATGACGTGTCGGTTAAGGACGACGATGGCACGAGCCGTTTTCTGGTATTCCTGTTCAAACTGGGCAACAACACCTACATGGACTTCTATCCCCGCCTTACTGCTCAACAAAGCACACTGGACCCGTTCTTCATGCAACACCACGTGCCGTCGCACATTCTTTTTAAGATTAAGATCACGGGCGCACAAATGGACATGAGCCAGCTGAAAGCCGAGTTCCTGGCCAAACTGATCGAAAAGAACAAACTGCGTATCGCGCACGAGTTGCAGCGGAACAATGGGGCTATATTGCTTACGGCGTCCACCAACGAATTACAGCAATACATCCTGAAGTATGGCGATGTAGCCGACGCATTCGAAGAAAGCGGTCATTACAAACGTTTAAACTAACCCCGCCATGAAAAAAATCATCAGCGTTTTATGCGCATGCTTTACACTGACATGCTCTTCTTGCCTTACCAGTCTGCAGCCCCTCGTTACCGCCGACCAAATTACCACCGACGATCGCCTCGCCGGCCGCTGGAGCAGTCCTGAAGGCGCTTTCACCATCACACGGTTAAAGAACAGCCCGGGGCAACAGGAACTTGGGCAAGGTATGACTGCCCGCATCACCCTCGACCTGCCATCTGAAGAAGATGACAGGCATTCAGACTCGTTACTGACAGATGGTTCCTACGTACTCTCCTGGTCAAAACAGGGACGTGAGTACCTGGCACTCCTAAGGCTCATCAAAATAAACGGCGAGCTCTATGGCGACCTGTTCGCGGCGGGCATCAAATCGAAGGACGAAGCAAATGGTTATATGCCGTCGCTGGGTTATATGAACACCCACACCATGGCGAAAATCGCATGGAAGAACCCGAACGAGCTGGCCGTATCGTTCTTTAACGGCGAGTATATTAAATCGCAACTTGCGGCAGGTAATCTCCGCCTGAAACATGAATCCGATGCTTTGTATGGCTCTTTCCTTGTCACCGCATCCAGTAACGAACTACAGCAGTTCCTTGCGAAATATGGCCGTGACAAGCGCATTTACCAGGAAGAACCGATTATCTTAAACCGGAAAAGCTGATTATGCACGCGCTGTTCTCTCATCCTGTATTCAGGTGGATACAACACCTGGCTTTCTGGACCTGTACGTACTTCGTGTTCGTACAGGTTTTTAAGTCGGGCAATTCCGCCGTAAAGATTGATTACATCTATGCTGCGTTGTTCCAATTAACGCTGGCGCCTGCCGTATACCTGCATCTGTACTGGCTGCTGCCCCTGTTGACTGAGCGGCGTCGCTGGTGGGTGTATGCGTTGCTACTGGTAATCCTGGTGGCCGCTTCCGCCTGGCTGAATGACCGCTTTTTTCAGGATTGGTCTGCCACCTTGTTCCCGGATTACTTTTTTATCTCTTATTTCTCGCTGTGGGAGGTGGTCCTTTTTTTCGTCGTGTACATCAGCCTTAGTACATTGCTACGCTTTTCCAAGTCCTGGTCGCGGGCCAACGAGTTACAACATCAGCTGCTTGCGGCAGAAAAGGAAAAAGTGCAGGTAGAACTGAAGGCTTTGAAATCACAGTTAAATCCGCATTTCCTGTTCAATACCCTGAACGGTATTTATGCCATGTCGCTACAAAGCGATCCTCGTTTGCCCGATACCGTGTTGCAGCTTTCTGACCTGATGCGTTACTTTTTGTATGATACCCGGGAGGAACTGGTACCATTGGCCAAAGAGTGGGAGATGGTACGGGGATACATTGCGCTACAACAATTGCGTTCAGGTGCGGACCTGGATGTGCACGCAACGGTGAACGGTGAGATTGATGAATCGGTCGTGCCCCCAATGCTGCTGATCACCTTCGTAGAGAACGCCTTCAAGCATGGCGCCAAGGGAAATACCGGCAGCGTGGAAATCTCTGCCGTACTGGATGTCGCGCCAGCGCGACTGCATTTCGTACTAACCAACACCTTAGGCCAGGTCGATAACATAGAACCCGAAACCTATCGCGGCCTCGGCTTACAGAACGTGCGCCGGCGGCTGGAATTACTCTACCCGCAGCGGCATGCGCTGCACATCACGTCAAAAGACAATAACTTTGTAGTTACACTCGATATTACGCTATGAAACTGGTTTACAAATGTATGATCGTGGAAGACGAGCCGCTGGCCAGGCAGGTGCTGGAGCAGTACATCGCCGAACATCCAAGCCTGGAACTATCAGCCGTTTGCAACGACGCCCTGGAAGCCCAGCGCCAGCTATTGCTGGATCCTGTGCCCCTCGTGTTTCTCGACATTAACCTGCCGCGTTTATCGGGCATCAGTTTCCTGAAAGGCCTGGTGCAGCCGCCCTGCATCGTGTTCACGACCGCGTATCCCGAATATGCCGTGGAAGGCTTTGAGCTGAATGCCGCCGACTACCTGCTGAAGCCCTTCTCCTTCGAGCGCTTCCTGAAAGCGGTGAATAAGGCGATAGAGCGGCTCGATACGCGCCAGGTGAAGCCCGCAGATGCGTTGCCCCCGGCGATATTTATCAGGGCGGATAAAAAAGTGTACCGGGTAAACCTGGAGGATATATTATACATAGAGGCGCTGGACGATTATGCACGGGTAGTGACCGTACAGGCGGCGTACCTGGTGAACGATACGCTGAAAAGTTTGCAGGAACAATTGCCCGCATCCCACTTTCTGAGGGTGCATAAGAGCTATATTATTGCGAAAGACCGCATCGTATTCGTCGAAGGCAATTACATGCGCCTGGGAGATAAGGACGTGCCTGTGGGCGCTTCGTACCGCGAAGCGGTGCAGCAGTTGATTTCGCCTAAACGTAAAGTATAACGGAGAAACTGTTAGTTTTAATTAAGAAATTCTCAGCCCAAAAATCTTGCTTCTTCACATTAACTCGCTACTTTTGAACTGTTCCCAAAAGTGTATAATGGCGAGAATCTATCTACTCCTTGTTTGCAGTCTTTACAGTGTTTGTACCCTTGCACAGGATACGCATTACTGGAATAGTCAGTATGGTCCCGGAGGTTTTCTTACGCCCGGTGCGGTGATCGCTGCCACGGGAGATAGTGGAGTGTATTACTATAACCCCGCGCTGCTGGCGGGGGAGCGGATCAGTGGGATATCAGTAAACGCCGTGCTCTATCAAACTCAGTTAATTCATATTAAAGATGGAGCGGGTAAAGGGCTGGGGCTAAAGTCCCGGAGCAATGCGTCTGTGCCTAATATGCTCGCAGGCGGACGATACCTTAAACCGCTGAAACTGTCGATCGTCTGGGCGCTAATTCATACGCCCGGTATCCGTTATGTGGCCTCACAGCGCCGGGACGATAAGTTCCAGGTGTTGGAGGAAGAGTATAGTCCGGGTACGGAGTTTTTTGTGGGCCAGTTCGTAGAAGAGAACCGCGCCAGTGAAACACGCGCGCAGCTTGCGACAGGATTCAAGCTGGGCGAACGTTGGTCTGCCGGCCTTACGGTGGGAGCCAACGTATATGCACAACGTTATAGCCAGGACTATGTAGGCAGGGCGTTCGTAAATCCCGGTGTGGTGAACTTTGACCTGGTGACGGCTGATGCCAGTTACGTAGTGGATTACCGGCACTACGGGTTAAAGTTTCGTCCGGGTGTGGCCTACGACAACGGTGCACACCACCTTGGCCTGACCGTCAACCTGCCGTTGCTCCACCTGGGCGGAAATGGTACGCTGGTGAGTGATAACCTGGTGCAGAATCTCGTGTTGACTACACCCGATAGTCCGTTAGGCTTCATGGCCAATACCCGCCAGGAGAAACTGCCCGTTCGCTGGAAAACCCCGTTCAGTATAGCGGCGGGGTACCTGGTGGAGTTGTCTGGCAAACAACTGTATGTGTCGGCAGAGTACTTCGGCCGGGTGCGCGAGTATAACATCATCACACCGCGGGATGAGTACTTTATTCGTCCGGATACAGGCACCAGTAACCTGTTTACCCGTGACCTGCTGCGGTTGAAGGATGCCCGCAAAGGTGTCACGAATGTGTCCGTGGGCATGAGTTTTCCGGTACAGGCTAAGATGACGGGGTATGTAAGCGCCCGCACAGATTTCTCCTTTTATGATGCCGCGCTGTTCAAAGACGATTCGGGCATTCCGCCATATACCGCGATGTGGAATAACTTCCATCTGCAGTTCGGCGCTAACCGGTGGGTGAAAAAGTCGAACATCCGGGCGGGTGTGGTGTTGAGCTACGGAATGAACAACAAGTACAGGCAGGCGGTGAACTACGACAATCCGACCGAACAGAACCTATTGCAGGGCGACATGGCCGATGTAGGCAGGGCTCGGCACATCATGGCGGGAGTGCTGTTGTGTTATACGCATCATTGATGTGCGGGAAGTGCTCCCTTTCGTATTTGCTGTTGAAGCTGCACGCTGGCGCTTGACGGCGTGTAATCAATTGGATGTTTGCTGTTGGAACTGCGCGGTGTTCGTCGATGACGAGCAGGCATGATCCTGCTCATGTTGGACGATGAATACGTGGGGCGTAAAGCCTGACTTTTATCATTTCCCGCGAACATGGCCAGGCGTAATTTTGCTACGACTAAAAACACAATGCCATGAGCAGGATCAAAGCAACGGGATTAGCGCATAAGGTGATGGACGCAGCACAGGCGGCCGCTTTATTTACGAACGGAATGGTGGTAGGAGCGAGCGGTTTCACTAAATCAGGCGACAGTAAAGCTGTACTGGCGGCCCTGGCCGACCGGGCTGCGAAGGAAGATATTAAAATAACATTGATTACCGGCGCATCGCTGGGGCAGGATACTGACGCCCGCTTAGCAAATGCTCATGGCTTACACAAACGGATGCCATTTCAGGCAGACCCCGTGCTGCGCAAACATATCAACAACGGTGAGGTGCTGTTTATCGACCAACACCTCAGCGAATCCGTAGAGCTGTTACACAACCATTATATCCCGCAACTGGACATCGCCGTGATCGAAGCGGCCCTCATCACAGAAGATGGGAGTATCGTACCGACAACTTCTGTAGGCAACTCTGCATCCTTCGCGCTGATGGCAAAAAAGCTGATCATCGAGATCAATACCGTGGTGCCGGAGTCTATACAGGGCATACATGATATCTTCGTTCCTGACGACTATCCGCACCGTAACAGCATCCCGGTGAACGTGCCGGATGCCCGGGTAGGCACCACTACCATCAAGATCCAGCCAGATAAGGTAGCAGCCATTGTATATACGGCCGTGCAGGACAGTCCGGCCGACATTGTACCGCCGGATGCTAAAACCGAGGCGATTGCCGGTCACCTCATCAAGTTCTTTGAAGCCGAGGTAGCTGCCGGCAGGCTCACGAACTCCTTGCTGCCTGTACAGGCAGGCATTGGTAAAGTTGCTAATGCGGTACTGAATGGTTTCCGGAAAGGCCATTTCGCAGATCTCACGATGTACTCTGAAGTGCTGCAGGACAGCACCTTTGACCTGATCGATGCCGGTAAACTGCGCTTCGCCTCGGGCTCTTCTATTACGGTGTCTGCCGAGTGTTACGATCGCGTAGTGAACAACCTCGATCATTACCGGGAGAAGATCGTGCTGCGCCCGCAGAACATCAGTAACGCACCCGGTGTGATCCGTCGTTTAGGGGTGATCGCCATCAATACGGCGATAGAGTTCGATATGTACGGCAACGTGAACTCTACCCATATCGGCGGTACCCACATTATGAACGGCATCGGCGGCTCTGGTGACTTTGCCCGTAATGCGTACCTGAGCATCTTTGTAACACAGGCAGCGTCTAAGAATGATACGATCTCTCACGTATTGCCCATGGTGTCGCACGTGGATCATAATGAGCATGATGTAGATATACTGGTGACCGATGTGGGATTGGCCGATCTTCGTGGCCTGGCACCAAGGGAGCGGGCGAAAGTGATCATTGCAAACTGTGCGCATCCTTACTACCGCGATGCCTTGCAGGATTATTTTGACCGTGCGTGCGCACAACGGGGCGGCCAAACACCGCACCTGCTCGAGGAGGCGTTCAGCTGGCACGTAAGGCTGCGGGAACGGGGAACGATGAAAGGGTAGATCGCGGTTGAAGCGCTGTCATGTAAAACGATGAACAAGGGGCGATGACAAGCGGCGCTCATTGCCATGGAACGAAAGGGTAACGAATACATTACACCGGTTAACCGCGATAGCCTTCCGTAAGAAGTCTGAAAATATTTCTATATTTATCGCGGCCAAACTGACGCCGTAACTGTATTTCGTAAACCTCAATCCATCTTTGTTCAATGGAAACAAGTTCCGTTGCCCGCGTGACCATTCCACGCAAAGCCGTGCTCAAACAACTGAAAGCCGACCTTATCGGGAAGGATTCTTACCGGGGTGTAACACTCACTTATTCCTGGCTAGCCAATCAGCTTGGGCACTTGTCTTTAGGCTTCATTCCAACCATCCTGCTGTTCCTTTTCCTTAGCAAAAAAATGGAAAAGGAAACCGCTGCATTGTGGTCTGCCGGCATCATCGCATCCATATGGATCATTTTTGAGGCGTATAACTTCCTGGGGCCGCTGCTGTTGAAGAAGCCGTCTAATAATAAACGGATGTTCCTGCCTAAAGGCAGCAGGTATACATTCCCGCCGCAGTGGGGCAACATCGCCTTTGATACCACGACCGACATTATCTTTTTCAGCTTTGGAGCCTTCGCGGCCAGCCTTTGCTGCGCCTACACCACCAATGGCCTGATCATACTGCTGGTACTGCTGGCATTATTGATTTACCCTTGCCGCTATTGGTATATGACGAAGATGTATTTGCAGGTACCGCAATATCCTTTCCAGTTCAGGCTGAGCCAGTGGGAAATGGACATTTCGGAAAACAACCGCAAGGCCGTAGAGCAATTCATGGAGCATGACGGGGAGGGGAAACACCTGCTGGTATTTGGCGCGAAAGGCTCCGGCAAAACGACGCTCAGCGTGGGTATCGCTACCGAAATGTCGATCCGCCGCCATTCAGCCACTTACCTGACCGCCATGAAGTTATACTGCCTGTTCTTCGACCAGCCTGCCGTTAACCTGGAAGAGCTCTGGAACTGGCGTAATTCCTCGCTGCTGGTCATTGATGATATTAATCCCGGCAGCCCGATCGAACCCGACCTGATCAGCCCCAAAGCTTTTTTGCGTATGCTGGATACCTTCACGCACAACGAAGCCAATCGCCTGGCGTTGAAGTCCAGGAACGTGATATGGGTGCTGGGAAATAACGTGCCACAGGAAAAGGACGAGGAGCGTTGGGAACATATGCTGGAGAAAATCGGGGTCGACAAGTCACATATCCTGTCCGTCAACCTCTCTGACTAATATCCGGGAAGGTTGACGTAAGTCCGAGGGATCAATTATTCCCCTGATACCAGTCACCAACGTTCCGCCAGGGTGTCATAAGCAAAATTCACCAGCACTCCGCTAAGGAAGAATGTGGTTATCGTAAGCAAAACTCACCAGGTGGCTCAGGTTCTTCACGTCAAAGCGTTTGTACATCGGGAAAATGCGCTTCTCGATAGCCGACAATGATACATTGAACTCGTAAGCAATTTCCTTCAGGGAATAGCCTTTGGCTACCATGGCCAGGGCTTCCTTTTCTTTACCAGAGATGGCATAGTGGCGGAACAGCTGTTTGTTCAGCTCCTCCTCGAATTTCGACTTATCGGGCCCATAGGCATCATACCGCATGACGCTGCCTAACTTCAGGCTGCGATTCACCTGCGAACGTCCGATGATGGCGGTCATTTTTCCGCCTTCGGAGCTGAACACGCCTACTTTAACGATCAGGGGAACGTCATGACCATGCTTGTGGATCTTCTTCAGTTCGATCGTGAAGCTGTACTTCTCCAGGTCCTCCGTGCGGGATTGTATAAACATCAGCGCCTTATCATTCAGCTCATGCGAAAATGGTGCGTACTCCGGAGAGGTAATGTTTACAATAGTCATCATGCTCACCTCTTCGTCCTTATAGCCCAGTATCTCGTCCCAGCCGTCGGCATATACCATACGGTTCTCCTTGAAGGAATAAATGTACACTGCTTCCTCGGGGAACCTGGTAAGCGTTTCACGATAGTGCCTTGCCTGCTCGCTCTCCAGGTCGGCTGGCAAATCGGTGATGAAGGATTTGGAGTAATTGCCGAAAGTACGGTCGGGGAACATTCGCTGAGTTTTGCATAAAACTATAAAAAATATTTCTACCTGCGTAATAACGCAGTTGACCGCAGTTGATTGAAACAGTATTTTTGCCCTCGCAATCAACCAGTTACCTGGGTGATCTGATAAACGGGTAAAATGGAAACTAACTATAAATGGGCGAAAGCCCGCTAGATGGCTTTATTATCATGTGTCTCAGTCCAATGCTTAAGCGTAACCCCAAAAAATCTTTACTTACCTACGACCGGTAAGCACCTGCTGTTTTTGTGTTAAAAATTACGTTTGGAAGATGTTGCGGGCGGTCTCGTTCCGCCTGCAGCGTTCCCGACGACAGCAGTACAATGCATTCCGCATTTTTGATTTAGTTGGCAGAAATGTATACGGCCTTTCTCCAATGTTCGCATGGTTCCGGCATCTTTCTCAGTTCACAGCTGGTACATCAGACATTTACCCCCAAAAAAGAGCAAGGGCAATCCATCCGGATTGCCCTCTATTGTAAATTTACATATCTGCCTAAGCATGTTGCCGTATCACCTGTTCTAGCTGGTGCGCCTGCATAACACCCGACTGCCGCCAAAGCACACGTCCCTGTTTGAAAAGAATGAGGGTAGGCACCCCCTGTACCTGGTAAGCCTGTGCAACGGCGGGATTTTTATCCACGTCTATCTTAATGATCGTGGCATCGTCGCCCACCTGCTGCTTCAGCGACTCCAGGATCGGCGACATGGCCTTACAGGGGCCGCACCAGGTTGCGAAGAAATCGACCAGTACCGGCTTGTCGCTATGTATTACTTCGGAAAAGTTGCCCATAATTCATTTTCCATATGCGGTTCAAGAATAATGCCCGAAATATTTTTTTTGATCTGGGCTCACCCGATAGGACAATACGACACACTTGATAGTAAGAGGCTGACGCGAAGGCGCATTTTCAAAGCCATGACTATCAAAAAGACGCGAAGTGTAATCACACTTTAAATTCTGACGGTGTGAGTTCTGCTGGACTCGCAAGCATTTAGATTTTGGAAAAAGTTGCGGGTTCCTCTTTAGTTACCTGCTTTATTTGTTTTTCCTTCTATCGCTACATGGTATGAAGGATCTTCCACGATGTTCACATCAATCTCGCTGCCCGCATTTTTCAGCAGTGCGATACAGTCCGGGCTCAGGTGTTTCAGGTGTAGCTTTTTACCGGCTTTTGCATATTTGTCAGTGAGTTTATTGAGCGCATCTATGCCCGACATGTCAGCCACGCGGCTGTTCCTGAAGTCGATCACTACTTCCTCCGGGTCGCCGTTAACATCAAATTGTTCATGAAAGGTAGTGACGGAGCCAAAAAACAAGGGGCCGTTGATTTCGTAGTACTTACTTCCGTGGTCATTCCAGTAAGCATGCACACGAATGTGCTTCGCGCTCTCCCAGGCAAATACCAGGGCGGAGATGATAACGCCGATCAGCACGGCGAGTGCCAGGTTATGTAATACGATCGTGATGAGTGCCACAATAATGCCGACGAAAATGTCTTGCCTCGGCATCTTATTAATGATGCGGAAGCTGCTCCATTCAAAAGTACCGATTGCCACCATGATCATTACGCCCGTGAGCGCCGCCATCGGTACACGCTCGATGATCGGGGCGCCTGCCAGGATGATAAGCAGGATCGTTAAGGCGGCCACGATGCCCGACAGCCTGGCTCGCGCGCCCGCTGAGAGATTTACCAGCGTTTGGGCGATCATCGGGCAACCACCCATGCCGGTGAAAAAGCCGTTAAGGATATTAGCACCACCTTGCGCCAGGGCCTCCCGGTTACCATTACCGCGCGTGCCGGTGATCTCGTCCACCAGGTTGAGGGTGAGCAGCCCTTCGGTTAAACCAACGCCTGCCATGATCAATCCATACGGCAGTATGATCTGCAGGGTTTCAATGGTAAAAGGAATGTTGGGAATATGAAAAGGAGGGAAGCCGCCGCTTACTTCGGCAATGTCCCGTACAGTTCTCGTATCAATATGAAAAACGTATACCAGCAGGAACACCGTAATAATTGCCACCAGCGAAGGTGGAACAGCCTTGGTAATACGCGGGAAGAGTACAACGATAAGGATCGTTAAGGCAGTCAGACCGCCCATGATCATCAATGGCGTGCCGGTCATCCAGCTGCCTGCACTTTTAAACTGCTCCAGCTGTGACATAAAGATGATCACGGCCAGGCCGTTTACAAAACCATACATCACCGGCTGAGGTACCAGGCCGATGAATTTGCCGAGCCTGAACAATCCGACCAATAGCTGGAATATACCCGCCAGCGCTACTGCTGCGAATACGTAGTCTAATCCGTGGGATTGCATCAATGCCATAATCACCACCACCGTAGCACCCGCACCACCCGATACCAGTCCGGGCCGCCCGCCGAAGATCGCTGTTACAAGCCCCATGATGAAGGCAGCGTAAAGGCCCGTCAATGGAGGGAAACCTGCAAGTATGGCGAATGACAGGGACTCAGGGATCATGGTCATGGCTACGGTAAGGCCGGCCAACACTTCATTTTTATAGTTGATGGGCTGACGAAAATCGAACAGGTTCAGATATGCTCTCAATGCTAACAGTGTTTGTCGGTGAAGGTGCAAAGATAACGAAATCGGCATAGTTATTGTTAAAAGCGGGCTTGACAGAAACCGTGCAGCCGACAACGTTATAAGTGATTGTTTTCGCGTTTGTACCCATTCACCTATTTAAAACCATAGCATCAATTAACATGAAAAGACTGTTATTCGCTCCGCTGGCCGCCATTGCGGTAGCATTTTCCGCATGTAGTAAAGACAATGACAAACCCAGGTCCGAGTGCTTCGCCGACAGCTTCGTATTGACCGAAACTAGCCGTGACATCGACGAAAACGGCAAACAGGTATTCCTTGACTTCGATGTAAAAAACACTTCTACCAAAGATTATGCAATCGCTAATGGCGCGGCGGTAGTAAACCTGAAGCTAATCGTGACTACCACTGACGGAGCAACGTACGAAACCACCGCACCGGTGACGATCACGTCTCTCTCTGCAGGTGCCACCAGCAGCTACAAGACGCTGGCTAAATTTGGCACAGACAAAACATTCCAAAGCGTGACTTTCACGAAGTCCTGCCAATAAGGAAGAAGGCCGCGGACATCACCGCGGCCTTTTTTAACTCAGCTGTTGTAACCTTTTTTGCTCCCGGTCGTTTTAATAGTAAAGTTCCCCTTTATGAAACAATTGCTCGCTATTTGCACCCTGACCATGTTGGCGTTCACCGCCTGTGATAAAGAAGATACGGAGACGGCCGGGACGCAACTCGTGGCTTCGCTGGAAGGGGCGTGGAAAGAAGTGGCAATTGGTTACAGCATCGGCGGCCCCATGATCCACAAACCTATACCTGCCGAAGACGCCCAAATGATCGGCTTCAGCAACGGCATGTTCGTTTCGAACGATGCAATGAACGAATTTAACCGGTACAGCAGCGACAGCCTCACTGTTACGTTGCGCAACTCTTTTACCGGCAAAAGCTTTAAGTACGGTTATATCATCATCAACGATACGCTGACGCTAACACCGCTAACTGTGATGTGTGTGGAGGGGTGCTACTCGAAGTTTGCGCGCACGGAGCAGGGGAAGTAGATAGCAGCCAGGCGCTTCAGATACCCATCATGACGAACGAAGTAAAGGCAACTTCGGGCTCGGTCTGGCCGCCAGGAAAGCTGCTGACAACCACTATAGCGAAGACAATGCACGAGGATGGCTTCACTTCATTGCCATGACGAATCCGGCAGCCTACATTACTTCGAAACACTCAAATGATCCCCCACCCACTTTTCCAGTTCCAGCCGGTCTGGCTTGTGGCCTGCTTTTTCCAGGAAAGCAGCTACCAGTTTACCGCCCTGCGAGTTTGGATTGCGTTCCACGTAAGCCACCATGGCTTCGCGCACATCGGGCATGAAAGTGTTGTTGTCGACGGTGGGCGTATTGTCCTCGCCCATGAGAAAGACACGCATATAGTAGGTATACAGATCGCCGGCCGCCTGGCGAAGCGGCGATGTATCATAGGCAGCCAGGTAACGCTCCCATTCCTCGGTACGTCGCGCCACTTCGGACCATGGCACTATTACGCCGGCATCGGCATCGAACAGGGTAGAGTCGTGCCGGGCGGAGAGGTCGATGTAAGCCTTGTAATCCGCGGGCAGGTAAGGCCCGAATAATTGCTGGTAGAAGTCAGGCTTGAGGCGTAACTCCGTATAGCCTTCCCCGATATAGTTCGGTTCAATGCCTGCCGTAGCCAGCAGATCGATTCGTTTCTGTGTAGCTTTATCCGGGTGCGGGATATCGCTTTCTTCGTTAAAAAAGTTGATATAATCCTCGATCCACCTGCTTTCATTCGTTTGGATCACGTTGATCAGTCTTTCATACACATCATCGCTGAAGCGGGTGTATATACCGGCGGCCTGTTCAGGTGTGCTGGATTTTAATAAGTTTCGGATGGAATCCGTTTCTGCGCGGAGCCTGCGTACCATTTCTTCGGTAGTGGGTGGTAAGGGAAACTCCTGCCTGCCGGCGGAATCGGGTCGGGTAACGATGGTGGTGTCTTTCGCAGCAGTGGTGGTAGCGGTTTGCTGACACCCCTGGCTGGCCATAGCGGCCAGCAGGGGCAGCAGGTATAATTTCTTCATGTGGGTTTACTTTCTTTACGGGCGAAAGATAGCAAACAGGGTTTATTTTTCCAGCAGTGATTTGAGTTGCTGCAGGTCTTTTTCCACCGCGGCACGGTCGTTCTCAATATCCGCTTCGGATACACCGGGCTGGGGCAAAATGGTAAAGATTACTACGCTGCCCGCCTGATTAGCGACTACACGGAGGGGTACATATATGGTGCCGCCGTTAACGGTCACGAAATGATCTACCACGCCTAACTTATTTCTCTCCACGAAGGTTACATGCGCTTCGCCGTTAGTGGTCTGGATCTTCCAGGTGTTGTCCGTACTCACTTCTTCGATGGACAGGCAAAAGCCGGGCGCCCATTTCGGGAAGTTCTGCGGAACGGAAAGAAAGTCGTAAACGTCGTTTACATTTCGTTGAATACCAATACTTACATGAATTGCATCGTTTGCCATAGCTTAAGGTAATTGTTGCCTTATCGCAGGTGCAACTTTCGTTCCGAAAAGCTCGATAGAACGCAGGATCTTCTCATGAGGAATATCGCCGGCAATGATCTGTGCCAGGTAACGGGTATGTTTGAACAGTCCGTGGGTACGGATGATCTTCGCGATCACCTCTTCCACACTGCCTACAAGCAAGGGGCCGTTAGGCGCACGCATCATTTCGAACTGCGGACGGGTAATGCGCGACCAGCCTCTTTCCTTACCGATTTTGTTCATCATCTTTTCATAAGTAGGCCAAAACTCATCGGCCGCCTGTTCCGCCGTGTCGGCAATATGCATATGCATGTTGACCGCCAGTTGCAATTTGTCCACATCATGCCCCGCTTTGCGGGCCGTGTCGCGATAGAGGTTGAACAGGGGAGCATATTGCGCGGGATCGCCGCCAAGGATGGCGAGCGTAAGTGGCAGATTAAGATAACCGGCGCGCGCTGCGGACGACGGTGTGCCACCCATTGCAAGCCAGATGGGTATCTGCGGTTGTAACGGTCTTGGGTACACGCCGAGGTTATCGATCGGCGCACGGTGCTTTCCTTTCCAGGATACGATTTCCTGCTGATTGATTTTCATGAGCAGATCGAGATGCTCAGCGTACAGGTCGTCATAGTCCTTGAGGTCGAAACCGAACAAAGGAAACGATTCGATGAATGAACCACGTCCCGCCATGATTTCCGCACGGCCGTTGGACACGAGGTCGAGTGAGGCAAAGTTCTGGAAGGTGCGCACCGGGTCGGTGGAGCTAAGTACGGTTACTGAGCTGGACAGGCGAATGCGCTCGGTTACAGCAGCAATAGCGGCCAGCACTACCTCGGGCGAAGAGATCACGAAATCGGAGCGATGGTGTTCGCCTAATGCGTATACGTCAAGACCTACCTGGTCAGCGAGTTTTGCTTCTGCAATCAATTCCTGTACCCGGCGATGTGCGTTGTGTGCGTTACCTGCCGTACCATCTGCCTTTATTTCCCCGAATGTACTAATACCCAGTTCCATCATCTTATGATTTAGGAAGCAAAGGTCGGGAAGTTTGACGGATTATCAGTGATGCAGGCGGTATACTTGAGGAAAGCGGCCCGTTAATGTCGGTAGGCCTTACGGGCGGCGTCGAGACATTCCGCATTGAGTTGCGCGAGGGTGCAGTCGTCTTCCACCGTGGTTTCGATCCAGTCGCCATCTTTACTTTGATAGATCTGGATAGAGAGGCCGAGCAGCCGGTTGAAATCGTGCTCCACTTCCGCTGCGGTACGCAGGCTGCCAATGTCGATCCAGCCGAAGGTGTGCATCAGGCGAATATCCTCAATAGGCGTATCCGGGGGCAGACAGCAGGCACCGAAGTACGACCCGCCGTGTGCATGCGGTTGCGTGTAAAACTCCAGCTTCAGGTGTGGGAACTGCTGGTTGAATGTGCGCTGAATGTTACAAATCCTTTCCTCTTCACTGATGTAGATAGTCATGGGTCGTTCGGTTTTAAGGCAATTTATAGTGGTTGTGCGTCGTGAAAAATGAGGGAGATCAGGGGCATGAATGATAATGGCACACACGGGTATATGTGCCATTACCTTTATAAATAAGTTAACTCACTATCGCTGTGGTGCTCCTGGTACGGGCGGCTGTATTTCGGGCCGCTGCGGCAGATCGGGGATTTGCGGCGGAACAGGTTGTGGAATATGCGCAGGCTCCGGTTCACGGATAGGCGGTTCCTGCGTAGTGCCTGGATTTTCAGGCCTTGCCCCGGGATGGGTGCCGGGTTCGGACGGTGGCTTAATTTCAGGGCCTTTAACTGGGTCTGTCATCAGAAATTTTTTTGCCTGGATCATCATAAGAATTGCTTTGGTTTTCGAAGAAACGCTGCAACAGTCTTGCCAGACTTTAATAACCGCCCGCAGCGCGCAGGCTGCAGGCGGTATTGCTACTAATAGTTTAAAGTGATGCCGGCCCCCAATCCCATGTCGCTGTCATAATGCGCCGAAACGCCCATGAACGGCGTGAGCACGTATCGCAGCCCGGCCATGTATTCCTTATCGGTATTCACCATAAAACCCAGGCGCAGCCGCGAAGTCACGCGGATGTCTTCCCGCATCAGTGAAACGCGCGCTTTGCCATCTGTATCGATGCGCGCATCCAGTACGGCGAGCATAGGCAAGGTATATTGCAAGCCGGCACAGAGCGCGCGTCGTTCATTTTTGGTACTCACCTGGCCAAACAGGTTCTTTTCCTTTTCGCCCGGCTCCATCTTCCGGTACCGCCAGTCGATGCCGACATAGGGCAACAACCGTTGCATTTGCCCCATGTATCGCCCGAAATGGGTTTCCACCTCGTAGCCGTGCATATCACGATAGCCGAGCCGCCATTCTGCCTGAAAACTCCAGCGGGTATTCTGCAGCACCGCCTCACCATCGTTACCGTTAGTGGCGAAGTCGTTTTGCGCCATAAAATGGAACATACGATCGTCTGCATACACCTTTTTCATTTGCTGGGCGGGATTCTCCGGCGAATCTTCATACTGAAAGATGCGCCCCATCCCCGACATCATATGATAGAGGATGTGACAATGAAAGTACCAGTCACCGCTGTCCGTGGCGGCGAACTCCAGGGTGTCGGTTTCCATGGGCATAATGTCCAGGGTGTTTTTGAGTGGTGCATAGTCGCCCTGGCCGTTCAGTACCCGGAAGAAGTGCCCGTGCAGGTGCATCGGGTGGCGCATCATGGAGTTGTTGTACAGGATGAGGCGTACGTTTTCTCCTTTTTTAATGATGATCTTATCCGACTCGGACACCGTACGATTGTCGATACTCCACACATAGCGGTTCATGTTGCCCGTCAGCGTAAACTTCAGCTCCTTCACCGGCGCATCGGGCAGCGTCGTTTTCACGGGTGAGCGTAACATGGCGTAATTCAGCGTTTTGATGTCCGCCAGCGGCTCCCGGTACATCACGGCGTTCATGTCCATTTGCTGAAGGCTCATTTTCATGCCCATATCGTCCAGGTGGCCGTTCATTTTCATCATGCTGTTCATCATCTTCATACCCTCAAAATATTTTAGAGGGGGAAGTGTTTGCGCGGCTTGACGAACGCCTTTTCCCAGCCACAGGGAAGTGCTGCGGGTACGGTCTTCTGCGGTGGCCAGCAGTTCAACGGCAGCGCTATCGGCCGGTAGCGTAAGTTCCAGGTCGTACGTTTCTGCAGTGGCAATGATCAGGCGGTCCACCGGAACGGGCACTACATCCATACCATCGTTGGCGATCACGTTAATCTTGCCGCCAGCGTACGTTAACCAGAAGTAGGTTGACGAGCTGCCATTGATCACCCGCACCCGCACCTTTTGCCCGGGGCGGAACTCCGTGGCGCTGTCTGCATCGCGACCATTGGCGTGAAAACGCTCGTAGTAAACATCGCTTACGTCCATGGCTTCCATCCGTTTCCATTCGTTGGCTACTTTGGTCTTGAAGTGGCCGGCAGCAATCGCTTCGCCATAGCTCTGCACTACGCCCTTTTTTATTTGTCCTTTTTTAATGGAGAACCAGTCGGTCGCCATCTTCAGGCGGCGCTCCACCTGGTGCGGATGCATGTCGGTCCAGTCGCTCAGTACGAGGGTGTATTCCGGTGCAGGCAGCGCATCCTTCTTATGAATAATGAACGCCCCATACATGCCCGATTGTTCCTGCAGGGCGGTGTGTGAGTGGTACCAGTACGTGCCATTTTGCACCAAAGGGAAGCGGTACGTATGAACCGTATGTGGTTTAATGGGAGCGGTGGTGAGGTATGGCACGCCGTCCTGGTTATTGGGTAATATCAGCCCATGCCAGTGAATGGAGGTTTCGGTATGTAGCTCGTTGTGAATGTAGATTTCCGCCGTATCGCCCTCCGTAAAGTGTAGTGCCGGCATGGGAATCTGGCCATTCACGGCGTAAGCCATCCGGGTTTTGCCGGTGTAATTCACCATGGTGTCCTTCACGTACAAATGATAGGTGACCGTCCGCTGCGCTGTCGCCGACAATACGGCAAACAGCCACAGTGCGGTTATTAATATCCTGCTCATTGGACCGTATCTTTTATGCTGCCGCAGGTGAGCATTTGCGCGCCATAGAACGGGTTCCTGATATCCTTTTCCAGGCTCAGCCAGTTGCCGCCTTTACCATTGGCAAACATCGGACAGTGCTGATAATACACCGGGCTGCCCGGATGCATTGTTTTAACGATCGGATAAAGCGCATTACCCAGCTGCGCGAACTGTTTGCGTTGGACGGCCAGGTCGGTGCTACCGGCGATGGCAGCGGCGGGCGGTTGCAGTGTCGCCTGTTTGTCGGTAATCACTTTCAGTAATGCACCAGCGGCTGCTTTCGCCGCGGTAGCGTCCGACTTCACAAGGGCGTCTTTAATCGCGAGGTATTGTTCCAGGAGGGCAGCACCGGTTCCCGGCGCATTTGCACCGCTCTGAGCGGATACGGAAAAAGAGGCGGACAGGAGTACTGCAGCTATAGTCATAGCGAGAATGCTTTTCATGATGTAAAGTTTAAGATTGATAAATAGACGGATGATGGGCTATACAAGTTGCTGGTCGCCTATTTTAGGCGGTACGCGATCGGAGAGGTGTACCATGGGAAGCTGACCGCCAGGATAACACCACGCATAGGGGAGCGGGGTGAGCAAAGGCTGGTAAGTCCAGCTGGCGGTAACGCCCTGGTGGCTGGTATGGCAGGCATGCATACAGGGGCAGCCGTTGTGGTTACAATCGTTACTGCATTCATGCGCGGGAGGCGCTGGTGCATCGTCGGTACTGCTGCAACAAGATTCGTTGAGCACATGATGTACAGGCGGATCGTCGTGATTACAAGCGACGGCCGCCTGTGCGCCGGAAACCAGCAGCCCTAGGCACACAAGCATGAATATGTAATAACGTTTGATCACGGTGACTTAACCTTTTGATAATGGCTTTTGCGCCTGATTTGCCTCAAAATTCCGCATTTTCAGGGAGCAGTTGATTATACAATTCGGGGAATGATGTATATAATTCCTGTTGCCGAAAGTGTGATGATACCGGCAAGTATTTCTACAACATACGTGCAGTTGATTTTGAAACCCTCTGCTACAGCGGATTTACGTAATGGCATATGCTTTGTGTCATGGTTGCATAACCCAAAAAATCAGCACTACCCTAAATTCTATAAGTTATGGCAAAAGCTAAAAAACAAATCGGTAAAAGCGCTGCGCCTAAAAAGGCAGCTGCTAAGAAGGCTGTAGCGCCTAAAAAAGCTGCAGCGAAAAAAGCAACACCCAAAAAAGCGGCTGCTAAAAAAGCAGTAGCGCCTAAAAAGGCCGCCGCTAAAAAAGCTGCTGCACCTAAAAAGGCAGCTGCTAAAAAAGCGGTAGCGCCGAAGAAAGCGGCAGCTAAAAAAGCGGCTGCGCCTAAAAAAGCAGCGGCAAGAAAGGCAGTAGCTCCTAAAAAGGCCGCCGCTAAAAAAGCAGCAGTTCCAAAAAAGGCAGCAGCGAAATTTGGCACAGAAGGCGAACAGCTGGAAAAGTTCTTCCACGACTCGCTGAAAGATATCTATTGGGCGGAGAAAAACCTGGCGAAAGCACTGCCTAAACTGCAGAAAGAAGCCACCAGCCAGGAATTGAAAACCGCCATCCAGGAGCATACTGCTCAAACGCAAAGTCAGGCCACCCGCCTGGAGCAGGTGTTTGAACTGCTGGGCAAAAAGCCTCAGGCAATGAAGTGCGACGCAATGGAAGGACTGATCAAAGAAGCTCAAAGCATCGTAGAAGAAACGCAGAAAGGCTCAAACACACGTGACGCTGGCATTATCGTGGCTGCCCAAAAAGTAGAGCACTATGAAATCGCCACTTATGGCAGCCTGGTTACCCTGGCGAAAGTAATGGGTCAGGACGAAGCCGCAGAGATCCTCGCAGAAATCCTGGAAGAGGAGAAAACTACAGACGAGCTGCTCACAGAAATCGCTGAAGGTAGCATCAACTGGCAGGCGAAACAGGAGAGCGAGGGCGATACCGCCGATGAGGATGAGGACGAGGAGGAAGACGATGATGACGAGGACGAAGAAGACGTTGAAGATGAAGATGAGGAAGATGACGAGGACGAAGAAGACGACGACGATGATGATGATGACGAGGACGAAGAAGAAAAATAATGTAAGAAGGCGCCGGTTAGTACTGGCGCCTTTTGATTTAGGGCAAAAAAAGAGAGAGGACTATCAATGGTAGCCCTCTCTTCCTATTATAAATCAATTGCTTTAGTGAGTCGCGCCGCTTTCTGCGAGCGCTGTTTCTATCGCAATACCGATGGATTTCGTTTCTTCGGTCTCATTGTCGCTTCCTTCCTCGAACCAGTGATTAGCGCCTTCGTTGTCCTGTCTCACGATCAGATACAATGTTTTGTCCGGCATTTCTACAATGAAGGAGTCTTTCGCTTCCTGGGTTACGGAAATTGTTTCGTTATGTTGCGAGATGGTGAACTGGGACATAATACTGCTTTTTAATTTACAGGAACAAGCATTGTGCCACCAGTATGATAAATGCGTTAAAAAGATGTGATACTTTTCCTTTTCCGGCCGGCAAGTACTACGACAGCCAATAGCGTCACGAAATAAACTTCCGGAATAGCGGTGTCAGCCATAATTCTTCCCGTAAACGGGTGCAGCTTTAGCTGTAGTACTTTTCCTACAGTATATCGCTGGTCATAGCAGGCACGCCGTCCTAAACGCATAAGTTGTGGTTGGGTGCCGATGCGGACAGGCAGCCGCGGACGCGTATCGCAATTATAGGCGGGTGCGGTGACGACCGCCGTCACAGATGCACCAAAATATTTCTGATAGGCTGCTCCGCCAAAATATATCAGTCCGGCCAGCGTCAGCAATACGACTGGCCAGAATGTGTAGGCGGATATTTTCTTTTCCTGCTGCATGGTCCGCAATTTAAGATTATATTAAAGTTACGCGGAACAATTTTTGCCCGCTACTATCCGATTAAATGCTAACTTAAGTAACACTATTCACACGGAAAATACGCTTGCATGAAATTATTTGTGACGAGGGCCATTGCCCCCGAGGCGCTGCAGTTGCTGCAAGACGCTGGTATAGAAGTAACCCAATGGCAGGAACAAAGAGAATTGGAACCAGAGGAACTGATCGGCCACTGTATGAATCATCATGCATTGCTGGTTGCCGGTAAAAGTAAGATAGACAGGCAGTTTCTAAGCATATGTCACCACCTTAAAGTCATCGCGCTGCATTCTGTCGGATATGATAACGTAGACGTACCCGCGGCTACGGAACATGGTATTCCTATCGGCAATACGCCCGGTGTATTAAGCGCCGCCACTGCGGAAACGGCATTTCTCCTGATGATGGCCGTATCACGCAAAGCATTTTACATGCATCGCCGTATTCTTAATGGAGAATGGGGTTTTACAGCGCCTATGGACAACCTGGGCATCTCTCTGCAAGGTAAAACACTGGGTATTTTCGGTCTTGGAAAGATCGGGATGGAAATGGCGCGTAAAAGCATCGCGGTATATGATATGAAGGTGATTTATCATAACCGGCATCGCAACGAGGAGGCCGAACAAACGTATGGTGCGGAATACGTCTCTTTTGAAGAATTGCTTTCCCGCAGCGATGTGTTGTCTGTTCATGCGGGCCTATCCTCCGAAACAAAAGAAAAGTTTAATACGGATGCATTCCGAAAGATGAAAAAAGAGGCGATTTTCATCAACGCTGCCCGGGGAGGTATTCATAATGAGAAGGACCTGGTCACCGCGCTAAATAATGGCTTGATCTGGGGTGCAGGACTGGATGTGACCAACCCGGAGCCCATGCAACCCGACAATCCCCTGTTAACAATGCCGACAGTGGCCGTTTTACCGCATATCGGCTCTGCTACGGTAGAAACGCGCACCGCGATGGCCGAAATTGCCGCCCGTAACATCATCGCGGGCTTACGCGGAGAGCGTTTGCCGCATGCTGTAAACCCTGAAGTTTATAATTGATCCTGTTCGTATACGCTTAAACGGCTGCGCAGCAGGTCCACCTGCCGTTGCAGCCGTTTCATTTTATTCAATACATTGATGAGTGCGTCAATCCCTTCTACGTTGATGTTCATGTCGTAATACCAGCGGCTATACGTTTCAAGGTTGTGTAGCTCGTCGTAGTGGATGCAGGGCTCCGTTTCCACGATCACAAGGGAGATGAGCCCATTTTGCTCCAGGGCATCAATAAATCCCGGCTCTGTGTGGTATTGAACACAGTATTCCTTTACCGTAATCATATCAGTTTGCATAATGTGAAATTAAGATGCTGCTAATTGGCGGAAAAGCGCCTTCTGCTCCTCCGTCAGGTTCTTCGGTAATTGTATGTTCCAGGTGATGTAAAGATCGCCAAACTGGCCCTCTTGCCGGTAAACGGGAAAGCCTTTTCCTTTGAGACGCACCTTTGCACCATTCTGTGTTTCGGGTACTACTTTCAGTTTGATCTTACCGTTCAGCGTGTCGATGGTCACCTCCCCGCCGAGAACAGCCGTGTACAGCGGCAGGTCTACATGGGCGTAAAGGTCATTTTCCACGCGTTTAAATACCGGATCTTCCTCTATGATAAAGGTGATGTATAAATCACCCGCAGGACCACCATTCGCACCTGCGGAACCATGACCTTTCAGTTTGATCTTTTGTCCGGTGGCTACACCGGCGTGTATGGTAATGCGTACTTGTTGGTTGTTGATGGTGAACGTGCGTTGATGTGTTTCGGCTGCTTCGCGTAGTGTCAGCCGTACTTCCCCCTGCGCGTCCCCGCCACGGAACTTGCCTGCACTGCGCCGGCCGCCGGTGTTGCCGAATAGGGATTCGAAAAAGTCAGAGAAACCGCTTTCCCCGAAATCAAATCCTCCATCGCCGCCACTATAGCTATATTGTTGGCCGGCACCTTGTTGCTGCCGTGCCTGTTCGAACTGGTCGGCATTTTTCCAATGCTCGCCGTAAGCATCATATTTTTTGCGCTTCTCCGCATCGCTCAGCACTTCGTGTGCTTCATTGATCTGCTGAAATTTCAGTTTCGCTTCTTTGTCGTCGGGATTAAGGTCGGGGTGATACTTCCTGGCCAGTTTACGATATGCCTTTTTGATGTCGTCTGTACTCGCTTTTTTATCGATCCCCAACACGGTATAGTAATCTATAAATGCCATAATGAGTCGTTTAAAACAAGGTTGCCTGTCCAAATTAGGTGCCGTTCCCTAAAATTACGAAATCAGGTTGTTTTGTCTGGGCTAAACTGTCATAGAGGCAGTTACACGCAACATCTTTTTTTTATTAGATTTGCCACCGGAAAAACCGGACTAACAGACCAGAATACACCTATGCAGCGATCAAACCTGAGCATCATTGTTTTACTGGCGTGCCTGAGCTTTACCCTGCCAGCCTTTTCGCAGGATAAAAAACCCGCCGTAAAAAAGAAAGAAGAGAAGAAAAAACCTGCGCCCAAAGTGGAGGCGCCTAAAATCAAGCTGGTAGCAAAACCCGCTAAGACTGACTCAGTTCCGCCGCCTTACCGCGACGACGTATTCACCACCGGTGAAATAGAGCGGATGAAAACCTTCCTGATCAGTAACGCTTCCAAGCGCGCACAACCTAAAAACAAACTTTGGTCGCCAGCCTACAGCCTGGTGTGCATCAACACCGTACGGGCCGGACTTGAATACTTACTTTACCGTGAGAGCAGTATCCCGGACAGCCTGTTCAGCCGTCACGCGGCGTTCAACGCCTTTTCCCGCACCAATCGCATCGACGTGCTGATGGAGCAGTTGCGCGATTCGGGCCTGGTATCTAAAACGCAGGTGCTTGGCTTCTCGGGGCTTAACCGTCGTAAGATCATCCCGATCGATTCGCTGAAAAGTTACCTCGATCCATATGAGCTGAACGGCAGCCTGTGGTTCACGCTGCGCGGCATGATCGGTAATGTAAGTGGCTGGAGTGTTTTCACTGTGAGCCTCTGTGCGGGTACCCATGCGGCTATCCTTACGGTGGACCATCGCGATATGGATAAAATGCTCGTTTACTGGTCGGATCAAACGCATAATCACCCGGTGATTGCGGGCGGCAAAGCGACTACCCAATACGGATGGGAGCTGATGAACGAAAAGGGATCTATTAGAACACTGCCCCGTGGTCTGGATGCATATGCGCTGCATGCGATGAAAACGTTCTGGTGCGACTGCAGTTACGATAAAAAAGACAAGAACGCCAAAGTAGGCGCCTGTTTCCCGGAATTGGTGATATGGAGAGTGGGGAGGGGACAGCTGTAAATAAGAAGGGCTGTATCAAAAGTAATCTACCTGGTTTTGATACAGCCCGCAGTTTTAATGCTTTGAAGCATCCAAAATTTTCAGCGCTTCGTCGTCTTTATATTCTTTGATCAATCCGCGCAACTGCTGCTTTAATCCTGCCGTTACCTGCGCATATTGTTTGTCGCCATACAGGTTATTCATCTGCGTGGGATCTTTTTTCAGATCATATAATTCCCAGCTGTCTGTCTGGCCATAGAAGTGTACCAGCGTATATTGGGCCGTTCGTACGCCAAAGTGCGGGTACACCCGGTGCGGCTCGGGATATTCGTAATAATGATAGTAAGCCGCCTTACGCCAGTCCGGGTTCTTAGACCCCGTTTTCACCAGCGGCATAAACGACCTTCCCTGGATTTCTGCGGGTGGTTTAACACCGGCTATGTCCAGCATGGTGGGTGCCCAATCGATGTTAGACATCAGCTGATCTACCTTCGTGCCAGGTTTGATCACACCCGGGTAACGCACGACGAATGGAGTGCGAAGCGACTCTTCATACATGAAACGTTTGTCGAACCAGCCATGTTCGCCCATGTAAAATCCCTGGTCGGAGGCGTATACAACTACCGTGTTTTCGGCCAGACCCGTTTCGTCGAGGTATTGCAGCAGCCTGCCAACATTGCGGTCTAAAGAGCGGGCGGTGGACAAATAGTCGCGGAGGTAGCGTTGGTACTTCCATTCCACGAGGGCTTTACCTTTAAGTGCCAGCGCTTCGAACTGCCGGCTTATCTTCTGGTAATAACCGCTGAATTTTTCCTTTTGCTCCGGGTCGAAGCGGCTGAACAGGCCGACTTTACGATCGTAGTTGACGTTTACTTTCAGGTCCTCTGCCAGGCGCATCGTTTTATCGATAGTCATGTCCTGGTTTTGGGCGGCCGCCCGGTTTTGATAGTCGTCGTAGAAGTTGCCCGGCAGGGGAAACTCCACGTCATCATATGCTCCGAGGTCTTGCAGATCGGGGAACCACTCGCGGTGCGTGGCTTTATGTCCCACCACGAGGAAAAACGGCTTGCTCGTATCGCGGTGCTGCAGCCAATCTACTGAGAAGTTGGTGATCAGGTCGGATACATAACCGGGTATGCGGGCGGTGTCTTTCCCCTTTTCGATGAAGTCGGGGTTGTAGTAGGCGCCCTGTCCGGGCAGGATACGCCAGTAGTCAAAGCCATCGGGAAGGCTGCCTAAGTGCCACTTGCCGATCCAGGCGGTTTGATAGTTATTTTGTTGCAGCACCCGAGGGAACAGCAGCTGTGTTACGTCGAAGCGGCCTTCATTGGCTTTGTAGCCGTTCATGTGGCTGTACTTACCCGTAAGCAGCGTCGCCCGGCTCGGACCGCAGATCGAGTTCGTCACAACTGCATTGTGAAAGATCGCTCCCTCGCGGGCAATACGGTCAATATTGGGCGTTTGCGCCAGTTTACCGCCGTATGCGCTAATGGCCTGAAAGGCGTGATCGTCCGAGAAAATGAAGATGATGTTAGGCCGTTTCTGTTGTGCGATCGCAGGGGCGGAGAGCAGTAACAGGAAGCCGAGGGTTTTTGTGATGATGCTCATAAATACAAGTTATAAAACTTCTGACAGTAAAAAACGTCATTTCCACTGCCTGGCGACCTAAAGCTGCGCGTTATTTTTTATCTTTCCTGCCATTTAAAACGGACCAACATGCAGAAACAATTCGAGATCATGCGCAAGCTAAGGGCCTGGCTCATTGATTTTACAAATGACCTTACGATAGAAGAGCTGAACGAAGTACCGGCAGGATTTAACAACAACATCGCCTGGAACCTCGCGCACCTCGTGGCCACACAGCAAAACCTTATTTATCGCAACTCCAACGTACCGGCGCTGGTAGAGGATGCATTTATCGAACAGTTCAAACCCGGTACCAAACCCGCCGCGTTCATGGACGCTGCAGCGATGGATAACGTGCGCCGGATGCTCAGCACCCACATCGATCAGACAGAGGCGGACTATAATAAAGGTCTGTTCCATACTTATAACACCTTCCAGAACCGCTATGGAATTGCAGTAGAAAAGGTAGAAGATGTAATTACGATGATCGATATGCACGAGGGATTGCATACAGGGTACATTATGGCCCTGAAACGAACAATTCGCAATAAATAGGGCGAAATTTCGTATCTTAAGTAGGACCAAACATTCCATGTTATGAACTGGCTACTCCAGGTTAAGGGAAAGCGCTATAAGATTTGCGCGATATTCGTCATGATCATGGTATTGGTGCTGTTGCAGAATGTGCTGGAAAGACGAAGCATTTCCAACCTGGACCACTCTGTAGCCGCCATATACCAGGACCGGCTGCTGCCAGCTACCTACTTATACGGCATTTCCAATCATTTATACCAGCAACGCCAGCTACAGCCGGGCGATGCGACTTCACGTGCCGCTCACAACCGTGCTATTGCAGGATTAGTGAAGGAGTACGAACTCACGCATCTTACTCCGGAAGAAGGCAAACAGTGGCTCATTTTTAAAGCCCGCTGGAAAGATTACGAGCAGCACGGCACCGACGCCGCTTTCCTGAAAAGCCTGGAATCGCTGAACAGCCTGAGCGACATCCAGGTGGCGGAAGGTAAGGTGCTGCAACGCTATTCAAAAACGATCGTGAACTCATCTTTTTTTGACCTCTCATCTCGAAGTAACGTTATTGATTGTGCTGGGATTGCTGGCCATCGTACTCCTGCTTATTTCCGACAAACCGTTGATTTTCAGCGAACAGAAGCCCGTTCTTAATTAAACAGCTCTAACACTGTAACTGTCGGCCGCGCGACTGGCGCTGCGGAGGGGAGTTGTATGTGGTAAACTGCTGTTTCTTCGTAACGGGAAGCTACCACAATGCGCGTATTACCTGCATGCTGATCGAACAGCGACTGCACCAGTTCGGGATTGTTGTTGTCTTTGGAAAGATGGGAGAGGAAGAGGTGGGTCATAAACGCCGGACGGTGTGCTAAAAACACCTCTAACGCCTGCCGGTTAGACAGGTGACCTTTGCCGCCACGGATGCGGTTCTTCAGGAAGTAAGGATAACGGCCTTTGTCCAGCATTTCCTCATCGTAATTCGCCTCGAGAAATGCGGCGTGGCATTGGGTAAAATGATGCGTAAGACCGTTACAGGGCGCGCCAATATCCGTAAATACGCCAATGTTTACGCCACCGCAGGCTACCACAAAACTATAGGGATCAGCTGCGTCATGTAATTTAGGAAAAGCCGTAACCCGGATATCGCCGATTTGTACCGCTTCGGCCGCAGTAAACGTGTGTACCTGGGAGGGCAGAATGTCCAGTTGTCCATGGCGCAACGTATCGGGGGTGATGTAAACAGGTAGCTGGTATTTTTTAGCGAGAACGGCTACGCCGCGGATGTGGTCGCTGTGTTCGTGAGATATGAACAGCGCTTTTACTTTCGTCATCGACAAGCCCAGCCGTTTCATCCGTTTTTCCGTCTCGCGGCAGGAGATGCCAGCGTCTACCAGAACGGCTTCCCTGCTGTTCCCCACATAGTAACAATTACCGTTACTGCCCGAATTTAATGATGATACAAATAAAGCCATACGACGACACTACAAAGAAACGGATTTTGCGTGGCATGTTTTTAGATTATTTATAAGCGGAAACCTTATTAATTCATTATAAAAACGTGTGTTATGGCAATCAGAGACAGATCAATCGGCGGACAAGGTGCCCTGGAGCAGGGTGGTCCTAATCTTGGTAACGACTACAGCCGCGACATCAGTCGCGAGCGGGCGGATAAAACCACTTCTAAAATAGTGGTGCCCAATAAGGAAAAAGAAAACCAGGCGAAGAAGAAAACGACTAAACCGGGAACAAAGAAGTAAACATTTGGTAGTTTGATAAAGTGTTAAATTGAAGAAAGGGCAGATAAGTTATCTGCCCTTTCTTATTGCCTTTCCGGTAAGCCCGGGGCAATGGTTCCACACTAGTCCTGTTTGCGCCCCGGCTTTTCGCTGCGATGCTCTTTTTTGTTGTGCGTGAGGTCGTCGCCTTTAAAATTCTGCTCCTCGTTCTTGCGGCTGTCGAGGTTGTCCCTTATCTCGGGGCGTTGCTGCTTGCCGGTCCCTTTGCTGGACGGGATGTTTTGTTGATTATTCGTTTTCATATGTATGTTTTTTTATGGATTAGTCGTCAAAACCGTGCCACACGAGCGTAGAACACTCTGCTGTAGCCGGTTAGCATAATACGTTGTGAAAGAAGCGCGGCATCTTGTACATTTGGGGACGCGATTTACGGGTCGTTTATTAGCCGACAACGAGATATGAAGCAACAAAAAGCCAGGATTTTTGCGATTGGAGATGTTCACGGAGCGCTGATCGCGCTGCAACAACTGATAGCCAGGATAGCACCGTTACCACAGGACCGGTTGATTTTTCTTGGTGATTATGTAGACGGATGGTCACAATCCGCCGCCGTAATCGATTACCTGATGGAGCTGGACCAGCAATACGACTGTGTTTTCATGAAAGGCAACCACGACGCCTGGTGCGAAGAATGGCTGAACGGCCATACGCCGGACAGCATTTGGGTATACCAGGGTGGCCATGTAACGTTAGACAGCTACGCCAACGTATCAGAAGAGCGGAAGTCTGTACACCGTGGCTTTTTTAACCGCATGCGTAATTTTTATGAGGATGAAGACGGCCGCCTGTTCGTTCATGCCGGTTTCACTTCCCTGCGTGGCCCGCACGCAGAGCGCGCCGCCTCCAACTTCTGCTGGGACCGCACCCTGTGGGAACTGGCGCTGGCGACGAGCCCGCGGTTACGTAAAACCTCCATCCTGTATCCGAAAAGACTGCTGCTTTACAAGGAAATATTTATCGGACATACGCCCACGATCAACTACGGCTCTGAAATGCCCATGAAAGGCTGCAATGTGTGGAATGTAGACACTGGCGCAGCGTTTAAAGGCAAAATATCGGCCTTGGAAGTGCAAACTAAAAAAGTAATACAAAGCGATTACGTATACGAGTTGTACCCGGGCGAAAAGGGGCGTAATCCGTAAGACATTTTACTTAATTTCACCAACTTACTACTAGCATAATGATGAAGGCATTTTCTTACCTGCTGCTCGGCGGCAGTTTATTAACAGGCAGCG
Source organism: Chitinophaga horti (assembly GCF_022867795.2). Lineage (NCBI taxonomy): Bacteria > Pseudomonadati > Bacteroidota > Chitinophagia > Chitinophagales > Chitinophagaceae > Chitinophaga > Chitinophaga horti. The sequence goes on along the minus strand of NZ_CP107006.1, from coordinate 2,344,016 downwards.
TTGCCATGGCACAGCCGAAACCTATACACCTTTTTAACGGCAAAGACCTGAACGACTGGAACGTGAAGATTACCGGCCACAACCTGGACGACAACTTTGCCAATACGTTTCGCGTAGAAAACGGGGCGCTGAAAGTGTCGTATGACGGGTATACGAAGTTCGACGAGCAATACGGCCACATCTTCCACAAACAGAAGTTTTCCGCTTACCTGCTGGTAATGGAGTACCGCTTCACCGGGGAGCAGGTGGCTGCCGGCCCGGGTTGGGCCTGGCGCAACAGCGGCGCGATGATTCACTCGCAGCCTGCCAACACCATGGGCAAAGACCAGGATTTCCCGATTTCCATAGAGGTGCAGTTGTTGGGCGGTAACGGCAAAGAAGAACGTACCACTGCTAACGTTTGTACACCCGGCACGAACATCGTACTGAGGGGCGAACGCGATCGCTCGCATTGCATCAATTCCAAATCCAAAACATACGCCGGTGACCAGTGGGTACGCTGCGAAGTGTTGGTACTCGGCGATTCCCTGATACAACATATCGTAGAAGGTGACACCGTGCTCAGTTACGTGAAACCACAGATCGGCGACGGCAACGTAAGCAATTACGATCCCGCGCAGAAGCAGGATGGCAAAGCACTTACAGAAGGTTACATCGCCTTGCAGAGCGAGAGTCACCCGGTGGAATACCGTAAAGTGGATGTGTATGATTTATCGTCTTACATGGGGAATGAGAAGAAGCTGGCAAAACAGCTGAAGAAGTTAAAGAAAAAGAAGAAGTAGATAGTAGTACAGCCGCCGAAGTGAGTGACACAACGGCGGCTGACTAATGATTTAAAGCAGACCTAAATAGTTTTCCTCGTTACGCCCCAGGGCTACGAAGCCCGCCAGTATTAACACCACTACGTTCACTATCGCCTCTTTACCTTCTTTGTAACGTAAATGATGAATGGCCGCAAATACCATAGCCCCGGCCACCGCCAGCGCCGACAGTGGCGTGAGGTGCGGTTGTACGCCCGTTAAGTGGGGGAGAATAAAACCGAGTCCGGCCAATATTTCGAGAATGCCGATACCTTTTACCACGGCGGCGGGAAACCTGCCTGTCCAGGGAACTTGCGCGGCCAGTTTAATCTTTTGTTCGATGAGTTTGCGTACGCCCGCCAGGATAAAGGAAATACCTAAAATTGCTTGTACGATCCATAATGCAGTGTTCATGCAGTGTGCAGGGATTTGTTGGTGGAATTGTTTTGATTGAAGGCTCTCAGAGGGAAACAATACTGAATGCAGCTAGGCCGATGTGTTCATTGTTGCGGTTAAAACTTACGATAGCGCTAAGATAGGATTTCATTTGAAAATGGAAAATTTTTTCCGGACATGCTCCGCTGATCAAAAAAATGTGTGCAGAAGCGAATATAATGGATATTTTAAGGGCTCATATTCATCAAACTACTCGTAATGAACAAAGCTTTCACGTTATCGCTGGTAGCGATCGCCATGCATTGCGGTGTTGCTTTTGCACAGCAGCCCGCCTGGAAGATCGTACCCGGTAAAATTTCGACTACTTTTAGTGAGCAGGTAGATCCCGCTGCCCCTTTGCCGGAGTATCCACGGCCACATTTCGTTCGCAACAACTGGAAAAATCTGAATGGTTTATGGGATTACGCTATCACCGCCCGCAGTAACGCTGCACCGGCCAGCTACGAAGGCAAGATCCTCGTGCCATATGCTGTGGAATCTGCCTTATCGGGTGTAGGCCGTACCGTGGGTAAAGACAGCCTGTTGTGGTACCGTACTACTGTTACCGTGCCGGCAGCCATGAAAGGCAAACGCGTGCTGTTACATTTTGGCGCCGTAGACTGGCAAACAGAAGTATTTGTGAACGGTAAATCGGCCGGTACCCACGAGGGCGGCTTCGATCCGTTTAATTTCGACATCACCGCCTTATTGAAAAAAAGCGGTGCCCAGGAAGTGACCGTTAAAGTGTGGGACCCCACCGACGAAGGTACGCAGCCACGTGGTAAACAGGTACGGAAGCCCAACGGGATCTGGTATACACCGGTGACGGGCATCTGGCAAACGGTATGGCTCGAGGCCGTACCGCAAACCTACCTGAGCGCGAGCAAACAAACGCCCAACATCGACGCACAAACACTGACCGTTAGTTCGTTCGTTACAGGTGCAAAAGCCGGCGACAAAGTGCGGGTGAGCGCTTTTAACGGCAACGAAAAAGTGGCTGAACAGGAAGTGGATGCTAATGGCACCGCCGTACTGAAGATCGCTAACCCGAAACTCTGGTCGCCTTCCACACCTTTCCTGTACGACCTGAAATTTGCGCTCGTACGTAACGGCAAAGTGGCCGACGAAGCACAGAGCTACTTTGCGATGCGTAAATCTTCATTGGGAAAGGATGATAAAGGCATTCAGCGTATGTTGCTGAACAACCAGTTCGTATTCCAATATGGTCCGCTCGACCAGGGATGGTGGCCCGACGGTTTATATACCGCACCTACAGACGCCGCACTGAAATACGACGTGGAAAAGACCAAAGAAATGGGCTTTAACATGATCCGCAAACACATTAAAGTCGAACCGGCCCGCTGGTACTATCATTGCGATAAACTCGGCATTCTCGTTTGGCAGGATATGCCGAGCGGCGACCTCGGTAACGGCTGGGAACCACGCCCTGCGATTATCGGCCGTGGCACCGAACAAAAGCGCGATGCCGCTTCGGAAGGTTACTACCGGAAAGAGTGGGAAATCATCATGAATACCCTGCACAACTTCCCGTCTATCGTAAGCTGGGTACCGTTTAACGAGGCCTGGGGACAGTTCAAAACTGTAGAAATAACAGAATGGACCATGAAGAAAGACCCATCGCGCCTGGTGAACAGCGCGAGCGGCGGCAACTTCTTCAACACCGGTCACATCATCGACCTGCACAACTATCCCGAACCCGCCATGCCCGATCCGGCCATCTATGGCGCTACGCGCGCTATCGTGCTCGGTGAATTTGGTGGTTTAGGTTTGCCTGTAGACGGCCACGTTTGGCAGCAGAAAGACAACTGGGGCTACCAGAGCTTTAAAACACCTGAAGACCTGCTGAAACGTTACTCAGCGTTCATGACCCGCATGGAGTCGCTGATTAAAGATGGTTTGTCCGCCGCCGTATACACGCAAACCACCGACGTGGAAGTGGAGACGAACGGCCTGATGACCTACGATCGTAAAGTAATGAAGAACCCGGAGGCGAAGTTATTCCAGCTGCATAGTAAGCTGTATAATCCTTCGCTGGTGGTGATTAAGTAAAAGTTCTTTTTTTGTTGAGGAGAGGTCGGCTACTTGAGAGCCGGCCTTTTTTTATGATGCGCATCGCGGAGTTACAACGACGGCCGCATCGTCAAATAAAACGGCACCTCTATCTGCGCCTTAGTTCCTTCCAATACCATCTTCGCCGCCAGCTCGCCCATCAGTCTGAAGTCAGTAGATATCGTGGTAAGCCCGTTCAGGATCAGCTTTTTAAGCGGGGTTTCGTTGTAAGATATAATGCCCACATCTTTCCCGATCGATAAATTAAGGTCGATTACTTTCTCTATCAGTACCACCAGGTCATTTTCTCTCAGGTTAATGTATACATCACCCCGGGAAATGAGTTCGTCCTCCACTTCACTCACAATCTTAAAGTTGAACGCGTAGTTCTGGCAGAACTGGGAAAAGCCCAGGCGGATCTCCTCCGGGTAATAGGTGTTCTCCGGGAAGATAATCTTGATGGTCTGGTATTTCTGTAACTTATCCTTCGCTTGTTCCAGTGCGGCGTAAATATCCTCCTGGAAGTTTTCGTACACACCACCGTACTCGCCGGTCACGCCTTTCAGTCGTTTGTCGAGCAGGATGAGTTTTTCCTTGGGTACGCTGTTGATGATCTCGTCCACATTATCCCAACGCTCGCGGAAGTGGGGGAGGATGACCACGTGGGTGTAATCAGACAGCTTCTGCGATAATAGTTTCTTAAAAAGGGCCAGGTCACTGTTGTAAATATAGAAATCGATACCCGCATGCTCGCCGAGTGTACTGGCAAAGGAATCGTAAATGATCTTTTTGTGTTCGCTGAGTTTGTTGAACAGCAATAGTATCTTATACTGCTGGCCGTGGCTGACGTTCTGCACATAATATCCCTTGCCCGGTACGGAACCGAGAATGCCCAGCCCCTTCAGGTATTTATAGGCCTTTTCGGCCGTATCGCGCGAAATCTCGAAAACGTAACTCACTTCGTTGATGGAAGGTAATACATCGTCCTGCTGCACCTTTTTGTCGGCTATGGCCTTGATAATGGCGTTGGCCAGCTGGTAGTACTTGGGCGTGGCCGAGAAGTCGTCGATCGATAAATATTTAAATATGGGATGTTGCTTCATCATTTTCAGTCGCTTAGCCGTTAGTACAATGATACTAAAATAATTGTAAAATATCCCCCACCCGGGGCATGACAGTCCATGACGGTTGAAAAACACTGTTTTTATACTTTTAGAAAAATTACTAACTCACTAGCCACAAAACTTCCACGACTGATGCAAGCCATTTTAGGTATTTTATTTCACTTCATAGGCGGGTTCGCCTCCGGTAGTTTCTATATTCCCTATAAAAAAGTAAAAGGCTGGAGCTGGGAAAGTTATTGGATCATTGGTGGCATGTTTTCCTGGCTGATCGTACCGCCACTGGCTGCCTACTTAACAATCCCAAACTTTGCCGACATCATCCGCGCTACCGACTTTTCCGTACTGAAATGGACTTACATCATGGGGGTGCTTTGGGGAATTGGTGGTTTAACGTATGGGTTGGGGGTACGCTACTTAGGTGTTTCGCTCGGCAGTTCCATCATCCTGGGATTGTGTTCGGTATTCGGGGCGCTTATTCCTTCGATTTATTATGATATCGTGGCCACGGAAGGGAAGGATACGATCACGCACCTGGTGAGCAATGCCTGGGGCCAGTGTGTACTGCTCGGACTACTGGTATGTGTAATCGGCATCATCATCTGCGGTAAAGCAGGTGCCATGAAGGATAAGGACCTGGCAAAGGGAACGGCAGTAAGCCAGGAGTTTAAGATCGGCCTGGGTTTAACTGTGGCGATCATCTCCGGTGTGCTGAGTGCCTGTTTCAGCTTCGGCATCGAGGCGGGTTCGCCGATGGGTATTGTAGCGAACGATATGTGGAAGGCGCAGCACCCGGGTGAAGGTGAATTCCTCTACCGCAACAACGTGATTTATGTCGTGCTGCTATGGGGTGGGCTTACAACCAACCTTATATGGTGTATGATCCTGAATGCACGTAATAAAACCTTCGGTGATTATACGAATACGAAGACGCCGCTGGCAAAGAACTACCTGTTCTCCGCGCTGGCCGGCACTACCTGGTTCCTGCAATTCTTTTTCTATGGCATGGGCGAAAGCCGGCTGGGTAACGGTGCCAGCTCCTGGATATTACACATGGCCTTTATCATTCTTATCGCCAACGCATGGGGCCTGGCGCTCAACGAATGGAAAGGCGTGAGTAAGAAAACTAAAACCACCATCATCGTTGGTATTCTCGTAATACTCGCCTCCGTACTCATCGTAGGCTACGGTAACTACCTGAAACCAACTGCAATTAGTCATTAACGAATTTAAATAGTAGAAAATGTCTCTTACACAAACTTTCAAACATGTGAGCTATCTGTGGGATGAAGCCACTGCGGCTTCAATGGCAGGCGACGAGGTCGCGTTGCTGATCTATCGCTCTAACCTGCTGGGTGCCGATCTTCGTCTCACGAATTATGGTGGTGGTAACACTTCCTGCAAAGCCTTTGCTAAAGATCCGCTTACCGGTGAAAGCACGGAAGTAATGTGGGTAAAAGGCTCCGGCGGCGACCTGGGTACGCTGAAACGCAGCGGACTGGCAGCGCTGTACGTTGACCGCCTGCGTAGCTTGAAAAATGTATACCGCGGTGTAGAGCATGAGGATGAAATGGTGGAACTATTTAACCATTGCATTTACGACCTCAGCTCAAAGGCACCGTCTATCGACACGCCCCTGCACGGATTTCTTCCCTTCAAACATATCGACCACCTGCACCCGGATGCAGCCATTGCCATTGCCGCCGCAAAAGACGGTAAAAAGATCACCCAGGAGCTGTTCAGCGGCACCATCGGTTGGGTGGAATGGCAGCGCCCCGGCTTCGACCTGGGACTGAAGCTGAAGCAGTGCCTGGACGAAAATCCTGGTATCCGTGGTATCATGCTCGGCTCTCACGGCCTGTTCACCTGGGGTGATACGGCTTATGAAAGTTACATGAACACGCTCGAAGTAATCGAACGTTGTGCCGAATACCTCGAAGCTAACATCGGTAAAAAAGCCCCTGTATTTGGTGGCGCTAAAATACAGTCGCTCCCTAAAGAAGCAAGGCTCGCACAGGCTGCGGCGCTGGCACCGGTGCTGCGTGGCTACTGTTCTTCCCAAACGAAGATGGTGGGTCACTTTACAGACGACGATCGTGTACTGGAGTTCATCAACGCTAAGGATCTCGACCGCCTGGCACCACTGGGTACCAGCTGTCCCGACCACTTCCTGCGTACGAAAATCAGTCCGTTGGTACTGAACCTGGAAGCGGGTGAAGACCTGGGCAACGTGGCTGCGATAAAAGAAAAGATCGCGCCGCTGTTCGATGCATATCGCAACATGTACACCGATTACTACAACGCTTGCAAACACCCGAACAGTCCGGCTGTGCGTGATGCAAACCCGGTGGTGATCCTGTACCCGGGTGTGGGTATGTTTACGTTCGCGAAAGACAAACAAACGGCGCGTGTAGCGGCGGAGTTCTATATCAACGCCATCAACGTAATGAAGGGTGCGGAAGCTATTTCTTCTTACACCTCGCTGCCTCGCCAGGAAGCTTTTAATATCGAGTACTGGCTGCTCGAAGAAGCCAAGCTGCAACGTATGCCGAAGCCTAAGGCTTTGTCGGGACGTATTGCTTTGGTGACGGGTAGCGCAGGTGGCATCGGTAAAGCAATCGCTAAGAAGTTTGCAGAAGAAGGCGCCGTGGTAGTGATCAACGATAACGACGCACAACGCCTCGAATCTGCCAAAGCAGATTTTGATAAAGCATTCGGGAAAGACGTGTATGCCGCAGCAGTGCTGGACGTAACATCTGCCCAAACAATTAAAAAAGCATTCGACGTAGCTGCTCTCTCTTTTGGTGGCGTAGATATCGTCGTGAACTGCGCGGGTCTGTCCATTTCTAAACCTATCGAAGAACATACCGAGCAGGATTGGGACATCCTGTATGATGTGCTGGTAAAAGGCCAGTTCCTCGTAACCCAAGGTGGTGTGGAAGTAATGCGTAAGCAGGGCACCGGTGGCGACGTACTCAACATTGTGAGCAAGAACGCACTGGTATCCGGTCCGAACAACGCCGGTTACGGTTCTGCGAAGGCTGCACAGCTGCACCTCAGCCGCCTGAACGCCGCGGAACTAGGCAAAGATCACATTCGTGTGAACACGGTGAACCCGGATGCCGTTATCTCTGACAGTAAGATCTGGGCAGGTGCCTGGGCCGAAGGTCGCGCGAAGGCTTATGGTGTGAAGGTGGAAGAGCTGCCTGCATTCTACGCCAAACGTACTTTGCTCAATGAGATCATCCTGCCGGAAGACATTGCCAACGCATGTTTCGTATTCGTAGGCGGTATGCTCAACAAGGCAACCGGTAACGTACTGAACATCGACGGCGGTGTAGCGATGGCTTTCGTTAGATAATTTTAATCATTCCCGTTATGGAACGCGTATCCAACAAAATGAAACTCAAAGAGGGGATGGCGGAGGAGTATAAAAGACGCCACGATGAGCTTTGGCCCGAATTACAAGGGTTGCTCAAAGCCAGTGGAATTAGCGACTACGCCATCTTCCTCGACGAGGAAACCCATATACTGTTTGCTACCTTAAAGGTGGAAAACAAAGCTGCGCTGGACAAACTGCCCGCAGAAGCGGTGATGCAACGCTGGTGGAAGTACATGAGTGACATCATGGACACTAACCCGGATAATTCTCCCGTATCAATTCCATTAAAAGAAGTATTTTATCTCCCGTAAATTTTGCGTTATGGAAATAGAAAAGTATAAGATAGAAGAGCACAACCAGGCTGCTTCGGCTGCGCACAAACGCGCTTTCGATTACATCAGCGGCGAGGTAAAGAACGCCCAGGCGATCATAGATAAACTGGCAGCGTTCCAGGTGGCGATTCCCAGCTGGGCATTAGGTACCGGTGGTACGCGCTTTGGCCGGTTCCCCGGTGGTGGCGAGCCACGCAGTCTCGAAGAAAAGATAGAAGATATCGGCCTGCTGCACAAACTGAACCAGAGCAGCGGCGCTATTTCCCTTCACATTCCGTGGGATATTCCAAAAAACGCATCTCACATCAAAGCACTGGCTGCCCAACATGGCATCCGCTTCGATGCGATGAACTCGAATACGTTCCAGGACCAGCCCGACCAGCAGCATAGCTACAAGTTCGGCTCCCTGCAGCATGTAAAGAAAGAGGTACGCCAGCAAGCGATTGACCATAACATTGAAGTGATCAACTATGGCCGTGAACTCGGGTCTGATTCACTCACCGTTTGGTTGTCGGACGGCTCCTGCTTTCCGGGACAACTGAATTTCCGCCAGGCTTTCCAGCACACGCTGAGCGGCCTGCAGGAGATTTATGCCGCCCTGCCATCGGACTGGAAAATGTTCGTGGAATACAAAGCATTTGAACCGAACTTTTATTCCACTACCGTCGGCGATTGGGGCCAGTCCTTGCTGTACGCCAGCAAACTGGGTCCTAAAGCGTATACCCTCGTAGACCTCGGTCACCACCATCCGAACGTGAACATCGAACAAATTGTGTCGCTGTTGCTGATGGAAGGTAAACTCGGTGGCTTCCACTTTAACGATTCCAAGTATGGTGATGACGACCTGACCGTAGGCGCCATTAAACCTTACCAGTTGTTCCTCATCTTCAACGAACTCGTGGAAGGTATGGATGCCCGTGGTATGGACCATGCCACTGGTTTAGGCTGGATGATCGACGCATCTCACAATGTGAAAGATCCGTTGGAAGATTTATTGCAGTCTGTGGAAGCGATCATGATCTCTTATGCGCAGGCCCTGATGGTCGACCGTAAAAAACTCCAGGAAGCCCAGGAGAGCAATGATGTAGCCGCCGCCCAGGAAGTGCTGCAACAGGCTTTCCGTACAGATGTGCGTGCATTGGTGGCAGAGGCCCGTTTGCGTGCAGGCGGTGCGTTAAATCCGCTCGGCGTGTACAGGGCTGAAAAAGTGAGAGAACACCTCATCAAAGAGAGGGGCTTGAAAACGGTAGCTACAGGCTTGTAGCCGCGCAAAGCGATAGTAAGGAATGACCAGAAACCCGGTTATAGCAATATTTGATGTTGGCAAAACCAACAAAAAACTGTTTCTGTTTGATGAGCAGTATAAGATCGTGTTTGAACGTACCGCCAGGTTTACCGAAACCACGGACGAAGACGGCGATCCCTGCGAAAACCTGGAGAGCTTACGTCTTTCTGTGTTCGACTCGCTCAGGGAAGTGTTTAAACGAAAAGATATAGAGGTGAAGGCGATCAACTTCTCTACCTATGGCGCCAGCCTGGTGTACATTGATGAAGACGGCCGCCCGCTCACACCGCTGTATAACTATCTCAAAACCTATCCCGGACCGCTGAAACAGCAGTTCTATCAAAAGTATGGGGGAGAAGCCGCCTTTTCCGCCCAAACGGCATCGCCCGTGCTTGGCAGCCTGAACTCCGGCATGCAATTGTACCGCCTCAAACACGAGCGCCCGGAACTTTGCAAAGACGTGAAGTACGCGCTGCACCTGCCACAGTACATGAGCTACCTGCTCGCTGGCGTGCCCTGCTCGGACATTACCAGCATCGGCTGCCATACCAACCTGTGGGACTTTCAACAGAATGATTACCATCCCTGGGTGAAGCAAGAGGGCTTGCTCGATAAAATGGCGCCCCTCGTCGCCTCGAACGAAGTGATGCCCGCGGTATTCCCGGGCAATAACTATTCGATCGGCACGGGGCTGCACGACAGCTCGGCAGCACTCATCCCTTACCTGGTGAACTTCCACGAGCCGTTCGTGCTCATCTCCACTGGTACCTGGTGCATCAGTATGAATCCGTTTAACCATACGCCGCTCACGGAAGCCGAACTGGCGCAGGACTGCCTGTGTTATATGACCTTCCAGCGCAAACCGGTAAAGGCCTCCAGGCTGTTTGCAGGTTATGAGCACGAGCTGCAGGTAAAACGGATTGCCGAACACTTTAACCAGAACACGATGCGCTATCGTTCCGTCGATTTCGATGCAGGCATCATCGCCACGCTTCGTCACCGCAAACCGGTAGCTAAAGGCACAGGCATTACTGCTTTCGGCAACCGCGATCTGGCGACGTTTAGTACGGACGTGGAGGCTTATCACCAGCTGATGCTCGATATCGCCGATGAACAATACAAATCCACCCAGTTGGTGCTGAAAGGCACCCGGGTGAAACGTATTTTCGTGGACGGTGGCTTTAGTAAGAACGTGATTTACATGAACTTACTGGCAGCCATGTTCCCCGAAACGGAAGTATTCGCCGCCTCCATGGCACAGGCAACCGCGATGGGCGCCGCCCTGGCCGTTCACAGCTCCTGGAACCGGAAGGCACTGCCCAACGACCTCATCGAGCTCAAGTATTATGCGCTCGCGCACAACGCTGCGATCTAGGTACGGGACCGTCACGGAACCGTCACCCAACCATCACTGAACCATCCGATCCGGTTTCGGGCAATGGCAGTTCGCTGGTGGATGCCCTCGCGCACAACGCTGCGATCTGGGTACGGGACCGTCACGGAACCGTCACCCAACCATCACCCAACCATCACTGAACCATCCGATCCGGTTTTAAAGCATAGCCGTTCGCCTCGCAGGCGGGCGGCTTTTTTGTTCGTTTTACCAGAGAAAGGTCGTAATATTACAAAATATCATAAACCTTAACTGTGTCGATGAAAGCCCAGCACATGGTAAAGCTTAGCCTCATAAGCTGCCTTTCTTTCCCCCTTACCGCCCTGGCACAACAGCCAAAGTTCGCCGCGACCACGGTATTACAGCAATCGTTCGTCACGCCGCCCGATAGCGTGCGGCCCAGCGTGTACTGGTATTGGATGAACGACAATGTATCGGCGGCCGGGGTTAAAAAGGACCTGGACGCGATGGCGGAGGTAGGCATCGGGCGTGCTTTTATCGGCAACATCGGTATGAGTGAAAAAGAAATCCCGTACGGTAAGGCCAAATTGTTCTCGGACGAATGGTACAACGTGACGCAAACGGCCATCAAACACGCCGGCCGCCTGGGCATTGACATCGGCCTGTTTAACAGTCCGGGTTGGAGCCAGAGCGGGGGCCCCTGGATAAAACCCGGGCAATCGATGCGTTACCTGGCGCACAGCGAGCTGCGGGTAAAGGGCGGGGGTAAGATTTCCCAAACGATCCCAGCCCCCGGAGAACACTTCCAGGATGTCGTAACGCTCGCATTCCCGGTGCCGGTCGGCGACCAGGACGATATAGCGGCACATGGGGCCAAACTTAGTTCCAATGCCAGCGTAAAGAATATACAGGGTTTGATGGATGGCAATACAGAGGACGGGGTAGATATTGAGGTGGTGTATACAAACAACCCGGTCATCTTTGACATTGATGTAGACAAAGCGTTTACGGCCCGCAGCCTGGTGATGTACCCGGCTAGACGTCCGGCCCGGGCAGAAGTGATCTTACAAGTGCAGCGCGGCAAGGAGTATGATAGCATTACCAGTTTCACGTTCGATCGTACCAACCCGGCCCGCAACGTGGGCTTTAAGCCGTATGCACCGGTGAGCATCGCTTTTCCGGCGGTGGCAGGTAAACGGTTCCGGCTGGTGTTGAAGAACTCGGGCAGCACGGCGTTTGCGGAGTTTAAACTGCTGGCGGCGCCGCGTATTGAATGGTTCGAGGACAAGCAGCTGTCTAAAATGTTCCAGACGCCGCTGCCTTTGTGGAAGGAGTACCAGTGGCCACAACAGGCCGAGCCGGAAGACAGCGCGCTGGTCATTACGCCGGGAAAAGTAAGAAACATATCTGCCTATGTCGATAACAAGGGCCAGTTAAACTGGGATGCACCGGCAGGTCAGTGGCTCGTCGTACGATACGGCATGCTCCCCACGAACGTTACTAATGCACCGGCCACACCCGAGGGACAAGGCCTTGAAGTGGACAAGATCAATCGCGTGCCCGTTCAGCAACACTACGACGCATTTATCGGCGACATCCGCAAACGCATACCGGCAGCCGATCGAAAGGCGCTGAAGTGGGTGGTGGCAGACAGCTATGAAACCGGCTCCCAGAACTGGACGGATGATATGGCGAAAGCTTTTAAGCTGCAGTACGGCTATGATCCTGTGCCCTGGCTGCCCGTCCTCACCGGCCGCATCGTCAATTCTGCCGACCAGAGCAACCGTTTTCTCTGGGACCTCCGCCGGCTGGTGGCTGATCGCGTGGCGACCGAGTATGTAGGCGGACTGCGTCAGCAAAGTAATAAGGACGGCCTCAAAGTATGGCTGGAGAACTACGGTCACTGGGGCTTTCCTTCAGAGTTCCTGAAGTATGGCAGCCTGGCGGACGAGATCGGGGGTGAGTTCTGGAACGAGGGAGAGCTGGGCAATATCGAATGTAAGGCGGCGTCGTCCTCCGCACATACTTATGGCAAAAACAAAGTGTCCGCAGAGTCGTTCACGTCGGCCGGCGACACTTACGGACGGTACCCCGCGTTGCTGAAGAAGCGCGGCGACTGGTCATTTACAGAAGGGATCAACAACACGCTGTTACACGTATTCATATCTCAGCCGGAGGATGATCGTAAGCCGGGCATCAATGCCTGGTTCGGCACCGAGTTTAATCGGAACAATACCTGGTTTACACAGGGCAAGGCGTTCATCGATTATATCCGCAGGTGTAATTACCTGTTGCAGCAAGGCCGCCCGGTGAATGACATTGCTTATTTTATCGGGGAAGATGCGCCTAAGATGACGGGCGTTCGTATGCCCGAGCTGCCGGCAGGCTACGGGTACGACTATATTAATGCGGATGTAATATTGAATCGCCTCAGCGTAAAAGGCAATCGCCTGGTACTGCCGGAGGGCGTAAGTTACCGCATGCTCGTCCTCCCTGAGCTCACGACTATGCGGCCGGAGTTATTGCAGAAGATAGCAAAGCTGGTAGAGCAGGGAGCCGTGGTATTTGGTCCGGCCCCGAAACGTTCGCCCAGTCTGCAACACTATCCGGTGGCGGACCAGCAGATCGGTAAACTGGCTTATGCCATGTGGGGCAGCGACCGCACGTTGGCCAAACGGAAGTACGGCAACGGCTGGCTGTTGAACAATATGACGATGGAACAGGCGCTGGCGGAAATACAGCTAAAGCCGGATGTATCCCTCAAAAACAAGGATGTATTGTACGCACACCGCAGCACAGTGGAGGGCGATGTATACTTCCTCACGAACCAGACAGACAATAACGTCGCCATCTACCCGGAGTTCCGTGTAAGCGGCCTGCAACCCGAGTGGTGGGATGCGGTAAGTGGCGCCATGCGGGTGTTGCCGGAATATACGTTTAACGGTAAAACCACGCAGGTGCCTATACGACTCGAAGCCTATGAAAGCGGCTTCGTTGTGTTCCGCAAACCCGCATCCGCAGCCAAAGCCGGCGCCCGCAACTTCCCAACGCCGCAGGTAGTGCAGGAGTTACGTAATCCGTGGGAGGTGAAGTTTGAAAGGGAGCGCCGCGGTCCGTCCAAAACGATTGATATGGAACAGCCGGCCGACTGGTCACAACACAGCGATAGCCTGATCAGGCATTACGCCGGCAGCGCGGTTTATACGACCAGCTTCTCCATTGCCGAACTGCCGTTCGGTACCAGCTACATCGACTTAGGAAAAGTAATGGTGATGGCGAAGGTGAAACTGAATGGGGTAGAAGTAGGCACCGTATGGACGCCGCCTTATCGCGTGGATGTAACGGCCGCGTTGAAGAAGGGCAGCAACAAACTGGAGGTAGAAGTCGTGAACACCTGGGTCAACCGCCTGATCGGCGATAGCCGGCTGCCCGAAAAAGACCGCAAAACATGGCTGAACGCGAACCCGTATCAACCCGAAAGTAAGTTACAATCGGCCGGCTTACTCGGCCCCGTAAAGCTGGACGTGGTGCGGTATTAGCCGTTTATCAAATTAAATCGGCATACTGCGCGCTGAAGCGCTATTTTGTATCATGAAGTATACCTTCCTGGTCCTCGTCCTGTTTGCCTTTACGTCAACGCTGACTGCACAACAAGTGTCGCCGCTCACGCGCAGCTACCTCGCTCCTGTAAAGATTTTAAAACAGGAAGGCCGCATCACTAATCCCGAACGTTTATTACTTCCCGGAAACGGTCAGGCCGACTTGTCCGGCAACCCGCTTTGTTTCATGAAGCCGGGTGCTTATATCATGCTGGATTATGGTCGTGAGATACACGGCGGCCTGCAACTCGTCGCCGGCGCTTCTCCGCAGAACCGCCCTGTAAAATTGCGCGTGCGTTTCGGCGAATCTGTATCCGAAGCCATGAGCGAGATCGAACCGAAACAGAACGCCACCAACGACCACGCCATGCGCGACATGATCGTGGAAGTGCCTTCGTACGGTAAGCTCGAAGTTGGCAACACGGGCTTCCGTTTTATACGCATCGATGTGGTGGATGAAAAAGATCAGCTGCCCCTTAAAGAAGCCCGCGCCATCTCCGTATACCGCGACATTCCTTATGTAGGGTCGTTCAGGTGCAGTGACGAAAAACTCAACCGCATCTGGCAGACTGCCGCCTACACCGTGCATCTCAACATGCAGGAATACCTGTGGGACGGCATCAAACGCGATCGTTTAGTATGGCTGGGCGATATGCACCCGGAAGTAGCCACGATCAACGCGGTTTTTGGTGCGCATGAAGTAGTGCCGTTAAGTCTCGATCTCACGCGCGACATCACTCCCTTACCACGTTACATGAACGGCATCAGCGCCTATTCCCTTTGGTGGATCATCATCCAGCGTGACTGGTACCAGTATAGCGGTGATAAGCAATACCTGCAGCAACAACACACTTATCTAAAAGAACTCTTGAAACACCTGCGTACTAAAATAGGTGCCGACAACCAGGAAAAGCTCGACGGTACGCGTTTCCTCGACTGGCCATCCAGCGAAGATCCGCAAGCCGTACACGCCGGTTTACAATCACTGCTCCTCATGAGTATGGATGCCGGCGCGCAGCTGGCAGCAGTATTGAACGATCCGACACTGGCCAGTTTATGCCAGGACGCCGCCGCCCGTCTGCGCAAACACACGCCGGATCATCATCAATCCAAACAGGCCGCAGCGCTGCTCGCCCTGGCTAAACTCGCCCCCGCACAAAAGATGAACACCGAGGTGCTGAGCGTTGGCGGCGTAAAAAACTATTCTACCTTCTACGGTTACTACATGTTACAGGCTAAAGCCCTCGCCGGCGACTACAAGGGCGCGATGAACGACATCCGCACGTACTGGGGTGCCATGCTGGACCTGGGTGCCACCACTTTCTGGGAAGACTTCAACATGGACTGGCTGCCCAATGCTTCCCGCATCGATACGTTCGTGCTGCCCGGGCAAAAGGACATTCACGGTGATTACGGCGCCTACTGCTACAAAGGTTTTCGCCACAGTTTATGCCATGGCTGGGCTTCCGGTCCGGCGCCATGGCTTACAGAACATGTACTTGGCATTACCGTAGCCGCCCCCGGTTGTAAAATCATCAAAATAAAGCCCCATTTAGGCGATTTAAGCTTTGCGGAGGGAACATTCCCTACGCCACACGGCATCGTGCGGGTAAGGCACGAAAGGCTGGCTAACGGCGGCATTAAAACCACGGCGAAGGGCCCGGCCGGCGTTAAGCTGCTCGTGGATTAAAGACGGAATACTTATTTTTGCAGGCTATGTACACCAGGCAAGAGGCATCGCAGTTAAGACAGGCGTTCTGGACCACCTTCGGCAAATACATGTCGCCCATCCTGTCGGCAGACGGGGCAAAGATCAACTGGATCAATTACAAGACCGGCATTAAACATATTCGTTTCACCATGGAGGCCGACACCAAACAGGCCACCATCGCGATCGTCATCGATCATCCGGATGCGGCGACCCGTAAGCGCTATTACCAGCAGTTGGTGCAATTGCAGGGCTTCTTGCATGAGACCCTGGGCGAACAGTGGAATTGGCAGGAGGAGGTGAGTAATGAGTACGGGCAGCTGCAAAGCATTATATCCAAAGAACTGAAACCCGCCAACATCTTTGATCAGCAGCAGTGGCCGGTCGTCATTTCGTTCTTTAAACCAAGGATCATGGCATTGGATGAGTGCTGGAGTATGGCGAAGGAGGGGTTTGAACGATAGTTTTGATTAGTTAACTTTGCGCCCAGATACAAATTTGCCACCAAAACATGCCTGTTAAACGGATTAAACGGAGTTACCGTAAAGTAAAATACATTCTATATCGCGAAACGCTTATCGACACCAGAGAACACATTGTCACCTTTCTCGGCGCCTTCCTCGGCATTGGCCTGATCGGCTTTGTACACAGCAAATACCTTATTGCACACGAAAACCTTTTCCTCATAGGCTCCTTTGGGGCTTCTTCAGTACTTATTTACGGCGTGATCAATAGTCCGCTTGCGCAACCGCGTAACCTTGTGGGCGGTCATCTGATCAGTGCGATCATTGGCGTTATCTGTCATAAATTATTCCCTACCGAACTATGGCTGGGCGGCGCTATCGCCGTGGCCTTGTCGATCGTGGCAATGCAGATCACCAAAACACTGCATCCGCCGGGAGGCGCTACGGCACTTATCGCAAATATGGGCACGCCGAGAATTGAATCGTTAGGCTTCCTGTACGTACTTTGCCCGGTGCTGACGGGCGTGCTGATACTACTCGCAGTGGCACTATTGGTGAACAATGCGACCAAACATCGCAGTTACCCGACCAAACCGCTGTTCCGACGAAGGTGACGGCTTTGGCAGTGAATTTGCTCAGCATTATGCTATATTTATCTTATGAGCACACGAAACGGAATCATACTCGCCCTGCTGGCCCTTTGCAGTTGCGCGCCGCAGCCTTATAAAGCCACCAATAAAGTATACCGCCAACAGGCGAAAAGCCTCGCCCGCGGACTGCAGGACCAGCCCATTGGTCTACCTGTTGATTCAGTGCAACCAACGGCCTGGTGGGCAGGTACGGTGAACTTTAATCTCCGTAAACCGAACTTCGTCATCATTCATCATACGGCCCAAAACTCCTGCGAGCAAACGCTTAAGACCTTTACGATGACGCGTACCCAAGTAAGTGCGCACTATGTCATTTGCCGCGATGGTGTGGTGCATCATATGCTCAACGACTACCTGCGCGCCTGGCATGGCGGCGCGGCCAAGTGGGGCAATGTGACGGACATTAATTCAACTTCTATCGGTATTGAATTAGATAACAATGGCACGGAGCCCTTCGCGCCCATGCAGGTGCGTAGTCTGCTCGTGTTGCTCGACACACTCAAACACCGCTACAATATTCCTGCTGCGAACTTCATCGGCCACGGCGATATTGCACCCCGCCGTAAGGTAGATCCCAGTGTGTATTTCCCCTGGCAGCAACTGGCCGAGAAGGGCTTCGGGCTTTGGTTTGATACGAGTGCTGTAAGCCTGCCTGCCAATTTCGATACGAAGATGGCCTTACGTATCGTAGGTTACAATGTGCAGGACAGCACCGGCGCCGTGGAGGCTTTCCGCCGAAAGTTTAATCCGGCCGATTCTACGAAAGGTGCGGCTATGAGTGAAGGGGAGCAGAAGATCCTTTACAGCCTCATGAAGCAATCGCAATAACCGCCCGGAATTTCGTACTTTTAGTTTGTGCAGGCATCCTCATTCGACATTATACAGCAGGGCGAAAACGCGTTATTACTGAACTGGTCACAGCAGATAGACCCGGTCGTGAATCACCAGGTGATGTCGGCTTTTCGCCGGATCACACAGTTGCAGCTTCCCTGGGTGCGTGATCTCATTCCTGCATATGCCTCGCTCACCGTCGTGTACGACGCACTTTACATTTATGCTAAGATTAATAAAGATGTGGCAGACTGGGTAAGCCTGCAGGTGCGTGATTTACTGGACGACATCACTGCCACGGAGGTTACTGCGGGCCGTGATATCAGCATCCCTGTATGTTATGATCCTTCGCTGGGGCTGGATGTGGAAGCGCTGGCTGCACAAAAGAACTTATCGCTCGAACAACTCATCGCGTTACATACCGGCCGAACGTATAGGGTGTACATGTTAGGCTTCCTGCCTGGTTTCCCTTATATGGGTACGGTAGATGAACGCCTGATAGCACCCCGGTTATCGAAGCCCAGGCCGCTCGTACCGGCAGGCAGCGTCGGCATAGCAGGCGCACAAACAGGCGTTTACCCACTGGCATCGCCCGGCGGCTGGAATATCATCGGCCAAACACCATTACGCATGTTCGACCCGGAACGTACACCCGCAGCCTGGTGCCAACCCGGCGACCAGGTAACGTTTGAGCCGATCTCAATTGAACAGTTCCATCAACTTAAATCCACCTCGTGAGCATACGCGTATTACAACCCGGACTAATGGACACTATCCAGGACCTGGGCCGCTACGGCTCACAGCACCTGGGTATCAATCCAGGCGGCGCCATGGACCGCATCGCCGTTCGTGCCGTCAACGCACTGGTCGGCAATAAACCGGAGGAGGGCGTGCTGGAGATGCATTTTCCTGCTTCCTCTTTCCTGTTTGAATCGGGTACGGTCATCGCTCTTTCTGGCGGAGATTTTACCGCTATGATCGATGGCCGCGTGTTGCCGCTTAACAAGCCGGTGCTTGTGGCAGCACAGGCGCTCCTGTACTTCAAAGGTCCTGTATCGGGCGCACGATGTTACATGGCGGTAAGGGGCGGCTTCGACATTCAGCCCTGGATGGGCAGTTATAGCACGCACCTGAAGGCAGCCGCCGGTGGCTTCCAGGGGCGCGCGTTGCAAAAGAATGATCAGCTGCCGTTACGACAGCGCGCGAACTTTACAAAACTGCTCGATCATAAGGACTTCAAAATCCTTCCCTGGATGATCTATACGCAGAACATGTATACTACCACCAACCTGCGCATCACCGCGGGCAGTGAGTTTACATCGCTCAGCGACCCGGAGCAGCTGTTGACGCACGATTTCAGCTGCACCAAACACTGCGACCGTATGGGTTACCGACTCGAAGGCTTGGCACTGAAACACTATAGGGCTGGCGAGCTGCTTTCCTCCGGCGTTACCCGCGGGGCTATACAACTCATGCCCGACGGACAAATGATCATCCTTACGGCAGATCATCAGACGACAGGTGGTTATCCGCGTATCGCACATGTGATTGCGGCAGACCTGCCTTCACTCGCACAACACAGGCCCATGCAGGCCGTGCGCTTTACCCTGGTGTCGGTAAACGACGCTGTGCAACTACACCATGATCAGCTGCAACGTTTGCAATTGCTCGGGAATGCGTGTACATTACAACTTGAAAAGTGGCTACAAGCTTATGCATTATATTGATCTGAACTGCGATATGGGAGAGGGCATCGGTAACGATGCGGCGATCATGCCTTTTATCAGCAGCTCCAACATTGCCTGTGGCGCCTATGCCGGCGACGAACACACGATGCGCTCAACCGTCGACCTGGCCATGCAATACGACGTGGCCATCGGGGCACATCCCGGGTTTAACGACAAAGCAAATTTCGGTCGCACCAACCAGCAACTGGAAGGCAATGAACTGTACGACCTTATCACGAGCCAGGTGTATGCCCTGCATCACATCTGCCGCGAGCAGGGCGCAAAACTGCATCACGTAAAACCGCATGGCGCGCTGTACAACATGGCGGCCACGTCCCGCGAAATGTCGGTAATCATTGCCGGCGCCATCAAAGATGTAGATCCTGAACTTAAGCTTTATGGCCTCAGTGGCAGCCTGCTTATCAGCGAAGCCACGAACGCCGGTCTTACCGCCGTATCCGAAGTATTTGCCGACCGCAGTTACCTGGACGATGGCACTTTGTCGCCCCGTAGCATGCCGGGCGCAGTCATCAAAAGCGAAGACCTGGCCGTGGAGCAGGTAATACAAATGGTCACCACCGGTAAAGTAACTGCTATCACCGGCGACATCGTACCGATCATCGCCGAAACTATTTGCCTGCATGGCGATGGCGAACATGCCGCCGCCTTCGCGCAACGCATCAACCAATCATTAAGAGATCACCGGTTAATTATCCGCTACCCTTGAAAAAACAAACTGCATCCGCCGTGGGCGGCGCTATTTTCCTGATGGCTACATCTGCCATAGGACCGGGTTTTATTACCCAAACCACCGTATTCACTCAACAACTGGCCGCTGCATTCGCGTTCGTAATACTGGTGTCTATACTGCTCGATATCGGCGCACAGCTGAACATCTGGCGGGTACTAACGGTCACTGATACACGCGCGCAGGATCTTTCCAATAGATTATTACCCGGGCTTGGCTACTTGTTGGCCGGACTGGTGGTAATCGGCGGCCTGGCCTTCAACATCGCCAACATTGGCGGTTGTGGCCTGGGCATCAATGTGCTAACAGGCATGCCTGTAACTTACGGCGCCATCCTCAGCGGCGTACTCGCGCTTGTCATCTTCTGGATGAAGGAAGCCGGCAAAATGATGGACCACTTCGCCCGCTGGCTGGGCATATTGATGATATTACTCACGCTGTATGTGGCCGTTAGCTCACACCCTCCCGTGCTGGATGCGGTGAAGCAGAGTGTATGGCCGTCTGCCATCGACGCTAACGCTATCATTACACTGGTGGGAGGCACGGTTGGCGGGTATATCAGCTTTGCCGGTGCGCACAGGTTGCTGGATGCAGGCATCAGCGGTCCGCAGTCGGTCCCTGTGGTGAGCCGGGCTGCTGTAAACGGCATTTTTATTACCGGGTTGATGCGCACGCTGTTGTTCCTGGCGGCTTTGGGTGTTGTGACCGCCGGCACCACCTTAGATCCGAAAAACCCGGCTGCCGATGTGTTTCGCGTGGCAGCAGGGGAGGTGGGCTACCGCTTCTTCGGCGTGGTGTTATGGAGCGCTGCTATCACATCCGTAGTAGGCGCAGCCTACACCTCGGTGTCGTTCCTCAAAACCTTTCATCCGCTGATCGCCAAACACGACAAGTGGTGGATTACCGGCTTTATCGTCTTCTCCACTATTGTATTTGTAATGGTAGGCAATCCGGTTACGTTACTCGTCACCGCCGGCGCACTCAACGGGCTCATATTGCCGGTGGCACTGGCCGTGATCCTCATCGCGGCTTCCCGCCCTTCGCTGGTAGTGGCTTATCGTCACCCGGTATGGATGCAGGCGGCGGGGTGGACGGTCGTAGCGGTAATGGGATGGCTGTGTATTGTCACAATTAAGAATTGGTTATCCGCCTGATTTAGTAGTTTTGCCACATGAAAGATTATAAAAAGCATTTCGTACTGGCCGCACCGCCGGAAGATGTGTATAAAGCGCTCACCAATCCGGCTACCATCCGCCTGTGGAGCGGTGAACCTGCGATCATGAGCACCGAACCAGGCTCTGAATTTTCCCTTTGGGACGACAGCATCGCCGGCCGCAACATCGAGTTTGAGGAAGATCGTAAGATCGTACAGGAATGGTATTTCGGCGACCAGGAAGAAGCATCTATCGTAACAATTATCCTGCATCCGCATAAAAAAGGCACTTCCGCCGAACTGAAACATTCCAACATTCCCGATGAAGCATATGACGACATTGTGGAAGGCTGGAACGATGCCTACTTCGGCTCGTTGATCGACTTTTACCAAGACTAGCACCGCCGCATGAAGACCGCCTCGGTTAACGAACTTAAAAAGGAATTACAGGACGTGCCGCATGCCCAGCTCGTAGAGTTATGTGTGCGGCTATCCAAGTATAAAAAGGAGAATAAAGAGCTGCTCACTTACCTGCTCTTCGAAGCGCATGATCCCGAACAGTACATCGCTTCCGTAAAGGCTTTGATGGACGAAGAGTTTGCGAACCTCTCCACTGCCGGTCTCTATTTCGTAAAAAAGAACCTGCGTAAGATCCTCCGCATCACCAATAAACATGTACGTTACGCAGGCTCTAAACCTGCCGAAATAGAATTGCTCCTGTACTTTTGCCGTAAAGTGAAAACCTCCGGCATTCGTATGCGCGATAGCGTAGCCATCATGAGCATGTACGCCCAGCAGTTAAAGAAGATTGGTAAACTGATCGACGCGCAGCATGAAGATCTGCAATATGATTACCGCCGCGAACTGGAGAAGTTATCGTAATGGGAATAACTTTTCTACCGCTATTTTCCGGTAGTCGAAAATACCTTTTACTTTCTTGCCTACAAGCAGCGCGTTCGCAATGTCGCCAATGAAGCCGTACGGAATGCGGTAATGGACAATGTCGGTCATTTCCACGCCGCCTGCCACTTCGCGGAAATGGTGCTGGTGATGCCACAGGCTGTACGGGCCAAACCGCTGCTCGTCCACAAAATATTCCCCGTCTTTCACGTGCGTGATCTCCGTCATCCAGTACACCGGTATCCCGAATAATGGCTTTAACGTATATTCTATCACTTGTCCTGCGTAGATGTGTGCGGCAGACGGCTCACTTGTAACGGTAAATGCCATGTCGCCAGGTGTTATCTTCGCGAGATTCTCTGGTCGGCTGAAAAAATCCCATGCTTCGGCAAGTGTGATCGGTAAATGCTGTGTGGCTTTGATACGGTAGGTACGTGACATGGCGGCAAATTAACGATTCGAGGCCACAAAAGTGCTCATCGTTGCCAAAAATCCGCAACAATTTCACCCCAAATGCCCCATTTGCCACACCCGCGTTTAAAGATCTGTTAAAACGCTTAATACTATTAAAATCAATGCAGTAGAGCAGCACCTGGTAGGCTCCTGTACGTTAGTTGGCATACCCACAATTTCGTTTTTGGTACGATGCTTGTTTTTTACTCATCAAACAAACTTATTAGCCATGAAAAGCATCTTAATCACTGCCTCAGTATTAGGCGCCGCAGCGGCTGGCGTAGTTCTGTACATGCGTAACCGCGACCGTGTTGATTCCGCCATCGGCGAAGTAAAAGACAATGCAAGAAACGCGTTCCGTAAAATGAACAAACATTACCGTAAGGTAGAAAAGAATGCGCAACACTCCATGCAGCACGCTATGAGCTGATATTGGATACGCGATGAAAGAAACACCCACATACTGCGCTTGAAGCGACAGTAAACATAAAGACGGTCTTGTTCCACATCAGGGATAAGACCGTCTTTAGTTTTAATCTATGGATAAGTTGTTTTACTTTAGCGTACAATCAATTTAACCATACCTGCTGCTTATGTCCATCAATGTAACCAAGAGAAACAACATTAACATCGTGGGTAACCCGGACGCATCACAAACGATCGTGTTCGGCCACGGCTTCGGCTCCAGCCAGGAAGCGTTCAACTACATCCTGCCATATTTCGAGAAAGATTACAGGATCATTTTGTACGATAACACCGGCGGAGGTAAATCAGACCTTGCTGCATTCAACAATGCCAAGTATAGCTCCCTGCAGGGATATGTGCTCGACCTGGTCGATATTTTCCGTGCCTTGGAACTGAAGGATGTGATTTATGTGGGGCATTCCGTGAATGGCATGGTGAGCCTGCTCACCTCCATCCGTTATCCCGAATTCTTTAAAAAACTGGTACTCGTTGGTGCCAGTCCGCGTTACCTGAACGACGACAGCGCAGGATATACGGGTGGCTTTACCCAGGAAGCCCTGGAAGGTTTGTATGATACCATGCGTTCGAACTACAAAGCGTGGACGGCCGGCTTCTCCGCCATGGTAATGGCCGCCCCCGAAAGACCCGACCTCGTGAGCGAGTTCGCCGCCACACTGGCCGATATTCGCCCGGACATTGCCCTGTTTGTGGCAAAAGTGATATTCGAATCCGACTACCGTTCGGAGTTGCAAAAGGCAACCGTTCCCACCTTGCTGATTCATGCCAAAGAAGACGTAGCCGTGCCGCTGGTGGTTGGGGATTATTTACACGAACATATAAAGAACAGCCAGTTGCACGTCGTAGACGCCTACGGTCACTTCCCGCACATGTCTGCGCCGGATGCTGTAGTAAAAGCGATTACCGATTTCATCTGATAAAACCGTAACGTGAGCAATTGGGAGCGTAAGGCCGTGTTATTCATGGACCATACCAGTAAGTGGGATATTTCAAACGATTGCGAGTTATTTGTGCCCTTCGCCCTGGAGCTATTGAAGGATAGTACGGATGCTTACCTGGCCTTACAGATAGTTCTGGAGGACAGTTACACCGCCCGTATCAAAAACGCTACACCTTCATTCCTGGACGATCTCGCCTTTAACGCCGACCGCCTCGACGATTTTTTGGTGCAACATCACCAGGAACCGATCTTCTGGCGCGACATTCCGGCCAATAATGTATTTGGTCACCTGCTGCTGGCATTGTCCTCTGCGATTATTATCCCCGTATTATGCGGCGGATCGCAGCGACTATTGGTATTTGGCTGGAGTGGCCCCCAGGCCTTCGACACCACTTTCCGCGAGTTTATTTCCATGGCAAGGTCCCGCATGAACGGCATCCTGGGGCAAAGCAATTCCCAGAGTGCACTTATCCGTTCCTGCGACCGTTTCACTGCTATCCTGGAAGCAATTCCCCAGGCACTGGTCTTTATCGACGACAGCGGTCATGCCGGCTGGGTAAACGAGAAAGCAGCCGCTTTACTGGAACTGGAAAAAGCAGGGGAGTACAGCCCCGCAGATTTGTCGGCCGCCATGGCCAACCTGCGTCACCGGATAACGAACCGCGACGAGGTAAACAGGCAGGCTGCCCAGGTATTTGGGAACAGCGCAGCCGCACCGGAAGAATGGATATGGGAACTGGCATCGCAGCGATACCGTGTTTCTTTTCGCCAGGTAGATAACCGGCAACTAACAGGAAGTATATGGCTCTTTGAGCCCATAAAATAAAAGAAGCCGGGTTGCTATAAAGGCCCGGCTTCGGTATTTTTAAGCAGCTGCAACGCCATTCGTCTGATGCACCGATTGTAGAGCCTTCTCAAAAGCCTGCTCTAGGTCATGCCGGATGTCGTCGATATGTTCGATCCCCAACGAAATACGCAGTAATCCTGGTTCCACACCTGCCGACACCTGTTCCTGCTCACTCAACTGCTCGTGCGTAGTCGTGGCCGGATGGATGATCAGCGTTTTGGCATCGCCCACATTTGCGAGGTGACTAATCAGCTTAAGATTGTTCACCAGCGCATCCGCTACCGCCTTGCCGCCTTTTACCTTAAATGACAATACGCCGCCAAACCCGTTACGCAGGTACTTTTTAGCCAGCGTATGGTACTTGCTGCTTTCCAGCCCCGGATAGTTCACGTACGATACTTCCGGGTGCGCCTCCAGCCATTTGGCCAGCGCCAGCGAGTTGTCGACCGTGCGTTGCACGCGCAGGGACAAAGTTTCTAGCCCCTGTAAGAACAGGAACGAGTTAAACGGACTCAAAGCTGGTCCCCAGGTGCGCAAACCCGTTACGCGCAAACGAATGATGTAAGCAATGTTCCCGAACGGACTGTCTGACCCGAATACTTCCCAGAACTTCAATCCGTGATAGGCCTCGTCGGGCGACGTAAACTGCGGGAACTTGCCATTACCCCAGTTAAAATTACCGCCATCTACGATCACGCCGCCAATGCTGTTACCATGGCCGCCGATCCATTTGGTGGCCGATTCCACCACGATGTTCGCCCCATGATCGAACGGCCGGAAAAGATAGCCGCCCGCACCGAATGTATTGTCAACCACGAAAGGAATGTTATGTTTCTTCGCGATCGCCGCGATCTTCTCAAAATCCGGGATACTGAAGCCAGGATTACCGATCGTTTCGAGGTACAGCGCCTTCGTGTTTTCGTCGATCGCCTTTTCAAATGCGGAAGGATCATCGCCGTCCACAAACCGTGCTTCCACGCCGATGCGCTTAAACGACACCTTGAACTGGTTGTACGAGCCGCCATACAGGTAAGAGGACGTCACAAAATTATCCCCCGGCAGCAGCAGGTTATGCAACGCCAGGAATTGCGAAGCCTGTCCCGAGGCCACCGCTACCGCACCAACACCACCTTCCAGCGCCGCGATCCGTTTCTCGAATGCGTCGGTGGTGGGGTTCATGATGCGCGTATAAATATTCCCAAACTCCCGCAGCCCAAACAAATTGGCCGCATGCTCGGAGTTGTTAAATACGTAAGAACTGGTCTGATAAATGGGTACTGCCCTTGAATTGGTGGCCGGGTCGGGGCTTTGGCCTGCATGCACCTGCAGGGTGTCGAAGTGAAGCTGTTGTGTAGACATATCTAAAGGAATTTATAATTCTACTAATTTAGTAGACTAATATTCCTTCTCCAAATTTATTTTCGGCCATCGGCAGGGCACCTGCGCTGGATTAGTCCGTCATGGCGAGCGAAGCGCCGCCAACTGCCGGGAAGACTGGAGCGGAGGTTTGCTTCGCGCTGCTTATAATGACGGCAAAGGGCAGGCGTCATCTTAAGAGGATCCTAACTGGATTGTAACTAACTGTAACTAAACTGTAGCTAATTGTTACTGATCCAGTAGCGTTTTAGTTACCATTCAGTAAGGATCCTCTTAGGATCCTCTTACGATCTGCTGTCCATTTTCAGGGGCAGGGTATATCCATTGTATATGCACCCTATATGCCAGCAAGGTTTTCAGCGATTTAGCATATACCCAGGGTATACGATGGGTATACCATCAACAGGCTGAAAGGGAAGAAAAGGTAGAAGTATGCGACGCAACGGCGGGGGAGAAGCGAGGTGAAAGATGGGCTAAAAAAGGGATAATTGACCGCTATCGGGCTTAACGGGGCCGTCGCCGAAGTTGGAGACGGTGATGCCGAGTAAACGTATTTTTGCGCCCTCTAAATCAGTTTTCAGCAGTAACTCCTTGGCGGTCGCGGCAATAATGTCGAGCTCGGCGACGGAATACGTGAAGGAGTGGTTGCGGGTGATCTGGCGGAAGTCGCTGTATTTGACTTTGAGGGTGACGGTGCGGCCGCGGAGTTGGTGGCGCTCTAAACGGTCGTGTACGGTACGGGCTATCTTGTCCAGCTCGGCATGCATGTCGTCGAGTTGTTCCAGGTCGAAGGCGAAGGTGTCTTCGGCGCCTACGGATTTCGTTTCCCGGTGGGGTTGCACCTCGCGGTCGTCGATGCCGCGGACGATGCGGTAGAAAAAGCGGCCGGACTTGCCGAAATAGCGGTACAGCTCATCCTCGGTGAACTTCTTCAGGTCGGCGCCGTTGAAGATCTGCATACGGTTCATTTTTTCAGCGGTGACTTTACCTACGCCGAAGAATTTCTCTACCGGCAGCTGCTCCATAAACGTTTCTACCTGGGCGGGATCGATGAAAGTCAGGCCATCCGGCTTGTTCATATCCGATGCGATCTTGGCCACGAACTTATTGATAGAAACACCGGCTGACGCGGTAAGCTGCAATTCTTCTTTAATCGCCGCGCGTATCTCCTGGGCAATGCCGATGGCAGAACCGATGTTACGCTTATCTTTTGTGACATCGAGATAGGCCTCGTCGAGCGACAGCGGTTCGATAAGGTCTGTATAGCGCCGGAAGATCTCGCGTACGTGCTGTGACACCTCTTTGTACGCGGCAAAGCGGGGTTTTACGAAGATCACGTGCGGGCATAACTGCAAGGCTCTTTTGGAAGGCATGGCCGAGCGGATACCGAACTTGCGTGCCTCGTAACTCGCAGTGGCCACCACACCGCCACGCCCTTCCGGACCGCCGCCCACCACGATCGGTTTGCCACGGTACTCCGGGTTGTCGCGCTGCTCCACAGACGCATAAAAGGCGTCCATGTCGATGTGGATGATCTTGCGGTGCATAAAGCAAAGTTACTGCATAAAAAACGGCAGCACCTCGCGGATCGTGGCGCACTGCCTGAAATTCTCATGCTCTACCTGCACGTCTACACGCTCAATTTCCCAGGTAATGTGATAAGGGATGTGAATGCCATGGCCACCGATAGCGAGTACCGGCAGTACGTCCGACTTCAGCGAATTGCCGATCATCAGGAACTCTTCGGGTTTTATGTCCAGGTGGCGGATCAGTTTTAAATAATCAGCTTCCTGTTTGTCGGACATGATCTCGATATGGTGGAAATAATGCTCCAGGCCTGACTTTTTCAGTTTGCGTTCCTGGTCGAGCAGGTCGCCCTTGGTGGCTACCACCAGGCGGTAATCGCCTTTCAGTGCTTCGAGCGTATCTTCGATGCCTTCCAGCAGCTCGACAGGTTTCTGAAGCATTTCTTTTCCAAAATCCATGATCTGTTGTACGATCGTGATGGGCGCGCGGCCTTCCGATACGCGGATAGCGGTTTCGATCATAGAAAGAATAAAGGCTTTAATGCCGTAGCCGTAAAGTTTCAAGTTGGCGATTTCCGACTTCAGCAGTTCCCGCTCTACGGCGTGGTGGGGGAGGTAATCCTCCAGCAGGGCACAGAGTTTATATTCAGTTTCCTGGAAGTAAGGTTCGTTTACCCAAAGGGTATCGTCTGCGTCAAATGCGATTACTTTAATCATATGGTCTTTTGTTGGGGGCGTTAAAAATACAAAACATTTCGCGGAGTGCACCGCAGTCACCGGTTCTTAGGCAGCGTCATTCGTTGAGCCGAGTATATACCCGACTTTCCGCTGAAATAATAAGCGGTAAAACAAGCAATGGCAAAATGCAGGATGTGTTGTGTGCCGAATAACTCTGCGCCCATCAGCGTACAGGCAACCGGCGTATTGGTTGCTCCTGCAAACACCGCAATGAAACCCAGTGCGGCGAACAGATCGACCGGGGCGCCCATCATCACGGCCAGTGTATTGCCTAACGTGGCACCGATAAAAAATAATGGCGTTACCTCGCCTCCTTTGAAGCCCATCGCCAGGGTGATGACCGTAAACACGATCTTCCACAACCAGCTGAACGTATCGGCGCCGCCTGTATGAAAAGCAGCTGTGATGCCGGGTATCCCTAAACCAATGTAGTCACGGGTGCCGACTATCCAGCAAAGAACGATGATTGATGTACCCCCGAC
This sequence comes from Chitinophaga horti, assembly GCF_022867795.2. Taxonomy (NCBI): domain Bacteria; kingdom Pseudomonadati; phylum Bacteroidota; class Chitinophagia; order Chitinophagales; family Chitinophagaceae; genus Chitinophaga; species Chitinophaga horti. The sequence goes on along the minus strand of NZ_CP107006.1, from coordinate 2,314,611 downwards.
AACCGGAATGAGCCAGCCCGGTTTGATGAAACGGGCCGCCTGTTGCTTCACCAGGTGCATGAGGGTGGAGAAAAGACGGGCCGCCAGTCCGGAACCAGCCCCCATCAGGATCACTTTTCCCAATAACAGGAAGCCGGCCAGACCCAAATCTTTTACAAACGGTGTGGTCACCAGGTACTGCGTGTGGTGTATGCCCCATTCGGAACAAACAATATCCGCAAACACACTGGCTGCCAGGCAGGGTACCAGGGCGTCGTAACGCATCATGCCGACCGCCAGTACTTCCATCGCAAATACCGCCCCGGTAAGTGGCGTACCAAACACCGCCCCAAAGCCGGCAGCGATGCCGCACATCAGCAACATGCGACGGTCTTCGGCTTTCAGCTTAAACAGGCGGCTCAACCAGTCCGACATGCTCCCGCCAATTTGCACCGCCGTGCCTTCGCGACCGGCAGAGCCGCCGAATAAATGGGTGATCACCGTAGTGGCCAATACCAGCGGCGCCATGCGGAAAGGCACGCCCGCACCAGGTTGATGAATTTCTTCGAGTACGAGATTATTGCCTGCCTCGGCATTTTTGCCAAGTTTTTTATACAAAAAGTAGATACCGACACCGGCGAGTGGCAGCAGGTATAACAGCCAAGGCTGATCGTGGCGCGTAGCCGTAGCAACATCCAGCAGCCATAGGAACAGCGCCACCAGCGATCCTGCGAGAACGGCTACGGGGATGGACAGCAACGTCCATTTGACTAAATAAGTAAGCAGTGCGATGGTTTGCTTCATGATAAATAACACGACCCGTACGCGGGCCGGTCGCAAATTTACGCACTAATGGAGTATTTAGTATCTTAGAGGCCTAATCCAACAGCTTATGTCCATATCAACGCAGGAAGAATTAATAGGAATGCAGAAGATCAGTGACGCGGTAGGAAAAACCCTGAGCCAGATGAGAGCTTATGCGCGTCCTGGCATGACCACCAAAGAACTTGACGAATACGGCGGAATGCTGCTAGAGCAGTACGGCGCGAAATCGGCTCCGAGGCTCACCTACGGCTTTCCCGGCTGGACCTGCATCAGCGTAAATAATGAAATTGCCCATGGCATGCCTTCGGACAAAACTGTTTTACAGGAAGGCGATCTGATTAATGTAGATGTATCGGCCGAACTGGAAGGCTTCTGGGCCGACAATGGCGGGTCGTTTATATTGGGAGAAGACATTCACCAGCACACCAAATTGGTGGAAGCTTCAAAATACATCCTGCACAAAGCCATCCACAGCATCCGCGGTGGTGTACGCATCGCAGAAATCGGGAGGCTGATCGAAAACGAAGCGCGTAAAGCCGGCTACCGTGTTATTAAAAATCTTACCGGACATGGCGTAGGCCGCGCCCTGCACGAGGAACCACACGAAATTGCCTGCTTCTATGACCGTTTCAATCGCCAGCGCTTTACGAAGAACAGCGTTGTCGCCATCGAAACCTTCATCTCCACCAAAGCCGCCTACGCCTACACCCAGGCCGACGGCTGGACGCTGAAAGCGCGTGACGGCAGCTTCGTCGCCCAACACGAACACACCATTGTGGTGACAGATGGCAAACCGCTCATTCTCACCGAATCGAACGGTATCTGGAATTAATATCTTTTATGGATTATAAACTTCGGGGCATCATAGTGTGAAAGCTGTGTATGCCCCGAAGTGTTTTTAAAAGAAGGTCATCTTACATCTCTATGGTTCCCACAGCGAACCTGCTATTGATATTGACGGGGTTTATTTTTTTGATGACAAAGGCGCGGATGCCGTTGCCGGTACCTTTTCATGATGCTACCTGTTCTGCCTCCGCAGGCCATACGCACCCAAACAGCAATAGTGTTTACCTGTTGCTCGATCAGCATGGCAACCTCTGGAAAGCGGCAGACCGTAGCTGGGTGAGCGTTTTCAATATCACCGACCAGCATATTACGCTGCTGGCAGATGCGCGGACGCCTTTCTTGCACGTGCATCAACTCATGAAAGCCCTGAAAGAAAAGAAAGTCTACAGGCTGCGCCTGTTGCTGAGGGAAGCTTAATACCCCTCATCTACCAACTCCTTATTGATCATCGCCCCCGCCTTCGTACCGCCTGCAACGGCAGCGGCTACACTGCGCATCATCGTTGTGTTATCGCCGGCAGCATACACGCCAGGCACATTCGTCTTCGAAAAGAAATCTACCACGATAAACCCATGTTCATCCAGCTGGCAGCCCAATGCTTCGGGGATCGGGCACTTCTGGTGCATGGGGATTTTGGCGTAGAGTGCCTCCAGGGGCAAGGTGGTCGTGTCTTTGAAAACGATGCGTTTTATAACGCCGGCAACATGCTCCACGGCGGCTATCGGCTGCTCGTTGATGCTGATGCCTTTGGCGGCGAGCTTCGTTGCCTGCCCGGGCTGCAATGTGGACGGGCCGTTGGTGAAGATGGTGAGTTTGTCGGTCCAGTTGCGGATCAGCTTACCGAACTCGAAAGCCATATCGCCGTTGGCGAGTATGCCGGTGTTTAAGCCGCGTATTTCGTAGCCGTGGCAGTATGGGCAGTGCACCGCCGTAATTCCCCAGCACTCGGCAAAGCCGGCAATGTCGGGCATTACGTCTTTCATACCGGTGGCGAAAAGTATCTTTTTAGCTTCGAGCTGCTTACCAGCAGCGGTAGTAACTGCAAAACCCTCACCGGAAGGCTGCACGTCGGTGACAATGTCCGTAAGAAATTGCACGGTAGGATAGGCGGCCACCTGGGCGCGCGCCTTTTGTGCAATGGCAGCGGGTGTTTCACCGTCCTGCGTGATGAAATTATGGGAATGTGGTGTTTGCCGGTTGCATGGATCGCCACCGTCGATGACCAACACGTTACGGATCGCCCGGCCAAGTGCCATGGCGGCTGAGAGACCGGCGTAGCTGCCGCCGGCAATAATTACTTCATATTGCTGCATGATGCAAATATAGTTAAATGCAATGTTGTTGCAAATAAATCTATTGCTTCTTTGGTAGCTTATACGATTCGTGCTGCCTGGCGTAACGTCGGTAGTACTTTTTGTTCTTTTTGATACCGGCACTGGCCAAGAGTCCGCGCAAAGTACTTTTGATCCAGTAGTTCAGGAACAGCTTCTGCGGATCGCGATCAAAGAAGATGTAGGCTTCCTTACTATTCCTGCGGTTGAGCACGATGGAGTTGGCGGCCCAGTTTTTCAGCCGCGTAAATAAGCCGTTACGGCTTGTATCAGGTAAGGAGAGTAACCGTACCCGCAAATCCTTGTACACGAAGTGCATGACACCTTCGGCCGCATACTTGTTACCATACAGGTGGTAATGTAAAGTGTCCGCCTCGCCCTTACTCACGCTAATAGCGGCCAGCGGGGTGGTGATGTGCGAGAGGTGCGGCAGGTGCATGGGTGACACGGATACATCCATTGTAAATCCGGCGAGCGAATCGCTGTAGGATTCACTGTAGTACAGGCGGCGTATCTGGTTATTGAACAGTTGCAACTGTGCCTCCAGGATGAGGCTGTCTTGCCCGGCAGGCTGCCTGTTACCGGCGTTGCGCGCCAGCAGCGTGATATGTTCGACGGGTATGTGGCTGGTCATTTTTGTTTTCGGGGAAGTTTCCTTTGTTACGACCAGCGCATCGTTAATCAGCAGCGAATCTGCATGAAAGGGCACGCCCACACGTGCCAGTAATTGGGTGAGCATGGGCTTATCAGGTCCAGGCGGCAGTGGCTTGCGTTTATCCTTCGCCGTGGTAAACTGTACGCCGTCCACCGCCACTTTGCGAACCTGCCAGGCGCTGTCGCGTTCGTGCAGACCAGCCATGGTAATTTTGCTGGTCTGTAAAGCAAGATAGGGCACCTGGTAAGCCTGTGCGGCCACGAACGTTTCTTCATTGGTATGCGGTGCCATTGCGAGACTATCGATCTGCAGCACTTCGCCGTTCTTCGTCCAGTGAATGTTGTTTACATGTGCCGCCCGTTCTTTATTACGCCAGTCCACCGGCCCCGTTTCGAAGCTGGCCTTATCGAGAAAGGCGGCCCAGTTAATGGGTTTACCAGGAGCGTACCGGAAACCGGGATAGTGTAACTGACCTGTCATCGGCCCCACGCTCAACGCGGTGCTGTCAGGCTTTTCAAGCTGAAAGGCTACATCCTTCCAGTCGGCGCCCAGCGTCGTAAGCAGGGAGTGATCTGTACTAAGTACACCGTTGCTCAGCTGAATACTCGCCGTGCCGGCGCCACCCTGCATATATTGTCCGTTCAGTTGTATGGTGGAAAGATCTACTTCCAGCAAGCCATAGGATAATGCTTTTCGTTGCCCGGGAGTAGTGACAAGTCGCTGTAACCGTGCATTCAGGCCGGCTTGCAGCGACAGGCTATCGTTGCCCTGGAAGGAGAGGAGGCCGTTGCGGACGAGCATTCGTTCTACAGATAAATCCACGGGTATTTTCAGGTCTCTACTTGCTTTGGCGTTCGCCGGGCCGCTGCTCAACTTAACCACAGGCGCACTTGCCTGCATGTCGGCAACGCGTATCTGTCTGGCACCGGTGGAACGTAAATCGCCATGGAAGCGTAATTCCGGTAATGTGATGTCGGCCGTATGTGTCGTTACATGCGCCTGGCTCATCACACTCTCGCGTCGGGTATCCAGCGAAAGCCTGTCTACCTTCGCCTGCATATTTTCACTGTTAAAGCGGATGCCGGTTACTTGTCCGCGCGCCCGTTCCCACAGCAGGTATTGCTCTTCCGAGGATAGCTCGTCTACATATAGGCGGTTAACGTTAAATACTAACTGGCTGTTTTCTGCCAGTGCCCCATCGAAAATCACCTGTTCAATACCTGTTTTATGAATACGTACAAAAGGCATGGCCTTCTTTGCATTGCGGGTAGGGCGGCGCCCTACGTCAACCGCCACCTTGCGGATGTGAATGGAGTCGGCGATGATATTATTATCCTGCTGAAACGCATCCCAGTTCAGGTTGAGCCAGTACACCTGCTGGGCATTCAGGTGAATATTAGCCCCTAATTCCATATCGAGCGCGCCGATATAAGTTGTACCTTCCACACCGTTGATGCGCATGTCTTTAGCCTGCAGCGCAAGTTTGGGAAAGTTCACGCTGATGCGGTCTACGTCAAATTGAAGAATGGATTGTTTAATATTGATCAGCGAATCACTTTGTAATAGCTGGCTAAGTAGAATGTTGGCATTGATGCTGGCGATTACGGCCTTCTGTCGCACGCCGGGCTGGTACTCTACCCGGCCGTCTGTTACCCGAAATCTTGTTACTTTAATCAGTTCGCTTACGCCATTCAGGGTTTGATACACGCCGGAAATGTTGACGGTGCTGTCGCCGGGTTTCTTCGATTTTTTATTGGAATAGAATTTTATCCTTGGTGATTCGAGAATTGCTTCTTCTGCATGCAGGCGGCGCATGATCAGGTCTTCGAGGCTGAAATTATTCAAACGCAGATGGGGGGCTGTGAAGGACAATCCTTTTTGCTGGTTGTTTTTCTCCGTAGGCGTGAACTCCGCATGCCGGAACACAATATCCTGCCGGTTCAGCGAAAATTCATCGATAGTAAGTTTGTACAGGCTGTCGGCCGTATAAAAGTTGATGCCTTTCAGCCGTAAGTCCACACTATCCGTGGTGATGTGCGGTTTTGTTTCATTTTGCACGTTGAGGTTATAGATCTTCAGGCTGGTACGTTCTGTCACATAACCGGCTTCCTGGGTGGAGTCATAGTTCATCCGAACCTGGCCTTCGCGCACATCTACATATTTCAGGTTGATGCCTTTAAACATCTTACTTATCGTTTGCCGTACGATGGAGCCTGTATCTGCCTTCTGGCGCTCTCTTTTACCATTGCGCGGCGAAAGGGTGATCACCGGGTGGTAACAAATGATCGTATCCAGCAACAGCATGTCTCTTTCATAGATCGCTGCCAGGTCATGCCCTTTGAAAAATAGTTTATCGGCGCTGAGCGTAACGCCTGGTTGCCCGTTTTGGGGAGCGGTTGTCACCATACAGGAATCGGCCTCAAAAAACTGGTTACTGCTGGAAAAATGCAGGCGCCGGAATTTGATCTCCTTCACACCTCCCGCCATGAGCCAGTGTTGGTCGGTAATACTCAGGTCAATGTCATCGGCAAAAAGGAAACGGTTGTCGGTACTATCGTCGCTGCCTACATTGCTCGCCGTGAGGTTAATCTGGCTGCTGCGGAAGGGCGGTCCCGGTGTGCTGGTATAACTGAATGCACCATTGTGCAGGTTGAGCCGCCGTACGTGCAGCTGTTTCATGGTATTACGCATCACGCGGAATATTTCCGAGGCCTGCAGCGTAACAGAAGAGCGCCGCGCTGCCCGGGCGGCCGCGATCGTACTGACGTCGGGGAGTTGTATGCTCAGACTGTCGACATACACCTGCCGGTGAAAGATCAGTTCTTTCCAGGATTGTATGGCCAGGTACACTTCGGGGATTTTTACCTGGTGGCGGGTAACGGCGTCGCCGGTGTCAGTGGCCATCACGGAGGCATTCTTCAGGCGGATGTTCTTTTTCCAGATAGAAAAGTCCACATCTTCCGCATCGAAATGGTATTTACCGCCGGATTCCCGCTCTACGAGTACCTGTATCACTTCCCTGAAGCGATATTCGATTACATAATAAAGTAGCAAACCAACAACCAGGCGGATGCCCACGAGGATAAGCAGAACTTTGATCCATTTTTTCTGACGCGCGCTGAGCTTCATGTATAAAGTACTGGTATTAAGGCCGCTATAAATTTACCTGTAAATAACGTTTCGGCCATGTAATAGTTTAAGAGCAGCGGATTTTTTCCTGCACATGTTCAATGCGTGACGGCCTGCTACCTTTGTATTGTTAACTACAAAAGGCACACCAAAGCCCCCAATACCTATGAAATAGCCGCCAGGCCCTTCATTCATTGTTGTCAAGGCGCCCCGCCCTACGGTGGGGCTTCCTTTTTACGGTAAGCGCTATTTCGTACATTTACCGGCGAAATCCCTATTATTACATTTAGTTTAACCGAACAGCATAAGTGATGTCAACAGAAATGATCAAACAGCTATTGGAGGCCCTGCAGTTTTCGCCGGAGAATGTGCCATTAAGGATGCATGTAGCGCAGGTGCTGTTCCAGGGAGCGGATTACACGCAGGCGGAGGAGCAATACCGGAAAGTGCTGGAACTGCAGCCGGATAACAGGGACGCACAAATGGGGCTGGCCCGTACTTTTTACCAGCAGCAAAAATATTCAGCCGCTGTCATCGTGCTGGAACAACTTGAAGGCCAGGACCCCAACAACTTCGACGCGTTGCTGCTACACTGCCGCACGCTGGTAAAGGAAAATCATCTGAACGATGCCCGCGACATATACCAACACCTGCTTCAGCTCAATCCCGGTTTTCGTGATGAGCCGCTGGACGGACTGTTTCGCGCTGCACAAGGCGGCGCGCAGGAAATGGACGAGGACGATGAGGAAATGGGAGAACGGTTGTTCATGCTCGAAAAACCGGAAATCAACTTTTCGGACGTAGGTGGCATGGAACGCGAAAAGAAAGAGATCGAACTGAAAATCATAAAACCACTGCAATTCCCCGACTTGTTCAAAGCTTACGGCAAAAAAGCCGGTGGGGGCATTTTGTTATACGGTCCGCCGGGTTGTGGTAAAACCTACCTGGCAAAGGCCACGGCCGGACAAATCAACGCCGAATTTATCAATGTAGGTATTCATGACGTGCTGGACATGTGGGTGGGGAATAGCGAGAAGAACCTGCATTCTCTTTTCGAGATGGCGCGTCAGAATAAACCCTGCGTGTTGTTTTTCGATGAAGTGGATGCGCTGGGCGCCAATCGTACCTCGATGCGCAACAGTGGGGCCAGTCACCTCATCAACCAATTTCTTTCCGAAATGGATGGTATAGCCGCCGATAACGAGAACGTCCTGATCATCGGCGCTACCAATGCACCCTGGCACCTGGATGCGGCGTTTCGCCGTCCCGGGCGTTTTGATCGCATCATTTTCGTAGAGCCGCCCGAGCAGCAGGGCAGGGAAGATATTTTAAAGATCCACCTGCGCGATAAGCCAGTAAAAGATATTGATTTTGTCGCACTGGCCAAAGCCTCCGCAGGCTTCTCCGGCGCCGACCTGAAATGTGTGATCGACGTAGCCGTGGAAGAAAAGCTGATGGAAGCATTGAATACAGGCACGCCGCTGCCCGTAACACAGAAAGAACTGGCCAAGGCCGTAAAGAATCATAAGGCCACTACGCGCGAATGGTTTAACGCCGCCCGCAACTACGCCCTGTACTCAAACGAAGCAGGGTTATACGACGACGTATTAAAGTATCTCAACATCAAGAAATAGGACATGTCAGCTTTATTAGAGCGCGCTGGCATACTCGTGCAGCAAAGCCGGTACAGCGACGCGATCAAAACTTTACACCAACACCTCTACGAACACTCCACCGACACGGAGGCGCTTTATCTGCTGGCATTATGCCATTTGCAGATGGATGCGCACAATGAAGCGGAAGAAGTGATCGAGAACGCATTGTCCATTTCACCAGACGACGACCGTTTCTTTTACCTGAAGGCGCGTGTATTAACCGACCGGAAGGAATTTAAGAAAGCGGGAGAGATGATTTCTGAAGCGGTGTCTTTGAACCCCGTGGTGCCCCACTACTATGGCGTCTGGAGCCAGATATTACTGCTACAGCGCAACTATGCAGGCGCGCAACGCAAAGCCGAAGAAGGCCTGGCGTTCGACCCGGAAGATCAGTTATGCCTGAACATGCGTTCGCACGCGCTGTATAGTCTTAACCAGAGAGAAGATGCCTTTTCCGGATTACGCACTGCGCTGGAAAAGAACCCGGAAAACGCTTACACCCATGCCAATATGGGCTGGAAGTACCTGGAGTCGGGCCGCCACAACGAAGCGCTGGATCACTTCCGCGAAGCCCTCCGACTGGACCCGAACCTGGATTGGGCAAGGAACGGCATGGTGCAGGCGATCAAGTCGAAATACTGGTTGTACCGCATCTTCCTGAAATATAACTTCTTTATGGCCCGACAGAGCGGTCGTATGCAGATCGCAATCATACTGGGCATTTACGCATTAAGTCAGCTGGCCAATCATTACGTATGGCCATTGTATATCTTCCTGACTATACTGGTATTGTCTACCTGGCTGATCGGGCCGGTGAGCAACCTTTTCCTGCGCTTTAATACTTACGGCCGCTATTTGCTGAGCCCGAAAGAAATGAAAATATCCGAAGCCGTTGGTGTATTACTGGGCACCGCTGTGGTAAGTGGCATCCTGTATGGCGCGTTGGGCCTGGCTTCTGCGCTGGCGCTTTGTGTAACCGCCGCCATGCTCACCCTGCCTGTGGCCACGATGGAATCGCCGGAGAAACCGCGTAACCGTTGGATATTGCGGGGTATTACGATAACGATCGGTGTATTGGGACTGGCGGGCGTACTCGTCGCCATCCTGTCTGGGACTGAGTTGAGTTATCCGCTGATGGGCGCCATCATCCTCACTTTTGCGTATCAATGGGTGGCAAATGTGATCGCGATGAAGGAAAGATAGATAATCCGTAGTTTTGCAAAATGACACATCTTCATATCAAAAATATGGTTTGTGACCGGTGCATTATGGTCGTAGAACAGCAGTTAAAGGCTGTAGGCATCGGTTACAGCAAGGTGCAACTGGGCGATGTGGCGTTGGAATCAAATCCTTCTCCTGCGGAGATGAGCAGCCTGCACGAGCGGTTGTCTGCATTAGGTTTCGAATTGCTGAACGACCGGCGCAGCACGCTGGTGGAGAAGATCAAAAATATCATCATCCGCCTTATTCATCATACAGATGGCGAAGAAGTGAATACCAAGTTGTCTGTCATATTAGCGGAAGAGCTGCACATGGACTATCACTACCTGAGCAGCCAGTTTTCTGCTGCGGAAGGTGTTACCATTGAGAAATACGCTATTCAGCAACGCATTGAAAAGGCAAAGGAGCTACTCGCTTACGGACAACTATCATTGAGTGAGATCGCTTATGCCCTTGGCTACAGCAGTGTGCAGCATCTTTCACAGCAATTTAAAAAAGTGACGGGGCAAACGCCTTCGCAATACAAAACAGCACCGCTGACGGGGCGTATGCCGCTGGACAAAGTCTGAATTTTATACAACTTACACCGATAAATATAACAGGTTCGTTCGGAGCCCGGCGTAACTTTGCGCAAAACCTGGTTAACCATGGCCCAACACCTGATCAAAGAGACCTTTCCCGTATTAGAGATGAGCTGCGCTGCCTGTGCGGCAAGCGTGGAATCCACCCTGAAGGCCTCGGCCGGGGTAAAGGATGCGGGCGTGAACTTCGCTAACCAGGATGCCTGGGTGATGTACGACGACCGGCAAACCAATCCCGAAACATTACAGGCGGCCATACGCAGTGTAGGCTACGATTTGCTGATTGATACCGAAGATCGCGAGGAGAAACAGGCCGCGCTGCAAAAAGCGCATTATCAGCAGTTGAAACAACGCACCTGGTGGGCCATCGCCCTATCGTTTCCCGTAGTGGTGATCGGTATGTTTTTTATGAACATGCCTTACGCTAACTGGATTATGCTGGCATTGAGCAGTCCCGTGGTAATATGGCTCGGCCGCGGTTTCTTCGTGAATGCCTGGAAGCAGGCCCGCCATGGCAAAGCCAATATGGATACACTGGTGGCGTTGAGTACGGGCATCGCTTACCTCTTCAGCCTGTTTAATACGCTTTATCCGCAATACTGGCACCAGCGCGGTTTACACGCACATGTGTACTTCGAGGCAGCTGCCGTGATAATTGCTTTTATCTCTCTTGGTAAACTGATGGAAGAGCGTGCCAAATCCAACACTTCGTCTGCCCTTAAAAAATTAATGGGCTTACAACCTAAAACGGTGCTGCGCGAACAGGCCGACGGCAGTATGGTGGAAGTAGCTATCAGTGATGTGAAAGTAAATGACATATTACTCGTAAAACCCGGAGAAAAAATCCCCGTAGATGGCGCGCTTGTAGCCGGCAGCTCTTACGTAGATGAGAGTACGATTACCGGTGAGCCGATAGCCGCCGCAAAAACCCAGGGCGATAAAGTATTTGCAGGAACACTTAACCAGCAGGGCAGTTTTCGCATGAAGGCCGAAAAGGTTGGCGCTAACACGGTTCTCGCACAAATCATCAAAATGGTGAAAGAGGCCCAGGGCAGCAAAGCACCTGTGCAGCAACTGGCTGATAGAATCGCAGGCATCTTCGTACCGGTGGTAATGGGTATCGCCGTGCTTACGTTCGGCTTGTGGATGATACTTGGCGGCGACCACGCCTTTACGCATGCGCTGCTGGCGGCGATCACTGTACTCGTAATCGCCTGTCCCTGTGCGCTTGGACTGGCCACACCTACGGCGATCATGGTGGGCGTGGGCAAAGGCGCAGACCACAACATACTGATACGCGATGCTGAAAGCCTCGAAAATGCAAGAAAAGTGAATGCGGTGATCCTTGATAAAACGGGCACTATCACCGAAGGCCGGCCAGTCGTTACGGACTTGACCTTCCAGGACGAACGTTATAAAAGTTTACTGCTGGCGATGGAGTTACAATCCGAACATCCCCTTGCCTCCGCACTGGTGAAGCGCCTGGAACAGGAAGGCGTCCGGCCTGTAAAACTGGATAACATGGAAAGCATTACCGGTAAAGGCGTGCAGGCGACTTACGAAGGTATTACCTATAAAGCCGGCAACAGTCAACTGATTACGCCGGATGCAGCTTCAGCGAAGATAGCCGCCAGCTGGCAGCAGGAAGCGAAAACGGTCATCTATTTTTCCGCAGATGAGAAGGTAGTGGCGATGGCCGCTATTGCCGATAAGGTGAAAGAGCGTTCTGCACAGGCGATTGCCACCTTACAATCACAGGGAATCGAGGTGTATATGCTTACTGGTGACAATGCCGCTACGGCTGCGGCTGTAGCTAAACAGACGGGCATTCGCCATTACGAAGCGGAAGTGTTACCGGCCCGTAAAGCTCAGTTCGTGCAGGAATTACAGGCGGCGGGCAAAGTGGTAGCCATGGCAGGAGATGGCATCAATGATAGCCAGGCCTTGGCGCAGGCAGACGTGAGCATTGCCATGGGCAAAGGCTCCGACATTGCGATGGACGTAGCGAAAATGACGCTCATCACTGCTGACCTGAACAGCATTCCCAAGGCGCTCGCATTATCGAGGGCGACAGTCCGTACGATCCGCCAGAATCTTTTCTGGGCGTTTATTTATAACCTGATTGGCATCCCGCTTGCGGCAGGCATCCTGTATCCTGTAAATGGTTTCCTGTTAGATCCGATGATCGCAGGAGCGGCCATGGCGCTTAGTTCGGTGTCGGTAGTCAGCAATAGTCTTTTACTTAAAATCAAACAGATATGAACAGTATGAAATTCAAAACAAATCTCAAGTGCGGCGGCTGCGTAGCGACCGTTACACCGTTCTTAGATAAACTGGTAGGACACGATCACTGGCAGGTAGACCTGGCCGATGCGCAAAAAACACTGACCGTAGACGTGGAGAAGGCAAGTGCGGAAGAAGTAGAGAAAGCGGTGCAGGAAGCGGGATTTAAGGCGGAGAAATTATAGGGAAATGGAATTGGCGATTCATTTACAAGGACTTATAGCTAAATAGGGGCGGCCGGATCAACGATTGTAAACTTTTTTTACAAAAACCGACAGTGCAGGATGGTTAAGTAATAATAAACATGTATCTTGCTAATAGAATTACAAGCCGTTTAGCCTATTCATATATTTTCCACGTTATGAAAACGGCTGTTTTACTTCCACCACCTTCGCGTCAGTTTAATCACATTTAACATATACCATAAACTTATTTCTATAAAAGAGAGGGCCGGCGCATTACACGCCGGCCCTTGTTGTATGGCATAGATGATGGAAAACTACTTGTTCCCTTCAGACAGTGGCAGCGGCATTTGCTCCCACACGTCGTCTTTAGCACGGTCTTTCGGCAATTCCTGCAGGCGGCCATATCTTCTCATATCAATCCAGCGGTGACCTTCCCCGAATAAGGAGAACCGGCGCTGTTTGAGCATTTCATTGATCAGCGCATCTTTGGTCATCGCCTCCCCGTAATTTGCCAGCTTATGCCAGGTGCGTACGGTGTTAAGCGCATCGCGGCCTTCGTTGAGCTCGTTCAGCTGAATTTTGCTTTCGGCATACAGCAATACCAGCTCTTCGTTACGGATAATCGCCACCGGATCTACATCACTGCGGTACAGCCAGAAGTCGTGGGTACCCGTCAAACCGCCGCTGGTTACAGCATTGGTACGAAGTGAGGCCTTGCCGATGCGATCGTCGCCAGGTGCAATATCAGTAATGTATGATGGATGCACCAGCCGGATCTCACCGTTTTGGTTCCTGGGATAGTACAGCGGATTACGCACGTCGCCCGATGCCACGGCATATACGTGGTAAGCGCCTTTTTGCGGTTCGTTCTGCAAATCGAGGAAAGAAGCGGCAAGCGCCGTCTGCACATCTGCCCATCTTTCACGGTAAGCCGCAACACGGGCTGCCAATGCACGGTTGAATTTGCGGAACCCTTCCGGATCGTCAAGGCCCTCGAAGCCACCAGACAATTCAAACAGGAACTCGGCATCTGCCAGTTGCGTATTCGCTTCGTCGAGCAGGGTGGCGATATCTTCCAAAGCTTTATCCTTGGTAACGATGGGGCCGAGTTTGCGATAATCCTTTACATCTGTACGGATGCCGTTTCCGTAGGTCAGGTTCAGGTTCAGCAACAGCTGATAGGCCACGATGGTTTTTGCAAAAGCATAGTAGCCGTTGCGCGCCGCGTCGGTGGTGAGGAAGGTGGAGTTTTTAGTGCCTTCCAGCAGCAGCGTTGCATTTCGTACCGCACTGTAGCGGTACACCCAGGGACGGTTCACATAAAACGACTGGTTGTCAAGCGGCAGGTCATTCAAACCAAGAATTTCACCCGTCCACCTTGACTCGGAGCCGGAGAAGCGGTACAGCTCGCGGCCCACCACACTTACCGTTTCGATATACAGGTCAACGTCCGGGCGCATGGCCGATTCCGTACCGGTTACCAGGTTATTTAATTCAGACACAGTTGGATTCCTGATGATCTGGTCCATCGTGGGCGCGTTCGGGTTATCGATCGCGTTTTTATTACAGGCCGACAAAAAAGCGGCCGCACTCATCATCGATATCGTAATTAGTTTCTTCATGTTGCAGCGTTTAGAAGTTAAAAGCAAGATGGAACTGCAGGCGTTTAGTAGCCGGGTAAGGGGTTACGTCTACACCGGTAGAAAAACCGGTACCGAAGTTGGAAACTTCCGGATCATACCCTTTGTACTTGGTCCAAGTGAAATAGTTATTGGCAGAAGCGCCCAGCGTAATACCTTCCACAAACTTCATCTTTACCGGCAGGCGGTAAAAGATGCCCAGCTCACGTAAACGCAGGTACGTAACGTCCTGTACGTACGCCGCAAAAGTGTGGGGACGGTATTGGCCAAGGGTTTCATCTTCTGTTGCTTTTACGTCATAGTCAGCACTGGTACCGCCGAGGTCATACAGCAGTTGCGTAAGGTTTACGTTGCTGCCGCCTTTTTTCCAATGGAAAAGGAAACGCACGCTCAGGTTTTTGAACAACGTGAGTTCGTTGAACCAGTTCGCCTGGAAGTCAGGCTCCGCATCACCTACTTTAGCAGTGGTGCCGTCTTCGTCTACCACCGCAATAATTTGCGTAGCCGCCTGTCCTTCTTCGATAAAGAAAGTGCCATAAGAAGAACCAAAGGAGCCGCCTGGGTCAAACGCAGGTACGTTCAGTTCTTTTACTTTGGAGCGGTTAAACCAGAAGTTTACGTTGGAACCCCAGCGCACATTCCTGGTATTCACCGGGATGGTGCGTAAGCCTAACTCCAACCCACGGTTTTGCAGTTTACCGCCGTTAACCCACTCTACAGAAAAACCAGTAGAACCGGGAGGTTCGGCTTGTAACAGCATATTGCGGATCACCTTATTGTAATAAGTGGCTTCAAGCGAGATGCGGCCGTCGAGGAAGCTCACGTCCACACCGCCTTCCAGCTCTGTTTGGCGCTCTGGTTCGATCTGGTTGTTGCCCAACACGTAGTTGATCGCAGAACCAGGTTTGCCGCCGATGTTGCTGCCCGTGAGCGTGGTAAAGCGGCTGCCGAAAGTGGGCAGACCGTTGCCCTCGCCATAAGCCAGACGAACTTTCAGGTCGCTGAGAATGTTGCTGCTCCAGTCGCCTGTTTTCGTGATGTTCCACGCCAGGTTCGCTTTGGGGAACAGGTAGTATTGTTCATGGTCACCGTTGTTGGTCGATTTGTCGAAACGTACACCCGCAGTAAAGTTCAGGAACTCTTTGATCGCGACCTCTTCCTGAACGAATACCCCGTCGTTGCGGAAGCTGGTACGGCTTTGCGTAACATCGATCGCGCCCGCCTGGTCTAAGCTGGTTTGTTCGCCGATCAGCTGCGAAGCCACATTCAGAATCGGTCGAAGCTGCCGGTTTCGTGCGTTAGACCTACGGTGCTGGTGAACGAAAGATTGTTTTTAGTATTAATGGTGTTTACCAGGAAAGCAGACCAGTTGGTAAACATGTTATTGGCATTACCCTGTACGTTCTGCCCCTGCGTAATCGCCTGGAACTGCAGCGACGAAGGGAACAGGAGCGCACTTTTCAGGTTATAATAATCGACACCTGCACGGCCAATGAAGCGGGTGGTAGAGCGGGCTGACTGTTGCAGGTTTGCCTCCAGGTTAATACCACCAATAAAGCGGTTCACCAGTTCATTGTTTTTCATCTTATCGCGGGTTTCCAGCGGGTTGGAAGCGGCGAATGGGTTTTCCGGGTATACACCGCCCGCATCAGGATGCAGTTGTGCAAATGATGGGGTAGAGGATAGCGCCACGCCGAACGTTGCGCCACGGTTGTCGTTGTTCGTCAGACCACGGTCGGAGGAGGAGCGGAGGTAGGTAGAAGTAACACCAATTTTTATTTTATCCGAGATGCGATGATCGATGTTGACACGCACGCTGTTATTGGCATAACCAGTGCCTTTAATGATGCCTTCTTCGTCTTTAGTACCAGCACTGAGCAGGTAAGTTGTTTTATCGCTACCGCCACTTAAACTCAGGTTGGTGTTACGGGCAAAACCATCATTGCCGTACATTTCTTTTTCGTAATCGAAAAGTTTACCAGCAGCTACGGCAGCTTTGTAATCCTCCACATCCCAGCCGGAATCTTCTACCCGCTGTTCGGTAAGTTTACGTTGGCCAAGCAGTTTGCGTACGGATATTACCCCAAGGTCCTGGTTGAGGCTAACACGCGTTTTACCTGCGCGGCCTTTTTTAGTTGTAATGATCACCACACCTGCGGCAGCCTGTGAACCATAGATCGCGGAAGCGGAAGCGCCTTTCAGGATCTCGATGTTCTCAATATCAGCCGGGTTGATGTCTGCAATCCTGCCTGCGGCATTGTCCTGCGAGGATGTAGACCCTCCCGATGCTGCACCCGTAATGGCATTCAGACCGCCCGATACGGCACGGTTGTTTACGATGATACCGTCGACTACGAACAGCGGATCGGTGTTTCCATAAAACGTGGTTACACCGCGCAGTTTAATCGCGATGCCGCCACCGGGAGCGCCGGAGTTGGCAACGATGTTGGCGCCGGTGATTTTACCGTTCAACGCTGCGTCGAATGTTTGCGCAGGTGCGGTGCCTGAAAGCTCTTTAGCGGACACCGTGGCTACTGCGTTGGCGGCATTCCTTCTTTTTACCGAAGTAGCCAGGCCTGTTACAATTACTTCATCCAGTTTGGCAATGTCTTCCTGCAGGGATACGTTCACTTCGCCGGATGCGCTCACCTTTACAGTTTGCGTTTTATAACCGGTGAAGTTGATGGTAACCGTACCATCTTCCGGGGCAACAATTTCAAATTTACCTTCAGCGTTGGTTACTGTGCCCTGTTTGCCTTTGTTAACGGTAACAGTAGCACCAGGCAGTACAACGCCATTGCGGTCGGTCACGGTCCCTGTGACCTTTTTTTGCTGGGCGTGCAGTGCGAATGAGAGCGTTAAACACAGCAACGCAAGCACTCCAGGCAGTAGTTTTCTCATTTTGGTTGTCATTTAAGGTGATTTAAATAGCGAATGCTACATTTCAGATAAAGGGCTCAACTTTTCTCATGTACGGGCATGACTGTTCTGCTATTCATTCATGGTTCCAAATGCAAAGCTATGCTGTGTGCGTTGAGGTATATTGAGTGGATCACCTATTTTTAGACCTAAGTGTTTACACGTATTAGAATCATTGCTGCATCTGCTATTATTGCACTACCCCACACTAAAAGGAAACCACAAAGTGAGCTTATGATGCCGGTTAAAATATTTTTAGCAGATGATCACCCCATTGTTATTGACGGACTGCTTTCACGCCTTGGCGATGTGCCGGGCATTGAGATAGGTTTTGCAGGAACCAGTGGCATAGCGCTTTCCGAGGCGCTTAAGACAACACAACCCGATTTGGTATTGATGGATATACAATTACAGGATGTATCCGGCATAGAGTTATGCCGCACGATCATTAAGCAATATCCGCAGGTAAAAGTGATGGTACTAACCAGCCTGGATGATGCACATTACGTACGACAAATTATTCGTAACGGGGCGTCGGGTTACGTACTGAAAAACACCAGCCATCAAACTATTTTAGAAGCGATTTACAAGATCATGGATGGCAAACAATTTCTTGATGAACAGATACAACAGAAACTGTTACACGAAGCCATCACCGGACAACGGACAAGCAGGTACGAAATTCCGTTAACGAACCGGGAGAAAGATGTATTGAGATTAATTGCGGCGGAATATAATAATCACGAAATAGCGGAGGAGTTATATATCAGTTTGCGAACGGTGGAGGCGCACCGTTTTAATATCGTGCAAAAACTGGGTGTGAAAAATACAGCGGGACTTGTGAAAGAAGCGTTAAAGCGCGGGCTCATCAAGTAAAAAAGAAAGAAGGCCGGTCTTTCGAACCGGCCTTCTTTAAAAAGGTATGAAAAAGCAAAACTTAATCAATGCGCCTTACGTTAACAGCGTTCTCGCCTTTCCTTCCTTCCTGCACTTCGAACTCTACGCGGTCGTCTGCCTGGATTTCGTGAACGAGGCCTGTTACATGCACAAAAGTCTCTTTATTAGAATCTTCATGTTTGATGAAGCCAAAGCCTTTTGTCTCGTTGAAGAACTTTACAGTTCCTGTGATTTTGTTACTCATTTCTAAAATTTATAAAATTATGCCAGCGAATGTAGGTATAATTCTTCTTCTTACCAAATTAAAACGTGATAAAGATGGGCGTTTCGGTAAGCACCAGGTTTATTTTTCCCTTCTGCACCGCCAATAGCTCCATTTCGGGCGCATCTTTTCCCTCTGCCAGCCGAAAAAGTTTCACCTGGGTGGTTTCTGCGGGTACCGATAAAGCATAGCTGATCTTGCGGCCGCTTTCGGTGGGTGAATACAGCACGTACACCTTACTTGCATTTTTGGTATATACATCTACCACCGGATCAGCACTTAAAGAAGATGTAAATACCATGTCGCCGATCAACTGGTTCGCCTGCATAAGAAAATCCAGCGCCGGGCGACGCTTACGGTTCGCTTCGTCCGCCAGGCCGGTGGTACAGAACTGGCACTCCTGTCCGGGATTATCATCAAAAAGCTGGTAAAAGAACAAGCGATCGATGCCTTTGCGCGCATACAGCAAAGCCGTGCGTAATATCCAGTCTGCCTGCGTTTGCATGATGCTTCGTCCGCCAACAGCCGGCACATGGTGCGGCGACGCCTGGTTAAGATCGTACCCCGTTTCAGTTACCCATACTTCGCGACCGCCGGCGTAGCGAAGGGAGAGATCGGTGAACTTATCTGCAATAGCGCCCAAACGTGCCGTTTCCGGCGCCATACCTCTTGTTGATTGACCATATTGTACGGAGCCGGCATCGTTCGCATACTGATGATAGTTGATCACATCAAAACACAGATCGCCGCCCCGAAATTCCTGGCACCAATCGATAATGGCGCGGATATAATCCGGCTCCGCTGCGGCAATGCCGCCGATCACAACCTGTATCGCAGAGTCGGCCGCCTTTACGCCTGTGCCTGGGCCCAGCCGTCCCTGGTCGCCGTCGTAAAAAGCAGAGAGGTTAGCTGCATATTCACGGCCTGTCTGGTAAGCCTTACGTCCCGCCCACCACTTGTCACGCTCGTTATCGCATTCGATGTAGCGGATCAGCCCAAGACCTATTTTTCGCTCATTCGCACGGGTACCCGGACCAAATTGCGGAGCGAAATCGACCTTCACCAGGTTCGGACCGACATTCGGATTGGACCCGTATCGTGCTGCATACTGAAAGATGGCGCGGGCTTGTTCCACATAAGTGTCCGGGCGGGTAAGATCTGCGCCGTAACGCGCCGGTACATTGCCATAGTCCCGGTCATTTTCGGGATACGTATTGATGATGAATGAAGGAATCGTTTTAAAGCAGGCCAGCACTTCGATATTGTCAGCCTTCAGCGCCTGGTACATCCGGTCGTAATCCCACGCACCCGAGCGCGTCGGGCTGAACGTATACTTACCCGGTGTATGTTCGATCTTTTCCCAATCCATGTAATGGCGGATGGCAGACAGTGGCTTTAACAGGTTGAACTTTGACACGTCGATCTCCCCGAATGTACTTTCATTCGCGGGGTCCTTCAGAATGTTCCATTCAAAGCCATTTACGCCTGTGAAATCCCGGAAGGGGTGTTTGCCCGGCTTATCCGCTAACGCCTCTTTTACGGGCGTATAATCGCCATAAATCTTAAATTCCGTGGGGAACAGGATGCCTTTTTGTATCACGAGGTATTGCGCGCGCACCGGCGCCTTCAGTTGCACGGTTACCCATTCGTTATATGCATCGCCGGTAAAGGTGGCGATCAACTGCTTTTTCCAGCTGCCGGGTGCGATAGCGTAGACTTTAAACGGCTTGCCTTCCGCAGTACCCATGCCATCGTAAAAACGCAGCGACGAAATGCGCACGTCCATACCTGGCGGAAACGTGTACCGGATTTCGGCCGGGTAGGTGAGCAGGTGATACTGCGGTTCCGGCCAAGTTTTCACGTCGCCATCGACCATCGCCTCCAGGTTTTTAGTGGAGCTTACCACCTGGTAAAAGCGTGCAATATCGAGCGGAACTTCTTTCTGCTGGCCAGATGCGGGCATCGCCATGAACAGGAGCTGTAAGAGGGGGAACACACATTTCATCTACCCAAAGGTAGCACTTGCAGATTTCAATTTTAATTGTATATTGCGTATAGCCTATCCTACCGTCTAAGCATTTGAAAATTGTTATTGTATCAACCGTTCCGGCTAACCACCGGCGCTATTTTCATGCTTAAACCAAAACCGAATGCCGCAGCTATTTCCTGTGGAAGTCGTCCAGAACTCCGTACATACCTGGCTTCCCAAAGTAAAGGTCCGAACGCAGGTGATTTACATCAGCGTATTATCAGCCGTACTACTTACCATTATTTTGTTACCATTCATTAAAGTAGATGTGTCTGTAAAAGCAGCCGGACTTATTCGTCCCGTTGCGGAGAAGAATGAACTACGCGCCATGGTGCCTGGTACGATCGAAGAAGTGCTGGTGACGGAGGGGCAAAAAGTGCAGAAGGGACAGGTAATCTTACGCCTGCAGGAAGATGTAAGTAAAGGCCGTTTGATACAGGCAAATTATGAAATGAGTCAGCGCGAAGCCTACATTCACGACCTGACGATTCTGGCCGGTGGCGGCGGGGGTGGACTGCAATCTGCGTTGTACAGGCAGCAGTACCAGAAGTTCCAGGCGACGTTGGCGGAACAGGCGGCCACGCTTAAAAAGCTCCGTAACGATCTCGACATCTATCACACCTTGTATGCAGATAAGGTGGTAGCGCAAAAAGAACTGCACGATAAAAAGTTTGAGTATGAACGTGTGCAAGCTGTATATAATTCTACCGTACAACAACAACGCAGCGCCTGGCAGGAAGAGCTGGGGCGTTATAAAATGGAAGCCAGCCGGCTGCAGGCCGACACAAAAGAATTGCAAAAAGAACAGGAATGGAACCTGATCAAAGCCCCGGTGAGCGGCACTTTACAGCAATTCAGCGGCCGTTATGCCGGCGGCAACGTACAAAACGGAGAGCTGCTGGGCGTTATCTCCCCCGACTCTAACCTGATTGCAGAATGTTATGTTTCCCCGCGCGATATCGCTTACCTGCGCGCAGGCATGCCGGCCAAGTTCCAGGTAGATGCGTTTAACTATAACGAATGGGGCCTGGTAGAAGGAAAGGTATTGTCGGTAGACAATGACTTCACCATGGTCGATAACCAGCCGGTATTTAAAGTGCGTTGCGCCTTTGCCAGTGCGGCCGTTGAAACCGCGCACGGCGTAAAAGGCAACCTCAAAAAGGGCATGACCCTGCAAGCCCGGTTCATTCTCACCAAACGCAGTTTGTTCCAATTGTTGTATGATAAGGCAGACGATTGGATGAATCCCAATACCAGAAAAGGATAACCATGAGCAGTCAGCAAATCAGAAAAGTAAAGAAAAGCGCGCTGGTGAAGCAACGCGACATCAGTGACTGTGCAGCCGCCTGCCTGGCGTCGGTTGCAGCTTATTACAACCTCGAAATGCCCGTAGCACGCATCCGCCAGTTCGCTTATACAGATGGCAAAGGCACGAATGTGATGGGCCTCATTGAAGCGGCAGGCAAACTTGGCTTTCAGGCCAAAGGCGTAAAGGGGCCATTCGAATCACTCCCCAATATTCCCAAACCGGCCATCGCACACGTTATTTTGAAAGGCGTTTTGCATCACTATGTGGTCGTGTACCGCGTAACGCCCGATGCCATTACCGTTATGGACCCGGCTGACGGCGAATTGCACAAGATGCGGCCGGAGGAGTTCAAACAAATATGGACGGGCGTATTGATCCTTTTGTTACCTGGCGAAACATTTCGGCCCGGTAATGAAAAAGTATCCAACCTTCAACGCTTCTGGTTCCTGCTAAAGCCACATCGCGCGGTCACCATGCAAACCATTTTCGGTGCAATGTTGTATACCATATTAGGACTGTCCACCTCTATTTACGTTCAAAAGATCGTCGACAATGTACTGGTAGAGGGCAATCGTAATTTGCTCAACCTGCTGGGCATTATCATGTTGTGCATACTCGGCTTACAATTATATATCGGTAGCCTGAAAAGCGTATTTGCGCTGAAGACGGGCCAGCAGATTGATGCCCAGCTGATACTGGGTTATTACAAACACCTGCTGAAACTGCCGCAACAATTCTTCGATACCATGCGTGTAGGTGAAATAACTTCGCGCATTAACGATGCGGTAAAAATCCGTGTATTCGTGAACGATGTAGCGGTGAGTCTTGTCGTCAACATCTTCATCGTTATTTTTTCTTTCTGTTTGATGTTCACCTATTACTGGAAGCTGGCGCTGATCATGCTGGGCATAGTACCGGTATATTACGTGGTGTACCGCATCAGTAATAATGTAAATAGAAAAATGCAGCGCAAGCTGATGGAAGATAATGCAGAATTGGGTGGACAGCTGGTAGAATCGCTCAACTCCGCCGGAACGATCAAACGGTTCGGGCTGGAGGAATATGCGAACGTAAAAACGGAATCGAAATTCATACAGCTGTTGAAAACCATTTACTACACGACACTGAATAACCTGTACATCGGCAACGCAGCCAGTTTCGCTACGAGTGTGTTCGTGGTCGTGTTGCTTTGGGCCGGCTCGCTGTTTGTGCTGGACAGGCAATTAAGCCCGGGCGAGCTACTATCGTTCTACGCGATATTGGGTTACTTTACCGGTCCGGCCATGAGCCTGATCAGCGCTAACAAAAGCATGCAGGATGCACTTATCGCCGCCGACCGTTTGTTCGAGATCATGGACCTGGAGCAGGAGGACACCGGCAATAAGGTGGTGTTAACACCGGAAATGGTCGGCAACATCCATTTCAATAATGTATCGTTCCGATATGGCAGCCGCACCGAAGTATTCCGCAACTTTAACCTGCAAGTCGAGAAGGGTAAAATAACCGCCGTAGTAGGGGAGAGCGGATCCGGCAAATCAACGCTCATGGCCCTTTTGCAGAACATGTATCCGTTGAAGGAAGGGCATATCCTGATCGGCAATTTGGACATCCGTTATATCGAGAATGAAAGCCTGCGCAGGCGGGTGAGTGTGGTGCCGCAGCAGATCGACCTGTTCGCCGGTACCATTCTTGAAAATATTGCGATCGGTGAATACGAACCAAATATGCAACGCGCGCTGATCGTAGCACAACATCTCGGATTGCTGGAGTTCATTGAAAAGCTACCAGATGGTTTCAATACCCGCGTTGGGGAGCATGGCGCCAACCTTTCGGGCGGCCAGCGGCAACGCCTCGCCATTGCACGGGCGATTTACCGCAATCCCGACATCCTGATCCTCGATGAAGCTACATCATCGCTTGACCCGGTAAGTGATCAATACGTGCAGCGCACCATGAAAGCGCTTCGCGACGGCGGCAAAACCATCATCGTGATCGCGCACCGGTTAAGTACGGTCATGAATGCGGATAAGATTGTTGTACTGCAGGAAGGCGTGATGGCGGAAGAGGGAACGCATAGCCAGTTAATGGAGAAGAAGGCTATTTACTCGCGGCTGTGGGAGCATCACCAGGGCGTGCTGGGATAATTACAAATGACTTGTTTTTTCATTGCCATAGAAAATCCCCGGCCAGCTTACTGACCGGGGATTGTTATTATTTAAACTTCGCTAACACCGTGTCGCCGGCCTGCAATTGCAGCATGCCCGCATCCACGCTGAAGGTGTTAACGCCGGACAAAGCAGCCAGGTACTCCGTTTCCACGTTATCGTCCATGCAGGCCATCTTCGTAGCTGCAAGCGGAGAGAAGATCAACTTTTCTGCGTTGATGGTAAAAGTACCCATCATGCGGTTACAACCGGCGAAACCAGATACGCGTGCGCCTTCTTTCTCAAATTTGATGGTCGGCAGGCGTTCCGCGGTAGTGTTCACCTGTTTGCCGTTCAGCTCCATCAGTTTCCACTCTTTTCCATACAAATCGGCTTCGGCAGCTGCTCCTTTTTTGGAGGATGCGCAGCTTCCCAATACCAATGCTGTTAAAGCGATAAACAAAGTTCTCATATCGATGCTGTTTTGGTTTAATAGATGCTATTGTAGTACGACTGCAATTCTCTTGCCATCTGGTCGTAAATAGGTCGCGTCATCTCTGTAAACAGCTGTTGCGGCGGCGGTGGCAGCATGTCTCTGCCCGTCATCAGCTTACGATCTTCATCGCTCAGCGCCCGTTCATCCCCCCGGAAGGTGCCGAACTGGTTTAACCAGACGAATTGTCCGGGTACACGGTTCGTGCGTAACAGGCGGCCATTGTCTACCTCCGTAATCCGGTAATCCATCATACCGCTGGAGGTAACCGTCTTTTTGGTCACGAACACCTTGGCTTTCACAATGCCCCAAACGTCCTTGTTAAACACTTTACCGGTGGAGTCGCGCTCCTTCGTTTGCCCTACCACCACTTCGCGGGAAACTTCCCTTTCGAGGCGATCTACATAGGTTTGACCGACTACGAAGTCATAAAACAAGAGTTCCAGGTAATGATCGGGGCGCAGCTTTTGTGCGCGGGCCTCTCTTTCATCTATAAACAAAACAAAACGGTCAAGGTTGCGTCGTTGCAAATCTCTCAGCAACACATCGCGAAACTGGTCGGCAGAAAACTGGAAGGACGGGCTGCGCATCTGCAACTGGCTGATGGCCACATAAATAGTCCCTGCGTTAAATGCCTCTTCGCGGCGTGCCTTCGCATCTTTATACTCAGGAACGAGTGCAAGGGTTGCATCAAATTCATGGAACGCCTTGCGGGCGCTGGCTTTATTATTTTCGCCCATTAACTGCAAGCCACGGTTATACCGGGCTTCCGCAGCGTTTTCCTGTGCGCCGGTGATGGCGGATGAATAATCTTTCGGCTTTACGATACGTAAAGCGGCGGGGGAGCTTTGGATATAATAATAGAGATTTTGCAACGCATTGTACTCGGCTCTTACTCGTTCCCATTTGAGGGCGTTGTTAGACACGAGGTGACTGTTTACATTCGCTTCATGCGTTTCCACGGCCATCTGGTAGGCGCGGGGCAGTAAAGCGAGTGATTTGCTGTCGTTCGGGCGCTTTTGCAGTTTTTTCACGAACAGGCGTACCGCATCATCGTATTGACCGCGATTGTACATCTTTTCACCCGACTTACAGGCGCAGAAAAAGACCATTAACAGGATGCCCAGGTAGCGGAGAGCACTGTATTTCATAGGATGTAGGTTTGTGATGTTATGCATTGGGGGGATGTAATTGATTATACCTTAAAGTTGCGGCGCAGCTCGCGGTCCGCCTCGCGTTGTTTGATCGAATCACGCTTATCGTGCAGCTTTTTACCTTTACCCAATCCGATTTCCATCTTCGCAATGCCCTTTTCGGTCATAAACATACGCAGAGGAATGATCGAATAACCTCTTTCCTTGATCTTGTTCTCCAGTTTCCGCAGTTCGCGTTTGGTAAGCAGCAGCTTACGTTCGCGTAAGGGATCATGGTTGGCGTAAGTGCCGTGAGAGTATTCGGCGATGTGCAGGCTTTTCACGAACAGTTCGCCCTTGGAGAAGTAGCAGAAGCTATCGTTAAAGCTTACGCGTCCACCCCTGATCGATTTGATCTCCGTGCCTGTCAATACCAGTCCGGCGATAAATTTATCTTCTATCGCAAACTCGAAAAATGCCGATCTGTTCCTTAATTCTGCCATCGTAGTAAAAAAAGAAAGGCCCATGTGTATACATGGACCTTTTCTTCAGTGTTTTATTTTGAGAAGAGCTCCAACAGCGTAGCTAAACGTTGTTTCAGTTCTTTTCTGTCTGTAATAAAGTCCAGGAAACCGTGGTCAAGCAGGAATTCCGCGCTCTGGAAACCAGCAGGCAGGTCCTTTTTGATCGTTTCCTTAATAACCCTTGGTCCAGCAAACCCGATTAGTGCGCCGGGTTCTGCGGTATTGATGTCGCCGAGCATCGCGTAAGAAGCGGTTACACCACCGGTGGTAGGGTCCGTCATCAGGGAGATGTAAGGCAATTTCGCATCCGCCAGCTGGGTGAGCTTGGCTGAGGTTTTGGCCATCTGCATCAGGGAAAAGGCGCTTTCCATCATACGGGCACCGCCTGATTTGGAGATGATCAGTAAACCCATACGGTTCGCGATCGCATAATCGATGGAACGGGCAATCTTTTCACCTACTACAGAACCCATTGAGCCGCCGATGAACTGGAAGTCCATGCAGGAAACCACGAGGCCGTAACCGTTTACTTTACCCGCACCTACACGCATTGCGTCGCTAAGGCCGGTTTTACGTTGCGCGTCTTTCAAACGGGCGTTGTAAGGCTTAAGATCTGTAAAGCCCATCATATCTTTAGGATAGATGTTGCTGAACAGCTCCTCGAACTCATTATTATCAAAAATGATCTCGAAATATTCCTTTGAATTGATGCGATTGTGGAAATTACACTTATCGCATACGTAGAGGCTTTCCTTAAGGTCCTTTACAGTAACGGTTTTTTTACAGTTCGGGCATTTGTGCCAAAGTCCGTCCGGTGCTTCTTTCTTCTCGCTCGTTGACGTCGAAATGCCCTGTTTGATCCGCTTAAACCAGCTCATACTTGCGTTTGTTGTGCTATTTGGTTAAAGAATAGTGGTGCAAGATACAATTAAATTCATTTCCCGTGCTTCCAACTTAAAGAAATAAAATCCAAACATTTATTTGAAAGGCCATTATATATGTGTGGTTTCAATTATTTCTGTAAGGTAAGGGTCATCAAAAAGCCCCATGCAAGGGTGTTGCATGGGGCTGGAATGTATTAATTGATTACGCGTTGCGGTTGATGCAGTTCAGATCTTTGAACGCTTCTTCCAGGCGGGCAACGAAAGTTTCTTCGCCTTTACGGAGCCATACGCGCGGATCGTAGTATTTCTTGTTTGGCTTATCAGCACCTTCAGGGTTGCCGAGCTGCGCCTGCAGGAAAGCTTCTTTAGCTTTGTAGTAGCCCAGTACACCTTCCCAGAAAGCCCACTGCATGTCGGTATCCAGGTTCATTTTGATTACACCGTAACCCAGCGACTCAGCAATCTGGTGTTTAGGAGAACCGGAACCGCCGTGGAATACATAATAAACTGGCTTGTCGCTGGCAGTTTTGAATTTCTCTTTTACGAAGTCCTGGCTGTTTTTCAGGATTTCCGGACGCAGTTCTACGTTACCCGGGCTGTAAACACCGTGTACGTTACCGAAAGCAGCAGCTACGGTAAAACGGGAGCCTACCTGGCTGAGGGTTTCGTAAGCATACGCTACGTCTTCGGGTTGCGTGTAGAGGAGAGAGTTTTCAACGCCGGAGTTGTCTACGCCGTCTTCTTCACCACCAGTTACACCCAGTTCGATTTCGATACTCATACCCAGTTTGTTCATTCTTTCGAAGTAAACTTTGGAGGTCTCGATATTTTCGTGGATTGGCTCCTCAGACAGGTCCAGCATGTGAGAGCTGTAGAGGGGCTGACCCGTTTGTTTTTTGAAAGTTTCACCCGCATCCAGCAGGCCGTCGATCCATGGCAACCATTTTTTTGCTGCGTGGTCGGTGTGGAGGATCACAGGTACACCATAGTATTTAGCTACCTCGTGTACGTGCTTTGCGCCAGAAATTGCACCGGCGATGTTCGCCTGCAGTTTATCGTTCGGCATACCCTTACCGGCAAAGAATTGTGCTCCACCGTTAGAGAACTGGATAATCACCGGAGAATTAACTTTAGCAGCGGTTTCCAATACTGCGTTCACAGAGTTGGTGCCCACTACGTTCACTGCGGGCATAGCAAAACCCTTGTCTTTTGCATCATTGTAAAGCGCTTCAAGCTCATCGCCGAATAATACGCCGGAAGTATATTTTCCCATAATAATCCGATTAGGTTAAAAATCTGGATGGCAAATATAAGCATCCGGATGAAGATTTCTAGTATATAAAAATTTCTACTGAGATATGCCATCAGCCTCCGCTATTATATTTACCTTCCCTTTTACACGACCAGAAAATGAAAACCGTCCTTTATATTTTTTTGGCCTTAGCCGGCGTTGTGCTCTATTTTAATGGTAAAGCATGGTGGAGGAAAGCATTTCCACCGGAGCAGCAATATGGGGTGGAGTTCAATAAAGAACGCGCCAAACGCCGTATGCTGTTGTTGCCCAGGTCCTGGAAATCGACCGACAGCACCGCCGACTCTCAAACCTGGTCTGCCGAAGAAACCACGTTCGACAAAGACACCGCCTACCGTAAATCCAAAACGATCCGGCTCGAAAAGGGGAGGATCGTATTTGAGGAAGACTGGATTGAAAGGTTCCGCAAAGACTCCAGCTTTAACGAGTACCTGGTATTCGGCTATCATTATGATAGTTTGCTGCCTCTACAGGTAAACTACAGCCGCACCGGCACGGCCCCTGTCAGCCTGAGCCGCTGGGAATCCGACAGCCTGATGCGCGTTTGGCATGTACGAAAACACCTTGACTAATTTTTCGCGCTGCGCGGAATTACGGCTATCTTTAGCACATGTTAATACTTGCACCCACGATTCGCATCCCCAGGGCAGGAGAGTTGTCGCACCGGGCAGATGGCCAGGAAGCTTTGGAAAAAAGGGCTCACGCACAGATCAAGGAAGGTTTTTTGGTAAGGATGAATGCTTCGCCTTTACTGCCTTTTCGCTTTGAGGCGAGTATTAACATCAATAATGACCGCCTCTGGCAGTTGTTTATTTCCCTCACAGAGTTTTTACCCGACACAGTTAGTTGCCACTACGGCATGGAAGACGCCACCAGCACGCTACCCATGAACAAGATGGAAGCACTCGCCGGCTTATACCCGCATAAAACCGCCCTCACAGAAGATGCAGCCCTCAGCTTCGGGCTGGTGCATAATGACAAGAAGGCGATGTACGAAATTACCGTTAGTCACACCAAATACATCCGCTTCTACGGCCGCGAAGAACGGGCGTTTGTCGATAAGATGAACATTTTTAAGCTGCCGGAATTTAAGCGGCTCGAGTTCGTGGACGAGTATCCTTACCTGGTAGAAAAGGGCAAATCAGATCCTAAAGCGGTGGTGAAGGCGCTGGATAAGGTGTTTGGGGTGTAAGGGCATGTCCGCTTACGGACGGCGTTTATACTAAAACCGGACAGGATAAGTTACGCGGCTTATTGATCATCAACCATTTATAAGATGGTATTAATTTGGAGCAACACGGGCAAACTGTCACAGCATGCTTCGTAACCACCTTGTCGCCGCCTGGCGCGCTGTCCTCAAACAGAAAACGAATACCGTCATCAATATTGCAGGCCTTACCCTTGGCATAGCCGCCTGTCTCATCATCTACCTCGTTGTCAAGAACGAACTTACTTACGACGCCTGGCATCAAAAGTCCGACCGCATTTACCGCGTCACCCTCAACGAGATCGATTTCAACCCGAGCGTGTCTACTTCCGTATTGCCGGCTATGTTGCGCGATTTCCCTGAAATAGAGCAGGGCACGCAAGTTATGTATATGAACGATGTAACCATTGGGGTTGATGCACAGCCTTTCGCCGACCGACTGATGTTGTGCGCCGATACCAACTTCCTGCGGGTATTCGACTACACCTGGCTAAAAGGAAACCAATCATCCGCACTTACGGAGCCCAACAGCCTGGTGTTGACTGAAACAACTGCCCGCAAATACTTCGGAGCCGAAGAACCGATCGGCCAAACCGTTAAGCTGGACAACCGCCTGGCATTAAAAGTAACCGGGGTGGTGGCCGACCCGCCCGCTAACACCCATATGCCTTTCCGGTTTTTATTGTCCTTGTCGACCTTAGGGAAGGACTTTAAAGATGATCCGTTCTTCGACATTCGCGGCGCCTATACTTATATTGTGTTGCCCGAAGGGCGAACAAGCGCAACGATAGAAGCTGGCATCCCTTCCTTTATTACCCGCAATTGGGGGGCAGATATTGCCTCCCGGACACGACTGCCTCTTCAGCCTTTGAAAGATATTCATTTCGATCAGCGGTACCTGCATAACAATATCAGCCCCACCGTTTCACGTACTACTTATGTAGCGTTGGCTGGCGTTGCCTTGTTCGTGCTCATCACCGCCTGTATCAACTTCATTAACCTGGCCACCGCACAGGCGCTTAAACGCGCAAGAGAGGTGGGTGTGCGTAAAACACTGGGCTCCAGCCGCACACAACTGGTAGCGCAATTTATGCTGGAAACGGGTATAGTAACAGGCATCGGCATGTTGCTGGCATTGGGATTGACCGCAGTATCATTACCGTCTGTAAGTGCATTACTGGATGTGAGCATTCGGGCGCTCGTTTTGTTCACACCGCAAATGATCATGCTGTTGCTGAGTGTAGGCCTGGTTGTAGTGTTGTTGGCCGGACTTTATCCTGCTTTCGTGCAGTCGTCCTTCGCGGCGGCCGTGAGCCTGAAGGGTAAAGTGAGGACAGGGGGCCTGGGCATGCGGAAAACGCTAGTGGTCACGCAGTTCGTCATTTCACAGGTGATGATCGCCGGCACGCTGATCGTTGCGCACCAGATGGATTATTTCCGAAACCGGGACCTTGGGTTTGACAAGGAGGCCGTTATTACGATGCGGCTGCCCGACACCGATAAACGTGTGTTACTGGCGCAACAGGTAATGAGTATCCCCGGGGTGGAAGACTATACGTTATCGGTCGGGGCCCCTACGTTTGGCGGTAGTGCTACGTATTACGAGCATCCGAACATGGTGAAGGGCGATGTAGCCGACATCAAAATGGTGGACGAACGTTACTTTGATATGTTCGGACTGCAATTACTGGCCGGCGAGCCCGTACGTGCGCTTCCGGAGGGCGACACTTCCCGTAGCACGGTGATAAACATGACGATGTTACGATCGATCGGCTACAAAATGCCGCAACAGGCGCTGGGGCAACGTTTCGTGTTAGGTGGTCAGTCAAGGCTGATTACCGGTGTGATCAACGACTTCCAGGAAGGTACGCGGCATAAACTTACGCGGGCCTGTGTGTTGTTTTATGACCCGAATAGGTTTTACAGCATCAGCATAAAGCTATCGGGCAAGAACATGCGCAACACTATTGCCGGTATTGAAAAGTCGTGGTCGGGCGTATTTCCTGACAATGCTTTCTCTTACGCATTTATAGATGATCATATCGTGCAGATGTACCGCCAGGAGCAGAAAGTGTATACGGCCTTCCGCATCTTCTCCTTGTTATCGATCTTTATCGGCTGCCTGGGATTGTACGGACTTGTGACTTTCGCCGCCGCTCATCGAACGAAGGAAGTGGGCATCCGCAAAGTGCTGGGAGCTTCGGCTGCGAGCATACTCGGCTTATTTGGTAAAGAATTTATGCTGCTGATTCTGGTGGCCTTTTTCATTGCTACACCATTAGCCTTTGTGATGATGCAACGCTGGCTGAACAATTTTGCTTACCAGGTAAACATTGGTAGCAGTGTGTTTATTATCACACTGGCCGCCACATTTGTTATCGCAGCTATCACCATCGCCCACCAGGCTATCAAAGCTGCGTGCATGAATCCCGCCAAAAGTCTCAAATCAGAATAAAGAAAATAGCCGGCCACACCACCATGCGGCCGGCCCTTTTCACGATGCATGATTCCGATTGATGCCTTACTTCACAGTTAACGTAGTGCCATTTACTTCGATCGTGTATTTAGCCAAAGCGGAAGTAGCCGGTCCGTTTACCACCGCGCCGGTGTTGCTAAAACGGCTGCCATGGCCGCAGGGCGAATTACATTCGATCTGGGAGGTCCCTGCATTGTAGGTGGATAAAGCGCAGCCCTGGTGTGTACAGGTACTGCTAAGTGCAGAAAAAGAAGCCGCGCTGTTGCCGGCCGCTATACGAATGAGGATAATCCCGCCGCTGATAATAAAGTCGCCGGGACTGGCAAGTTGATTGGCGAGATTAACGGTGAGTTTGGGATTCGTATTACCGCCGCCGCCACCACCGCCGGGATTATCGTCATTATCTCCTCCTTTACTGCAGGCTGCGAGTCCGCCGGCGCAGGCCAGGGCGATCGTTAAACTAACGTTTGACAGGAACTTCCTTCTTTCCATAATGTGCATTTTCAAATGCTTACGGTGCTTAAAGAAGGTGGGTTGCCTGTACGCCGCGCTACGATTTTTACCCGGTTACCGTTGCCTGTAGCTCCTTAAAATAATTGGGCGCATGCAGTAACCGGCTGCCATACCAGGAAAACATTTCCCCATCCACCAGTATAATACGTGCATTCGGTGCATAGGATTGCATCTCGGCTATATGTTTTTCCTTAAATGGATAAGGTTCCGAAGAGAGGAGGATCACCTTTGCGGCCTTCAGCGCATCGAGGTCGGCGATCGGGTAACGCGGATGGTTTGCATAAATGTTACTGAAGCCGCATTGCAACATCATCTGGTGAATGAAAGTATCACCACCGGCCACCATCCACGGCTCGCGCCAGATGAAGTAGGCTGCAGGCATGTTAATCTCAGCAGGGGTGAGGTTCGCAAAGCGTTGCCGTATTTGTTGAGAAAGCGCGATGGCCTGTGTTGCGCGATCTGTGATGCGTCCAATGCCTTCTATCATGTCGCAGGCTTGCGCGAGGTCATGAATGTCGCTCGTCCACACAGGAAAGTGTTGCATCAGCGCCTCCACCTGTGCTTTCTCGTTTTCTTCCTTATTCGCGATAACCAAATCCGGCCGCAGTTCGATGATCTGTTCGATATGCAGCTGTTTGGTGCCGCCAATGCGTGTTTTGCTGCGGAACCAGGCGTCGGGATGTATGCAGAACTTCGTGATGCCAATTACTTCGGCATCCAACTGCAAATCGAATAAAAGCTCTGTTTGCGAGGGGACCAGTGATATAATACTTGTAGGCGGAAAGGGAATGCCCACTTTCCGCCCGAGTTGGTCTGTAAATGTCTTATTTGCCAAGTGCCTGAATAATGTCGTATTTGGTAACGATATGATGGTTGCCGCTTTCGTCTTTGGTGAGTACTGCACCATTTTCTTTATTGATGAAGATGGTGAGTTTATCGATCGGCGTTTCGAGCCCAACGACGGGGAACGACGCCTGCATCACCTGCTTCACCGCTGCGTCTTTCAACTCCGGCTGGTCGATGAGGCGCGAGAACAGGCCGCTTTCGGAGATCGCACCCACTACCTCGTTGTTCTGCAATACGGGAATATGTTCAATGTCGAACTTCTTCATCTTGCCAATCGCGTCGCTTACTTTTTCGTCTGGATTCAGCGTTACGAGCGGCACGTTGCGGCGGCCATTCACGACGTCCTTCACGGTCTTCACATCCAGGAAGCCGCGCTCCATCATCCACTGGTCGTTATAAACTTTGCCTACGTAACGGCTGCCGTGGTCATGAAAAATCACGACTACCACATCCTCCGGTTTCAACAAATGTTTCAGCTGCACGAGTCCCGATACGGCAGAACCGGCGGAATAGCCAACGAAAATACCTTCTTCTTTGGTGATGCGGCGGGCCATTACGGCGCCATCTTTATCCGTCACTTTTTCGAATTTATCGATCACGCTCATGTCGTAGTTCTGCGGAACGAAGTCTTCGCCGATGCCTTCGGTGATGTAGGGATATACTTCACTCATGTCCAGCTCACCGGTTTCATGATACTTCTTCAGCAGGGAACCGTAACTATCGATCGCCCATACTTGTATGTCAGGGTTCTTTTCCTTGAGATATTTGCCGGCGCCGGTAACCGTGCCGCCCGTACCGGTAGCCACGATCAGGTGCGTGATCTTACCTTCGGTTTGCTCCCATATTTCAGGGCCGGTTTGTTCATAGTGTGCATCACGGTTCGCCAGGTTGTCGTACTGGTTTACATAAAATGCGTTAGGCACTTCTTTGGCCAGACGCGCTGCTACAGAGTAATAGGAGCGGGGATCTTCCGGCTCCACGTTCGTCGGGCACACAATAACTTCGGCCCCCACGGCCTTCAGGATGTCTACCTTCTCTTTAGATTGTTTGTCGGTCGTCGCAAAAATGCAGCGGTAACCTTTTACGATCGCGGCCAGCGCCAGGCCCATGCCGGTGTTGCCACTGGTACCTTCCACCAGCGTACCGCCGGGTTTCAGGCGGCCGTCCTTTTCCGCTTCCTCTACCATACGGACCGCCATTCGGTCCTTGATAGAGTTGCCCGGGTTAAAAAACTCCACCTTGGCCAACACGGTGCAAGGCAGCTCTCTGGTCACACTATTCAGTTTTACTAAAGGGGTATGTCCGATTGTTTCGAGTATGTTTTCACAGTATTTCATAACCTAATCGCTTGTTCAACGAATTTACGGGAAAGTTCTTTTATGAATTATATTTGCCACACATGAACCTGCAGAAGGAAAGGATTTTTATTACAGGCATTGGCACCGGCGTTGGTAAAACCATCGTCTCGGCCTGCGTTACGGAAGCATTAAACGCCGGCTACTGGAAGCCTGTACAGGCCGGCCTCGACGAAGGCACAGACACACAAACGGTCGCGTCGCTCATTTCGCGCCCGGGCGTGTGTCAGCCGGAAGCATATCGCCTGCAAATGCCCGCCTCGCCACACCTGGCGGCACGCTCGGAAGCGATGACTATTTCTCAGGCGCACCTGCTATCGCATGAGGCGTTGTCGTACGACGGACCGCTGGTGATCGAAGGTGCAGGCGGACTCATGGTGCCGCTGAACGATACACTGTTCACCATCGACTTCATCAAAGCATTGCATGCACGGGTCATTATCGTCGCGCAAAACTATCTCGGCAGTATTAACCACAGTCTGCTCACCGCCATGGCACTGCAACAGGCGAACATTCCGGTAGTAGGGTGGATATTCAACGGCGACACGCATACGAATGAGGCCGACATCGTTCGCTGGAGCCACCTGGCGCATATTGGCCGCGTTTCGCAGGCCAGCGTTCCGGATAAGGCTTTTGTGCAGGAACAGGCGGCACAACTAAGACCAGGACTGATCAAACACCTGCAGGCATGAGCGCACTGAAGAAAGACATCCGCAAACAATACCTGCAAAAGCGCATCGACTTGTTGCCCGAAACGGCAAAGATGCTGAACGGGCGGCTGGTGGAGCAGTGCAAACAACTGGACTACACTGGTGTACAGTATATACATATTTTTCTGCCCATCGCCGGTAAACTGGAAGCCGACACTTACGGCATCGTAAACTGGCTAAGAGAAGCACAGCCGCAGGCACATCTGGTAATTTCACGGTCCGACCTCAGCAACGGGCAAATGCTGCACTATCTTTGGGAAGAAAGTACCGAGATCGCGCTGAACCGCTTCGGCATTCCAGAGCCGGTAAACGGCCGCCTGATCACACCCGACCAGCTGGACCTGGTATTTGTACCGCTGCTGGCGTTCGATAAAAAAGGGCATCGCGTGGGTTACGGCAAAGGCATGTACGACCTTTTCCTCAGCCAGTGCAGGCCCGCGGCACGTAAAGTCGGACTCAGCCTGTTTGAGCCCGTACCACTCATTGAAGACACATACGAAGGCGACATCACCATGAATACGGTCGTAACGCCCGATCACATTTATCAGTTTACTACTAAATAATACTCCGTGTTGCGATATCTCAGCTCTATATTATACCCGTTCTCCTTACTCTACGGGCTCATTATGTGGGTACGTAACCGCCTGTACGACAAAGGCGTGCTGACCGCCGTAGACTTCGATCTGCCGGTGATCGCCGTGGGCAATTTATCTGTGGGCGGTACCGGCAAAACACCGCATGTGGAGTATCTTATCCGCCTGCTGAAAGATCATTTTCGCATGGCTACCCTTAGTCGCGGATACAACCGCAAAACAAAAGGTTTTTACCTGGCAGATGAATACAGCACTGCTGCGGAGATAGGCGACGAGCCCATGCAGTTTCACCAAAAGTTCCCCGGCATCAGCGTTTGCGTAGGTGAAGAGCGCATGTTGGCCATTCCGCAATTATTGATGGAAAGGCCATATATACAAGGCATTCTGCTCGACGACGCTTTTCAGCACCGCTCCGTAAAACCGGGTAAGAACATTATGATCACCGAATACAGCCGCCCGTTCTTTCGCGACCATGTAGTACCATTCGGCCGCCTGCGCGAGGGGAGAAGCGGTTACCAGCGGGCAGATGTGATCATCGTTTCCAAATGCCCTGACAATCTTGCAGTCCCGGAGAAAGAACAGTTTCTAAAAGACATCAACCCATTGCCGCACCAGCGGGTTTTCTTTACCAGCCTGCGTTACGGCGCATTATACAACATGCTCGACGGCGAACCTGTACACCTGGATGCCGGCGAAAATGTGCTCGTCGTTTGTGGAATTGCGCGTCCGGAGCCTTTGGTACAACATTTGCAGACTCGTTTTAGTAAAGTGTACCTGCTTCCGTTCCCAGATCATTATTATTACTCGAGGAAAGACCTGGAAAAGATGAAACTGGAACTGGAAAGAACGGAAGGAAGCCCGAAGATCATTATCACCACTGAGAAAGACGCAGTACGCCTCCACCTGCTGCGCGATATCATCAAGGAACTACAGCTGCCCATCGCTGTGCTTCCGGTCGAGATTTCCTTCCTGTTTAATGAAGCAGATTCATTTAATAATTATATTTTTGACTATGTAGCTGGCAGCGATCCAATTGCTCCCCTGGTCCAGGAGTAAGGGTATATATCGGCTGCATAAGAATCCCAAACAAAACGTTCGTGGCATTTGCTACGGACAAAAAGATGAAAAATGACTAAAAAAAGAAAAAAGGCGGCCACAGTCAGCATGAAAAGCAATCCATGCAGCAAGGTTCGAGAACTGGCAGCCAGAAGAAAACCTACAAAGGAACCATCGAAATAACCCGCTCGGGTATGGCCTTCGTTGTTGTAGAAGGACAGGCCAAAGACATCCTCGTTAAACAAAAGAACCTGAACACCGCATTAGATGGCGATGAAATACTCGTCGCAGCGATCAAGCAGGGTAAAGGTGCCGGCGGACGCGTAGAAGGCGTGGTAACGGAAGTCCTTAAACGAAAGAAAAGTGAATTTACCGGAACACTGGACGTGAGCAAAGGTTTCGCCTTTCTTGTGCCCGACAAGGGAACGTTCATGCCTGATATTTATATTCCTGCAAACACTTTGGGTGAAGCGAAGAGCGGCGACAAAGCCGTGGTACGCGTAGTTGCCTGGGGCGAAAAAACCAAGAAGCCTGTTGGTGAGATATTAGAGATCCTCGACGCCAGCGATACCAACGACCTGGCCATGAAGGAAATTCTCATCGAAAGCGGTTTCCCGTTAAGCTTCCCTGCAGAAGTGCTGGAAGAACTGAAGGAGATCAAAGAAGTCATGAGCCCGGAAGAAATTGCCGTACGCAAAGACTTCCGCGACACGCTCACCTTCACGATCGACCCGGTGGATGCGAAGGATTTTGACGACGCGATCTCGTTCCGTAAAGTACGGAATGGCGTATACGAAATAGGCGTACACATTGCAGACGTGAGTCATTATGTAACGCCGGGCACACAGCTGGACGTAGAAGCGGAGAAACGCGCTACGTCGGTGTACCTGCCAGACAGGGTGCTGCCGATGCTGCCGGAAAAGATCTCGAACGAATTGTGTTCCCTGCGCCCGCACGAAGACAAATTCACTTTCTCTGCGGTGTTTGAAGTAGATGCCAAAGGTAAAGTGAAGAAATATTGGCTGGGCCGTACGATCATTCACTCCGACCACCGCTTTACTTATGAAGATGTGCAGGAGATTATCGAGAACCAGACAGGTGCCGGCAAGTATGAAAAAGAATTGCTGCTGCTGAATGATATGGCGCAAAGCCTTCGTGCCGAACGTTTCAGGAACGGTGCTATTAACTTCTCATCGCAGGAAGTACGCTTCCAGCTGGATGATAAGGGCAAACCGATCGGTATCGTGGTGAAGGAAAGCAAAGAAGCGCATCAACTGATCGAAGAATTCATGTTGCTGGCGAACCGTACGGTAGCGCAACATGTGGCCAATATTAAAGTGAATAACCAAGAAGTGGCCTTCCCTTACCGCGTGCACGATGCACCGGATGAGGAAAAGCTGCAATTGTTCGCCATGTTCGCTTCCAAATTTGGTCACAAGCTGGATATGCATAAGCCGGAAACGATCGCGGAATCTTTTAATAAGATGCTGCAGGCCGCTCATGGCAAACCGGAACAACATGTGCTGGAAACTTTGGGTATCCGTACCATGGCAAAAGCCGCGTATACGACCGATAACATTGGACACTACGGCCTGGGCTTCGAGTTCTATTGTCACTTTACTTCCCCCATCCGCCGTTACCCCGACGTACTGGTGCACCGCATCCTGGCGCAGGTATTGGCGAGTAGTGTGAAAGAAGATAAATTGCTGGAGAAACGCTGTAAGCACAGCTCCGAAATGGAACGTAAGGCCATGGAAGCCGAACGCGCCGCCAATAAATACAAGCAGGTAGAATACATGCAGGAATTTATAGGAGAGGAGTTTGATGGCGTGATCAGCGGCGTGGCACACTTCGGCTTCTGGGTAGAAACCGTGGATACCAAGTGTGAAGGCCTGGTGAGCATTCATAACCTGTCGGAAGAGTTCATGCACAACGAAAGCGATTATTCGCTCGTAGGCGCTCACACCGGCAAACGTTACCGCATTGGCGACAAGGTGCGCATCAGCGTAGTATCGGCCAGCCTGGCTAAACGCCAGCTGGACTACGACCTCGTAGA
This sequence comes from Chitinophaga horti, assembly GCF_022867795.2. Lineage (NCBI taxonomy): Bacteria > Pseudomonadati > Bacteroidota > Chitinophagia > Chitinophagales > Chitinophagaceae > Chitinophaga > Chitinophaga horti. The sequence goes on along the minus strand of NZ_CP107006.1, from coordinate 2,275,563 downwards.
AGAAGGCGTTACCCGTACCGCACCCAGTGCCAAACAACGTTCGGAATCTTCCCGCAGGGCAAGCCCGACCGCGACGGCAGATCGTCTTCCAAACGTGGCAAATTTGACCGCGACGAAAGAAGCTCGTCTAAACGTGGCAAACCAGACCGCGAAGAAAGGGCAGCACCCAAACCACGCAGGGAAAAAACGGACAAGCCTTTACCAGCCGATTGGGATAACTGGGACGTACCTGCCAAAGAAACACCGAAAGGGGAAACGGAAAAGTGGGGAGAATGGGACATTCCTGTAAACCCTGCGCCTAAGAAGGCTGCCAGCCGCGGTAAATCGAAAGAGCCGAAGCCGAAACCCGGCAGAAGTGGCAAAGAAGCTGCTGAAAAACGCGCTGCCTCGCGGAAAAAGAAATCAGAATAAGTAATTTTGAACCATATTACGCAATTGCATAGTATACGGACCTGTACATAACAGGTCCGTTACTTAATTTTAAAGACCACATGCATTCATTTAAAGAGTTAGCAGCGCAGTTTGAACAACAGTTCGGCAAACGTCAGTTCCCGGAAAGTCCGTCTACCCTTTACGACCCGGCGCAGTACATCCTGAGCCTGGGCGGTAAACGTGTACGCCCCGTATTGGCGATCATGGGCAATGAGCTGTTCGATGACATTCACCCGGATGCATTTCTCGCAGGCAACGCCATCGAGGTATTTCACAACTTTACCCTGGTACACGACGACATCATGGACAAGGCCCCGCTCCGCCGCGGCATGCCCACCGTTCACACCAAATACAACGAACCGACTGCTATTCTCGCTGGTGATGTGATGCTGATCCACACCTACGATTACCTCAACAAGATCCAATCAAAACATAAGCAGAAGATCATTTCCGTATTCAACAAAGCCGCCACTGAAGTATGCGAAGGCCAGCAGCTGGATATGGATATGGAAGGCATGCAGCCCGACCAGGTGAACTACGCCGACTATGTAAACATGATCGCACTTAAAACCTCCGTACTGCTGGCCGCCAGCCTGCAAATGGGCGCCATCATCGGCGGCGGCAGCGAAGGCAACCAGCAACACATTTACGGCTTCGGCAAAAACGTGGGCATCGCCTTCCAGATACAGGACGACCTGCTCGACGCTTTTGGTAATCCTGATAAAGTAGGCAAACAACAGGGAGGCGATATCCTGATCAATAAAAAAACCTTTTTGCTGCTGAAGGCCCTGGAGTTATGTACACCAGCGCAACGCACGCAAATGGATAAACTTATGTCCCTGCCGGCAGACGATACCTCCAAAGTGCCGCAAACCCTGGAGCTGTTCCGCGATTGTAAAGTGGACCAGTGGGCAGAGGAGCAGAAACAGCACTTCATGAAGATTGCCTTCGCCCACCTGGAAGACATTGCCGTGATGAGTGGCCGTAAAGCGCCGCTGCGCGAACTGGCCGACTACCTGCTTACCCGCCAGCACTAGTGTATTTGATTAATTATTATATTTGACGCCGGGCCAGCATAAGGCCTTACAACATTATCTATATCATCAACCTGTAACTGAGTCCAATGTCTAATTCGCTTTTCAGGAAAAAGTCACTTGCCAACATTATAAGCGACGCTAACGCCGGTGTGTCCGATGGTCATGGTACCAAAGGTCTCGACAAGGTGCTGGGCGTGCGCGACCTGACACTTATGGGAATAGCCGCCGTTATCGGTGCAGGCATCTTTTCCACCATCGGTCAGGCAGCCTATGATGGCGGCCCTGGTGTGATTTTCCTCTTCCTGATTACCGCTATAACCTGTGGATTCACGGCGTTGTGTTATGCAGAATTTGCATCCCGCGTACCCGTTGCAGGCAGCGCTTACACTTATTCTTACGTTACTTTTGGTGAACTCACCGCCTGGATCATAGGCTGGGCGCTGATATTGGAATACTCGATCGGCAACATCGTAGTCGCCATCTCGTGGAGCAGTTATTTCAATAACGTATTGGAAGGCATGAACATCCATCTGCCTGAATGGATGATTACCGATTATAAAACCGCCCAACATACCTACGAAGCCGCGCTGGCCGCTAATCAAAGCACCGAAGGCCTCGCCTGGACGACCGCACCGATGCTGGGCAACTGGCATGTCGTATTAAACATTCCCGCCTTCATCATCGTGATCCTCATTACCATCCTGGCCTATATCGGCATCCGGGAAAGTAAGAAGAGCGCCAACTTCATGGTAGGCTTAAAGATCGTCGTGTTACTCGCGGTGATCGCTGTAGGTGTTTTTTATATCAATACCGACAACTGGGTGCCCTTCACCCCGAACGGCTTCTCGGGCATCATGAAAGGCGTATCCGCCGTATTCTTTGCCTATATTGGTTTTGATGCCATTTCCACGACGGCAGAGGAATGCGGTAACCCACAGCGCGATATGCCAAGGGGTATGATCTACTCCTTACTGATTTGTACCATCATTTATATAGTCGTAACATTAGTGATCACCGGCATGGTGCATTATGGCGAGTTCTCCAATGTGAAGGATCCGCTGGCCTTTGTGTTCGAAAAGATCAACATGACGAAGATCGGGTACATTGTTTCTGTGAGTGCGGTAATTGCCGCTACCAGCGTGATCCTCGTATTCCAGATCGGGCAGCCGCGCATCTGGATGAGTATGAGCCGCGACGGACTGTTACCTAAACGTTTTGCGAAGGTGCATCCGAAATACCAGACGCCTTCTTTCAGCACCGTCGTTACCGGCTTCATTGTGGCCGTGCCATCGCTGTTCATTGAAAGTGGCATTGTGACTGACCTTACGAGCATCGGTACCCTCTTCGCCTTCGTACTCGTATGTGGCGGCGTACTGCTGCTGCCGAAGATCGAACATAAGGACGGCAAACGTTTCAACTTACCTTACATCAATGGCCGCTTCATCGTACCTGTACTGCTGGCGGCTTTCACCTATTTCTTCTGGAATAAGATCGTGGACAACTTCAGCCACCTTACCCAGGACTCACACCAGGAAATTCTCTTTATCGTATTCCTGGTACTGGCTTACATCATTACCCTTGTCACCATCCTGCGAAATCTTTCAGTGATACCGGTGCTCGGCATGCTTTGCTGCCTGTACCTCATGATCGAAATACCGGTAAAAAGCTGGTTCGTGTTCTTCGGCTGGATGGGATTTGGCCTCGTGATTTACTTCCTCTATGGTTTCCGGAACAGCCGTTTGGCGCAAAGGCAGGCCCAGGCTTAAACCCCGCTGCGGCGTTTATTGCAGATAATTTCGTAAATTAGGTTAAGCGCTCTTTGAACTTAAACTATATTTTATGAACATGCTGCAACGAATTGACCGTTGGGGTCAGACACATCATCCACGCTGGATAGATGGACTGAGAGTTCTGCTGGGACTGGTGCTCATTGCAAAAGGCATCCAGTTTATCGGCAATATAGATCAGCTAAACGCCACCATTCAACAACAGCCGTTTTTATCGGTGATGTCGATGTGGCTCGCGCATTACATCGTTTTCGCCCATCTCTGCGGGGGCATTCTCATTACTATGGGTTTGCTTACGCGGGTGGCAGTACTGGCCAACATTCCCGTACTGTTAGGGGCACTTATCTTCATTCAGACCGCTACTCCCTTGTTTAATGTACACACGGAACTCTGGCTCACTTTGGTGGTGCTGGCAGGACTGCTTTTCTTCATGGTAGAAGGAAGCGGGCCTATTTCCGTTGACCATTACATGGCCATGCATCCTGAAAAGAAAACAGATGCTGCGTAATCACTGATGGCAGACTGCAGGTTAATTGTTAATTTGCGCGTCCGGAGGGACACATCCTCCGACGCCGGTGGTGAAGTTTTGCCCGGCGGTTACAAATTGACAATTGATTATGAAGTACACTATAGGCGATACGATCCTGATTTTGCACTCCAAAGAGGAGGGAAAGGTGATAGACATCCTCAGCAACGACATGCTGATGGTAGAAGTGAAGGGCGTGACCTTCCCGGTATATTACGACCAGATCGACTTCCCGTATTTCCATCGTTTTACTGCACAAAAGGACATTTACGTACCAAAGCCCATCCGCGGCGAAGAGATCAAAAAGGAGAAACCGTTTCCCGTGAACCGGGAGGAGAAAGGCGTGTTCCTGTCCATCCTGCCGGTTTGGATCAACGATGGGTATGATGAACGCGTAAGCCTGCTGAAGTATCACCTGCTGAACGAAACGAAGCTCACCTATAACGTTCATTTCCAGATATTCCTTAACAATCGCCTGCACCTCGAAATCAAGAACGAGGTGTTGCCTTTTCAACACTTTTACCTGTCAGATCTGCTGTTCGAGCAACTGAACGACCAGCCAAGGTTCGACTTTAACTTCGCACTTAAACCAGCCGATCCAAAGATGGCTTTGAGCATCGATAAGAACTGGAAGGTGAAAGCAAAGCAGCTGTTCATGCAGCTGAACGACCTGAAAGTGAAGGAGCAGGCGACGATAAGTTATCTTTTATTTGAAAAGTATCCCGAGCGGGAAGATAACGAGCCCATGGTAAGCGCCAAACACCTGCAAACCGGCGTATCCGCCGACAACTTCCAGGCGGTAGCGGGCAGGTCTACCCAACCTAAGTACGAAATCGATCTTCACATTGATAAGCTGACGAAAGACTTTAAGAAGCTGAGCAACCTGGAGATACTCGCCATTCAGCTAAACGAGTTCCAGTATTGGCTGGACTTAGCCATGGCGCACCACCAGCACTCTATGGTCGTGATACATGGCGTAGGTAAAGGCAAACTGCGCGAAGAACTGCACGACATCCTGAAAGTAACGGGCGGCGTAAAACACTTCGTGAACCAATACCACCCGCTGTACGGCTATGGCGCTACGGAAATCTACTTCAAATAACGTATTTTTGCGCCCTTAACTACAAACCGCGCTATCGTGTAGTCCGCAAGGATTGCAAGGAAAGTCCGGACAGCAAAGGGCAATGCACCACCTAACGGGTGGGGGGCGCCGCCAGGCGTTTACAGAGAGTGCCACAGAAAATGACCGCCCCGGAGCGATCCGGGGTAAGGGTGAAAATGTGGGGTAAGAGCCCACGGTGGTGGCGGGTAACCGTTACTGCGGGTAAACCTTGCATGCTGAAATGCCATGTATACGGTCTATTAAGGGCGGCTCGTCCAATGACCGAGGGTAGGCAGATACAGGCGCCAGGTGACTGGCGTCGCAGATAAATGATAGCGGCCACGTGCAAACGGGGTACAGAATCCGGCTTACAGGTTTGTAGTTATTTTAAAAAGTCCGTTCGGTCAATGTTGCCGGACGGGCTTTTTTATTTTGAGCCGAACTTGCGGGGATAATACGCCAGTGTTAACATGAAGTACTGTTGCAGCACGTTCACCGTTCCCCGCACCAGGGTATTGTTATAGCCCTTGTTGATCACATTTGTGTTTTGCCGTAGCAGGTCCATGACCGACAGTTTACATTCCAGGTTTTTACCTTTCAGCAGCCGGTAAGCAACATTCGCATTCCAGATCGTAAAGCGGATAGGACTGCCGCCGTCAGAAGTAGTGGTATTGTAATTAAGGTTACTGCTCAGCACCAGGGATTTACTCATGACGAGGCTCGCATCCAGCGCAAGCACATTCATTTTATTGGAGAAACGTAATTCATTGGCCCCGGTTTGTGTTGACTGATACCAGGTGAGCTGGTCGCTGGCATTTACCTGTAAACGATCTGGCAGCGTGTAGCCGACAATTGATCCCGCTGTTCCCGAAAGGTTGCGCGAGTTATTGGCCAGGCCTTCTACGTAATTAGGCGTCAGGCTTAGGTTACCGTTGGTTTTCAGCGTGAATTGCAATTGATGCTGCTTCAATTTAAATGACCGTTTTACCTCGGTACCTGCGTTGATGAAACGTTGCTGATCGCCATTAACCACGTAGTAGCGACGGCGGCCTTCTTCATAAAAACTACTGTCCGCAAAGGCGTCGTGTACAATACCGGCAGCCAGTTCAACCGCTCCGTAAAAATCACGGCCCGCCTTTTCGCTGTTATGTTTGAAAGAGAAGGCCACCTCGTCCTTACTCGCCGGCTTTAACTGCGCGTTCCCCAATTGCAGGTTCCATATTTGCCCGCTATCCACCAGTGGCGCCAATTGGTCTATAGTGGGATACATCGCCGAAGACCGGTATCGCAGCTCCATGCTGCGCGACCACTCCCCATAGTTATTCTTCTGGTAATAGACCGAAGCATTCGGCGTAAAGCGCTGCCACCTGCGTTCCAACTGCTGAAACGCGCGGCCCGACTCATTCGCCATCCAATAATATTCTCCCTGCACGGCGAGGCTCGCGAGTAACCGCCGGTTATAACGTCCCGGGAAGGACTTGTAAAATTCTCTTCTGATGTTTAATGATGGCTGCCCGCGAAAGGTGCGCAAGTGATTTTTATTGGTGAGATAGGGATTCAGTATATAATGTCCCGTACCATCCCGGTCCGACACGCTATTGTCCTGGTGCAGATGATTTAACCATGCGGTATGCTGCACACTAAAGATCAGGTCTTTACCAGACCAAAGCCGCTGTAAGTCCTCCAGCCGGAACACGTAATTATGCGTCGACCCGCGTTTATCTTGCTGGTACCTGCGGTCATACGACACGTGCTGCGAAGGATCATCTGCCGCTACAAACTCACTTTGCTGCCAGCGCGCATTATCGTTGTTACGCAACGACAACGTGTAACTGGAATACACTTTCGGCAGCCATTGCTTCATCGTCATCCGGTGATGGTTGCTGTAATCCGCCCGGAAAGTAAGGTCTCGGGAAGTGTTGTGCGATTGCGAGGTGCTGTTGTTCGTACTTTGCAACAGCGTGTCCGTGGATAACAGGTAAGCCGCCCCACGTTCGGATATTTCGCTTTGGTTGTCTGACCACTTGAGGTTTGCATCCAGGTAGGTGTAATGCCTGGGGTTCTGATTAGTATGCGTAAACGTGGCGTGGTGATTCATTTCGCGGTTCAATTCCTTGTGCGCGGCGTCGAGTAGCTGAGTATTGCCTGCAGATAAAGCACTGACTGTTTGGGACTGTTGCTCCAGCACCAGCTGGTTGTTCGTCACAAAATAGCGGCTTGCCAACCGGTTCAGCTGGTTTTCCCGCTCCGGCACAAACTCATGGTCCAGCGAGATACCGCCGGTAAATGATTTCGCAATACCTTGTTTGTAGAAGTCCGGCAGGTAATCAATGACCGGGCTTACACTTTTGAAGGCCGCATTGCGGATAAGCGTGGTCACGTCGTTCGCGGTGCGATTGGTATTATTCCCTGCCCCTGCGAAAGCCAATTGCGTTTTGGGGCTAAACAAGTTCAGGTTGATTTCCGCCTCTTTGCGGTCGTCTGTTCCCAGTCCTGCACCGAGCTTCCCGAACAGGCCTGTTTTTTTATCTTTTTTCAGTTTGATATTCACCTCCGTATCCGAATGCTGCGGATTGTCCTTGTTCTTCGATTTCTCGTACACCTGTATCTTATCCACTACATTCTTCGGCAGATTTTGCATGGCGATTCGCGGATCATCGCCAAAGAACGATTTACCCTCGACGAGCACCCGTTTTACCTCACGGCCGTTGAGCGTGATCTTTCCATCGCCCCAAAGCGTCATACCGGGCAGGCGGCGAAACAGGTCTTCCACCACGGCATTCGTGTCAAGGGCAAAGGCATCCGCATGAAACTCAAGCGTATCGCCGTTCATCGTGACCGGTGGGATGGCCTTCACTTCAAACATGGCCAGGTCGGTGGTACGCCGGCGTAAGTCCGCGTAGCCGAGATCGAGCTTACGCCGGTCGGCGGGAATGATAAAACGTTGCTCCAGCGGCCTGTAACCCGTGTAACTGACGATCATCTTTAAACGCCTGCCCACGGGAAGGCCGGTAAAAATGTAACCGCCCATCGCGTCCGTAAGCCTGTAACTGATCAGCGATGAATCCCTCGTATCGTAAATAGCTACCGTGGCCGACGGCATCATATGTTGTTCCAGTGAATCGCGCACGATACCGTCCAGTTGTCCCACCAGCGTAGAGTCGCGCTGCTGGGCGAAGACCGCCAGCTGCATCAGTATGAATCCTATCGTAACGCCGAACTTTTTCATGCTAAAGGCCTGGCTGTAGTTTTAGTTGAACGATTACCGGGTTGTTTTTCCGCGAACCGAAGTTGAAGAGGCCATACAGCATACCGGGGTATTCAATTTCCCGTTCCGCATTCGCATCTTTAAACCGGAACATCGCATCGGCGGAGTACGCGGTATACAGGTAGTCGGCATCCATATCCAGGAAGTTCGTCTGCGAAAACTCCGGCCGCCCTTCGCCGTCGTAGGCAACGGGCATGTACCAGTTCGATGCGTCCGGACTTATCTTTTGCAGACACACCAGTCCGCCGGTTCTCAGGTTGTACAGGAAGGAATTGTCTGCGTCATTAAAGTCCTGCAGGCGAAAGAACAGCAAGTGCTGGCGGCGAAGTACGTAACCGATGGAAAACACCTTTTCCGGGTGCTGTATTAACCAATCAAATTTCCTGGCGGGATACGATGCACTGGTAAGGAAGTCGCCTGGTAAACTAGCCGCCATGGGCAACACGAAACGGTAAGCCATTTTCAGCGTGCCTGGTGTAAGTTCATACACATGGTAGTCGAACATCCAGCTAAACAGCACCGTGGTATCCAGGTTGCCCGGCAGGAACATACTTTGCTCCCGCGCATAATACAACCATTTGCCATCGGCAGGTTTGTAGGGAAAGTGTCGTTGCACAGCGTTGCCCTGCGTTACGTGCAGCTTATAAGCGTTACTGTCCACCTCTGGTTTGGCCTGGTAGGAGAGCGCTTTCGCCAGCTGCCCGTCGCCAAAGCTATGAAAGTCATACATCGGCGTTGCTATTGGTAATGCCCCCACGCGTTTCGCATCGAAGTTATAACGGTGCAGGTATTTACCGGTTGCTTTAGTGAACAACACCTCGTTGCGCACCGGGTCTACCGTCATCGTACTGATCGCCTCGCGCGGCTCCTCCCGCGTGGTTTTACCCAGGATGCGCGCATGAAAGTCGCCATTCTTTTTAAACACCAGGATCGCATTCGTCGTATGATCCAGAATGATGAAGTATTCGCGGGTAACACGCATCTGGTCGATCTTCCCGAACACGCTGCCTGGCTTGGTCTCAAGCGGGATGTAGTTAATCTGCTTGAAGACCTGTACTGCTTTCGCCCCAACGGCTGCGGCGGGATCTATACGGAGTTCGGTCGGCTGGGCGGACGAGGGGCCTGGCAGTAATACGAGCAGTAGCCCGACACTTATCATGTTGTACAATATCTTCATGACTGTGGCTTCACGTTAAGATGAAAGTAACGTGCCCTGACCATGTCGAGGTAAGCATCGCTGAGGCCGGGAAAGTCGGGGTCAGGCACGAAAAGTGAGGCTACCAGCTTCCCGGGTGTTAGCATAAAGAACGCGGGCCGGTCGATGTTCGCGAGTAACGGATGTTCGCCGCGCGCCGTCACAACGTACCCGTTAAAGGCAATGTCATGGTTCTTCAAAAAGAAGAACAACTCCTTTTGCGTGAGGGCCGTCGTGAGCAACACGATCCTGTTCATGCCGATCTCTTTACCCAACGCTTTCACACGATTCATGTCCTCCTGGAAACATAAGGAACAATTGTGCCCCGGGTAAAGTAGTATGAACGTAGTGTCCGCAGTATTCACCACACGGGAGAGCCGGGTGAGCACGTTTTCGTTCGTGGTGATCGCCAGTTCCGTATCAAACGGCAAATCACTGTATCGGATGATCTCCTTTGTAACATTCTCCAGGTTGCCGATCGCCGATTTAACGGTGGTAACGCTCTCCTGCCTGACTTTATCGCTGGAAGCAAGCTTCTTTGCGCCATAAGCAATAAGGCCAGCGAATAGTAGCAGGTTAACGCCGCCGAGTAAAATCCATTTATATTTTTTCATAAGACAGGCTTATCACGATTTCAAAAAAGTATGTACCAGGTAAGTAGTGCCTAATGGCCTGGCAGCTTCAAACATGGCCTTTAGCCGACTGATGCCGGCTGTATCTGCCGGGGGCATTTGCTGAATGTAGGCAAGGCCTTCTTTTGCGCGCTGCTCGTCTACCTCATAGTTTGTAACAAACATGTTGTCGCGCCCATACACGATTTGCCCGAGCGGCACCCGGTTGATATCGTTGCTCAGCATGTCGCCACAGCGCACTTGCCCACTGTTGCGATCGTAGAATGCATAGTACTGCAGCTCATGGTACACGAAGGTGAGCAACATTTGTTTCTCATTCATCACTTCGATAGTGGGGCCATACGCGGCCTTCTGCTGATTTTGCGGACCACTCTTCGAGAAGTTGATATTTGCAGCGGCTCCGAAGTCTAACTTGTATGCCGGATGCGGTGTACCACCTCGAACCTGGTAGATGTACGTATCAAATACATCGGTGAAGTAGAGTGCATTATTCGTGGTGTAGAAATACTTGTCTTTTCCAAACAGGTAGTCTTTAAAAGGAGAGGAGAGATAGGACGTCTTTTTATCACCGATGCCCACCATCAGGTTGCCGCAAAAGCCGCCGCAGGAGGTGGCCCAGCCTGTTGTATCCTGCACGCTTGCAAAGGCGAGGTAACCTTTTTCTACCGCCTTCTCTGCGAGGTAATTGCCTTGCAGGTCGTAGCTGATCAGCTTTCCTGTTTGCTGGTCATACACCTCCACCTTGCCTGGCTTCAACTGAAAGTCGGTAATGACTTCGTATTTACCCTGACCGCCACCTTGCTGTCCTATCTGCCTGATGAACTTACCTTCGCGATCGAATACGGCAATACCTTTAATTCCTTCTTTATCGAGGATGTAATAGTTAGCACTATCTAACTCCAGCTTATCTATCCTCGCAAAAACGACGGAGTCGCTGGTTTGAAGCTTTACGACAACAACACTGTCGGCCACATCAGAAATCTTAATGGTGGTGGAGGAAACGGGATTCACTTTGATCACCGGGCCGCTGAACGGCTGTTGTTCTTTCTGCTGGTTACACGCCACGGCCAGTAAACCCGAAGCGATCAATAGGGAGCTGATGGATTTTAATCTTTTATTCATATGCTGATCGTCACTTTTTTAGATGTGCAGACAGCCGCCCGTACGGCCAGCTGTCTGCATGTAAATGGCTAAAAGCCTTTTGGTTGACATGAAATTAGCCAACGCAGGATGTCTGCCAGGTAAGGTCGCAGCCTACCACACCTTGGTAGCCCGTAGGCGCCGATCCGCACACACAACGTTTACCTCTTACTACTTTGATACCTTCTATACCTGCAGATACCTCTTTCCAGCAGTTTTTCATGAGAAGGATTTTGCCAGGCATTTCGGTACCGCCACGGCCAGGACAGGTAAGTACGTCAACAACCGGGGGAGCGGGATCATCCCAGCTTTCGCCTTCTACCACGAAGGAGCTAAAGGAAGTAATGGCCAGGAATGCAAACGCAAGCATGCGTACGAGCAGGGATCTTTTCATCTCTGTTTTTGGTTTGTGGGTTTATAATTGGGTTTCAAAAAACGGGTTACTCGGGTTGACATACTGTTTCCCAGGCGTTGTCGCAGCCCTTCGTGCCAGCATAACCGCTGGGCGGGGTTTTACATTTACACTGTACACCTTTTAACAGCGTGATACCCGTACCGGAAGATTGCTGCACGGTACATTCATTCAGCTGCTGTACCATATCGGGCTTGTCCGTACCGCCGCGTTTTTCGCATTTCAACGGTTCAGATTCGTTTACGGTTACAAACGCACTAAGGGCAGTTACTGCCATAAAAGAGAACGCAAACATGCGCATAACAATGAGGGATCTTTTCATTTTATTTGTTTTTTAAGTGGATACCGGAAGTATATAATAGCTGTTGCCGCGCCTCACTCAACATCACTTGTATTTCGCCGGAATTGACCTTCACCGGCATCTGTACTAACACCTGCGCAATGGCATGTAACTTCACCTGGTCGTTTGTTGCTTTGTGCAATTGCATCAATGCATATTTTGGCCTGAACTTGTTGGGGATAAAGTCTGCCCAAAATTGATATACCCGTTCCGCAGCGGGATAGTCTTTTTGCTGTAGATAGGAGTTGGCTAAAAGCTGTAGCCCATGTCCGCACAAATGTTGCTGCACGCCCGTTTCCAATTGCCCAATTGCTTCCTGCGGCCGACCGTTGGCCAGCAACGCCTGTCCGTAGCTGAGCCTGAACTTACCGTCGCGCCCCAATGCTGATTCCAAAGCCGCATAGTTCTGCGTATCCGCAGGATGCCTGTCCCACCGCAGCACCATCGTCATCTGCCGTACATGGAAAAACAGTATCACGGCATATAGTGCTGCCAGTCCGTACCCTACCGGGTATTTTACCTCGCCGCCTGACGATCGTACCGTCCATGCGCTGGCCAATGCCAGCAACAGTACCAGCATGACGGGTGTGGTATGTAGGGGGTAGGCCGTTAAACCCGCCACCAGGATAAGCGCCACCAGTTGTTTTAATGACCGTAACCATTCCGTATGATGATCGCTGCGGAGTGTATAAAACCGATATAGCAACCACGTGATTAGTGCTACACCGACTATGCCTACCTCTAAATAAAGCTGCAGCAGTTCGTTAAAGATGATGTAACTCTCACCCGCCACCTGGAAGTAGGTGCTGTCCGGATCGGGGTGTGTTTTGAAGAAGGCTGCCTGCCATGCCGGGTAGTGCAGCGTAAAACGTCCCAGCCCGGTTCCCGTCAGCGGTTGATCTGCCAGGTGATCTGCGGATACGCGGAGGAACAGCTGCCGGCCGATGGCAGATGGCAACTTCGCCTGCAACATTTGCCATCCAGCTGATACGATTAATGCCAACAGGCAGGGAAGTAGTACCAGGAACACGAACCTGGCCCTGGGCCTTGCCCATAGCTGCCGTATCCAGGGCGATAGCCACAACACAACTGCAACTGCATACATCATGCATGCAGTGCGCGATGCCGTTACCCAAATAATCCCCGCCGTAATCAACAGGAGTAAAGGATACGCCCAGCGTTGGCGCTTGACGTAATAATACAGGAGCGGCAGATGCATCGTCACGAAACAGGCATACACCCCGGTGTTCATCAGGCTGCCGACCAGCCTTTGCCCGTTCAGCAGCTGGTAACCACCAAGCGATAATTGCCATACATAACCGCCCGGCACAATCAGCCAAAGATGACGTACATCTTCGCCCAGACCAATGCCAATAGCCGCCATCATGGCGATCGATAGCCATACGGAAAAGTGTTCGTTGCCGTATCCGTACCGCGTAGTAAGCAGTACCAGTAATTGTAAAACTAAGAAGGCCCCCGCGATCAGCCATAAATACCTGTTACGCCGCTTGAGCATTACCCATCCGCAGAAGGCTGCAGTAGCGTAAGGCAGCAGAAAGTACTGCAGATGAATATCCAATTCGTAGTTGAACGAAAATGGATAGTACTGTAACAGGAAGTAATAGAACGGTGCCAATACCAGCAACGCATACCCGGTTAACACTTTATTTTTTACCAATACCATTGACCGATCCAGTTTGCGTAAGTGTAAATGCGTACGGGTGTAACGGCACCAACACGTTCTACTTTGTAAATCGTTTCCGATGGAATATGAGGGATCGTGTGACGCTCGCCTCCCGTATGCCTGAAAGGATAAGTTATCCAGCCGGGCGTATGATGGTCCCAATAGCTAAACACGTAGTTCATTCCCGCCTGTAGCGGCTCTCCGGCATCACCAGTCTTGATGACCATATCTTCTGTTTTACCGCCGATATAATAGTGAGGTGCGCCGTTTTCTACTTTAAACGGTGCGCCGACCGGCGTGGTTTTCCCTCTTGAATAACTTAGCAGGTGAAAAAGCCCGTCGGAGCCAATATTCCGAAAGGCAACGGTGTCCTGCTTTACAGGCGACCAGTCCACGATTTTCCAATCGCCGTTGCAGTAAACGCCGAGGTATAATACCCTTTGCGATGCGGCACCGGCACTATCCAGTGCTATCTTAAAACCTACGGTGGAGAGGCGCGATGCTGTTACATCTAACGCGCGTGGCAGGTTAAGCGCCAGCGGAACGTCATGCTCCGGTACACCCAGCAACTGTATCTCCCGGAAAGGATTTTTAACGCTATCATCAGCATAGGGCGCATGGCGATACATTTTCGCGAGGTTGTTGCCGTATGCCCATTGGTAAGGATTAATAAACTTGCCGGCTGTATCCATCAACACCACGATGCCTTCCATACCATTACGCCGCGGCATATAGGTACAGTATTCAAAACTCGCAGCTACGCCGGCTGCACGCAGTTTATAAGCCTCGACGATGAGCAATTCTCCCAGGTCGGGGAACAACTCACGTTGTTGTATATACGTTTCCGATACGTGATCGCTGAACGGGGTGACCACATCATATTGAAGCGGCGTTAGTTCATGCTCATTCGCTTCGGTGTGAAAATAACGGTACAGACTCTGTGCCGTATCGTCGTGCGCGCGCGGAATATCTTTTATAAATGCACCGTATTTATCCCGGAACAATTGCTGCCCGTTCATCAAAGGCCCAATACCTACACGATAAGGCAACAAGTATTCGGTAAATTGCTGAAAGGTATACCCGCGCGCCCAGGGGTAATGCTTCCAGGCATTCAGCGCTAACCGGATATGTGACTGTAAAAAGGAGCCCGTAATGGTACTGGCGTCCCATACGGTATCGATCACTAACCTGCTGCCTGGCGCGTGTCGCAGTTGCTCGAGACTGTCGATGCTGATGGCCGATGGCAGCGCGGTAAGTTTACCGGCACTATCTGCCAGCCGCATTTGCAATCCATATTCACCGGGGATGCGTGCAAGCAGATAACCTGCGGCCGCCCGCTCGTCGCCTTCGTCCAGCTGATCGTACCAGTCAATTATCCGTTCTATTTCGGCCCTATTGCTCCCGGCATGTGGCAACAACCGGGCTTTTAGATGAAAAATAGTTGTGTCGGCCGAACGGTGGCAGGCAGTGAGCAGGACTGCCCATAATATTGCGAAGTGTCTCAGTTTTAGAACCATAGTTGCTGCCCGTCTTTATAAATGAACATTCGCTCGTGCATCAGTTTATCCTCGTCCCGATGTAGCCTGTATAAGCCATTCTTTGGTACACCGGGTATTTTGATGGTGGCTGCCGTGGCCGTTACCGTCTGGTGCGCGTGCCATTGCTTTTTGGCTGTTTGCCAATAATAAAGCGTGTATAATTTGCCAGCTTCTATTTGCCCATGGCGATCATACTTTTGCAGCTGCATTTCTTGCTGGCCCGCGTCCGCCAATAATGGTTGCTGAACGCCGGCCGTGTCGAGCATAAAGGGACGGCCGGTTAGCCGTAATCTGCCGCTGTCCACATAACCTGCCTGGTACACCAGTTTACGTCCCATATCCGGGAACACCAGTTGCTGCCCGGACCCAACAGCACTCCATTCTACCGGCATCCAGCTACCTGCGTTGTATACACACAGGTAGGCCACTTTTTTACCCGCAGGCAACGCTTCGGTGAGGATTACATCACTCACAGCCGTACGTTCGGATGTGATGTCATCTACATTGGTATGAAAGAAGAACGGCGGTATCTCGGACCGTTGCTCGCCGAGCGCCATCATATCTTCAGCCGGCGATCGGCGATGGGAATAGCGCACCCGGTACATCTTCGCCATCTGGTATTTAAAGAAGGTGGTGTCCGACATAGAAGGGAAGAAGCGCCCGTTCTCAAACAATACTGCCACTTCTTTATGCCCGAAGTTAAACTTGCCATATACCGGTATAATTTCCAGCGCAGCAGGAATGCCGAGCGCGCGGAAGGTATACAGCTTTAAGGTGGTGATATCGTTACAGCTCCAGCTCAACTTACACTGTAAAAAGTCGGAGAGGCACTGCGTTTCCGCTATCTGTGGCCGTTTTACGCCGGGCATAAATATCCACCCCGTTTGTTCCACATTAATGCGCTTTACGATGTGCAACAACGTCATAGAATCTGCTGGGATGTGGCGTATATAATCGGTATAACGTTTACGCAGGTACGGTCGCCATTCCTCCAGCTTTTCTGCGCCCACGCGGTATGGTAGTACGTACTCGAAAAATGTATCACGCGGCACGCGTAAGCCTAACGGCGGCGTGGTATTGTATGCTTCCTTTATATTATTGATGATGTAATGTGCGGAGAGTTGTATCGTGTCGAACAGTGTATCTGTTACGGCCACCAGCCGCAAACTATCGATTAACTTCAACACCATTGTATCATGGGCGGCACGGATATCGCCGGAACGGTCATGGCCGCTATCGTCCATAAACTTCGTTTGCAGCGTATAATACTGATCTGCATCTGCCAGCAGGAAGCGGGCAGCGGCAATAGCATGGGTGTCTGCTTTAAATTCATCAGCAACAATGTCGGGCACACTGGTAAAAGGCACAGTGGGACCGCCGGAACGACAGCTACACACAAACAACGACACACACAGATACCATAGAGGAACGCCAGGGCTACGCCATAGGGTCATTCTGAATCGGGTAAACATCTTCAACCAAACACTAATAAAAGGTCAGGGAATCGGGTTAATTACATCTGTACTAGCGGGTCATTTTCTTTTGGTTGATATGGTGCGTATGAGTGACGCAGTAATACTAAAGTAAGCTGTTTTTCTATAGGTAGATAGTGTTTTCTGCCAAAAGCTAAGTTTCTATAAGGATGAGGTAAATTACCATCATTCACGCCATAAAAATAGCCGCACTGCCTAAACAGTACGGCTACACTACTATTCAATCCAATGATTATCCTTTCTTAACTGGTGATACCTTTGTCTTTTTGGACTTCGGCTCTTTGTTCTCACCTTTAGTTTTAGCGGCCAGTTTCAGTGCGTTGTACACGTTCACCATACCACCGCTTGCGCTCAGTTCAGCAAAGCTGATCTCTTCACCACCGGAACCTGGTTTGTTTACCATTTGTGATGCGCCGGGGATCGGTGTAGCAGACTTCTCGAGGATCTGCTTCAGCTGGCGGGCGCTCAGCTCGGGGTAGTATGACAGTACCAGGGCAGCCACACCGGCTACAACAGGCGAGGCCATGCTGGTGCCGCTGGCGTTACCGTATTTGTTACCACCGGGAACGGTAGAGTAGATGTTTACGCCGGGAGCGAATACGTCTACTTCTTTTTTACCGTAGTTGGAGAACACGGCCACTTTCTGCGCGCTTTTGCCATTGCCCATCGCACCAACAGTAATCATGTTGTTGGCAATGGTGCCGTCGTTGTAGGTATCTTTCGGATAGTTCTCTACTTCGTCGTTGTTAGCACCGTCGTTACCTGCTGCGTGTACGAGCAGTACGCCTTTGGATTCTGCATATTTGATCGCTTCGTCCACCCATTCTTTATTAGGGGAGAAGCCTTTACCAAAACTCATGTTGATGATACGTGCGCCATTGTCTACCGCGTAACGGATGCCCAGGGCTACGTCTTTATCGCGTTCGTCGCCATCAGGCACTACTTTTACCGCCATGATGCGTACGTTATCGGCTACACCGTCCATACCTACACCATTGTCGCGCACACCGCCGATGATGCCGGAAACGTGCGTACCGTGGAAGGAGAACTGGCCCATTACATCGTTGTTGCCGTAAAAGCGGTCGTTGATGTCGTTGAGGTTGTCGCCTACGATGATCGTACGTTTGTCAACCGGACGTTTAACCGTTGCTTCGGAGTTCTTTTTCAGCTCCTGGATGTATTCTTCCAGTTCGCCTTTGAAGTCGTTGATAGAAACGGCTTCGTCGCCCACCATACTCTTAAACAGCCTGGTCACAAAACTTTTTGCCATCAGTACGTCGTCGTTGGTGCTCTTGATCGTGTCAAGTGTAGTAAGCGTAATATCGTCGGCTTTGGTGTATTCTTTCAGTATCTCTTCGCTCTTCTTCAGGTTTTCCTGGATCTTGAGCATGGTTTTGTACTGCGCTTTATCGACAGGCGGCTTTTGGGTTTTGGCCTTCAGGCGTTCCCAGTAAGCATATTCTTTTGAGCTTTTATCCAGGGCAGAATCCGGATCGATGTACTTGCTTTTCAGACGATAGTACTCGCGGGATGCTTCGTCGCTATCTTCCTTTACGCTGCTGCCGTCTTTGGCACCCAGGAAGTTCCAGCCATAGATATCGTCGATGTAGCCGTTGCCATCGTCGTCAATACCGTTGCCTGGGATCTCTTTGGGATTACGCCATAAAATAGGCTTGAGGTCTTCGTGGGTAGTATCGATACCGGAGTCGATAACTGCTACCAGTACGGGTTTGCTCTTTTTACCTTTCAACAGTTCGGAATATGCTTTTTGAGCACTTACGCCATAGATACTGTCTTTGCCATAATCCAGCAATTGCCAGTTCTTAGGTACCGCATTACCCTGCGCCATTACGTTTGTCGATAATGCAGCCAGTACCACAGTTCCCGACACTACTGCCAACTCTCTAAAAAAATTCATGTGTAACAATTTGTCCAATAAGATTACAATTTGAGTACCGCAATTGGTTAAAAAAACGTCAATACAAATGCTTGGGCACAAAGTGCGAAAGTTACTCTTTCTTGTCCTGTTAGCATAGTTTAAAATGATGTACGGCCATTTATCATTATGTGCTTATACGATTGCCATCAACATTTTACCTTTACAAAGAGGAGGGAAGTAGCTGCTCTCCAATGCCACCGGGCATCTTTTTTCTTAGTTTTTCTCCGATTTTGCCTGCTCGAATTGCGAATCCACAAATTTCCGTCATTTAAAATTATCTACCACAGGGTTTAACATTTCTTTGATCAATATCCGGTCAGATTCGCGCTGCTGGCCGATTGCGTTAAACTATGTATGGTAATGTTAAATGAGTGCAGTGGGTGCATATAAGCGTATAAAAGGCAAAAATTTAGGATGATGGGTGAACAGTAGCACGAACGTTGAATATGAATTGTCGGAAAAAAGTTTAATATTTATACCCAGAGAGGATGCTCCAAGCATTCTTTCTCATAAGCATGGTTTCCGTTTAACGAAAAAGCGGGGTTATCCAACCCCGCTACTTTATTAGAAAACGCTTCTCTTCTTTTATCTAACTCCTTACAAATCAAACTTGATCCCCTGTGCTAAAGGCAGTTTCGCCGAGTAGTTGATCGTGTTCGTTTGCCTGCGCATATACGCCCTCCAGGCGTCTGACCCGCTTTCGCGACCGCCGCCTGTTTCCTTTTCACCACCAAAGGCACCGCCTATTTCTGCGCCGGAGGTACCGATGTTTACATTCGCTATACCGCAATCGGAGCCGGCAGCAGACAGGAACTGCTCCGCTTCACGCAGGTTGAGGGTCATGATAGCGGACGAAAGTCCCTGTGGTACTCCGTTTTGCAGCGCTATCGCTTCTTCGGTCGTGCTGTATTTCATGATGTACAGGATCGGTGCAAAGGTTTCGTGCTGCACAATGGCGTAGTCGTTCTTTACTTCAGCAATGCAGGGTTTTACATAACAACCGCTTTCATAACCAGCGCCTTCGAGCACGCCGCCTTCTACGATGAACCGGCCTCCCTGGGCTTTCACTTGTTCAATAGAATGGAGGTAGGCTTTCACGGCATCCTGGTCGATCAATGGCCCAACATGGTTGTTTTGATCAAGCGGATTGCCGATGCGCAGCTGCCCGTAAGCCTTTACCAGCTTGTCGCGGAAGGCATCGTATACTTTTTCGTGGATGATGAGCCGCCTGGTACTCGTACACCGCTGTCCGGCCGTACCCACCGCGCCAAACACAGCGCCAATGAGGGACATGTCCAGATCGGCATGTTCAGAGATGATGATGGCATTGTTACCGCCTAACTCCAGCAAGGCCCTGCCTAAGCGGGCTCCCACTGCCGCGCCTACACTTTTACCCATGCGGGTGGACCCTGTGGCGCTCACCAACGGCACACGACCGTCATTGGCCAACCATTCGCCGACTTCGCGGCCACCGGTCACCAGGCAGCTAACGCCTTCGGGTACGTTGTTGGCGGCGAATACGCCGGCGATGATATGTTGACAGGCGATAGCCGTGAGGGGTGTTTTTTCTGAAGGCTTCCATACGCATACGTTACCGCAAACCAATGCCAGCATGGAGTTCCAGCTCCAAACGGCTACCGGGAAGTTGAAGGCGCTGATAATGCCGGTGATTCCCAGCGGGTGCCATTGCTCGTACATACGGTGCCCGGGGCGTTCGGAGTGCATCGTCAGACCATGCAGCTGGCGGCTGAGACCAACAGCGAAGTCGCAGATGTCGATCATTTCCTGTACTTCCCCCCAACCTTCCTGCAGGCTTTTGCCCATTTCATAACTCACCAGTTTGCCCAGCGCATCTTTATGTTCACGCAGCGCCATGCCTATCTGCCGCACCACTTCCCCACGCGCCGGGGCGGGTATGGTACGCCAATACAGGAACGCTTCCTGTGCTTTAGCCATTACCTGGTCATAATCTTCGCGGGAAGCAGCGGTAACCGTGGTAAGTGAGGCGCCGTCAACGGGCGACCAGGTAGCAATATTACCGCCGGAGCCTGGCAGCCAGTCTTTACCGGTGGATACACCGCTGTGCTGCTGGCCGATGTGGAATGTCTTTAAAACGTCGAGCATGTTTTCGGATTGAATGTCAAACTTAAGATTAATCCGCCGATTGGGAAAAAAGGCTAACTTGTACAATCGGGGATTAAACCCCTTTTTCAGCATGGAATGGATCAAACAACCCTGGCCCTGGTATATCGCCGGCCCGCTGATCGGGCTCATTGTACCGGCCTTGCTCATTGCGGGCAACAAGGCTTTCGGCATTTCTTCGGCCCTGCGGCACATCTGCGCGGCATGCATCCCCGCCAACATCTCCTTCTTTAAATATGACTGGCGAAAAGAAAGCTGGAACCTGTTTTTCGTAGGCGGCATCACCATCGGCGCGTTCATTACGATAACGTTCCTGAGTACCAACGAGCCGATCGACCTTAACCCACAAACCATTGCGGACTTAAAGGCGATGGGCCTCACCAGCTTCGACGAACTGCTGCCGGAGGATATCTTTAACTGGGTGAATGTAGGCCGACCGGTTGGGCTGGTCTTCTTCGTACTCGGAGGTTTCCTGGTAGGCTTTGGCACGCGCTACGCCGGCGGCTGCACATCCGGCCACGCAATTATGGGACTCAGTACTTTTCAATGGCCTTCACTGGTGGCCACCTGTTGTTTTATGGCCGGCGGCTTCCTCGTCACGCACCTGGCTATTCCTTACCTGTTAAAACTTTTATAAGAGATGAAGAACGTTAAATACCTGGTCCTCGGCGCTTTGTTCGGTTTGATCCTTATTAAGGCAGAGGTGATGTCATGGTTTCGGATACAGGAGATGTTCCGGCTACAGGCTTTTCATATGTATGGGGTAATCGGCAGCGCGATCGCTACTGGGGCATTGTCTGTGTTCCTGATAAAGAAGTTTAATATCAAAACACTTTCCGGCGAACCGATCGTGATCCCGGTGAAGAAGTTCACGAAGGGAAATATTATCGGCGGACTGCTGTTCGGCTTTGGCTGGGCCATAACCGGCGCCTGCCCCGGACCCTTGTTTGCCCAGGTAGGCGCCGGCTTCACCGTCGTGCTCGTCACCCTGGCCAGTGCCATTGCAGGCACCTGGGTGTACGGACTATTAAAGGAGAAACTGCCGCATTAGAAGTTTTCGGTCGCCCCGATTGGCAGCAGGCGCAGGTTAAGGCCTGCGTCGGCAAACTGTTTTTTCACTTCTTCATGATTGATCTGGATGAACCCAAAGGTGTCATAATGCACGCCGAGCACCTCTTTTACCTCTAACCACTTCGCCAGCTCAATCGCATCATCCGGCCCCATGGTGAGCAGGTCGCCGATAGGTGCCACCAGGAAGTCAAGTTTACCTAACCGCTTGATTAACTGCATTTCCAGGCTCAGGGCCGCGTCGCCTGTATAGTAAAAGCTGCCCTCGGCCGTATGGAACACAAACCCGCTGGCCACACCGCCATAGCTGCCGTCCGGAAAGCTGCTCGAGTGATGAGCCGGTACGCACTTCACCTTCCCAAAGTCAAACTCCCATTTGCCGCCCGGGTTCATCGGCTGGGCGTTCGTAATGCCGTTTTTCCCAAACCAGTTATAAATTTCCCAGTTGGCAACGACTTTAGCCCCGGTACGAAGCGCGATGTTAATGCCATCGTTCATGTGATCGAAGTGGGCATGCGAAACAAAGATGTAATCGGCCTTCACGTCGGCCACGTTGATATGCTTCGCAAGATCGTTAGGGGTGATAAACGGGTCGAACAGCACATCTTTACCGCCAACATTCACGGCAAAGCAGGAGTGACCGTAGTAAGTAACCTTCATAAAGTGATGATTTTGTATTTGTTGAAGTTAAGGAATTATGGTTTTGAAGGATTGTTATTTCTATGGGAAGGGTTGGTTGTTTCGGGGTAATGCGCCGTTTTTGCCGGCGCGGTCCAGGAGGACTTAGCCATCACCCAACCATCACCCAACCATCACTGAACCATCGATCCAGGTTTTGGGGCGGTAGCGAACTGGCTGCTTCAGCGTGCGACGGCAACGGCGGACCAGTAGCGGGAACCTAAGCTGGGTTACTAAAAGAAAAAGTCCCGCTCGAAGGGAGCAGGACTATGACAGTCAGTTGTTTAGGGAATACTATTTGCCGGTTTGCGCGGCGTAGGTGCTTTCAAAGATCTTGTCGGCATTATTAGCCTCGAAGCCTTCCCGGCGGTGTTGCCTGCGTACTTCATTGGCAGGCAGTTCCCTGTACTGAGGTAAAATTCTTCTTTCAGCAAACTCCACGTAAGAACCGGCAATTTCAGCCTGTTCGCCATTGGCAAAGTCGGCGGTGAGCATACGGGCAACGGTGGAGCTTTGGGAAAGGCCGCCGTCCGGACTGGTCTTGATCTTGCCGCCGGAGTCGTTCAGTTTGAAGCCGTGCTTCTCGAGGAAGGTATTGAAGGCCTCCACGGTGTTGTAACCCGGCTTCAGGTTATGGACGCTCACGGTAAAGTGGTTCAGGTAATATCGGTTGTAGATCACCCAGGCAGCATACTCGCTCTCGTTTGCCAGTTCACGGTAGTCGGACAGGGTAGGCGTGCGCCAGAGGGCGCTGTGCAGGAAGTGATCAACGGCCTGGCCGTCGTCCAGGTCGAGCTGGTCGACCGGGTCGGATGTTACCTCGTTGGTGTAACTATGGATAATCTCCTGTGCGCGGGGGCTTAAATCTTTAACTCTCAGTTCGCTCACGAAGATGCGCGGGTATTTTTCTTCAGGCGGTGCGTACCAGTACGCATCCAGTTTCTTTTCGGGGAACAGGTAGTAGTCCTTTTTCGTGTAACCGTAGTGCAGGAATATCTTTTCGAGCGACTGGATGCCCAACTGCGGTACACCCATCGTGCGGAATGCAATATGGTCGTTTTCAATCTCTCCGTCGTGTGCTATCACGTTCTCCTTTATCATCGCCCCGATCACGCCGCCGACATCGGGTACGCGGGCTTTGTAGCGGCTCATCAAACCTTCCAGGACTGTATCAAGTGTGCTCATATAACGTGTTGCTGTTTAAGCGAATTTAAGCTATTTCCATAAAACAGAAAACCGCGATGGAACGAACGTCCACCGCGGCTTTGACCTTTCATTTGCATTGATTAGTATTGTTCGTTATCATTCGGAAAGTCTCTGCCTTTCACGTCGTTGATATACTGTTTGGAAGCTTTTAAGATTTGCTCGTAGAGGTTCAGGTACCGGCGCAGGAAGCGTGGTTTAAACTCTTTGTTGATGCCGAGCATGTCGTGCATTACAAGCACTTGTCCGTCCACATACTTACCGGCGCCGATGCCGATGATCGGGATGCGCAGTTCCTCCGCTACCTGTTTGGCCAGCAGGGCGGGGATCTTCTCCAGCACGATGGCAAAACAGCCTGCCTCTTGCAGCAGTTTAGCATCGGCGAGCAGCTTCTGTGCTTCTGCTTCCTCGGTAGCGCGAACGGCGTAAGTGCCGAATTTATAAATGGATTGCGGTGTAAGGCCCAGGTGCCCCATCACCGGGATACCGGAAGATATGATACGTTTAACGGATTCGATAATCTCTTCGCCACCTTCGATCTTAATACCATGCGCACCTGTTTCTTTCATGATGCGGATGGCCGAGCTGAGGGCTTCTTTAGAGTTACCCTGGTAAGAACCGAAGGGAAGATCTACCACCACAAAGGATCTTTTGATCGCCCGCACTACCGAGGCAGCGTGATAAATCATCTGGTCGAGGGTAATAGGGAGGGTGGTTTCGTGACCGGCCATTACGTTGGAGGCGGAGTCGCCCACCAATAAAATGTCCATTCCTGCATCATCAAAAATCCTTGCCATGGAAAAGTCGTACGCTGTTAGCATTGAAATCCTTTCCCCATCCATCTTCATCTTTTGCAGGATATGCGTGGTGACACGCTTAATCTCTTTATTCACAGACATTATCAAATGTTTTTAATGGTTGCCGTGGGTATGTTACGTGGAATGGAAATGCCAGTCACCGCCGCAGGCAATGCACAAAGTTGGGAATATAAATCCAGAATCGGCAATCTTTTTTTGGAACGGTAATTTGTCGATCAACGACTTACGATGCCCACGATTTCGTTGTACAGCGCATGGATCAATCCATCTGCCAGGCCGATCTTGGGCACATAGATCTCATCGATGTTGGCCCAGCGCATTACGTTCACGTATATCTGCAAAGCAGGTACGATCACGTCGGCGCGGTCTTCACGCAGGTTGTAAATATGAATCCGTTCCTGCACGGTGAAGTTCGAAAACTCCTTATAGTAATCCTTTAACAGATCGAGGGTAAGTGGTTTACCTTCTTTTCTTTTGGAGAGAGAAAATATCTTGTTGATGTTGCCGCCCGAACCGATGGCTTTCACGTTGCCGCGCACTTTTACGCGGATGAACTCTTTCATCTCCATCCACTGCTTGTCGGTCACCTGCTTCTGCATCAGCCGGATGGTACCGATGTTGAATGACTCCTTAAACACCAGGGTGTTGCCGGAGAAGTAAGTCAGCTCGGTACTGCCGCCGCCCACGTCTACATATAAGTACGACTTGGAGGGGTCCATATGTTCGGCGATGTGGTTCTCGTAGATGTAGGAAGCTTCTTCCTGGCCGGTGATGATGTGTATATCGATCCCGGTTTCGTGCCGTACGCGGGAGAGTATCTCCATACCGTTGGATGCGTCGCGCATGGCGGAGGTGGCGCAGGCTTTCAGGTATTTTACTTCATATACGCCCAGCAATAATTTATAGGCCTTGATCGTGTCCACGAGGTGATCGGCCCGCTTGGGCGAGATGGACCCATCCGCAAACACGTCCATACCCAGGCGCAGGGGCACCCGTACCAGGTTAACTTTTGTAAAGTCCATTTCCCCGTTCGCCTTGGGCGACGCCTCCGAGATGAGGAGTCGCGCGGCATTGGAGCCTATATCTATTGCTGCCAGCTTCATGTATTAAATAACCGTCAATTATTTATGCCATCAAAATTATACGTTTTTTCGTGCAGGTAGCGGAAAATTTCTACCTGGGCATGTACCTTCTTGCCAGACGTACGTTTGTACTCATTCTTCTGCTCGTTATCCAGCACACGCGCCTTCACATTACCCTGCAACTGGATGTTCACAATATCGATCAGTTCTTTCTTCAATTCCGGATCTTCCACGGGTACTGCCGCTTCCACGCGGTGGTCGAGGTTACGCACCATCCAGTCGGAGGAGGAGAGGTATACCTTGGGCTCACCGCAGTTATGGAAAATGAATACGCGGGCATGCTCCAGGTACTCATCGATGATGCTCACGGCTTCCATGTCTTTCTTCCACTTTTTGTTCTCCGTGTAGGCGCAACAGATACCGCGTATCACCATACGGATGGTAACGCCTGCAGCGGCCGCCTCATATAGTTTGTTAATTAAGATATCGTCGGACAAGGAGTTCATTTTCAGGATGATCTCTGCCTTCTTCTTACTTTTTGCTTGTTTAATTTCGCGGTCTATCAGTTTGATGAAAGTCTTACGCATTGAGAGCGGACTAACGGGCATTACCTTACAGGCGGCCAGGAAGTTGATGTCATGTTTCGGACTTTCCAGGAAAGAGAAGATGCGGTTGATGTCCGCCATAATTGCGCGGTCGGCGGTGAGCAGGTAATGGTCGCCGTAAATGCGGGCGGTGTTCTCATTAAGGTTGCCGGTGCTGACGAACCCCACCTGCAATGTCTTGTTGCCGATGCGTTTTTTGATCACACATATTTTGGCGTGCACCTTCATACCGGGTACACCTATCAATACCTTAATATTTTCTTCTTCGAGACGGGTTTTCCAGCGTAGATTCGCTTCCTCGTCGAACCGGGCGCGCAGTTCCATCACCACCACTACCTGCTTACCGTTGCGGGCAGCGTTTACCAGCGCGTTCACGATCTTCGAGTTCTTCGCCAGGCGGTAAGAGGTGATCTTGATCGTCGTTACATTCGGATCGATAGCTGCTTCGCGCAACAGGTCGATGATCGTATCGAAGCTTTGGTAAGGCGTGTGAATCATTACATCCTGCTTCTGGATCACGTGCATTACACTCGGCGCGTTCACAAACAAAGGGTGCATAGAGCCTTTACGCCGCGTATGCGCCTTCGGGAACACCGACGTAGGGAAGTCCATGAAATCCTTGAAGTTGTGGATACGTCCGCCCGGGATCAGGTTGTCTTTTTTGGAAAGACCCAGACGGCGCATCAGGTATTCGAGCAGCAGCGTGTCGATTTCTTTGTCGTATACGAAGCGCACCGGCTTTCCTTTGCGGCGGTCTTTAATCCCTTTTTCTATCTGGTGGATGAGGTTATTGGAGAAGTCGTTGTCAATGTCCAGCTCCGCATCCCGCGTTACCTTAATAATATGCGCATCGAACTTGTCGAAGCCGAAGTAGTGGAAAAGGTTAGGCAGCGCGAACCGCACCACATCTTCCAGCAGTATAATATTGTGTTCTCCTTCTTTGGATGGGAGGATGATGAAGCGAGGCAATACGTTCGTGGATATCTCGATCAGCGCAAACTTTTGTCGTACGGAGCCGTCGGTGCGGCCCAATACACAAGCGAGGTAGATCGATTTGTCGCGGAGGTAAGGCAGCTGCGGAATGCTTTCGATCATCAGGGGAATGATGTTCGTACGTACTTCATCATTAAAATAGTTAAGTACGAAGCGTTGTTGCTCCTTATTCAGCTGTTTATCCGTTCGCAGGTAAATCTTTTCCTGCTCCAGCTGGTCCTGTATTTCGGTCCAGATGCGGTTTTGTTCCTGTTGCTGGTGAATCACCGTGCTCTGGATATCGTCGAGTATATCATCTGCGTTTTCTTCGAGGTGCATTTTGGCCGACTTGCCCATGGAGCTCATGCGCTTGAGCGTCGCCACCCTTACCCGGAAAAATTCATCGAGGTTGCTGGAGAAGATACCGAGGAAGCGTATCCTTTCATACAGGGGCACCGTTTGGTCGGCAGCTTCCTGCAAAACGCGGGCGTTAAATGAGAGCCAGCTAATGTCTCTTACGATGGTTTTCTTCTTATGCGCGGCCATGCTTTCTTTTCCTTTTTTTGGATGCTTTTTGTCTTTGGTTGGCCAGGTGGTCACAGCATTGCTCTGAGCTGTCATATCCGATATCATTTTAGCCAACAGCTATCATTACGGCTGCCGGCGATTAGTGTTCATGTTCAATCGAACAAGATAGGCAGGTAATGTTAACTGAACATTAAGTTACGATGTTATTGGTTAACAACCGTTAAGATGTATCTTCTTAAATAAAAAAAGCCGCACTATGGCGGCTTTCACTATAAAAAATTAATATGCGCTATGCCGTTACTGTTTCCTGTTTTTTACGGAGGGTGAGTCCTAACAGGGAGTAAATACCCAGCACGAAAGTGAGTAAAGTTTGTGCGCCCCATACTATCCAGCCAAAGGCATAACCGCTGGTTTCGTTGATGTTGTAGAGGAGCAGCGTTTGTTGTACAAGGATCGGGTAAGCACCGATGCCGCCCGGCGTAATGATCATTGCAATGCTACCGAAGGAGAGGAGCGCCAGGCAGGCTTTAGGCCCCAGGTCGTTCGTTTCCTCCATACAGAAGAAGCCTGCGTACAACATAGAGAAGTACAATACCCATATCAGCAGCGTGTGAAGCAGGAAGAGCCATTTGTTCTTCATGCGGCCGATGGATAAAATGCCTTCCATCACCCCGCGAAGTAATGCCTTTAATTTAATCGCCGCCTTGGAACGGGCGAATCTTTTCAGTAATAAGTAAATAACAAAGATCACTACCGCTGCGATGCCCAGTTTGAATACGAGCTGTGCGCCGTTGGCATTCATGATGCTGTTGCTCAGCGGCGTCCATATTTTCGTAGAGAAGAACGCGCCGATGATGTCGATCTGGACCAATACCGAAACGAACATCACGATAATCAGGCAGATGAGGTCCACCGCTCTTTCGGCGATCATTGTACCAATCAGTTTATCTGCCGGGATCTTTTCGTAACGGGCGAGTATGCCGCAGCGGGCAATTTCTCCCAGCCGGGGTACTGCCAGGTTGGCAAGATACCCGATCATCACGGCGTAAAAGGTGCTGCTCGTCCGCGGTTTGTAACCCAAAGGTTGCATCAGCAATTTCCAGCGGATAGCGCGGGAGAGGTGACTGAACACCCCTATAATAAAAGCAGGTATGATCGGCCAGTAGTTGGCGTTGAAGATCGCGTTTTTAATATCGGTGCGCTGTTCTGGCGTAAGTGGGCGCAGTGCCCACCAGATAAGTAAGACGCCGATGCCCAAAAAAAAGGCCGATTGCAGGATATTCTTGAGCAACTTGGGCATGGATGCGGGTTTAGATGTTAGAGTAGTAACCTAGAGCTTATTGCCTTCCTTCGGGAAAATGGCAATAGGCGTGTACTTCTTAGCCTCTTCAAACTCCATGGTAGCATAGGAAATAATGATCACTATGTCGCCGGGAGCTACAAGCCTGGCAGCCGGACCGTTCATGCAGATGACGCCTGAACCCCTTTTGCCTTTGATCACATACGTTTCGAGCCTTTCGCCATTGTTGACGTTCAGCACCTGCACCTTTTCATACTCGATGAGGGTGGCGGCATCCATGAGGTCTTCGTCGATCGTAATACTGCCTACGTATTGCAGGTTAGCTTCTGTAACAACAGCCCTGTGGATCTTACATTTTAATATCTCTATTTGCATAATTCCGCGTGAATGTTTGCAAAGGTAGAACAAATTTAAGATACCAGTCAAGGGGCGGGGAGATTACACCCCCACTACAGCAACATGTTATCGATCAGGCGCACCTCGTTCAGCTTCGCTGCCGCCAGCGCTACCATGCTCTCCGGTATGGGAGCGGAGATAACCCGCAGGTTATTCGCATCCGCTACTTCTATATAATCAACCTGGAAACCTTGCTGTTCCAGGTTCAGTATGGCGTTTTGCTTTAATTCATCTAATGGAGTTTGATTAACATTTTCCTTGATGCGGATGAGCTCATTAAAGATCGCGGTAGCCAGCTGGCGTTCGTCGCTGCTCAGGCGCAGGTTGCGGCTGCTCATGGCCAGACCGTCTTCCTCGCGCCGCGTAGGGCAAATCACCAATTGCACCGGCAGTTGTATAATGTCGAGCAGCTTTTTCACGATCATACACTGCTGGAAGTCCTTTTGCCCCATGAACAGTCCGTCCGGCAGCACCGCTTCCAGCAACTTATGCACGATAATGCCCACGCCCTGGAAGTGGTTGGGACGATGCGCACCTTCCAGCACTGTTTCGAGGTAGCCGAAGTCGTAGTGCCGGTGCTCGCCATGCACGCCCTCGGGGTACATCTCTGCCACGGCAGGCAGAAAGAGTACGTCTGTACCGGCGGCTGTCAGCTTCGACACATCCTCATTTATCGTAATTGGATATTTTTCGTAATCTTTTGGATCATTGAACTGTGTTGGATTAACGAAGATGCTGCAGACCACGATGTCTGACTGCTCCCTCGCCGCATCGATGAGAGAGATGTGACCCTGGTGGAGTGCGCCCATCGTCGGGACGAACCCGACTTTTTTTCCTGCCTTTTTTTCTGCTTCGAGAAACTGTTGTAACGTGCGTATTTCCTTGAAAATGTACATATTCCTATACTTAAAAGGATGTTAAAAGTGACAAAACGACGTTTTTTACCTAAAAAATTCGTAGTTTTGCAAGCCAAATTAAAAACATCAGCATTAATAATCAGCATTAAATGTCCACAAAGAAAAGAATTCTTTTTATTGCCCAAGAGATGTCGCCTTATCTGGATCTGACTGATTATGCGGCTATAGTTAACAAGATGGCGATCAAATCCAATGAGACCGGACTTGAGGTGAGGGTTATCATGCCCCGGTTCGGGATCATTAATGAGAGGAGACACCGCTTGCACGAGGTGGTTAGACTGTCTGGCATTAATATAGTGATAGATGGGGACGATTACCCGCTGATCATTAAAGTAGCTTCTTTACCGAATGCACGTTTACAGGTGTACTTCCTGGATAACGAAGATTACTTTAAGCGGAAAACCGTATTTGCGGACGAGAACGAGAAGTTTTACGACGATAATGCCGCGCGCATGGTGTTTTTCTGTAAAGGTGCGCTGGAAACTGTGAAGAAATTCGGATGGCCTCCTGACATCATTCACTGCAGTGGATGGATGACGTCACTGGTACCTTTATACCTGAAAACAGCTTATAAAAAGGAGCCTGTGTTCGCGAACACTAAAACCGTGTTTTCGCTCACGCCCAATACATTCAAGGAAAAACTGGGTGCTACCTTCCTGAAGAAGGCGGCTATCAGTAACCTGGTGAAGGAAAAAGACCTGGAGCCATTTAAAGAGGGCACCAACAGCGCGATCAGTAAAGGCGCCGCCAAATACTCCGACGCGGTGATACTGGGCAGCGAGAAATCCGATAAGAAGATCGTGGATGAACTGAAGACGGAGAAGGGTAAGATCATCGTTCCTTACAGGAAAGACAATGAAGATCTGGCAGACTATCTGCAACTTTATAATCAATTGCTTGGTAAATAACTTTTCTGGACAGCCTATTCAAACATTATTGCGTGAAGATCAATATCAGGAACTTTAGCGGAGCGCTTGCCTTAATGGCGGCGCTGTTCGCGTACACAGCCTGTAACAAAGCTACCTCATTGGGGGTTGACCTAATACCTGGTTCGGACAATGTGAATGTGAAAGACACGACCATTGAAAATATCATTGCCAACAACATCTGGCAGACCGATTCAGCAGTATTTACCGGCGCAGCAAATTACACCGCCGTTTTAGGTAGCATCACCGACGATCTCGTGTTCGGCCGTACCCAGGGTACGCTGTACACGCAGGTGAGCCTGCCGAATTCCGGTTTCTCTTACTCAGGTACCGCTCAAACACTGGACTCCGTTATTCTTTACATCGGTTACAATGGCTTCTACGGCGACTCTATGGCGCCGCTGAAACTGAATGTTTACCGTATGAACGAACCGAAGTTCCGTATCGACTCTAACTACCGCTACTACCAGAAACTGGGTGTAGACGTGGCACAGCAGATCGGTAGCGCTACGATCATTCCGAGGCAGCTGAGGGACTCTATCATCGTGTATGGCGTAAAACAGACGCCCGCACTGCGTATCGCACTTACGCCTGCATTCGGTAACCTGTTACTGCAGCAAACTACTTCCGGTAACTTCGTGAATGATTCTACGTTCCGGGCTTTCCTGGGCGGCATCGCGGTAGTGCCCGACACGACGGTGCTTGGTCGTAACCTGCTGTACCTCAACCTGGCCAGCACCAGCACTAAACTGTCTGTTTACTACAAATCTGCCGAAAACGATTCACTCGTGAGCAGCTTTGCATTCGACAGCTATGCTTCTGCGCACGCCAACTACTTCTCCCGTAACTACACCGGCTCCGAGGCCGCGCAATACATCAATACCAATAATCCGTTAGGAGATAGCCTGCTGTTCCTGCAGGAGGCACCTGGTATTTATGCAAAGCTGAAAATACCCGGACTGGAAAGCATCCCGAAGGCGATTATCAACAAAGCCGAACTGGCGATCACCGAGGTTACTTTCGGCAGCGATCCGGCCAGGGACGCGATTTATACAGAACCTGACAGGCTGATGCTCGCCCAATACCAAGCGGCAACCGGCGACAGTGTGAAGGCACTCGTAGATTACGGCAACCCCACTAATCCCAATCTTTCGTATTTTGGTGGTCAGAGAACGGTCATATCTGATCTCGGCATCATGAAGGTTGTTCAATATAAATTTAATATTGCACGGCATTTACAGTTGCTACTCGACAGTAAAGACACTAACTTTGGTTTGAGGTTGGAAGCACTTTCATCACTCAATATCGACTCCCGCCGGGTTAAGGTGGGCGGCGGTAACCATTCCACTTACAAGATGAAACTTAGGATTATTTACACCCAACTTTAAAAAGCCAAATTCGAGTTTTTTATGCCTTACTTATTTACATCTGAATCTGTATCAGAAGGCCATCCGGACAAAGTAGCCGACCAGATCTCTGATGCACTGATCGATAACTTTCTCGCCTACGACAACAGCTCTAAAGTAGCATGTGAAACCCTGGTAACTACCGGTCAGGTAGTACTGGCAGGCGAAGTAAAATCCGACGCTTACCTGGACGTACAGGACATTGCCCGCGAAGTGATCCGCAAAATCGGTTACACGAAGAGCGAGTACATGTTCGAGGCTAACTCCTGCGGCATCTTCTCTGCCATTCACGAACAATCACCTGATATTAACCAGGGTGTTGAACGTAAAAGCCCCGAAGAACAAGGCGCTGGCGACCAGGGTATGATGTTTGGTTACGCTACGCGCGAAACCGAGAACTACATGCCGCTGGCTCTCGACCTCGCACACAAACTACTGCTGGAACTGGCTGCACTGCGTCGCGAAAATAAAGATATCAAATACCTCCGCCCTGATGCCAAGTCACAGGTAACGATCGAGTATTCTGACGATAATAAACCAACAAGGATCGACACGATCGTAATCTCTACCCAGCACGATGACTTCGACGAAGACAACGCCATGCTGGCCAAGATTAAAGAAGACATGATCAAGATCCTGGTGCCACGCGTTAAAGCAACCCTGAAACCTGAGTTACAGGCGTTGTTCAACGACAACATCACTTATCACATCAACCCAACCGGTAAATTCGTAATCGGTGGTCCGCACGGCGATACTGGTCTTACAGGCCGTAAAATCATCGTGGATACTTACGGTGGTAAAGGTGCACACGGTGGTGGTGCCTTCTCCGGTAAAGATCCTTCCAAAGTTGACCGCTCTGCTGCTTACGCTACCCGCCACATCGCTAAAAACCTGGTGGCTGCTGGTGTTGCAGACGAAATACTGGTACAGGTATCTTACGCTATCGGCGTAGCTAAACCTTGCGGCGTTTTCGTAAACACGCACGGTACAGCGAAAGTAGGCCTGAACGATGGTGAGATCGCAAGAAAGATCGAAGAGATCTTTGACCTGCGCCCTTACGCTATCGAACAACGCCTGAAGCTGCGCAACCCGATCTACAGTGAAACAGCTGCTTACGGTCACATGGGCCGCGAAAGCCAGACGGTTACTAAAACTTTCAACACGGGCAAAAAGAACGAGAAGAAAGTGGAAGTAGAACTGTTTACCTGGGAGAAACTGGACTACGTAGAAAAAGTGAAAGCAGCATTCAAACTGTAATGTGGGCTTTGTAAATAACGAAAGGCGTTCCGTGAGGGACGCCTTTTTGTTTGGGTGCTAAAAGAAAAACGCCCCATTACCGGAGCGTTTACGTTTAATTATGGTTCTTTCCTGTATTGTAACATCCACTCGTAGATGTTCATCCCTTCCTGCCGGAATGCCGGATCATATAAATCCTTCCAGCAGCAATGCCTGTACGGCGTAACCGTCGTTCTCGCCAGGCCAGGACCGTACTTGTTGGTACTATCTGTGTAACGCTGGCTGTTTTCCAGGAACGTTATTTCTTCCTCACCGCCAAAGTACCAGCAATGAACACCTGCATCTGCCACCAGTTTAAAACGCTTCTCGTTAGGCGGATCAATCGCTGAGGGCGACATCGGTACGGCTGCGGCGAAACGTTTGGTGATAGCGGCATTCTCGGTAATAGCCATGATCGTAGCCCAACCGCCGGCGCTATAACCGGTAAGGTATATGCGGGAAGTATCTACCCGGTAACGTTTGATCACCTGGTCCAGCACAAAGTTCACCTGAACGGGCGTCAGGCCCCATTCTAACGCCTGCGGACAAACGATAATGAACTTATACTGCTTACCATCAACCGGATTAACGGCATCTAACTTAGCCCCTTTGTCCAGCCAGTAGGGAATACCTTCCAGCGCCAGTTTGCTGATATTCGTGCCGGATTTACTCTTGCCATGCAGGAACAGGATAAGGGGATAGCGGTTATTGCCGGCGTCGTAGTCGTCGGGCAGTTGCACCAGGGCACCGTTGTTGTGCCAGGGTGTGAGCTGAACATCCACTTTTTGCTGATGCTTTTGTGCGACTGCGAATACAGGCAACATAAGCAACAGCGCTGCCAACCGTCTCTTCATGTTTTATTTTTGAGCCAGCGCTTCTTCGAGCTTCACGCCAATCATTTCTTCCAGCTCTATCACCGCTACGGCCAAGTCTCTTTCGAGGGTGATTTTTTTCACCAGTTCAGCGTTGTAGCGTTTAGAAGCGCCACTGTATGCATCGTAATCGATGGCGCCGGTAGTGAACTTCTGTTCTGCCTGGGTAAAGGCTGCCAGGTCGTCTTCTGTCATTTCTGACTGCAGGCGAAGCAGTTCTTTCTTCAGCAGGTAATCTTCGTAACGGGTAAGCACTGTAGCGCGAATGGTGAGTTCCTGTGATTCTCTTTTGGCTACTGCCATCTGTACGTCCATCCTGGCCATTTTCTTTTCGGCTGGTTTACCGAAAAAGGAGCCTAAGGGAACGTTGATACCTACGTTCCAAAGCGGGAAGTAAAGGTTACCAAATTGGTTTTGGTCCAGCTGGCCGGTGGTTACTTCGTTTAAGTTGACACCTACCACGATCATATCCAGCCAGGTAGAATTTACTTTTCTGATGCTGGCCTGGTACTTGGACTTCAGCGCATCCGTTTCTTTAAGGGTGGGGTGTTTTAGTGCGAGTTGTACCAGCTTTTCGCGAATGTCGGTTTGTACGGCAGGAGGGGTACCTGTATTGGGTGTCTGAGCGAGCACTGTCACCGAGCAGGAAAGGGCCAGGCACAAAATAACCGATACTTTTTTCATGTTGTTGTTATTTATAGTATTGATGTTTCAGGTTGAGTTTCTTCTTCTTTTTTAGTTTGATCGAACGATCGCATCTTCACCATGGCCGCGGCAGATCCATAAAACAGGAACGCTCCCGGTATCTGCCCGATCGCCACCTGGGCGTAATGCGCGACAATAATAGCGAAAGTAGTGGAGATAATTCCTACATAATAAGATCTTATCACCGGATCTTTCGTTCGATAATAGTTACGGATTCCTACCTGTAGTACCACGAAGTATACGATACAGGTCAGCAACAGCCCTAACGGACCAGTTTCCAGCGCAGCTTTCAGGTAACCACTATCTGGAGGAAAACCAGCCAGCTCGTGCCCAGGATTGTACACTTCACCCTGCACGCCGGTGGTAGACAAGCCTCCGCCCAGCGGGTGGCGCCACATGTAAGGCTGTATGTAGTGACGGTTTACGTCGCGGATATTAAATGACTCATCTTCCGAAAACTCAAAGGTACTCCTGATCCTGTTGATAGTGCCATTACTGTGAATAGGTCCGAAGATGATCACAATAAACAATACCAGGAAGGAAATCGCGAAGGCAAGGGTCTTTTTGCTGGTGATGGTCATCAGCACGAAAAGCACCAGGCCCGCAGGTATCATGGCCGTAGCGGTACGCGTGCCGGAATAGGCCATGCCCATCAGCATGAACATACTTCCTACCACGTAGTAGATACGCTGCCTGCGGCTCGCCGGGCCCATGGCCAATATAAGGGCAAGAATGGCTGCATTCGCCATCAACATACCATAAGAGGTAGGGTCGGAGAGCAGCGACCATTTGCGGATAGTGCCACCCTGGAAATATAAACGCCACTTCAGCGGATCACTCATTACCCAATGCGACTCAAAGCCCAGCAGGCCGTGCCATTCCTGGAAACAACCATATACGCCGCAGATCACGCAGAGAATGAGGTATATCTTGATAAACTGCTTTACATCGTCCATGGATTTGAACACGTGGAGCGCTGTAAAGTAGATCATAATGAAGTTCAGGAACTTACGGAAAGAGAATATCCATCCCCCTAAACCTAACATTGACGGGTTAAACGCCTCGATCACCAGGAAAGCGATCATGAGGAAATAAACGTAGGTGATCGGGTTTTTTGAATGTTCCCAATACTTACCCTTCGCCATCGTTTTCTTAAAGTAGATCCCTACGAATGTAATGGTGATAAAGATATCTATCACGACCCCTACGGGCGCTACGTCGTTGATCATTCTATTGAAGTAGAAGACGAAAAACGACGAGGCGGTGGATATATAAAAGCCCCACTTGGTATCGAACAGGCAAACCAGTACCATGCCGCCGCCAATTAACAGTCCCATTACACCTGCACCTACCAGGAAGTTGATCTTGGCGATAGCGAAAGTGATCACGATCGTCACAAACGCAATGAACAGGTATCCCAACGGGGAGTTGAACTTGCGTATCCTGAAATGCTCTGTAAGCACATCCTTCACCCAGGTGACGAGGGAAAATTTCTTATCGGTAAGAGAGTTGCTCACTTTTAGTAAAACACAATTTTAACTGCCATGAAAAATATGACAAATAGCACAAATAACGTCACAAATATTTCCAATATGTTATCGTCACTAAATCGTTGATCGCTCATAATCATTTCTTTTATTGATTACTTAGCGCAGCTGCCCGCTGGCGGGTTTGTTTGAGCCCTTCAAAGTAACGGCTCATCGCCTCCACACTGTTCTCCCAGGTATGTGACAGCGCGAAACTTCTTCTTTCCGCCGCCTTTGCCGGGTCGGCCGGCGTATTGAGGATGCTTTCGATCGCCGATACATACGCTGCCGCATCTTTACACAACCAGGTGTATGGCCGGAACATTTCCATAGCGGCGGTGGCAGTTGCTACGACAGGTTTGCCCATGGCCAGGTACTCATCTACCTTGCGGGGATAGTTACCAATGGTCATATCATTCAATACCTGCGGGTTGATGCACACATCGAAATGCGCGATGTAGGCCGGTAATTCCTTCACTGACTTGTTACCGGTAAAGACCACATTCTGCATACCGTGCAGGGCGCTGGCCTTGAAACCTTCATCTTCCGGCCCAACCAGCACAATATTCCAGTCCCGGCGCTGCTGTGCGATATGTTCGATGATCGCAATATCCAGGCGGGACGTGAGCAAGGCACCTACATACCCGACTACCGGCCCTTTCAAACCAGCCATCTCCGCCGGTTTGTCGGGGAAATTGTCTGGCACAAATATATCAAACTCACAGCCCTGGCCAATGTCGTAGGAGCGGGGATTGTACTGAGCGGCAACATCCCGCAGGTAAGCGGAATTGGCCACTACCATGTCGGACTTGGCCATCAGCAATGGCTCCAGGCGTTTGCCCTGCTTCGCGAAATAAGGCTGGCTGGTGAGATTGTCGCGTATATAATAGATGGTGCTGCTGATGTTATTCAGCATTTCAGGCAGATAAAATCCCCTGAAGAAGTCGTTATCGTTAAAGAGGATCACGTTACTGAACCCCATTTCTTTCGTGGCTTTATTAATTTCCGTCGCGATACGGCGGTTGTTGATGCGGTTGAACCAATCGAAGAATGCACTGCCCGGCACCCAGTTCATGGATTCGAGCAGGGTGATCGGGTTCAACGTCCATAACTGCGGTGCTATCTGCTGAATGGCGGGCGTAATACCTTTCAGACTTTGGATACGATTGTGTATATCCGGCTCATGTTTCAGGCGGATAGCCGAAATCCTGTCCAGCGCGCGGTTTACGTACAACACGCGGTTGTGTTTAGCCAGCTCCCAGGCAATGTTTTTACAGTTACTGCCGATGCTGATATCCCAGGATTGCAGTCCAACAACGATTATATCCCTTCCTGTTATCATCTTGCTTTCAGTTTAAGTAAAAACCTTTGTTGAAATAACTGGTACGCTTCAGGATAAAACTGGAACATGTACCGGAAACAGTTGATAATGCTCGCATTAAACCGCTTATGCAGAATAGCCGACGTCACCAGGAAGCAAAGGAAATAAGACGTCATCGTACCGATAGCCGCACCGGGAATGCCGAACTGACGGGCAAAAACACTACAGATACCGATGTTTACTATTGCTGTAACCGTCATCACCAGGAAGTTGACTTTAGGCGCACCGGTAGAGTCCATGATAGTACCGAACTGCTTAATGAACGGCAGGAACAAGCCGTATGCCATGGTCAGCTGCAACAGTTGCGCGGCTTCTACATATTTATCACCACCAACGACCAGCAGCACAAATTTCGGGAACAGGAAGATAAACAGGCTGCCCGGAATACAGATCGCCATCACCACCCCAACTGCCTTTTCATAATAAAACTTTACCTTGTTAAGGTCGCCCGACTTCATCACCTCCGCACTTTTTGGAAAGAGGATGTCGCCCAACACCTGCGAAGGCACGTCCACCAGGTTAGAGATACGTACACAAACGCCATATAACGCCACAATGCCTGTACCATGCAACGACGACACAATAAACTGGTCGGTGTTGCGGAATACAGACGCACTCAGGTTCGTACCAAAAACATACTTACCAAAATGCCACATGGTAGATAACCACTTGCTGCTGTAACGAAACTGCTTCAACAGGAACCTACGCGCAAAGAAGTAAGAGATG
The DNA here is from genome assembly GCF_022867795.2 of Chitinophaga horti. Classification (NCBI taxonomy): domain Bacteria; kingdom Pseudomonadati; phylum Bacteroidota; class Chitinophagia; order Chitinophagales; family Chitinophagaceae; genus Chitinophaga; species Chitinophaga horti. The sequence goes on along the minus strand of NZ_CP107006.1, from coordinate 2,236,512 downwards.
ATCGTTCCCAGCACGATGCCCGCATTATAGTAAATAATGAGCGACAGCAACGTCACATGTTTATGGATCAGGTAATCTGCCACAATCAGCACAAACGAAGTACCCTGGCGGATCATGTAAGCCCAAAACACGCCCTTAAAGTCGGCGTTGGCGTTCTGCACCCATTCAAAGTGAGAGAAGGGGATCAGTAACAATAATCCGGGTAAAAAGATATAAATCACCTGTGTGAGCGCAGGCGCGTTCAGGTAAATGCTTAATGGCAATATAAAAGCGGCAAGTAATGCGGCCATTGCTACGGTAATGGCTATATTCAGACAGAGCGCCGCGGAATTTACATACACGTGTTCCGACTTCTCACTGCTGTTCAGGTATTTGATCACCGCGTTCTTAATAAGAGAACTGCGAATGGTTTCTATGTAACCTATGAATATCAGGAACAGGCTCCACACACCCATATCTGCCGGATCGGTAGAGCGGGTGAGGAGCATAACGGTACCGAAACCGAACAGCACGACTGTCAGTTTCTGGAGGCCGCTATACACGCCTGATTTCAACCAATATGCATACTTTTTTTCACTCATGACGGTTAACTTAAACAGGTTGTTGTTTGGGCGTAACGGTTACCGGCTTACTTTCCTTCGGCTTCTCCAGGCTATACAGCCACCAGGCGCCCACAGAAACAGCCACGTTGTAAACAATGATCGGTATGATGAGCGCCAACACCAGGCAAATGGCCAGCATCAGCGGCACATAGGTGATGCCGGCCTTCACCAGTATTACGCGGGTAGCCGAAGCCACCAATACGTGCGATACATAAATATACAGGGAATGGAACCCTATCCAGCGTAGCCACTGCATCACGTTAAACTTTTGCAGGATAAACGCCAGGTTGGCCATAAACGCACAGCCGGAAACGGCGATCAATACAAATATTACCGGCTGAAAAGCTTCCACGTATTCATAGTCGCCCATCGCCAGGTTCTTTTCCAGGAAGTAGTACTGTCCGATGATAAAGACAGGTAGCAGTATCGCGAATGTCTTCCAGGAAGCGTACTTCGCGTACATTTCCTTATTCAGCAACTTGTCGGAGATAAGATCGCCCAGCGCGAAGAACACGTAATAATGCAGCAGATCATATCCAAATCCAAGATCGATCTTGTTTACCGATAACCAGCTCGATACACCGAATGCAACCGCACCGAGTACAAGCTGGTGCCACACCTGGAACTTAAACTTTTCGCGGGTAATGATGTATAGCACTGATACGTTGAATAACGCGTACAGATACCAGAACTGGTCGATCCTCCGTGGGAACACAAAGATGTACCAGTAGTCGTTAAGCGTACGGTCGGCATTTACGTAGTTGGAAAGCAGCAATTGCAGGGTAACCTGCAGCAGCGACCACACCAGGTAAGGCCAGAAGAGGGTGTTGAACTTAGTACTGATCAGTGTTTGCACACTTCTTTTACTAAGACTTTTGCCGATGAAAATACCCGAAAGGATAAAGAACAGCGGCATCCTGAAGCTATAAAATATAATATTGGCATGCTCGAGATAAGCAAACTTCTGGTCGGAGAGCCCCGCCCGCGAAATACCTTCATAAATATGACGATATAACACAAGGATGATCGCTATCCCCCGGGCGTAATCAACCCAGGGAAGCCGGCTTTGGTTCACAACCTCGTAGTTAAACAACTTAATTTTCATGGTTGCCGTTGTGTTGGGGGAAACTTACAGATCGATGTTGCCCGGCTCAACGTTGTTCAAAACGGCGCCGGTGTATTTCTCTTTTAAATCTTTCAGGAATGCAAGCGATTCTTTATCGGTTTGTTTCACGCTGGACCTTGCTGATACAACAGAAATAACGGAGTCTGCGTAACGCACCAGCTCGCGGCTATCCGCGCGGCCATTCAGCGCAGGCCCTTCGATAAAAATATAGTCGTACCCGGTAGAAAGCAGTTGTGCATAACGCAACAGGTTGTTTTCGCCCAACACCTCGGTAGGCGTGTAGTCGCCACCTTTACAACCGATAATGTCAACGTTCGGGATATCGGTCTGGCTAACGGAAGCGCTCATTTTCTGGAAGCTCACGTTGTTATCCTGAGCGGTAAAATCCTCGAGTGTTGGCTGCGCCTCGAAGCTTTGTGTGAGCGTATTGTTCGGGAAGTTGGCATCGATCAATAAGACTTTCTTGTGGCTCAGGCTGAGAGACTTCGCCAGGGCTTTAATCACCGTGGTTTTACCTTCGCCTTTACGTGCGCTGGTTACCAGGTAAATTTTATGGCCGCTTTGTTCGATCACGTAACGGATCTTACGCAGCTGCTCCCTGAACTCGGCGCCGGTCTTTTTCTTTTTATCAGCTTCTGCCTCGAAAGCTTCTGCTACGGAAGGCTTCTTACCGCCCAGGCGGCTGATCACACCGATCATTTTCAGGTCCATGGTCCTCAGGTACTGCGAAGGTGTTTTGATAGACACGTCCACATACTCCATAAAGATGATCGCGATACAGCAGAACACGAACATGGTCATACCCGCAAAACCGAGGATGATCACACGTTTGGAAGGCTCCGGCTCAACCGCAGGCTGGCCGAATAACGTCTGACGGAAGTCGTCCATCGGAGCCACCTTGTTATTCAGCGCCGCATCGTAGCGGGATTTGACGTTTTCATATTCGGCCTGGGCCAGCTCTACCTGTTTCTGCATGGCCAGGTTGTCGGCATTACGTTGCGCTGCGAAGTTTACGCTGGAGTTCAGTGAACCGATGCGGGAATTGTAAGAAGCGATGTTCTGTTCCGCACTTTTGATCTGTACTTCCAGGTCAGATTTCTTCTGCAGTAAGCTGGCTTTGGTTTCTACACCGGGTGAGCCTATGGCGCCGCCGCTATTACTGTTGATGGCATTCAGTTTCACCTGGGCCTCTTTTGCCAGTTTCTGGTAACGGGCATACAATTCAGGATCGTTAGAACCTTTATTTACATATTCTGCCAGTACCTGGTCGCGTTGCGCTTTCACCCTTACGTACTCCAGGTTCGCGCTGGAGCTGGAACCGGTAGTAGTCGTGGTGTTCGTACGCTCCATTTCGCGCAGGCGGCCTTCAATTTCATCGAGGCTGTTGCGCGCCATGTTCAACAGGTTACGCTCATCGGCCAGGCGGGTTTCGAACGTAGACACCTGCGTCAGTTTGCTGGTGCTTTCTACAGATACGTCTACGCCACCACGCACCCTCAGGATGGCCAGGTTCGAGTCCAGTTCAGCTCTCTTCTGGTCAACCAGGGTTTTTAAGGTGGAGATAGACTGTACGTTCTGCTGAGAGCGGGAAGACTCGTGGTTCCTCAAAAACTCCTGACAGATCTGGTTTACCACAAATGCAGAAAGTTCCGGGTTACCCGAGTTGAACTCAATATTTACAAAGTCCGTACGCTGCACCCTGTCAACATACAGGAGCTTACGGATGTTCTCAAGATCGTATTTGTATAATTTGATCAGCTCCAGGTATTTGCGCTCCTCGTTATCGAAAGAGCTCAGCAGCTTCTCCTTATTATAATGATCGTGAAGTGCGGCCAGCATTTTATTGCGGTCGATCTTCAATCCACGTTCGGTTTCCTTGTCTTCACTGGAAAGTGTTCTGTAAGGTTTTGGATTTTCGAGGTCGTGGATCATCAGCTGATAGGAAATCATGCCGATAACTTTGGGGGAGCGGAAAGATTCAACCACGTTGTTGAACTTCACATCAATCTCATAAATGTTAAAGCCCGCATCCTGCAGTTTCACCTGGCTGGAAGCGGTCGTGAAGCCTGTCGCCATTTGGGCATAGGAGCGATACAGCTTTTTCTCATTCATGGTTAACAGAAACGCGAGGACTACAGCTAAGATCGTACTGCCTATAATCAGCCATTTCCGGCGAAGCAGCGACTTAAATAAATAAATAAGATCCATATTGACGGATTCTTTAAAGTATAAAAGATTCTAATTTGATAACACTGAAAAAATCCGGTTGCGAGAACCGGATTTTTTCAGTGCCGGAATATTGTTTATTGTTTGAGCAATTTCACTGATTTCACCGGTTGACCGTCCGCAATAATCTGCAAGATATACATTCCTACCGGAATCTGGCGGTCTGCTGCAACTTTCAGCACATGGCTGCCTGCTGCCAGTTCACCAACATCCCTGCGGGATACTACACCACCTTTCAGATCATAGAGGATCCAGCTTACACGGGATGGTTTACCTGTTCTTGTTACGTTCAGGTATACTTCCTGTTTAAACGGATTCGGGAACACTTTGTCGACAGTCAGTCCGTCTTGCTGTACTTCTATCAGCTTGTTGCTGTAGTCGCTCACACCACCTGAAGTTCTCGCTACTGAAACGGTGTTCAGGCTATTTGTATTGTTGGTGTTGTTGCTAAGTTCTGCATTCGGGAATGCCTGGATGACCATGGCGTTCAGGTAACCGAACTGGATTGCGCTGTAGATCGAGATTACGATCTCACCATTTTCATTAGGCGTGATCTTCTCAAGAGAAACAACGTTGTTGCTGTTCTTATCTGCTTTCAGCGAAACAGTTTGACCATTGATATTGTATACGGTGGTCCTGTTATCGTCTACAGTTGCACGGCTACCGAAGAAGGTGAAGCTGTAAGCGAATGTCTGGTTCAGGCCTGTTACACGGATCTTAGCGGTATCGCCTGCGTCTGTGTAGTAAGATTCCTGGATCACTTTATCAGGATAAACACCGGTGTTGTTACCAGTTACCGCACCTGCACCGTTTGTACCAGTGAACGCATCGAAGATGGTCCAGTTGATACCGCTCGGAATACCCTGGTCGTCGATCATGTTGGTCAACGTCTGGTTCTCATAAGGCAGGGTAGCAGTGTTATTCCATGGGAACGCACCGTTAGAAGATACGCTTACGTTTACGTGAACACCGAAGGCCATTGTACCGGCGGTTGCCAGGTTGCTGTACTCAGAGAAGGTAGAAGCATTCACTCTAGCCCTCACTTTGTAGTAGTACTGGGTACCGGATGTCAGGTTTACGTCGGTGTAAGTAGTCGCGTTGGCAGCAGTAGTGGTCACCAGTGAATAAGTGCCATTCTGCGTTGTTGCACGATAGATTTCGAAGCCAGTCTCTGTGCTGGTTTTATCCTGCCATGCCAGGTCGATGGAAGTGCGTGTTTTACCATCTGCTGTCAGGGCACCAGGTGCTAAAGGCAGACCGTTATCATCGTAGTATTGGATAACCAGGGCACCCATGTAAGCAAACAGGGAGCTTGGTCCTTTCTTAATGGTGTAAACGATGTTACCGTTTGCATCAGGGCTCAGACCGTTGATCTGAACAGTATTGCGGCTGTTGCTGGAAGCGTTCAGTGATACAGATTGTGCACCTACGGAGTAAACAGTGGTACGATCGTCTGTAGTGTTTTCACGGCTACCGAAGAAGATCAGGTTGTACTTCCTGGTAGAAGACAGACCAGAAATCGTGATACGCTTAGCAGTCGTGGTTTCTTCGTAGTAGAAGGAACGCATTACAGCATCTGGGTACACACCGGAGTTGTTACCAGTATTCACACCAACGTTGTTCGCTGCAGTCAGCGCATCCGTCAGTGTTACTTTGATACCGGAAGCAGCACCGGTTTCGTCAATCGCATTGTTTACAGATACACCTGCATTTGGAACTGCGTTGAAGTTGTTCCATGGAGCAGTTGCCTGAACGGCACCATCGTTGAAGTTGATGTAAACAGCAGTCAGTGATTTATCTCTCACGCTGATGTTGAAAGTATCGGAAGAAGAACCGCCATGGTCGTCGGCTGCGTTGATCACGATATTGTTGTAAGTACCAGCCTGGCCAGCGTTAGCATTGATCACCAGGTTAGCAGTACCGTTGCCGGTGTTTACCAGTGATGCAAAAGCAGGCAGGTTGTCAGATGACAGGGTGATAACATCACCAGCATCATCAGAGGCAACAACCGGGATAATATAAGTAGTGTCAGATTTCAGTGACTGGTTTGCAATAGCCGTGATCTGCGGATTTTTGTTCGCAACGGTTACGCTTACGCTGTCAGAGAATGCTGAGTTACCATTACCATTGATCGCACGCACAGCATAGAACCAGGTTTGGTTAGCAGCTACCGTTCCATCAGTGTAAGTGGTGGCGTTAGCAGCAGCTACCGGGCTCAGCAGGCTGTAAGTACCTTCTTTGGTCGCTGATCTGAACACTTCATAAGCAGTTTCGTTGAACGCTGCGTCGGTCCAGGTCAGTTTAGCACCGTTTGGTGTATTCTCTACTACCACGTTGCGAGGTGCTGCCGGAGCATTACCGTCGTCGTAAGAAGCATTTACCACCATAGCGCCGATGTAACCATACTGGCCAGCGGTGTTACCCATGTTGATAGATACCTCACCGTTCGCGTCAGCAGAGATGTTGTTGATCGATACCGTATTCGAGGAGTTGTTGCTCGCTACCAGTGTTACAGTAGTACCGTTGATCGAGTAAGCAGTAGTACGGGTATCAGCAATACCGCCACGGCTACCGAAGAAGGTAAAGTTGTATTTGTAGTTAGCTTCCAAACCAGTCAGTTTAAAGGTTTGGGTAGCATTCTGTGTCCAGAAACCAGAGCTGATCACCACGTCAGGGTACACACCACTGTTGTTATAGGTAGTAGAACCGAGGGTAGTAGTGTTATCACCGCCGTTAACCGCCTGCCAGTTGCTCACGATAGTCAGCGCAACACCAGTTGTATTGCCAGCAGCGTCTTTAATGCCTGGGTAGCTATCACCGCTCACGGCCATCCTGTTCAGGTTGTTCCATGGAGCAGCTGCCATTGCAGCACCCGGACGGGTAAAGTTGAAGTAGAACTGTTTGTTCGGGTTAACGTCGGTTACGTTGATATTGAATGTTTTGCTGTCAATACCACCTTTACCGTCGTTTACTGTCAGCGTTACCGCGTAAGTACCCGCGTCGGAGTAAGTCGGGTTCAGCACGATCTGCGCAGTACCCATGTTAGACGTCAGGCTTGCGAATGCAGGCAGACCAATAGCACTCCATTGAATATCGTCACCTGCGTTCGCATCAGTAGCAGTCACGTCAATCTGCGCTGTACCTTTCTCAGCCAGTGTTACATTGCTGATAGCAGTCATAACAGGAGAGAAGTTGTCGTTTACGGTCAGCTTGAACGATTTGGATGCCACGCCGCCGTTAACGTCGGTTGCAGTGATCGCGATGTCGTTATAAGTACCGAGGGTGGCAATGGTTGGGCTGAAATTCAGTGTACCAGTACCGTCGCCGTTATCTGTAAAGGTAGCGAACGAAGGCAGGTTAGTGGTAGTCAGCGTCAGGCCGTCGGCATCCGCATCGGTAGCGTTGATGTTGATCGTCAGCGGGGTTGCATAGTGCAGTGTGCGGTCAGGCAGCTCCGTGTTCAGCACTGGCAGGGTGTTCAGCGTTTTAGCGTTTGCTTCGTTGCTGAAACCGGATGTACCGCCAATGTTCTTCGCATTTACTTTATAGTAGTAAGTGGTGCGTGGGAATACTGCTGTATCGCTGTAGGTAGTAGTGTTAGAATCTACCGCCGCCAGCAGGGTGAAGGTGCTGTTGTCGTTTACGGAACGGTATACATTGTAACCAGTTTCGCCAGGAACGTCAGCCCATGTTAAGCCAATTGATTTACCGCTGGTACCGTTAGCCACCAGGGAAGTTGGTGCTACTGGTGCGCCAGGCATAGCGAAGGTGGTCGCTTTCAGGTTCGGGTTTTCGAACGCTGCAGCTGGGATCGCACGTTTGCTGAGGCCTGTTGTTGCGTAAGACGCAGACAGGGCACGGCTACCTGTGTTCTGGAAGTAGGTCACGTAAATTGGATACCTGCCTACAGCCAGTGTTTTAGTACCGCTTCTTTCTACAGTGCTGCTGCGTACACCGTCGTTTCTCACCACGAGGCCAGCGCTATCCAGCGTACCGATATACAGGTTGCTACCGTCATTGGAGCTGGTATAGAAAGTATAAGTACCTGCAGTAGTAATATTGATAGCACCCGCGAAACGGATACCCAGGTTATTATCTGTGCTGCGGATGTCCTGGTTAACGATGTGTGTGAAACCTGTTTTATTAGGTTTGTATGCATCGAAGTTAGGCATGCTGGTTTGGTTTACCAGGTTGTAGCTCTGGTAGTACAAACCGTAAACATCCATCGGGCTATAGCCGGAACCACCATTGCTGTTGATCGCCTGTACCTGGTAGAAGTAAGTAGTTACCGGGTTTACAGTCGTATCGGTGAAGCTGGTCGCATTAGCAGCGGCTGTACCGATCAGCGCATATGTACCGTAGTTGCTCGTCGCGCGATAAATCTCGAAACCAGTTTCGTCATTACTGTTGTCTGCCCAAGTAAGACCGATCTTATTATAAGTAAGCGCGGTAGCTTTAACGGTAGACGGTGCAGCAGGAACATCAGCCAGCGGAGTCTCGTACTGCTTGTAGTAAGCAGCCGGAATTTCCTGCCTGCTGCTAACACCATGAGCGGTATTTTTCCAATACACTCTCATGCTGTGGCTGCCGGTAGTTTCGAAGTAAGTGATCGTGATAGGATAAGAACCTCTCTGGAGGTAGATAGTGCCTTCACGGTACTGAGCACTGTGTACGCCATCGTTGTCCACGAGGGCAGCAGCGTTCGGATTGTATGTACCGATGTACAATTTGCTACCCGCATCGGACTGTGTCTCGAAGGTGTAGTTACCTGTAACCGGGATATAGATATAACCTTCCCAAAGGAATGCAAAGTTGTCTTCCTGGGTCCTTACACCAATATCAGTTGTGGCGGTGCGACCCATTTTTACCGGGGTGAGGTTATTAAAGTTAGGCAGAGACGTCCAGCTACCGGTGTAGTACTTGTAGTTCAGGCCGGAAGACAGTGGGTAAGTGCTTACCTGGTTGCTCGCGATAGACAGGTTACCGCTTACGTCTTTCGACTTCAGGATAAATGTATACAGCAGATCTTTAGACAGGCCATTTACCGTGAAGGTAGTAGCGGTGCTATCGATAATGTAAGACTTAACGCCGTTCACGTACAGCTCATATTTCGAAACTGCTACGTCATCTGTAGAAGCCGTCCAGGACAGGCTTACAGAGCTGTTGGTTGTCGCAGTGATCGTGAGGTTGCCCGGAACGGTAGGAGGATTGTTATCCGCAAAAGTAGTTACAGCGGCTTCATTGCTTACTGCAGATGCTGCGAAGCTGTTTACTGCGCGTACTATATAATAATACTTAGTGTTTGCGTTCAGGTTATTATCCTGGTAAGAGGTAGCATTGGCAGCTGTGAGTGCGATAAACGCGTAGCCGCTACCTGCAGAAGTAGAGCGATAAATCTCATAACCGGTTTCATTATACGTAGCTGCAGGATTATCGTTCCAGCTCAGCGCAACTGCTGTTTTAGACAGCGGGTTACCTGCCAGCGCAGCAGCCGGAAGCGGTTTGTTGGCACCGTTCGCGTTCACTACTTTGAATGACTCGGTAAATTCGCTGGAACAGCCGTATTGTTCTTTCACCCGCACGTGGTAATCACCCGCGCTGGTTGCATTATAAGTAGCCGCTGTACCCAGGGTTACGTTATCAGTTGTTTTTTTCCAGAGATAAGTTTCATAATTGGCAGGAACAGCCAATGTTACACCGGTTTTGCCGTCCGGAGAAGGTATTGCCACGCTGCTCAGTGCAGGTGTTACGGAAATAGTCGGAGGAACGGTTGGGGCTTTGATCTTTATTACTACCGGGTTGGGAGAATACTCAGACCATTCGGTGCCTCTTCTGATCCTGGCGGAATATGTTCCGATAGAAGTAACTACCAGGGTGTTACCTGTAGCGTTAGCAATAACGTTGCCGTCTTTACGCCATTCGTATGCGGTGAAACCTGGTGTTAAACCCAGGGTTACGTTGATTGGATCACCGGGACAGAATTCTGTTCTGCCCGTTAAAGGCCAGGGGTTAGCCTTATGCGCCCTGTTGATGAACGGCCAGTAGTCCGGCTCTGCCCATGCTTTATCCCAGCAGGAGTGACCCAGCGTTGGATAGATAGTAAGTTTTACGTTACCACCTGCATTGTTGATAGAGTTATAGAGTGCCTGTGCCTGGTCCTGGGTAGGATTATTATCTACACCACCCTGAAAATGCCAGATTGGCGTGTATTTATAGTTGTTGATACCGCTGGAGTAAGATTGAGAAGCCGCGCTGATTGGCTGCGCACTGGCAACCAGTCGCGGATAAGCGAGCAGAAACTCCCAAACGCCGCTACCGCCGGCTGAAAGGCCGTCGATAGAAATACGGTTGATATCCACCTTGTTATTAGGCACCATGAAGTTGTTGATGATCGCATTGATCGCATTGAAGTGTCCCTGGCCAAAATAACCATCCGTGTTTTGCGGATATAGCAGGAAGCCGTCAAACGTACCATTGTCTACCATCTCGGCATGTTTCTTACCGCCATGATACAACTGGTATTCATTGTCAAACTTGGTACCTCTCTCTCCTAAACCATGAAAGAAAATAATTACGGGGTATTTCTTACCATCGGCAACACCGTGCTGGTAAGACTTGGGGAATTTTAAGCGGAACTGGATACCGTTGAAAATATAACACTTGTAGGAGGAAGTGTTCCAGTTAGAAATTCTGTTCGTCTTCACCCATTTGCCTATCTGGTTATAGGCCGGCTCCGTTGGGGGACTGGCAGGATTGTAAACTACGATGGGGTCGTTCGGATCCAGCACGCCTTGCGCGTTAACCAGCTGAACGAAGGCCAGCATTAAAATTACAAGTAGGTGGTAGAATTTTTTCATATAAATGATAATTGAAAAACCTGGTAAAGTGTAAAACTTATAGACATTCTCCAGCTGCTATTTACGGTATAGGCAATAAACAGTCATAAGATCTTTACACAGATCATTCATGGGATGTGGTCGAAATAATAAAGGTTACCAAAGGGTTGGTGGCCAAAAAAGATAACCGTTGCGGTCTTTGCGGAGGAATGGTAAAATAAGCAGCAATCAGGTCTTTGCAATGATGCGTAGGCTGTGCTCGATTCGGTTCTATTCAATTCCTTGTATCAGTATTGAAATACAGATTATGGAATTTCGTGCAAGGTATAAAGAAAAATAATATCTCTAAAAAAAAGTTTGCAAAAAGTTAAAAAATGGCAGTGAATAGCATCTTTTGCGGTATGACCGCCATTTTTTAACCGGTGTATGAATATCCTTAAGTTTCTATTTAAAACTTCCTTTAATTTAATAAGCTGCTGATAACTGTTGCTTTACGCTGTTAGCAGCCCACGAAATACTTGCTGTTCTTTCCTGTAACCTTCTTCACCGCCATCAGGAACAGCACGCTCAACGTAAAGGTGATCGCAAAGTTGATCGTCCAGCTCAAAATGTTTCCAGGCCACTCGCGGCCGAACAGGAAGATGTAGCCGCCACGCATCGCCAATACAAAGAAGTAATGAACGAAGAACAGCCCGAAACTCAGGTTAGCCAGCAGGTTTAGCAGCGGCTTCGGCATTTTGGCATCCCAGCGCCACAGCCAGTAAATGAACAAACCGGTGAGCGACAGCTTCTGCACGAAGTTCAGCTCACTGTAGTACTTTGTAAACAGGGGATAAGGCGTACACAACATCACCGTCAGCGCCAGCGACACCACTGTGATCGGGATGTAATATTTCTTCGCAAATTCGAGGTACTCCTTTTTGAAGTGACTCATGAACATACCGAACACGTATACAGAAGTAAAGTGTGCGAGCATGGTGAACGTATAAGACAGGGGCGGTCGTTTGATGATGAACGACAGTGCGAACAACGGTACCAGCACCCAGTAAAGCTTCGGATTTCTGTCTATATAAAGTAATACCGGCGCCAGCAGGTACATCAGGGTAATCATCGGGATGAACCAGTATGGCTGCAGGTGGCCACCATGTAACAAATACTCGGCAACCTGCTTCCAGGCGGGCCAGGTACCGAAATCGGGATGATCTTCCAGGGTAAAGCCGGGTATGTCCTGTTGCACCACGCGATAAATGATGAGCGGAGCCGAAAGTACCAGGTACGGGACATGCACGTTCTGGAACTTTTTGATGAGGTAATCTTTGTATTCAAACTTGCCTGACAGATGTTGAAACAGGTAGCCCGCGATAAAGAGAAACAAGATGGTACTGTTCTGGAAAAAGGCATCCAGTACATACCGCATCGTTGAGCCCTCCGGCCAGTCCACCAAAATGTGCGCCGCCACTACGTAAAAAATGGCAATGCCTCTGAAATAATGAATGTAATTCAGAAACTCCTTCTTGGGTTTCTGAGGCGCCGCCGTTTCCGTCGGTGTAGCTGTCGCGCCCGGGCTTAACACATTGCTCATTGCTTAATGTTTATAACAAAAATGAAAATCGTCGCTTTTAATTAAAACGCACCGGTCAATCTCCTCGTCGGGGTGCAGATCTGTGATCGGAACAAAACCGGTCTTCCAGCCCTGCGACTCCAGCCTGTCTTTAAAATCCTCTCCGTAAAACCGGATGTGTCCGGGATCGCCGAATACGATGGCACGCTGCTCGGGCGTTGTAATGCTATCGTCCTCATGAGTAACGGCCATGCCAGCACGTAAAGGCACCTGTAACAGTGCTACGCCGCCCGGCTTCAATACCCGGTGCAGTTCCTTCATGGCCTGCAGGTCCTCTTTCACATATTCGAGTACGTGCGAACAAATGATTACATCGTAGGTATTGTCCGGTATTTCTTTCATATCCACAATATCCAGGTAAATGGTATCCTGCGGATAGGTACTTTCGAACATTTGGGCAAATTTGTCTGCCGGCGTATAGTCGAGCCCTTTAATCTTCTTAAAACGGTTATAGAACATCGCCTCCGGGGCTACGTGCAGCAGCTTTTTGCCTGGTGCCACGAACTCCGGATGGCGATCGAGGTACATCCACAACATGCGGTCGCGTTCGTTAGAGCGGCAACGCGGACATTGAACCTTACGCTGGTCAGAGCCTGCGGGCAGAAAGGTGGTGTAACTGCCCTCACAAACCGGGCAATACACGGCATTTCCCTTATAATAAACGCCGCGTAACTTCAGGTATACCGGCAAGGCAGTTTTCTTTAAGAACGCTTTTAGTTTCGGATGCATTTCGCTCGTTTTTACAGTTGTGGCAATACGGTACAGACTCCTTGTGCATTAGCTCTTAACAGCCACCAGCCTGCGGGACTTCTCCCAGGCGGCAGCCTGTCTCTTAGTAATAAACCTGAAAAATCCCTGGAACACCGCAATGTTCATGAACAGGAAATAAAAGGGGATATAAAATGGTTTGCTCTTAATGTTACGATTAGCGAGGAAGTAGCCCGTAATTGCCGCTCCGTAAAAGCAAAGCTGCAGGGCCAGCACTAGTTGCCAGAGCCAAACCTGTGGCTCCGTCCATACCAGCAGCAGGTTGCTGACGAACAGTATGGGCAGGCTGAGCGGACTTAATGTCCAGCGCAGCACACGATGGCTGATGTACTGGAAGGAGAGGAGGGGATAACGGAATATGTTCAGCAGGGCCTTTAACTTCACGATCGACTGGAAGCCGCCGGCGCTGATACGCACTTTTCGTTTATGCTCCTCAGTTATTGAGGCGGATGGCGACTCCATGGCGAAAGCATCGGGGGCATAAGCAATACGAAAACCTTTCTGGCAGATGCGCAGGGAGATGATAAAGTCATCCAGTACCACCTCGGGTTCTACCTGTTCATATAATTCCGTTCTAACGGAAAACAACTCCCCAGCCGCGCCCACAACGGAATACAGCTCGGCATCCCACTTCTTCAGGAGCGATTCGTATTTCCAGTACACGCCTTCCGTGGATGCGGCGTTTGCATCGCCGGAGGCTACTACTTTCTTTTCACCGGCCACGCCGCCCGTTTGTGCGTCGGCGTAATGCTTCACGATGTTGCGGATGGCTTCTTTATTTAATAAGGTGTTAGCATCACAGAAAATAACGTAGGGGGTGGTAACATGTGCCATCGCCCGGTTAATCGCTGCCGTTTTGCCGCGGCGGGCGTTCTCATGCAATAACTGCACCCGGGGGTACTCTTTAATGATATCCGGCGTACGGTCAGACGAACCGTCGGTGATATATATAATATGAAGCTTGTCGGCCGGGTAATCCAGCTCCAGCGTATTGGTAACCTTTTCGCGAATAAAGTCTTCTTCATTATAAGCGGCCACGAGCAGGGTTACGGGCGGCTCCATAAACGTATCGGCCGGAGTATCTCTCCGGTACCAGCGCTTAATTTTTACCAGGACCAGCAGCAGTAATCCGTAACCTACATAATTGTAAAACAGGATTATAAAGCTGGCAAAAAATATTAATTTCAGTATCATATCGGCTGATTGCGGGGCTAATTACAGTGCCAAATTATAAAAGAATTTAAATAAGGTGGGTGATAATTGGAACGTCTACACGGAATTTGGGGTCATTCACTCTGCAAAAATTGACGCTTACGAGGAAAATTTAACCATTTACCAATTCTCTTATATTATGAATTTACAGTTATTATAATTTTGCGTTCAGTTAAACAGGCACGACTACGCGTAGAAGTACGTAATTTTAGAAAGAAGCAAGTTCTTTTTGTTAATTCGGTTAACAACATTTGTAAAGTTCAAGTTTTGTTAATATTTTTACGCAGTCAATTAAAATAAATATATCCTTTCTGACCATCTTCCTTTGAATTTCCTGGAACGCAATGTTCCACTAATAATTTAACCCCCTGGAGGAACCTAATAAAAAAACTGGCTTTTACTAAGTTTTGCGGTAAAGGCGCCGGGAATTGATCCTGGCCTTATCCTGGAAAAATCGGATTTGGATTATCCGTTGTAGTTGCTTTTGTGTAATCGAAAAAAGAGTACCGGCAACCTTCGTTTTATCCCCTTTCGAAACAAGTAGTTTTTAATTAGGAAAAAAGAAGAAGATGAAAAAGACAATACTGATTATTGATGATAGCGCGCCGATCCGCTTTTTGCTGGAGTCCATACTGGGCAAGCAGTACAGGGTTTTCTCGGCACCGGATGGATTAACGGCGATGATGTGGCTTTCAAAAGGAAACAGGCCTGATTTGATTATCACAGATATTCAAATGCCAAATATAGATGGATGGGAACTGGTGAGATATCTGAATGGAAATGTGTTGTACGATGATATCCCTGTTATTGTCCTCACAGGTTCGGACACAAAGGAAACAATGGGGCACGATCTGGAGTATAAAATCTCCGACTTCCTGCGCAAACCATTCGATCCGATCAAGTTGCTCGAATCTGTCAATAAACATATACATGCGCCGGCCGATGTAGTAATAGCGTAAGCCGCGAACGGTAATATGTAATTGTTTAATTGTAAAACCCCTGTTTGTTTATGCTTTATAACGTACCATTACACCTACAAGACCAGAAGAGGAAACCGCTGGCGACAATGATTTCCCTTCCGTCTGACAGCCTGATGAGGTTTGCGCTGTTTATCGGCGACAGCTCTTTTCAGAAACATTTCTTCCCCCGTCAGGAGGAAGAGACCGTGATTGCCACTACGGCGGTGAATGCAAGGAAAGTGTTGAAGGATAAGTTACAGAATAGCATCACCCCGGCATACATTATTTGCCACCTGCAGCAATCAGCACCTGAACTCCAGGGCCTGTTGCAGTTCCTGCAACAGAACAAGCATTTCCGTAAGATACCTTTCTTCCTGTATACAGAAGGTTTGTCTGCAGGCGAGAAACAACAATACGCGCGCCTGGGCGGCATCGATGATATCATCACACCTGCTACCACGGCTGCGGACTTCAACATGAAGCTGCAATTCGCCCGGAAGTTCAGGCAACTGAGCACCAAGGCCGACCATGCGAAAAAAGGGAACCATCCCTGGTATGAAGGAAAAGATGTTAACTATTTATTGAAACGCCTTGTAGACATCACTGCCGCCGGTACAGCGTTAATGGCGCTCAGCCCGGTACTTGCTGTCATAGCCGTTGCCATCAAATTAGAATCAAAAGGCCCCATCTTTTATATTTCCAAAAGGGCCGGCAGTCGCTACAAGGTGTTCAAATTTTATAAATTCCGTACCATGTGTGCGGATGCCGATAAAAAGGTACAGGAACTGAGCCACCTGAACCAGTACGACACAGCCGAAACAGAAAAAGGTCCGGTGTTCTTTAAACTGAGCAACGACCCACGCGTAACTAAACTCGGCGCCTTCCTGCGTAACACCAGCCTCGACGAATTGCCGCAGCTGCTGAACGTAATTAAGGGAGATATGTCGCTGGTTGGTAACAGGCCTTTACCTCTGTACGAAGCGGCTACCCTTACGACTGATCAGTATGCCGGTCGTTTCAATGCCCCGGCTGGTCTTACCGGCCTGTGGCAGATCAAGAAAAGAGGACAAAAAGAGATGAGCGTAAATGAGCGTATAGGTTTGGATATAGACTATGCCGAAAAATACTCTTTCATGTATGATATGTGGATCATGGCACAAACGCCGAAAGCCCTCATTCAGAAAGACAACGTTTAAGATAACCCGATATTATTAATTTCGAATACACCGAATACACAACACAAGGAATACTACCATGAAACTACGTTCAGAACCGTTAGTGTCGCTGATCACATTGAACTACAACCAAACGGGCATCACCTGCGAGTTCCTGGAGTCAACTAAACACCTGACTTACAAGAACTTTGAGACCATCGTTGTAGACAATGCCTCGAAAGAAGACCCAACGGCGCAGATCGAAGCGGGCAACTATCCCAATGTAAAGGTCCTGCTCAGCAAAGAAAATCTCGGTTTTACCGGCGGTAACAACTTTGGTATGAAACATGCCAAAGGCGACTTCGTGTTCATCGTGAACAACGACACCGAGGTAACCCCCGACTTGCTGGAGCGCCTGCTGGCCCCTTTCGAAAGCGATCCTACTATTGGCGTTACCTGCCCAAAGATCCGTTACTTCTCTCACCCTAATGTTATCCAGTATGCTGGCTTTAACCCGATGAACCTGTTTACAGGCAGGCAGTCGGCAGTAGGCAGCAACGAGGAAGACCAGGGACAGTACAACATTTCCGGTCCAACAAACTGCGCACACGGTGCAGCCATGCTGGTAAAAAGGGAAGTGCTGGAAAAAGTAGGTATGTTTGCTGATAAGTTCTTTATATATTACGAAGAATCTGACTGGTCGGCCAGGATCATCCGCGCCGGCTATAAAATATTATATGTGGCTGACGGGCTTATTTATCATAAAGAGTCTATCACCATGGGTAAGGAAAGTGCGATCAAAGCGTACTACCACACCCGCAACAGGATATTATACATGCGCCGGAACACCAATCCGCTGCAATTGATATCCTTCACGCTGTTCTTCTCTGCGTTTACTTTCCCGAAATCGGTGCTGAAGTACACAGTAAGAGGCCAGTTCAAACATTTAAAGTCATTCCTGAGAGGTACTTTCTGGAACGTGACAAACTCAAGTTATTCACCTGTTTCGTAAAATTGAATTGATATGATTACATCTTTAGTTACCGGAGGTGCCGGATTTATTGGATCTCACGTGGTAAAACATTGTTTGGCGGCTGGTCATAAAGTAGTAGTACTGGACGACCTGAGCGGTGGTTTTGAAGATCACATCCCCGAAGGCGCAATCTTCGTTCAGGGTTCTGTTGTAGACGATCAGCTGGTTACCAGCCTGTTCGCCGAATACAAATTCACTTACGTATATCACCTGGCGGCTTATGCAGCAGAAGGTCTGTCGCACTTCATCCGCAGGTTCAACTACAATAACAACCTCATTGGCAGCATCAACCTGATCAACGAGTCTATCAAACATAAAGTAAAATGTTTCGTGTTCACCTCTTCTATCGCGGTATATGGCGCAGGCCAGCTGCCAATGCGTGAAGATATGGTGCCCCAGCCGGAAGATCCATATGGTGTATCTAAATACGCGGTAGAATTGGACCTGAAAGCTGCCCACGAAATGTTCGGCCTGAACTACGTGGTATTCCGTCCGCACAACGTATACGGTGAAAACCAGAACATTGGCGATAAGTACCGTAACGTAATCGGCATTTTCATGAACCAGATCATGCAGGGCCAGCAGCTCACCATTTTCGGTGACGGCGAACAAACTCGTGCCTTCTCTTACATTGATGACGTAGCTATTCCGATCGCGAAGTCTGTTGACATCCCGGCTTCTTACAACCAGGTGTTCAACATCGGTGCGGATAAACCTTACACCGTAAACGAACTGGCGAAAGTGGTAAGCGGTTACTTTGGTGTTGAGCCGAACATCAAATACCTGGCTGCCCGTAACGAAGTGGTGCACGCTTATTCCGACCACGCTAAAGCACACGGCGTATTCGGCGAAGGCAGTGGTGTAACCCTGGCTGAAGGTATTGCCAAGATGGCTGCCTGGGCTAAAGTGGTAGGCGCCCGCAAGAGCAAAGAGTTTGAAAACATTGAGATTTACGAAAAACTGCCACAGGGCTGGGAGCGTAAAGCGCCGCAGACCGAAGCAGTGCCTGCATAATGGCTACAAGTAAAAAAATAAAAGTTTTACAGACCATCCGTCAGGGTTTGGTAGGCGGGGGAGAAACGCACGTACTGGGGCTTACAGAGCAACTGGACAAATCACGTTTCGAACCGGTTGTACTATCCTTCACGGATGGTCCCATGATTACCCGGCTGAACGAAATGGGCATCAAAAATTATGTGATCCCATCGCTTAAAGCTTTTGACATCCGCCAGTGGCAACGGGTGAAGGCCCTGCTTAAAAAAGAGCAGATCGACCTCGTACATGCCCACGGATCAAGAGCGGCCAGTAATCTGCTGATTCCTACCAAGGCATTAGGTCTACCCATCGTTTATACTATTCACGGCTGGTCATTTCACGATGATCAGCCATTCGTGCAGAAGAAGGTGCGTGTCATGTCCGAGCGGTTTATCACTAACAGGGTAAATCATAATATCTCGGTATCGGCATCTAACCAAAGCACCGGTGTTACGCACTTCGGTAAGTTCAGCTCTACGGTGATCAACAATGGTATCGATCCGATTAAGTTCAATCCTGAAGGCATCTACCCGGATATCCGCCAGGAGCTGGGCATTCCGGCGCACCATACGTTGATCAGCTACATCGCACGTATTACCATTCAGAAAGATCCGCTTACGATGATCCGCGGCTTTGCCGGCGCATTAAAGGAAGCAAAGGATATGACGCTGCTCGTAGTAGGAGATGGGGAACTGAAAGACGAAATGATGGACGCCGCCAGGGAACTGGGTATCATGGATAATATCGTGTACCAGCCTTTCAGGGCCGACGTACCGGCCATCCTGCATGCCAGCGATATCTATTGCCTGCCGTCTCTTTGGGAAGGCCTGCCGATCGGACTGCTGGAAGCGATGGCCATGGGTAAGGCGGTTATCGCCACTAACGTGGACGGCTCCAGGGAAATTGTAAAACATCTCGAAAATGGCTGGCTGATGGAACCGCGTAACGCGGAGCTGCTCTCCAACGCCATCGTGAAATTGCACACAGAAAAGTTCTTCCGCGCGATGCTGCAAAAGAACGCTGTAAAAACGATCCTCGATCGCTACAGCATTTACAGCATGACGCGAAAAATTGAAGCCCTGTACGAACAGGTGCTCAATGCCCCAAAATAACCGGCTACTATCATGAATACACTCTTACAAATATTGAATGATGTGTTTATCGGGATACAGGTAATACTGGCATTCTTTGTACTGCTGCCTACCGTACTCCTGGTCATATACGGCATCAAAAAGCTGTTCGGCTGGAGTAATTCACCGCTTAAAAAGGCGGCGGATAATCCCAACCCGAAACAATACAGCTTTGGTGCGATCATCTGCGCACATACCGATCTTACGCTGGTACCACCATTGATCGATTCGCTGCTGAAACAACGCTACAGCCACTTTCGTATTTATGCGGTAGCTGACGCCTGTACACCCGAGTCAGTCGCCCACCTGCGCACGCTGTTCAACGATCCAAGGATTTCTGTTCTCGCGCCGGAACAGGCTTTCAACAATAAAACCAAGTCTATCGACCTGGCTATCGAAAGCTTTACCGAAAAGCATGACGCGTTCATCATTTTTGATTCCGATAACCTGGTGCACCCCGACTACCTGTCTGTGGTTAACCAGTACTTCAACAAAGGATACAAAGTGGTGCAAACGAACATGCTGCCGAAAAATACAGACACCCTGTACGCCCGTATGGACGCTTCCGGTAACCTGTATTGTAACTTCATCGACCGCCTCATGCGTATGGAACTCGGTTTGTCATCGCACATCTGGGGGCTCGGCATTGTGATGGACGTAGAGCTGTACAAAACGATCCTGTACCAGAACTTCCCCGGCACCTTCAGCAAATTGGGTGGCTTCGATAAAAAGATGCAGGCCGATATCGTAAATAATGTTGATGTGCTGGCATACGCGACAGAAGCAATCGTTTATGATGAGAAGATCGAGGACGGTGCCGCTTTGCAGAAACAGCGTACCCGCTGGATCAACGCCTACTTCACGTCTATGGAGTATGCAGTGAAAGTGTTGCTAAACGGTTTGTCGAGATTCAACTTCAATAATACTTTCTTCGGCATTAACCTGTTTCGTCCGCCTTTATTTATGATGATGGGTGCGGCCGGACTGTTTATGATCGCTAACCTCTTTATCAGCCTGCCATGGGCGATATTCTGGTTCGCGGCGATCTTTACCTTCGTTGTTACCTTCTTCTCGATCGTAGTAGTGATGAGTAAAGACAGCGCCATCTTTAAGGCGATGTTCCACCTGCCGTTCTTCGTGCTGCGCCAGGTAAAGGCTTTCCTGAAAGTAACGGATGCCAACAAAGACTTCCTGCGTACCAACAATACCAAAGTGGTGTACATAGAAGAAGTGCTCAACAAGTAGGCTTGCCTTGATAAAAATAGAAAACATGTAAAGGGAAAGATCATCGTATCTTTCCCTTTGCTATTATAGCCAGATCGCCATTAAAAAGCAAAGAAGTACTTCTCCTGCTGCTCCGTACAGAACGACACCAGTTTATCGGAGCCTACTTCGAACAGGAAGTACATGATGACCGTATTACCGCTGGCAATGCCGTAGATCTCGTTTACAGCAGGCAGCGGAAAGGCCGCACAGCCTCTCATTTCGCGGATGGCAGCATAAGGCAGCACCGTGATCCTGGAAGTGTGATACGCCCGTAAAAAGGGGCCGGTCTCTTCCCTTACGAATTCCACTCGTTTGCAGAAACACTGGCTGCAATCCGGTTTACATTCATAAGCCATATAACGACCAAGGGCAGATGGCGTGTCCGGGCTGATGAAAAGGTCCTGTACAAAAGATCGGATAACGGCGGCGCGTTTCTTGTCTAAAGCATTAACGGCGCTCGTTGCGGGCATAGAGGGCATTACTCGTTGTGCTGAGGCTTGCGTAGCTAACATCGTATGTAATCTTTAAGCAAATAGATAAATGACTCTTCTCTGTAACTGTGTCGGCGTGTGTCTGTGATTACGAACAATTCATGTGCTCATGACAGGTTTGATTTTTCAATTGGTATATTAAATGTAAGCATTTCCCCAATACGAACGTATCACACGAAAATATCAGTAACTTTCCATGTCCAAAACGTACTAAAACCATGTCAGAAACCGTTGCGATCCGCCAATTAACTGCGGAAGACTACTTCGACCTGAAGGAATCCATGAGACTGGCCTACCCCGACATGCAGGGTAGCTACTGGGGGGAAGAAACGCTGAAAAGGTTGATCAAACTGTTCCCCGAAGGGCAGATCGCCGTAACTGTCAACGACAAGGTAGTGGGCTGCGCGCTCAGTATTATCGTGGACTACGGCAAATTCGGGGACGAGCATACTTACGAACAAATCACTGGTTATTATACCTTTAACACCCACGATACGAAGGGCGACACCTTGTATGGGATAGAGGTATTTGTGCACCCCGACTACCGGGGACGCCGCCTGGCGCGCAGGCTGTACGACACCCGTAAATCACTGTGTGAGCAACTGAACCTGCGGGGAATTGTATCCGGCGGACGTATTCCCAAGTATGAAAAGTACGCGGCCAGCCTCACGCCAAGGGAGTACATCGAAAAGGTGCGGGATAAGGAGATTTATGATCCCACGCTTACTTTCCAGTTTTCCAACGATTTTACCGTAAAAAAGATATTGCGTAACTATCTGCCGTCCGACGAGGCCTCTAAAGGCTTCGCCACGTTGCTGCAGTGGTACAATATCTATTACGAGAAAGACGCGGATACTATCCGTTACAGTAAATCTACCGTGCGTATTGGCCTGGTACAGTGGCAGATGCGTGCTTACGACGGGTTTGATGGATTGATCCAGCAAGTGGAGTACTTCGTGGATGCAGTAAGCGACTATGGCTCCGACTTCGTGGTGTTCCCCGAGCTGTTCAACGCCCCGCTGATGATCGAGTTTAATCAGCTGGACCAGGCCGCCGCCATCCGTGGACTGGCCAAGTATACGGAGCGGTTGAAAAACGAATTTATCCGGTTCGCGGTGTCGTATAATGTTAACATCATTACCGGCAGCATGCCCACCGTCATAGATGAGCAGCTTTACAACATTTCGTACCTCTGCCGCCGTGATGGCACGTATGACTCGTATACCAAGATTCACATCACCCCTAACGAAGTAAACGCCTGGGGCATGAAAGGCGGCAACGAAGTACGTGTATTCGATACCGACTGCGGTAAGATCGGCATCGTGATTTGTTACGATGTCGAGTTCCCCGAACTACCCCGGCTGTTAGCCCAGCAGGGCATGCAAATCCTATTCGTACCCTTCCTGACCGACACCCAGAACGGTTATAACCGTGTACGTTTCTGTGCACAAGCCAGGGCCATCGAAAACGAGTGTTACGTGGCCATTGCCGGCAGCGTGGGCAACCTGCCCAGGGTGAATAACATGGACCTGCAATATGCCCAGTCAGCCATCCTCACCCCATCAGATTTTGCCTTTCCGGTGACCGGCGTAAAAGCCGATGCGACTCCAAATACAGAGATGATCGTGATCGCCGATGTGGATCTTGTGCTGTTGAAGGAGTTACATGCATACGGCAGCGTGCAAACGATGAAGGATATACGTAGGGACCTATATGAGATCGTCATTAAACAGAAATAGGCCATTCAAACGACCCATTTAATTTAATGTACAATCAACACAAAACAAGAAAAAGCGCAAAACCAAATTTTTAACCAATACTGTAAAAAGAACACAAATAATGTCAAAGACTATCAACCTGGCTCTCCAGATCATACCATCCGTACCTTCAGAACAGGTGTATCCCGTTGTAGATGAAGCGATTGCCGTTATTAAAGCCTCCGGCGTAAAGTATCGCGTGTGCCCGTTTGAGACCGTCATGGAAGGAACCTACGAAGAATTGATGGAAGTCGTGAAAAAGACCCAGGAAGTATGCTTCAAAGCCGGCGCTTCGCAACTGCTGGTATATATAAAGATGCAGATCCGTAAGGACGAGGATGTGACAATGGAGGAGAAGACGGGCAAGTATGATGCGGAAGCAAGTTTGTAGATAATTACGATAAACAGCGCGGCCATTTCTTTCAGGAGATTGAAGGAAATGGCCGCTCTATTTTTGTCAATATATGTTGATAGATTGGCTGCCGACGTTTGGGATAACAGTCAGGTAAACTGGCTATAACTTGCAGGTAACCTGGCTATAACTTGCCGATAACTTGACTATAACTTGCCGATAACTTGACTATAACTTGAACATAACTTAACGATAACTTGACCATAACTTGAACATAACTTAACGACAAGCAAACCAAACTAGCACGAAGGTTGCCTCCCGCCAGTCGAAATGCCCCCGGGAGTAGCAAGCACTCTCAACCCGTCATTATATGTTGCAAACGCGAAGATCAGAGCGCAAGTTGGCTTCCCTGCGTCGCCATGAAGGAGACGGGAAGGCCTTTTTTTGTCATTGGTAATGAAATGAAGCAGACATCCGCTCTAGTCCCGCCCGCCCAATAAACGTTTCCAAAGAAAAAGCGATACGCAAGTTGCAATCGCCTGCCCATGGTCATACCTTTACGCTCCAAACAACCCACCAAACACCAGGTAAGCAACAATCAGGGTAAAGAAGATATTAAACACCTGCGCGATAACGAACGCCAGTGCCGGACGGCTGTTTCCTGCGCCAAAAATATCTTTGAACTTTGTTTCGAGGCCGATGCACACGAAAGCCAGGGCGAAAAAGAAGGTTTGCAGGTCTTTGATCGGCGCTTTCAGGTCCTTGAAGGTGGCAGGCGACACCAGGAAGGAGAAGATGAGCGATGCAACGATAAAACCCAGTACGAATTTCGGAAAACGCTCCCAGATGGTTTTGAGGCCAGGTTTAGGCGCGTTCTCCTGCTTCTTGTTGTAAGCCCAGTATAGTGAGATGCAGAAAGCAGCAATGCCGAGCAGCACGTTCTGCGAGAACTTCACGATGGTAGCGATCTTGAAGGCCTCCTCGCCGGCGAGTGTGCCCGCAGCCACTACCGCACCAGAAGTATCGATCGTGCCGCCAAGCCAGGCACCCGTTACGGCAGGCGACATATTCAGGGCATGTGCGATCGGCGGCATCAGGAGCATCATAGGGATGGCAACGATGAGCACGAGGGAAATCACCTGCGATAGTTTCTTGTTATCGCCTTCGATGGCGCCGGAGGTAGCAATGGCCGCAGAAACGCCACAGATGGATACAGCGCTGGAGATCATCATGCGGAATTCATCATCCAGGCCAAGCTTTTTACATACCCAAAAGGAGAAGTACCAAACGGTGAACACCACGACCACTGATTGGATAATGCCAAACGCACCGGCCTTCATGATGTCGCCGAAAATGATGGTGCTACCAAGCATTACCAATCCGATCTTGATATATAATTCCGTTTGTATAGCGGCTTTCAGCCAGGCGGGTACGCGAAGCACGTTGCTGATGAACAGTCCGAGCAACAGGCTGAACAATACGATCTCGATACCGTATTGCTGAATGGCTTTATTACCGGTGATTACCTGTGCAAAGAACGCGACCGTCACCAGGAATAACGCGCCCAGGAACAGGTGAATACTTACCGGTTGAGAGGAGAGGAGCCTTGTTATAGCGAGGCAGGAACACAGCCACACGTACAGCACGCCCATATTACCCCAGTTTTTAGCGCTGCTGAGTTGTGCAGTGAGACTGGCACCGTCACTCCACTCGAATTTCGGAAGGGTGGGTTTTAAGCCCGAAAAAATAAGGATCAGTGAAAGGCCTGCGAGCACTACCGCGATCCAGTCTTCGTGTAGTGTCTTTTTCATAGAAGTAGTCGACATGTTTGGTTGATCGTTTTGTATCTAGTGGAAGAAAATATAACCAACGATAATAGCACCTATCACGCCTACCACATCCGCGATAAGGCCACAGGTAACGGCGTAACGTGTTTTTTTGATATTCACCGAGCCGAAATATACGGCCAGCACATAAAACGTGGTTTCCGTAGAGCCCTGCATAATACAGGCCATACGTCCCTGGAAGCTGTCGGCACCATAAGCCTGCATCACATCTACCATCGCTGCACGGGCACCGCCACCGCTGAATGTTTTCATGATGCCTACCGGTAAGGCAGGTACGAAATCGGTGTTGAAGCCCAATGCGCCCACCACGTAGCCGATGCCTTGTGTAAGGTAATCCATGCAGCCCGTGGTACGCAGTGCGCTGATGCCGATCAGAAACGCTACCAGGTAAGGAATGATCATCACTGACACCTGGAAGCCTTCTTTAGCGCCATCGATAAAGGTTTCGTATACATTGATACCGCGCTTCACGCCGGCCATCAGGAACCATACGATTATCGCGAGTATGATAAAACCACCAACACCGCCAACGTACGGCCCCACTTTATCTGCCGGCAGCACGCTCACCCACCAGAACAACAGGGATACGATAGCCATACACAGCAGCATGAACACCAATACCGGTCCGCGGAAGAGCTTAATGCGCTGATACAGCGACACCGCAATCATACCGGAAATAAAAGAGATCAGGGTGCCGATCAATGTAGGAATAAATATATCCGCCGGGTTAGCCGCGCCCTGTGCCAGGCGCATGGCCATAACGGAGGTTGGTATTAAGGTGATACCCGCCGTGTTAAGTACGAGGAACATGATCTGCGCATCACTCGCGGTTTCTTTATCCGGGTTCACTTCCTGCAACTCTTTCATGGCCTTCAAGCCAAGGGGAGTAGCAGCGTTATCAAGCCCGAGCATATTAGCAGAGAAGTTCAGCATTACCGAACCCATCGCCGGATCTTTTTTGGGAATGCCTGGAAACAGGATCGAGAAGAATGGACTTACCGCACGGGCAAAACGCTCGATCATTCCGGCCTTTTCACCCACACGCATAATGCCGAGCCACATCGTCATCATCCCGATCAATCCGATGGCGATCTCCACGCTGGTCTTAGCACTGTCGAACATCCCGGAAGTAACCTGACTGAAGAGGCCGACGTCGCCCAGCACGATTACTTTGATGCAAGCCACCACGAACGCTATAACAAAAAACGCGATCCATACATAGTTCAATACCATATGCTAATAATTACGAAATGGTAAGTTATTTGCCTACCAGCGCTCAAAATAAACAATTTTAACAACCATTACTCAATTGTATATCCTATCTTTGCGCAAATTTTCGAAAAAAATGGCGTTACAAGCAGGTATAGTTGGTTTACCGAATGTGGGCAAATCAACTTTGTTCAATGCAGTGAGTAATAGTGCAAAAGCACAGGCAAGCAATTACCGTTTCTGTACTATCGAGCCCAATGTTGGCCTGGTAGACGTTCCGGATCCCCGTCTTAAAAAACTGGAAGAGCTGGTAAAGCCTGAACGCGTTGTGCCTACTACCATCGAATTTGTAGACATCGCCGGTCTTGTAAAAGGCGCCAGTAAAGGTGAAGGCCTGGGTAACAAGTTTCTCGCGAACATCCGCGAAGTAGATGCGATCGTACATGTGATCCGCTGCTTCGAAGATGAAAACATCCTGCGTGAAGAAGGTGCGATCAACCCTGTTGGCGATAAAGAAATCATCGATACGGAACTGCAGCTGAAAGATCTCGAAAGCGTGGAAAAGAAAATCGCGCGTACCGAGAAGATGGCTAAAACCGGCGGCGATCCCAAAGCTAAAGCAGAGTATGAAGTACTGAAAGCTTGTAAAGAACATCTCGAAAAAGGTAAAAATATCCGCGAACTGGGCCTCAGTAAAGAAGAACGTGTAGCAATCGCTGACCTGTTCCTGCTGACTGAAAAGCCAGTATTGTACGTGGCAAACGTTGACGAAGCTTCTATGCTTACCGGCAACAAGTACTCTGAAGCTTTAGCCGCTTCTGTTAAGGCAGAAAATGCACAGGTGATCGTGATGAACAACACCATCGAAGCGCAGATTTCCGAAATGGAAGATGCCGACGACAAAGCGCTGTTCCTGTCCGAATACAAACTGGAAGAACCAGGCCTGAACCGCCTGATCCACTCGGCTTACAACCTGCTGCAGCTGATCACTTACTTCACTGCCGGCGTACAGGAAGTTCGCGCCTGGACTATCCACCGCGGCTGGAAAGCGCCACAGGCGGCCAGCGTGATCCACACCGATTTCGAGAAAGGGTTTATCAAAGCGGAAGTAATCGCTTATGATGACTATGTAAAATATGGCTCCGAAGCCAGCGCGCGCGATAACGGCCGCCTGAGAATTGAGGGTAAAGAATATATCGTTAGCGACGGTGATGTGATGCACTTCCGATTTAACGTGTAAGACACTTCAAAAGTGATTTTGAAGGTTACAACAAAAAGAGACGGCTCCCGGGTAATCCGGGGGCCGTCGACAATTATGGCAATTCGAAAGTTAGCGGAACAGTCCGTCAAAGGTAATGGAGGCGTAGTATACACCACCGATTGACGGGTTACCGAACGAGGTAATGTAGTAGTGGTTCAGCAGGTTGGAAGCACCGATTTTAATGATCGCCTTGGCTTGCGGTATCTTATAGTTAATCTGCGCATCGATGGTACCAAACGCTGGCACCGGGCCATATGCGAAGGTAGACGTCCAGTAGTAGGCATCCTGCCAGCGATAGTTCACGTTGAAGCCGATATTCTTGTACACGTTACTGTTCGCCACGCCCACGTTAAACCGCCATTTAGGCGTATTAAAATCGCTGTACAAACCTTCCGGTTCTTTAGAGATAGTGTTGTACGATGCATTGGTGCTGAATGTCCAGGTTTTCTCTACATAATCCAGTCCCAATGCAGCGCCCTGGGTCGTTACTTCTCCGGGATTGTTTACTACGGTAGATATGGCTTTATAGTTACCGGTGGCCAATCCCGCCGGTGTACCATCGGGCGTTTGCAGTAATACCAGGGTGGATACAAAGTTTTCGTATGAGTTATAATAGTAGTAAGCGTCGATCAGCAGTTTCTTGTTGATAAGGCCCCTGTAACCAATCTCGTAAGCCTTTACACTTTCGGGTTTAAACTCGCCGAAGGTGTACTGCTGCAGGTCGGCCGGATTGCCGGTCTGTCCAAACTTCCTTACACTGTTTTGCGTATACCCCTTATTGTTATAGAGATCGTATTTAGTGAGCAGCTCCGGTAAACCGCCGATCAGGTAAGTATTGGCGCGTACCAGCAGGTCGATGTACTGGTTTTGCGTAGTCGGGTTGCGGAAACCAGTCTGGAAGGAGAGGCGGATATTGTTTTCCGGGGCCACGGTGAATACGCCCGAAATGCGTGGCGTAAAGCGGCCTTCGAAGTTTTCGTTCTTATCATAACGAACGGAGCCCGTTAGTTTGATGCGGTCTTTCGCGAGTTTTTTACCAACTTGTATAAATCCACCGTATTCGTTGATGTCGATGTCGCGGTCCTTATCGTCAAAGATAGTACCGTCGGAGGACAGCGCATATTTACGGAAGTTGGCACCCACCTGTAAGTCAAACACCTTTACCAGCTCGGAGAAGTTGTACATGCCTTCGTAGTGCCAGAGGTTCGTCTGGTCGTTAAACTTCGCGCCGCCACGATCGGCACCGAAACCGATGTATCTTTTGGTGAGTGAATCTTTAGCGCGATTGAACGCATCCGAACCAGGTGCAAAGCGGCCGGTATTGGCAGCGTTACGGGCAAAAGCATGCGCCTGCTCTTCTGTGAGCCCCTGGCTGCGTGCCCCTACGAAGTTGCCTACATACTGCGGGAACCAGGTGGTGCTGGGCTTCCAGCTTTCATTCAGGAACGTGGCCAAGGCGGTAGCGTTGTAGGCATCGCCCGAGTTCTCCTGCGTGGTGTAACCTCTTACAAAGAAGTTTTTGCCGCGCAGTTCTGCTTTATATTGACCTAATGTAAAGTTGCGCAGCGAGTAACGATCGGAGCCGGTGTATACACTGGTACCTTTACCCCAGTTACCTTGTAAAATCAGCTCCAGGTCGGGTGTAAAGCGATAATGTGCGGCGGCGTTCACGCGAAGGCTTTTCACGCTGTAATCCACCACGTCGCTTTCGCGGTAGCCGGTGCGGGATACGGTCTGGTTAGGAATAAGGCCCGCCTGTGTGCCGGCATAAAAAGGTTGTGTAGTTTGATTGGTCGCCAGGAAGGTATTGATCTGCGCCTGTGTAGGCTGCATCCCGGTTTGTGCCTGGTAGTTGGCCACATACTGCGCCGTTGCCTGCCCCAGCACGTTCTGCGCTACACTGCGCATATTGGCATTGATTTCATCTCCATAACTATTAATACCATCGTAGTTAGGATCAGCCGCATGAGAGGTGCCCGGTTTACCTACGAGGTTCAGGCGGTCTATATTGCTGGAGTCCGAAGCGCGCCAGTCATCGGCCTGCAGATAAGAAACATTCACTTTGAACGCGAACTTGCCAAAGGCCTTGGCGTAACGGGCTGACAGGTCCGGGATAAAACCAACCGGCGCCTGTTTATCGTTTACGTGATTAATACCGCCTTTCAGTTGCAGGCTCAGTCCCTGGTAATCGAACGGACTTTTACTGTTCATCAGCAAAGTACCATTCGTACCGCCTGCACCATACAGGGCAGACGAGGCGCCAGGCAGCAGCTCCACACTTTCCACATCCAGCTCGTTGATACCAACCACGTTACCCACCGCGAAGTTGAGACCCGGTGCCTGGTTGTCCATACCATCGATAAACTGGTTGAAACGGGTATTGCCATTCGAGTTAAAACCACGTGTAGTAAGGGAGTTGAAGGTAAAACTCTGCTGACTCGATTCCACCCCTTTGATCTTCGTTAACCCGTCGTAAAAGCTCATGGACGGACTTTCCCGGATAGCCTTTGTGCTTAAGCGTTCGATGGACACCGGCGATTCTAAAATGTTCTGCGAAACACGGCTGGCAGATACCACCACTTCCTGCCCTAAAATTTCGGTGGAAGTAAGTGAGAAATTAATGTCGGCCGCGCTGTTCACGGCCAGTTCTTCCGTTTTGTAACCCACGGAGCTGAACACTAACGTCAGGGGAAAACTGCGACTTGTTGTAATCTGGAAGGCGCCGGTTGTACCCGTCACCGCACCGGTAGCCGCGCCTTTAACAGACACGGTTACGCCGGGCATCGGCTGGCCGGTCGTTTTATCGGTTACCACACCTTTGATGGTCTGGCTCTGTGCAACCACGGTTGCGGCAGAAAAAATCAACAGGAATAACATACAGGGGTACAGAAGCAGGTAGTTCTTCATAAACGGAGGTTTTGGTTTTCGGTTGCTATACGTGGAAAAAAGTCTTTACTAAATATAACAAAAAAACTCATTCTACCAAGAAAGAGAGGGGGCTATTTTCGGGTGATTTTTCCGGTAACGCGAACGAATATATTTACTTCGCTAACCAACGCTGCAGGATCGCGCCGATCTTTTCAAATTCGATCAAAAACCCATCGTGACCATAAGGGGAATCGATTTCATGATAGGCTGCATTAGGTATGTGTTGCCCCATGAATCTTTGCTCTTCCGGCGGACATAAAATATCGCTGGCAATGCCGATCACTAAGGTGGGTTGGGTAATGAGCGCGAGGGTAGCTTCGCCGTCCGTTTCGCGACCGCGGGCAATATTATGGCTGTCCATCGCTTTGGTGAGCAGCCAATACGTTTGCGCATTGAATCTTTTCACCAGTTTGTCGCCCTGGTAGTCGATATACGACGCCGCGCGGAAGTTGTCGGTCTTATTCTTATCTGGTTCTGTTTGTGTGCGCACGAAAGTCTGGTAGTTGCGGTACGTGAGCATGCCGATCGCGCGGGCGGCCTTTAGTCCGGCTGCACCAGCAGAAGAACTGGCATCTTTCCAGGTAGGATCGGCTTCTATCGAAAGCCTTTGCGCCGTGTGCACCGCAATGCCCCAGGCACTTTCGGCGGAGCCGGTAGCGAGCAGGAACAGGCGGCCGATCACGTCCGGTTCGGCAAGCGTCCATTCCAGGGCCTGGTATCCACCCATGGAACCTCCTACCAGCAGGTGAATTTCAGTAATGCCAAGATGCGTCCGCAGCAGCTGATGCGCCTTTACCATATCGCGGATAGTGATCTGCGGGAAGTCGAAGAAATAGGGAGTACCTGTTTCCGGGTTCACCGACAACGGGCCGGAGCTGCCATAGCAGGAACCCAGGATGTTGGCGCAAACGATAAAGTACTTCGACGAATCGATCACCCGGTGCTGGCCTATCAGTCCCGACCACCAGTCGGCCACGTCGGAATTGGCCGTGAGCGCATGACACACCCATACTACGTTATCGCCAGCGTCATTCAACGTGCCGTAGGTATGATACGCAATATCCAGTTCGGGCAGTATGCAGCCTGATTCCAGTTCAAAGGGTTGTGTATGGTGGTAAGTCTGAAGCGCCAAGGGCTTGTTTTTTGCGCAAACCTAAGTAAGAATAATGACTATGACAAGCAGCGTTTCCGCTTTTGTGCAATCTTCGTTATCTTTGAAGTATAATCAAGACACCTTATCAGTTTATGAAGATCGCCTTACAAAGAATTGACGACGGATTTAATATGGAAGCTGTGGACGAGAACGGACACAAAGTATTAATGGATTCTTCTGTGGAAAACGGCGGGAAGAACAATGGCGTTCGTCCCATGCAGATGTTGATCATGGGGCTGGGCGGTTGCTCGGCCATCGATGTGGTAATGATCCTCAAGAAGCAACG
Organism: Chitinophaga horti; assembly: GCF_022867795.2. Classification (NCBI taxonomy): domain Bacteria; kingdom Pseudomonadati; phylum Bacteroidota; class Chitinophagia; order Chitinophagales; family Chitinophagaceae; genus Chitinophaga; species Chitinophaga horti. The sequence continues at coordinate 2,204,260 of NZ_CP107006.1, read as the reverse complement.
CCAGGAAATAACCGACTTCAGAATTGAGATAGATGCAGACCGCGAGAAAGGTAAAGAACCTTCTCTGTGGGAAACCGCGCATATCAAATTCTTCCTCGAAGGCAATATAGATGCCGATAAAGCACAACGCGCAGTGGAACTTTCCATGAACAAATATTGTTCTGTAGCCGAAACCCTGCGTACATCAAAAACCAAACTCACCTGGGAAGTGAATGTTTCCCCCGCAAAATAAAATGAGCCAGGAAAACCAACAGTATCATCCGGAGACAAATGCCATCAGAACACGGGCCGCGCAAACACAGCACATGGAGCATTCCAGCCCGGTATTCTTAACTTCCAGCTTTACATTCGATAATGCGGAAGATATGCGCGCCGCCTTCGCCGATGAAACAGACGCCAATATTTACAGCCGCTTCAGCAACCCGACGGTAGATGAATTTGCTGCCCGTTTAGCCTCGCTTGAAGGCGCCGAAACAGGTTTTGCTACATCCTCGGGCATGAGCGCGATCTTCGCCAGCTTTATGGCCTTCCTTAAGGCAGGAGATCACCTGGTATCGTGCAGCTCTATCTTTGGATCTACGCATACGGTTATCACGAAGTTCCTTCCGAAATGGGGTATCGAGTATACTTATTTTGATATCAATTCACCCGCATCGCTGGAAGCCGCCATCCGCCCAAATACGCGCATGGTGTTCCTCGAAACGCCATCTAACCCGGGCCTCGATGTAATTGATCTCACTTATGTTGCAGAAGTGTGTAAACGTAAAAACGTGATCCTGAACGTGGACAACTGTTTTGCCACACCGGCATTGCAGAAGCCTATTCTGCAGGGTGCCGACATCGTTACGCATTCGGCCACCAAGTGGATCGACGGACAGGGACGTGTACTGGGAGGCGCCATCGTAGGTCGCGCGGAGCTGATCAAGGAAGTACATACTTTCTGTCGCAGCACTGGTCCGGCCATGTCGCCGTTTAACGCCTGGGTGCTGAGCAAAAGCCTGGAAACACTGCATGTTCGCATGGCACGCCATTCATCCACCGCACTGTCGCTGGCGGGCGCTTTACAGTCGAACGACAAACTGGAATGGGTGAAATACCCGATGCTCGAAAGCCATCCACAGTATACCATTGCCAAAAAGCAGATGACAGCAGGTGGTGGTATCCTTTGTTTCGAGATCAAAGGCGGGCTGGAAAAAGGCCGCAAGTTCCTGGACGCGCTGCAAATGTGCTCACTCACTGCGAACCTGGGGGATAGCCGTACCATTGTATCGCATCCATCCTCTACCACCCACGCCAAACTTTCTGAGGAAGAAAGGCTGAAAGTGGGCATCACACCGGGTCTGATCCGTATTTCCTGCGGACTGGAGCATCCGGAGGACATTAAGAACGACATTGAACAGGCTTTGCAAAAGGCATAACCTGCTATCTTATAACTGCAACGCCTCCTGTAAAATAATTACGCAGGAGGCGTTTTAGTTTCCCGGAATTATCTATCTTGGTTTAAACAATAAGCTAATGCGTTTCTGGATCGCCTTTGTATTGAACGTGATTTTAAGCTGCCTGCTCGGCCTGGCCCTCGACTGGTGGGTGGTGGCTATCGTAGCCTTCATTGTTGGTCTGTGGATTACCTTGAAGCCCTCAAAGGCCTTTCTCAGTGCATTCCTGGCTGTTTACTGTTTGTACCTGGCCATGGCGCTGATCACCGACATGCAAAACGATCACATATTGGCTACCCGTATGGCCGACCTCATACTGAAAGTAAAAACTCCTTACCTCATCATCCTCATTACCGGCATTCCCGGTGCGCTGGTAGCGGGGTTCGCGGCCTTAAGCGCGTCGTTGCTGCGTAAGAGAAAGCCGGTTACGCCGGCCACCGCCGCCTAATTTGCTTACTTATGCCCAAATTGCTTCTGACCCTCTTATGCTGCTTAGTAATGACGAATGTCCATGCCACCCTCATCCGCGGCAAGGTAACCGACCAAAACGGCAATGTACTTCCTTACGCCACGATCCTCATTAAAGGCACTACCAACGGAGCCACCGCCAATGCCCAGGGCGTTTATCAGCTCGAAGTGCCGACCGGCCCCCAGGTAATCGTATGCCAGTATCTTGGTTTTAAGAAGCAGGAGCAATCCATCAACGCAGCCGGCAACGACCAGCAGCTTAATTTCATCATGCAACCCGTGAGTTTACAGGTGAAAGAAGTAGTCGTGCGCTCTGGCGGCGAAGATCCAGCCTACGCCATTATCCGCCAGGCCATCCGTAAACGGTCATACTATCGGAAACAGGTAAACGAATATACCTGTGAAGCCTACATTAAAGGCTTTTTCAAACTACGCGGCGCGCCCAAACGCGTACTCGGACAAAAGATCAAGAACGACGACCTGGGGCTGGATTCTACGGGCAAAGGCGTCGTTTTCCTGTCAGAGTCCGTGACACGCATCGCTTTTCAGCAACCTGATAAACTGAAGCTCGACGTTGTGTCGGCCAGGCAAAGCGGGGGAGGACTGGGCATTAGTTTCCCGGCATTCATCAACTTTTACGATAACAATGTGGAGGCGATCATTTCGCAGGTAAATCCGAGGGGCTTCATTTCCCCGATCGCGGAATCTGCCCTCATGCATTATAAATACCGCCTGGAAGGCACGTTTACCGAAGATGGAAAGATCGTGAACAAGATCCGCGTGATCCCTAAGCGGAAGCAGGAGCCTGTGTTTTCGGGTACCATCTTCATTACGGAAGATGACTGGCGCATTCACAGCACCGACCTGCTGCTTACCCAGGAGTACCAGCTGGAGTTGGTAGACACGCTGCGCATCCGCCAGATACATGTACCGGTTACCGCGGACGTATGGCGCACGAAGGACCAATTCATTTACGTCGCTATTAAACAATTCGGCTTCGATGTGGTGGGCAACTTTGTAAACGTGTATTCCAATTACAACCTGCAACCAAACTTCTCTAAAAAGTATTTTGATAAAACTTTCATGAAGTACGATACTGCCGCCGAAAAGCGCAGCATCACTTACTGGGACAGCATCCGTCCCGTTCCGCTGGAAGCCGAGGAAGCGCGCGACTTCGTGTTGAAAGACAGCACCGCCAAAGCCGACCGCGATTCGTCCCGGTCGAAACGACATATCGACTCATTACGCCAGAAGCGGCGCGGGCCAAAGGTTTGGGACATATTGTGGGAAGGCGTCGATTATCCGCTGTACTTCCGGCAGGACAGCAGCATTCGTTCGCATGATATACGGATGAAGGGATTGATAAGGGGGCTGGAATACAACACCGTGGAGGGTTTGGTGGTACAGGCGGCGCCGGGTATTGATTTCAGTTTGAAGAATGGACGCTCGTTAGCCTGGAATAACCTCTTCCGCTATGGCTTCAGCAATACGCACCTGAACGTTAGTTCCGAACTCGTGTACCGCGGCAAACGAAAAAAATACAGCGAATCGCGGAATGTGTGGACGCTATCCGGCGGGCAAAAGGTTTCCCAGTTTAATCCGGAGAATCCGATTACGCCGCTGCCGAATAGCTTATACACCCTGTTGCTGAAGGAAAACTACATGAAGCTGTACGAGCGTCAATTTGTACAATTCCGCTACGCACGTCGTTTCGACAATACACTGCGTGTGGCAGCATCCTTGGGCTACGAAAACCGGTTACCGCTCGAGAATACCACTGACTTTGTCATCTTCGATAATAAAGACAAAACCTTCCTGCCCAATCACCCGCAGGAATTGGCGGGCAGGCCGTTCGTCCGGCACCAGGCCATGCTGTTCAACGCCAGCCTGCGCTTTCAGCCGGGGCAACGTTTTATCGAATACCCGACCGGTCGCAGTGCAATGGGGTCGAAGCAGCCGGTGTTTGAAGTGAGTTACAGCAAGGGCATTCGCATATTCGAAAGTGATGTGGACTTCGATAAATGGAAAGTGTCGATGCAGGATGAGATCAACTTTAAACTATTTGGGGAACTGCGCTACAAATTGTCCGGCGGCGGCTTCCTGAACCGCAAAAGTGTGAGTTTACCCGATTTGCAACATTTTAATGGCAACCAGACTTTCTACAACATCAATTACCTGAACAGCTTCCAGCTGGCACCGTACTACCAATATAGCACGGATGCGCGGTTATACGGCATGGCGCATGTGGAGCACCACTTCAACGGTTTCCTCACGAATAAAATTCCGTTGTTCAATCGTCTCAAATGGCACCTGGTGGGTGGCACAAATGCGTTCTACGTGAACAGCAACAACAATTATGTGGAAATTTTTGCCGGGCTGGAAAACATCTTCAAGATAATAAGAGTCGATGTGGTGGCCGGCTACCAAACGCAGGCGCCGACGACAGTAGGGGTGAGAGTGGGGTTCGGCGGCCTGTTGGGAGGCGCCGTGTCATTTTCTAACTAGAAAAAAGAAATAACCGTAAAGTAACAAGCCACCTTCGTTCAACTGTAGGTGGCTTGTTTACTTGCTTGCCAATTATATGATCAAAAACGGTTCAGTCTCCTTCTGTATGCGGTGCGGTAGCCCTTGCCCGCAGTTTTGCTTTCATCCCGGTCATAAAAGTAAGCGAGAAGACGGTAGCACCAAATGGCGGTCACTACCAGAAAAAAGTAAATTACGTATGTGTTCATAGTTGTCAACTTTAAGGGTTAAGGTTCCTTGGTTACTTGCCGAGTAAATTTCCAAAAGTATGCCAACGGTAAAGTATGCTTGTGGTGATCGCTTAATAAATGGGATTAAATTATAATTTGAGTTTGTGTACTGTAGAAAATCTCCCCATCCCGGGATTTCCGTATCTTTGCCGTCATCATTTTATAACAGACAAATAGAAATTTTGTTCGTCCGGCGTACGTCCTTAAAATTTCCAACTATGGCATTACACAACAGAGTATCGGCCGATCTACTCAAAGAGAGACTGGCAGCAGAGACATTTAATCGCGTTACCATTTCCTTCTACCAGTACGCGAAAATTACCGACCCGCAGCTTTTCCGCGATCAACTTTACCAGGGATTATTTGACCTCGCCGTGTTTGGCCGCATTTACGTGGCGCACGAGGGCATCAATGCGCAGATCAGCGTTCCGGAACATAACGTAGACGCTTTCCGCACTTTCCTGTATTCGTTCGACTTCCTCAACGGCATTCGGCTGAACATCGCGGTGGACGATAATGGTAAGTCATTTTACGTACTCAAAATTAAAGTGCGTGAGAAGATCGTAGCCGACGGCATTGAAGATCCATCCTTCGACATTACCCATCGCGGCCAGTACCTCGACGCGGCAGCATTCAATGAATTGTCAGCCAAGCCCGATACGGTGATCGTGGACATGCGCAACCACTACGAATTTGAGGTTGGCCACTTCGAAAACGCGCTGGAGGTGCCGTCAGACACTTTCCGCGAGCAGTTGCCGATGGCGGTGGACATGCTGAAGGACCAGAAAGATAAAAACATCATCATGTACTGTACCGGCGGCATCCGGTGTGAGAAAGCATCTGCGTACTTCCTGCACAACGGTTTCAATAACGTGTTTCATCTCGAGGGTGGCATTATTGAATATAGTAACAAGGCGAAGGAACACGGATTGCCGAATAAGTTCAAAGGTAAAAACTTCGTGTTCGACGATCGCCTGGGTGAACGCATAGGCGAGGAGATCATCAGCAAATGTCACCAGTGTGGCGAGCCTTGTGATGATCATACCAATTGTGCGAACGATGGTTGTCACCTCTTGTTTATCCAGTGTAAAAAATGCGCAGAGAAATTCCAGGGCACCTGTAGCGACGAATGCCAGCATGTGTACAATCTGCCTGAAGAAGAGCAGGCATTGCTGCGGCAGAACATCGACAAAGGGCATCATGTATTTAACAAATCGAAACAGCGCTTACGGCCACGGCTTGGCGACCGGTAAACGCATCAGCATAAAGAAAAAGCTGCCTGTAAACTGGCAGCTTTTTTTATGCGTAAACTCAAATAGAAAAGTTAAAATCTAACCGCTCATAATTAAAGCGTTGGCATCTTTGCATCAATGCTGTAGATTTGTAACTTACTTTATGAGAAGAGCTACGTGGTATAAATGGACAGTTTGCGCTCTGCTGCTGATCGTACAGCTTTCTGCTGGCGTCGTATCATCGTGGGCTACCGTTCATACACCGCCGGCCATCTCTTACGCGATTGACGAAACACCACTGGAAGTGACCATGCCATGTGGCACCGTGGAGGCAGACGATGTTGAAGTTACCGCATCACACCTGCATACGAAACGTCCTGGTCGCATCAAGTTACGCTACTACGTTTCTCCTTTTTGTCAGCAATACGATCTCACGCCACGGCAAAGCGGCGTAATACCTTACGCGAGCAACTGGCAACCCATCGTCACCGACGAGAACAAAACCGGCGAATACTCGCTGGTGCGTTCATTCTTACCTGGCTACTATCAATTCCTCTTCCGGCAAACGCCATTCTGATTTTCGCATTTCTTATAGTAACAATGACGTACACCCAAGTGCCGCCTGCAACTGAAACTGGCGGCGGGCGGATTATTTTACCCGTTCCGTGCTAATGCGGAGCGCGAAACTTTATTGACATGCGACTCAACCTGGTAATTTATAGTTCACTGGCCGCCTTCTCGTTGGCAGCCTGCAATAACGCGGAAGGCAGTAAACAAACCGACGTAGTAAAAAACCTGCCCGTTACACAACTCATCGCCAAAGACACCTTATTATACCGCAGTTACGTAGCGGATATCGAAGCCATACAGAATGTGGAAATACGCGCCCGCGTGGGTGGATTCCTGGATATGATCCACGTGGACGAAGGAGAAGAAGTGAAAAAAGGGCAATTATTGTTCAGCATCAGCGATGGCGAATACAGGGCGGAGTTGTCACGCGCAAAGGCAGCATTGACCAACGTGATCGCAGAAGCAAAAGCAGCAGCACTGGAAGCCGAAAGAGTGAAACTGCTCACCGATAAAAAAGTAGTGGCACCCTCTGAACTGGAAGTGGCCAAAGCAAGACTGGCCGCCGCAGAGGCTAAAACGGAGGAGGCACGATCTACCCTCACCAATGCAGAAGCAAGACTGAAATACACCGAAGTACGCGCACCTTTCGACGGACTGATAGACCGCATTCCGCTGAAGAAAGGCAGCCTGGTAGATGAGGGCACCCTCTTCACCACCATCTCCGACATCCGGCAGGTATACGCTTATTTCAGCGTGTCCGAAACAGAATACCTGCAATATTCCAAAGCCCGTCATCAATACGACGACGTGCATTTAATACTGGCCGACGGTAGCGATTACCAGCAGCCCGGCAAGATCGAAACAGTGGAAGGTGAATTTGAAGAAAGCACCGGTTCCATTGCATTCCGTGCCCGGTTCAACAACCCGGCGAAGCTATTGAAACATGGCTCCAGTGGCAAGGTTCGGCTCTCCAGCGAAGTGGGAAATGCCGTGATCGTGCCACAAAAAGCGGTGTTTGAGATGCAGGATAAAAATTACGTGTTCGTGGTAGACAGCGCCAATCGTGTACAGATGCGCAACTTTATACCACAGACCCGCATTTCGCACTTCTACATTGTGCAGTCGGGCTTAAAGCCCGGCGACCGTGTAGTAGCCGAGGGCGTGCGCAACATCCGCGACGGCATGGCGATACAGCCAAGGCTTGTGCCGATGGACAGCTTGCTGAACCTGTAATTCCTTCATCCAAAAACACCGAATTATGTTCGATATTTTTATTAAAAGGCCAGTGTTATCACTGGTCATATCCCTCATTATTACCCTGCTGGGATTACTGGCTTTATTTACACTGCCGGTTACCCAGTTCCCTGATATCGTACCGCCTTCGGTCACCGTTACCGCACGGTATACCGGCGCCAATGCAGAAGTGTGCGTAAAGGCCGTTGCCACGCCGCTGGAACGTGCAATTAATGGCGTGCCTGGTATGACGTATATGTCGTCCGTTTCGAGTAACGATGGTATTACCGTGATACAGGTATTCTTCGAAGTGGGCACCGATCCGGACCAGGCGGCCGTGAACGTGCAAAACCGTGTGGCCACCATTATTGACGAGCTGCCGGAAGAAGTGATCAAGAGCGGCGTAACGACCGAGAAAGAAGTGAATAGCATGCTGCTGTACCTGAACGTGATGAGTGATGATACCTCGCTGGACGAGCAGTTCATTTACAACTTCGCCGACATCAACGTACTGCAGGAGCTGAAACGTATTACCGGCGTAGGTCGTGCGGAGATCATGGGTGCGAAAGAATACGCCATGCGTGTATGGTTAAAGCCCGACCGTATGGTAGCCTATAACGTATCCGCCGACGAAATTACCGCGGCCATCCGCCGGCAGAACATCGAAGCGGCGCCTGGTAAAACCGGCGAAAGCTCCGACAAAGAGCCGAATATGCAGCAATACGTGTTGCGGTATACCGGTAAGTTCTACGAGCCGAAGCAATACGAAAACATTGTGATACGGGCGAATACAGACGGCTCTGTGCTATTACTGAAAGACCTTGCGGACGTGGAGTTTGGCTCGCTCACCTATAGCATGGTGTCTAAAACCGACGGCAAGCCATCCGCCTCCATCATGTTGAAACAACGCCCCGGCTCCAATGCGCAGGAAGTGATCAACAACGTTAAAGCGAAGATGGAGGAAATGAAGAAGACCAGCTTTCCGCCGGGCATGACCTACAACTTTAACTACGACGTATCGCGCTTTCTCGACGCCTCTATTCATGAAGTAATCAAAACCCTGTTCGAGGCGTTTCTGCTGGTATTTTTAGTGGTATTTATCTTCCTGCAGGATTTCCGTTCCACGCTCATCCCGGCCCTGGCCGTACCGGTGGCGTTGATCGGTACATTATGTTTCATGCAGATGATGGGCTTCTCCATCAACCTGCTTACCCTGTTCGCACTCGTACTCGCCATCGGTATCGTGGTGGATAACGCCATTGTGGTCGTGGAAGCAGTGCACGTGAAGATGAGCGAGGAACATCTGCCGCCGATGGAAGCCACACTCGCTGCCATGAAAGAGATCAGCGGGGCACTGGTAGCCATTACCCTGGTGATGTCGGCGGTGTTTATCCCGGTAGCTTTCCTGTCTGGTCCCGTGGGCGTGTTTTACAGGCAGTTCTCCCTTACGCTGGCGATCTCGATCGTGATATCCGGTGTGAATGCGGTAACGTTAACGCCTGCACTGTGCGCCATCATGTTAACACATAACACGCAGAAAAAGAACGGGCTGCTGCAACGGTTCTTTAATGGCTTTAACAGTGCTTATGGCAAAACAGAAAACAAATACGGTAAACTGATCAGCTGGATGGCCGGCCGCAGGCTCGTGACCCTCGTATTGTTGATCGTGTTTTTTGCCGCCACCTGGGGCACGAGTGCGATCTTACCCTCCGGTTTCATTCCGACTGAAGACCAGGGGATGATTTACGTAAACGTGACCACTCCTCCAGGTGCTACGGTAGAACGTACGGAAGAAGTACTGATGCAGGTGAAGCAGGGGACAGACAGTATCGAAGCCGTGGAATCGGTATCTACCCTCGCAGGTTACAGCCTGGTGAATGAAGTGGCCGGTGCCTCTTATGGTATGGGCATGGTGAACCTGAAACCCTGGGACGAGCGCGACGTGTCTGTAAACGACATCATCCGGGAGTTACAGGAGCGGACCAAACATATTGCAGATGCGAGTATCGAATACTTTCCGCCGCCAACTGTGCCGGGCTTCGGTAACTCGAGTGGTTTTGAACTGCGATTGCTGGATAAGAGCGGGGAAGGCGATGCGAAGAAAACAGCCGCCGAAACCGATCGTTTTATCGATGCATTAAAACAGCGCCCGGAAATAGGTAGCGCCTTTACCAGCTTCGATGCCAGCTTCCCGCAGTACATGGTGCATATGGACCAGCAAATGGCGGCCAAAAAAGGCGTGAGCATCGATAATGCGATGAGCAACCTGCAAACACTGATGGGCAGCCTGTACGCCTCAAACTTCATCCGTTTCGGGCAGATGTATAAGGTCATGATCCAGGCGCATCCGCATTTCCGTACCAAACCGGAAGACCTGTTGAAACTGCACGTAAAGAACGATCGCGGTGAAATGGTGCCCTACGCGGATTTCATCAAATTAGAAAGAGTGTACGGACCGGAGCAATTGACGCGCTACAATATGTACACAGCGGCCATGATCAATGGTGATGCGGCGGCGGGGTATAGTAGTAGTCAGGCTATACAGGCTGTGGAAGAAACCGCTGCCAAAGTATTACCACAGGGCTACAGCTACGAGTGGAGCGGTATGACGCGTGAACAGATCCTTTCGGGTAACCAGGCAGTGTACATCTTTATCATTGTACTGATATTCGTATACCTGCTGCTGGCGGCCCAATACGAAAGCTTCCTGCTGCCGTTGCCAGTGCTGCTTTCACTGCCTGCCGGTATATTCGGCGCCTTTATCTCCCTCAAATTACTCGGACTGGAAAACAACATTTATGCGCAGGTAGCGCTGGTAATGCTGATCGGTCTCCTGGGTAAAAATGCCATCCTGATCGTAGAGTTTGCGACGCTGCGGAGGAAACAGGGAGTGAGCGTGTTGGAGGCAGCCAAAGAAGGCGCAGTATCGCGTTTACGCCCGATCCTGATGACCTCCTTCGCCTTTATCGCGGGCCTGATCCCGTTGTGTATCGCATCCGGCGCAGGTGCCATGGGTAACCGTTCTATCGGTACTGCCGCAGCAGGCGGTATGCTGGTGGGCACCCTTTTCGGGGTCATCGTGATACCCGGGCTGTACGTACTCTTCGCATCAATGATCAAAAAGAAGCCAACACATGAAACTATATAAATATCTTATCATACCCGCCGCCGTGCTTACGAGCGCCTGCGGCACCGAAAAACACCTTACGCTGCCCGCTGCCATCGCCACACCGGCGATGCATGCGGCGGGCGGCGACTCGCTGCGAACCGACAACCTGCGCAATGTTTTTCATGACGCAAAACTTCAGGCGCTCATCGATACACTGCTGGCGAACAACTTCGACTTACTGGCAGCCACACAACGCATCCAAACCGCACGGGCGCAACTGATGCTCGCCAAAAACGCAAGCCTGCCTTCGCTGGATGTGAGCGTTCGCGCAGGCGTGGAGCGCTATGGTGACTACACGCTTAATGGCGTGGGTAATTTCGATACTAACCTGTCGCCCAACATCGATAAGGACCGACGTATTCCCGGCCCGACGCCCGATTATTTCGCAGGCTTACGCAGTTCCTGGGAAGCCGACATCTGGGGTAAACTTCGTACCCGAAAACGCGCCGCCTACGAACGTATGCTCGCGGCAGAAGAAGGTCGTCAGCTCCTGAAAACGCAACTCGTAGCCGCCGTTACCGGCATGTATTACGAACTGGCCGCGTTGGATACCGAGCTGGAAATCATCCGCCGTAACATCACGTTACAGGAAAGCGCTGTCGCCACCGTAAACATTCAGAAAGCGGGTGGACGCGCCACAGAGTTAGCCGTACAGCAGTTTTCAGCCCAATTGCTCAGCACACAGGCCCTGGAGTTCAGTGTTAAGCAGGAAATAGCCGCCCTGGAGTTTCAGTTGAACGCAGTACTCGGCCGGCTGCCGCAAAACATCCAACGGCGCGAGTTCCCAAAAGATTCACTCGTGCTGCCTGCTTTACAAGGCATCATGGCCAGTCAGCTATTAGCACGCCCAGACATCCGCCAGGCAGAGAAGGAACTGGCCGCCGCTAAACTGGATGGATGTGGAAGCCGCGCGGAAAGCCTTTTTCCCGTCGCTTACCATTTCGCCTTATGTTGGATACAATGCCTTTAAAGCCAATCTGCTGTTTCAATCGCCCGCATCACTGGCCTGGGGCGTACTTGGCGGCCTTACCGCGCCCATATTTAACCAGCGGCAGCTAAAGGCCGGATACGACATCAGTAAAGCCAGCGCCTACACGGCGTTTTACCAATACCAGCAAACCGTTGTCAATTCTTACCGCGACGTAGGCACCGCTATGAACGCTGTAGAAAACCAGCAGCAAACGTATCGCCTGAAAAGGAGAGAAGTGGATATGCTGAAGAACGCTGTGTCGACCGCCAACGTGCTGTATTCCACCGGTTATGCCTCTTACCTTGAAGTGATTACCGCGCAGAAAAGCGTACTGGAAGCGGAGTTAACGCTGGTAAACACGCAGCGCGGCATGTACCGCGGACTTGTGTCGCTTTATCGCGCACTGGGAGGAAGCTGATGAAGAATTACGTAGTTGTTACTATACATTGACTGATTGGGACGGTTGTTCAGCCATCCTTACTAGCGGGGCCGCCAAGGGCCTCGCTTTTTTTTAGTCCCCCGGTTGTCGTAAGGAAGCAACTTTCGTGTGTAGTCTTCACGGATTCGATTGCACATTGTAGACCGGCCACTCATCTATCGCCTCAGATACCTGTCCTGCAACACCCGCGCCATTACCTCGTCCTTTAAAGATCTGCTTACGGGCAGCTGATGCCCGGCGACAAACACATCCTGGCCATCAATGCTATCAATTTTATTTAGCGATACGATAAACGACTTGTGTACTTTGATGAAGTGGGAAACCGGCAGGTAATCTTCCATCGCTTTGAATGTGAGATACGTAACGAATTTCCGTTGCTTCGTATGCACAGCGATGTAGTTCTGCAGCGCTTCTACGAACAGGATATCGTCGTACATGACCTTCTCCAGCTTATTATCACACTTGATGAAGAAGTGATCGGCGGCCGGCTGCTCCGGACGGTGGCGGGCAGCGAAGTCACGGGCCTTCGTTACCGCTTTCAGGTATCTTTCAAAAGAGAAAGGTTTCACCAGGTAATCGATCACATTTAACTCGAACGCATCCAAAGCATACTCGCTATGGGCCGTGGTAAAGATCACCATCGGGGGATGCGGCAGCGAGCGCAGGAAGTCCACGCCGTTTATTTTCGGCATGCGGATGTCGAGAAACAGTAAGTCAGGCTTATCCGCCGACAACGCCGGGAGTGCGGCCGCGGGATGCTCGTACTCGCCGGTTAACTCCAGTCCCGGTGTATCTGCAAGGTATTCCCTTAAACCCTTGCGGGCGAGGGGCTCGTCATCGATGATCATGCAGCGTAAATTCATAACAATGTAATATCAAGGATCACGGAATAGGTATCGGCAGTCGTTTCTATTTCGAGTTGATGCCGTTGCGGGTAAAGCAGTGCCAGGCGTCGTTTCGCGTTGGCCAGCCCGATACCGCCTGTCGTCACCGTCTGCTGGTCCCGCGTATTAAACGTTTCCAGCCGTACACCCTGCCTGTAACGGCTGATGCGGATGCTCGCAGTATTCATTCCCGGCGCATGCGAGGAGAGATGTTTAAATACATTTTCGATAAACGGGATCAGCAACATTGGCGCGATCTCCATGCCACGAACGTCCCCATCACAAGTGAAAGCGATATCGTAGTGACTGTCATGCCGCAGCCGCTGTATATCTACATAACTGCGCAGGTACTCCAATTCCTTTTCTATGGCGATGCGCGGCGTGTTTGCGTCGTACAGCTGGTAACGCAACAGCCCCGAGAACTGCATCAGCGTATCGCGGGCCGTTTTATTCTCCTTATCGATCAGGAAATAGATCGCATTCAGTGAGTTGAAAAGCGAATGCGGGTTCATTTGCGCCCGCAGGTATTCCAGCTCCTGTTCCGCGCTCTGCCGCAATGCCTTCTGCCGGTCGAGGTAAAACTTGATACCCGCTGCCGCACCCACCATAAAGAATAACGGGATGAACACATCGTATATCTGCGCGCCCAGCGTAGCATTCGGCCACTTGCGGATGTCCATCACGTAAGGCAACAAAATCAGGTTTAGTAAACGGATAATAACCATGCCGGTGATAACCACCAGTATCGTAAAAGCCAGTGCAAATAACAGGTAGCGGCGCGTGTATAGCAGCTGGGGGATCAGTACATAATTCGTAAAGTAAACAGCGGCCGCGAGCGATAATACCTTTAACAGCCCGGCCAGTATGGTAGGAGCCATGGCCGGGTAATCGTCGAACCGCAGCAGTAGCCAGACCATGAAAAAGGTGGTCCAGAACAAAACGTGGTGCAGTTTCCATTGGAGGATCAGGCGCATCATGCAAACTAAATTTACGGAATTTAGGGCAGACCGCGACTTGACGAACGGACTATAAAACCTGACGAAAATGAATATTCCAGGTGTCCAACAGGTTGCTTCTTCGTGAAACGAAACACTCCATCCCTCCATCCCCACAATTCATTCACCCTCCACTTCCCCCAACCACGTAACCTTCGTTACTTGCGTCAAAATTGTATTGTTATGCCTCCAAAAGTCATCCTCGTGGCGCTGGCATTGAGTCTTTGCGCGTGCAGGAACAATAACCTGCAAGTGCCACCTACGAGCAGTTACCTGCTATTCCCGGGCGGACAAGTGAAATCAAAACTTGCTTACAAACACGGCCGGGCGAATACCATCAACATTGGTCCACTCATCGTTCAAACTAAAAACTGATACCCCATGCACCAGGTAAATCTTCAGGGCAACATCGGCCCGTTTTTTCTTAACACCCCTTTCTACCCACATCTCGAAAGCTTCGGCGTAGCCACCTATACACCGGGTGCCGGCGAAAGAGCAGTGTACACTTTCGACAAAGAAGCCACAGCGCTCTTCACGGTAAACGGCATCATCAAAGGCATCGCCTGTGCCGCCAACTGCGCATTGCACGGGTTAGGCCTCATCGGGCTGGAAGCTGCCACCGCACTCGCATTAATGAAAGGGCAACGCTACGAACTGGAACACGTCGTATTCGCAGACGGCAGCGAGCAGGCAGTGTATTGCTTCGAAGCCGGACTACAACTGTGGATCGGCGATAACGGACGCGTCGTAAAAGTATTTCTCGGAGACTATAACTAACATATACAATGAACCTCAAATTGATCCTTCGTATGGCGCTGATGTGCGCCTGCTGCTTTACTGCGTGTAAAAAAGACG
This sequence comes from Chitinophaga horti, assembly GCF_022867795.2. Taxonomy (NCBI): domain Bacteria; kingdom Pseudomonadati; phylum Bacteroidota; class Chitinophagia; order Chitinophagales; family Chitinophagaceae; genus Chitinophaga; species Chitinophaga horti. The sequence goes on along the minus strand of NZ_CP107006.1, from coordinate 2,189,256 downwards.
ATACGAATACGACGCCTGAACAACCCGGACAAGCCACACCTGTCGGCACACTTACAGGTACCCCCGTAAGCAAAGCCATTGGCCCCGAAGGCGGTGCGCTCACCAGTGAAGATGGCAGCCTGTCCGTAAACATCCCCGCGGGCGCATTGAACAGCACACAAACGATTACGATACAACCCATCACGAACGAAAGTGGCGAAGGTTTTCACCAAAGCTACCGCATCACACCGCACAACCTGCAAATGGCGCAACCGGCATCCATCACGTTTAACTACACTGCCGAAGCACTCAACGGCTCCGCAGCCGAAGTGCTCGGCATCGCTTATCAAAAAGCAGACGGCATCTGGATGAGCATAGATGATGTGCAACTCGACAAAGCCAGCAACAAACTCACGGTTAACACCACACACTTCTCCGACTGGACGCTGTTCCAGAAGTTATACATCGTGCCGAAAGCGCCATTGGTAGTGACGGGCGGCGAAGTACCGCTAAAGGTGAAATACCAGGTTAACAAAGTGAACGCCAATAAAGGCGAGCAGCCGATCATTTACGCAGTAGATGTTCCTAAAAAGGTCACCAAACGCTGGCGGCTTTCCGGCGAAGGCTCGCTGATTTCCCGGGCGGCAGAAGCCTGGTATACTGCGCCGATGGAAGTACCAGCCGAAAACCCGGTAGCGGTAACGGCAGAAATAGATTATGGTCAGCAGGCGGCACTGATGCTCGTTTGTAACATCAAGATACTGCAACCCGGCTTTCACATCACAGTTGGTGCGGGACCTGGCGCGGGCATTTACAGCATGACCGGCCCTTCGCAGGCCATTTACAGGAGGAATACGCAAACCACGCAGATTACCTGCTACGGTGAAAATACAGGCGGCGTAAACCGGCACATAGAGCTCGTTTTCCCGGGCAAAGGCGATGGCAGTCCGTATGCGTGGGAATGGCTGAAGCCGATCGAAATGACTTTACAGATCAATATCAATGGTGCGATAACGGTTTATCACTCTACCTGGTCCGATGACAGGCAGTGGCACGATAGTCCGGGAAGTATCGTCATCAATAAGTATGGTAATGAAGGTGAGTATGTGGCAGGATCATTTACTTCCTCGAAGTCGGGGTACAAAGACGGGGGCAGGACCGCTTGCCTCGTGTCGGGAACATTCCTTGTACTGAACGAGGGCGAGTCCAGCAACTAAAACGAATCCGCCCCGCGTTCATTCTTGTACTAGCGGGGCGGAGTGATTGCGCATGAAACCGGTAAATGCAGTTACACTATTTGCATAATACCGGTTTACACACTACATTCTATCAACCTATATGCGAACTAAAACTGTGCGTGCGTAAGGGCTAGGAATGCCGGTAGCTCTTCAAAGCCTGGTAAATCTGTAACTGGTTCCGCGACAGCACTTTCTCCCCGGGCACTAACCCGGTATCGATGTAACTCACGCCATTGGCCGCTTTCAGCACTTTCACCTCACGGGCAGCTACATTGTACTTATCACGAAACACCATCACAAAACTGTGGGTCTTATCCAGCACGACTGCGCAGGAGGGGATGGCGGGCAATTCCCGGGAGTCGTCCGGCAATGCCGCCATCTTTACGGTGTCAATGGTCACGGTATTCAACATCGTGTCACTCAGCACAAACGTGGTCTTCACCGCATCGTCAGTCGTTACGCTTCTGCAGCCCACCCAAGCCACCATAGCGGTTAGCGCCGTAAAAACATATGTTAACGATCTGATCATGCCTCCTGTATTCGTTGCTGGTACAAAGTTGGCACATGCAGATTAAAGGGGGCTTTAAGCAGGATTAAAAAGAAATTAAAATGGGGGAGAAGGAATAACACGGTGAATTACCTACTTTAGCTACGTTAAACCATTAACCCGCTATAAAATTATCCCTTATGCTAAAGAAAATATTTCTTTTGTTAGCCTTATGCATTGCCTGTTTGCAAACAGTAAACGCACAGGATGCCGGCTATGTAGATGTATTGGATTACTATGCCAACGGCACGCCGCAACATGGTGTAAAGATCAAGACAAATATTACATTTCAGAATGGATCAGTCATGCCGACAATCATGATAGAAGGTTACAATTATGGCACCGGAGCACCAATACAACTTACACTCACGTTTTACATCTACAGCAATGCTTTTGTAAACTCGTCCATTTCAAGTGCTGGTGCCTACACTCCCCAGTGTACCTCGCAAACGAGGGAGGTAAAGTAGTGATATTTATTAACTCCAAAGATTATTATCAGCGATTCCATATAAAGGCATTTGAAGTAGGGATGTTAACGCCCGCCGCGGCATTCAGCGGTTGGACGGTCGCTGATGAGGCTTTGATAAGCCTGTCCTCACCAACTTTCGAGGTCCCGTACCTAAATACCTTTTCCGGAAAAGTAGGCATCGGTATCAACGCTCCACTCGCTCCATTACACGTTGCCTCGGTGAGCACATTGAATAATCAGCACGTCGCTGCCATTTTTGGCAACGCTTACAATCACCTAACACTCTTCGGTGGCGAACACGGTGGCAGGATTCGGGGCAGCAATGAGGGATATCTCGATCTCGAGTCGAATGTGACAGGCGCGAACAACAGATTATTCCTCAATATTACATCGCCAGGACATGTAGTCATGTCAATGCAGCCGCAAAGTAACGTAGGTATAGGCACGGCTGACCCGCAATCGAAACTTGCCGTAGCAGGTACAATCACTGCTAAAAAGGTGAAGGTAACGACAACCGGCTGGCCTGACTACGTCTTTCAAGCATCCCACAAAAGACCGTCGCTTTCAGAATTGGAGCGCTTTGTAAACAGGGAGAAACACTTGCCCGGCGTTCCTTCGGCGAAGGAAATAACGGCCGATGGACACGATCTGGGAGAAATCAATAAAAAGCTCCTTGAGAAAGTGGAAGAATTGACTTTGTACCTTATCGAAGAACACAAAGCACGCCTCTTACTGGAAGAAAAAGTGAAGCAATTACAAGCATCCAGATAGCATATCCGTCACTCATTCCGGCGCAAAAGCCAGCATGAGTGATATTACCCCACCGCCGGCAACCTCACCTCAAACGTCGTCCCTTCACCCACCTTCGCCTCCACACTAATCACGCCATGGTGAATACCGACAATACGTTTACAGATCGACAAACCCAACCCATGCCCACGCATGGCCGCAGCATTCTGCGCGCGGTAAAAGGGTTCAAATACTTTGCTGATCTCTTCTGCGGGGATGCCAATACCGTTGTCCCGCACGGCAACCACGATCTGGCCGGGTTCGGTGTGAATGGTGACAGCAGCGGCGTTATCGGGGGAGAATTTGCAGGCGTTGTCGACCAGGTTGAGAAACAGTACTTTCAGCAGGCTTTCGTTGCCGTTGCAGGTCACCATGGCCTCGTTGTCCGGTATGTCGCCGAAGTTGATCTCCACGCGGGCGCTGCCTTTCTGTTTGAGTTTAATGAGGTTGGGAAGTTCCAGTAACAGTTCGTCGATGCGTACGGGGCGAAACAACGACTGGGACTGGTTCATATCAGACTGGGCGAGTTGTAACAGGCCGTTGGTAAGGTCGGAGAGGTTCTCGGCATCTTCCAGAACAGAGTGGAGTGTTTGCTCGTATTCTTCGGGCGTGCGGGAGCGCGACAAGGTTACCTGCAACTGGCTGATCATCGACGCCAGCGGGGTACGCAGCTCGTGCGAGGCGTTGCTCACGAAGCTTTTCTGCAAGTCGAAGGAGTTACTCAGGCGTTGCAGCATGGTATTGAAGTTACCGCCCAGCGAGGCTATTTCGTCCTTACCGGTAATGGTTACACGATTGTCCTGCAGGTTATTGGCGTTGATGCTGTTCACTTCCTGCACCAGCCGGTTAACGGGCTGCATCATTTTGCGGGCGAAGAGGTAAGCGATGCCGACGAGCAGTATCACCGAGATAGCCAGTTCTATCAATAGTATTTGCCGGAGACTGGCGACGAAACTCAGGCCGTATTTGTCGAGCGCGGAAACAATGATTACAAGCGGTTCTTTGCCCTTGTCGTGATAGATGCCCACGGTCTCCAGGTTATCCCGTTCGAAGTGATACACGCCGCCGCGACGAATGAACTTCAATATATCAATCTTGATGCTGATGGCGGTGTCGCGCTGACTGGAGTACACCACATCATTGTTATGGTTATATACCACGATGCTTTCGCGGTACAGGTCCTGGAAGGAGGTTTCCTCCAGCTTCTTGAGCAACTGGGTTTCCTGGCGGATGCCTTCTTCGAGTACGCTGGCTACGGAGCGGGCGCGGTATTCGAGGCGGTCCTGGAACTCCTGGCGGCGTTCTTTAACGGAGAGAAAATAGGCGAGGGTAGCGAATGTAACGAGTAATACGGTCGCGGTAACCGTATAATAAAGCGCTATTTTGAATTTGATCTTCATGCTACTCTTCGGCCAGGTAGTAACCCATGCCTGTTTTGGTATGCAGCAGTTTAGTATCGAAGTCTTTATCGATCTTTTTGCGGAGGAAGTTTACGTACACTTCTATCACATTGGTACCTGTATCGAAGTCGATATCCCATACCTTTTCGGCGATGGTGAGTTTGGAGATCACCTTGCCTTTGTTCAGCGCCAGGAACTCCAGCAGCTGGTATTCCTTGGCGGTAAGCATAATCTTTTTGCCGGCCCTGATCACGTCTTTCTTTTCACGATCGATTTCCAGGTCGGCGATAACGAGACGGTTACCCGCCCCGGTCGCAACTTCGGCGCCCATCCGTTTTAAGAATACCCGGATGCGCGCCAACAGTTCACGAAAATCAAAAGGTTTTACGAGGTAGTCGTCCGCCCCCAGGTCAAAGGCCTGCATCTTATCATCGAGACCACCGAGGGCGGTAAGCATGATGATGGGCACTTTGGCGTTGCGGCTGCGGATCACTTCACAAAGTTCGTAGCCATTGGCGTGCGGCAGGTTCAGGTCAAGAATAACGAGATCGTATTTACCGCCGGCTGCCAGGCCTTTGCCCATGCGGCCGTCGTATGCCACGTCTACTTCAAAGCCATTCTCCTCCAACCCCTTTTTCACGGCATTGGCTACTTTCACTTCGTCTTCAACTACCAGTATTTTCTGCATAAATGATAATGCTAGTTACCCAGTTTAGCTTCCAGCTCCATGATGGCTTCAAACACCTTTTCATATTGCTGGTTCACCCGGTCGAGCTCTTTACCTACGTGCGCGTATTCCTCTTCGCAGCTCTTAAACTTCTTCGGATCGGCATACGTGGCCGGATCGCCCATTTCTTCTTCCAGTTTGCCTTTTCGGGTTTTCAGACTGGCGAGCTGCGATTCTATCTGCGAGAATTGTTTCTGCTGCTTCTGCAACTCCTTCTGCGCTTCTTTATCGATGGCGCCGGCGCCTTTTACCGGTGCCGGAGGAGGCGCTGCCGCCTTCTTCACCTGCTCGTTCGCGCTGGCCGCTTTCTTCTCCGCCGCAGCCTGTTGCTGCGCCTGTGCTTCACGTTGCGCCTGGCGTTTCTTATACTCTTCCCACTCAGCGTAGGTACCTTTAAACTCTTTGATCTCGCCGTTCACGATTTCCCAGATCTTGTTGGCGGTCTGGCTCACGAAATAACGGTCGTGCGATACAAGAACGAAACTACCCTCGTATTTGTTCAATGCATCGATCAGCATTTGAACCGATAACATATCAAGGTGGTTCGTGGGCTCATCCAGCAGCATGAAGTTGGCCTGACTGATGATCGTCTTAGCCAATGCCACACGCGCTTTCTCACCACCGGAAAGGATGCGGATCTTTTTAAATACATCGTCCCCGTTAAACAGGAAGCAACCCAGGAGGGAGCGGAGTTCCATTTCAGAACGGCCACTACCGCTGGTTTTCAACTCATCGAGAATCTCGTAGTCCAGGTTCAGCGACTCCAGCTGGTGCTGCGCGTAGAAACTGGTGACCACGTTATGTCCGGGAATACGTTCACCGCTTACCGGCTCGGTACCTGCAATGATGCGCAGCAGGGTAGACTTACCCTTACCGTTCGCCCCGATGAGGGCTATCTTGTCGCCACGATTAATTTCCGCGCCGGTATGATTCAATACTTCGATCTTGCCAAAGCTCTTTGATACGTCGCTCAAGGTCAGCAGGATCTTACCCGGCTGCTTGTCCACCGAAAAGTTGATCCGGATCTTGGAAGGACCGCTATCCACCTGTTCGATACGTTCGATCTTGTCAAGCCGCTTCATCACACTCTGTGCCTGCGCCGCCTTAGAGGCTTTGGCCTTAAAGCGTTCGATAAACCGTTCCTGCTGGCGGATGTAGTCCTGCTGGTTCTCGTAAGCCCGCTGCTGCAGCTCGCGGCGCATGTCCTTCTCCACTTCGTAGTTAGAGTAGTTGCCCGCATAGTGATGCAACTCCTGCTGGTACAGTTCCACCACTTTATTTACCATCTTATCCAGGAAGAAACGGTCGTGCGATACAATGATCACCGCGCCGTCGTACGTCTGCAGGTACCTTTCCAGCCATTCGATAGAGGGAAGGTCAAGGTGGTTCGTAGGTTCGTCAAGCATCAGCACGTCCGGGTGCTGCAGGATGAGGCGTGCAAGGAGCACACGCATACGCCAGCCACCCGAGAACTGGCTGTAAGGCCTTTCCAGGTCGGCCGTGCTGAAGCCGAGGCCTTCCAGCACCTGCGCCGATTTGTTGCGCATGTTATAACCGTCCAGCGTTTCAAAGAGGTGCAGTTTGTCACTGTACTCGTTCAGCAACGCCTCGCTTTCGTTATGTTCCATTTCCGCCACCAGGCGCTCGAGGTCCTTTTCCACCTTCAGGGCTTCTCCAAAAGCCATCATGCCCACTTCGAGGATCGAGTCGTCGGACTCGAAGCTGAGCAGGTCCTGGTTAAAGAAGCCGAGCGATAAGTTTTTGGCTTTATTAAGGCTTCCGCCTGAAATAGAGTATTCGCCATTAATAATTCTGAGCAGTGTCGATTTGCCCGTTCCGTTCATGCCGATAAGGCCCACCCGGTCGCCGGGCACAATGTGCCAGGAAGCGTTCCGAACGATGGTCCTGGCCCCAAACTCAAAGGTTACATCCTGTAATGCTAACAGCATAAGTCGTCGTATAGATTAAAAAACTGTCAAAGTTACTATTTCAGTCCGGCTTGGCAAACCGGGCGAGTGAAAAGGTAGTTAAATCAGCCATGGGAATTTGTTTCAGCCGCCGTTGTGTCACTCACTGCACCGCCTGGTTCCCTAATCAACCCTTCGACCATCCTTCGTGGATCCTTCGAGGATCCTTGCTGTCACCCTGCTGAAACCTCACTGCCACAGCAGGATTACAGCAGCCGATAGCAAGGATGCACGAACGATCCTGGGAGGATCGGGCAACTTTAGCTCAGCCGGACCGACACTCCTTCGGATGGTCGGGTGATGGTTGGGTGATGGTTGGGTGATGGTTGAGTATCCCTGAAGGAGCCCTGTCGTCACGTCCTAAAATAGGTTTACACCCTTGTGAGATAATCCGGATTAAGGTTTACAAGACAGGGGTAGGTCATGAAACTAGCCTACATGCCGATAGTAGCCATGCCGTTGAAGTGAGTGACACAACGGGGGCTGGGGAAGGAAGCAGAAGGCGGTAACACAGCCATTATTTTTATATATCTTTGTTCCAAACGTAAGGAAATGGGATTGAAACTTTTAGGATTGGCGGCAGTAGCAGGGCTTTTGACGATGTCGGCGTGCCAGCAGCAAGGTAAAACGGGTGAAACGGCAGCGGCTGACGAACAAGCGGCCTTCCAGGCGCCGTACCCCGGCGTGTTTTACGATTCGTTGAAGGGGGCGCTGACTAACTACTACCATCTTTCCGGATCGCTCGTGGCAGCCAATACGATCAAAGCCAACGACGCGGCCCTTTCCTTAAAAAGTAGCATCGACAGTTTGCCGGTGGACGTACTCCGTTCCGACTCAGCCATTTTTACATTGGTGAAGTCTACCACGGGCGACATTAGTGCGGAACTGACGGGCCTGATGGGCGAAACGGACCTAGAGAAAAAACGGGCATCTTACCAGATGGTGTCGGATATGCTGTTCGACCTCATTAAAGCGACCGGCCTGAAGGGACAAACGGTTTACCGTCAATACTGCCCGATGGCCTTCGACGATAAGGGCGCTTACTGGCTGAGCGACCAAACGGAGATCCGTAACCCATATTTCGGCGACGAAATGCTTACCTGCGGCGCTGTAACCGACACGCTGCGTTACCAATAACCGATATCACCGTTGTTTTTGCTGGGAACACTTGCTTAATTTCCCCGACATATGTTTAACCGCCGGGCACACTTTATTTTACTCTCTATCATTCTGCTGACCGCGCTGGTACTGCGGTCGGGGGCGCAATCTGTGCAAAGATTCACGATCAGCGGTTACATTACCGATGCCCGCAACGGCGAATCCATTCCCGGCGCGAATGTATTGGTGAAAGGCACCCTCACCGGGGCGCAGACCAATGCCTACGGATTCTATTCTCTTACACTACCCGCAGGCGACTACATCCTGGTGTACTCGTACATCGGCGCCTCCACGCAGGAACTGACCGTCACCCTCCACCAGGACATGAAGCAGAACTTAGCGCTGCAATCCGGCGCCATCCAGGGGAAAGAGGTGGTGATTACGGACAGGCGGCGCGACCAGAACATCCGTAATACGGAGATGGGCACGATACAGCTCTCCACCGACCGCATGAAAAAGCTGCCGGCCCTTATGGGTGAGGTGGATCTTTTGAAGGTGATGCAGCTGATGCCGGGCGTGCAGGCTGCAGGCGAAGGTAATGCCGGTTTTTATGTACGTGGCGGCGGCCCTGATCAAAACCTGATCTTACTGGACGAAGCGCCTGTTTACAACACCGGGCACTTGTTCGGCTTCTTCTCGATATTTAATGCAGACGCCATTAAAGATGTGAAACTCATAAAGGGCGGCATGCCCGCCAACTATGGCGGCCGGTTATCGTCTGTGATGGATGTGAGCATGAAAGAGGGCAATAACAAGGCGTTCGAAGTAGAAGGGGGGCTGGGGGCAATTGCATCCAGGCTATCTATACAAGGCCCCATACAGCAGGACAAGTCGTCGTTTATGTTGTCGGCGAGAAGGACTTATGTGGACATTCTCACGAAACCCTTCATCCCGAAAGACAGTGACTTTTATGGGTCCGGCTACTACTTTTATGACCTCAACGCCAAGGCCAATTACCGCTTTTCGGACAAAGACCGCGTGTACGTGAGCGCCTATATGGGAAAGGACGTATTTACCTTCAACAACCGCGAGCGGGCGTTCGATGCACACATTCCCTGGGGCAATGCCACGGCGACTTTGCGCTGGAACCACGTGTTTTCGAACAAGCTGTTCGCCAATACTTCGCTGATCTACAATGACTATAAATTCGAGTTTTCCGGCAGCCAGAGCGACTTTAATATTCGCATGAAGTCGGGCATCCGCGACCTGAACGCCAAACTCGATTTCGATTACTTCCTCAATTCCAAACACCACCTGAAGTTCGGGGGCAATTATATTTACCACCAGTTTCGTCCATCATCGATCTCCGGCGTGCAGGATACGACGACGTTCAATCCCGATAACACTTACAAGAAATTTGCGCACGAAGCGGCGTTGTATATACAGGACGACTGGGAGATCAGCTCCACCCTGAAAGTCAATGCCGGTTTGCGTTACAGCGGATTTCAGCAGATTGGTCCTTACACCGCTTACGAACGCGACACAGATGGCAATAAACTCGACAGCACCAGCTGGGGAAAGGGCGTGCCTGTCCGGTCGTACGGCTGGCCAGAACCACGCGTGATCGTACGTTACGCCTGGAACAACGCCAACTCTCTGAAAGCATCGGTGACGCGCAACAACCAGTTCATACACCTGGTGACCAACGCCGGATCTTCTTTACCGACCGACATCTGGGTGCCGAGTACCTACCGCGTGAAGCCGCAGATCGCGTGGCAGTACTCCGCCGGCTACTTCCGTAACTTTAGCAACAACGATTACGAAGCCTCTATAGAAGCCTATTTCAAAGACATGCAGAACCAGGTGGAATACCGGGAAGGTTACACGCCGTCGACCACCGATCCGGAGGAAGACTTCGTGTTCGGCAAGGGCTGGGCGTATGGGGCAGAAGTGTTCGTGAAAAAAAACAAGGGCAAGTTTACCGGCTGGCTGGGTTACACCCTGGCCTGGACCTGGCGGCGGTTCCCCGACCTGAACGATGGCAATAAGTTCCCCGCCAAATACGACCGCCGGCACGACCTGGCCGTGGTAGCGACTTACGACAAGAATGAACGGTGGAGTTTTTCGGGCGTGTTTATTTTCGGATCGGGCAATACGACTACTTTGCCGGAGAAGTTCTATTTCATAGAAGGCGTGCTTCGGCAGGAGAGTGGCAGCATCAACTCTTACCGGATGGAGCCTTACCACCGTCTGGACCTTTCGGCCATTTATACACCGAAGAAGAAACGGTTCAATAACCGTGTGCAAGGTAGCTGGGCGTTTTCGGTGTACAACGTATATAGCAGGATGAACCCCTATTTCATGTATTTTTACCAGAAAGGCAACGTGGCAGATGGTACGCTGCAGCTAAAAGGACGCAAGGTTTCGCTGTTCCCGGTGCTGCCTTCGGCCACCTGGAACTTTAAGTTTTAGCACTGCTGGTTAATTTCCACCCAATTGCTTAACTTCGCAAGCATTTTATAAAGAAGATCTAAGACTAATATGATCAACATTACACTCCCGGATGGAGCAGTCAGACAGTATGAACCAGGCGTATCCGCACTGGACATTGCCAAGTCAATCAGTGAAGGACTTGCGCGCAAAGTATTATCGGCCAAAGTAAACGGCGAGGTGATCGACGCCACACGCCCGATCACGCAGGATAGTACGTTGCAGCTCCTGACCTGGAACGACCAGGAGGGCAAGTCCACGTTGTGGCACTCCTCAGCCCACCTGATGGCCGAGGCCCTGGAAGCGCTGTTTCCCGGGGTGAAGCTGGGTATTGGTCCGGCGATCGAAAGCGGTGGTTTTTACTATGACATCGACCTGGGCGACCGCCAGATCGGGGAGGAAGACCTGCGTAAACTGGAGGCCAAAATGAATGAACTGGCCAAACAGAACAACTCATACGTACGTAAAGACGTGTCCAAAGCAGACGCACTTACTTACTTCACCGACAAGCAAGACCAGTACAAACTGGAACTTATCAACGACCTGCAGGACGGTACCATTACCTTTTATACCCAGGGCGGCTTCACCGACCTTTGCCGCGGACCACACATCCCGAACACTGGTTTTATTAAAGCGATCAAACTCACCAATATAGCCGGTGCTTACTGGCGCGGAAATGAGAAAAACAAGATGCTGACCCGCATCTATGGTATCACTTTCCCGACGCAGAAGGAACTGGACGAGCACCTGTTATTGCTGGAGGAAGCGAAAAAACGCGACCACCGCAAACTGGGTAAAGAGCTGGAACTGTTTACTTTCTCTGAGAAAGTAGGTCTGGGCCTGCCACTGTGGCTGCCTAAAGGTGCTATGCTCCGCGAACGACTGCAGCAGTTCTTGCAGCGTGCGCAAATCGAGAGCGGTTACCTGCCGGTAGTTACGCCACACATCGGATCGAAACAGTTGTATGTGACTTCCGGTCACTATGAGAAATACGGTAAGGACAGCTTTCAGCCGATTTCTACTCCCGAAGAAGGAGAGGAGTTTTTGCTGAAACCGATGAACTGTCCGCACCACTGCGAGATATACAAAGCATCGCCTAAGTCTTATAAAGATTTACCCGTTCGCCTTGCGGAATTTGGTACAGTTTACCGGTATGAGCAGCACGGAGAGTTGCACGGCTTGACCCGTGTACGTGGCTTTACGCAGGATGATGCCCACCTTTTCTGTCGCCCCGACCAGGTGAAAGAAGAGTTCATCAAAGTGATCGACCTTGTGCTGTACGTATTCAAAAGCCTGAACTTTACAGATTATACCGCACAGATATCGCTGCGTGACAAGGAAGATCGCTCCAAATACATTGGCAGCGACGAGAACTGGAACCTGGCAGAACAGGCGATTATCGAGAGTGCGAAAGAAAAAGGACTGCCAACTGTGGTAGAATATGGCGAAGCTGCATTCTATGGCCCGAAACTTGATTTCATGGTGAAGGATGCGCTGGGCCGCAAATGGCAGCTTGGTACCATCCAGGTAGATTACAACCTTCCAGAGCGTTTTGAGCTGGAGTATATCGGGGCCGACAACGCCAAACACCGTCCTGTAATGATTCACAGGGCGCCGTTCGGATCGCTGGAGCGCTTTATTGCCGTACTGATCGAGCACGTAGCCGGAAAGTTCCCGCTGTGGCTGGCACCTACCCAGGTGAAAATCCTGCCAATCAGTGACAAGAGCCAGGCTTATGCGGAAAAAGTGGCAGAATTGCTGAAAAATTCCGAAATTCGCGCAGAGATTGACGATCGTAGCGAGAAAATCGGTAAAAAGATCCGCGAAGCCGAGCTAGCCAAGATTCCATACATGCTGGTGCTGGGCGAGAAGGAAGCAACCGATAACCTGGTGGCAGTACGCCGACAGGCAAAAGGAGACCTGGGAACCATGGAGATTAAAAATTTCATCGACATGGTAACCGACGAAGTAATAAATCGCAAACCTTTTGAGTAAGAAAGTCGTAATTTACGTATCAAACAGTAAAATTTAATTTTAGAACTTTATTTTTCTTAATGCAACAAAGACCAAAGCCAAATTTCAACCGGGGTAAAGGCCCTAACTTCAGAAGAGAACAACAACAAGAACATCGCACCAACAGGATGATCCGCGTTCCTGAAGTTCGATTGGTAGGTGACAATGTGGAGGTCGGCGTATATCGTACTGATGAGGCGTTGCGTATGGCGGAAGATCAGGGTCTCGACCTGGTAGAAATTTCCCCAAATGCCGTTCCCCCCGTATGTAGAATCATCGATTACAATAAATTCCTTTACGAGAAGAAGAAGAAGGAAAAGGAAATGAAAGCCAACGCGCATAAAAGCGAAGTAAAAGAGATTCGCTTTACGCCGAACACGGACGATCATGACTTTGACTTCAAGGCGAAACATGCCGAGAAATTCCTGAAGGAAGGTAATAAAGTAAAAACGTACGTTCAGTTTAAAGGCCGTGCGATCATGTTTAAAGAACGTGGTGAACTGATCCTGCTGAAGTTCGCAGAACGCCTCGCAGAGGTGGGCGCACTGGAAGGTATGCCGACGATGGAAGGTAAAAGGATGATCGCTATTTTCGCACCTAAGAGCGCGAAGAAGAAGCCATCTGAAAAGCCTGACAAAGCAGAAAGAGCGGAAAGGCCTGAAAGACCAGAGCGCCCGGAAAGGCCCGCTGGTGAACCAAGACCTGCACCGGCTGCATCAGCGCCTCAACCAGGCACTACGCAGATTACGCCAAGCGGCAGACCGCCCATCAACATCCAATACAAAAACAAACCCGCAGCAGCAGAACCTACGCCGGATCAAAATACGGAAGGTAGTAACTAAGGGTATCGATATTTCACGGAAGAAGCCTGGGACGTGGTCCCGGGCTTTTTTTATGGTGAGATTGGGTGCTTCGAAACGTTTTACGCCGGGTAAGTGAATGTATTATCGCCGGGTTAGTTGTAAGTTCGCGCTGAAACTAGGTACCTAACTGCCTGAGTGTTTTCGCCGCTCTCGACCGGATGCCTGCACTCGGTTCCTGCTCCAGTAAGTCACTGATCACGAGTACGATCTCATTACGGATATCGGGGTAAGATTTGGCAAGCTGCGCGAGTATCACCATGGAGAAAGACTTCACGGCAATCGTCTCCTGCGGGTCCTGCAGGAAGTCGAAGCAATAGTTCATCACCGGGCCGTGCAGGTGTTCGGGGATGGGCACCTGTTGCAGTACGGCCATTACATTGCGTTTAACCGCTACCGGTATGCCGGGATCGCCAAGCCGAGTAATGAGCGCATCGATGTGAGGCTTGATAAGCGTGGGGTGGTCTTCTACGACGTGGCGGAGCGTCCAGGCGGCGCGTTGCACGACGCGGTATTCATCATGCAGCACCAGGCTGACCAATTCGGCAAAACGCTTCTTATCGTTACCGATGTAAGCCGCCAGTTTTAATGTTTGTTCCTTTGAATGCTCTTCTAAAATGGCGTTACGCAAATCCATACGCGAATATAAAATTTAAGTCAACTGGCACGATAATCGGCGGTTTTACAAGATATTTGTCTCACTAAACCTGTTCATTTGCTGAAGAGAGAGTTCCGCATCATCCTGTTATCGCTGGCGGTCAGTTTTGTATTGACGATCGCCAAGTTCACCGCCTGGTTTATGACGCATTCTGTGGCGATCCTTTCGGATGCCCTGGAGTCGATCATCAACGTGGTGGCGGGCGCTTTCGCAAGTTACAGCATCTACCTCACCAGCAAACCCCGCGACGAAAACCACCCCTACGGACATGGAAAGGTAGAGTTTTTCTCGATTGGATTTGAGGGCGCGATGATCTTTATTGCGGGCTGTCTTATCCTGTTTAAAGCCGCGCAATACTTTTTTACGCCGGCACCTATCGAGGATGTGGACCAGGGTGTATGGATTACAGGGGCCACTACAGTGATCAATTTCGTTTTGGGAAGATACCTGTTGTATGCAGGAAAACGCTCCGGTTCGATTACGCTGAGCGGGAACGGGCAGCACATCCTCACGGATGCTTACAGCTCGGTCGCATTGATCATCGCGCTGTTACTGATTCACTTTACAGGCTGGGACTGGATAGACCCGGCGACGTCGGCCATTATGGGTGGCTTCATCCTGTTTAAAGGTTATCAACTGTTGCGCCGTTCTATTTCTGGTTTGATGGATGAAACCGATATGCAGGTCGTTGATAAGGTGATCGATATTCTATCCACCCACCGCCGCCCCATGTGGATCGACGTACACAATATGCGGGTGCAACAGTACGGCAGCAACTATCACATCGACTGTCATATCACCATGCCTTACTACATCGAATTAAGTCAGGCTCACGATGAACTGAAAGCGGTGGATGCACTCATCAACCGGGAATTACCGAAGGGAGAAACGGAGTTTTTTATACACACCGATCCGTGCGTGCCTACGAGCTGTCCATACTGCCAGCTGCTGCAATGCCCGGTGCGCAGTCATCCTTTTAAAGAGAAAATTGAATGGACAAGAAGTAACGTGCTGCCTAACCGCAAGCACGGCGAATAGGCTATTCGGCCCCGGCTTCTTCACCATCTGCCTGTCCTAACACTTCGCGGATAGGTTTTACAGCATGGTAAATAGCGCGGTTGTAGCGATTGCCCAATATCACCAGCGTGGTAGAATCATGCACAAAACGATAGAACACCGTGTTGTTACCATGCCACCAGCCGTTGTGGTAAACGATATTACGCGTACTATCAGGATACACCATCAAACGCCAGCCTAAGCCATAATTGCGGATGCCTGGCTTTTCATTGCTGTAAGGCTGAAAGGCTTCTTTCAAAGTAGCGTCGCTAAAAAGTTTCCCGGAGTAGAGCGCCTGGTCCCATTTCAACATGTCTTGTGCCGTGCTGTAAATGCCTTTATCACCTACCACACCATCGAAGTTCACATCTGGCTCGGGCCTGCCGCGGAAGTCGTGGCTTACCGTCTGATGCGGACGTTTAGGCCTGAGACCGTCGTCGACAAACGTGTTGTACATATCCAGTGGCTGGAAGAACGTGTGCTGCATGAAGTCCGGGAACTTTTCTCCGCTCACCTTTTCAACGATAGAGGCCAGCAGCAGGTAGTTCGTATTACAATACTGGAAATGCGTGTTAGGAAGATGTTGTATGCGTGGGCGATGTTTGATCATGAGGCCGATCACATCGTTGTTGGTCATGAGTTTATTGCGATCAGGCCAAAGGCTGTCGCAGAAGTAAAGATAATTCGGCAGGCCGCTGCGGTGATTGAGCAACATTCTTACCGTGATGCCTTTATAGGGGAAGTCGGGGAAGAAGTGTTGCAGGCTATCTTCCAAAGAAAGCTGCGCTTTTTCTACCAGGTGCATTATAGCCATACCTGTGAACGTTTTCGACACCGAAGCAAGCTGGAAGCTGGAACTATCTGTAAGCGGCGTACGGGTTTTGAAGTCCTCGAAGCCATTATAATTTTCGTATAACACAACCCCTTTACGTGCGACCAGGATAGCACCGTTGAACCCACTTCTCTTCAGTTTTTCTGCATAAACAAAAGCCATATCACGGCTGATGCGCTTACTGGCCGGCAGGTTGCGGATAGAATCCTTTTGCGCGGCTGTTAGTCCAAGGGTGTAGACATTCTCATTTGGATTGTTCTCATTCTTCACGTCTTTCCGGTGGGCCACGCTATTGCTACATCCTGAAAACAGGAGCGAAGCTGATAAGGACATGGCTAAAACACCTATGGCTGCATGCTTGCACTTCATCTCTAATAGAAAACTATGGGTCAGTTTGGTTATAAAAGCCCTAAAAATAAGCGCTGATACCGCCTTTGCCAAATAAAATTGCACGATACGCTCGTTTTTTAAGGAGTTTTTAAGATATGATCCTAAAATTTATTCAAAAAATGAGCCAAGTCGACCCAAAATTTTGAGAAAATCGAATTTGCTGAAGCCGGTATTTGATTTGTGCTTAAACTCTGGTAGGTTTGCGACTTGACGTTATCGAAAATAAAGATGAATATGAGTGAACGTAAAATAACCAGTTATCCGAAGGAAAAGATCAACATTTTGCTCCTGGAAAACATTAGCGAGGCTGCAGCCAACGAGTTTAAGGATGCAGGTTACGCGAACGTGAAAAGACTTACCGGTGCGCTCAGCGAAGAAGACCTGGTACGCGAGATCAAAGACGTACATCTGCTGGGCATCCGCTCCAAAACGCAGGTTACTGCCGCTGTACTCGAAGCAGCCAATAAGTTACAGGCGATCGGCTGTTTCTGTATCGGTACTAACCAGGTTGACCTCAAAACAGCCCGTACCTCGGGTGTAGCGGTATTTAACGCACCGTATTCCAATACCCGTTCCGTTGCTGAGCTGGTGATCGGACTTTCCATTATGCTGATCCGTCGCATTCCCGACAAGAACGCCGCTGCGCACGAAGGCATCTGGAAAAAAGAAGCGACCGGTAGCTTCGAGTTGCGCGGAAAAACCCTCGGCATAGTGGGTTACGGTAACATCGGTAGCCAGGTGAGCGTACTGGCCGAAGGGATGGGCATGAACGTGCTTTATTATGATGTGGAAACCAAACTCCCGTTGGGTAACGCCGTACAGGAGCGGCAGCTGAAAGAACTGTTCAGCAAGTCGGACATCATTACCCTGCACGTGCCATCCACCGCGCGCACCGAAAACATGATCGACAAAGAGATCCTTCAATATGCCAAGAAAGGCGCTATTTTCATCAACTACGCCCGTGGCGAAGTGGTGAACCTCGACGACCTGAAAGATGCATTGGTAAGCGGGCAGCTGTCTGGCGCGGCGATCGACGTATTCCCTATTGAACCCGAGAAAAACGGTGCGGCTTTCAGCACACCGTTACAAAAGCTGTCGAACGTGATATTGACGCCGCATATCGGGGGCAGCACCGAAGAAGCCCAATTCAACATCGGCCTGGATGTGAGCGCGAAGATGCTGAACTACCTGGAGAAGGGTGCCAGCTTCGGTTCTCACACCATCCCGGCAATCAGTGTACCGGCTGTTGAAAATACGCATCGCATCCTGCACATTCACGAGAACGTTCCGGGTGTATTGTCGGCTATCAACACGGCCTTGTCGCAGAACAAGATCAACATCCTGGGCCAGTACCTTAAAACCAATGATACAATTGGTTACGTTGTACTGGACGTGGATTCGAAGCTTTCGCAGGAAGCGTTTACGTTGCTGAAAGAGGTGCCGCATACGATTAAAGCGAGGTTGTTGTATTAGTTTGATTTAATTGCTGATAGTGAAGGAACGCCTGGTGGCGTTCCTTTTTTTGTTGAAGGATGTTGCAAAAGTTGAATGGTGCGCTGGCGCGCGCGTTACTATAAATGACCGGTGTTTGAGGGGAGAATGTGTTGCAAAAGATGAATTGTGCGCTGGGGCACGCGTTACTATAGTTGACCGGTGTTTGAGGGGATGGTGTATTCTCTTATTATTGAGCAGGATGTTTCTTTTTGTGATTTCAGGTGATGTGAAACCATAAGAGCTTTCAAGTGAAAACGATATGTTTGAGCGTGTTAGATCGGGGAGAGTGGCTTACCTTTGAGTGAAATTGTTAACCTCATGAAGCCGAGTAAGATCTACTATTGTACGGCCTGTATCCGCTACGGGCAGCGTGTATTTGTATCAGACAAATGTAAGGATGTGATCATCAGGTATCTGCAGTTATTGCATGATAAAAAGTGTGCGCGTATTTATGGATACGTGATCATGCCCGACCATATTCATGTTTTGATGGAAGTATTGAGGCGTAATGACTCCGAGCAACCGTTCGATAGACTATTGCGCGAAAGCGCCAACAGGCTGCAGGTATTGTTATATGACGAGCAGCCGATGATGTTGTATCATATATCGCCCGAAATGAGTGGCGATGTTGGCAGCATCTGGCAATTGCCCGCTATAACGCGGCAAGTGCAAAATAGTGGTGAGGTGATGCAGCTGCTCCACAATATGCATCAAAATCCCCTCCGTCATCACTGGCGGCTATGCCGCACGGCTGCCGATTATGGGTATTCGTCCAGCCTTTTCTACGAGCGCGGGCGCGATGAGTTCGATATGCTGAGCAATTACCGTGATTGGGTACGGGTATAAAAAAGCGAGGCCGCTTGTGGCGACCTCGCTGTGAAAGAACCGTATTTAGTTTGTTTTGTTTACCAGGCTAGCGAATCACGGTTACTTCGCCTTTCAGTATGAACACTGGTCCATTCTGAACCTTTTTATAACTCATCCACCACACGAAAGTGGAATTGTCAACAGGTTGACCTTTTTGTGTACCATCCCATCCTTTGTGGAGGTCTTTCGAGATGAAGACCATTTCGCCCCAACGGTTGAAGATGCGTAACTCGTAGTCGTACATCGGACCTCTCACTACAGGGCGGAAGATGTCGTTTCGTCCGTCACCGTTTGGAGAGAAGGCGTTTGGTATATCTGGTTTGCTTTCGCACTCCATGAAGTCTACCACGATCTCGTCCGTTGTGCTGCCGCAATCATTGTATGCGGTTACGGTGTACGTGCCTGGCTCAGTTACATTGAGTGTCGGACCGGTTGTGCCGTTGCTCCAGCGGATGTGTGTTGCATCTTCGAGCAGTCTTGGCCTGATGGTGTAAGTGAGTCCGCGACAAATCATGGTATCATTGCCAAGGCTTACTTTCGGCGCACCGGCGATCCTTACTTTCAGGCTGTCGGATTTCACATCGTAGCAGTACCTGTCCATGATGCTCAGAACGTAAGTGCCAGCGCGGTCGATCGATTTGATTGGGTTGCGATCGCCATCGTTCCAGAGGTAAGAAGCGGCATCGTCCATTCTTGCGTCGATCGTGAAGCGACCGTCTGGGCACATGATACGGTCCGGACCGAGGTCGAACTTAATCGGTGCTCTCATTCTGACAGTTACGGTGTCTCTTACCACACAACGGTCTCTCGTAACGGACACCCAATAGTTGCCGGCTTTGTTCACCACGATCGAGCTGCCTGTTTCGCCGGTTATCCACTGGATGCGGCTTGCATTCGCGGTAACTGACAGTACAACGGACTGGCCCTGACAGATCGTAGTGTCTGAGCGGAGGGTAATGTCTGGCGGAGGATTCACCGTTACATTCACCGTATCGATGGTGATACAACCGTTTTTCATCACTCGTACCCAGAAGCGTTCCTGTGTACTTACGTTGATCGACGGTGTGGTCGCGCCAGTACTCCACAGGTAAGTTGCTCCGGCTACTGTTGCGTTCAGCCTTACTGACTGGCCACGACAGATAGTGGTATCTGGCAGGTCTACCAGCGGCATTGGTATCATGGCTACTCTTACAATATCCCTGGTTACGCAGATGCCGTTCGACACTTGTACCCAGTAAGTACCCGCTTGTGATACCCTGATACGTTGTGTTGTTGCACCGGTGCTCCATACGATAGCGTTGTTGTAGTTAGCAGCGCCTGCATCGAGTACCAGGCCGTCGCCACCACAGATGCTGGTGTCTCTGCCGAGGTTTACAACCGGTGTCTGTATGTAATTCAGCTGGTAAGTCACCGTATCTGATGCACAACCTGTGCGACCGTCTCTCACGATGAACGATGCTGAAGTAGCGCCATTCAGGTTAAAGCGGTTGCTGGTCTGCGACAGCGGCGTTCTTACCGCGTTGGATGGTGTTACACCAACCAGGATATAAGTCGGATTCGTTACCGGGCTTACTGTTTCGATCGTGAAGAACGGATCCGTCGAGCAATTACGCGGCAGTTCCGGTTTCAGTACAGGTTTCGGACAAGGCAGTACGGTGATGATCTGTACTCTTTCTTCGGCCCTGTTTCCGCAGGCATCTACAACATTCCACCTTCTGGTGATGGTGTAACCGTTACAGTTGTCTGCTACGAACGGATCAGTAGTCATTACTGCATTTTTCGGGAAGCTGGCGTCACAGTTGTCTGTAGCTCGCAGCGTCACAGCTGCAGGTACCGGCTGCTGGCAAGACAGTGTCATGCTGGCCGGAGCCGCCGCAATCACTGGCCTTGTTGTATCCTGTACCGTAATCACCTGGCGAATGGTGCTCACGTTGCCACATTCGTCGGTTGCGGTCCAGGTGCGTACCAGGCGGTAGTTGCAGGAGTTCGGGATGTTTTCCCTTATCTGGGTCTGCGTCACTCTCACCCGGCTGTTTACGCTACAGTTGTCGGTAGCAGTTACAGTTGGTATTGAAGGCACTGCGTTACAGTTTACAGTAGTGTCTCGTGGTGCTACGATCGAGAATGTTGGTCTGGTCGTATCCTCTACAGTGATGATCTGTTGCATGATAGCGGTGTTGCCACATTCGTCTCTCGCAGTCCACTGACGGATCAACCTGTAATTATTGCTGCAGGTAGCGCTCAGGAACTGTTTGGTTTGGCTGGTAGTGATCGTTACGCCATTCGGATTACAGTTATCGCTAGCTGTTACTACAGGCCAGGTCGGCACTTCGTGACAGTTTACGGTTGTATCCCTCATGATCGGCGAAGTAAACACTGGCCTTGAGGTATCCTGTACAGTGATGATCTGGCGGGCTACTGTTACGTTGCCACACTGATCGAGGGCGGTCCAGGTGCGGATGAGGCGGTAGTTACCAGCACATCTTGTATTGCTGATCTCCTCACGCTGTTCGTCCTTCACAATGGTCACCCTGTTTGCAGGCGTACAGTTATCCGTCGCGGTCAGATCTGGCTGAGCAGGTACTTCGCCACAGTTTACGGTCACGTTGGCCGGGATAGGCATTGTGAACACTGGTTTAGTTGTATCCTGTACGGTTACGATCTGCAGGGCAGTTGTAAAGTTGCCACACTCGTCGGTCGCAGTCCAGGTACGTAATAACCGGTAGCTGCTCTCACATGCACCAACGTTGTCTACACGCTGCTGGTTCATCGTGATGGTAATGTTCGCGGCAGGACTACAGTTGTCGGTTGCAGTCAGCTGCGGCATGGCAGGGATCGTATGACAGTTCACCGTAGTGTCTCTTGGTATCGCCACCGCAAATGTCGGCCTGGTGATATCCTGAACAGTAAGTGTTTGTGATACTACTATGCTGTTGCCACAAGCATCGGTTGCCGTCCAGGTGCGTACTAATTGGTAGTTGTTTACACATGCACCCGGAATATCGATCCGTTGTTCAGCCTTGGTGATCGTTACACCGGTCGGGCTGCAAAGGTCGGTAGCGGTCAGGTCAGGTTGAGCAGGTACCGCATCACAAGCTACTGTAGCATCAGGAGGAGCAGGGGCGGAGAATACCGGCCTTGTCGTATCCTGTACAGTAATGGTCTGCATAGCAGTAGCTACGTTACCACATACATCGGTCGCTGTCCAGCGGCGGATCAACTGGTAGTTGTTCACACAGGCGCCGGGCTGGTCGATGCGTTGTTCGGTCATCGTTACGGTTACCTTATCAGGGCTGCAGTTGTCGGTTGCAGGCAACATCCGTTGGGCAGGTACTGCGTGACAATCTACAGTGGTATCAGCAGGAATTGCTACCGTAAATACCGGCCTGGTGGTATCGATCACGGTGATCGTCTGGGTAATGGTAGTAGTGTTGTTACATTCGTCGATCGCTGTCCAGGTGCGTACGATCAGGTAGTTGTTTTCACAACGGCCAGGGATCGGAGTGATGCGCTCATCTTTAACAATTGTCACGTTAGGTGAGCAGTTATCGGTAGCGGCGAGATCAGGCTGAACCGGTACGTTGTCGCAGCTCACAGTCGTGTTCGCAGGCGTTGGTGCGGTGAATACTGGTCTGATGGTATCCTGTACGGTGATGATCTGACGTACGGAATCCACATTGCCACATTCGTCGGTCGCCGTCCATACGCGGATGATGCGGTAGTTGCCGGCGCAGGCACCTGGGATGCTTTCGCGGTATTCTCTTGGTGTTACGATTACGTTCGCGCCTACGCTACAGTTGTCGGTGGCAGTCAACGTCGGTTGTGCAACTAACGTCGCGTGACAATCTACAGTTGTATCAGCAGGAACGGTGATGTTGAACGTCGGACGGGTAGTATCCTGTACAGTAATGATCTGGCGTACAGAGTCGATATTACCACATTCGTCACGGGCGATCCATACACGAATGATGCGATAGTTGTTTGCACAAGCACCCGGAATGTCTTCGCGACGTTCGCTTGGTGTTACGGTCACATTAGTACCGGTGCTACAATTATCGGTAGCATTCAGTGTCGGTTGTACCGGTAATGGCACGTGACAGTCTACAGTAGTATCAGCAGGTACAGTGCTGGTGAATGTCGGACGGGTAGTATCCTGTACAGTAATGATCTGGCGTACAGAGTCGACATTACCACATTCGTCAACTGCAGTCCATACACGGATGATGCGATAGTTGTTCGCACAAGCACCCGCGATGTCTTCGCGACGTTCGCTTGGTGTTACGGTCACATTAGTACCGGTGCTACAGTTGTCGGTAGCATTCAGTGTCGGTTGAACCGGCAATGGTATGTGACAATCTACCGTGGTATCAGCAGGTACGGTGCTGGTGAATGTCGGACGGGTAGTATCCTGTACGGTAATGACCTGGCGTACAGAGTCTATGTTACCACATTCGTCAACCGCAGTCCATACACGGATGATGCGGTAGTTGTTCGCACAAGCGCCAGCGATGTCTTCGCGACGCTGCGAAGGCGTAACCACTACGTTACCAGCGCTACAGTTATCAGTAGCATTCAGCATCGGCTGTACCGGCAATGGTATGTGACAGTCTACAGTAGTATCAGCAGGTACGGTGCTGGTGAAAGTCGGACGGGTAGTATCCTGTACGGTAATGATCTGACGTACAGAGTCGATATTACCACATTCGTCAATGGCGGTCCATACACGGATGATGCGGTAGTTATTTACGCACGCTCCAGCAATGTCTTCGCGACGTTGTGAAGGCGTAACCACTACGTTACCAGCGCTACAGTTGTCAGTAGCGTTCAGTGTCGGTTGTACCGGTAATGGTATGTGACAGTCTACAGTGGTATCTGCAGGTGTGGTGCTGGTGAAAGTCGGACGGGTAGTATCCTGTACAGTGATGATCTGGCGTACAGAGTCTACGTTACCACATTCGTCAACGGCAGTCCATACACGGATAATGCGGTAGTTGTTCGCACAAGCTCCGGCGATATCTTCGCGACGTTCGCTTGGCGTTACGGTCACATTAGTACCGGTGCTACAGTTATCGGTAGCATTCAGTGTCGGTTGTACCGGTAATGATACGTGACAGTCTACAGTGGTATCTGCAGGTGTGGTACTGGTGAACGTCGGACGGGTAGTATCCTGTACAGTAATGATCTGGCGTACAGAATCGATATTACCACATTCGTCAACGGCTGTCCATACACGGATGATGCGGTAGTTATTTACACACGCTCCAGCGATGTCTTCGCGACGTTCGCTTGGTGTTACGGTCACATTGGTACCGGTGCTACAGTTGTCGGTAGCGTTCAGTGTCGGCTGTACCGGCAATGGTACGTGACAGTCTACAGTGGTATCAGCAGGTACAGTGCTGGTGAATGTCGGACGGGTAGTATCCTGTACAGTAATGATCTGGCGTACAGAGTCGACATTACCACATTCATCACGAACAGTCCATACACGGATAATGCGGTAGTTGTTCGCACACGCGCCTGCGATGTCTTCGCGACGTTCGCTTGGCGTTACGGTCACATTCGTTCCGGTGCTACAATTGTCGGTAGCATTTAGTGTCGGTTGTACCGGCAATGGTATGTGACAATCTACAGTGGTATCTGCAGGTACGGTGCTGGTGAACGTCGGACGGGTAGTATCCTGTACAGTAATGATCTGGCGTACAGAGTCGATATTACCACATTCGTCAACCGCAGTCCATACACGGATGATGCGGTAGTTGTTCGCACAAGCGCCAGCGATGTCTTCGCGACGCTGCGAAGGCGTAACTACTACGTTACCAGCGCTACAGTTGTCAGTAGCATTCAGTGTCGGTTGTACCGGTAATGGCACGTGACAGTCTACAGTAGTATCTGCAGGTACGGTGCTGGTGAACGTCGGACGGGTAGTATCCTGTACGGTAATGATCTGACGTACAGAATCGATATTACCACATTCGTCAACGGCTGTCCATACACGGATGATGCGGTAGTTGTTCGCGCAGGCGCCAGCGATGTCTTCGCGACGTTCGCTTGGCGTTACCACCACGTTACCGGAACTACAGTTGTCGGTAGCATTCAATGTCGGCTGTACCGGCAATGGTATGTGGCAGTCTACCGTGGTATCAGCAGGTATGGTGCTGGTGAAAGTCGGACGAGTAGTATCCTGTACGGTAATGATCTGGCGTACAGAATCGATATTACCACATTCGTCAACGGCTGTCCATACACGGATGATGCGGTAGTTATTTACGCACGCTCCAGCGATGTCTTCGCGACGTTGTGAAGGCGTAACTACTACGTTACCAGCGCTACAGTTGTCAGTAGCGTTCAGTGTCGGTTGTACCGGTAATGGCACGTGACAGTCTACAGTAGTATCTGCAGGTACGGTGCTGGTGAACGTCGGACGGGTAGTATCCTGTACGGTAATGATCTGGCGTACAGAGTCTATGTTACCACATTCGTCAACGGCTGTCCATACACGGATGATGCGGTAGTTATTTACGCACGCGCCAGCGATGTCTTCGCGACGTTCGCTTGGCGTTACGGTCACATTAGTACCGGTGCTACAATTATCGGTAGCATTCAGTGTCGGTTGTACCGGTAATGGCACGTGACAGTCTACAGTGGTATCAGCAGGTATAGTGCTGGTGAACGTCGGACGGGTAGTATCCTGTACGGTAATGATCTGGCGTACAGAGTCGATATTACCACATTCGTCACGAACAGTCCATACACGGATAATGCGATAGTTGTTCGCACAAGCACCCGCGATGTCTTCGCGACGTTCGCTTGGCGTTACGGTCACATTAGTACCGGTGCTACAATTATCGGTAGCATTCAGTGTCGGCTGTACCGGCAATGGTACGTGACAGTCTACAGTGGTATCAGCAGGTACAGTGCTGGTGAATGTCGGACGGGTAGTATCCTGTACGGTAATGACCTGGCGTACAGAATCGATATTACCACATTCGTCACGAACAGTCCATACACGGATAATGCGGTAGTTGTTCGCACACGCGCCTGCAATGTCTTCGCGACGTTCACCTGGCGTTACGGTCACATTAGTACCGGTGCTACAATTGTCGGTAGCATTTAGCGTCGGTTGAACCGGCAATGGTATGTGACAGTCTACAGTAGTATCAGCAGGTACGGTGCTGGTGAACGTCGGACGGGTAGTATCCTGTACGGTAATGACCTGGCGTACAGAATCGATATTACCACATTCGTCAACGGCGGTCCATACACGGATGATGCGGTAGTTATTTACGCACGCGCCAGCGATGTCTTCGCGACGTTGTGAAGGCGTAACCACTACGTTGCCAGCGCTACAGTTATCGGTAGCGTTCAGCGTCGGCTGTACCGGCAATGGTATGTGACAATCTACAGTAGTATCAGCAGGTACGGTGCTGGTGAAAGTCGGACGGGTAGTATCCTGTACAGTGATGACCTGGCGTACAGAGTCGATATTACCACATTCGTCAACAGCTGTCCATACACGGATGATGCGGTAGTTATTTACGCACGCGCCAGCGATGTCTTCGCGATGTTGTGACGGCGTAACTACTACGTTACCAGCGCTACAGTTGTCAGTAGCGTTCAGTGTCGGTTGTACCGGTAATGGCACGTGACAGTCTACAGTAGTATCAGCAGGTACGGTGCTGGTGAACGTCGGACGGGTAGTATCCTGTACAGTGATGACCTGGCGTACAGAGTCGATATTACCACATTCGTCAACGGCTGTCCATACACGGATGATGCGGTAGTTGTTCACACAGGCACCGGTGATATCCTCACGGCGTTGCGAAGGCGTAACTACTACGTTACCTGCGCTACAGTTGTCAGTAGCAGTCAGCGTCGGTTGTACCGGCAATGGTACGTGACAGTCTACAGTGGTATCAGCAGGTACGGTGCTGGTGAAGGTCGGACGGGTAGTATCCTGTACGGTAATGATCTGGCGTACAGAATCGATATTACCACATTCATCAACCGCAGTCCATACACGGATAATGCGATAGTTGTTCGCACACGCGCCTGCAATGTCTTCGCGACGTTGTGAAGGCGTTACGGTCACATTGGTACCGGCGCTACAGTTGTCGGTAGCATTCAGTGTCGGTTGAACCGGCAATGGTACGTGACAGTCTACAGTGGTATCAGCAGGAATGGTGCTGGTGAACGTCGGACGGGTAGTATCCTGTACAGTAATGATCTGCCGTACAGAGTCGATATTACCACATTCGTCACGAACAGTCCATACACGGATAATGCGGTAGTTGTTCGCACACGCGCCTGCAATGTCTTCGCGACGTTCACCTGGCGTTACGGTCACATTAGTACCGGTGCTACAATTGTCGGTAGCATTTAGCGTCGGTTGAACCGGCAATGGTATGTGACAATCTACAGTAGTATCAGCAGGTACGGTGCTGGTGAACGTCGGACGGGTAGTATCCTGTACGGTAATGATCTGACGTACAGAATCGATATTACCACATTCGTCAACGGCGGTCCATACACGGATGATGCGGTAGTTATTTACGCACGCGCCAGCGATGTCTTCGCGACGTTGTGAAGGCGTAACCACTACGTTACCAGCGCTACAATTGTCAGTAGCGTTCAGTGTCGGTTGAACCGGCAATGGTATGTGACAGTCTACAGTGGTATCAGCAGGTACGGTGCTGGTGAAAGTCGGACGGGTAGTATCCTGTACGGTAATGATCTGGCGTACAGAGTCGATATTACCACATTCGTCAACGGCTGTCCAAACACGGATGATGCGGTAGTTGTTCGCACAAGCTCCAGCGATGTCTTCGCGACGTTCGCTTGGCGTTACGGTCACATTAGTACCAGTGCTACAATTGTCGGTAGCATTCAGTGTCGGTTGTACCGGTAATGATACGTGACAGTCTACAGTGGTATCTGCAGGTGTGGTACTGGTGAACGTCGGACGGGTAGTATCCTGTACAGTGATGACCTGGCGTACAGAGTCGATATTACCACATTCGTCAACAGCTGTCCAAACACGGATGATGCGGTAGTTATTTACGCACGCGCCAGCGATGTCTTCGCGACGTTGTGACGGCGTAACTACTACGTTACCAGCGCTACAGTTGTCGGTAGCATTCAGTGTCGGTTGTACCGGTAATGATACGTGACAGTCTACAGTGGTATCTGCAGGTGTGGTACTGGTGAACGTCGGACGGGTAGTATCCTGTACAGTGATGACCTGGCGTACAGAATCGATATTACCACATTCATCAACCGCAGTCCATACACGGATAATGCGATAGTTGTTCGCACACGCGCCTGCAATGTCTTCGCGACGTTGTGAAGGCGTTACGGTCACATTGGTACCGGTGCTACAGTTGTCGGTAGCATTCAGTGTCGGTTGAACCGGCAATGGTACGTGACAGTCTACAGTGGTATCAGCAGGTACAGTGCTGGTGAAGGTCGGACGAGTAGTATCCTGTACGGTAATGATCTGGCGTACAGAGTCGATATTACCACATTCGTCACGAACAGTCCATACACGGATAATGCGGTAGTTGTTCGCACAGGCACCAGCGATGTCTTCGCGACGCTGCGAAGGCGTAACCACTACGTTACCAGCGCTACAGTTATCAGTAGCATTCAGCGTCGGCTGTACCGGCAATGGTACGTTACAATCTATAGTAGTATCAGCAGGCACGATGCTGGTAAAGGTCGGACGGGTAGTATCCTGTACGGTAATGATCTGGCGTACAGAGTCGATATTACCACATTCGTCAACCGCAGTCCATACACGGATGATGCGGTAGTTGTTCGCACAAGCGCCAGCGATGTCTTCGCGACGCTGCGAAGGCGTAACCACTACGTTACCAGCGCTACAGTTATCAGTAGCATTCAGCGTCGGCTGTACCGGCAATGGTATGTGACAATCTACAGTGGTATCAGCAGGTACGATGCTGGTGAATGTCGGACGGGTAGTATCCTGAACGGTAATGATCTGACGTACAGAATCGATATTACCACATTCGTCAACCGCCGTCCATACACGGATGATGCGGTAGTTATTTACGCACGCGCCGGCGATGTCTTCGCGACGTTGTGACGGCGTAACCACTACGTTACCAGCGCTACAGTTATCGGTAGCGTTCAAAGTCGGTTGTACCGGCAATGGTATGTGACAATCTACAGTGGTATCAGCAGGTACGGTGCTGGTGAAAGTAGGACGGGTAGTATCCTGTACAGTGATGACCTGGCGTACAGAGTCGATATTACCACATTCGTCAACGGCTGTCCATACACGGATGATGCGGTAGTTATTTACGCACGCGCCCGCAATGTCTTCGCGACGTTGTGACGGCGTAACTACTACGTTACCAGCGCTACAGTTGTCAGTAGCGTTCAGTGTCGGTTGTACCGGTAATGGCACGTGACAGTCTACAGTAGTATCAGCAGGTACGGTGCTGGTGAAAGTCGGACGGGTAGTATCCTGTACGGTAATGATCTGGCGTACAGAGTCGATATTACCGCATTCGTCACGAGCAGTCCATACACGGATGATGCGGTAGTTGTTCACACAGGCACCTGCGATATCCTCGCGGCGTTGCGAAGGCGTAACTACTACGTTACCTGCGCTACAGTTGTCAGTAGCAGTCATTGTCGGCTGCACCGGCAATGGTACGTGACAGTCTACCGTGGTATCAGCAGGAATGGTGCTGGTGAAGGTCGGACGAGTAGTATCCTGTACGGTAATGATCTGGCGTACAGAGTCGATATTACCGCATTCGTCACGAACAGTCCATACACGGATAATGCGATAGTTGTTCGCACACGCGCCTGCAATGTCTTCGCGACGTTCGCTTGGTGTTACGGTCACATTAGTACCAGTGCTACAGTTGTCGGTAGCATTCAGTGTCGGCTGTACCGGCAATGGTATGTGACAATCTACAGTGGTATCAGCAGGTACGGTGCTGGTGAACGTCGGACGGGTAGTATCCTGTACGGTAATGATCTGGCGTACAGAGTCGATATTACCACATTCGTCAACCGCAGTCCATACACGGATGATGCGGTAGTTGTTCGCACAAGCGCCAGCGATGTCTTCGCGACGCTGCGAAGGCGTAACCACTACGTTACCAGCGCTACAGTTATCAGTAGCATTCAGCGTCGGCTGTACCGGCAATGGTATGTGACAATCTACAGTGGTATCAGCAGGTACGATGCTGGTGAATGTCGGACGGGTAGTATCCTGAACGGTAATGATCTGACGTACAGAATCGATATTACCACATTCGTCAACCGCCGTCCATACACGGATGATGCGGTAGTTATTTACGCACGCGCCGGCGATGTCTTCGCGACGTTGTGACGGCGTAACCACTACGTTACCAGCGCTACAGTTATCGGTAGCGTTCAAAGTCGGTTGTACCGGTAATGGCACGTGACAGTCTACAGTGGTATCAGCAGGTATAGTGCTGGTGAACGTCGGACGGGTAGTATCCTGTACAGTGATGACCTGGCGTACAGAGTCGATATTACCACATTCGTCAACGGCTGTCCATACACGGATGATGCGGTAGTTATTTACGCACGCGCCAGCGATGTCTTCGCGACGTTGTGACGGCGTAACTACTACGTTACCAGCGCTACAGTTGTCAGTAGCGTTCAGTGTCGGCTGTACCGGTAATGGCACATGACAGTCTACAGTAGTATCAGCAGGTACGGTGCTGGTGAAAGTCGGACGGGTAGTATCCTGTACGGTAATGATCTGGCGTACAGAGTCGATATTACCGCATTCGTCACGAGCAGTCCATACACGGATGATGCGGTAGTTGTTCACACAGGCACCTGCGATATCCTCGCGGCGTTGCGAAGGCGTAACTACTACGTTACCTGCGCTACAGTTGTCAGTAGCAGTCATTGTCGGCTGCACCGGCAATGGTACGTGACAGTCTACAGTGGTATCAGCAGGTACGGTGCTGGTGAAAGTAGGACGGGTAGTATCCTGTACGGTAATAATCTGGCGTACAGAGTCCACGTTACCACATTCGTCACGAGCAGTCCATACACGGATAATGCGGTAGTTGTTTACACAGGCACCGGCGATATCCTCGCGACGCTGTGTAGGTGTAACTACCACGTTGCCTGCGCTACAGTTGTCGGTAGCAGTCATTGTTGGTTGTACCGGCAATGGTGCATGACAGTTCACGATGGTATCAGCAGGTACAGTGCTGGTGAAAGTAGGACGGGTAGTATCCTGTACGGTAATGATCTGCCTAACAGAATCCACATTACCACACTCGTCTGTCGCCGTCCATACGCGGATCAAACGGTAGTTGTTTACACATGCTCCGGGAATATCCTCACGACGCTGTGTCGGAACAACGTTTACGTTATTCTGCGCGCTACAGTTATCAGTTGCCTGTAAGGTAGGCTGCGTCGGAATCGCATCACAATTCACCGTCACATTCAGCGGAGCCGCCGTAGTAAACACCGGCCTGACTGTATCAATCACGGTTAAACGCTGCACGAGCGAATCGCTGTTACCGCAAAGGTCACGCGCAATCCAGGTACGTACGAGTAAATAGTTATTAACACAGGTAGATCCGGGAGCCGGTTCAATACGCTCACGCATCGTCACGGTCACGCTGCCTGCGGGCGTACAGTTATCCTGCGCACCAATTGTCGGTTGAGCCGGGATCGCGCCACACTGAACTACGGTATCAGCAGGAGCGGTACCAGTGAAGGTCGGACGGGTAGTATCCTGTACAGTTAATACCTGTACAACGGAATCCCTGTTACCACAAAGGTCGGTGGCAATCCAGGTACGGATGATCTCATAATTTGCCGCACAAGTGGCGCCCGCGATCGTACGGGTACGTTCACGTTTGTCCACGGTCACGGTGCTACAATTATCAGTCGCGGTTAAGTCCGGCTGTGTAGGAATGGCATCACAATTCACGATTGCATTCGCCGGAGCAGGCGTTGAGAATACAGGTCGGGTCGTGTCCTGTACGTTCACGATTTGCGAGGTTTCAACAAACCTGCCACAAGAGTCGGTCGCTCTCCAGGTACGGGTGATCCTGGAACCACAACCCACGGTGGTCGTTACATCACTCTGGGTGATCGTAACCGGGATATTGTCAGGATGGGAGAACACCGGTGTACCAAAGTTGGTGGTGTAATCAGTTCCGTTCACACAATCCACGGTAACGGCTGCAGGTGTCGATACCAACACTGGTGCGTTCCTCGCAACCCTTACTGCTATCACGTTACTAACGCTCGGACAACCAGCAGCGATTGTACGCCTGAAATAGGTAGTATTAGCCAGGGCACCTGGTGTATAGGTAGCACCATTTGCACCAGAGATGGTAGTCCACGTTCCAGTTGCTGTTGGAGCCGAGGCCCACGAGTAAACGTTGCTGCCATTACCACCTGCAGGCAGGCCGTTAGGCATATCTATCATGGCAGCGGGAGAACCAAGACATATTGTCTGGTTAGGCCCGATCACGTTATTAGTGATAGGGGCCAGGTTTCTGAACACTACTGTATCTGGTAACGATACGCACACACCTCTTCTCACGCTCCAGATCAGCGTAGCGCTGGATCCGGCGGCAATGCCGGTTACCTGGGTGATGTTGGCGTTCGGGTTGGCGAATACAGCTGTACCACCTGGCACCTGTGACCAGATACCGCTGGTAGCGCCGCCTGTATAGGTGGCCGCTGTATTGAACGACACCACGTTACAAAGCGTCTGGTCGGGACCAGCGTTCGGCCGGGCAGGCATCGGATCTACGTTGATCGTCGTAGTAAGACAGGTAGTTGCGGGACAAGCAGTACCAGCTTCTGCTCTTACATAATAAGTAACGGTAGATGTTGGTGACACAGTAAGGGTATCGCCTGTATGCACAAGCGTACCGTTACAAGATGAGGTATACCAACGCCATACCGCACCCGGAGACTTATAACCATAAGCGATCAGGGTAGCGGATGAACCGTTACAGATAGTAGTAGAGGAGGGGCTGATCGAATCCAGCCTGGATGGCTTCACCAGTCGCAATGTAAAGTCGCGCGTAGAGGTACAGGCGGCGTTGGAGCCGGCTGCCTGCGTTACTGTCATGCTAAAGGTGTAGGTGCCGGAATCTACTGTGTTAGGGTACGACAGCAACAGCTGTGAGCTGGAGCTGGACAAGGTCTGGTTTACGATATCCGTAAAGCCAGGCATTGGGTTCGCACCGCTTGCTGTAATGGAATAACGGTTAGGGTTACCGGCGGTGCTGAACAACAACCGGAACAGGCCGGTGGTAGCACAGGTATCCCTCGCTTCCAATACAGTCAGGGTCGGCGCGGCCAGCAGGTTATGCTGTACGGTCGATGTTGAAGCCGGACATATATTAGAGGTATCCCTCAGCGACCAGGTGGTCGAGATAAGCGTCCTTGGCAGTGCACCGGAATAGGTCATCACTGCATTAGGATCATTCACGTTACTGAAGCTAACACCAGGTGTAGCAGAACTCCATGTACCATACTCATTCGGCAATGGCGCATTAGCAGCCATTGTAATGGAGTTTTGTCCGCAGACGGTTTGCGAAGGTCCTGCGTTGGCGGTTTGTGGCCGGGCCACGTTCCGGATCGTAATCTGGTCGTAAGATTCACAACCAGCAATAGCGGTATACGATACGGTCCATCTAACAGTGATCGTTTCGCCGACAGGCAGGCTACGTACCCGCGTGCTGTAAGCGTTCGGGCTTTCAATGTAAGCACCGTGTGCGGCACCGACGATTGTCCATGTACCGCGCTGGTTAGATGGCGGGTTAGATGTGGCCGCAATCGCCAGGTCGGTAACGTTACACAATGATTGTGAAGCGGTACTGATCCTTGCTGTCGGCGGGTTCAGCGCGCTGATCGTAATGTTGTCGGTGATCGTACAAGCGTTGTTTCTTACTAATGCCGTATAAGTATAGTTACCGGCAGGTGAAGGCGAAATCGTTAATGTTTGTCCGAGTGTGGTACTGATACCGGTGCCAGTCCATTGTGTATAGAAAATGGAGTTGGCGGCACCCATGTCGAGGGTAATAGAATTACCAACGCACACAGCCACGTCCGGGCCGAGGTTCAGACGAGGCATCGTATCCACCACAAGGGTAGAGGTATCGTACGCGGAACAGGTTTTACCATTACCGTAGTTCGCAACCGCTTCCACTATGTATTGAGATGTGGTGGTCGGCTGCGCATCAATCCGGTTATAGTTCGGCCCTCCCAGCGGAATCAGGTTAGGCCCTGTAAAATTATAAATGTCGTACGTCCCCGGGTTCACCGTTAGTGTGGCCCGTTGCCCCAAACATATAAATGGTGTACTAAAGGCGATGACGGGCTTCTCTAGTATCGTTAGTTCCACACTGTTACCGGGCGTATAACAGTTCGCTGCATTTTCGTTCCCCCGTTCATAGATCATGAGCCGGAAACGCTCAACGCCCACCGTAGTGAGCACGTTCGCAGCAATGTTCAATGTTTCTGTGTTGATACCGGTAAAACCAGCACCGGCAACAGGCTGCCAGGTAGCGGTACCTGCGTTATAACGTTGCCATTGGTACAGCGGGTCCTGGAAGTAGTTGATCGGATCTATTTCAGAGGTAAGCCTGATGGGCGCACCCTGACATATCGCATCTCTGTCTGTTTTTAAACCATCGATGTAAGAAAAGATTTTAGGCGCGCAATATTCGAAAGAGATATCGTCGATCGCGATGTCGTTACCACAACCACCAGGGAAGTTATTCTCGATCGTAAGGATCAGGTTTTCCTGGCCGGGAGCAAGACGGATACTACCACCAAACTGCATCCATCTCCTGGCTGCGTTGTTCTCGAAGTTGGCCGATACTGCGTACGTTGGAAAAGACGCGATCGGGTTAACGAGATCTGATGGTCTGTAAATTTTGAACGTTACACCTGTATATATATAATCGTTTCTACAGGTACCCTCCATAATGTTCCTGCCATCGAGGTTCTGGAACCAGGCGGTAAAGTTATATACCGCACCCGGACACAGCCCCGTGATTTCTCTACGGTAGAACGTGTTAGGCTGGTGGCTGGAGTTACAAATGAGCATACCACCCCTGGTATCGCCAGTGTGGTCTGTAGAGGCTACCCATTCCGGACGACCGCCGCCATTTGTTTCCCAGTAAATATTATAGTCATTGTCCGCGAGGGAAGAAGAGGTGTTACAGTTGTACTGGATAATCGGTGGACCTGAAGGCGGGTTAGGAATACAGCGACGGCCTTCATTAACGCCGAAAGTTCCAAACGTTTCCTTGAAGTTCGAGGAGGATTGGAAACTACCTTTACATTCCGTAATCTCACAATTTTGCAACCGGATGGTGACCGGGTCCGTATCTGTAAACGACGTCGTTCCTGAGTTGTTAAAGATCCTCACCTGTACGGTATAAGATGCAACATCCTCAAGGAAATCAAGCGTAACAGATTGTCCTCTACCACTGGAAATGTATCGTAACCCGTTCACACCAACGGTGGAACTGGGCGTAATGGTATACATTGGCCTGCCAAGGGGCGTAATACGCCATTCAACACGGTTGATCGTGTTGTTGTTAAAATAAAAGGCGTGCATGGAAACGAAGTTTCCTTTACACACGTCCCTCGGCGCGGTAAGCCTCGCGTTGTTCTGTGCCTTACCTATTACAAAGGTGCACGCAAGCAGGGTCAATAGGAGTAAAAATTTTCTCATATGCGCTAACAGTTAGGTGAATAGAATGATACCCTTTACGGCTAACCGCAAAGCGCCCATTGGCCACAGCCTTTGTATGCGTTGTGAGAAAATTCAGCCCTGCGAGCTGACACTTCATAAGTGTAAATTGTTTTCATAGGTCTTCGGTCTTATTCGGTTCGGTTATTCAGGATATATATAATATTCGGCGTTCGGTGTTCAATCTTCGGTTTCTCCATCTGCTGTGTCAACCTACGTATTCAACACCAGGTAATCAGGAATACGGTATTATTCATTCGGTGTTCAAGTTTTCTTCTCTTACAAAGCTCAGTATTCAGTGTATCTGAGATTAAAATTAATAACTATATATGACATACAAAAATGCATTTTTTATCCCAAACTGACAAAAAACCATAAATATTATGTTTATAAACTATCTGTTATCTGATTTCCAACCATTTAACCTGCCGGAAAAAATCTTAACTTTTTATACACAAATAGGATACCATTCGATATTTTTTTACCACCCTAGTGGAATTGATAATTATTTACCTACCTTTGCAGACCAAATTTGATGTATGCCGAAAGTAAAAACACACTCCCGTGCGAAAAAAACCTTCAAGGTTACGGGAAGCGGAAAAATCAAGCGTGCAAATGCCTACAAAAGCCATTTGAACACTAAAAAAAGCAACAAGAGAAAACGTCACCTGAGAGGTGGTAGCATGGTAAACGATGCTAACCTGAACCTGGTGAAGAGAATGCTTGTTCTCCGCTAATATTTTTCAATTTATCACTTTTTTAAAAAAGCGTAATCATGCCTCGTTCAGTAAACGCAGTCGCGTCAAGAGCAAGAAGAAAGAAAATCTTAAAGCAAGCTAAAGGCTTCTACGGTAAAAGAAAGAACGTATACACCGTTGCCAAGAACGTTCTGGAGAAAGGTCTTACATATAGCTATGTAGGCCGCAAACTGAAGAAAAGAGAATACCGCCAGCTGTGGATCGCACGTATTAATGCTGCTGCCCGCGCCGAAGGTCTCACTTATTCTCAGTTTATCCATAAATTATCAGAAAAGCATATCGACCTTAACAGGAAAGTGCTCGCTGACTTGGCAATGAACGAACCAGAAACCTTTAAAGCTTTGGTAGCTTCCGTAAAAGGATAATTACCTTAACTTTCTCAATACTCTTCAACCGGCTTCCCACAAGGAGCCGGTTATTTTTTATATACCCTATTGTTTTTCAAACACTTTATACTGCGCACCCCAGTCAATCACGGGCAATTGCCCCTTAGGGAACAGCCCCACCACCGCAGAACCGCTGCCGCTCATGGCCGCGTAAACCGCCCCGGAAGTATACATCTTATCCTTGATGGCTTTAATGGCCGGATGCTCCGCAAACACCACCGCCTCAAAATCATTCACCAGCACGTCTTTCCATTGATGAACTGACTGTAGATCTAAATCCCTCAACTGTTGCGCTGGCTCCCCAGGCGTTATTTTCCCGAACGCCTTACCTGTATTCACATGAATACCAGGATGTACCACCAGGAAACTGTATCGATTCAAATCCAGGTCAATCTCCTCTAATACCTCGCCGCGACCGGTGGCTAAACAAGGCTTGTTTTTGATGAAAAAGGCACAATCGCTTCCTAAGATGGCCGCATAGGCGATCAGTTGCGGTTCGGAGATGCCTAATTTGAATTTGTCATTCAGCAACAGGAGTGTAAATGCAGCATCGGAAGAGCCGCCCCCCAGGCCTGCGCCAATGGGAATATGTTTGTGAAGATGGATGTGAACGGGCGGAAGCGTGGGAAAATCCTTCTTTAATAGATGATAAGCCTTCAGGCAAAGATTATCGTCCGTATTGCCTGGTACATCTATGCCGCTAACGGTGAATGACAGCTCATCGGCATGAACGATTTCGAGTGCGTCACAAAGGGGCAGGGGATAGAAGATCGTTTCCAGGTCGTGAAAGCCATCCATTCGCTTGCGGAGGATGTGCAGGCCTAAATTGATCTTACAGTTCGGAAAAACGACCATATTATCTGCTTCTGCGGGCGTTGATCTCGTCACGGATGGCGATTGCGCGGATGTAGTCTTCCTGCTCCAGCACGTCTTGCAGCAGCTGGTTCAGATCTTCGAGACTCATGGCCTTCAGATCGTCCTCTGCGCCCTTTTCATGTTCGGAGATGGTGGGGCCGGTAGTAGTTTTGGCCGCCTTTTTACCAGCCGGATCGTCCAGCAGGATGCCCGCACTGTTGAGAATGTTCTCGTATGTATAAATCGGGCAACCGAAACGTACGGCCAGGGCCAGCGCATCGGATGTACGGGAGTCAATTTCGATGGTATCGTCGTTGTTGGAGCAAACTAATTTAGAATAGAAAATGCCTTCCTGGAGGTTACTGATAACAACTTCGTGCAGCTCAACCCCGAACGCATTCATGAAGTTCTTCATGAGATCGTGGGTCAAAGGCCTGCTGGGCTGCATTTTTTCAAGGGCAACCGCAATGGCCTGCGCTTCAAAACCACCAATCACTATCGGTAAGCGCCTTAATCCGTTCACTTCGCCCAACACTACAGCGTACGAATGCGTTTGGGTAATGCTATGCGACAATGCAACTATTTCCAATTCTATCTTTCTCATACTGTCAGATACGTTCGCGCTGCGGTTAGTATCAGCGCAAGACGTGAAGTTAGAAAAATATTCTAAAAAAAAACATTTGACAAATTGATAGTTACAGACTTGTAGGCCTGTAACTATCAAATGGATAACCTATTAATGACCTTTGATCTTCTTAACTGCTGCGGTGATTTTAGGCACCACTTCAAAAGCGTCGCCAACTATACCGTAGTCGGCCGCCTTAAAGAACGGCGCTTCCGGATCTTTGTTGATCACTACGATCACTTTACTGCCGTTTACACCCGCCAGGTGCTGTATCGCCCCGGAAATGCCGATCGCGATATACAGGTTCGGGCGGATGGTGAGGCCTGTTTGTCCCACATGTTCGTGGTGCGGGCGCCAGTCGGAGTCAGCCACCGGCCTTGAACAGGCAGTAGCAGCACCCAATGCTTTGGCCAGGTCTTCTACCAGCCCCCAGTTTTCGGGACCTTTCAAACCACGGCCGCCGCTCACTACGATCTCGGCTTCGGTTAAAGGCACCTCGCCACTGATCGTTTCCGTTTTCAGAACTTTCACTTTAAAGTCTGCATCGCTTACAGCAGGAGCGAAGGCTTCCACAGAGGCGGTGCCTGTACCTGCTTCCAAAGCAAACGTATTGGGCAGCACGGATATTACTTTTATGTCGGAGGTGATGTTCACTTTCGCAAAGGCCTTGCCGGAAAACACGTTCTTCTTTACTACAAAACCGGAAGCGGTATCAGGCAGTTCAATAGCGCCTGCCACCAGTCCGGCTTTAAGCCTGGCGGCTACGCGCGGGGCGATAGCACGGCCGGAGAAGTTGTGGGAGAAGATCACCACTTTAGCGCCTTCTTTAGCAGCGGCTTCGGCTATGATCTTAGTGCTTACACCAGCATCGGCGTCGCTGAACTTTGCGCCGGCTACCTGTAATACTTTGGCTGCGCCATAATTACCCAGTGCGGCCAGCTCGGCGTTGTCCACATCACCCAAAACGATGGCTACTGCGTTACTGCCTTGTTGCTGCGCTACTTTTGCGCCATATTGTACTGCCTCCAGGGCCGATTTTTTTATCTTTCCTTCGAATTGATCCGCAAATATTAATACAGACATGCTAATTCCTTTTTCTGGTGAATGATAACGTGGACTAAAATGCTTTGGCCTGTTCGTGGAGCAGTTTTACCAGCTCCTCCGCATTTTCAGGATCGATGAGCTTCACGCCCGCTTTAGCCGGGGGAAGATCGAAGCCAACCACGGTGGTAAGATTATCCGCAGCCACCGGCTCCAGTACTTTCAGGGGCTTGGTGCGCGCTGCCATAATACCTTTCATATTGGGGATGCGGGCCTCAGCCATGCCTTTTTGGGCGCTGACTACGACAGGCAACGCTACTTCCACCACTTCCTCGCCGCCTTCGATTTCGCGGTTAAGGGTGGCGGTCTGCCCGTTTATGTCCAGTTTAGCGGCGATCGAAACGAAGGGGAGGTCCAGTAGTTCGGAAAGCATACCGCCGATGCTGGAGCCGTTGTAATCGATCGTTTCCTTACCGGTGAGGATGAGGTCATAGTTTTCTTTCTTCGCGTGGTCTGCTATCTGCGCAGCAATAAAATAACTGTCATGGCTATCCGCGTTAATGCGGAAGGCCTCGTCGCCACCCAGCGCGAGGGCCTTACGGATAATAGGCTCCGTATCTGCGCCGCCAACAGTGATCAGGTGAACCGTACCGCCCAGTGTTTCTTTTAATTCCAGGGCACGTACCAGCGCATACCATTCATCATAGGGGTTGATGATGAATTGCACGCCCGCCTCACTGAATTTCGTGTTGTTGTCAGTGAAAGCTATTTTTGCAGTAGTGTCCGGGGTTTTACTGATACATACTAAAATCTTCATAACCTTTAACTTAGTTTTGTTTTGGTAAATGCGGTATTTACAAATATATCGATTTTCAGCATTCACAACAGGCATATGAGCAGAATAGACCAATTAGCCGAATTACTCACCCAGGAGCCTAACGACAGCTTCCTGAAACACGCGCTGGCACTGGAGTACATCAAGATCGGAGACGATGTTTCGGCACGCCGGCAGTTCGAAGAGCTGCTCGCTAACGAACCAGGATATACCGGCTCTTACTATCACCTGGGCAAACTGCTCGAACGCGCTGGAGTGCCTGAGGAAGCCCTCGCCACTTACGAAAAAGGCATGGCCATCGCGAAGGCAGCCGGGCAACGCCACGCTTATAATGAACTACAGTCGGCTTACGAAGACCTGGCCTATTAAACTCAACGCTCAGCTATGCAAGAAGCATTCCGTGATTATATCCGTCAGCAGAATTTACTGGCTGCCGAACAAAAAACACTGCTCGCCGTGAGCGGCGGCCGCGACTCCGTGGTAATGGCGCACCTCTTTCATGTATCAGGACTGGCGTTTGAGATTGCGCACTGCAACTTTGCTTTGCGGGATGAGGAGTCGATGCGGGACGAGCAATTTGTGCAGGCACTTGCGCAGCGGCTGGCGGTTCGTTATCATGTAAAACATTTCGATACACGGGCATTTGCAACGGAACATAAACTATCCATACAGGTAGCTGCCCGTGAGCTGCGCTACCAGTGGCTGGAAGAAGTTCGGCAGCAACAGCAGCTGGACTACATCGCTACGGCGCATCATATGCAGGACAATGTAGAAACGGTGCTGATGAACCTTTCGAAAGGCACTGGCATCGCGGGACTGCATGGCATCCCGCCGAAAAGCGGTCGCGTTATAAGGCCACTGCTTTTCGCGACCAGGCAGCAAATCAATCAATATGAAAAAGAAAAGGAAACAGGGTTTGTGGAAGATAGTTCGAATATAACAGATAAGTATACACGGAATTACTTTCGCCACAAGGTAATCCCTAAAATAGAAGAAGTATATCCCGAAGCGATACGAAATATCGGCAGCAGCATCGAGCGTTTACGCGAGGCGGAAATGCTGTACCAGGAGGCGTTGGCCGTACACCGGAAAAAGTTGCTTGAAAAGAGAGGAGAGGAGTACTTCATCCCGATACTGAAGCTGCAAAAAACGGCGCCGTTGCAAACGATCGCTTACGAACTGCTGAAACCCTTTGGCTGTAGTGCGGCACAGGCTGCGCAGGTAGTGGATATGCTGGATAGCGGATCAGGAAAATATCTTTCTACGCAAACCCATCGTATTTACCGCGATCGGAAATGGCTGATTATTACGCCGCAGCAGGTAGACCAGTCGACGCATTTCGTCATTGCGGAAGGGCAGGAGACCGTATTGCTGCCCGGCGCCACCATCTACCTGCAGGCAAAAGATGCAACGGGCATTACACCACCCACAGCCGCCACCATCGCCTGCCTGGACACAAAACACCTCAAATACCCCTTGCTGCTCCGGCGCTGGAAGAAGGGGATTACTTCTACCCGTTAGGCATGCAGAAAAAGAAAAAGCTGTCCCGCTTTTTCATCGACCAAAAGTTATCTATCCCACAAAAGGAAAATACCTGGGTGCTGGAAAGTGACAAAAAGATTGTGTGGGTTGTAGGACTGCGTATCGACGATCGCTTTAAGCTGACCCCGCAAACCAGACAGTTAATACAACTGGAGTGGAAGCCCGCATGACCGAACTGCATTTAACATCGCAGTATCGCTAGTATCGCCTTCTTGATCCAATGTATTTGTCAATCCCCGGAAAATCGTAGCGGATCGCGTTGATAAACTCCATGCCGATGACAGGCTCGAGCAACACAGGGAACAGGAGGCCGAACACCGCACCCCAATAGTGCGCATCGTGCGCAATACGACCACCACCTTTGCCATCGAGGTAAACGGACACCCATATATACACCGCGCCGAAGATCACGGCAGGAAAGCGGATAATATCAATAAAAAAGAAAGAGATACCACTCCACGGGAAAAACAGGATACCCGAAAAGATCACTGCCGATACCGCACCAGAAGCGCCTACAGACTGGTAACTCGGGTTATCGCGGTGTTTAAGTAACGATGGCACACTCGACACCAGCAAAGCCGCCACATACATCAACAGGAAATAGTATTTACTGCCGAAACGCATCACATAAATATCCTCCACCGAACTAAAAAAGTACAGCGACAGCATATTAAAACCCAGGTGCATGAAGTCGGCATGTATAAGGCCGGAAGTAATCATCCGGTAATACTGACGCTGATGTTTCACCTGGTAGGGCGACATACTCAATTTATAGAACTGGTCCTGGCTTTGCAGTGCAGTGAAAGAAACCAGGCAGGTAAGGATGATGATCGAAAGCGTAATGGACATAACAATAGCTGATGTAGGCGCTAAAATAAAGGAAATCGGTTATTCGTGGTGGTATTTTTCGTTACTCAGTACCGAATAAGCCCGATACAATTGTTCTGTTACGATGAGCCGTACCAGTTGGTGCGGGAACGTGAGTGCAGATAATGACAGCTGTAACTGTGCGCGCTTCAGCACTGGTTCGTCCAGCCCGAAAGCGCCGCCTATAAGGATGATGAGCTGCCTGGTACCCGCATTGGCCCGTTGCTGCAGGAAGTCGGCGAGTTGCAGGGTGGTCATCGTTTTACCGCGTTCATATAAAGCCACGAGGTAGTCCGATGGTTGCAACATATCGAGCAGCATTTTGCCTTCCTGTTTTTTTAATTCGGTGGTAGAAAGACTTGCTGCCTGCTTCACCGTGGGAATCAGTTTTATCTCGAAATCCGTGTAGTGTTGCAGCCGCTTCTGAAATATTCTGATGCCATCGGCGATGTACGCATCGTTCTCTTTACCTATGCTCCAAAGCTGTATCTTCAAGGCTTTCCGCGTTATTTGATGAGCGTCAAAAGTAGGGCTAAAAAAGAAAATGCAAGAATTTTAAGCGAAAGATTTGCAGAAAT
The DNA here is from genome assembly GCF_022867795.2 of Chitinophaga horti. Taxonomy (NCBI): domain Bacteria; kingdom Pseudomonadati; phylum Bacteroidota; class Chitinophagia; order Chitinophagales; family Chitinophagaceae; genus Chitinophaga; species Chitinophaga horti. The sequence continues at coordinate 2,146,142 of NZ_CP107006.1, read as the reverse complement.
AGAAAATCTCCCTACATTTGCATCCCGTTCAACATGAACACGGCCTTGTAGCTCAATTGAATAGAGCATCTGACTACGGATCAGAAGGTTTCAGGTTTGAATCCTGACAGGGTCACTAAAAAGGCAAAGAGATCATTCTCTTTGCCTTTTTTTATTTCTCTACGCGCCGTAGTAACGCTTCACTTATCCACATTTCACAGCGTAACTTATTGAAAAACAGATTAATCTAGCAATGAGGAAAACTCATCTCTACATTTCTTTACTAAAGTTTTGGAAATCACACACAAAGCATCGTACATTTGCATCCCGTCAAACAAACAACGGCTCCGTAGCTCAACTGAATAGAGCATTTGACTACGAATCAAAAGGTTTCTGGTTTGAATCCAGACGGAGTCACAAAAGGGATTAAATCTACTACGATTTGATCCCTTTTTTTATGCCCGCAACGCTCGCTTTAGCTGTTAACTCCCGGTTAATGATAAAAATCCAATCACGCTGAAACGCGCATTCTGCCAGATTTGTAGGAAATTAGAGATGAAGTGATAATGAAGGTGGTTAAGATCTCACCTTCCATTTGCAAAAAAACGTAAAAGGCTTAGGACTACTAAGCCGGGCAGTATTGTCTGCCTGGCATTTTTTTCTCTCTCTCGCTATAAGTTCGCTTCCTCAATCCGCCGTATACGCAGGCAACATCAGCACACTTACATCAGCATAACCAGGAAACAACCCGTGGAGGAACTGTTGAAGAAGTAATCAACACATCAAGCCGTGCAGAAACTGTCGAAGAAGTAATCTGCTCAACACCCAGCGCGGGAACTGCTCAAGAAGTTAGCGCGACAGCCTGTGCAGGAATTGTTAAAGAAATAATCAGCACATCATCCTGAGCAGAAATTGTTGAAGAAGTAATTAACGCGGCAACCCATGCAGGAAGCAATCAGCGCAACCTCGTCTTATGACGCAAATTCAGTAGCACATAACGCGTAATGCGTAAACGCCGGCGCGTTTGCTCCTGTATCGCCCTGTGATGCAGGAACCAGCCGCCAACTGCGCCAATGAGGCTGCCGATTACGATATCCAGCACGCGCAGTTCTACCAGCACACGCGGGTCCTGTGTCATCGCGCTGCCCGCCTCGGCCAGGAAAACGGTCATAGGAGTGATGAAGAAAACAGTTAGCGCATAATGCCGCACGATCAGCATCTCCACTAAAAATTGCAATACGAGAATAGCGATACAAATACCCAGGGCATTGAAATGAAACAAGAGCAATGCCCAGGTGAGTCCCATGCCCGCAAAGGTACCCAGGATGCGCTGGAAACTACGCTGCCATACATGACGAACATCCACCCCCTGCATCACCGCCATACTCGAAATAGGCACCCAGTAAGGATTGTCGAGCTGCAACAGCTGAGGCACCAATATCGATATGCCCGCAAACACACCGACGATCAGCGACTTTACGGTGTCCGAATAAGGCTCCTTACGCACAAGCGGCGCCGGCTTTTTAGCAGGGATACGTTTGGTGATATACAAACTGTAAAAGAAGGCAAGGGTACAGGCGAACATGGTGCCCATTCCGATCAGCCCCACGCGGTTAGGGATTGTATGCAAGTGGAAAGGCGCGCAACTACCGATAGCTGCCAGCATAATAAAGAAGAAACTGTTCGGCGGGGGCAGCCGGAAGTAACTTGTCACCCAATGCACACCCATAGCGAACGCGCCTATGAACAAGGTCGACAACAAAGGATTGAAGCTGAAACTGATGCCGATCGCGTAGGAGGCCATGAAACCAAAAGAACATGCCACCAGGGTAATCATTCGTTCGGCCACGGTGCCGGCGTTCAGGTATAAGATGACGAGTCCGCCCATACAGGCCAGCAACCCGTAATCCAGCCGACCGAAGTACCAACCGGCCAGCATCGGAATACCTACACACAACGACGCCAGTACCGGAATGTGCCACAGGCGCTCGGTTTTCTTCAGCTCAAAAAGTGTCTTTATCTCCTGCAGGATGATCTGGCGAATAGTCGGTTTCATATACTACCGGCAAAATTATCCCTAATCCTGCTAAGAAAAAAGCGCCTGTCAACCCAACACTTAAACTTAACAACATGCATTCCGGCCCAGATTGGCTACTTTTGCAAGGTATCATCAAACGTATCCGAAGAAGCATATGGTAAACGGACCATCATCCAGTGAGAATGTTGCCCGGGAACGCAGGGCGCGCCTTATTTTTATTGCTAAAATACTTGTATATGGCGTTATCATTTACTTTCACAACAATTATCCGGAGTATTTTGCCGATAATTATCGTCTCCTGTTAAAATTAACGCACGCGCTATACCTGCTTCTTGGCGGTAATATCGTGATCTCGCTGATTCATATTATCGTAAGGTCGTGGTATATCCGAAGGAACAACATCACCAATGTAAAACGGGATAACTTTCTGCTGGGGATCAGACGTATATCATCGGTACTAAATGCAATACTTATTATTCTGGCGGTGATGATTGTATTTGGCGTTGATATTCTCCGTTTCATTACAAGCATCACGATCGTTGCCGCGGCCATCGCGCTGCTGTCGAAGGATTACATCACAAATATCATCAACGGCCTGATCATCATGTTCTCTGACCAGTTATCGCTCGGCGACCAGATCAGGGTAGGGGAGTTCCAGGGAAAGATACTGGACATCACACTTATCAATGTAGTATTACAGAACGACGACGACGATATCGTGATCGTTCCAAATTCGGTGATCTTTACCTCTACGATTGTCAACCAAAGCAAGCAGAATATCAAAAAGATGTCGATCGAGTTTGAGGTAGACCTGCATAACTTTACGTCGCCGGCCGACCTGGAAGGCAGACTGAAAGAGGCGCTTCACCCATTCTCGGCGAATATCACGGCTAACAGTTTTTCTTTGAAAACACTTGAAATCCGTAAAGACCTGGCACGTTTCAAAGTACAGTTCCTCATCCCGCGGCACGACAAGGAAGTAGAGCGACAGATGAAACGTGCGGTGAACACAGTCATTTTATCCGTCAACAAAAAAGAAGTAGAAGACTAATTAGTCACCTAAACAGATAAACTCAACAAGATGAAGAAACAACGCCTGCTATTTGCCGCCATGGCTGCTTCGGTGATGGGCTTTACCGCCTGTAACAACCAGCCAGCGAAGAACACCACGGACTCTACGGCCACTACAGCGCCTGCCGAAGTGAAATTGAAGGAGGAAACAGTGACCTACAAAGACGATACGACCACCCTTATCGGTTACGTAGCGTACAACGAAGCCAGCGACGCTGCCCGTCCCGCAGTGCTGGTCGTACCGGAATGGTGGGGCATCAATGACTACCCGAAAGCCCGCGCCCGCCAGCTGGCAGAGATGGGCTACATCGCGTTTGCGGTAGACATGTACGGTAACGGCTTCCAGGCGCCTACGCCTAAAGAAGCGGGTGCCGAAGCCGGCAAGTTCTACGCTAACCCGGCCATGATGAAAACACGCATCGAAGCCGCCCTGGCCAAGATCAAATCCTTCCCGCAGGCAGACACTACCCGCATTGCCGCTATCGGTTACTGCTTCGGCGGTTCCGTGGTGCTGAACGTGGCTAAACTGGGCACGCCGCTGAAAGGTGTGGTAAGCTTCCACGGCAACCTCGCCGGCGCTCCGGCCAACAAAGAGCTGCTGAAAGCCAAAATACTCGTTTGCCATGGCGCCGACGACAAATTCGTGTCTAACGAAGAAATTGCCGCTTTCAGGAAAGGTCTCGACTCAATTGGCGCGGATTACAAGTTCATCGCTTACCCCGGTGCCGTGCACGCCTTTACAAACCCTGGCTCTACAGAGAACGGTCAGAAGTTCAACATTCCCATCGCTTACAACGCTGCCGCCGACTCGGCATCGTGGAACGACATGAAGACGTTCTTCAGTACGATATTCTAAACTGAACGGGGGGCTGTATCAAAAGTAGCTTTGACCCGTTTTTGTTCGGGCACCTGATGGAGAGATTTTTCGTTTATGCGTTTCTCATGGCCATCAAACTACTTTTGAGACAGCCCCTTTTTTATGCTACCAGCTTTTTTCCCGCTATGGAGCCGCCGTTGTGTCACACCCTTCATCGGCGGTAATTCTCGCCAACAATCCATCAAAATCGGCAAACAATTACTGCGGAATTATTGCAATCTTTATAGGGATAGTTCTTTTTTTAACCCGAAATCCCAAGTCAATGAAACGAATCCCTTTGCTACTCGCAGTAGCCGCCCTGTCATTATCTTCCTTTAAGAATGCAAACCCGCAAAGCACGCCCACAGTGCAAAAGACGCAGCAGCTGTTTGCCCTTTATTACGAATGGCAGGGACTCCTGAACATCATGACCACTTATGGTACCTTTGCCCTGGGTGTCGCCGTGGACTTTACCTACGAAAACTACAGCGTAACGAACGTGATTACCGCGGTAGACCAGCCGCACACGACCATCGTACGCTCGTCAACGTCGGGCATTTACACGACTCAGCACACGTACACGCCTACAGGTACAAGCTATTCGCTGAACAGCGCGGGCACCATCGCATCGCTGTCGTACAGCGGAACGTTGTATTCCGAGCGGTTTTACTACATGAACGGATCGAAGATCCTGGTAGGTAGCCAGACGCAGAACATCAGTTACACGCCGACCGTGAACTCGAACATTTTCCCGATGCCGTAGCAAATGAAAAAAGCCACCTCCGGGTGGCTTTTCTTTGCATTGTTGAAAAAAGCCACCCCGGGCAAACCAGGGCGGCGCTTTATATCAATCTATAAACTGGTAAATGTTATTGCATTCCCTCCATGCCGCTGTTACCGGTACCCTGGCTCTTACGTTTGAACAGGCTGGCATCTACCTTACCAAAGCGGTAAGCCAGTGTTAAACGCAGCATCTGCGGGTCGCGCAGGCGGGAATAGTATTGGGTAAAGTATTCGCTTTCGGAATACTGAATGGTCTTCATGGTGCGGAAAATGTCGCTGATGGCTAACGTGGCTGACAACGCATTGTTCTTCAGGAAGCTTTTCTTCACGGCTAAATCAACGCCACCAAATGGTTTGATGTAACCCTGTGCAGCGCTCTGTGCCTGGCTCATGCCGGGGCCGCCGAAGCCGCGCGGGTTGTTATTGATCGGCAGGTTCGTTTTAGACTGGAACGTGGCCGACAGCTGTACATCGAAGCTGGCGGGCAGTTTGAAGTTACTGTTGAATTTTCCGAACATGCTCCACATCGCATCCTGCGAGCTGCCGCTCACATTGTCGGTATTGATCTTAGAGTTGTATACGTTAACGCTGGTGGAAATATCCCACCACTTCGTCAGTTTGTTGATCAGCGTTACTTCGGTGCCGTAGGAGTACGAAGAATTAGCATTGGTGAAGGTATTGATCAGCGCTTCGGAACCCGTTACGTCGTCGGTCACCTTCTCCAGGTAATTGGTGATCAGATCGTCTGTGTGCTTGAAATACGCAGAGGCAAGCAGGCTGTGATTTGCGTTGAATGTTTTAGCGTAAGAAGCTTCCACCGACTGTGTAAACTCCGGCACCAGGTTCGGATTACCGCGGGTGATGTTCAACTTGTCCGTAGAGTCCGCGAACGGGATCAGCTGGAAGAAGTTAGGGCGGTTTACACGGCGGGTATAACTCAACTGCAGCTCCTGGTCTTTATTCAGCTTCTGGCTCAGGAACAGGGAAGGGAACAAGCTTACCGGGTAGCTGTTGCTGAACTTCTCGCCGGTTTGCAATAACTCACCTTCATACTCGGAGCTCTCTGCACGTAAGCCTACTTTATAGCCAAACTTACCGATCGAATTGCTGAAGCTCAGGTAAGCTGCGTATACGTTATCCTTGTTTTTATAGTTACTGCTCGTACTCGGAATCAGCACGTAATCCTGCGAAGCCTCGCTATATATGTAGTTGAAGTTATTGTTCTCCGTAGTACGTAACTGCGCGCGCAAACCGGTTTCCAGCTTGCCGGTTTTGGCGATCGGGCGAACGTAGTCGGTTTGAATGGTCGTGTTGCTCATCTTACCATCACCCAATATCCTTTGCAGTTCGTTGCCCGTCTTGGCAGCGCCGCTGAAGTAATCGGTATTGAAAAGCGAGTAGTTCTCATGTTTACCGCCAAAGTAGTTGAAGTCGGCCGTTAGTTCCTCACCTTCGCGGGGAAACAATTGCTTAAAGCCTAATACCAGGCCGTTCGCGTTAAAGGTACGTTCGCCTTCGGTCGTGCGGTGGCTGAAGGAGGACGTGATGCCCGTATTGAACAGGCTATCGGTCGTGATGTTGTTCACGTCATCCGGCTTAAATTTGCCGTGTACTTTTACGCCCGATACAGAGATCGTGGTACGGTTCGAAAGGAAGTAGTCGATACCGGCGCGACCGAACACGAAAGCGCCGTTGTTACGGTTATTGTTCGTTTGCAGCAGACTGGTAAGCGGCGTAGTGCCCAGATTATCCCGATCGGTATAACCATTCGTGCGGCTCTTATTCTGGTTAGCGTTGATGCTCGCAGAGAAGTTGAATTTATCCTGGCGATAGTTAACGTCGCCACCACCATTTACGGCGCCACGTTTATCGATACCTGCACGCAGGTTACCGTTATAACCAGTCTTCTTATTTTTCTTCAGCACGATGTTCAGGATGCCTGCGCCACCACCGGAAGCGTCGTACTTCGCAGATGGATTGGTGATCACCTCCACACTCTCGATCGCATCCGCAGGTATCTGGTCGAGCGTGAGGGTAGTGGGGCGACCGTCTACATACAACTGCGGCGCGCTGTTACGAAGCGATACATTACCGTCGATGTCCACCGCTACAGATGGGACGTTCTTCATCACGTCTACCGCGGTACCACCGGCACTCACGATGTTCTTTTCTACGTTAAACACTTTCTTGTCGATATCCAATGTCATCATTGGTTTGCTGGCCGTTACTTCCACGCCCTGGAGCTGACTTACACTGCCTTCCAGTTTGATGTTGCCGAGGTCTTTATCGAAGGATGGCTTGCCACCGGCAGGCGCAAAGCTCACCGCTTTTTCGTACGCTTTGTAATTCGTAGCCGATACTTTTACTTTGATGCCCATCACGGGTAAATCTTCGAAGTTGAACTCACCGTTCATTTCGGTAATCATACCTTTTACGAGCACGTCTTTCTGCTTTTTGGTGGCAGTATCAAACTTGCTTTGCATTACCATCACAGAGGCGAAAGGAACCGGTTTATTGTCTTTATCTAAAAGTTTACCGTAGATGTGACCCATATTGGGCATGGCCTGTCGGGCAGCTCCGGGTGCTCCACCAGGTGCGCCACCCGGCATTTGCGCCATCAGCGCGTAGGGGGCATATAGAAAGGCGAGAAGGGCGATAATCTTTTTCATGGTCTTGTTATTCAGACTCAAAATTACGCCGGCTTTATAGGGGAGAAGGGGGAATTGAGGCAGGTTGGTAAAAAGATGCGACGAAAGGGAAATACGGATTTATTTCCCTGTCAGTTCATCTATCACGGTCTTGTAGGCATCGCTTACGGGCAGCTCTAATGTGTCTATAAACACACTGTTCTTGCGCACTGCGGTGATATTGGCGACTGATACGATGTAGGATTTATGGATGCGGATAAACTTATCCGGCGCCAGCTGATCTTCAATATTCTTCATGCCCATACGCGTGACGATCGGGCGCGGACTGCTCTTCAGGTGAATCTTGATATAATCGCGCATACCCTCGATCCACACGATGTCGGCTACGTTTACTTTCAGCAGGCTATAATCCGCGTTTACGAAGAAGAAGTCGGGCGAGGTAGGATGTTTATCTTTCTTTTTAAGCAGATGCAATTCGTAAGCCTTATTGGCCGCCTTCACGAAACGCTCAAGCGATACAGGCTTTACGAGATAATCCGTCACATCCAGGTTAAAGCCTTCCAGCGCGTATTTTTCATAAGCTGTGATGAGGATGATCATCGGCTTTTCGGGCATACTTTGTATGAACTGCAAACCCGTGAGTCCGGGCATTTGTATGTCCAGGAAGATGAGGTCCACCTGCTCTTTCTTCAGCTCCTCCATGGCCTCGAAGGCGTTGCTGCAACGCGCTACCAGCTTGAGGTAAGGCACTTTACTGATATTATCTTCCAGCAGATCGAGCGCCAGCGGTTCATCATCAACAGCAATACAACGTAACATTTAGTGCAGGTTTATTTTTAAAGATACGGCAAAACGTTCATTCCCCCTTTCGATGGTGAGGGAGTGGCCGGCAGCGTACAACAGGTTCAGGCGGCGCTTCACGTTCGTCAAACCAATACCCGAAGTTTTATCCTTCACTTCGATCGACCGCGGATCGTACCGGTTGGCCACGAAGAAGTGCAGGGTATTCTTTTTCATTTCCATTTTGATCTCGATATGCGCCTCCGGGATAAGGCCCGTACCATGCTTGAACGCGTTTTCTACGAAGGGGATCAGTAGCATGGGTTCAATTTCGTAGCCGCCGTCGTCAATATCGAGATTGACGTCGATGTGTACGTTTTTACCGAAGCGCTGCCGCTGAAGGTCGATGTAACTTTGCAGGTATTCGGCTTCTTTCTCTACAGGCACCTTGTCCTCATCGGTTTCGTACAACATATACCGCATGAGCGACGACAGTTTGATCAAAGACGGCTCCAGCTGGTCTGACTTCTTCCTCGCGAGCGCCACCATGTTGTTGAGTACGTTGAACATAAAGTGCGGACTCGCCTGCGAGCGCAGGAACGACAGCTCCGTTTTGAGCGTTTCGTTCTCCGTCTGGCTCTTGATCCTGTCCTCCCGCATCTTTTCCTTGATCACGATGTAGGTAGTAGCCCCGAAGAGCATGAACAGCAGCGTAAAGAAAGAAAACAGGATGTTCGGCTTCAGCTCGAAGTCGTTGGCGTTAATGAGTGACGTCACAAACAGCCACCTGATCGCGACCAGGCCCGTCAGTAAGGAGAAAACGATGAGAATATATAAGGATATCTTCTTTTTATAGATCACATGCGGCACTAATACGAACGCCTGCAGGTAGAAAATACCGATCAGCAGGATGTTATTGAGCAGGTAATGCATTTCCCAAAGCAGGCGGTTAGGCTCCCGCTCGGGATGCTTGTCCATCGACGGTTTAAAGAAATACGGCAGGGAGAACAGAATGATCCACGCCAGGCAGTGCATCGCTATATTCACCCATTTTCGGAAATACCAGGGTTGCTTCATCCCACAAAAGTAACAACAAAGCGGTGGGTTGTACCGGGTAATGCGGCGTTACCGGGTATTTATGCGACGAAAGCAGGCTTTCCCGAAAGGGGTCGGGATGGTCGGGTGATGGTTGGGTGATGGTTGGGTGATGGTTGGGTGATGGTTGGGTGATGGTTGGGTGATGGTTGGGTATGCCTGAACGAATAGCGAAACTGCCGCTGAAGTGAGTGACACAACGGCGGGTGAAAAGAGAGAAAAAGCTGGTAAACAACCCTTTATCAGTGCCTGTCGAGCCGGCCCAGGACGGGTACGATGTAGCCCATCGGGTTACGGGCGCCGGAGACGAGTACCTGTTGGCGGCCTTCCCGGTCGAATCCGAGGATGGTGCCAGGTTCGGGGGCGGCTTCCTGTACCTGGTAGCCGAAGGACTTCATACGGGCGGAGAAGCGGTCCCACTGAACTGGTTTTACGTCCAACACCCACTGGAACAGGGGGAGCAGGATGTGCGAGTATATTTTCTGGTAGATAGGCTTGGTGAAGATGAAGAATTTCTCCTGCCAGGCGTTTTCCCGGATCATTTGCAGCTCCAGGGCCAGTTTACCGATATTTCCGGGGATGGCGATAATACAGGCGGCGCCGCCGGCCAATACTTTGAAATCTTCGATTTGCTGGGGCGACTTGGCAGGGGAGCAGATCACCACCTCGGCGTTGGCAAGGGAGTGCTCCGGCATCACGGCACAGATGTAATTATTAAAGGTTTTGGAGAAGAACTGCTTAAAGTCCACCACCCGGATGGCCCCATTCTGCATGAAATAAACGGGATCACCGGCCAGCTGTTTATACACCTTATGGCGATAGATATTTCCAAGGAAGAACGGGTCGCGGTCGGTGGTAAAAGGGCGGATCAGCAGGATATACTTTTTACCGGGTTGAAGGGTCACCGCGTTCTCCTGCTGCTGCCTTTCCCGGAAGCGCTGACGCACCGAAAAGTAGGCAAAAACGACTGCCGTTACGCCGATGCTGATGTCGATCGCCCCTTTTATAATAGCACTATGGCTTAAGCCATGTTCCATGAATACATATACATACAGCATCACGATGGCCACGATGAGGGCCACCAGCAAACCAGCCAGCCATCGAATAGAGAAACCTTTTCTTCCGGCAGGAAAAAAGGAGCAAAAAGGAAGTTGACGGGCGGAAGGATCACGCACCATAATACGACATGAAAAAGGAGATCTTCGCCGTTAAAGAGATGATGTTTACCTAATGCGAAGCAAAAGCCTGACAATAATAATCCCGTCATAAACCCTGCAACGCTGATCGTAAAGCTTTCAGGCGGCGTGTAGCCTTTGTTCCTTAAACGGTAATAAGGCGCTATATATGAACCGGCATAAGCAGAAAGCATGATCAACGTAGGGACGGCCAGCATCAACACTATGGCGGTAAACCAAACAACGTTCATAATTGAGTTTTTAAGTCAGCATGTACTCGGTAGACTAAATGTATAACTTACCGGCGATATTTTAACGCGGTGTTTGTTAAAAAATTATAATCGCCTGGCTTACAATCCATACGTCCAATAAAATCGATGCTTTTGCGTTTAATAAATGTTAAAGTTATTGCTTTTTTAAATCTGGCAACAGTTTTGCATTAGTAACGGAAACAACAGCACTCCCTGGTTATGGGAGATAAATTAAAAGTTATGAAAAAAGTATTCGCAGTCGCGTTGTTCGCGGGAATATTCATAGCTGCCATGCCCACTTTAGCCACCGCTAGTCCATTGCAGGATTATTATGATGACGGCCCGGTAACTTACCAGACTTTCTACGATGAATTAAGCCCTTACGGCCGCTGGATCGATGATTCGGAGTACGGTTACGTTTGGCAACCAAATGAAGGTGCGGACTTCCGCCCCTATTACACCAATGGTAACTGGCAGTACACGACGTATGGCTGGACCTGGGTTTCTTCCTACCGATGGGGCTGGGCGCCGTTCCACTACGGCCGCTGGCGCATGGACCCGTTCTATGGCTGGGTATGGATACCTGGTTATGAATGGGGACCAGCCTGGGTGAGCTGGCGTAACAACGCAGGCATGTGTGGCTGGGCACCGATGGGGCCTGGCGTAAGCATCAACCTGTCGTTTAACGCAGTCATCCCGGTTAACCACTGGGTGTTCCTTGAAACCAGGTGGCTCGGTCATCGCTCTTACTACAATCACTGTATGCCGTTCCGTTCGAACAACGTGTATTACAACAATACGGTGATCGTGCGTAACACTTATGTGTATAACAACCGAACTTATATTAATGGTCCCGATGCAAGCTGGTACCGCCGCAGCACCGGCCGTGATCTGCGCCCTGCCGCTATCCGTAGCGAGCGTCGTCCCGGACAGGACCGTGTAGGACGCAACGAAGTAAGGATGTACAGGCCGGAAGTAAGGCAGTATGCCAGCAATGGTCGCAATGACAATGCACGTCCTGCTCCTTCAAGGGTGTTCAGTCGTTCAGAAGGCGCCCGCCCGGATAACAACGGCCGCACGAACGGACAGTGGACCCGCGACAATGATAATAGCAGAAGGCGCGATAACCAGCCACAACGCAGTTTCGACAACCAGTGGTCAAGGGATAACGATCGTAACGATAACGATGCCCGTCCCACCACACCGCGCGACCGCAGCAACTGGGATCGCAGCAGCGATAACAACGACCGTGGCAACGTGAATCGCCCGGAGAACAGGAATAACCTGCCGGAACGTAGTAACGATGTGCGCCCGACTACACCGCGCGACCGCAGCAACTGGGATCGCAACAACGATAACAACGACCGTGGTAATGTAAACCGTCCGGAGAACAGGAATAACCTGCCGGAACGTAGTAACGATGTGCGTCCGAATACGCCGCGCGACAACAACATCCCTGACCGTGGTACCGTGAACCGCCCGGATAACAGGAACAACCTGCCGGAACGTAATAACGACGTTCGTCCGACTACACCGCGCGAACGTGGTAACTGGAACAGGCCGGGTAATGAAAACAGGACGAGTGCGCCGGAGAACCGCAGAACGTTTGAACGTAGCACACCGCAGCGCGCACCGCAAATGGAACAACGCCGTGCCATGCCCGAGCAGCGTTCGCAGCGAGTAGAACAACCCAGGCAGTCGGCTCCCGGCAGGAGTTTCGAACGCCAGGCCCCTCAGCAACGCCAGCAGCCTTCTAACAACGGCGATCGTGGCGGCCGCAGAGGTTCCAGGGAATCGTAATCATATCAGCTACAACAAATAAAAAGGGCGGTCTCGATAGGAGGCCGCCCTTTACTTTTTATAGATGAAGTATTAATAACCGGGGTTCTTTTCCAACACACCGCCACTCTTCTCCATCTCCGCCAGCGGAATAGGCAGGATGCGCTTATCGGCGCCATAGGCCTGCGTAGTCACGAACGTATTGTAATCGAAGTCGCGTTTGTTCTGAATGCTCCTCTTCAAACGATTGAGATCGAACAGGCGATGTCCTTCGAAAGCCAGTTCTATACGACGCTCAGCCAGTATCGCATCCAGCAACAGCGCCTGTGTGGCGAAGCTGCCGTTGGTATAAGACTGTCCGCTCACGCGTGAACGGTTACGCACCTCGTTGAGTCGCACCACTGCATCCGCATCGGCCGTAGTGCTTAAATGGGCGGCTGCTTCTGCAAAGTTCAGCAGCACTTCTGCATAACGAATAATGGGAGCCCAGTCTGCCACGTCGCGGTACTTCAGCGATACCATTACCTGCTGACCGGCATGAAGCCCGATAAGTTGCGTACGGCGCTTATCGTCTGCAGCCAGCCACGGATTGGTAGCGCTGCTCAGGAAGTCGGGGCTAATACCCAGGTCTACATTCGTAGTGTAGTTAGCCGTGAGCGTATAACCTGCTTCAAAGTCGCCCGCCTTGCTGGGTATAGAAAATATACTTTCTTTCGTAAGATAGTTATTCGCGCCATACGTCATGGAAGGCTGCACGTTCAGTATAAAGTCCCCGTAATCTTTATTGATCACCGCCCAGGCCATGGCCTTTGCGTTCGTGTAGTCATACTTGTAAAGATATACACGGCTCAGCATCGCCGCAGCAGCAGCTTTGGTGGCGCGGGTTTTATCCATGTACGTGGTGGCGTGATTAGTGGGCAACGTATCTAACGCATCCTTTAAATCTGTAATGATCTGGTCATATACCTGTTTCACCGGGCTGCGTGGTTTGTTGGCAGCAGGATCATTCGAATAAAAAGCCTGCGTCATGATCGGGATGCCGGGGTGAGAGGCATCCGTCGTAAAACCGTACGACTGTGCGTAGAGGTTCACCAAATAGAAATGCGCCACTGCCCGTACAAACTTCGCTTCTGCGATCCAGCGTTCGGCCTGTACCGGGATGGTTTTATCCGCATTGTTCCTGATGCCGTCGATCACCCGGTTCGCATCTGCAATGGCTTTGTAGCCTGCCTGCCACGTACGGGCGGCCATCGCGTTAGATGACAGCGCATCGTATCTCGCCAATGCACCAAAGTTATTACTGCGGTTCACCACATCTTCGCCCATCACATCCGCCAGCACCAATGCTCTTGCCTGTAGCATATCGCCTGCCTGCAGGGAGTTGTAGCAGCCCAATACGGCCTGGTTCATCTTTTCGGGAGAAGAAAATACGAGGCCCGCGTTAATGCGGTTCTCGGGATTTATATCTGTTACATTATCGTGGCATGCGGTCGCTAAGAACATTAGGGCCAGCAGCCAGCCATGTGTCTTTTTCATGTGTCTGTCGTCTTAAGGTTATAAACTGATATGCACGCCCGCCATCCAGGTTTTCGCGATGTACGGACGGAAGCTGTCTATGCCCATTCCAATATTTACATTCCCGTTGGCATTCGCTTCGGGATCTATGCCTTTATAATTCGTAAACAGGAAAGGGTTCTGTGCCTGGATATACAAGCGCACCCGATCGATCTTTGCACGACGCAGCCAGTTGCCCGGCACATTGTATCCCAATGTCATTTCTTTCACCCTTACATAATTTCCTTTTTCCAGCCAGAGACTGGATTCCTGCCAGGACTGTGCATCGTTCCAGTACGTAGCCGGATAGGCCGCGCGATCGCCGGCTTTGCTCCAGGCCTTGAGGATTTCGGTGCTCTTGTTATAGGCCGAGCTATTGTCCATCAGCGTGGCCAGTGTTTGATTGTACACATAGAAGTCCAGCGCGTACTGCAGGCCAAGCGTGAAATCAAACTGTCCGTAACTCACGGTATTATAGAAACCGCCCTGCCATTTAGGATAAGGCGTTTTACCTGATAAGGGAACTTTGTCCGCACCGGTAATAGCCGTCGCCGCCTGTCCGGTCAGCGGATCGGTCCAGCTGGCGGTAGCCGGATTATACATCCGCTGGTCGCCGTCTTTGTTTAGAAAGATCGCACGACCGCTGGTCGGATCTACGCCATGGAAACGAAGCAGGTTGTATGTTCCCAGCTCTTCACCCGGACGGGCAATGCTCACGCCTTCGGCAACCTGGTCGCCGTTACGATTAGTGGCGAGTACATTATTTTTCGAGTAACTAATGTTGAAGTCCGACTGCCAACGCCATTTGCCTTTGCGGAACGGCGCTGCCTGTAAGGTGAGCTCCACGCCCTGTGTGCGCAGCTTACCAATGTTTTGCAACAACATATTGCCTGGCATACCTACGGTACTCAACACCGGGTTCGCCAGTATCAGGTCTTTGGTGTTCTTTACATACCAATCGGCAGTCACATTCAACGCGCCATCCCAGAGGCTTGCTTCCGCTCCAAAGTCAAGCTGACGGCTTTTTTCCCAACGAAGTGCGGCGTTCCCGGGGGTGCTGATCGTCAACACCGATGAATCAGCATAATTGGCATATTGATACATGGCAGCAGCCGGGAAGTAGCCGATATTAGAGTTGCCTGTAACACCATAACTGCCGCGGAGTTTGAGTTCCGACAGTACGCGATTGTTCTCCAGGAAACCTTCTTCCGTTAAACGCCATCCGGCAGAAAGGGCAGGGAAGAGGCCCCGCTGGTTGCGACCGATGAAGGCGGAGTTGTAGTCGAGGCGCATATTGGCCGTCACGAAATACTTGTCCCGGAAGTCGTAGTTAAGCGCAGCGAAGTACGAGGCCAGGCCGTCATTATAATCAAAGCGGCCGTCGGCACCAAAGGTGGTGTAATTCTCCTGCGAGAGGTATTGAAAAGTGCCGTCCTTGATACCGTAGCCGAAAGGCCTGATGGCGCGGGCTTTGCGGCGGGTGAACTCCATACCGGCGAGCAGCGATGCATGATGATCGCCGAAGTAACGCTCATACTGCGCCGTGGTATACCACGACCAGGTATTGTACGTGCCGAAGCCGTTGTTGTTAAGACCATTAAAGGCAGTACCATCCGGCGTTTTAGGATGCCAGAAGTGGTTTTCGGTGCTATTGGTCAGGTCTGTATTAAACTGTGAGCGCAGCGTAAGACCATCGACCGGCTTGGCTTCCAGGTACATGTTACCCAAAAACTTACGCACCTCCTGGAATTCGAAGTTCTGCTCCAAAGTGGCCAGGGGATTGGGATAGATGCTCGTACCCAATGGTGCCGCGTTGCCGCCGCGGCCATGGTAATAAGAGCCGTCAGCATTGTGCAACCAAACGTTCGGAAAGTAAGTGAAGAAGGAGCGGGGAATAGCGTTTACATGCGTACCACCCACGCGGCTGATGCCTGACTGGTAGCTGCGCGCGAACTGCATATTCAATCCGGCCCTCAGCCATTCTTTTACCTGGGCAGATGCGTTCAACCGTCCGGTAGCGCGTTGCAGGCTATTGTTGCGCAGGTAGCTGTCGTAATTGTAGTAAGTCCCCGAGCCATAGTAATCATATTTCTCCGCACCGCCGCTAAAGCTAAGCTGGTGTTGCTGCACGACGCCGTCGCGGTAGAGCACATCCTGCCAGTCGGTGTCCACTACGCGGTCGCTGCCGTCGTCGTTTTTACCATAGGCGGCCAGTGGCGTTAGTCCTGCGTTGGCACGGATGCCGTTGATCGTCATGTTATATTGTGCTGCGTTCAGCACATCTACCTGGTTACCGGGTTGCACCAGTCCAAGATCGCCGTGGTACGTAATATTGCTTGCGCCAGGGCGGCCTCTTTTCGTGGTCACCAATATAACGCCTGCTGCACCGCGCGAGCCGTACAGGGCCGCTGCAGCTGCATCTTTCAATACTTGTATACTTTCGATGTCTGCCGGATTAATAGCAGAGAGGCCATTCAGCGGGTTATAAGTGATAAGGGCAGAAGTGTTACCTGCATTTACAGGCACCCCATCAATCACCACCAACGGATAACTGGAAGAAGTGGCAGAGATGGAAGATGCGCCTCTCACCCTTACTGCCGGCGCTTCACCCACGAGGCCGGAGCCAGCGATCACCTGCACGCCAGCCATACGGCCGCTCATCAGCAGGTCGAAGTTATTGACCGGGACCTGTAACTGGGAGGCGTTCATCTTCGCCGCCGCCTGCGTTACACCCCGTTTTTCTTTTGCATAATACCCAAACACCGTCACATCGCTGAGATGTGTCGCATCCGTTTCTAAAGTCACGTTTGCCTCGCGGCCGCTGGTCACGGTAATTTCCTGTGTCTTAAAACCAATAAAGGAAAAGATGAGTACCTGTTCGCCAGGCTGCACCGCAATACTGAAGTTGCCCTCGCCATCGGTTTGTACGGCTTTGCTGTTCTGTTTCAGCTTTACCGTCACGCCAGGCAGGGGCTGCCCCTTTTCGTCGGTTACTTTTCCTTTTACCAGGTCTTCATAAAACACAATATGTACCGGCACAACCGCCTTTGCCTGCTGCACCATGGCTGGTGCCAGCAAACTTAACGGAATAGTACATGAAATAAACCTTTTGACCCATTGTGTAGAAGTCCTGTCCATATGTCTTGATCTGATAAGTGTCTCTTAACGGCAATTGCCGCCTGATGGCAACGGGTATACAACATCACGGTAACAGTACGGTCACAAACCTCTTGCAGTGAAAATCACGTGTTATAAAGCAATTGTTTTAAAGTGGCACAAACGGATGAGTGTGTAATAATGGTTGTTGCAGGCTTTTTGGTTGATGACTCGGCCAGCATAGGTAGGGCTTAAACAAAACGAGGTTGCCTGCGCTGGCAACCTCGTTTCATCCCCGCTGGGACAAAAATAATAATTATTTGTAAAAACCTTAACTATGGGAAGTTATCTTGACGATTTGGTCATAAATGACTATTTACAGAGATAACTATAGCTGAGTTCATGAATCTTCTTATCTCCGTAAATCGTGCTCTGATCAACAGGGTATCCATTCACGTTATAGGTGTATTCTGTAACGAATGAAGTTCCTACGGGATTGCCCTGTTTCACATGCTCTATCAGTTTGATCATGTTGTTTGGCGAGTTAGCGCGAAAGTTGCCGGGATCATCCGGATAAGCGCCATAGTAAGGGTTTTTCTTGTTATCGTACGCCAATTCTACGTCGTTGGTGAGCGTATTGTCTGCGGTCTTGTATGTTTTAATACGGGTAACGTTAGCGCCGGTAAAGGTATAAATGCTGTAGTTGGCAGTGTTTACATTCAGGTTCTTTTCATCTATTCGGTACACGCGGTTGTTCTTGTACTGGTACGTGCGTTCGATGATCAGCGCTGTATCTGGGCTAAACTCGTAATACTCTTCTTTGTCCAATTTATTACCGGTGTAGGAAAAGTGAAACTCCGCCACCTGCTTGTTGTTAAAGTCATACAGTTTTTTCTTTGCCACCTTGTTGCCGGCGTACATATACTCCTGGCGGCTCATAAAGCCACCGTTATGGTTTTTATCCGTCACCTCGCTGATGAAGCCAAGTTCGTTGTAGGTATACGTTTCCGTATAGTAGGTACCGTCAACATAGTAAAAGCGTAAAGTTTGCACCTTACAGGAAGGTTTATCGTCCGGCTCGGGGCATACCACCTTTTCGCACGCGATGACAGCAAGGAAGAGGAGGGTAAGGCTGCCAAACAAAATATTCTTGTTCATGTTGGTGATGTTTAAATAAGAGGTTCCGTTTATAGCTGATTAGTCGGTACAAAAGTAGCGCGGCATAACCGCCTGTTTTTTAGTAAGAACCACAATTTATAAAGTAGGTAGTAATACGGATGAGTAGATGGGACCGGCACTCCATTTGATGAATTTGCCTAGCTTTAGTAAACCTAATCCGTTCTTTTTATGCGTACAGTGATACTGCTGTTGGTTTCCAACGTATTTATGACCTTTGCCTGGTATGGGCACCTCAAACATAACAACACCGCCTTGTGGAAGGCCATCCTGGTAAGTTGGGGAATTGCTTTCTTCGAGTACTGCTTCCAGGTGCCGGCTAACCGCTATGGCTTCCTGGACGGGATTAACAGCTTTCAATTGAAAATGATCCAGGAAGTGATCACCCTTACCGTTTTCTGTATTTTTGCCGTACTTTACCTCAAAGAGTCCCTTCGCTGGAACTACCTGATCGCTTTCGGGCTGCTGCTGGGGGCCGTTTACTTCATGTTTAAAAAAATGATCATGCGCGTGCTTCAACGCCTGGCCGGCCTTGCATTGCTGGCGGTGGCTCTGCCAACTTTAGCCCAGGACACTACTGCTACCCGTACCGATAACCCTTTACAAACCACGCTCGATCGCCATGTGGACAGTCTGGCCCGTGCCTACTTTCGTCAGCCGAACGTGGTGGGTGGCGTGTCTATCGGGGTGGTGCGGAACGGGCGGCATTTTATCTATAACTATGGCGAAGTTAAAAAAGGACTCGGCCAGCTGCCGGACAGTAATACCGTTTATGAAATCGGGTCGCTCTCCAAAACCTTTACTGCCACCTTATTTGCCCTGGCGGTGAATGAGAAAAAGATGCGCATCAACGATCCGGTAAACAAGTACCTGCCGGACAGTATTCCTTTGCTGCAATACCGCGATACGGTCGTAACCCTGCTGCACCTGGTGAACCATACGTCCGGGCTGCCGCGGTTACCTTCGAATATTTTCCAGACCGCCGACGTCACCAATCCCTACGCGAAATATAGCACCGACCTGTTATTTGCCTTCCTGAAAAACTATCAGCTTATAAGGGCAGCGGGTACGAAATACGAGTACTCCAACCTGGCCCCGGGGCTGATGAGCACTATTTTGGGAAGACAGGCGGGCAAGCCTTTTGCGCAGCTGTTGCAGGAAAAGATCACCCGGCCATTACGGATGAACAGCACGGCGGTGACGCTTACCCCGGCTATGGCCGCCCGTTTTGCCAGCGGCTACGACGCAGAAGGCCGGGCCACAGAACCCTGGACCTTCGGGGAGATCGCCGGCCTGGGCGGCATCCGCTCGACCGTAAGCGACATTGTGCGGTTCGTAGAAGCCAATATCGGCGACGCGCCGCCTGCGTTGAAGAAGGCCATGACCCTTTGCCGTACAGAGACCTTTAACGATCCGCAGGCGATCGTGGGGCTGGCATGGCACATTGGTGTTCCGTCCGGTCACAGGTTTTATCACCATAACGGGGGTACCGGTGGCTTTGCCTCTTACACGGCCTTCGACCCGGTGGAGAAGATCGGTGTGACGGTGCTGTGTAACCGCGCGCAGCAGAATAATATCGGGCAGCAGCTGATGAAGTGGATGTATGGATTGTAATATATTAGTGTTTTGATGCGCAACCGTGACCGGTGGACAATATCGGCCGGGGTGATAAGGTGCGGTTACGGATGGTTGAGCGTTTTGTGGGCTGAAACTGCGGCACAATAGGTGGTTGCGGCTAGTCAAGTCTAGGCATAATCGTACAGGTGCAACTACCGGATGCCGCCGAAGACAACGGGTTAAAATGCGTGGCACCACCTTTTTCGATAAGTGGTATCGGCAAGCGCGATATAATTCCTATTTTTGAAACCTTGTAAAACGCAGAGCTTCATATACATGGTTTCAAAACGCTACTTGCCTTTCCTCGTCCTGTTACTGATAGCAGGACGCCTATCCGTGAAAGCACAATCCTCCGCACCGGCCAGCGCGGCAGACATCCGTTTGCAGATGGGTAAACTCAATACCCTCGGCAGCGTGCTGTACTTCGCCGCCCACCCGGACGATGAAAATACCCGCCTGATCGCGTATCTCGCCAAAGAGCGATTATACCGTACCGGCTACCTGTCACTCACCCGTGGCGATGGCGGACAAAACCTGATTGGTAATGAGCAGGCCGAATTACTGGGCCTCATCCGCACCCAGGAGTTACTGGCAGCCCGCCGCACCGACGGGGGCGAGCAGTTCTTTACCCGCGCCAACGACTTCGGCTTCTCTAAAAACCCGGAAGAAACCTTCAACATCTGGGATAAACAAAAGATATTAGGCGACGCCGTGTGGGTGATCCGCAACTTTCAGCCAGACGTGATCGTTTGCCGTTTCCCGGCAGATAGCCGCGCGGGCCACGGTCATCACACCGCCTCCGCCATGATCGCTGCAGAAGCCTTTGACGCCGCTGCCGACCCGAAGCAATTTCCCGAACAGCTGAAATACGTAAAAACCTGGCAAACGAAGCGCCTCCTATGGAACGGCTTCAACAACCAGGGCGAGAACGACCTGCGCCTGGATGTAGGCAGCTACAACTACCTGCTGGGCCGCGGTTACGGCGAGATCGCCGCAGAAAGCCGCTCGCAGCACAAGAGCCAGGGTTTCGGCGTAGCGGCTACCCGTGGCACGTCCAACGAAACATTTCAGCACATTAAAGGCGACATCGCCAAAGAAGACCTGTTCGACGGTGTTAACACCAGCTGGAGCAGGGTGCCCGGCGGCGAAGATATTGCCCGCCAGGTAGGCATCATCATCAATGCCTTTAACGTAAGTAACCCGGCAGCCTCTGTGCCAGCCTTGTTACAGGTGCGCAAAGCCATACAGGCATTGCCCGAGGGGTACTGGAAATCGCAGAAACTGAAAGAAACTGAGCAGCTGATCCTGAATTGCGCCGGTATCTGGATAGAAGCATACAGCAGCAGCGCCGAAGCCACACCGGGCCAGCAGTTGAAAACGACGGTACAGCTGATCAACCGCAGCAAAACGCAAGTACAGCTGAACAGCATCAGCTTTAACGGTCAGAACGAAACGATCAATGAACCGTTAACCTACAACAACCTGGTAACGCGCAGTGGCAACGTCAACCTTACCGACACCACGCACGTTACGCAACCTTACTGGCTCGAAAAGCCACACCCGATCGGCCTTTACGCGATTGCTACGCAACAGCTGGTGGGCAATCCGGGCAACCCGAATCCGTTAAGCGCATTGATCACGCTCAACGTCGGAGGACAAGAGATGAAGGTGAACAGGCCGTTCGTCTACAAATATACCGACCCGGTGAAAGGAGAGGTGTTTCGTCCGCTGGTGATCGCACCGCCGGTGATTGCCACCCTTGCCAGCCCTGTGTACATCTATACGAAAGCGGAAGCGCACAACATTCCTGTAAAAGTAAAAAGCATGAAAGCCGGTGTAAGCGGCCAGGTGAAACTGAAACTCCCGGCAGGCTTCCGTGCGGAGCCGGCCAGCAGGCCTTTTACACTGACCAATGCAGGCGACGAGACCGAAGTAATGTTCAGTGTATCGCCCGTGAAGATGAATGGTCACGATGTGGCAGATACATTAGCCGTAGCAGTAGAATATAACGGCAAAACCTATACGCAAAGCATGTTGCAGATCGAATACGATCATATTCCGGCCATCACCCTGTTCCCGGAAGCGCAGGCAAGGTTGGTTTCCGTAAACCTGAAATACAACGGCCGTAAGCTGGGTTACATTCCCGGGGCGGGTGATAAGGTGGCGGAATCTTTGCGCCAGGTAGGGTACGACGTGACTATTCTCGGTGAGAAAGAGATCATGAGCGGTAACCTGGAGCAGTACAACGCCATCATTACCGGTGTGAGGGCGTACAACACCCAGGACAGACTGCGCTACTGGCAGGATAACCTGATGAACTACGTGAAAAACGGCGGCACACTGCTCGTACAATACAACACCAACGGCCAGCTGGTTACCCCTAACCTCGGGCCTTACCCTTTCAGCCTTTCCCGCGATCGTGTAACAGACGAACACGCGAAGATCACTTTTGTTGATCCCGCTAACCCGCTGTTGCACTACCCGAACGAAATCGGTCAGCAGGACTTTGAAGGATGGGTGCAGGAACGCGGCCTGTATTTCACAGGCAATGCCGACGCTAAGTACCAGTCGCTGTTCCGCATGGCCGATCCAAAAGAGCGCGACCTCGAAGGCTCGACGATCGTGGCTAATTATGGCAAAGGACGTTATGTATATACCAGCCTGGCATTCTTCCGGCAGTTGCCTGCAGGCGTGCCCGGTGCGTACAGGCTTTTTGTGAACCTGATATCGGATCAACCTAATAAAAGCAAATAATGGCGCAAAAGAGGGGAGACAGCAGGGCCAGACTGAACATCGCCGCGGGCGTTTGCATCCTTATCGGGCTGGTCATCGGTTTCGGTATTAAAAGGATGCACATCGGCCTGATGATAGGGCTGGCACTGGGTCTGCTTAGCGGGGGCCTGTTATCCAAGCGAAAATAAACTTATGACCACGAAGAATACGCAACAGGAAAAGCCACCGCTTTTTAGCAGGTGGCGTTACTGGTACATCCTGGTGATTGCATGGCTCGTCACCCAGGTTGTGTTGTTTTATTATTTCACCAAAACCTTCTCATGAGCATTACGGACTGGATAGTATTGTCCGCCACGTTAATCATTATCATATGCTATGGCGTATGGAAAAGCCGCGGCCAGCAGAATATGGACGACTATTTCATGGGCAGCCGCAGCATGCCCTGGTACATCGTGCTGCTGTCTATCATGGGCACCCAGGCCAGCGCGGTGACGTTCATTTCCGCACCCGGACAGGCTTATATGGACGGTATGCGTTTCGTGCAATACTACTTTGGCCTTCCGCTGGCCATGGTCGTGATCTGTGTGGCCTTCGTACCCATCTTCCGTAAGTTGAACGTATACACCGCGTACGAGTACCTCGAACAACGGTTCGATCTGAAGACGCGTACGATCACCTCCGTATTGTTTCTTATCCAACGCGGCCTGTCTACCGGCATCAGCATCTGCGCCCCCTCGATCATTCTGTCGTCGCTGCTCGGCTGGAACATTTACTGGACCAACCTTTTTATGGGCGGACTGCTTATCATCTATACCATGGCGGGCGGTACCAAAGCCGTATCGTACACCCAAACCCTGCAACTCGCCATCATCTTCGCCGGTATGTTCCTGGCAGGCTGGATGGTGATACACCTGTTGCCTTCGGACATCGGATTTACCGACGCACTGAAGGTATCGGGTAAAATGGGTAAACTCAACGTAATCGTTACCGACTTTAGCTTTAAAGACCGTTATAACATATGGAGTGGGGTGATAGGAGGGTTCTTCCTCGCATTATCCTACTTCGGCACCGATCAGTCGCAGGTTGGCCGTTACCTGACCGCTCGCACCGAGTCGGAAAGTAAAATAGGCCTGCTGATGAACGGCCTGGTTAAAGTGCCTATGCAGTTCCTGATCCTGCTGCTTGGCGCTTTGGTATTCGTGTTCTACCTCTACTTCAAATCGCCCATCTTCTTTAACGAAGCCCAGCTGCGTAAAGTGCGGCAAACCGAACAGGGAGCGGCGTTACAGGCGCTTGAACAGCAATACGCGACACTCGGTGAGCAAAAAACACAGCAGGTACGGGCTTTGTCTGCCGCATTAAAGAGCGGTGAACAGACCGCGATTACGGAAAAGCAGGCAGCACTGGCACAAACCGATGCTGCAGCAGGCGAAGTACGCGAACAGGCATTGGACGTGATCAAGAAAGCAGATCCTACGGCCGATACGAACGACACGAATTACGTGTTTCTCCATTTCGTGGTGAACAGTTTACCCAAAGGGCTGGTAGGGCTATTGATCGCGATCATCTTCCTCGCTTCGTGGGGCAGTATTGCAGCGGCGC
This sequence comes from Chitinophaga horti, assembly GCF_022867795.2. Lineage (NCBI taxonomy): Bacteria > Pseudomonadati > Bacteroidota > Chitinophagia > Chitinophagales > Chitinophagaceae > Chitinophaga > Chitinophaga horti. The sequence goes on along the minus strand of NZ_CP107006.1, from coordinate 2,121,909 downwards.
TCAACTCGCTGGCGTCCACCACGGTGATCGATATTTATAAACGCATGATGAACCCCAACGGCACCGAGGCGCAGTACCTGAAAGTATCGCGTTTGTGGACGCTCGTATGGGGTATGTTCAGTATTATGGTGGCGCAGTTTGCTACCGGGTTGGGTAGCCTCATCGAAGCGGTGAACATCCTGGGCTCCCTGTTTTACGGCACCATTCTTGGCATTTTCCTCGTGGCCTTCTGGATCAAACGTGTAAAAGGCGACGCGGCCTTTGCGGCGGCGCTGGTGGCAGAAGTAATTGTGATCGCCGTGTACCGCTGGGACGTCGTGTCGTTCCTGTGGCTGAACGTGGTGGGGTGCTCGCTCGTGTGCGGACTGGCTTACCTTTTCCAGGTGCTGATATACGATAAAAAAACAGCTATCCGGTAAGGATAGCTGTTTCAGACATATTGGGGCTTTCCAACGATGGGCGGGTCCTACGCAGTTACGTGCAGGTCCTTATAAAGCATCTTTGTTTTCGTAGTATGCATCAAGTCGTTGAGCCAGTCGCCAAAGTAGCGGGGGGCCTTGCGGGCCTCACTGGCAGGCTTAACAAACAGATTCATTCGTGAACACGGAGCCATACGTTGCCTTTCCGGTTGGAAGGCCATGTCCTTATCTTCGCTCCAAACCAGTTGGTCGTTACTATATACTTTAAAATAGATTTCTGGAAAAGCCTGTGCCGGTCCGCCGGAAGCAATGTTGAAAAACAGCTTATAGCGGCCATGTTCGTTCGTATTACCCCAGCCCACAATACGGTCGGTCAGCGCATTATACGCCTCCACCCGCAGTCCGGGCATCGCGCTGTAAGTTTCGTAATGTCTTACAGCTCCTGTTACTACACCGGCACCAAAGTCAGCCCTCATCTCTGCCCAGTTCTCTGATGGCACCACATAAGCAAAAGCAGCTACGTACTTATCCCTCGCCCGTTTCCAGGCAGGCACCTGCAAGGCCAAGTGATAACGCCTCGCCGGTCCGGCAGGGTTTCTTTGTCCGGGTACACGCGCCAGTTCAATATCAATTTCCAGCGGCTCGGTAAACAAGTGAACCTGTTCCCAGCTGAGGGAGAAATTGCCTCGTTCGTCCATGGTAGTAGACGCCAGCAGGCGTTCTTCTTTACGGGTATACTCTTTTTCGCCTACCACACGTAAGGTGCTGAACAATCCAGCCTGTAATTCGTGAGCGGGGCGGGGGCTAACAGGCAGGTAAATCCTGATGCGGGCATGGGCCAGGGGCTCGATGCATTCATCGCAAATGAGGGCAGAAATGTTTCCGATTAACAGGTAACTCATAGCTAAAAATAGTTTTGATATAAAAAAATGGGGGTCAACTTGAGACCTATTTGATTAACTACGCCGGCTTATGGCCTGGCAAATTCCCTGCATATATACTAGCGAAACAAATGGCGGAAAGGCCGGGACCTACAACTTTCTCTCAAATACGCCTTTTGGTTGATAAACCACTATCTCCGGTCAGTAACACAAAGGTTGCAAACTAATACTACCCTTACAAGCGTTAAGCCACCGATATTTAAGAATACGTAGTTCTACGCAATTTTGATCAAAGGGTACGGATAATCTGCCCTTTCTACGCATCTACCTGATACATTGAAACTCAATGCAGTCCTAGATACCTGTGGGAAACCGCAGTTTTGGCTTTCCGTGTGACAACACGCATGGCATTTTGACAACTGGTATTTTATGATAATTTTACCGGACATTATAACTAACCTCTCAAAACAACACTATTATGAGTAAGTACAACAAAGACACCGGCGAGTTCATCTCTCTCGAAAAAGGCGCCAAATTCACTGCCGCTTTCCGTCTCGAACAACACGAGATGAAAAGGAAAACCGGTCGCTCTATCGCCGCCTTTTTCGGTACCAACAAAATCGAACAGATCCTGTCGAACCCCAAGGCAGTAGGTATGCGTATCTATTATGGCCTGGATGTAGACGGCGACGGTAAAGCAGATAACAAATTTGTTATCGTAGCGGTAGATGCTGAAGGCAACGACCTTATCGCGAAAGAGTCACACCTGCAGAAAGGAGCCGTTGAACAAGACCTCCTGGACGGTGGCCTTTATTGCCCGCTCGACTGTGCCATCAACAATCCGTTAAATTCAGACATCTAGTGGGTACTCACCTTATCATTTTTTACTTTCTTCTGGGGATCGAATTTCTGGTTCTGATCCCCTTTTCACTTCGCTTTGCAACACTGGCCAAAAACGAACGGTGGATATTTTACTACCTGGCGGTAAGTTTCGTATTTGCGGCAGGCTCCAAGATATTGCAGGCGACCGTAGGCAATAACATGCTTTTTGTGAACCTCATGACGCTGCTGCAGTTCTACCTGCTCTCCATGTACTACTTCACCGTGATCAAAAGCCAGAAGGTGCACCGGGTAATCGGCATCCTGCTCGCAGGCATTACCGTCCTTTTCATCGCCGACATCCTTTTCATCGAAGGTTCCCGTACGTTCAATTCGATCTTCTCCTCCGCACGCACCCTCGTACTGCTGATCTACGGCATTATCTTTTTCATGGAACTGCAAAAGGATGAACAACTACTCGAACAATCGATCTTTATCAATATGGTACCCGATTTCTGGTTCAATGCCGGACTATTTGTTTACCTCTGCTGCTCTTTTATTCTCACCCTTGGTTATAACCTCATGCAAAGAACATTGCTCCCCGAAGACATGAAGACCGCACAGTCCCTCACCATGTCCCTGCACTACATTGGCGGAGTGGTAGAGATCATCTTTTTCTATGTCGGTTTCCTCAAGATTAAAAGAGTTAGTGTATGAATATGCTGGAAATGATACTGATCGGCACCATTGTGATGATCACCCTCGGCGTGATCGTAGTGGTAATGGTCGTAATGCAGCAGAAGCAGGTGATCCAGTATAAACTGACCCTGCGGGATAAAGACCTGCTGCTGCAAAAAGAACGCCTGGTAGCGGTGATACAAGGCCAGGAAACCGAACGCAAACGTATTGCGGAAGACCTGCACGATGAAGTAGGCGCCCAGTTATCGGTACTAAAACTGAGCCTGAACCACCTGCAACAACAATCGCAGAACGGGCAGGTGGAGATCATCAAAGAAACGAAAGAGTTTACCGATACGATCATCCAGCAGTTACGCTTCATTTCCCAAAGCCTGCACCCCCAAACCCTCGATAACCTGGGCTTGTCGCATGCGCTGGACAGCTTTGCCAGCCTGATGAACAAGAACAAGGAAGTGGCCGTAAAGTTCCAGACCGATAACAGCCAGTTTCCGGTAGACCGTGAGAAGGCGCTGAACATATACCGCGTGGTACAGGAACTGATCAACAACATCATCAAACACGCCCAGGCCAAAAACATCCTGATCAGCTACCAGAGCAACGGCGGGCAACTTACCATTACCGTGGAAGATGATGGCAACGGCAAGCTGGCCGGAGGTTTGGAAGAATCGCGGAAGAAGACGGGCAGCCTGGGACTAAAAAATATAGAAAGCCGCTTGAATATTATCGGGGGAAACATCAACTTTGTAAAGAAAGCACCCGCCGGCACAATGGCCGTTGTGAGGGTGGAAAATTATCAACCCGTAATATAAAGCGCACGATATGCTACCTCCCATAAAAGTAGCTATTGCCGACGATCATAAGATATTCCGCAGTGGTGTGATCAACACCCTTACCCCATACGAGAACATAAACGTCGTATTTGAAGCGGAAGACGGGGAGCACCTCCTCGATATCATGACCAGGCAATTGCCCGATGTTATACTGATGGACCTTAAAATGCCCAAACTTGATGGCATTGCAGCTACTGTACAGGTAAAGGAAAAGTACCCGGACGTAAAAGTGATCATCCTCACCATGTACGAAGACGACAACTTTATTGTACACCTGGTAGAGAATGGCGCCAATGCTTACCTGCTGAAGAACAGCGAGCCGGAAGAGATTTATGAGGCCATCTGTACTACGTTCGAGAAAGGCTTCTACTTTAACGAGAACGTAAACCTCGCCCTGCTCAAAAAAGTACTGCATAAAAACAAACAACAGTTCAAACCCACGTTCAAGAATGAGATCCAACTCAATGAACGGGAACTGGAAGTGCTGAAAATGATCTGCAGTGAACTCACCACCCAGGAGATATCCGAAAAAATATTCCTGAGCCCACGCACGGTGGAAGGCATTCGCCAGAAGCTGCTGGAAAAGATAAACGTAAAAAATACCGTTGGACTGGTTTTATATGCTTTCCGGAATGGTTTGATAGAATAACCCTAATACCTGTATATTTGCGGCGACAATGATGCATTAAACATCAAATCTGCTGTATATGAAAAATCTTTCCACCTATGTATGCGCAACCGCATTAGGCGTTGCCATCTCCGTTAGCGCAGTGGCACAAGGCGTAAAAACGCCTGCTCCAAGCCCTGCCCAAACTATCAAACAGAGCTTTGCGCTGTCGACCGTAGAAGTAGCCTATTCCCGCCCGGCGGTAAAAGGACGTACCATTTATGGCGACCTCGTTCCGTACGACAAAGTATGGCGCACCGGCGCTAACAACGCTACTAAAATCACCCTGGGTGAAGAGCTGGCGTTCGAAGGCGTAAAAGTGCCTGCCGGTGATTATGCACTGTACACCATTCCTGGCAAAACAGAATGGCAGATCGTGCTGAACAAAGGCGTAAAGAACTGGGGCGACAATGGTTACAAGGCCGAAGACGACGTGGCTAAATTCAAAGTAAAGCCTGTTAAAAATGCTTCTAAAGTAGAATCATTCACCATCAGCTTCGACAACATTGCTGCTGCCAGCATGACCATGAACATCAGCTGGGACAAACTGACCGTTCCGGTTAAGATCACTGCTCCGAACATGGATGCAACCGTAATGGCAGAAATTGAAAAAGCCATGAAAGGCGACAAAAAGCCTTACTGGGCTGCTGCCAGCTACTACTACGAGAACAACCGCGACCTGAAACAGGCGTTGGTTTGGATCGACGAGGCTATCAAAGAAGGTAAAGAGCCTTTCTACATGGTACACATGAAAGCGAAGATCCAGGCGAAACTGGGCGACAAAGCAGGTGCTAAAACCACGGCTATGCGTTCCATCGAACTGGCGAAAGCAGCTAACAATGCTGATTATGTAGCGTTGAACGAGAAGCTGATTAAGACTTTATAGTAATAAACTGCTTGTGTAAGAAAGGGCTCCCTCACCGGGGGCCTTTTTTTGTGCCGGGGGACGGAGCGTGCAATTAATAAAGTATAGAAACGGCTATGCCTGTAACGGGCGTACCCTTTTTACATTAAAACCTCGGATGATACCGATGCAACGTATCTCTCAAATACTCCCGGTCGAGATGCGTGTAAATTTCCGTCGTCGTAATGCTCTCATGCCCCAGCATTTCCTGCACTGCCCGTAAGTCTGCGCCGCCTTCTACCAGGTGGGTAGCGAAGGAGTGGCGGAAGGTATGGGGCGATACATCTTTTTTGATACCGGCTTTTAACACCAGGTCTTTTATCACTAAAAAGATCATCACCCTGGTAAGCGCGCTGCCGCGGCGGTTGAGGAACAATATATCTTCCTGGCCTTTCTTTACCGGCACATGTACACGCACCTGTTGGCGGTAGATGTCGATGTACCGCAGGGCGTCGCTGCCGATGGGAATGAGGCGTTCCTTATCGCCTTTACCGATGACGCGGATGAAACCTTCTTCTGTATAGAGATGCGATATTTTTAAGCCGGTTACCTCGCTTACGCGCAGTCCGCAGCTGTACATGGTTTCGAGAATAGCTTTATTGCGTGTGCCTTCGGGTTTGCTGAGATCGAGGCAGCCGATGAGCTGTTCTATTTCATGAAAGCTGAGTACATCCGGTAACTTGCGGCTCGTTTTCGGCGCATCGAGTAGCTGCGTGGGATCGGTGCGTACCATATCTTCCAGCAACAGGTATTTATAGAACCCTTTGATGCCCGAGATGATGCGTGCCTGGGACGTAGCGCTCATGCCCAGTGAGGCCACCCATTGTACGAACGCCTGTAAATGCGATAACTCCAGCTCGCCGGGCGCTAACGGCTGGTTCACCGACTGCAGGTATTGCGTGAGTTTCTCTACATCGCGCAGGTAAGCCTCGATAGAGTTGCCTGCCAGCGAGCGCTCCAGGCGCAGGTATGCCTTAAATCCGTTCAGATGCGATTCCCACATAAAGCGCAAAATAGTTCATTGCAGCGATGCAACCGAATGAAATATAACGCTGCAAATTATTTAGCAAATTTATGGTAAACATTGTTTTTAAACGGATGCAACGGGAATCCACAACTTCGGTAAATACTTTTTACAGATGCGCCTCAATCATTGAACAGGCGCTAAGGAAACGTGCGGTTCGTTGGCTATCGGCATCATGATCGAAGTTATTCAATTCCATTATTTTAGACGCGTTCCACTTTCAATCAACCATTTTAAACCTCAACATGTCGGAGTTAACACTAAAAAAGATCAGGAAATTACTGGTCGCCAACCGTGGCGAGATTGCCGTTAGGATATTACGCGCAGCCGCCGAGCTCAGGATCAGCACTGTAGCCATTTTTACGTACGAAGACCGGTATTCGCTGCACCGGTACAAAGCAGACGAAGCTTACCAGGTAGGGGCAGACGATGATCCGCTGAAGCCTTACCTGGACATAGAGGCCATCATACACCAGGCGAAGTTACAACAGGTAGATGCGATCCACCCCGGCTACGGCTTCCTGAGCGAGAACGTACAATTTGCACGTCGCTGTAAGGAGGAAGGGATCATCTTTGTGGGCCCGGACCCGGAAGTGATGGCGCAGCTGGGTGACAAGGTAGCCGCTAAAACCCTGGCACGCGCTGTGGGTGTACCGTTGATCGAAGACAGCCAGGTGCCGCTCGATCATATCGACACGGTGTTACAGGAAGCAACGCGCATCGGCTTCCCAATTATTCTGAAAGCCGCCGCCGGCGGCGGCGGGCGGGGGATGCGCGTAGTTCGCGATGCCAACGACCTCGAACGTGCCTTCAACGAGGCCAGGGGAGAAGCCGGCAAAGCATTCGGCAACGACACCATCTTCATCGAAAAGTTCATCGAAGAGCCCAAACACATCGAAGTGCAGCTCATGGGCGACAACCATGGCAACATCCTGCACCTGTATGAGCGCGACTGCTCGGTGCAACGCCGCTTCCAGAAGGTGGTGGAAATAGCCCCGTCGCCTAACCTGCCGTTAGAAACGCGCAACGAGATCTATGACTATGCGCTGCAACTGGCGCGTAAAGTGAAGTACAATAACGTGGGTACCGTGGAGTTTTTGGTAGACCGGCAAAACAAGGTGTATTTCATCGAAGTAAACCCGCGTATACAGGTGGAGCATACGGTGACCGAACAGGTGACCGGCATCGACATCGTGCGTTCGCAGATACTCATTGCCGCAGGCCACCAGCTGAGCGATCCGGAGATCTTTCTCAAAGACCAGGATGATGTAAAAATTAATGGCTTTGCGATACAATGCCGTATTACCACCGAAGACCCCGAGAACAACTTTAAACCCGACTACGGTACGGTGATCGCCTATCGTAACGCTGGCGGTTTCGGCATACGGCTGGATGAAGGCAGTACATATAGCGGTGTAAATATTTCTCCTTTCTTTGATTCGATGCTTGTAAAAGTGACCGCCTGGGGACGCACGTTATCGGGCGCTTCCAGCCGTTTACAGCGCACGTTACGTGAGTTCCGCATACGGGGTGTGAAAACGAACATCGGCTTCCTGGAGAACGTGATCAACCACGACATCTTCCGCCGCGGTAACTGTACGGTGAGCTTTATCGAGCAACATCCTGAACTGTTTAAGCTTTCGCAGATACGTGACCGGGCTACTAAAACACTCATGTACCTGGCCGATGTAACGGTGAATGGTCACCCCGACATTAAGATCGCCGACCCTAACAAGAAGTTCAGAACACCCAAGGTGCCCAACTTCGATCCGGTGCAGCCTTACCCGGCGGGCATGAAGGACAAACTGACGCAGATGGGACGGGAGGACTTTGCGCAATGGCTCCGGCAGGAGAAGCCGGTATACATGACCGATACTACCTACCGGGATGCGCATCAAAGCTTGCTCGCGACGCGCGTGCGCACCAAAGACATACTGGCGGCAGCGGAAGGATATGCAAAAGCGAACCCGCAACTGTTTTCCATGGAAGTGTGGGGCGGCGCCACCTTCGACGTGTCGATGCGCTTCCTGCATGAATGTCCCTGGCGGCGATTGCAGCAACTGCGGCAGGCGATGCCGAACATGTTGTTGCAGATGTTGTTCCGCGGATCGAATGCAGTCGGCTATTCCGCTTACCCCGAGAACCTGATCGCCAAGTTCATCGAGAAGGCAGCGGAAACGGGCATCGACATCTTCCGCATTTTCGATTCGCTGAACTGGGTGGAGGCCATGGCGCCGAGCATCCGGTTCGTTCGGGAGCATACGAACGCACTGGCACAGGCGGCGATCAGCTACACGGGCGACATCAGTAACCCGGATAATAAAAAGTACACGCTGCAATACTATGTAGACCTGGCCAAACGCCTGGAAGACGCAGGCGCGCATATGCTGGCGATTAAGGACATGGCCGGGCTGCTGAAACCGCAGGCCGCCAGCACGCTCGTTCATGCGCTGAAAGATGCGGTGAAACTGCCGATCGTGCTGCATACCCATGACACAGCATCCGTGCAGGCAGCGACTTACCTGAAGGCCATCGAAGCCGGTGTAAACGTGGTCGATTGTGCCATTGCCTCGCTCAGCGGCCTTACTTCACAGCCCAACTTGAACGCAATGACGGCCATCCTGCAGGGCCATGAACGTTACCAGCCGATGGACTTACACTCCCTGAACCAGTACAGCAACTACTGGGAAGATGTACGCGAGTTTTACTACCCGTTCGAGTCCGATATGAAAGCCGGCACCGCGCAGATCTATGAAAATGAAATCCCGGGCGGACAGTACTCCAACCTCCGCCAGCAGGCCGACTCACTGGGACTGGGCGACAAACTGGAAACGATCAAACAGAACTACGCGGTGGTGAACCACCTGTTCGGCGACATCGTGAAAGTAACACCCAGCTCAAAAGTAGTAGGGGATATGGCACTTTTCATGACCTCCAATAATCTTTCGGCCGAAGACGTGCTGGACGAGAGCCGCAACCTGGCCTTCCCGGCTTCGGTACAGGGATTTTTTAAGGGCGACCTGGGCGTGCCGTTCGGCGGGTTCCCGGAGCAGTTACAAAAGATCGTGCTGAAAGGACAGGAGCCGTTGAAGGGTAAACCGAACGAACACCTGCCACCTGTGGACTTCGATAAGGACTTTGCGACCTTCCAGCTGAAATACCCGCAGGCAGAGTTTAACGATTACCTGAGTTACCATATGTTCCCCAAGGTGTTTGATGAGTATTATCATCATGCACAGTCCTTCGGCAACGTGGAAGCCATTCCTACACCAGCCTTCTTTTACGGGCTGAAGCCGGGCGAGGAGATACTGATCCCGCTGAGTAAGGGCAAAACCATTATCGTGAAGCTCGTATTCGTGATGCCGCCCGACCCTACGGGCATTCGTACCGTGGTGTTTGAGCTGAACGGGTATGGCCGCCGGGTGCAGATACGCGACCGGTCGGTGGTGTCGAAAGTGGTGAGTAACAAAAAAGTGGGCAACCCGGAAATGGAAGTGGGCGCGCCTTTGCAGGGTAAGTTGTCGAAATTGCTGGTGAAGACAGGTGATGCGGTGACTAATAATACCCCGTTATTCATCATCGAGGCGATGAAGATGGAAACCACGGTAACCGCCACCAGAGCCTGTAAAGTGAAAGCGGTGCATTTACCGGAGGGTACGATGGTGAGCCAGGACGACCTGGTGGTGGAATTGGATAAGTAGCGAACAAAAGCTGAAGTGTGCGACGCAACGGCGGCTGAATAGTAATAAAAAGGGGGAAGCCCCAAAAAGCTTCCCCCATATTCATTCTTTAATTTTTCCGGATTAGAATTTCTCCAGACCGCTGAAGAAGAAGTTGCCTTCGATCGCAGCGTTTTCGTCGGAGTCAGAACCGTGAACGGCGTTGCGGCCGATAGATTCTGCGTATTTTTTGCGGATGGTACCTTCCTCTGCGTTGGCAGGGTTAGTAGCGCCGATCAGTTTGCGGAACTCCTCTACTGCATTGTCTTTTTCCAGGATAGCTGCCACGATGTGACCGCTGCTCATGAACTCTACCAGTTCGCCGTAGAAAGGACGCTCTTTGTGTACAGCGTAAAATTCACCAGCTTTTTCGGTAGAAAGGCGCAGCATTTTCATTGCTACGATGCGGAAACCAGCTTCGTTGATCTGGGCGAGGATGCCGCCGATGTGGCCATTGGCAACCGCATCCGGCTTAATCATTGTAAAAGTTCTGTTACTCATATTGTTGTTGCGTATTTGCCTGATTTAAGTAATACCGGAACAGGAGCCCGGGTAGCCTGGTTTCCTGCCGGTTAGGGCGCAAAAGTAACCAGTTTTTTCGATGCCGTAAAAAATTTTGAAATTCTGCCCCAAATAAAGAACTTCGCACTTCGTTTTCCCATAAACCGGTAGGCGCTTTAACAGCTTGTAAAATATAACATTATAGTCTTTGATGAAGCCAATTGAGGAAATCAAACCTTTGCTGGAAAGCCCCAAGAAAGTGGTGATCACCATGCATCAGAAACCCGATGCAGATGCCATGGGTTCTTCCCTGGCCCTGTTTCACTATTTGCAGCAGAAGGGTCACCAAACGACCGTCATTTCTCCCACCAACTATCCAGACTTCCTGAAATGGATGCCGGGATGCGACCTGGTGATAGACTTTGAATCGGCCAATGACAAGGCACTGGAGGTGATGAAAGGAGCGGAACTGTTGTTCTGCCTGGACTTTAACAACATCGACCGCACCAAGAACATGGCGCCGGTTATTGAAAAGATGACGGCCATCCGCATCCTGGTAGACCACCACCTGGAGCCGAAAGACCAGTTTGACTACGGTGTGAGTGATAATACGGCGGCGGCAACGGCGCAGATGATCTACGAAATGCTGTACACACTGGGCGAGGAAAAATACATCAACCCAGCCATGGGCGAGTGTATTTACGCCGGCACCCTTACCGATACGGGCTCTTTCCGCTTTTCCTCCACCTCCTCCCGGGTACACCGCATGGTGGCCGACCTGATGGACCGCGGATTAAAGCACGAGTTCATTCACCAGGCGATTTATGACAACTTCCTCGAAAACCGCCTCCGCTTCCTGGGCAACAGCCTGCTGAACCGGATGGAGGTATTTTACGAGTGTAATACGGCCATGATCGCTATCCCTTACAGCGACTTACGTAAGTTTGACCTGCAAACGGGCGACACAGAAGGGATCGTTAATTTCCTATTGTCCATCCAAGGCATTAAATTAGCGGCGCTGATCATTGACCGGAACGTGGAGGTGAAACTCTCTTTCCGCTCGAAAGGCGACTTTGACGTGAATACCTTCGCCCGCCGTTACTTCGACGGGGGAGGGCACTTTAACGCAGCCGGGGGCAGAAGCGGCGACCCGCTCGACAAAACGATACAGCGTTTTATCGATGCGATGCACGCCAATGAAGACTTGTTACAATAACTTTAAATACATCACCTAACAATTTCAAATGAAAAAGAACAACCTGTTACTTGTTGCGTCTTGCGGCTTGCTGCTGCTGGCCAGCTGCGCTCCCAAGCAAAGGAAAACTCCCGGTGGCATCGACTATACAATCGATAAATCCGGTAGCGGCGAACAGCTTAAGATCGGCGATACTGCAATGATGTTTATCTACACCCGCCTGAACGACTCTATCATGTTTGAGTCCCGCAAACAGCAAGGCGGCGCCATTCCCGTACCTATCCAGAAATCTGTTGAGAAATATGACCTGATGGACGGTTTCTCTGAACTGCATGTAGGTGATAGCGCAACTTTCGTACTGCTGGTAGACTCTCTGCCACAGATGCCTCCGTTTGCTAAAAAAGGCGACAAAATCAGACTGACTTTCGTAGTTGACAGCAAATACACCATTGCTGGCCAGACTGCTAAAGAAGAAAAAGAGATCTCTGAGTACCTGAAGAAAAAGAGCCTCACTACTACCACTAAAACTGCTTCCGGCGTTAACGTAGCCGTTACTGCAGAAGGCGCCGGCGCCCAGCCTCAGCCAGGTGATACTGTTGTAGTGAACTACACTGGTTCTTTGCTGGATGGTAAAGTATTTGATTCTAACGTTGATTCCACTATCCGTCCGGGTATGCCGCTGGAGCCCCTGCGCTTCCCGATTGGCCGTGGTTTTGTAATCAAAGGTTGGGATGAAGGCATTGCTGCCCTGAAAAAAGGCACCAAAGCTACACTGGTAATCCCTTCTGCCGTAGCTTACGGTTTCCAGGGTAACCCTCCGACTATCCCGGGTAACTCTATCCTGGCGTTCACTGTTGAACTGCTGGATGTGATCCCTGGTAGCGCTGCAGCACCTGAAGTTGCTCCAACAGCTCCTGCTGCTCCGGCTAACTAATCAGCGTTAAGCGAATTTTGAGAATATAAAAAAGGCTATCTTCTTACGAGATAGCCTTTTTGTTTTAAAGTCCTTCGACGAGGGTTTCGTATAACTTGACTTTCAGTTCCTCCAGCGAAACATCCTGTGTGAGAATACCGTCTTCCGCATAAGAAATAGTTCCCCGCTCTTCCGAAACGCAAATGGCCAGGTTATCGCTATGTTCGGTGATACCTACCGCGGAGCGGTGGCGCATACCGATGCGGGTGGGCAGGTTCGGATTCTCCGAAAGGGGGAGAATTACCTTGGCGGCCAATATTTTGTTGCCCACGATGATGAGCGCTCCATCATGCAGCGGGGCATTCTTTTCAAAGATGCTTTCGATCAGCTTAGCACTCACATTCCCGTCGATGGGTATGCTGGACGCCGTATCGAACTTTACGCGGTAAGTAGTGGCCAGCACAATGAGCGCGCCGGTCTGACTGGCGGCCATGTGTCCGATGGCGGTGATGATCTCGTTGATGATGTGTTCTTCTTCCTTATAACTCTTAAATCGGTCGGGCAGGAACAGTTTGGTTAGAAAACTGTCTTTACTGAGCGGTGTCTTTTTGCCTAATACCAGCAGAAATTTGCGGATTTCGGGTTGAAAGATGATGATGATCGCGATAAGCCCGACGTTAATAAAGTTCTGCAATACATTGGTGAGGATCGGCATTTTCAGCGCACGCACGAGGAAGTAGGCGGCGTAGATACACAGTAATCCCAGGAATATATTAAAAGCGAGGCTCCCTTTCAGCAGCCGGTAGAGTTGAATGATCAGGAAAATAACAATCGCAAGGTCCAGTAAATTCAGCCATCGAAAATTGTATCCATAGAAGTTAATTACGTCCATATTGTAAATGTAACAGATTTTTAGTCTCTTGATAGATGTTGCTGTGCATATTGCATGATCCTGATAACTTCGTTCGCTTCCTTTACATCATGTACCCGCAGGATGGCCGCGCCCTGCTGTAATGCCAGGGTATGCAGTACCGTAGTGCCGTTCAGCGCCTGTTCGGCTGTGGTTTCGAGCAGTTTGTAGATCATTCCCTTACGGCTTACCCCGGCCAATATCGGTACGTTCAGCATTTTAAACGCGTGCAGTCCGTTCAGGAGCTGGTAATTGTGCTCCATGTTCTTCGCGAAACCAAAGCCGGGATCGATGATCACGTCGCGGATGCCTGCCTGGCGAAGTACCTCTAATTTCAGGATAAAGTAATCCAGCACATCCTGCACCACATCATGATAGCGCGCTTCCTTCTGCATCGTTTCGGGCGTGCCCTTCATATGCATGGCAATGTATGGCACCTTTAACCGCGCTACGGTCGGGATCATCTGTTTGTCCAGGTCGCCGGCACTAATATCGTTAACGATCGCTGCGCCTGCCAGCACGGCCTTTTCGGCTACGGCGGCATAATAAGTATCCACCGAAATAACCGCTTCCGGATAGTGATGCACGATCGCATGAATGGCCGGTATCACCCGGCTGGCCTCTTCTTCGGCGCTTACCTGTACACTGCCCGGACGGGTGCTTTGTCCGCCCAGGTCGAGTATAGCCGCCCCGCCGGCCAGCATCTGGCCGGCCCGCGCTGTTACCTCATGCAGCTGGTGGCTGCGGCTGCCCGCATAAAACGAATCTTCATTAATATTCATAATGCCCATGGCCACTGGTTGTGAAAGGTCAAGCAGTTTGCCGCGGCAATTGATCGTATAAGTCATGGGATATGTTAGGTTGAACGCTTATCACAATAATACAGAATACTGTATGATTTCTATCCGAATGATGTATTTTTGAACATCACGCAGGCTTATTTTGGCTGCAAATGTAATTGATTAGCAATTATTTCAAACTAAAAACGCTTTGACGAAAACGATCCGGAACACAGCAGCGCAATACAGCCAGGTGATCAACGCCTGTAAAGACACATTCGTAAAAAAGGCCCGCGACTACGGCACTTCGTGGCGCGTGCTGCGGCCCATTTCAATCGTGGACCAGATCTTCATCAAAGCACAGCGCATCCGTACCATCCAGGAACTGGGCGGTAAGCAGAAAGTAGACGACCACATCGACGGCGAATTTGCCGCGATCATCAACTACGGCGTGATCGCACTTTTGCAGATGGAGCTGCCCAACGATCCGTACACCGACATTCCTGCAGATGAAGTGGCAGTGCTGTATGATCAGAAGATACAGTTCATCCGCGACGTGATGGAGGCTAAGAACCACGACTACGGCGAGGCCTGGCGCGATATGAGCCAGGAATCTTTTGTGGATCTCATTCTTACTAAACTGCTGCGCATTAAACAAATATTACGCAACGACGGTAAAACGCTCATCTCCGAAGGGATGGACGCCAACTTCGTTGACATTGTAAACTATGCCATCTTCGCGCTGATCAAAGCCGGAGAGGCAGCCGGTAAACTTTAATTTGTTACTAAAACCATAGATCCAACCATGAAAGTTATCCTGATCCTGTTTAGAATCATAGTAGGAGTACTGTTCATCTTTTCCGGGCTGATAAAAGCGAATGACCCGCTGGGCCTCAGTTACAAGATGGATGAGTTTTTTGAAGTATTACATATGTATTGGATGGTACCGTATTCGCTGGTGCTGTCGATACTTATGAACGCCTTCGAGATCATTGCCGGTGTAGCCGTACTCGTGGGTTACCGCATGCGCCTTTTCTCTACACTATTATTAATACTGATCATATTTTTCACCTTCCTGACCGGCTTTGCACTTTTCAGTGGACTGATCAAAGAATGCGGCTGTTTCGGGGACTGTATCAAACTGGAAGCAGAACAAAGCTTCTGGAAAGATGTGATCCTTACCGTGATGATCGTGGTGATCTTCATCTTCCACAAACGGATACAGCCGCTGTTTGGCGCGAAAGCATCCATTGGTATACTGGCAGCAGCCACCGTATTCTCTTTCGGGCTGCAATGGTATACGCTGTCGCATTTGCCGATTGTAGACTGCCTGCCTTATAAAGTAGGCAACAACATTCCTGAAAAGATGAAAGTACCGCCAGGCTCCCGGCCCGACGTATACAAAACCATCCTGATTTACGAGAAAGATGGTAAACGGCAGGAGTTCCCTGACGACAGCTATCCATGGCAGGATACTACCTGGAAGTTCGTGGACCGTACCGATAAACTGATCGTAAAAGGTGACGCGATGCCGGCCATTAAAGACTTCTCCCTGAAAGACTTTGATGGTGGCGACTTTACACAGAGCATCCTGAGCGAAGGAACGACCATTTACCTTTTCCTTGTGAAGAGCGTGGACGAAGCCGGCAGCGGTTGGGATAAACAGATCCAGGACCTGGAGAAACTCGCGCAGGCGAAAGGCTTCTATATCTATGGTGTTACCTCTTCCGGCAAAGAAGCGGTGGACGTGTTCAAGAAGACCCATGGTATCAGCTTCCCTTTCCTGCAGATGGATGGCACGGCGATCAAAACCGCCGGCAGGGCTAATCCTACATTGATAGAGCTGAACAAAGGCACTATTACCGGTAAGTGGCATTATAACGACATTCCCGCATTCAGCGGCAACTAAATAAGCAACATGGCGCGTTTCATTCTAAGGAAACTGTTTTACGGGCTGCTAGTGTTACTGGGCGTAGTGATGGTGGTATTTTTCCTCTTCAACGTACTGCCTGGCGATCCTGCCCGTTTAACTTTGGGCCAGCGCGCCGATGTGGCCTCTCTGGAAAATGTGCGCCGGGAGCTGCACCTCGATAAGCCGCTCCCGGTGCAATTCTTATTGTACCTCAACGACCTTTCGCCCATCGCCGTGCATCCACGCGCAGAGGCGGAGGCCAATCTTAATTACCTGCAGATAAGTGCACTGAGCAACGACCGTTTACTCGTGCTTAAAACACCCTACCTGCGGCGGTCTTACCAGGGTAAAAAAGATGTTTGGGAGATACTGACCGAAGCCTTACCAGGCACGCTCGTACTGGCCCTGGCGGCAATGCTGTTCGCCACGGTGGTCGGTATAGCGCTCGGTATTTTGTCGGCCGTAAAACAAAACACCTGGATGGATACCAGCGCGGTATTTGCCAGCGTGATCGGCATCTCTGCCCCGTCTTTCTTCGCGGGCATTGTACTGGCTTACCTGTTCGGCTTTGTGCTGACCGATTACACGGGGCTGCATATGACGGGCAGCCTGTACGACATCGATCCCTTTGCCGGCCGGGTACTAAACCTCCGCAACCTCGTACTGCCCGCTATCACACTCGGTATTCGTCCGCTCGCGATCATCGTGCAGCTTACCCGCAGCGCTATGCTCGACGTACTCGGGCAGGACTACATCCGCACCGCCCGCGCTAAAGGTTTGCGCAGCGGCGTTATACTTTACAAACATGCTTTACGCAACGCCCTTAATCCCGTGATAACCGCCATCACCGGCTGGTTCGCGGAGTTACTTGCCGGCGCCTTCTTCGTGGAATACATCTTCGGATGGAAAGGAATCGGTAAAGTAACCGTAGATGCGCTGGAGAAATTCGACTTCCCGGTAGTCATGGGCGCCGTACTTTTCACAGCCGGAATATTTGTGATCATCAACCTTCTGGCAGATATATTGTATAGTATAGTGGACCCCAGGATTAAAATGGGATAACTGCCATGGAACAACATATCGTAAAAATCCTTTCCATTACACCCGTTACCCACGACGTAAAATGTTTCCGTTTCGAGAAGCCCGAAGGTTATCGCTTTTCGCCCGGACAGGCCACAGAAGTAGCCATCAATAAACCTGGCTGGGAGCAGGAGCGAAGGCCTTTTACGTTTACTTCCCTCAACGAAAATCTGTACCTGGAGTTTACCATCAAAGGTTACCACGACCATAACGGTGTTACCCATCAACTGCACAGGTTATCCGAAGGTGATGAACTGTTGATCCACGATGTATGGGGCGCGATCGAATATAAAGGGCGCGGTTACTTCATTGCCGGTGGCGCCGGTATCACGCCCTTCCTGGCCATTTTGCGCCAGCTGAAAAAGGATGATAAGATATTGGGCAACACGCTTTTCTTTTCCAATAAAACCGCTGCAGACGTGATCTGCGAAGATGAACTGCGCGACATACTTGGTCCTGAAGCGCACTTTATGCTCAGCCGCGAAGAGAAAACCGGTTACGGCCATGCGCGCATCGACAGCACCTTTCTGAAACAACATGTAGCCGACTTTGACCAGTACTTCTATGTTTGCGGCCCCGATAAAATGATCGCGGAAGTGAACGGGCACCTGGCCGAACTGGGAGCCAAGGCGGAAGTACTCGTTTTTGAACAATAAAAAAAGCGCCGCCTGGTCTGCGACGCTTTTTCTCTCATAAACAGGCGATTATTCCCTGATGAACTTTCGCTGTTCCTTCGTTTCTCCATGTTGTATTTGTAAAATGTACATCCCTTTACTAAGTGTAGATACGTCTGCCTGGTACAGGCCTCCCTTCACATTACTTACATCCCTGATCACCCGGCCATTTAAATCGATGATGTGGATGCGATAGCCCCCCGGTTGCCGGCTAACACCGCCACTGAATCCTACCGTATGGAAGCGCCAGTGCTCCGACGTATCGATAGGCGCGATATTGGCGAAAAAGTAATTCACATCATCTACCACATCGGCAAAGTTCCAAACCGGCCTGGGTATAGTCAGCACCTCCCAAACGATCGTATCGCCGGGCCCGCGTACCGTACGGCCGTCCCAGTTATGTCATTATCTACGAACAGCTTCTGCGGCGCCTCCACATTCTGGTTACAGGTGTATTGTCCGTCGCCGGTGAAGGATAGCAGGATGTGCCTTTCGCCGTTACCCGGCGACTTAAAATAACCGTGCTCCCGGCCGTTGTACGTCCAGCAAATCTGCGTCCGGCACATGCCCGGTAGGTTGTGCAAATGCGGACATGCATAGCAACAGGGAAAACAAAAGGAGTTGTGA
This sequence comes from Chitinophaga horti, assembly GCF_022867795.2. Taxonomy (NCBI): domain Bacteria; kingdom Pseudomonadati; phylum Bacteroidota; class Chitinophagia; order Chitinophagales; family Chitinophagaceae; genus Chitinophaga; species Chitinophaga horti. The sequence goes on along the minus strand of NZ_CP107006.1, from coordinate 2,103,356 downwards.
TCTTTTCATGAAGGGGATATTTAGAGGGTTACAGATAAATCGAGGTTTCCTGATCGTAAAAGAACGGAATCGGGCAGAGCAGTACAATAACACGAAATAGGGAACGTACTGCAGCGGTGTGTCAGCAGAGTGACAGGTCGAAAATAGGTGCAGGATCCTTCGAAGATCCTTCGAGGATCCTTCGAACAGCCTAGGTTCATCCTAGGTTCATCCTTCGTTCAACCTAGGTTCAACTTAGGCTCACGAACGAAGGTTGAACGAAGGATGAACGAAGGATGAACGTAAGATGAACCTAGGATGCAGCAAGGAAGCAGCAACGATGCAGCTAGGATGTACCAGGCGGCCAGTGGGCTGCAGCAGTGGACGCCGTCCCGAAGAGGGAAGGAGTCGAGGGTGAAGCAGTGGACGCCGTGCTGAAGAGGGGGAGGGATCAAGGGTGAAGCAGTGGACGCGATGCTGAAGCAGGGGATAATCGGGACTGACCCAGTGGACGCGATGCTGAAACAGGGGTGAGAACCGGGGCTAAAGCAGATTTACACCCCGGTCAAATCATCCGGAGTTAAGGTTCACACCCGGAGCCGCCACGTCGCGGAGTACATCACAAACACCCTAAGCCCTTCAAAATCAACCCTCTTTAAAAAAATCAAAAAAAAGTTACTATTTTCTGTAACAAACGATTTTAACAGTCGTCTTCCTAGTACTATGTCATTAGAACTATTTCTTTCCCAGGTAATGCCCGTAAAGCCAAAGCTGCTACGCTTTGCTTACCGCCTGCTAGGAAATGAGGAAGATGCTAAGGACATCATCCAGGACGCGTTAATGAAAGTGTGGCACCATAAGGAAAGGATGAATGAACTGCAGAACCTTGAAGCCTGGTGCATGCGCATCACACGTAACCTGGCACTGGACCGTATGAAGTCTAAAAAGTTCCGCCAGTCGGACGACCTGGACCATGTGCGGGAGTTGCCGGCCAACACGCGGAACCCGCACGCGAACATGGAACAAAGCGATACGATGAAAAAAGTTCATCAGGTAATACAATCGCTGCCGGAAAAATACCGTACCCTCATCCAGCTTCGGGATATGGACGGTTACGCTTACCAGGAAATAGCAGACATCCTGGAGATAGACCTGAACGAAGTGAAAGTTAATTTGCACCGCGCCCGTAAAACGGTACGCGAGCAGCTACAAAACATGCATGTATATGGATTACAATAAAACAAGGGCCCTGCTGGCCAAGTATTGGGCCTGTGAAACATCGGAACAAGAAGAAGCCGACCTGCGCAACTTCTTTGCCAGCCATACGGACGCATTACCGGAAGACCTCCGCGAAGCTGCCCCCATGTTCCGGTACTTCCATGCAGCCGCCGGCCTCGAGCTGGATATGCCTCAACTGGACGAAAGTATTTTTGTAGTGCAGCCGGTAAAGCCCGCCGCTAAGGTGATCAGGCCCTTCTGGCAGGATTGGATGAAGGTAGCAGCGATTCTGCTCATGGCATTTGGTGTGGGCTACTCCATTCATCAGTATGAAGAAAAAAGCGCCAGTGCCGTAGCCCTCAAAATGGATACTTACCAGGACCCGCAGAAGGCTTTTGAAGAAACGCAGCGCGCCCTTAAACTCATCGCCAAAAATATGAATAAGGGTACCCGCCAGATGGAAAAACTCGCTTACTTCAACGAGGCATCGGAGAAAGTAAGAGCAAACTAAGACCGTTCTAGAACCAATATATAACCAGTATTACAATCAAGATTAAATCAATTCAGATGAAAAAGATAATCATGCTGCTTGCCTTTACCCTCACCACAGCGTCGCTGTGGGCCCAGAGCAGTATCGACAAGTTTTACCAGAAGTACGCCAACGACGAAAGCTTCACCGTCATCAATATCACGCCTAAAATGTTCACTATGTTCAGTAAGGTCGATTCCAACGACCCCGATGCGAAAAAGGTGATGCAGGTAGCGAAGAAACTGACCGGCCTGCGCATCCTGGTGAATGAAGGTGGTAAAGACGCCAACCGGTTGTTCCACGAAGCATCCGGGCTGCTGTCGAAAGACTTTGAAGAGCTGATGACGATTAAGGACAAGGAAACGAACCTTAAGTTCATGGTGAAAGAAAACGCGAAAGGCAATATTGCAGAACTGATCATGCTGGTAGGCGGCGACGAGTTTGTTGCCCTCACCATCACCGGCGACATCAGCCTGAGCGAGATATCTTCTATCGCGAAAGATATGGACATCAGCGGGTTTGATAAACTGACCGCGGTGGACAAAGCACCTAAAAAGAAGTAACACACAAAATACCGCAGCGCTTGCATTACCGCCATTCTACAGGCGTTGCGGTATTCAAACACAGCTACCTTAACCCGAAACGCGGCAGTTGTTGCATTACCGCCGTTCTACAGCAACTGCCGCGTTTTACCAACATCCTCCTGTATGCTTAAAAGATTAGCCATCTGCTGCATCGCCTTCATCGCCTGCATGCTTTCTGTAACCTCTGCCAGCGCGCAAAAACACGTACTTCGCGATTTTCGCAAATCGTATTGGGGCAAAGGTGAAACATTCACCATCGGTTTAGGCTTTGTGCCTTTACGCCTCGCCGGTATGTTTATCGGTAAAAATTCTTTTGAAGGGGAAGGCCGCGAGGTGAAGCGCCTGCTGCGTAAGATCAAAAATATCCGTATTCACACCATCGAAAACGCCAACATCGCATCTGCAGATGTGGCCGACCTGAAAACCAAACTGGTAAACAAACGTTTCGAACCACTGATGGAAATTCGCGACGACGGTAGCCGGGTAGAGATCATGAGCCGCGGCAGCGAAAACAAACTCGGTCGCGTGGTAATGCTCGTACAGGACGACTCCGAAATGGTGATGGTGTCGCTCAACACTAAGATCAGCATGAACGACCTGGCGAAAGCGGCTAAGTATTTTAAGGATATGGATTAACAAGTACGTTTTTCAAGCTAGATATAGTAATTGTGGCCTGGTGGTTTGCGCACCGGGCCTTTTTTGTGGCTGGTCATGACGAATAAAATGAAGCAATTTTCGCCGATGTCTTCGAGGCTGGTAAGCAGGCGCCACGAATCACTTATCCGAAGACTGAACACGAGGCTGGCCGCACTTCGCTCGCCATAACGGAAAGCTGAATAGCGAAAATGCCGCACAAGTGAGTGACACAACGGCGGCTGAAGAGAGGGTCGGAAGATGACTACTTAATAATTACTTCCCTTACGGCAGGTTCCTCCAGCATCTCGTTCACGATCTTTACGATCTTGTCTTTCGAGTACATGAGTTCCTGTTTAAGGGGCCTACGGCGGTGGTGATGATGAGCTTACCGTCGATGAGGGCAATGCTTTCGGTGTAACGGGCGATGGTTTTTCCCATAAGCATTCCCCAGTTTTCCTGGATCTTTACTTCGAGCAGCCTGGGTTTCAGGCGGCTTTTGTTGAGATAATCGCGGAGGGCGTCGCCCATACTTGTAATACCGTAACGCATACAGCAAATGTACGTAATTCTACATGTGGATAAGCTGGATAATATCCCCATCGCCGTCAAAGGCCGCCAGCAGGCGGTCGGCGTGTGTGTCGGTGATAAAAACCTGTCCGTACTCGCCGCTCTTGACTAATTGAATTAGCCGCGACACCCTTTCCTGGTCGAGTTTCTCGAACACATCGTCGAGCAGCAGGAGGGGAGGGAACTGTTTAAATTGGCGGATTACCTCGTACTGGGCGAGCTTTAAGGCGAACAGGAAGCTTTTTCGCTGTCCCTGTGAGGCGCTGGACTTCATCGGGTAGCCATTCAGCAGGAACTGGAGGTCGTCGCGATGGATGCCCGTAGACGTGCGTTGCAGGGTTTTATCTTTCAGCTGCTGCTGGATCAACATTTTACGAAAGTCGCCTTCATGCAGGTGGCTCTGGTATTTAATATCTACGACCTCATGCGTGCCTGACAAATAATCGTACAGCGCCTGTACCCTTGGAATGAACGGTCCCAGGAAGTTGCGGCGGGCCTCGAAGACAGGAATACCGTGGTCGGCCAGCTGGTCGTCGAATATTTCGAGCAGCGCATCCTGGTTATGGCCGGTTTCGGCGATCGCCTTCAGCAGGCCGTTGCGTTGTAACAATATCTTCTGATAGGCGATGAGGTGGTCGAGGTAGCCGGGATTGAGCTGGCAGAGCAGGGCATCCAGCCAGCGGCGGCGTTCTTCACTGCCCCCGAGAATGATCTCAGCATCGTCCGGGGCGATCATCACCGCAGGAAACTGGCCGATGTGGCGGGAGAATTTGTCGTAGCTGTCGTCGTTCAAGGCCACGTCCTTTTTACCTTCTTTCAGCGTGCAAACGATCTTTTCCGTACTGCCGCCGCGCTCGAGTAATCCCTCGAGGCGGAAACCATTTGTATTGTACAGGACGTTTTGCGCCTCGGTAGTGGTGAAGTAACTTTTGGTAAAGCAGAGGTAATATATAGCATCCAGCAGGTTAGTTTTACCTGAGCCGTTACGGCCTGTAATGCCCACAATACGCTTCTCGAACCCGAAAACGCGTTGCGGGTAATTCTTAAACTGAACGAGTGATATTTTCCTGACCTGGAGCAAAATTGGTGCTTCGATTATGAACGATATGCAAAAGTGCTTGAATTTGATGAAATTGCATAATTTGACAGGAATAGTAATTCATATTACATTTTTAGGATTTTCCTGTTATATTTGCGGACAAATTTAGAAACTAGTGCAAACTAAAAAGGTTAAGGACGTGAAGACGAAATTCACCAAGGAAACATATCTATACTGGTACGAACTGATGCTGTTGCTGCGTCGCTTCGAGGAAAAATCAGGCCAGCTGTATGGTATGCAGAAGATACGCGGTTTCTGTCACCTGTATATAGGTCAGGAAGCTATTGCAGCCGGTGCGATGACAGCTACACGCCCGGAGGATAAATTTATCACCGCTTACCGCGACCACGCGCTGGCGATTGCTAAAGGTATTTCTGCGAAGGCATGTATGGCGGAACTGTATGGTAAGGCAACAGGTTGTTCGAAAGGTAAGGGCGGTAGTATGCACTTCTTCTCACTGGAACACAACTTTTTCGGCGGTCACGGTATCGTAGGCGCGCAGATCGGTACAGGCGCAGGTCTGGCATTTGCCGAGCAGTATAAAGGCACAGACAATGTAGCCCTTTGCTTCTTCGGTGACGGTGCATCCCGCCAGGGTATGCTGCATGAGACCTTCAACATGGCCATGCTGTGGAAACTGCCGGTGATCTTTATTTGTGAGAACAACCGTTACGCGATGGGTACTTCTGTAGAACGTACTTCTAACGTACTGGACATCTATAAACTGGCTGATGCCTACGAAATGCCGGCGGATTCTATCGACGGTATGAGCTGCGAAGCGGTTCACGAAGGTATTGACAGGGCAGTGAAACGCGCCCGTGAAAACGGTGGCCCGACCCTGCTGGAAATCAAAACTTACCGCTACCGTGGTCACTCCATGAGCGACCCTGCGAAATACCGCACCAAAGAGGAAGTAGAAGAATATCGTGATCAGGACCCGATTAACCAGGTACTGAAAGTGATCCAGACCAACAAATGGGCTACTGAAGAAGAAATCGAAGCCATCAACGAGCGCGTGAAGAACGAAGTGGAAGAATCTGTAACCTTTGCAGAAGAATCTCCATGGCCTTCAGACGACGAGTTGCTGAAAGACGTGTACGTACAGCAGGATTATCCTTTTATTGTTGATTAATACCATAAAAGCAAGGTTGACGGTGCATCTGCATGGATCTTCGTCAACCTTCTTTTTATTTATAACGCTCCTTACGGAAATATTTAACACATCTACAAATGGTAGAGAACAAAACAGATATCCAGCAACCACAAGGCGCCGGACAGGGTCCTAAGAAATCGAGGGACTTTGACCTGGAGTCATCCATGCACAATGCAGAAGATTTCTTCCAGAAAAACAAAAAGGTGATTACTATCGGCCTCGTGGCAGTAGTAGTGATCGTTGGCGGATTTTTCGCCTATAACCGCTTCGTGAAAGGCCCTAATGAGCAAAAAGCTCAGGAAATGGCTTTCCCGGCACAGCACTACTTCGAGGTAGACTCGTTTAAACTGGCGCTGAACGGCGACGGTAGCAACTACGGCTTCCTGGAAGTGATTAAAAAATACGGTGGTACAAAAGCAGGCAACCTCGCCAAATACCAGGCAGGTGTTTCTTATGTAAGACTGGGTGATTTTCAGAAAGGCATCGACCTGCTGAAAGAATTTAACGCAAACGATCTGCTTGTACAGTCAATGGCATACGGTATTACCGGTGATGCTTACATGGAACTGGGCAAAGATGCAGAAGCGATCGAGTACTACAAAAAAGCCGGCAACTACAACAACAACGAGCTTACCAGCCCGCTGTACCTGTTCCGCGCTGCACTGGCACTCGAAAAGAACAAAAAGAACGACGAAGCGATCGAGATCTACAAACAGATCAAAGATAAATATCCTACTTCCCAGGAAGCGAGGAACGTTGATATGTACCTGGCCAGACTGGGTGTAGTGAAGGAATAGGATTTAGCGCAAGGATTTAGTGATTAAGAAATTTCTGGTATGTCTATACATAATCAAAGCGTACTGAATGATGCTGGCATTCTCCAACTGGAGAGTGCCAGTGTTGTTATGATCTATACGGAATGGAACGATTTCGTAACGAATGAGCTGGTAGCGGGATGCGAACGCACCCTGGCCGGCTACAACATTAAAAAGACCTCCAAATACCAGGTGCCCGGCGCTTTTGAGCTGCCTTTCGCGGTAAAACAACTGTGGGAGAACACCCGCGGCACGGCCGATCAGCCAAGCGCTATCATTGCCTTTGGCTGTGTGATCCGTGGCGCGACACCCCATTTCGATTACGTATGTAAAGCAGTAACCGACGGCATTCTGCAACTGAACCTCGAACTGCCCGTACCGGTGATCTTCGGCGTATTGACTGTCGACAACATGGAACAGGCACAGGAGCGACTCGGTGGCGAGCATGGGCATAAAGGTGACGAAGCAGCCATCACGGCACTCAAAATGATCGCGTACCAGCGCCAGTTAGCGACCAACCGCTAGTTTTTTCTACACCAGGACAGTAAACCGACTCAAACACCCATGAACGTACAATTATTCATACCATGCTTCGTGGACCAGCTCTTTCCGGAGACCGCCTTCAACATGGTAAAAGTGCTGGAGAAACTGGGGTGTAATGTGAACTATAACCCCGAACAAACCTGCTGCGGCCAGCCCGCTTTTAACGCAGGTTACCGCGACGAATGTAAGTCCGTCGCCACCAAATTTGTAAAAGACTTTCGTACATACGATTACATCGTGGCCCCCAGCGGCTCGTGTACAGGCTTTGTGCGCAACTACTACGGTAAGTTGTTCGACAACTCCGCTACGCATAACGATGTAAAACTGCTGAAAAAGAACCTGTTCGAATTTACAGAGTTCCTTACCGAAAAGCTGGGCGTTACCAACCTGGGCGCCACGCTCAACGGTGTTGGCACCTACCACGACGCTTGTGGCGCCTTACGCGAATGCGGCATTAAGGAAGGCCCGCGCAAGTTGCTCGAAAACGTAAAGGGACTGGAAATGAGAGAAATGACCGACTGTGAAACCTGCTGTGGTTTCGGCGGTACCTTCTCCGTTAAATTTGAACCGATATCCGTTGGCATGGGCGAACAGAAGGTATTAAACGCTATCGACGCCGGCGCCGATTACCTGATCAGCACCGACCTGAGTTGCCTCATGCACCTGGATGGCTATATCCGCAAACATGGCCACACCGTTAAAACCATGCACATTGCCGATGTGCTGGCCAGCGGGTGGTAATTATAAAACCGATCACATGAATTATTGGCTCGTTAAGTCAGAACCATTTAAATACTCCTGGGACCAGTTCGTAAAAGACGGCCAGACCTTTTGGGACGGCGTACGTAACTACCAGGCGCGCAACAACCTGAAAGCCATGAAAAAAGGCGACCAGGTACTATTTTATCACAGCAACGAAGGTCTTGCCGTAGTGGGCATCGCCAAGGTAGCGAAAGAACATTACCAGGACCCTACTACCGACGATGCCAATTGGGTAGTGGTTGACCTGAAGCCTGTGAAGGCCATCAAAACGCCGGTAACGCTGGCGCAGATGAAGATAGAAAAACGCCTCGCCAACCTGTCGCTGATCCGCCAGGGAAGGTTATCGGTTTGTAATGTCACCGAAGAGGAGTTTAATACCATCCTGGAGATGGGCGGTATGTAAGACGAAAAATTTATGACGATAGGGGATGCCCGGCCGCGCAGCGGTCGGGCATTTTTTTATACATACTTTATGGAATCGGTCGGCGAAATTCATCCTGTAGCAAATCGATATACTATGATTACGCGCATTCCGATTATCACCTTAGTTTGTTTTTTAGTGCTGACTGGTTGCCGCCAAAGACAGGCGGCTGCGGTGGAAGCCCAGGTAGCGGCTTCGGCAAGGGCGGAAGAAGAAGCAGCCGTGGCATCGAAACAGATGCTGGAGGCGAAGGACGACATGGTTGCTGCCAACTCGTACGCGCTTGCGGACCTTGCGATACAGGCAGCCCCGCCAGTTGCGCCGCCCCAGGCCACCATTACACAAAAAATCATTCGCAATGCGACCGTCAGCTTTTCCGTTGACAACTATGAAAAGATCAAAGCGCAGATACGTCAATCGATCACCGGTCACAAAGGTTACATCTCCTCCGAAAACGAAACCCGCAACGATCTCGAGGCCCGCACTACGATGCAGGTACGCGTACCCGCCGACAAGTTCGACGCCTGCCTGGCAGGATTAGCCGGCTTCGCCAAACAGCTCGACGAAAAAAACATTACCTCAGAAGATGTGACCAAACAATATGTAGATACCGAAGCCCGCATGCTCGCCCGCAAAGCTGTAGAGCAACGGTACCTGGCCATTCTGCAGAAAGCAGGTAAAGTGGAAGACATACTTGCGGTAGAAGAAAAGCTGAATGAAACCCGTGAAGAGATTGAAGCAGCTGAGGCATCGCTCCGTTACATGGACCAGCAGGTAGCGATGAGCACCATCACCCTTAATTTTTATCAACCGTTTGCACAAACTGTACATAACACGCCGGGCTTCTTCGGCAGACTAGGCATTTCGTTGAAAGAAGGCTGGAATAATGTGTTGGATGCGGCACTTGGCGTCACCGCCGCCTGGCCTGCATGGCTGCTGTTGATCGTGGCTTTCTTCGCGGGCAAACGCATCTACAAACGTTTCAAAAAAGAAAAAACAGTGGCGGTATAAGTTGTTGTTTTTATCGATAACTTACGGGTATGAAACCCGTACTCGTAGTTTTAACAGGAGCTGGAATCAGCGCTGAAAGCGGCCTCCGCACGTTTCGTGATAGCGATGGCCTGTGGGAAGGATATGATATTTACGAAGTGGCATCGCCCATCGGCTGGAATAAAAATCCGCAGCTCGTGCTGGACTTTTACAACATGCGCCGCCGCGATGTTTGCAATGCGCAACCGAATGCCGCCCACTTCGGGTTAGCACAACTGGAAGAAGTATTCGACGTACGCATCATCACACAAAACATAGACGACCTGCACGAACGCGCCGGCTCTACCAATGTTTTGCACTTACATGGCGAGATCTGTAAAATGAGAAGTATTCATGACGAGGATACCATTTACCCATACACCGACGATATTCGTCTCGGCGACCTGGCACCGGACGGTGGACAGTACCGCCCGCACATCGTGTGGTTTGGCGAGGCAGTGCCCATGATCGAACGGGCGGCTGCCGAAGTAGCGAAAGCCGATATGTTCGTGGTGATCGGCACCTCGCTTAACGTATATCCGGCAGCGGGACTGGTTGACTTTGCCGGCGACCATGTACCAAAGTTCGTGATCGACAAAAAAGCGCCGGAGGTACATGGTTTGCCCAATGTGCAGGTGATCGAAAAGCCGGCGACAGAAGGGGTACAGGAACTGATTACATTGCTTACACAATAAAAAAAGGCCGTCCCGCAGGATGGCCTTTTCTCCATTTTAGTTTTGTATTAAAGACAGTGTTATCATAGGAAAATATCTTTCTACTCAAAACTCTCTTCAAACCTGATATCGTAGTCTTCCAGTTCCCGAAGGACCGGGTTATAAATTTCGGGCATTACAGGGATGTGCAGCCCTGTTAATTCAACCTTATCGCTCAGCATCAGTTTCGCCAGTATACCCATGGGTAAACCTACTGTCTTAGCCATTGCCGTGCGAAGATTATCTTCCCCTTGCGCGATCATATAGCTGTGCAGGCGGGTGGCCATGTTGCGTCGCTCAAACTCAATTTCGTGCAGCATCACGATCATGTCTTTATCGGCAGGCTCCATGCGAAGTTTCGTTTCGAGGATGTGTTGCAGGAGGCTCACGTTCGTTTGCTCTCCTAAATTAATCATTTCCCCGTTTAAAATCCCCAAAAACTTAAGCTGGCGAATGAGTTTCGACTTGCTGGACACGCCCAGGAAGCCTGCGATGTTTTCCTCGTTGCTCAGGTGTTTATCAAGCGTCACCTTTTGAGCGGCCCACTTGAAGTAAGTCATGTTATCGGTATTGAACGGCCCGCCCTCGGCAGTAAGCCCTAATTTCACGATGGCGCTCCAGCCCTCTATAAAGTCAGGATAGCGCAGGGTGGCCCGCATAAAAGTGGGTATATTTTCGAGCTGATACACTTCCACGTAATTGAGCGAATCTCGATTAGGATAGAACGCCAGTTTGCCAATGCCCGGTACCATAACCGTTTTAGCCTGGTCGAACAGCGTTTCGTAGGGAATATCTTTAATCTTCCCCTTTTCCCGGTAGATGGCGCCTGAGGAGCCGGCCAGCACGATATTCCGTGGGTTCCAGGACACCTTGTACTGCCAGGGATTATCATTGCTTTCGGGCGAAACGAGTCCGCCGCAATACGATTTGAAGGCGTAGATCTGTCCGCCCTTCTTTTCGATCGAGTGGATCAGCTTCATGGCCGACATATGATCGATGCCAGGGTCGAGGCCCATTTCATACATGAACAGGAGGCCTGCTTTTTCGATGTCCGGCGCGAGCTGCCTTATTTCCGGGTCGATGTAAGAGGCCGTAATGAGATTTTTGCCCAGTTTAAGGCAGTCCCTGGCGACTACAATATGCAGGGCAGGGGGCAGGAGGGAAAGTACCAGGTCCGCTTCCGCAATGAGCGGTTGCCGGGCTGCATCGCTGGTGATGTCAATTGCTGCGGGAGTTGCATAATACGATTTTCCGATCTTCGATTTGATCAACATTAAGTCATGGTCCGCTACTGTCACATGCCATTTCTGACGTGGAGCGTTTGATAGCAGGTAATCAATCAATACAGTGGCTGACTTCCCGGCTCCAAACAATAGAATTTGCTTCATAAATCTGGAAAATGGTTAAAAAAACTATCGGTGTAACTAAACTACCCTATAATGTTCGAAACATAATCCCGTTTCGTTTTGCAATGTTAAAATATTTTTGCCCAATTTAAGCTGATTTTCACGCGGTTACAAACTACTCATCTGCCCGGTGGAGGGCAAAGACGCATTAACCATAATGCGCATATTGAAATTTAACTGGAGATGATACGAATTTATCATTAAAATTTTAGATAATTGCAAAGCGGGGCGAAAAAAAGCGGTGAAAATAGTATCCAGATTTTATCAACATTGGGGGTAAATCCGCACTGAATACGGCCTGAATAAGTTATATTTGCTCTTCAAAATTTACAGCTGAAAAACCTGTAAACCAATAAAATAATGATAGAAAATACGGAAAATCCACAGGAAGGTAGAATTGTTCAGATCAACATTGAGGAACAAATGAAAACGGCCTACATCGACTACTCCATGTCGGTGATCGTAGGCCGCGCATTGCCCGATGTACGGGACGGCCTGAAGCCCGTTCACCGCCGCGTACTATTCGGCATGAACGAGCTGGGGAACAACAGTAACAAACCTTATAAGAAATCCGCGCGTATCGTGGGTGAGGTAATGGGTAAATTCCACCCTCACGGCGATGCGTCTATCTATGATACGATCGTACGTCTGGCCCAGCCCTGGAGCATGCGTTACATGATGGTCGACGGCCAGGGTAACTTCGGTTCTGTGGATGGCGACATGCCGGCGGCTATGCGTTATACGGAGATCCGTTTGCGCAAGATCGCAGAAGCAATGCTGGAAGACATCGATAAAGAAACCGTTGACTTCACCCTCAACTTCGACGACACCCTGGAAGAGCCGACGGTGTTGCCCACACGTGTTCCAAACCTGCTGATCAACGGTGCTTCCGGTATCGCGGTAGGTATGGCAACCAACATCATGCCTCACAACCTGTCGGAAGTGGTGGACGGCTGTATCGCTTACATCGACAACCGTGAGATCACCATCGAAGAACTGATCAAACACGTTAAAGCGCCCGACTTCCCGACCGGCGGTATCATTTACGGCTTCGACGGCGTTAAACAAGGCTTTGAAACCGGCCGTGGCAGGGTAGTGGTGAGAGGTAAAATCACTTCTGAAACGACCAAAGCGGGTCGCGAGAGACTGGTGATTTACGAATTGCCTTACCAGATCAACAAAGCAGTATTACACCAGAAGATCGCTCAACTGGTGAACGATAAGATCATCGAAGGCATTTCCGACGTGCGCGACGAATCTGACCGCGAAGGTATGCGCCTCGTGATCGACCTGAAACGTGAGGCTATCCCGAACGTGATCATCAACCAACTGTACAAATACTCGGAACTGCAAACATCTTACGGTATTAACAACGTAGCCCTGTCGAAAGGCCGTCCGCGTGTGTTTAACCTGAAAGACATGATCTCCGAGTTCATCGAGTTCCGTCACGAAGTTGTAGTAAGAAGGACCCAGTACGAACTGCGCGAAGCCGAGAAAAAGGCGCACATACTCGCCGGTTACCTCATCGCACTGGATCACCTGGACGAAGTGATCGCCCTCATCCGCAACTCGGCTACTCCGGATATCGCGAAAGAAGGTTTGATGAGCAACTTCGGTTTGACCGAAATACAGTCTAAAGCCATCCTGGAACTGCGTCTCCAGCGTTTAACAGGCATGGAACGCGACAAGATCCGTGAAGAATACGAAGAGATCATGAAACTGATCAACTACCTGAAAGAGATCCTGGGTGATGAAGGACTGCGTTTCAAAATCATCAAGGAAGAACTGGAAGATGTGAAGAAAAGGTTTGGTGACGAGCGTAAAACCGAGATCCAGTACCTGGCGAGCGAAATGCGTATCGAAGACATTATCGCTGAAGAAGATGTGGTGATCACCATCTCTCACCTGGGTTATATCAAACGTACTTCTGCTTACGACTACCGCCAGCAGAAACGCGGTGGCCGTGGCGCTATCGGCGGCAAAACCCGCGACGAGGATTATATCGAACACCTGTTCGTAGCCTCTACGCACCACACTATGCTTTTCTTTACCGAAAAAGGCCGTTGTTACTGGCTGAAGGTATACGAGATCCCAGAGGGCGAAAAATCCGGTAAGGGCCGCGCGATCCAGAACCTGATCACCCTGCCTTCCGACGATAAGATCCGTACGATCATCGACATCAAGGATCTGCAGGATAAAGACTTCATTAACAGTCACTATATCATGCTCTGTACCAAAAACGGTATCATTAAAAAGACCCTTTTGGAAGAGTTTTCGCGTCCGCGCCAGAACGGCGTAAACGCCATTACCATCAACGAAGGCGACCAGCTGCTGGAAGCTAAACTCACCGACGGAAACAGTGAAATGATGATGGCCATCCGCAGTGGCCGCGCCATCCGCTTTAATGAAAATACCGTTCGTGAAACTGGTCGTGGTGCGATCGGGGTGCGTGGTATTGAGGTAGACAACGAGAAGGACGAAGTTGTTGGTATGATTTGTGTTAATAAGGAGGACGAAACGCGCACGGTGCTGGTTGTATCCGAAAAAGGCTTCGGTAAACGTACCGAGATCGAAGAGTATCGTGTTACGAACCGTGGTGGTAAAGGTGTTAAGACCATCAGCGTTACGGAGAAGACAGGCAGCCTGATCGCCATCCTGGACGTAACGGAAAAAGATGACCTGATGATCACTTGTAAATCTGGCATCACCATCCGTATGGCAGTGGCGGACATCCGCGAAGCGGGTCGTGCTACGCAGGGCGTTCGTTTGATCCGTCTCGACGAAACAGACGAAATTGCAGCTGTAGCAAGGATCGACGAGCAGGAAGAACAACCGGAAGACTTACTGGAGGGCGAAGAAGGTATCGAAACAGAAGCTGTAGAAGGCGAAGCTACAGAAGAAGGTACTGCAGCCGCTGAAGGAGAAGAAGCCCCGGCGCCAACAGAGGAATAGCATCTAATTAATGTTAATCATAATTTAAAAAACCTGAGCCACATGAAAAAACTTATGTTGTCTTTTCTCTTTTGCTCTGCAGCCGCGTCCGTAATGGCGCAAAGGGCAAAAGTGAGCAGCGCAGAAGAAAGTTTATCTAAGAAGGAATACGACAAAGCGAAAGCAGACATTGAAGCCGCACTTCAGCACGATAAAACTAAAGATGATGCGAAAACCTTTTTCGTAAAAGGTAAGATTTATGAAGCGCTCGCCACTGAGAAGAAAAGCCTCGCAGATGCATTAACGGCTTACGACGCGTACAAAACCGCGATCGATAAGAATGCTAAATTGCCTGAGATGCTGCTCGAGATCAACGGCCGCATGTTTAACGTGTACGCTACTGTAGGTAACGCTGGTTACGCCGGCCTTAACGACCAGAAGTGGGATTCCGCTTTCGTCAACTTCCAGAAAGCTGTCGAAATTTCAAACTACTATAACTCAAAAGGTTTAAGTGGCAGCATCCCTACAGATACTGCAATGGTGTTTTACACTGGTTACGCGGCCCAACAAGCCGGTAAAAAGGAAGAAGCCTTCACTTACCTGAAGAAAGCGGTAGACCTGAAATTTGAGAAAGAACCAGCACTTTACGTATTGCTCGCTCAACTGTATGAAGAGAAAGCAGACAACGCTAACTGGCTGAAAACAATCGAAGACGCGAAGAAAACCTTCCCAGGTGACAAACGTTTTAACGATATGGAGATGATTTACTACTCTAAAACCGGTAAAACATCTGAACTGCTGGATATGCTGGAAAAGAAAGTAGCTGCTAATCCTACCGATTTCGCTGCTACCCTCGACTACGCTATTCGCGTAGATAACGTGGCCAACCCTCGCGGCGACAACGGTGCTGACCTGCCTAAACCAGCTAATTACGATGAGCTGATGAACAAAGCAGAAGGCGCTTATAAAAAGGCACTGGAAATCAATCCGGAAGACGCTACCGCTAACTTCCAGCTGGGTGCATTGTACTTCAACCGTGCAGTTGTTTTCAACAAAGAACTGAACGCGCTGGACAGCAAATCACAGACTGGCCCTAAAGCAAAAGAACTGCAAGGTAAAATGGAAACGCTGATGGGTCAATCCCTGCCTTTCTTCGAAAAAGCCGATGCTTCTTTTACTGCTAAAGGTGCTAACCTGGAGCCAGGCGATAGGGAAACCTACTACAACTGCCTGACTGCATTGTCGAAGATCTACGCTATCAAAAACATGAACGATAAAGTAGAAGCGACCAAGAAAAAACTGAAAGCGCTGGAATAACCGGCAACTCAAGATATTTCGCTTAAAAGGTGGTGCATTTGCGCCACCTTTTTTGTTTATGCAGATTCGCCACCTGTGGAAATGCCGCAGCATGCAGCATGTTCCGATTCATCCGGTAAGAGGGCTGCCCCGATTTTAACAATCTACCAGACACTTGCTACGGCTGGGCTGTAAACGGTTGTAACGCAGACCATTCAGATATGCATATTTCGTACAATAACCAGTAGCCCGTCATACTTTACTGATTTGAGCACAACACGTTAGCGCAATTGGCATGAAATTGACAGATCAATCGTTAGAGCCATTCACTATTCTTAACTACCAAAACCTTGTTTTTATGGCGACGAAATCAAACGACATTAATAGAAAAGCGACCGTGGCGAACAGCCGTCCGCAGACTGTTGATCGCGGCAATCGCCGAGTACAGGAGGATGGACAAGCCAGGCAGCACATCGACACTGACGCGCGCAAAAACCGGTACGAAGACCAGGAAGACTACGACGGTTATGACGAAACAAATGTGGGCCGCCATGCCGAAGACGACCGTCAGGGTGAAAATTTTGACGATACATTTGTGAGCGGATATGACGAAGACTATGAAGAGGACGAGGACCTGGATGCCGCCACGATGCATCAGCGCCGCGAGGCGATAAAAAGCGCAGGGGGCCGTTCGAGAGCGAACAAGGTGACTGACCGGCACGAGCATTCCGTAACCGGCGAAAGAAACCGTGAGCAGGGCTACAAACAGCGTGCAGGAGCAGCTACACCTAAAGCACGAAAAGGATCAACAGAAAAGAAGTAACGTGATAGCACGACGACGCAGCGATGTACAGCATGCTGCAACGTTAACGCATTAACACTTCTCCAATACTCTGACATTCATTATTAGTGTGTAGTTATAGTGTAAAATGGTTAATCGTAGCGTATGCTATGGTTAACCATTCTTTTTATAACGCAAAAACATTAACTTAATACCTCAAACCCAAAAATATCAGACGATCATGAAAGCCATAGCAGTAGCACATTTCGGCGATACCCCACTCTTAATGGACCTGCCAAGACCGGAAGTAAAACCCGGATGTATTTTGATACGCATTGCTGCAGCAGCCGTGAATCCTTACGACTGGAAATTAGTAGATGGCATCATGAAAGATCATATGCCGCACGTGTTCCCGCTGATCATGGGCAATGATGGCGCAGGTGTGGTAGAGGAAGTAGGGGCGGGGGTTACGCGCTTTAAAACGGGCGATAAAGTGTACGGACAATTCCTTCACAAGCCCGTTGGCGAAGGCGCTTATGCAGAATACGTGGTGGTACCTGAAAAGGCCGCAATTACGATCGCGCCAGGTAATATTCCTTTGGAAGATGCAGCTGCTGCACCCACCGCCGGTATGACCGCGATCCAACTCGTGGAGGCAGCTGAATTAGCCGCCGGACAGGTATTGTTGATCGTTGGTGGTACAGGGGGCGTAGGCTCGTTTGCCATACAGGTAGCAGCCAGTAACGGGATACACGTAATCGCCACTGTGTCGTCGGAAGAAGGAGCAACGCGTGTAAAGGCATTGGGGGCGAAAGAAACAATTAACTACATGGAGGCGCCGGTGGACGAGCAGCTGAAGAAATTACATCCTAATGGTATTGATGCGCTGATCGACACGGTGAACGATAAAAGTAAGTTTGAAGCGCTCAGCGAGCAGGTGAAAAAAGGCAAGGTAACGCTCACGACTAAATTTGTAACGAACGATTTCTTCCTGAAAGACCAAAAACTACACGGCGGCAACTTCGAAACGAAAAGCACCGTTGAGGAGATGGAGAAGTTGACCTCCCTGCTTCAACAGGGTACGCTGAAGGTACCAGTGGAAAGCCGCATTCCGCTGGAAGAAGCGCCCGTGGCGGTAGCACAGAGTAGGATGGGCAAAGGGAAGGGGAAAACGGTGATCGTTATTAATTAAGAAGAGCGGATCAAACGCGGCTCGCGTTATCACATCCGAGTGATGGTGACGCTATGTCGTAAACTCGAAAACAGCACATTATGCGGGGGCTCGTCGACCGCAATAGTTCAAGCGAATGCATCTGCCCGAATCAAGTGAACAACCTTAGCACAGTCGTCTCAATATTGGCTGGTATGGATATGTCAATTGTTTGAGATATTCAAAACTAAAGGGCTGACCAAAAAGTAATGGTCAGCCCTATTTTTTTCGGGTACCTGATAGGTTCATTTTACTTTTGGATCAGCTTTTACGCCATTAAGCACCTATAGTGATATCTTCATTTTTGTTGTAGCTGCTCGCTTCATCCAACTGCTGTACGGCGAGATCATCCAGACGAATGTCTGCTGCTTTGGTCAGTTCTTCAAGTTGCTCTACAGAAGTAGCGCTGGCGATGGGCGCGGCAATGGTCGTTTTCGCATTGAGCCAGGCAAGCGCAATTTGTGCTGGCGAGGCGCTGTACTGAGCAGCTACCGAATCCAACGCCTCCAGGATGCGCAGTCCGCGATCATCGAGGTATTTCTTTAAACCCTGTCCGCGAACACTTTTATTTAAGTCTTGCTCCGTGCGATATTTACCCGTGAGGAATCCGCTGGCAAGAGAATAGTAAGGGATTACGCTCAGGCCGTACTGCTGACAAAGCGGCTCGAATGCCTTTTCGAAGCCTTCCCGTTCGTACAGATTGTACTGTGGCTGCAGGCTTTCGTAACGCGGATAACCATGCTCCTGGCTGGCCTGTAATGATTGCAACAGTCGCTCCGGCGTCATGTTGGACGCGCCGATGTAACGCACTTTACCGGCTTTTACGAGCTCGGCGTAGGCTTCCAACGTTTCTTCCACCGGCGTGCTGATATCGTCGTAATGCGACTGGTACAGGTCGATATAGTCGGTTTGCAGGCGTTGCAATGACTCTTCCACCTTTTCTATAATGTATTTCCTGGACAGATCTTTTGGTCCGGGGCCTGGTTTGGAGCCGACCTTGGTGGCGATGATCACTTTATCGCGATTGCCGCGCTGCTTTAACCAGTTGCCGATGATCGTTTCAGACTCGCCGCCTTTGGCGCCCGGCGCCCAGTACGAATACACATCCGCTGTATCTATAAAAGTAAATCCGCTCGCCGTAAACGCGTCCAATAGCTCAAAAGAGCGCTGCTCGTCGGCCGTCCAGCCGAACACATTGCCACCAAAGGCCAGGGGTGCGAAGGACAGCTCCGTATTTCCCAATTTTTTCTTTACCATAACTCTTCCTCTTTTAAATGTTCCCTTATCGCACAAAATTAATACCATCGTTGCGCAGAATTTGGTGATTCGGAGAATTAACTTACCTTTGTACTGTAATAAAAAACATTACAGTATGAATAACGGCAGATTTGCCATATCAGTTCACATTTTAACCTTACTTGCTTGCGAAGATGGGTTGGTGTCGTCCGAGTATTTAGCGGGCAGCATGAAAGTCAATCCCGTACTGGTAAGGAAAGAACTGGCCAATCTGCGCAATTTTGGTTTAGTGGAAAGTAAGGAAGGCAAGGGAGGCGGAAGTACCCTGGCCAAACCGGCAAACAGCATCAGGATGTCGGACGTTTATGAAGCTGTTAAACCCGCTACCTTACTAGGGAAAAATCGAAATGAGCCCAACCCCGAGTGCACCGTGGGCAGGCAAATTAACGACCACCTGGACGCGCTTTATGCAGAGGCGGAAGCCTCGCTGCTGAAGAGCCTGGGTAAAAAGACCCTTGCCGAATTCGTACGGCAGTTTCACTAAGCTATTTTTTTACCCATAACTGTAACATATTTTAATACAGATTGTTATTTCTGAAGATTAAACACTGAACATCATGAAAATCGCATTAATAGGAGCAACTGGTTTTGTGGGCACACAAGTATTGAACGAATTACTTAACAGGGGCCACGAAGTAACCGCTGTCGCCCGTAACACCTCCAAACTCGAAGCTAAATCTAACCTCACTGTAAGACAGGCAGATATCTTCGATATAGATGCTACTGCATCCGTACTTGCCGGCAACGATCTCGTACTGAGCGCCTACAATCCCGGCTGGACGAATCCAAATATTGAGCAGGAGTTCATTAAAGGTTCCGAAGCGATACAGGCGGCTACTAAAAAGGCGGGCGTAAAGCGTTTCATCGTAGTAGGCGGCGCTGGCAGCCTGTACGTAGGCGATCAACAGCTGATCGACACACCCAACTTCCCGAAGGAATACTATAACGGCGCCAACGGTGCGCGCAAGTACCTCGATATCCTGAAAGGCGAATCAACCCTGGACTGGACGTTCTTTAGTCCGGCTATTGAAATGCACCAGGGCATTACCACTGGCAGAACGGGTAAATACCGCACAGGTACCGAAAATCCGGTGTTCGATGAAAACGGTCGTAGTATTTTGTCGGTAGAAGACCTGGCAATCGTACTGGCAGACGAAGTTGAGCAGCCCAAATTCATTAAAGCGCGCTTTACTGCAGCCTACTAAACTGCGAATACTCATGCAGCGTAAAACGTTTTTAAAGGCAATATCTTTGTTGCCATTGGGGATAAGCAATATGAGACTACAGGAATTTAAAAATATCACCGACACCTTTAGCAGCACGGCGCAAATGCCCGTGCTGTTTATCGGTCACGGCTCGCCGATGAACGGCATTGAAGACAACCCGTTTTCGCAAAGCTGGCGGAAAATGGGAGAGGAGATCGAAACACCCACTGCGGTGTTAGTGATTTCCGCGCACTGGTTAACGCAGGGCACAAAAATAACCGCCATGCCGAACCCGAAAACCATCCACGATTTCGGCGGCTTTCCGCAAGCGCTGTTTGATGTGCAATATCCTTCGCCCGGCAGCCCGGAATTGGCAAAGGAAACGTCCCAGCTGATCAAATCGACGCATGTGGGCCTTGATCACGAATGGGGACTTGATCATGGCACCTGGACTGTTGTAAGACATATGTACCCCAAGGCGAACATCCCGGTTTTACAACTCAGCATCGATTATAGCAAACCCGCTGAATATCATTACCAGCTTGCGAAAGAGCTGGCGGAACTGCGAAAAAAAGGAGTGCTGATCATCGGCAGCGGTAACATGGTACATAACCTGCGCATGATTGCGTGGGATAAAATGCAACAACCAGAATACGGCTACGACTGGGCGATTGAAATGAATAACAAGTTTAAGCAGCTGATTACGGATGGCAATCACCAACCGCTGATCCACTATGAGCAGATGGGTACCGCTGCCAAATACGCTATTCCTACGCCCGATCACTATTATCCGCTGATGTACATCCTTGGTTTACAGGGCCAAAAGGAACAGGCGCACTTCTTTAATGATAAAGCGGTAATGGGCTCCCTTACGATGACCTCCGTTAAAATCGGTAAAGTATAATTCCTGTTCGCGTAAAAAAATTCCCAATTGGATTAGCCGGCCTCCGCATGGTTTACTATCATTGCTGCCGGTATGGATTTACTAAACAGGCTTAGGAGCGGGGATGAGCTGGCCTTCAAAACCATCTTCGATACTTACTGGCAAAGCGTGTATAACGTACTGCTTAAATACACTGCGTCCGAAGCGGATGCGGAGGAATTAACGCAGGACATCTTCTATTCGTTATGGCAACGGAGAGAAGAACTTTGCCTGCAATCCGAGCTTTCCCATTACCTGCATGGTTCCGCCAAATTGAAGGCTTTTCAGCACCTGCGAAATCAGCATCGCAGTCAGCAGCGCATCAATCGCATACCCACGCCCGTTGAGACTTTGGAAACGCGGCAGCCGATGGCCTATAAGGAGCTGGAACTCGGGTTCAGCCAGGCGATCGACGAACTGCCGGAACCTGGCAAAGAGATTTTCCTCCTCAGCCAATCTGAACGTCTATCCCAAAAAGAGATTGCAGAAAAAACCGGACGGTCGGTGCAGATGGTGAAGTATTATGTAAGCAATGCCCGTCATCAACTTAAAGAGAAATTGAAGCACCACCTGTAGGCCGTTTGTCAACCCCATGTCATTCCTAAATAATTATTCCTTACTTGTTTTACCCTGATGCCGATTCCGGGAACTTATAGGTAAATGCTATAACACAGCACCTATGAACAAGGAGCTTCTTGACAAATACTTTTCCGGAGAATGTACCGAACGCGAAGCGGCCGAGATCGAGCGCTGGCTCGGTACGCACGAGCCGTTGCCTACACCCGGTGCGCCCGTCAATGAGGCTACAGGCAAGGCGATCTGGAAGTCATTACGTCAAAAAATAAATGTACGTGATCGACGCCCTTACCTGCGTATGGCGGCGGCGGCAGCCACTTTACTCGCCGTCGCGACCACGCTTTACGTCACATTGAACCGGTCTTCAACAGCCATTACCTGGCAAACGATCAACAACCCGGGTGGGAAGGAAGTAAGAATCACCTTGCCCGATAACAGCGTGATACAACTTAACGGCGGCACAACCTTACAATACCCGAGCGCGTTCCGTGATGAGCGTACGGTGAAATTGCTAGCAGGTGAAGCGTTCTTTGATATTGCACAGGATGCAAAATGGCCGTTTTTCGTGGAAACGGCGGGAGAGGGGCGAATACAGGTATTGGGCACCAGCTTCAATGTAAAATACACCCGGCAGTCGACGCTAGAACTGACGCTCGCGAGCGGCAAGATCAAATTCTCTACCGCAGCGCAGCAGGTGGCCCTGATGCCCGGTCAGCAGCTAACTTATACGCTCGCCAGTAAAGAAATATCACCGGCGATTACGGCTGATACGGGCGTGGTGCTTAGCTGGACGGGCAACCTACTACACTTTCGCAATACGCCGTTGAAAGAAGTATTTGAAGCTTTGGAAAGCCGCTACGGCGTTACGTTTGAGATAGCTGAGCCATTAACGCCGCAAACGATCAGCGGCAAGTTTAGCAGCCGTTCACTGGAAGAAATATTATCCTTAATAGAAAAAACAACAGATGTTAAATTCAAACTGCAGGAGAAACGTGTAACAGTTACGAGATAAAAAACCGGATGCGCTCGCAACACATCCGGCCACTGTTCCTAAACAACACATACGTCATCATTTAAAAACATTCAAAAATATGAAAATTAATGGCTTTAAGATAGCCAGCAGCAATGTTGTGTCCCTATGGCTCGCCATCACTTTTATTTTTAGTTCGATGCAGTTGTCTGCCCAAAACAGTCAGCAGCAAATCAATATCAGTCGTGCTACCATTACCGTTAAATCCTTGCTGGAAGAAGCTGAGCGCCAGTCAGGATTCAGTTTCATTTACAGCAACAAATTTTCCGGCATCGATAAGACGGTTACGCTTAGTAATACCAGCGGTAGCTTAAAAGATATTCTGGCGGATGTAAGTGGTAAAGCGCAGTTGCGTTTTGAGTTTACAGGCAACCAGATCACCGTTCGTGAAATATCCAGAAAAGAAAGTGGCCAGGTGCGCGGACAGGTAATGACGGTCGACAGTGAGCCTGCAGCGGGTGCAAAAGTAACCCTGAAAGGCGCCGGCGTCAGCACGCTGACCGACGACAATGGTATCTACATCCTGAAGGCGCCGGCCGGTTCGTACATGTTGGAGCTGCAATATCCAGGGCTGCCGCCATTAACGCAGCAAATCAATTTAACGGATGGTAAACTTATCACCGCAGATTTTTCCCTGTACGCCAACAGCCGCCAGCTGCAACAGTTTGAGGTGAATGCGAACCGCAGTCGTTTCGCTAAAAAAGAGAGTAACAATATCGCCAAACTGCCCATCAAAAACCTGGAGAATCCGCAAGTATATACCACCGTTTCTTCTGAGCTGATCAAAGAACAGGTGATTACCGATATTGGCAACGCGATCAAAAATATGCCGGGCATTTACAAAATTCAGGGTAACCGCGGCATCAATACGGACGGAACATCGTCATATACCATCAGGGGTTTCCGGACGGAAGCGTCGATGATGGATGGCGTACCCGGACAAACCAACGGGGAGATCGACCCGGCCAATATCGAAAGGATAGAAGTGCTGAAAGGTCCGTCTGCCACACTTTACGGCAGCACGCTCACTTCCTTTGGCGGCTTGATCAACATTGTATCGAAGAAACCGATGGAAGCTTTCGGCGGCGAGGTGAGTTATACTGCGGGCAGCTTCAACCTGAACCGTATTACCGCCGATGTACACGGGCCGGTGAGTAAAGACAGCAGCCTGCTGTTTCGCGTGAACACAGCTTATCAGAATACAAGCAGCTGGCAGGACGCGGGTTTCAGGAAATCGATGTTTATCGCCCCGGCCTTACATTACCGCGCGGGTGACCGGCTGAACATCTTCCTGAACGCGGAGTTTTACCAGACAGAAAGCACGAATCCTTCGTCGATCTTCCTCAATCGTGTGCGTCCGTTTATTGCGCAGTCACCGGATGAGCTGAACTTTGACTGGAAACGTTCGTACACGAGCAGCGACATCACGATGAAAAACCCAACGATGAACGCCCGTGCGCAAGTGCTGTATAAAATCTCCGACCAGTGGACGTCGCAGACGATCATTTCTACCAATACCCGTAAGTCTGACGGCTATTATCAATACCAGTTTATCCGCAAAGCGGCGAGTGAAGATTCACTGGAAAGAACAGTGAGCCTGCAAAACACCAGCAATACCGCGATCGACATCCAACAGAACTTTACCGGCGATTTCAGGATTGGTACGCTGCGTAACAGGCTGGTCGTAGGTTTTGATTACGTGAATATGCGTGTAAGCAATGATAATTCTCCATACATCGCGTTCGACTTTGTAGATGGCAGCCTGGCTGCTGATCCGAACTATGTAAAAATATCCCGCTACGCACTGGACGCACGTTTGAACAGCTCTACGCTGGCGCCGACGCGTAATCACGGTTCCAGCGAAATATTCAGCGTGTATGCGTCGGACGTTATAAATGTAACCGATCGTTTACTCGCGATGATGAGTGTTCGTCTCGACAAATTCAGCTCGAAAGGAACAATTAATCACGCCACCAATCAGCCGATAGTCAACAGCAAGTTCGACAAATCTGCCGTATCGCCTAAATTCGGTTTGGTGTACCAGGTAGTAAAAGAGCAGATCAGTTTGTTCGCCAACTACATGAACGGCTTTGCTTACGTACAGCCCGTAACACAGTCGTTACCCGGACTGTCAGGCGCCATGAAACCACAACAGGCTAATCAGTTTGAAGGAGGGGTGAAACTGGACCTGTTCCGCAGTAAACTGAGTTTTACCGCCAGCTACTACGATATCACTGTCGACAATATGACCCGGCAGGAATCCATCACCGTGGAAGGAACAAGGTATGACATCACTGTACAGAACGGCACGCAAGACAGCCGCGGGATTGAATTCGAACTCATCGCCAATCCATTACCCGGATTGAACTTGCTTGCTGGCTACGCCTATAATGACAGCAAACTGGTGAAAGCAGCATCGAACGTGGAAGGCCGCCGTCCGCCATCTGCAGGTCCTGCGAACCTGGCAAACGCCTGGATCAGTTATACGCAACCCCGTGGCAAAGTGAAAGGCCTGGGTGTGGGCATAGGGGGCAACTACGTCGGAGAACATTTGACGTCTAACACAACTGTTACGGGCATATTCACGCTGCCATCTTACACAATCCTTAACGCGACCGTGTTTTACGATACCAAACGTTTCAGGCTGGGCGTGAAGGCCGACAACCTGACCGATCAACTTTATTTTGCGGGACAGGGCGTGTTAACGCCGCAATTGCCGTTCAACATGAATGCGAACGTGACTGTGAAGTTTTAAGGATTTTTTATTTATTGTTTGTACTGGGCGCTCGCAGTTGCGGGCGCCTTTTTTTTATCAGATTAATCGAAACATGCACAGGACTTTATTTTACGATGGGAACTTTTGCTGCCAAAACAAACTGCAATTCCCGACAGCCATGCGAATCAGATAAACAGGATAGGACTTACAGCTATCAAATTGCAAACATACTTATAAGGCAAGATGAACGACTGACAAAGCCAGAAAGGTTGTAATCTGAGGATACATCACCGGAACCTAGAATCATCTATTTAACATAAAAGGTTGTAATCCGAGGATACCTCACCGGAACCTAGAATCATCTATTTAACATAAAAGCTTGTAATCCGAGGATACCTTACCGAAACCTAGAATCATCTATTTAACATAATATAAATTATGAGAGGAAAGTTAGAAACAAGATACTGGCGATCAATTACTTAACAGTCGTCAACCACCAGGTTACGCCAGTCGGATCTTTAACACCGCCCGAACGGCCGTACGGCTGGTCAGCCATTTCAGTGACAGATTCGGCACCGGCGGCGAGGGCTTTTTTGTAGGTGGCGTCAGCATCATCAACGTACACGTACAAGCCAGCGGTTTGAACGCCGTATTTGTCGGTCGCATCAGCAAACATGATTGTCGCGGTACCGATGCGCACTTCGCCATGCATAATTTTCGCAGGGTCTTCTTCACGCGGATAATTGTATTTTTCTTCGGCGTTGAGTACGGTTTTCACAAACTGCAGGAATTTGGCGGCGCCATCCAGGATCAGATATGGAACGACGGTCTGGTGGCCTAGTGGAATTTTTGCGTTTGACATGATGTGAGGTTTTATGCGAGTTGTTGATGAAATATCAGCGACAACATCCGGAACAGATCAGGATGATTTTCCTTCATCCGTTCGGGCTGTTGAAAAAAATACTCCGATGCCACCGCAAGAAACTCGCCATGATTGGTGGCGCCGTACGGATTAATATCTGACTCACCCTGATCGATCATTTCAATTTCATGCGCTACAATTTGTTCCCATTCCTCGGTTTGTGTGTGGCGCAAGAATTTTTCAGGCACGCCATCCACGATACCGTCCGCCTTATCCAGCAAATGCACGAATTCGTGCACAGCGGTATTATGTTTACCATGAATGTCAAAGAAGCCTGCACGCACCGCTGGCCGTGAAAGCAACATCTGCCCGTTCAAAGCGCCGCTGCCGACCATACCGGCAATCGGTCGACGCTCGCCATCCAAACGATATTCCTCGTCAAATGCGCCCGGGTACAAAATAATATTCGTGAGGTTGAAATATTTCCAGTCCTGGAAACCGAAGGACGGAATAACAGATGCTGCAGCTACCAGTATGCGGTCCAGCGGTTCCACGCTGGTCCTTACGCCTTCGATGTTCACGGTTTCTAAAAAAGATTTTACCTGCGCGGCAAACCGCGACTTTTCGGGATCGCTTAACCGCTGATAATATGGGACCGTTTGCGCCAGCAATTCAATATAGTTAGACGGCACAGCCAGTTCTTTGCGCGCACGCTGTTTGGATTTACGCCGCCAGATGACCAGCACGACGATCAACACTACAATCCCTAAAAAATATCCCGGTTCCATAAGTCCTTAAATGATGCTTAAATACAATGCTGAAGCAGGATAGGAGCCCCTCTCCTGCCGATTTTAACCTTCTGTTTTGCGGTCCGAATGCCCCAGACTTTTACCAGGATTAACCCGATCGCGCACGAGTTGTTTCAGCTCTTTAATGTCGGGGAAACGCCCTTCCCGCTTACGATCGAACAGCATAAAATCATCCACGAAAACCTGGTAACTACCCGCAATTTCAGCCGGCTTTAACGTAACGCCGCCAAGATCTTCTTCGAATGTAGTTAACAGTTCCTGGGCCATATAAGCCGCCCGCAACAGCCAGCCACACTTCGGGCAATACGTAATGGTAACAACTGGTTTCATGCTTGTAAATGTAAGCTTTCACGACTGTAATAACAAAGCAGAAGGCTGCTTACGATAACGCGTTATCGTAAGCAGCCTTCTGCAAAAGGAAGAAATAATATAATTATCTTCTAGCCAGTCCTGAGATCAAGGAAATGAGGAACAGTACTACGAAAACAAAGAACAGGATCTTAGCAATAGATACTGCACCAGCTGCGATACCACCGAATCCAAAAATGGCTGCGATAATCGCTACGATAAAAAATATAACTGCCCAACGTAACATAACTAAGAGGTTTTAAGGTGAAACAATGTGTAAACAATTAATAGTCTGTATACAGTTTTACAAGGATCATTCCAAAACGAAAAATGCGCTGTAACGATCAATATATCAACATGTTACAATCACCACACAAACAGCTGCCACCAGGATCGATCGTGGTATTTTCCACGCAATATGCACTAAAAACACGAAGGCCTTTACCAGCTTATACCGGTAAAGGCCTTCGACTATAAGTTGCGGTAACTAAACTTAGTGACCGGCTTTAATAAACATCTTCGCGTACTTCACGCCATCAGCGTCAACCTTCAACACATATACGCCACTAGCAAGATCGGTGATCTGGATGTTGTTATGCCAACCGCCGTTTGTATTGCCCACCCGGATCATTTTAACCACCTGCCCGAAGGAGTTGTAGATCACGACAGTGACGTTTTTCAGCTCCTTATTTTTCAGTTCTACACGGAGATTGTCCCTGGCTGGGTTCGGATACATGTTTATTTGTACCGGTTCGTCTTCAGGGGCTTTCACCGTGATTCTCACCACATCCGTAGCCGTTTCGAACTTGTTATCTGTAACGGTCAGTTCGAATTCGTATACACCTGCCACCAAGCCCACCAGGTTAGGACCGGCAGCGTTGCTGCCTACGATCTCACCTTCCGCAGGACCAGAGATCTTTTTCCAGCTGTAACCGGTGATGGTGCCGTCTGTATCGTAAGAACCTGTACCGTCCAATTCAAGCGCGGTAAATGGAAGCGTTACGGTGCGATCGCCACCTGCATTTGCTACTGGCTTTCCATTAGGCTCAGCCAGCACCAGGATGGTGATACGGTCAGATGCCGTTGCGCCGTTATTATCTACTACCGTCAGTTCAAAAATGTACTCACCTTGCGCCAGGCCGCTTACCGAAGTATTAGCCACATTGCTGTTCGCAATCGAAGCAGCCGGACCATACACCTGTACCCATTTGTAGGAGGCGATCGTGCCATCTGTGTCGAGCGAGCCAGAGCCGTTAAGCTGCGTTTCGCTGGCAGGCAACGTAATCGATACATCCGGACCAGCATTGGCGATCGGTGCAGCGTTATTTATCGCCTGAACGGTTACAATGATATCGTCGAAAGCAGTAAGGCCTTTATCGTCCGTAGCTGTAACCGTAAACACGTAAGTGCCGGCCACCAGGTTTGTTACGAGCGTTTTGGCGCTGCTGCCGTTTGCAAATGCGAATCCGCTCGGACCACTGGTTTTCTTCCAGGAATAGTTCACGATGGCACCATCAGGGTCGTAAGACAGGCTTGCGTCCAGCGTGGTTGAATTCGTTGGCAGCGTGATCGTAATATCCGCACCAGCGTAAACTACCGGCGGCCTGTTGGGCGCAGGGCTCACAACCACAGTCACATCCGCAGTAGAAGTTAATCCACCATCATCCGTTACTGTCAATGTAAACACATAAGTACCTTCTGTAAGACCAGTTACGTTCGTACGGGCAGATGAAGTATTGGCAATAGCACCTCCTGCAGGACCGCTGGTTTTCTTCCATTGGTAAGATGCAATGCTACCGTCAGCATCGGAAGAAGCCGATCCGTCGAGCGATACCGCCGAAGTAGGCAGCGTGATCGTTTGCGTGCTGCCGGCATTGGCTACAGGCTTCACGTTGGCGATTGCTGCTTTCACAACGATTGTTACCTCGTC
Source organism: Chitinophaga horti (assembly GCF_022867795.2). NCBI lineage: Bacteria > Pseudomonadati > Bacteroidota > Chitinophagia > Chitinophagales > Chitinophagaceae > Chitinophaga > Chitinophaga horti. The sequence goes on along the minus strand of NZ_CP107006.1, from coordinate 2,073,990 downwards.
GGTGGCAGTGGCGCCATTATTATCGGTTACCGTTACAGCATATACATAAGTACCTTCCAACAGGCCGGTAACGGTTGTTTTTGCTACCGCAGCATTGCTGATGGCGCCGCCTGCCGGACCAGATACTTTCGTCCATACATATTTTGCAATGGTACCGTCTGTGTCTGTAGACCCGCTGGCATCCAATGCTGCAGATGATGTTGGTAGGGTGATCGTGATATCTGCACCTGCATTAGCCGTTGGTGCATCGTTCGCAGCTGCTGGTTTAACGGTAATGGTTACATCATCAAAATGAGTAAGACCTTTATCGTCGGTAACCGTCAGCCGGTAAACGTATGTGCCTTCGATAAGGCTGGTAATATTTGTTTTAGCAGCAGCGGGAGATGCGATAGCACCACCAGTCGGGCCGCTCTGTTTCGTCCAGGCCCATTTGGCGATCGTGCCGTCGCTGTCGGTAGATGAACCACCATCCAGCGCTACGGTATTGGTTGGAAGTGAAACCGATACATCTGCACCTGCTTTCGCTACCGGGGCAACATTCGCAGCCGCTTTTACAGTGATCACCACGTCGTCGCTGTGCGTAGCACCTTTGTCGTCGGTAACAGTGAGCGTAAAGATGTAAGTACCTTCCAGCAAACCGGTTACTGTCGTTTTAGACGCAGCAGCCGTAGTAATGGTGCCGCCACCTGCAGTCGGACCCGATTTTTTGGTCCAGGCCCATTTGGTGATCGTGCCATCGCTATCGGTAGAAGTGCTGCCATCCAGCGATACGCTGTTTGTTGGCAGTGTAATGGTCACGTCCGCACCAGCTTTCGCTACCGGCGCTACGTTAACAGCTGCTGCTTTCACAGTTACAGTTACGTCGTCGCTGTGCGTAGCACCTTTGTCGTCGGTAACAGTCAATGTAAAGGTGTAAGTACCTTCCAGCAAACCGGTTACTGTCGTTTTAGACGCAGCAGCCGTAGTAATGGTGCCGCCACCTGCAGTCGGACCCGATTTTTTGGTCCAGGCCCATTTGGTGATCGTGCCATCGCTGTCGGTAGAAGTGCTGCCATCCAGCGATACGCTGTTTGTTGGCAGTGTAATGGTCACGTCCGCACCAGCTTTCGCTACCGGCGCTACGTTAACAGCTGCTGCTTTCACAGTTACAGTTACGTCGTCGCTGTGCGTAGCACCTTTGTCATCGGTTACAGTGAGCGTAAATACGTAAGTACCTTCTACCAAACCGGTAACGGTGGTTTTAGATGCACCTGCTGTAGTGATAGCACCACCGCCCGCGGTTGGACCAGATTTCTTCACCCATGCCCAGGTGGCGATATTGCCATCAGCATCTGTAGAACCTGAACCATCCAGAGAAGCGGTATTGGTTGGCAGCGTTACTGTAATATCAGTGCCTGCATTCGCAGTAGGCGTTTTATTAGTGGGCGTTGCACCTGTATACTCATCCGCACCTGCATCGTAGGCCGCGCCGTAAGGACGAGCTTCGCCGTCAAAATCACGTTTAATGCCGTACGCACTCAGGTCCTGCCCTTTGTCGATCGCCGGGGAAGAAGCCTGGAGGTGGAAGTCGTTGCCCGCAGGATTAACGAATTTCACGTTGTTGATATCGGCTTCAAAGTAGTTATTCGCTTCTTTAAAGTCGATGGATCTGTCTACTTCCAGGTAAGCTCTTGTGCCTTTAGTAGCCAGACTGCCCGGTGCTACAATAAGGTTATTGTAGAACAGGTTGCCCGCGGCTACCGTACCCTGGGAGTTGAAGAACATGATACCGTTACGTTTGGATTTAACCACGGTATTATTAAATACATAAACCTGGATAGGTTTATATAGCAGTTTAGTTGGTTTATCGTCGATAAAGATCGCATCCTGACCTTCGGACGTACCATCGTAACCAGCCTCGTTCACCACGTTGTTATAAACGTCGATGTGCGTGCTGCCGAACACCTGGATACCGTTACCGGTACCTTTGCTCACGAGGTTATCGTGGATGCTGCCAATACCTTCACCACCGAAGATGATACCGGCCTGCTGGCTGCCTTTATTTTCGAGACCGTAATTCAGCACCTTATTATTATAGATCTCCAGTCCTTCCGGAACTGTGGATACCTGGATGCCGTCCCAACCGGTACCGTCGGTTGTTACGTTATATACTTTACAGTTGTAAATCCTTGGAGGAGGCTGCGTAATGGTGGCGCCGTTACAGGTCATCGTTACGCCGTTCTGCGATGTGTGACCGATATACATACCTTCACCCAGTACATCATGAATATAGATGTCGTGGAATTTCAGGTTGCGGATCGCGAAGTTCGGATACCATGTTTCAGGATCACAATCGGGGTTGATCTTACAAAGAATACCTGCTTCGGCTTTCGTGATTTCGAGGTGTTCTACCTCGTAATCTGTACAACCTTTACCGGCAGAGAAGCCGCTTGGAATGTACTTGCTCGCGCCATTCGCTTTAAAACCGTATTTATCACCGGTGCCTGTACCCGTAAACTTGAAGTACTTCACGTTGCGGAAGCTAAAGCCACGGTCACCACCGTCGCCGGATTCCACGATACCACCACAGTTGATGAATACCAATGGTTTCTCCGCGCTACCGGTAGCGTTAAAGAATTCAATATAAGTGTATTTACCTGCTTTGATACAGATAGTGTCGCCAGGCTGCAAGCCTTTACCGGAGAGGTCCATCCATACGCCGCCTTCAGCATTGGGTGTAACCGTTAGTTTACAGCTCGCGCAGTCGCCTGAAGTGGCAGCTGCCGTAACGTTTACAGTAACAGTCGCTTCTGAAGTACCAGCCGCGCTGGTTACCGCCAGTTTGTACACATAAGCCCCCGCCTGCAAACCGCTCACCGTGGTTTTAGAAGCAGAAGATGTGCTGATCGTACCGCCGGTAGGACCCGATACTTTCGTCCAGGCGTAGCTGGTGATCGTTCCGGTAGAAACGCTGCCATCGAGTGTAGCAGTTGTTGTAGGTAAGGTAATGGAAATTGCGCTGGCTGCCACTTTCGCTACCGGTGCGGCTGGAGCTGCATTCACAGTTACGGTCACGGTAGATGAGTTAGTCAGTCCGCCCGCGTCAGTAACGGTGAGTTGAAATACGTAAGTGCCGGCTGCAAGACCGGTCACATTGGTTTTCGCTGCATTCGCGGTAGAAATAGCAGCTGTGCCGCCGCTCACTTTCGTCCAGGCATAGGTAATTGTACCTTCTGCGTCCGTAGACGCGGAACCATCAAGCGATACCGTGTTAGTAGGCAATGTAATCGTCTGCGCTGTACCGGCATTCGCTACCGGGGCAGTGTTTGCACTGCTTCTTACGATTATAGTAACATCATCGGAGGCGGTACCACCTGCGTTATCTGTTACGGTAAGCGTATAAACGTAAGTACCGGCCGTAGTAAGACCGGTAATAGAAGTTTTAGCCGCGTTGGCAGGTGTAATAGTGCCTACCGCAGGGCCGGACTTTTTCGTCCAGGAATATGTAGCTATTGTGCCATCAGCATCTCTTGAGGCCGAACCGTCCAGGCTAACGCTGGCAGTTGGCAGGGTGATCGTTACATCGCTTCCGGCATTCGCGGTAGGAAGCGTATTGCCCGGAACACCTACGTCTGTGCGGCGATATTGCAGCATCCACTCGTACATGTTCGGGGTGTTATACCTGTTGTCTGTAGCAAAGGCCTGGTCCCAGTAAGAACCTGTGTGCCCTGCACCGGCAGTGATCACGGAAGTCGCCTTCACTGGTGGATTACAGGCATTGATCTGTGTGAGGTATTTATCTACCAGGTAGTAAAACTGATCGTTGCTGCCGCAGTAAGTGCGGAGCTTCACGTCGTAGGTAGCGATATTACAAAGTGTATTCTCGTAGTCAACACCAGCAGCAGATACCGGTGCAATCGCCGCGATCTTTTTCGCGTACTCCGGCTTGGCGGCCGGGTAGTTCCAGGTAGCATAGCCGCCTGCGCTTAAGCCCGTAATGTAAATACGGCTCAGATCGACACGGTAATTCTTCTTAATGGATTCGAGCACACCGTCAAGGTTGTCGGCATTCATCCATCCACCTGTACTTACCTGTGGCGAAACGACGATGAACTTAAATAACTTACCGCCCACAGTGTACTCCATTTTGGCACCCCGGGCGATCAATTTAGGTAGACCGTGCGTCAATACCGCGTTCAGCGAGCCCCCTTCTCCCACACCGTGGAAGAACAGTAGCAGCGGATAAGTCTCGGTAGTGGAATTGTAATCGTCTGGCAGATGTAGCCAGGCATTAAAATTGCCAGCCTTGATTGCCGTCTGGTCTCCTTGCGCCATGGCGCGAGGCTGCAGCATATGCAGCATGATCATGCAAAAGATACCGGCACGTACCTTTGGCATTAGTTGCAGTAGGTTCTTCACAAAAGGTCAAAATTTTAATGATGGTTAAAAGTTCAATCCTATACTTACACTGTTGATCCTAATATCCGGTCTTTTGAACTATTGCAAAGTTAACATTCAATGGTAAATTTTGGCAGAAAAACAAATATAAATTTTTATTTAATTTATGTTTAATTTCTCTATATAAAGCACTGAATATAAAATAACTGCGATATTTATCTATTAATTTATTCTTTAAACTGTCTGGTTGATGTCATAACACACATATGCATTTTTAAACATTAAAGGAATTTTTACTAGGAAAGGGCGGTGCCGGAAGTGTACAATTGCCCCCTTTTGCCGGACATGGATCATTCCGACCAGTCATAACGCATTATTATACCATCAAACACAAAATTCATAACGTTTATCCCGCTCGTAAGCGGCCACAGGTAAGCTTCTAGAGGTTTGGGTAGAAGTGTAACATGTACGCCACTATTGACACCACAACATTCTACACTTTAGAAGAAACACAAAAAGCGAACCAGCCGCAGTGAAGGATGAATACATACCATTTTTTGTCTCCCGGCTTGTCCATTCAGGCGATCAGTGGCAGTAAAGGTTGCGAATCCCGGCAGCACACCTCCACGACTTGGAGCTATGCAGCCGCAGTAACAGTTGATGACGTACAGCTGTAATATACTGGGCTACGATTCAGCTACAGTGAGCGTTGCCGACGTACAGGCGACAGACCCGGCCGCAATTAAGGCTTAACTGTATGACCAAATTAAATCCGCACCACCTTATTCTTCCCCGCCCATGAGTGTAACACACCATAAGCAAGTATCCCTTTCACCTGCTCTTCGATGCCTACGGAAGGCCGCTCGCAGTTAAAACGATGCAGAATGCGGGGAGACATATCCATCTTATGATTAGCAGTGCCGAAAATGAGATCGATGCGTGGATTAGGACCACTTAGCAGTGTGTCGAAGAAGGTTTTGCTTAAGCCGGTGTCGTAGTGCGGAAAGGCGAATACTTTGTAATCGAGATTGAAACGGTTGGCCACAAAGTCAACAGAGGTAGTGGTTTGACGCAGTTGCTCTTCCAGCGTTAATGGCGGATAAAAGGGATGATCGATGCTATGCCCGCCAATGCTGAAGCCCTGGTTAACAAGTGTTTGAATTTCATCGCTGTTCATGAATGGACGTACATTCTTCAGGTAATCGGCGAAAGAGATGTTCATTACCTGGGCCAGCTTATCACAAATAGCGCGCTCGCCATACTTGATCTGGCGGATGTGGCGGATCAGCGCATCTACAGGACTGCCCGCAGGCTCCTGCACAATGCGGCGGATCTCGGCGAGTGTGGCAGGACTATACGTTTGCTTCTCCAGCGCTTCAATCAGTAAACTGATTTTAAACTGGTAGAACAGTTCTTTATTATCAACAAAAGCAGAATTAAGGAAAAATATTGCGGGTAGCCCTTTACGTTGCAGCATAGGCGCAATCACTTCTTTCACCTCCCGCAATCCATCGTCGAAGGTAAGCAGGAAGGTGTTGTCGGGAATAGGGCGACCTTCGCGCACGCACGTAAGGATTTCCGGCAGTGTGATCGCAGTAAAGTTTGCCGCCAGGTAATCGAGATCGGCCTCAAAGGCTTTGGTACCCTTCCAGGGATAGAGGTGTTTGATATGTGGCACTTCCCCATCGTTCACCAGGTGATGATACGGTAATATTATATGCCCGCGGTACAGCTTTTTCAGTACTGCGAGATTCATCATCTTTACGCCTTGGTAGTAAACTTTCTTCAGGGGGTTCATGCAAGATTTGATTAGAAACGCAAAATAAGCCGAGCGTAGCCAAAATGCAAACGCTGCATAATATTTTCATCATATTATGCAGCGTTTGCGTAACAATTGCTTTATCAGTGTGCTCTAACGGGAACTGGTTTCAGTTTGATGATGCCTACAGCATGCATCATTTTCATCACCGCAAAAGAAGGATCGAACTCATACCATTTCTTTGCGAAGTTCGGGCTGTCCTTAAACTTGTGGTGGTTATTCTGGAAAAGTTCACCCATCAGCAGAATGCCCCAGGGGGAAGTATTTTTAGATTTATCGCCGTTATCAAAGTTGCTATAACCGTATTTGTGACCACACCAGTTCACTACTGCGCCCTGTACAGGTCCGATCAGGAAGTGAATAGGCAGCAACAGGAAGTACGCCCAGTGTGGCGCGAACGCTACATAAAAGCCGATATAACCCAGTGCAAATACGAGGCGGGTAATATTATGATCGCCGAAACGGTCCAGTGCATCCCACTCAGGCAGCGGATCTTTGGTAAACTTCTCGTCCACCACGATCTTCCGGGTAGCAAAGTCATTATAAATCTCGCGGGTGCGCACCATCATCGTCCATACGTCTTTAAAGAAGTGGGGAGAATGTGGATCGTGTTCGGTATCGCTATATTCATGGTGCATACGGTGCATCGTACCGTAAGCACGGGGAATCAGGTAGGAAGAACCCTGGAAAAACCAGGTACACAGGTAGAAGAAACGCTCCCAGCCTTTGCTGGTCGTGTACATTTGGTGAGATGCATACCTGTGCAGGAAAAACGTGTGGAAGAAGAGAGACAAAAACCAGTGCACGCAAAGGAAGGTCAGAATTGCAATCATTAGTCCGGTGTTCGCAGTTATTAATTAAATGAAGCCGCAAAGGTAGGCCAATTCAGGCATAATTCAACGGTTTCGCAGGCGGACTGCGCTATTTCTCTCTTAACAAATGGCTGAAAACTAATGGCAGCGGCATTTACCGCAGGCGCACCGTACGCAGCTCCAGCATGTTTAACCCATTATTTACCAAACCTTTAACATTTGGTTGCAGCAGATGCATCACCTCGTCATAGAAGATCGGTATTACCGGCGCGTCGGCCACGATCATACGGTCCATTTGCTGGTAAAGGGTGTAACGCAGGCTGTCGTTGTTCTCGCGGATGGCTTGTTCGTACAGCTTGTCGAACGCAGGGTTGTTGTAGCGTGTATAGTTCGGCGGCGCGGGATTGCGGCTATAGAACATGGCCAGGTAGCTCTCCGCATCAGGGTAATCGGCGATCCAGCTCCCGCGGAAAAACGGTAACTGGGATTTGGATACCTGGTCGATGAGAGTGCCTTTCTGCACAATTTCTATCGCTAAGGGAATACCGATCGCCTGCAGCTGGTTGGCCGCAAAGTTGGCCATGTCGGAGTAGTTGGGGATGGACAGCAGTTTAATAGGTGGTAGTCGTCTCCCATTCGGATAACCTGCCTGTGCGAGCAGCTCCAGCGCCTTAGCCGGATTATACTCGTACCCTTTCACTTTTTCTGCATCAAATGAAGGCAGCCCGTACGGCACAAACCCGGAGTTGGCGGGCCTGCCAATGTTGTTCCGCAGGTAGGTCATCATCTTGCGGCGGTCCAACCCATAATTGATGGCCTGCCGCAACAACCGCTGCTTCAGGGGCGAGTTCTTCGCGTGCTGATTAGCGGTATCCATCAGTATCCCAAAGTATTCGGTGTTCAACAAAGGCGTTTTTTCCAGTACGATCTTGCCCTCCCACTCCTTTTTGAGTATGCCCGTTTTAGTAAGCACTTCATCTTTAAAGGATGGCTCCACTTCATTCACAAAGTCCAGCTGGCCCTGGCGGAACAGGAGAAATTCCGTCCCTTTACTGTCCACAAAACTTACCTGCACCGCATCTACATACGGAAGGCGATTGCCGGAAGCATCAGTTTCGAAGTAACGCGGGTTTTTATGCAGCACCAGTGCCTGCCCCTCGTCCCAGAAATGAAACTGGAAAGGGCCGGTACCACAGGGATGTTTGCGGAAGTCTTTGCCGTATTTCGTGATCACTTCGTGCGGCACGATGGAACAATATTGCATGCTCAGGATGCCCATGATCGGGTGGAACGGGTGCAGTAAGGTGAGCTGAAACGTAGTATCGTCAAGGGCTCTAAAACCTTGCTTCGGATCGATCTTATCATTGAACACCCAGGCGCCGGTGGATGCAACGGACGGGTCCATCAGCCGCCGGAAGCTGTACACGACGTCGGCAGCTGTCATCTTACGGCCTTTGCCGCCGGGAAAGGCCTCGTTGTCATGAAAGTACACATCATCCCGCAGGTGAAAGGTGTAAGTAAGGCGGTCGGCAGATACGTCCCAGCTTTTAGCGAGCGAGGGCACGATGTTCAGCAGACTATCCGGCTCCACAAGGGTATTGTACAACTGGTGAATGGCCCAGATAATGGCCTGCGTTTTGGCAAAGGCGGGGTCTAACGTGGGAATGCCCTCCTGCTGGTTATAGCGGAACACCATTTTGTCGTGCCCCCGTTCATTCCGCAGCCGGCCAACAGCAACAAGGTTAATATCTGTATACATCTAGCTAATACCTGACGTCTCATTTGCTGTTAAATTAATATCTTTCAGCGAAAATAATCAATAGAAGATGCGAAGCATAGTTTTGTTACTGGTAGTATTATCGGCCGCACTGGCTGCCAACGCGCAACAGTTTACCCGCCAGGATACGCTGCGCGGAACGCTTACGGCCGACCGCAACTGGTGGGATGTGACTTATTACGACTTACATGTAAAAGTATCGCTGGCCGACAGCTCTCTGAGCGGTAAAAATATTATTCACTACCGGGTATTAAAGCCCTACAAAACAATGCAGATCGACCTGCAGCAGCCGATGCAGATCGACAGCGTGGTGCAGGCGGGCAAAAGCCTGAAGTTCAGGCGAGATGGCAATGCATTCTTCATCACAATGCAGGCCGCACAGGTCGCCGGTAAAATCAACCAGCTTACGGTATATTATCACGGTTTGCCCCGCAAAGCCATACGTGCACCCTGGGATGGCGGCGTGCAATGGAGCCTCGACTCGCTGAACCGCCCATGGATCGCCACCGCCTGTCAGAACCTCGGCGCCAGCGTATGGTGGCCGAATAAGGACCACCAAACGGAGGAAGCAGACAGCACAAACATTACGGTTACGGTCCCCTCCGACCTCACCAACGTTTCTAATGGGCGCCTGCGCAGCCGCAAAGACAACGGTGACGGCACCACGACGTTCAACTGGTTCGTGAGCAACCCGATCAACAACTATGATGTATCACTGAATATTGCGCATTACACGGAGTTTACCGACAGCTTTACCGGCGAAAAAGGTAAGCTGGACATGAGCTTCTGGGTGCTGGACTACAACCTCGATCGTGCGAAGAAACATTTCGAAGTAGTGAAGCCGATGATGAAGTGTTTCGAACACTGGTTCGGGCCGTATCCTTTTTATGAAGACAGCTATAAACTGGTAGAAACACCGCATCTCGGTATGGAACACCAGAGCGCTGTGGCCTATGGTAATAAGTACAAGATGGGCTACCTCGGCCGCGACCTCTCCGGCTCTGGCTGGGGACTCAAGTGGGACTTCATCATCATCCACGAAACAGGCCACGAATGGTTCGGCAACAATATCACCACGAAAGATATTGCAGATATGTGGGTGCATGAAGGGTTCACTAACTACTCCGAAACCATCTTCACGCAATGCGCCGACGGTTTACAGGCCGCCAACGAATACAACCGCGGCAGCCGCAGGAACGTGCAGAACGACATCCCGATTATCGGCAAATACGGCGTGAATAACGAAGGCAGCGGCGACATGTACCCAAAAGCCTCCGCCATGATCCACAACATCCGCCAGATCATTAACGACGACGAAAAGTTCCGCCAGATACTGCGCGGACTCAACAAAAAGTTCTATCACCAGACCGTAACAGGCCGCCAGGTACAGCAATACATCAATAACGCCACCGGCAAAAACTTCGATAAAGTGTACGAGCAGTACCTCACAACGATCGTGATTCCGGAACTGGAATATAAGATAGAGAACGGTGTACTCAGTTACCGGTGGAGCAACAGCGTAAAAGGGTTCAATATGCCGATAAAGGTGACATTGAGCGATGGCCAGTATAGCTTTATCTATCCTTTGCAAAGTTGGAAAACGACAAAGCTGCAACTGAGCGACCCCTCGAAGTTTGCGATAGACCCGAACTTCTATATCAAAGTGAAGAAATCATAAAGCAGAAGGCTCCGCAGTGCGGGGCCTTTATTTTTTAAGCAGCTTAAAGGCGTGCGTCCACACACCGGTGCGGAAGCCGTAAGCCCACCACAGCACGCAAAGCGCCTCAATGTCCCGCGACATATCGATCTTTCCCATATCGGCCACATCGCGCCAGCCGAGGTGCTGCAGGATGTCGGCGACCGCCTTCTTGGCCAGGTCGTCGTTGCCGGCGATGAACATCGTAGGGTCGCCCTCTTCGAGCTGGGGTTGCACCATGTGGATGTTGCCTACACAGTTCAGCGCCTTTACCACATGCGAATCGGGCAGCCAGGCCTGTACCTGCTCCCCTGCCGAGGCGTTGTTATGCAGGGCAAAGTGCACGCGCCCCTGATCGTCCGGACCTTTACCGTCGAGCGGGTTGGTGACGTCCACCACCACTTTCTTCTTAAAATTCCAGATGCCCGCCTGTTCAATGACGTTTTTAGTGCCCGTCCACTGTGTACACAGTACAATGAGGTCGCCAAAGATGCTGGCCTCCTTAAAGGAGCCCAGTTTGTGCTTCTCGCGATCTTGCTCCAGCCATGCTTCGAGCTCTTCCTTTTGAATGTCCCGGGTGCCGATCATCACATGATGTCCTATACGGGAAAGTCCGCTCGCCAGGGTACGCCCTACGACGCCGGAGCCTAAGATGCCGACTCTCATATTCACAGGATTTATAGGGAATGTACGAAATTTTAGCATGAGATAACTACCAATCCGATGGTTCAGTGATGGTCGGGTGATGGTTGGGTGATGGTTGAGCAGGCCTGTCCGACCGAAAAAAAATCCCCGGCCAAAAGCCGGGGAGCCTATCTGCTACTTATGCAAATAACTGAGGAACCGCTGCATCCCCTGCCGCTTGGCCGGGGTAAGCGGGTAACTGATGTTTTTCGTGTAATACAACGTGAGGTCGTACGTCGGGTACCTATTTTCGGCTACCACGGCAGGCAGATTGTTAAGACCAATGCTGTTGGCGTTGTTAAACTGCTGGATGTACTCCACCGGCAACGGTTTATTACTGATCCAGGTGGCGAAAACGAAGGGCAGGCTGGTAAAATGCATCCAGGCTTCGGCCAGATCGTAGATAAACGGGGATATAAGACGTTGCTCGAGGGCACGGTCGCCGATCACTAAGCCGGCGTCGGTACCTTTAATGAGGCCCTCATAGCCGCCGGTGGTTTCGATGAATTCTACGTCCAGCTTCCAGTGATTGGCAACGAGCACTTTGAGCAGGGCCACGGAAGTGCGGCTCTGGTAATCGAGATATATGCGCTTTATATCATGTAACGGTACTTCAGAAAAGAGGCATACCGAAGCAACGGGCCCATCTGCCCCTATACAATAATCAGAAATAATATGATATTCCTTCATACGTGGAATAATGGCCACCGGCACCAAAGCCATATCTACTTCTCCATCGATCAGTTGCCGTGCTATGCTGGCCGGATAGTCCATCGTCAGTTCGGTGGATTTCATCACTTCATGACCCTTGAAACCATATAATAATGGCTTCGTATTCAGATAACTTACTGCCGCTACTTTTACTTTCCGTTCCAATTTCTGTAATTTTGAGGCCGCAAAAATAACTAATTTACTGTTCCCGGCTTTCAAATACCTTTGCAGGACCGAAAAACGGGATACACCACAAACCGGAACAAATATTTATGCAATTACAAGCCTTAACAGCTATTTCCCCCATAGACGGGCGTTACAGGGGACAACTCGAAGAACTGGCCCCTTATTTCTCTGAATTTGCGCTGATCCGGTACCGGGTACTCGTAGAAGTGGAGTACTTCATCGCGCTGGCAGAACAGAAACTGTTTACGCTCCCTAAAGGAAAAGCTACGGCTTTACGCAATATTTACCAGTCTTTTACGGTAGAAAACGCACAGGTGATCAAGGATACCGAGAAAATTACCAACCACGACGTGAAGGCGGTGGAGTATTTCCTCAAAAATGAATTGAAAAACCTGGGACTGGAAGACAAACTGGAATGGGTACACTTCGGCCTCACTTCGCAGGATGTGAACAATACCGCAACGCCTTTGCTGTGGAAAGAAGCGGTAGAACATGTGTACCTCCCTGCCCTGTCCAACCTGATCCTGCAGCTGAAAAAGATGGCGAACGACTGGAAAAACGTTCCCATGCTGGCACGTACCCACGGACAACCAGCATCGCCCACCAAATTAGGTAAAGAGATCCAGGTGTTCGTGGAGCGCCTCGAAGGACAAATCAAACTGTTAAGCGAAATCCCTTTCGCGGCGAAGTTTGGTGGTGCTACCGGTAACTTTAACGCACATAACATCGCTTTCCCGAAAATCAACTGGGAAAAGTTCGGTAATAAGTTCGTGAACAACACGCTGGGCCTGCAACGTATGCAGTTTACCACGCAGATCGAGCATTATGATAACATCGGCGCACAATTCGATACGCTGAAACGCATCAACAATATCCTCATCGACTTCGCGCGCGACGTGTGGACCTACATTTCCATGGATTACTTCAAACAGAAGATCAAGAAGAATGAAGTAGGATCATCGGCCATGCCGCACAAAGTAAACCCGATCGATTTCGAGAATGCAGAAGGCAACTTCGGCATTGCGAACGCCCTGTTCGAACACCTGGCCGGCAAACTGCCGATCTCCCGCCTGCAGCGAGACCTCACGGATTCTACAGTGCTGCGCAACATCGGCGTGCCCTTCGGTCACACGGTGCTGGCGTTTAAATCGCTGGAAAAAGGCATGGGCAAACTGATCCTAAACGAAGCGAAGCTGAAAGCTGACCTGGACGCCAACTGGGCCGTGGTAGCAGAAGCTATCCAGACCGTCCTGCGCCGCGAAAACTATCCGTCCCCATACGAGGCCCTGAAAGAGCTGACCCGCGGCGGCGAAGCCATCGACCAGAAAACGATCGCGAAGTTTATCGACGGATTAAAGATCAGCGCAGCGCTGAAAAAAGAATTGAAAGCCATCACCCCGCATAACTACACGGGGATCTTCTAAATACATTTTTGGGAACTAACATTAGTTCGCTCATCAGCCGCCGTTGTGTCACTCACTTCGGCGGCTTTTTCTTTATTGGTCATTTACTGGTGCGGAGGTTTGCTTCGCTCACGCTAATAATGACGGTGGAGACGCAATGACGGTAGAGACGCGATGACGGGTGAAGACGCAATGACAGTGAAAACGAACGCCCGCCCCGCGCCGTCATTGCGAGCAAAGCGAAGCAAACTTCGTGTGTAATCTTCGCGTTCGCAAACATATGCCGAGCTACTTCGTCCTTACATTCCTGCTCCCATCTTCCTGCACAAAATACCGGAACGTCACATACGGCGCGGGCCAGAACAAATCGGTTACCACAGGCGGGTTGCCTTTGTAAATGTTGATCAGCTCCAGTTTCGCGTACTTGCCGGTAGCTGTGCGTATAGCGAAAGTGCGGTTCTTAATCGGAACGCAAATGTGATTATCCAGCGAATAAAAGAACCAGCCGCGCCCGTTGCCGGCATCCCAGCCGATCTTCTTAAAATCCGATGCTTCAAACTGCGCCTCTGTAGGCACTTCGTGCACCTGGTCGTAAGGTTTGTCGATGATAACCACCGCACCTTTACCAGGACCGCCGTAGCCGGGGTTATATTCGTAGCTGCCGTCGTTCACGAACACTTCTGAATTATAGGGGCCGGTGAAGGCCAGGTCCCATTTGAGAGTAGGCTTCTCCGTAGTACTTACTTCTATTTTATCGTTGGCGGTGAAACTGAAATAGAGATTCTTAAAAGACGAGCCGCCTGCCATATTAGCGAGGGTGTCGCCGGGCAGGTCTTTGATCACGACACTGGTGCCGTCTTGTAACTCAGGACCGGTGCGCTCTTTCGTACAGGCAGTAAAAAATAAAGCCACACTCAAACACATCAGGGAAGTTATACGCATAGTCATATCAAAAGTATAGTTTGTCCGTTTTTTTAGAGAACTGCCAGCTTACGCCGCCCATCACCATACGGCCTGGCTGCGCGGGCATGAGGTAATCCGTGTAGTCAAATACGTTATCGACCGATAACTGCAGCGTCATGCGTTTGTTGAACAGCTTTTTCTGCACCGATACATACCCCATGAAATAACCTTCCACATACACATCGTACGGGTCGATGAAGCCGTTGTTATCCATATCCATAAAGCCGTACTTCCCGCGATAATTGCCCCGCAGCGATACGCCGAGGCCCCATGGCTGGTATTCATAAAATACCTGGAAGTTGGCACTGTGACGGCTGCGGTTAGGCAGGTTGTAATAATCTGACACCGACGCATTCCGAACGCCTCCATCTGCACGCACCGTGGCATACTTGCCCGCACCTGCCTTAATGGAGTCTTCTACGCCCCGATCCTTCGCAATGAGATATTGGTAGCCGGCAGAGAAACTGAGGCCCGTTAACGGCATCCATTTCGCCACCGATTCGAGGCCGGTGGTATAGGCACGCTCCACGTTGAAGAAGGTATACAGCTGTTGGCTGTTGGACATGATGCCCACCTGCTGGTTGAATAGCTGGTTTTTGATGTTGTTGTAAAAGCCATTCACGTTTACTTCCAACGCTTTCACAGGCATGAAGGTAACGCCCAGGTTAAACGAAGTAGAGGTTTCCGGTTGCAGTTCGCCCACTTGTGCGGCCAGTGGCCAGAGTGACTGTATCATACCGGCCTTCCGCATCTCTTCCGCCTTTTCGGCAAATACATTGGCACCGATGACGGTGTAACCTTGCATCACGTTGGTAAACACCTGGTACAGCTGTGCGTAGGTGGGCGATTTGAAACCTTGTCCGACGGAGAGCTTCAGCTTTACCCATTTGGCGGGCTGATAACCTGCACCGAATGTACCATTCAGCTTACCGCCGTATACATTGTTGCCGTCGTAACGGGCACCGAGGATGAGGTCGTACTTGCTGCCTTTTTTGTAGTTCGCCTGCACATAGCCAAAGTAATTGTACATGTCATGCTGCCCGCCCTCAGCGCGGTTAGTCATTAATTGATAATCGCCACCAGCACCGCCGGTAAGCGATACTCCCGTTCCTATAAAGTCATGCGAGGCCTGTAATTCCAGGCGGTGTATGCTTTGCACGAAGCGGTTCGTCTGCAACGCGGTGCCCGTTTGCTGAAAAGTTACTTCCTGGTCGGTGGCGTTGCGGGTAAGGTAATAGCGGGTGAGTAAACGGGTACCGCTGTTCAGTTTACTGTTCAACGACAGACCAGCGTTCAGGTCTTTTTCGTCCAGCTGATCGTCGAACTGCTGGGTGCCGTAAGAGCGCTGCATTAGAGAATTGCGGCCCGCGTAGCGGCCACTTAACTGTAAGGTATGTACGTCGTTCAGTTTGTAGTTCAGGCGGCCTTGCAGGTTCAGGCTGTTGTACGGCGGGCCCGTTTGTCCCTGCTTCAGGTATTGTGTGTTAACGTTGAAGCCGTCTGTCTTATAAAAGTTACCGGAGAGGTAAGCGGAGCCCTTGTGATTAGCAAAAGGTGTTTCGCCTTCGAGTATCGCATCTACCGAATTAAAACTGCCGTATTGCAGGCTGGCACTACCCTGCGCCTGCGTGACCACCTGCCGGGTAATGATGTTCACCACACCACCGAGCGCCTCGCAGCCATACAGGCTCGATGATGCGCCTTTGATGATCTCAATTCTTTCTATATCGGATACGCTGATGCGCGAAAGGTCGAAGTTGCCGTTGAACCTGCCGGCCATGGGCTGACCGTTGATCAGTATCATGATGTACTCCGACCCGAAGCCCTGCATTTGCAGTCCCACCGACCGGTTGCCGCTGCCCAGGTCACTCACGAGCGACATGCCTGTTTGTTCGCGCATCACTTCGTCCAGTCGGCGGCTGCCCATCAGCGCAATAGTTTGTTTGGTGATCACCGTTACCGGCTGCGCGATCTTTTTAATATCGATCACGTCGTCTTGCTTCTGGTAAGCGTTACCGGCTACGGTTACCGCTTTCAGACCGACAGGCGTACCGGTAGTGTCGGCCCTGCCAGACTGCTGCGCCATGGCTGGCACCGTGAGCGCCACCATAGCGGCTATGAGCAGGAACGAGCGTGATATATGGGCTACTGGGAAAATGAACACTCCTTAAGTTTTATGAAAAACAGTTGCAAAACTCTTCCATTTCACCGACCACCGAAGGAAAAAGAGTAACCATATCGGGAAATGTTAGCCTTATCACTTACCATCTGCGGTAATAAAATAGCCATAGAGGGAATTTTAAAAACAGCACAGGTATTGAAAATAAACTGCTTACGCATGTTGGCCAGAGGATTTCCCGATTTGAGGGTTCAAACGGCTGTAAAAAGAATAGTATTGCACCGATAACCTCAGACATCCACATCCATGGAAGGAATGATTAAACAACAACCCACTTCCCTATCGTGCAGTTTTGACATCAATCAAAACCACGGCTCCGCGATCAGGGAAAACAGGCGACCGGTCAACAGGCCGGGCCACCAGGGGAACATCTATGAACTGGCATCGCCCGATGGCATCAGCCTGGGATATTATAATGTACAGTCTTCGGAACCCGGCGCGATTACCTTTAAGAATAACAGTCCGTTTATCCAGCTGAGTTATACCATCAGCGGCAGCAAAGCATACCAGGTAAATGGCAGCAGGCAGCAGCTCGCATCTTTCAAAAAGCAGGAATACAATTACCTTTTCCTTCCTAAAGAAGATATACAACTACAATGGCAACCCGGCGAACGGCTCGAAATATTCGAACTGGGCGTGAGTCCCGAACTGATGTTGCGTTATGTGCCCGAGGAGCATCCGTTCTTTTCTACGCTGCATAACAGCCTGGAGAAAAACACGCCCACGCCGATGAGCAACGCCAATCTATCTATACAAGGCAAAAGCAGCAGCATCCTGTACGAAATGCTCAGCTGCCCTATGGAAGGGCGCTACAAACAGCTTTACATCAAAAGTAAGTTAGGTGAATTATTGTCGATGGAGCTGGAGGCGTACGAGCAGCGTAACAGCCGTCAACCCGCATCCGGCCTAAAGTCTGTCGAGATAGAACGCATGCACCAGGCACGATCGATCATCCTGTCCAATATGCAAAGTCCCTGCTCGCTTATCGACCTGGCGCACCAGGTGGGCACCAACGAAGCGTATCTGAAGAAACACTTTAAAGAAGTATTCGGCAACACCGTTTATGGTTACCTGAACCAGGTAAAGATGAATGAAGCGAAAACGATGTTACTGAACGACATCCCGGTGTCGCAGGTGGCGTTCTTAACCGGCTATAAGTATGTATCGCACTTCACGCGTGCGTTCAAGAAACACTTCGGTGTAGCGCCCAACAAAGTGCGCAGGTAGTTTTCCTTTAATGGCTACTACTTCTCCTTTCATGGTCAATGCTTATGCAGACATTTGCGCAAGCAATTAAATCTACACCATGATCCCGAAGTTACGAGTGCCCATTTTGTTTTACCTGTTTGTTGCCGTGTTGCCTGTATTAATGGCGTCCTGCGGTAAAAACGGCGACGCAACACCCAACCCGGAAGATACTACGACTGTCAACCACGGTAACTTTTACAAACTGTTACGCGTAGAAAACTTCAAAGGCGATACTACGGACAGCAATCGGCTGGAACCTAAAGCTACTTTGTTCTACAGCCTCGAGCAGCATAAATCCATCGAAGACAAATACGTTCGCACCAGCACCTGGGACCTGGCGATGGGCGGTTTGTACCAAAGCTTTTTATCCGGCAACAACGGTAAAGACACAAAGAACCACGGCGCCGGCGCACCTTCGCAAGGCGGCATCATCATCTTTCAAAAGAAGTTTGAAGATGTGGTAGATATTCCTGCAGATGCGGAGTTCAAAACCGGCAAAGATGTTTACGGAACGGACGATGCGGGTGAGTTTGGCCAGGGCATTGGTTGGTATCTCTACGACTTTACCGGCAACACGGTGGGTAATGGCACACGTGACAAACAACACGTAGCCTACGCATTGGCCGATAGTCTCAAACTCGCGAGCGGACAAAAAATGGCGCCCCGTACACTTGTTGTAAAAACAGCGAAAGGCAACTATGCGAAACTGCGTATGATCAGTTGCTATAAAGATGCCTTTACTCCCGACAAATGGCTGCGTGATGTGCCGCATATGTACTTTACGTTTGAATACGTGATGGTACCTGCCGGCAGTAAAAAATTCGAAATCAAGTAAGCAAGTATTCTCCCAAAATCAGATAGATAATGAACCATCAGCAGCGCCTTATAAAATCATTGCCGCTATTTTTCGTCACCGCTGGTCTCGTGATCATGGCCGGGTGTAAAAAAGAAGTCATCAACTGGACCGAAACAAAACCAGATCCTGTAACCGATACCGTGACCACCCAGGCAGACAACCGCATTATCAGCTTCGCCGTGGCCACCGCCGATGAGCAAGGCATTTACGCCAATGTGAACAACAGCAAAAAAGAAGTTACCATCTACCTGCCGTCCGACTACGCTTTTAATTTCATAGAACCGGACATCACACTGCCGCAGGGTGCGACCATTAGTCCGGCCGCTACGGAGTTACTGCCTGTGTTCAGCACCACACCGATCACCTACACGGTAACCGGTAAAAGCAAGGAAACGGCGCAATACAAAGTGAACATCGTCGTGCAACAGCCGCAACTGATACTGGCGGAGCTGAGTACTTCCAACGTTCCCAAAGTGTACTCGTTCGCAGCAGCTGTATTCATGCTCATCAAAGGCGAAAACATCATTCCGAACGGAGCGATTACGAGCATGCAGGTACTCGATGCGGAGGGCAAAACAGTGCTTTCCGGTGCGTATGAAGCAACGGCCGAAAAATCCACCGAGATTACCTTTTCATTGTCGCCCGCAGCCGCTAAAACAGCTGGCATAACAGCCGGAACGAACTACTGGGTGCAGGTGAGCAGCTACGCACTCAAAACGAAAATGAAATACCCGATTCGCTTTAGCAACATACCACAATAACCATATTTCTCCGCTGCAACATATTAAGTGCAGATGTTTTTGATCTCCGAAATAATAAGCCTTATGAATTACAAGTTAATCCGTTCTATTGCTGCCGTAGCTATCGTCGGCATGTTTGCCACCGCCTGTCAGAAAGAAGGCGTAACCAAATCAGAAGAAGTACTGACCCTTAACGGTGCTACCCGCGCCAGCAGCGCACTGTTGCAGGACTGTGAGTGGAATACAGATACCATTAATGCAACCGGCACTAGTTATGCCTATGCAGGTACCGTTCCCACCAGCTTCACTTTCCCTGGTGGCCCTACCATCCAGTTTGAAGGTAATGCAGCCAGCTTTATTCGTCCCGTTACAACCGACTGGTTTATCGGTGTAGATGCGCTGGAAAATGCATGCGAAGACTGGAGCACTATCCGCTTAGGCATCCTGAGAAAAAACAACGCAGCTCACAAAGGTGCTGCCCCTGCGAGCAATCCTTGTAACGTAGTAGGTTACAATACCGTGCTCACTTCTTACGGCACTGGCTATTATGCTTACTCACAAACGCCTCCGAACGTACCGGTAGTTACCCGTAACGTCGTGCTGTGGTATAATGCTAACGGTACCAGCGATTGTTACGATGCTGCTCCACCAGCAGGTGCACAAGCTTACGTAATTTCCGTACAATCATTTACGGTAACTGGTGCGCCTCCAACACTTGCTAACCAGGTGATCATCAACTGGCGTGCACTGTAACGTATAAAAAAGCGAAAGCCGGTACTGGAACCCAGCGCCGGCCTTAACAAAAGACTTGTGTAATCTCGAACATTCCACAAGACCATTCATTAACCAGGAGATCAAAAACATCTGCCTTGTTTAGGGTAGTAAAATTAGCTAAAAAAACTGTTTATCAAAAAATATATGGACAACATCCGTAACGCTTTTCATTTACCGATAACGATTTTGCTGATTGCACTGGGTAGCATTGTGGCTACTACCGGCTGCCAGAAGGAATATATAGACAAAGAAAAAATCATTGCGCCTGATACGTTACAGGTATCCGGGCGTACACACATCGTCGACTTTGCCATCGATAACTATAGTAAGGACACGCTGCTGCATGCCAGCCTGATCGGCGACAGCATCATCATTTACTGGCCTTATTATGCCACGCCTCCCAAAACAATTAAGCCTGCCATCCTGCTGCCCGATTCGGCGACTGTGAGTCCGGCCACCGGCACGGAAGTACCGTTTGTGACCGGTACAAAGTATACCGTAACCGCAGCCGTAGGCAGTAAAAAAGAATACTTCCTCAAAGTCGTGATCCGCCAGCGCGCGATTACACCGGGCGAATTTGCTAACCCGGTTTTGAACCATTACGGCTACTATGAATGGTACCACGGCGATTATTACATTACCGACACCGCGCAAACGCGCATCTACCTCACCTCACTCGATAGTACCCGCGAGTACAGGCTGCCGCTTACGCATGTAGCTCCTGCCGGACCCGCCTTCGTATTACCGCCTACCGTATTGCCAGGCGAGTATACCATGCGCCTCGTAAACGGATTGTACACCCTGCACGTTACGCCGGAACCTGGTGTGGAAACGTTTATCGTGGAGCCGGTAACAACGGCGGTACTAATTCATGCAGGCGGTTTACCCAAAACAGCTAAACGCGGACAATCGCTCGTCGTACGCGGCCAGCATCTCGCAGGCGTGGGCACCGGTGCATTTCTGCGCAATGATGCCAGCGTGTACGTTCCTGTAACCCTGGAGGCCAACACCGCCGCCGACCAGGTAACCTTCCGCCTGCCGGAAACTTTGCCTGTCGGCACCTACACCGGGTTGCGACTTGGCACTACTGTTGGTAACAAGAACCTTACTTATCGCCTCGAAGTCGTAGAATAACACGTATTTTTGTACCGCTCAATTATCTGAAACATGCTCAGCGCAAATATTAAAGAAGCTACCAGGGAAGCTCACTTACACCTGGAGAAAATCGTTGTAAAGAAATTAAAAACCGTTCGCAGCCACGCGGACTACGCTACCCTGTTAAAACACTTTTACGCTTATTTCAGTCACCTCGAAACTGCTATTGAACCTTATATCACTGCAGACCTGCTGCCTGATTATAAAGACCGCCGTCATGCTGCTTACATCAAGAATGATATGGAAGCATTAGGATTTGACACCAACGAATTACCGCACACCACCGTACCCGAAATTACCAATGCAGCACAGGCCATGGGCGCATTGTATGTGATGGAAGGCTCGATCATGGGTGGTAGCATTATTGTGCAGATGCTGGCAAAAGGCGGCATTACCGAAGGCGTGTCGTTCTTCTCCGGTTACGGCGAAGCAACAGGACAAATGTGGGGCACGTTTATCGGCGTATTAAACAGTGTGGCACCCGATGCAGCAGCGGAAGCGCAGGCGATACAGGCTGCGAACGATACCTTTTCTCATTTTGCAGACGTGTTTGATGAAGCAACCGTGAGTTAAGTAAAATAATAAGTGCATAAAAAAAGCCAGGTCCGTCGACCTGGCTTTTGCATTTCCAATTATATATAGCCTTGTATCAAAAAAATATTAGGGAACATTCACACGATTTTCATGAACGCCGGTGTACAAACGTGCCGGTAAGTACACCAGCGTTACATGACATAAAAAATTGACCTAATGAGAAGTTCACGTTACTGCTTAAACGGTGAACTTGTAATTAATTATTCAAACTATATACCAAAAAGAGCGGAGTAGTTGTGACCGGTGATGACCGTAAATCACTGAAACTCATGCTGTGCAAAAGTTTCAGCCGAAACAGCCGGGCCCGCATAAAAAATGTTAAAAACGTTTTACGCGGTAGGTCTTAGAGGTCTTCGTGTCGTCGTTCCCGTAGAAATACGACAACAACCTGTATACCCAAATAGCACCAACGATCAGGAAAAAGTAAGTAACAAATGTGTTCATAATTTTGATTTTAAAGGGGTTACCGGCCTTCGGTCATTACATTATTTTAAAACTTTTGCCGGTGGTGCCTACTGATAATTGTAATCAGCACGCACACAATGATGAATAAATCGGTTAAAACAATCTTATCGGCTACATCCAAAAAAACGTAAAATGACTCTCGAAAGCTCCGTACATCCTGCCCGCGGGCGTGTACTAATTGCGTGTATTAATCTTATCTGATTTCCGTAATTGCTGACATTTGGTTTCCTGCACTCAACTGGAAGTAACGGGCTGCCTTATCCTTCACCTGCTGCAATACAACCGTGTGTTTTACAGATGAACGCTCCAGCGCCAGGGGTATCATTCTCAGTGGTGTATAAGCATCGTCATAGATGGTGACCTGCGCTACGCCTTCCAGCTGATCCATATTCTTCACTTCCAGTCTTAATGCGCCTTTCGGAGCATCGAGCTGCTGCACATACATTACTCCCGGAGCAGTAGCATTTTGCACAGGCAAAACACTTGATGCGCCGGTGGCGTGAAGTGCGATGATGAATAAATTCCAGATAGTCATAAGAACCTTTTTGGGTTATGAATACTGATTTGATCAGTTCGAAGGTTCTTGCGTAGGATTGATTAACGATAACAGTACAAATGTATGGCGGGAAAATATAATTACAATTATTTCACATGCTTTTCATTGTTAACTGGATGTTAAGACCTTATAACCTCTTGGAAATCATGTTGTAATGAAGTATGTATATGAGGAAGGCATGATGAATTGATATCATGTGAGGCTGTTTCTGCTTTACAACAGGACGATGTGTTTGCAAGAAACATTCGCCCGTTACAGGAGAACGTCTGGGCATGCGATCGGGTTGGTTAGGCTTTATGAAATCGCATCCACCAAATGAAGCAATTCATAATTTTCTTCAGAAGAAAAAGTGATGGCAATAATATCAAAGCGTATATCCAGCGGTTCGTGGTCATACTGCTCTAAGTACCGGCTGGCAGCGCGTTGCAGGAGATCGCTCTTGTGTACATCCACCGCTTCCTCCGGCCACCCGAACAGTGAACTGCTGCGGGTTTTCACTTCTGTGAAGATGATGAGTCGTTCGTGTTCGGATATAATATCGATCTCCTTTTTACCCCAGCGCCAGTTGGTGTGTAAAACGCGATGTCCTTTGCCACGCAGGAACGCGGCTGCGAGCGCTTCGCCTTTTTTACCCAGTTCATGATGAGAAGCCATGCTATTTTTCTATTTTTACAGCCTTATAAACCCGGAAAAAATTGTCAGGCGTGAATAACAAGAAGCTGTTTTTATTAAAAGGAAAGGTACAACATTATGCCTGGGGCGGATACGACTACATCCCCCAATTACTGAACATCGCGCCGAACGGGCAGCCCAGCGCGGAATACTGGATGGGCGCACACGTGAGCGCACCATCTATGATACAGACGCCTGAAGGTGATGTGTCGCTGGACAAACTCGTGGCGGCCAATCCGCAGGAAGTACTGGGTGCTGCAACACAATCGCGCTTTGGTGAACTGCCTTACCTGTTCAAAATTCTCGACGTAAAAGATATGCTTTCCATCCAGGTGCACCCCACCAAAGTGGAAGCAGAAAAAGGTTTTGCGCGGGAGAACGAAGCGGGTATTCCATTAAACGCTCCTCATCGTAATTATAAAGATGCGAACCACAAGCCGGAGATCATGGTGGCTTTAGGTGAGTTCTGGCTGCTGCATGGCTTCTTACCGGAAGATAAACTGAAAGCAGTATTAGCGAACACACCTGCGTTTACATCGCTGGCGCCTATCTTCGAAAAAGAAGGGTACTTCGGTTTGTATAAAAAGGTGATGGAAATGCCACAGGATGAAGTGAACACGATGCTGGCTCCGCTGGCAGACCAAGCACTGGCGGACTACCAGGCAGGCACGTTGTCCAAATCAGATCCTGCTTTCTGGACAGGCCGCGCGGTGGCAAATGATCCGGCTGGCTTCGAGCGCCTGGACCGTGGCATCTTCTCGATCTACTTCTTTAATATTATGCAGGTGCAGGAAGGCGAAGCGGTGTTCCAGGACGCGGGCATCCCACACGCCTACCTCGAAGGGCAAAACGTGGAGCTGATGGCCAACTCAGACAATGTGCTGCGTGGTGGTCTTACACCCAAACACATCGATGTGCCCGAGCTGCTGAAACATACGCGTTTTGAAGCGGTACACCCGGTAATCGTAAGAGGTGAGCTGGCCGACGATCCGGCAGAGGCTATCTACCACTCTCCTGCCCCGGACTTCCAGGTAAGCCGTATTCAACTGGAGGCTGGTATTACGTACAAGCACACCAGCACAGCGGCAGAGATCCTTATATTAATGTCAGGCGCCGCGACTGTAACGGGTTCGGACACACTGGCGTTAACGAAGGGACAGTGCGCGTTTGTGGCTTTCGGTGAGACTTACAGCGTAACGGCTTCTGCTTCAACCGTTATCTTCAAGGCGGCGATTCCTGCCTAAGATATTTTAATTACCTTTGTAGCGAATCATCCCTCTTTACATGAAGAAAGAAACGATTTCTCACTTAGTCCTGATCGCCGTACTGATATTCCTGAGCGCCTTCGGCCGCCTGGTGACTAATCAAATGGCCATCTACAACTTTACCGCTATTGGCGCCAGCGCCCTGTTTTCCGGTATCGTGATCAAAGATAAACGCCTCGCTTACCTCGTTCCGCTTGCGGCGATGTTGCTCAGCGACCTGTTTTTCGAACTGTTTACGTCCATCCAGGGTTTCTATGGCATCAGCATGGCCGTAAACTACGGCGCGTTCATCCTCATTACCTGGATTGGCACCCAAATGAAGAAGGTTAACACCATCACCGTGTTGCTCGCATCTATCGGCACCGGTCTGCTGTACTTCCTCATTTCGAACTTTGGCACCTGGGCGTTCCAGGACCTGTACCCCAAAACCGGTGCGGGCCTGATTCAATGCTACGCGGCCGCTATTCCCTTTTACCGCAACGACGTGTTCGGCAGCTTTTTCCTGAACGGCATTATGAGCAACGTGTTTTACAGCGCGTTCCTGTTTGCCGCTTACCATTTGCTGCAACCCGTATTTGCCCGCCAGGAGCAGGATAGCAAACAACTCGCTTAATAAGTTTGTTGAATAAAAAGAAAATCCCCGCAGCGTATACTGCGGGGATTTTTTTATGCGGTACATCCAATCGTACTGCGCTTCAAAAATGCTTAGATGCCTCAGGCGGCACTAAGTCACCGGTACGCTGCCGGTCATGATCATTCGTATACCGGCGTTCGGATCACTCTACTCCCATTGCAGAAAATGGTACTGCTCATGCTGCACTTTCGAATACGCTGGCAGTGCCAACGGCGTCTTAAACAGCGGGCAATCGATCACCACCGTATGAAACTCCCCGTTCTCGCCGCACACGTCTACCCCAATCGCTTCCAGGTCGGCAATCAGCAGCCTGTCCATCACCCGCCCCAAAAAGTCGGGGCCCATGGTGGTATTGCAGGATACGATCATCGTTTGAATGCCGGCGTCCAGCATCTGCAGAACAAGTTGTTTGCGGTCCTGCTGCCAGAGCGGTAGTACAGCCTGTAAACCAGCCTTGGCACAAACCATCTCCTCCCAGTCACGGTGTGCCTGCAGGTCGATGTCGCCAAATACGGCGGCTTCCAGCGAGTAAGTAGCTTTCAGTTGTTGTAAGGCATTCACGAAATGGAACTCGTACTCCTGCCAGGAAGAAGGCGTGTTTTGCATGGGCAAGCCAAGCGCGGCGGCCTGTTGCTGCAAAATGGAGGCGGGAAGAGCGTGTGAGCGGGATATACGGCCGTTCTCGTTCATGATATTAAGCAACACAGAGGCTCATGGCCTGCTGCGATACTTTGCATCATTGCAAAACAACTGTCTTTGCCCCCGCTCCACGAAACCAATGTTTTCATGTTGAGGCGATATGTGAGGGTACTATTCGTCGAGTTTCAATACGGCGAGGAAGGCTTCCTGCGGCACCTCTACGGAACCGATCTGGCGCATCCTCTTCTTACCTTCTTTCTGTTTCTCCAACAGTTTACGTTTACGGGAGATGTCACCACCATAACACTTGGCAGTAACGTCTTTACGCATCGCACTGATGGTTTCCCTGGCCACGATCTTGGCACCGATGGCTGCCTGTATCGCGATCATGAACTGCTGACGAGGCAGCAACTCTTTCAGCTTGGATACTAGCTTGCGACCGAAGTCGTTCGCACGACTGCGGTGGATCAGGGCGCTGAGGGCATCCACTTTCTCACTATTCAGCAGGATATCCATCTTCGCAATGTCCGACTCGCGGTAATCGATCGGGTGGTAATCGAAGGATGCGTAACCGCGTGTGCTGGACTTCAGTTTATCATAGAAGTCGAACACGATCTCGGCCAGTGGCATTTCGAATATCAGTTCCACACGGGTGGTGGTAAGGTAGCTTTGATTGATGAGCAAACCACGTTTGCCAAGGCAAAGGGTCATAATGTTACCAATGTACTCCGGCAAGCTGATGATCTGGGCGCGGATAAAAGGCTCCTCGATCTTCTCCAGCTTGGTAGGATCGGGCATTTCGGACGGGTTGTTCACCGTAGACTTGTTACCTTTTGAGTCATAAGCGATGAAGCTTACATTCGGTACCGTCGTGATCACAGTTTGATTAAACTCCCTTTCCAGCCTTTCCTGGATGATTTCCATGTGCAGCATACCAAGGAAGCCACAACGGAAACCGAAGCCAAGCGCCTGTGAAGTTTCAGTTTCGAACGTGAGGGACGCGTCGTTCAGCTGGAGTTTTTCCATACACTCGCGCAGCTCCTCGAAGTCGTCGGTCACTACGGGGAAAATACCCGCGAATACCATCGGTTTTACCTCTTCGAAACCTTTAATGCCTTCACCCGGACGGGCAACGTGGGTAATGGTATCACCTACTTTTACTTCCTTCGCATTTTTGATACCGGTAATGATGTAGCCTACGTCCCCCGTAGAAACTTCACTTTTCGGTTCCAGGCCCAGTTTAAGGATACCTACCTCATCGGCTTCGTATTCCTCATCGGTATTCACGAATTTGATCTTGTCACCCTTCTTGATCACGCCATTATAAACGCGGAAGTAAGCGATAATACCGCGGAAAGAGTTAAATACGCTGTCGAACAGCAACGCCTGCAGCGGCGCTTCCGGATCGCCTTTAGGGGCGGGGATGCGTGCTACGATAGCGGATAATATTTCTTCGATACCAATGCCGGTTTTGCCGGATGCCAGCAGGATGTCTTCCTCCTTGCAGCCGATCAGGTCCATGATCTGGTCTTTTACCTCCGGGATCATGGCGCCGTCCATGTCGATCTTGTTAATGACGGGAATGATTTCCAGGTCGTTATCCAACGCCAGGTAAAGGTTGGAGATCGTTTGTGCCTGGATGCCCTGGGCAGCGTCTACCAGCAGCAGCGCACCTTCACAGGCGGCCAGTGCGCGGGACACTTCATAGCTGAAGTCCACGTGGCCTGGGGTGTCGATCAGGTTAAACGTATATTTCTCTTTGCCAACCACGTAGGTCATCTGGATAGCGTGGCTCTTGATAGTGATGCCTTTTTCGCGTTCCAGGTCCATATCGTCCAGTACCTGCGCCTGCATGTCGCGGTCCGAAATGGTTTTGGTGTGCTCCAGTAAACGATCGGCCAGGGTGCTTTTACCGTGGTCGATATGCGCAATAATGCAAAAATTACGGATATTCTTCATAAATGTTCCAGTGAGGCGGCTCAGAGTACGTGTCCTTACATCTTCCAAAAACAACCTCTTTCAAAGCGCAAAGGTATTTAAATTTTGTTATTATTAAATGCGAGGCAACTTGCTAATTGCCCCTATTTAGCTACATTTATCATCAAAAATTAATATGGAACTCCGCGAACAATTCGAAGCAGCCGTCGCCAATAGCAAAACCCTGGCGGAAAAACCTGATAACGACATCCTTTTACAACTCTACTCTCTTTATAAGCAGGCTACCGAAGGCGACCTCAATAGCGAGCCGCCCGCTAATCCTTTCGATTTCGTGGCCCGCGCCAAATACGACGCCTGGGCATCGCTAAAAGGTAAAGACGCCACCACTGCCATGCAGGAGTACATTGCACTGGTAAACAAGCTCCGCGGCGAGGCGTAGCATTTATGCTGACAATCATTACTTTTGTGTAGTATGGCACCTGGATTCACGATCAGCGAGAGATCGCAACATTACCTGTCACTGGAAGAACAGTATGGCGCACACAATTATCACCCGCTGCCGGTGGTGTTGGACCGTGGAGAAGGTGTTTTTTTATGGGATGTGGATGACAAAAGATATTACGACTTCCTTTCCGGCTACTCCGCTGTAAACCAGGGGCACTGCCATCCGAAGATCGTATCGTCCCTCATTCACCAGGCGCAGCGACTAACGCTTACTTCCCGCGCTTTTCACAGTGATATGCTGGGCGAATATACCAGGTACATCACCGATTACTTCGAGTACGATAAAGTGCTGCCGATGAACACCGGCGTAGAAGCCGTGGAAACCGCCCTCAAACTGTGCCGCCGCTGGGGTTACCTGGTGAAAGGCATCCCCGAAAACCAGGCGAAGGTGATCATCTGCGCTAACAATTTTCATGGCCGCACCCTGAACGTTATTTCTTTTAGTACTGATCCTTCCGCTCGTTCCGGCTTCGGTCCGTTCATGCCAGGCTACGAAATCATTCCGTATAATAATTTACCCGCCCTGGAAAAAGCGCTGCAGGACAAAAATGTAGCAGGCTTTTTGGTAGAACCTATCCAGGGTGAAGCGGGTGTGGTAGTACCCGACGAAGGTTATCTTGCCAAAGCCCGCCAGTACTGTAGCGATGCGAAGGTATTGTTCCTGGCAGATGAGATCCAGACGGGATTGGCCCGTACAGGCGCCATGCTGGCCTGCGATCACGAAAACGTGCGGCCCGACATTCTCATTTTGGGCAAAGCCCTCTCAGGCGGCATGCTGCCGGTGTCGGCGGTGCTCGCAGATGATGAGATCATGCTCACCATCAAACCGGGCGAACATGGCTCCACGTACGGCGGTAACCCGCTGGCCTGCAAAGTAGCCATTACGGCGCTGGGCGTGCTAAAGGAAGAGAAGATGGCAGAAAATGCTGTGGCAATGGGCGAACTGTTACGTACGGGCATCCGGAACATCCAGTCGCCGCACACTTCTCTCGTGCGTGGCAAAGGATTACTGAACGCCATCGTTATCAAACACGCGAATGCAGACGCAGCCTGGGACCTGTGCCTCGCGCTAAAGGAAAACGGACTGCTGGCAAAGCCAACGCACGGCGACAAAATACGATTCGCGCCACCACTGACTATCAACGCATCACAAATAGAGGAGTGCGTAAACATTATCGCACACAGCCTCAAAACATTAGATTAACGGAATGACGAAACAAGAAAAAGCAATTCGCAGCACCGGTTGGAGGACCGACTTCCTGCTGGGCTTCCCCGATGGATTACTGGTGATTTTATTCAGCTCGCAGCTCCTTTGGGACAAAGGACTGAACGTGCAGGACTTCTATTACATTCACTTCATTATTATAGCGGCCGTTACTGCCTTGCTGGTGGTGACAACCTTTTTCGCCAACCGCGGCAACGCCGACCACGATGGCGGCACCATGACGCCGGAGGAAAAACAGAAACTGAAGAAACTGGACATTGCCGACCATGTGATCGATCACATCGGCACCGAAATGGAAGAAGATCAGAAGAAGTGGGAAGATATGCTGGTGAAGGAACAAGTGCAGGAAGTGCATTATCATCCGCCAAGCGCGTTTCGCAGCGCTGTGCTGACGGGCTTCTTTTTCATAGTAGGTGCATTTTTGCCACTACTCCCCTTCTTTATAAACGAAAACTTTGAAGCCGCATCCAGGGCAGGTTTAATGACCGGCTTGCTGGCGATGTTGGTGTTCGCGTACGTGAAATCACGTATGACCAAACAACGCCCTATCCCGATGGCCATCCGCCAGATGCTGATCGGTGGTGCCGTAGTGTTAGGCGTTTATATCATCTCCCTGGCCTGGAACATGGCCTAAGCCCGTTTCGCAGGGCCTTTCTGAAACAATACACAAACTAATACAGCAATAGCTCCTACCAGCGACAGGAACAAACCTGCTTCGCGGTGGGGGCATTCGCCCATTTCGCAACGGGAAAAGAGTAAAAGGTTACGGAAACTCCAGGCCGTAAGCAGTGTAGCGCAAAATAAAGCCGCCAGTACAGCAGGACGTTTGTTGACGAGCAACAGTACGATACAGAACACTGCCAGCGCGATATTTAAGATCGCCGGCTCACCGAACGAGGAGCCTTTTGTATCGAGCCCCGTAAAGGTAAGGCCTTTACTCTCAATCGTCAGCCACGGCAAGAAGGCACTGATAATCACGATGATCGCTGCGATAATTCCTGTTATACTTAATTTGGACATGATGTTTTGTTGTTGCGGGGGCAAAGATAAGAAAGACGGGCAGCAATACCTCGCCACCCGTCTTTCTTAAATATAGATGCCAGTATTACCTCCCTCCCGGAGGACAATGCTCCTTCAAAAAGTTAGTATACAATTGTGACAGGTGCCCGGTTGTACCCGCACCTTCATTAATACTATGCGTCCTGTTCGGATAAGCCATCATCTGGAACTGTTTGCCGTTTTTGATCAACTCGTTGATCAGCATTTCCGCATTCTGGTAATGTACGTTATCGTCACCGGTGCCGTGAATGTACAACAGCTTGCCTTTCAGGTTGGCGGCGTAAGTGATGGGCGAACCTTTTACAAAGTCCTCGCGGTTTTCCTGTGGCAGGCCCATGTAACGCTCCTGGTAAATATTGTCGTAAGTGAGTTGATTGCCTACTGCGGCAATAGAAATGCCGGTGCTGTAAATTTCCGGGTATTGGAACAACAGGTTGAGCGTCATGGAGCCGCCACCACTCCAGCCCCAAACCGCAATGCGGCTGGCATCTACGAACGGCCATTTCATGATTTCCTTAGCACCCATCGCCTGGTCGCGGGCATTTATAATACCCACTTTGCGGTAGATGGACTTGCGCCATGCGCGACCTTTCGGTGCAGGTGTGCCGCGGTTGTCAAGCGAAATGTAGATGTAACCGTCCTTTGCCATGTTGCCGGCGTACAGGCGGTTGTAACCGGCGGCGCCGTTATCGGTCACAGTGGTACCGGCAGGTTCGCCATATACATAAAATACAACAGGGTATTTTTTGGTAGAATCGAAGTTCAACGGCTTCACCATCCAGCCGTCCATCGTAACACCGTCGGCGGTAGTTACCTGGAAGAAGGACACGTTTTGGCCGGCATTGGCGCTGCCGGCGTTCAGTTCGCGGATTGTTCTATGATCGGGCAGGCTGACAATACTGCTCTGGCCCCGTTTGAGGTGGCTTTCCATACTATGAAAGGCAAAAGCGCCGTTCGGGCTCACCTGGTATTCATGCGTACCTGGAGCATCGGCAGGTGTTAACCGTTGTGCCGTTCCGGTGCCGTCGAGGTTTACTTTGTACAGGTAGGCCTGTGTGGCGTTGTCCGGCGAAGCCATAAAATAGATGGCGTTGTTCGCTTCATCTATGCGGTTGATCTTGATCACGTCATAGTTGCCTTTCGTGATCAGTTTTTCCTGTTTACCGTCGGCGGTAATGCTGTACAGGTGGCGCCATCCGTCTTTTTCACTCACCCACAGGAACGATTTACCGCCCTGCAGCCAGTCCCAGCCAGATATCTTATCATCGTCCCAGCGGCTCTTTACATCCAGCCAGGCACTGTCGCGCTCCTGCCAGATCGTTTGTGTTTTACCGGTAGCTGCCTGTGCGAGCATCAGTTTACCTACCTGCTGTTTGCGGTCCAGTTGCTGGAGAATCAATTCATTTTTGCCGGGCAGCCATTCCATACGCGGAATATAATGCTGCTGTGCATCGCCGGGCACCTGCAGCCAGGTGGTCTTTTTTGTGTTGATGTCGATCACGCCTACACGGCAGGCAGACGGGCTTTGGCCTACTTTAGGATATTCCACCGGCACGATGTGGGAGTAAATAGAATCGGTATTATTGATCATGTAGAAGTCGCGGATCTTGGTCGCGTCTATCTGCCAGAAGGCGATGGACTTACTGTCCGGGCTCCAGCGAAAACCATCGCGGCAGCCAAATTCCTCTTCGTATACCCAATCGAAAGTACCGTTAATGAACCGGCGGGTACCGTCTTTGGTAAGTGGCTGAATAATGCCAGTTGCCACATCTTCAACATATATATTACGGTCACTCACATACGCCACCTTTTTACCGTCCGGCGAAAACTTAGCGAACATCAAAGAAGCCTCGGGGCGCCCTTTGCCAAGCTGTTGTAGCTTTTTAGTGGCGATATTATACAACCAGTAATCACCACGCGTATGATAACGCCATACTTTGCGGGTATTCGCAAATATGAGCACTTGTTTTTCGTCGGCAGAAAAGGCAAAGTCCCTGATACTAAGGCTTTTGCCGGTTGCGTCCTTCAATTCGGATAAAGCTAAGGCAGGTGTGCTTTTCAGGTCTTTCAGGCTGATGGTGTAGATGCCGTCGTTCTCAAGACTGTAGAATGACTGGCCGTCGCTGGTCCATTTAAATCCTTCGCCGGGCATCTGTGCCTGGGCGGTGTTGAGGGCAGAGAGGCAACAAATCGCCAAAAAATATCGGGTGATGGTCAACCGGTTGAAATACATAGTTGTTTGTATGATGAGGCTTAAAAATAATGGAAATCCTTCACATTCAGCGACCGCTGGTGTAGTCATCATGATACGCATTACTAAAAAAAACCAATCAATTATTTTGACAATTTATTTTTTTACGTATTTTTATGGATCATACGATAAAATCCTATTTAGAATATTAAAATCCTATTTGAGAAAAAAAGGAACTATGGTACAGGTAACCTATTCTTACAAGAACCGGGAGTTCTTTCAAATGGAGGACCGATTGCTGAACCAGCTAGCCGAGAGCGGCAAACGTTTGTTGTTCGCATTATTGGAACCCATGGAAGACCTGCTTATGACGGAAAACGGTAAAATCCGTATTTGCCTTGACGAACGACCTAATATTGAGCTGGAAGGATTTAGTGCTGCTATGAAACACAAAATTGAGTGTACGTTACGAGGCGATGAGGACGAAGTGAACTAAGGACAAGCGATTTAATTCCCAACGATATTTACGGAAACGAGACGGCGCAAGACAACAACTATAAGAAGTTGACTTGCGCCGTTTGCTATTTGGTAAATATTACGCTTCGAGTTTCTTGCCGCCCCTGCTGGAAAGCAGGTACAGTGCTGCCATGCGAATGGCCACGCCATTCTCCACCTGTTGCAGGATGATGGACTGTCCGCTGTCTGCCGCATCGGAGCTTAATTCTACGCCCCTGTTGATCGGCCCCGGGTGCATGATCACGATTTCTTTGTTCAGGCTTTCGAGTAATGCCCTGTTTATACCGTACACGAGTGAGTACTCGCGCAGGGAGCTAAACAGCGGGGTATTCTGCCTTTCGAGCTGTATCCTTAATACGTTGGCCACATCACACCATTCCAGCGCCTCGCGCAGGTTGTATGTAACGTTTACGTCCAGCGCTGCTGCCAGGTGTTTGGGAATCAGCGTGGGCGGACCCACTACTGTTACTTCTGCTCCCAGTTTACGCAGGCAATAGATGTTGGATAGTGCTACACGGGAATGCATAATATCGCCGCAGATGGCCACCTTCTTACCTTCTACCCCACCCAGTTTTTCACGGATGGAAAAGGCGTCGAGCAGTGCCTGCGTCGGATGCTCGTTGATGCCGTCGCCGGCGTTCACGATGGGAACGTCGATGTGTTTGGCAAGGAAGTGCGGAGCGCCGCTGGCCGAGTGCCGCATCACCACCATATCCACTTTCATGGACAGGATGTTGTTGACAGTGTCGATCAGGGTTTCGCCTTTAGATACGGAAGAACCGGAAGCGGAGAAGTTCACTACATCGGCGCCCAGGCGTTTTTCTGCCAGCTCAAAGGAAATCCTTGTGCGGGTAGAGTTCTCGAAGAAAACGTTGACGATGGTAGTGTCTCTGAGCGTGGGAACCTTCTTAATAGGCCGCTGTAAAACTTCCTTGAATTGATCGGCAGTTTGAAAAATAGTTTCTATATCCTGACGCTTCAGATCGCGTATACCGAGAAGATGTTTTACTGATAATGACATGCTAATTTGCAAATATAAAGGCGAAAATGGAATTGTCAAAACACTAATTCGCAGTACCGTTCTCCAGCACTACTTCATCTTTTCCGTCACGCTCTTTCCATAACACCTTTACTTTCTGTGTGATGAAGGCGTCGATCGTACGGCCGGTATAGTCTGGCTGAATCGGCAATTCGCGGCTGAAACGACGGTCGATGAGTACAAGCAGCTCTACCGCCGACGGCCGGCCAAAGTCAAGCATCGCATCCAGTGCGGAGCGCGTGGTACGACCGGTATATAACACGTCATCGATCAGTACGATGCGTTTATTCTCAATAGAAAAATCGATATCGGTTTCATTCGGTACATGCAATGCATTACCCTTATTAAAATCATCGCGATAAAAAGTAATGTCCAGTTTACCGTAACGAATGTCCGTATCCGGCAATAACTTTTTCAGGTTGTTGTAAATCCTGTCGGACAAATAAATGCCGCGCGGTTGTAAGCCGATCAGCACGGAGTTCTCAAAGGGGAAATGATTTTCTATAAGCTGATGACAAAGCCTGTCTATCGTAATGTCCAGTTGTTTGTCGCTCAAAATGGTCTTCAAAAGTTTGCGTTTTAGACGCCAAAAATAAACATTATTCGCTAAACACAATAGTTATCAAGCGCGCGATAATTTATGAATTTACATATTAACAAAAAATTATTTTTTCGCTTGTTCGTATTGAAGTAAACATTAGTTTTGCTCATCATATTTATTCACCATATCACACGAAAATGAAAAAAGTTACGATTAAAATGATGATGGCAGGCGCTTTCCTGCTCGGTATGACTCAAATCGCAAACGCGCAGACCAAGAAGACTAACTTCCTGAGCGGTGACGCAAATTTCAATTCTACCAAAGTTGACGGTTCTGATGCTAAAGACAATTCTTTTGGCGTAGGCGTTCAGTACGGTCATTTCATCAAAGACAACCTGGCTCTCGGTCTTGAGCTCGGCTATGCTGGTGGTACAGTTACCGAATCTATCGGTGGTGTTGCCGGCGAAACTAAAACTTCATTGTTCCGTGTAGCTCCATTCGCACGTATCGAAAAACAACTGTGGCAGACTAAATTCTCTGTATACAGCGACCTCGGTATCGCAGCGTCTTTCGGTAGCGACAAATTCGAAGCTGCTGCCGGTGGTGCTGAAGCTGAAACAAAAGTAATGGGTCTGGGTGCTTTCTACAGACCAGGTATCCTGTTCCACCTGAAAGACAACATCGCGCTGCTGGCTAACTTCGGCGAACTGGTAAGCTACCAGTACACGCAGGAGAAAGTAGAAGGTATCGACGACAAAACTTCTACCCAGGCTTTCGGTATCAACGCGAACAAAATCCTGGACCAATTCCGTTTTGGTATCCAGCTGAAATTCTAATTACATCTCCTTCTGATTTTGAAAAGCCCGGCGGTCATCTGCCGGGCTTTTTTAATATGATACGATCCCCGTACCTTTATACTATATTACCTCACCATGAAAACGCGCTGGATCACGATGCTTACACTTTCGCTTTTTAACTGGGGGCCTGTTGCCGGACAATTGAAAGTCGGCGATAAACTGCCTGATTTTCAACTGCAGGACCAAAACAGACAAACGTTTCATTTAAAGAACGAACTGGGCAAAGGTCCACTCGTTATTTATTTTTATCCGAAAGATGAAACACCCGGTTGCACGAAGGAAGCCTGTTCCTTCCGCGACTCCTTCACCTCGTTCCAGGACCTGGGTGCCAAAGTAATCGGCATCAGCAGCGATGATATAGCGTCGCACAAAAAGTTTGCGGAGAAGTACCGGCTGCCGTTTACACTGCTCGCAGATGAAGGCGGCAAAGTGCGCAAATTGTTCGGCGTACCCAAGTCATTAGGAATGACAGGAAGGGTAACGTATGTGATTGATAACGAGGGTAAGATCATTCACCTGTTCAACTCCCAGCTGCAGGCCACCAAACACGTTACAGAGGCCTTGCAGGCGATTAAAAAAAGCTGATAAGACTTGTTGCGGTTGCTGTGTGCCTTTAAGTTTGTAGGAGAATAGATTTAAAAGAAAATCTATTATTACTAATACTATCTTTTCTTTTTGGTTCTTTTTCTTTTACAATCCACGTGGATATGTGGATAAGTCAACCCACAGCATGGGCGCATTAACAGAGTGCCAGGTTCGCGTCCTAAGCGTCGTTTTAATCCCATGCCGTGGTGTTACCGGTTATGCTTCAAATAGAAATTTGGGTCTTAAACCCATTAGTAAGGCTTTGATTGAAACCGGTATGGGTTGACTACATTAAAAACATAATGATGGAACAAGTTACGTATTTCGTAGGTACAGATGTTAGTAAAGACTGGCTGGACATGTGCATATATGCAAAAGAAGGCATATTAGATAAGCAGCAAATCAAAAACAAGCCTTCCGCTGTCATAAGTTGGCTCCGACGAACCCGGAAGCTTTTGGGTTATACCCTGCAGAACAGCCTTTTTACCATGGAATTTACCGGTATCTATAACCATCACTTATTAGCTGTATTAGTAGAGATGGGTGCCAAGGTCTGGGTGATACCTGGAGCACAGATTACAGAGAGCAAGGGGTTGGAGCGGGGAAAAAGTGATCAGCAGGATGCCCAACGCATTGCTCTTTACGCCGCTAAAAATATTGAACTGGTTCGTTTGTGGAACCAGCCACGAGAGATCGTGATGCAGTTAAAGACGCTGCTGATGCTAAGGGAAAAGCATAGAGTCACTAAGCATCGGTATGAAACAACCTTAAATGAAAGCAGGGAGTTTAATACAGAAGCTACCCATCAAATGATAGTTGCTAATTGTAAGCCTGTGATTGAGCTGGTAAACAGCGAGATCAGCAGGATCGAAAAAGAAATGAAGCGCCTGATTGCCAGTGATCAACGGCTCGAAGAATTAGATGGTTACATCCAAAGCGTGGACCAGGTAGGATTAATTACCTCGGTGAGCATGATCGTGACCACAAATGAGTTTATCAACATTAAAGAGGCTAAAAAATATGCCTGTTACAGTGGCGTTGTTCCGTTTATGAATGCGTCGGGTAAGCTTCGTAAACGAGAGCGGATCTCTCATAAAGCCAATAAAAATATCAAGAAGCTATTACACCTGCTGGCTGTAGGATCAATACGGGGGAATGGAGAGCTTAAACAATATTACGATCGAAAGGTCGCCGAAGGGAAACCCAAAATGAGTGTGCTAAATGCCATTAGGAACAAAATCATATTAAGAATTTTCGCCTGTGTGAATGAGAGAAAATACTACCAGAAAGACTATTGCTATAATTTGGACGTGTCATAGAAATCGACGCAACGGGGGATGATCAATGAACGGCTGCTAAGGACACAAAAAAAGGTTGACAGCTTACGCTATCAACCTTCTCTCCAAAATATTAATTAGCACTAACTTTCTTTCAGGAACGGATAACGATAATCCGTAGGCGGCACGAGAGTTTCTTTTACCGTGCGTGCGCTCAGCCAACGATACAGGTTCAATGCGGAACCGGCTTTGTCGTTGGTACCGGATGCGCGTGCGCCGCCGAATGGCTGCTGGCCCACTACTGCACCGGTAGGTTTATCGTTGATATAGAAGTTACCGGCACTGTTCACCAGTTTACGGGTAGCCAGTTCCACCGCATAGCGGTCCTGCGCCAGGATGGAGCCAGTCAACGCATACTCGGAAGTAGTATCCACCGTTACCAGCGCCTCTTCGAACTTGTCTGCATCGTACGTGTAGATCGTAAGCACCGGGCCGAAGATCTCTTCGCACATGGTTACATATTTAGGATCGGCCGTTTCGATGACAGTCGGCTCGATGAAGTAACCTTCTGATTTATTATAATTACCACCAGCGATGATTTTCGCTTTCGGATCGTTTTTCGCATTATCGATGTACTTCGCGATCTTATCGAAAGAGCGCTCGTCGATTACGGCGTTTACGAAGTTAGAGAAATCCTCTGTGGTACCCTGCTTCATCGTTTTAAGCTCGGCTGCCAGTTTGGTCTTTACCTCGTCGGCAATATTGCTCGGCAGGTAAGCCCTTGATGCAGCGGAACATTTTTGCCCCTGGTACTCGAAAGCGCCGCGGGCCAGTGCGGTTACCACCACATCTACGTTAGCAGATTTATGCGCCAGCACAAAGTCTTTACCACCTGTTTCACCAACAATGCGCGGGTAAGTTTTGTACTTGTGAATATTGTTACCGATCGTTTTCCACATCGTCTGGAACACACCTGTCGAGCCTGTAAAGTGAATACCGGCAAAGTCAGGATGCGCAAAACAGATGTCGCCGATGGTGGGGCCGTCGGCATACACCAGGTTGATTACACCAGCGGGCAAACCTGCTTCGATCAGGATTTTCATGATCATGTTGGCGGAGTATACCTGGGTGTTCGCTGGTTTCCATACCACTACGTTACCGCACATCGCAGCAGACGTAGGCAGGTTACCGGCGATCGCTGTAAAGTTGAACGGCGTAACCGCTAAAACGAAACCCTCGAGCGGACGGTACTCCAGCCTGTTATGTACGCCGGGTGAGCTGGCTGGCTGCTGGCGATATATCTCCGTAAGATAATGAACGTTAAAACGCAGGAAGTCAATGATTTCGCAGGCGCTGTCGATTTCTGCCTGGTAAGCGTTCTTGCTCTGGGCCAGCATCGTGGTACCGTTCATGTGGTAGCGATACTTGGTGGCCATGAGTTCAGCCGCTTTCAGGAAAATGGCTGCGCGGTGTTCCCACGGCGTGTTGGCCCATTCTTCTCTCGCTTTTAAAGCTGCTTCGATAGCGGCTGTAACGTGAGAAGCGTCACCAGCGTGGAAATGCCCCAGCTTGTGTTTGTGTTCATGCGGGGGACGAATGTCTACGGTCTTGCCTGTACGAACTTCCTGTCCGCCGATGTACATGGGTATGTCAACCTGTTCGGCTTTGAATGCCGACAGTTGCTTTTTGAGTGCTGCGCGTTCCGGGGTGCCCGGTGCATAGCTTAACACGGGTTCGTTTGCAGGTGCTGCAAAGTCAAAATAAGCGTTATGCATTGGTGTTGATTTTTAAAAGGTTGGTATACACATTCACATGGTTACTGCTGATCTTCTTCTTTCTGCAACATCAGGTAAGCCTTGATAAATCCTTCCAGTTCGCCATCCATTACCGGTCCCACGTTACCTACTTCGAAGTCCGTGCGGTGGTCTTTGATCATTTTATAAGGATGGAACACATAAGACCTTATCTGGGAGCCCCATTCGATCTTACGTTTATTGGCGTTGGTCGCATTTTTCAATTCTTCGCGTTTGCGGATCTCCTCTTCGTACAAGCGGGATTTGAGCATGGTGAGCGCCTTTTCACGGTTCTCGCCCTGCGTTCTGGCCTGCTGGCACTCGATGATAATCCCGCTCGGGATGTGCTTCAGTCGCACCGCGGTTTCTACCTTGTTCACGTTCTGTCCGCCTTTACCACCGGAACGGTAAAATTCCCATTCCAGGTCGGCCGGGTTTACGGTTACTTCGATGGTATCATCTACCAGCGGGTACACGAATACAGAGGCGAAAGAGGTATGCCTGCGGGCGTTGGAGTCGAAAGGTGAAATACGTACAAGCCGGTGTACGCCGCTTTCCGCTTTGAGCAATCCGTAGGCGAAGTCGCCGTCAAACTCCAGGGTGGCTGATTTAATACCGGCACCATCGCCATACTGTACGTCGATCTCAGAAACTTTCCAGCCCTGTTTTTCGCCATACATGCGATACATGCGCAGCAGCATTTCCGCCCAATCCTGGCTTTCGGTGCCGCCCGCTCCTGAGTTAATGGTGAGTACGCCCGGCATTTCATCTTCCGGCTGGTTAAGCGTGGACTTAAACTCCAGCTCGTCCAGTGCGGTTAATGCTTTACGGTACGCTTCCTCCACCTCCTCTTCGGTTGCTTCACCCTCCTTCTGAAAGTCGAGCAGCACGGCGCTGTCCTCCACGGCGTTACGCACGCTTTCGTAGAGGTCTATCCAGAATTTGTTGACCTTGATTTCCTTCAGAATACCCGTGGCCCTGGCATTGTCGTCCCAAAAACCGGGGGCCAGCGTAAGCTGTTTATCATTTTCATTTTTGGCTATACGGTCCTGGACGTCAAAGAAAACCTCCCAGGACGTACAGACGGTCCCTCATATGTTTAAGTTGCTCGATTGTCATAGGGCGCAAATGTACATAAATTTTGAGAGAAAGCACCGCAGGCCGCGCAGATGGACAATCGCTGCAAAGTGGCCATAAACGGCAATTATCATCTGATAAACTGCTATTGGCCGTCATGTTAAACGACGCTGATGTGGCAACCATTTGCGACATCCGGCGTTAATTGAATTAAGGAACAATATTTGTTCAAAACCAGCAGATTGAAAACCTTTATCTGTATGAGCATTTCCATTAACCTCGCCAGGTACCGCCAGCAGGCGGTATTTAACCTGATAGGGCTGATCCTCATGATCACTGTAAACGCCCTCGCAAACATTTTACCGATCAATGGGAAAGATACCGGCACCTTGTCAGACCAGTACCCCAACTACTTTACGCCGGCCGGTCTGACCTTCAGTATATGGAGTGTGATCTACCTGGGACTAATCCTTTGTGTGATTTACCAGTTATGGCTTGCCTTTTCGCGTGGGCACATCGAGGAGCTGCACAACTTTATGACGCGGATGCGTGGCTGGTTCCTGTTAAATTGTGTGGGCAATGCGGGCTGGATATTCGCCTGGCATTATGAGCAGGTGGCCTTGTCGCTGGGTATCATGGTTTTTATACTGATAACGCTGCTCGTCATTCAACACCGCTTTCGTATGTTTTATCCCGGGGCAGGCGGCCGTGAACGCGCGCTGGTGCATATTCCGTTCAGCCTTTACCTGGGCTGGATAGCCGTGGCCATTATTGCCAACACCACTGCCCTGCTGGTACATATCAACTGGACGCCCGCCATGTCGCCGGGTTGGGCGGTGATTATGGTCATCGTGGCGACCGGGTTTACGTTGCTGGCCGTGTTTGTGCGGAACAACATTCCCTATGCCCTGGTAAGCCTGTGGGCCATTACCGGCATTAACCTGAAACGTTCGGCCGCGGGCGGGCTCGAAAATCAGAATATTATCCTCGCGGCCACGGTTTGTATGGTGATTATCGTACTGGCCGTGATCATTCAATTGTTCCGTTCAAGAAAATCCATGATCAGTGCAAGGGTTTAAGGTCAGAAATTTATACATTTGATACCATCTAAAATAAGCAACATGTTCCCAAAGACTGATTTGACCGCTACGAAAGCATGGACCGAGCTTAGCGCACATGCCACGGAGATGAAAAAGGTGCAGATGCGCAAACTATTCGCAGAAGACCCGGAACGATACAACAAGTATCACCTCCAGCTGGAAAATATCCTGTTCGACTATTCCAAGAATATTGTTACCGATAAAACCTTAACGCTGCTGCAGTCCCTGGCCAAAGAAACCCAGGTGCCGGAGGCGATTAAGGCGATGTTTGAGGCCGAAAAGATCAACGCCACTGAAGGCCGCGCCGTGCTGCACACCGCCCTGCGCAACTTCTCCGGCAAACCGGTGATGCTCGATGGTGCAGATGTGATGAAAGATGTGCAGGATGTACTTACCCGCATGGAAGTATTCTGCAACCGCGTGCACGCAGGCGAATGGAAAGGTTACACGGGTAAGCCTATACGCTACATCGTAAACATCGGTATCGGCGGCTCCGACCTCGGTCCGGTAATGGTAACGGAAGCCCTGAAACCTTACTGGGTACCGGGTATGCAGCCTTACTTCGTATCGAACGTCGACGGCACCCACATCGTGGAAACGCTGAAGAAGGTGAGCCCAGAGGAAACGTTATTCCTCATCGCTTCTAAAACCTTTACCACCCAGGAAACGATGACCAACGCCAATACGGCACGCGAATGGTTCCTGGAGCATGCAAAGGATGAAGCACATGTAGCGAAACACTTCGCAGCATTATCTACCAACGAAAAGGCCGTTAAAGCTTTTGGTATTGATACCGATAACATGTTCGGCTTCTGGGATTGGGTAGGCGGCCGTTATTCTTTATGGTCCGCGATCGGCATGTCTATCGCACTCACGGTAGGTTTCAGCCACTTTAAAGGTTTGCTTGAAGGCGCTTTTGCAGCGGACGAGCACTTCCGCACAGCGGCATTTGAAGAGAACATCCCGGTGATCATGGCCCTTATCGGGCTTTGGTACGGCAACTTCTTTGATGCGGATTCTGAAGCTATTTTGCCTTATGACCAGTATATGCACCGCTTTGCCGCTTACTTCCAGCAGGGTAATATGGAAAGTAACGGTAAGTATGTAGATCGTGCAGGCAACCCCGTTAGTTACCAGACCGGCCCTATCGTTTGGGGCGAACCTGGCACCAATGGCCAACACGCATTCTATCAACTGATTCACCAGGGCACTAAACTGATCCCGTGCGATTTCATTGCCCCGGCAATCAGCCAGAACCCGGTGAGCGATCATCACAACAAATTACTGAGCAACTTCTTCGCACAAACCGAAGCGCTCATGAACGGCAAAACCGAAGAAGAAG
Organism: Chitinophaga horti; assembly: GCF_022867795.2. Taxonomy (NCBI): domain Bacteria; kingdom Pseudomonadati; phylum Bacteroidota; class Chitinophagia; order Chitinophagales; family Chitinophagaceae; genus Chitinophaga; species Chitinophaga horti. The sequence continues at coordinate 2,030,741 of NZ_CP107006.1, read as the reverse complement.
TGCGTGCCGAACTGAAAGCTGCCAAACTTGACGAAGCTGCGATCAAAGAACTGACGCCATTTAAGGTGTTCACCGGCAACCGTCCAACAAACTCGTTCCTGGTGAAAGAAATTACCCCCCGCACCCTGGGAACCTTAATTGCGTTATACGAACACAAAATATTCGTACAGGGCGTTATCTGGAATATCTACAGCTTCGACCAGTGGGGCGTTGAGCTGGGCAAACAACTCGCCAACAAAATCCTCCCGGAACTGGGCGGCGACGAAAAGATCACCAGCCATGATTCGTCTACCAACGGACTGATCAACGCTTTTAAAGCGATGCGTAAGTAATACTGTAATAAATACACGAAATGCCTGGAAGCGTTGGTTTCCAGGCATTTTTGTTTTCGGGCGTAGAGGAATGCGAAAACTGGTGCGGAGGTTTGCTTCATTTCATTCGCAATAACGCACCAGGGTAAGGGCGACAAAAAAAGCCCCCGGAAACTCCGGAGGCTTACAATTATTTCGATAACAAAGGGAATGGATTACCATTTGTCGACATCATCGCCGGATCCGGTAGTGGCTTCGGCGGCTACAGGAGCTTCAGCTTTCGCTTCGGCTTCAACGGCAGCTACTACTTCTTCAGCAGTAACAGCGCTAACTTCTGTATCCAGGCCATCTTCTTCATCCCTCGAATAATCGTGGTTGTAAGCATCAAAATCAAAGTCGGGCATCAATTCTGTTTTCACATAATTGATCGTTTCGGTGAGGGCGTTCAGGAACTTATTGAAGTCTTCTTTGTAGAGGAATACTTTGTGTCTGTCATAGCCGTTGTCGTTGAAGCGCTTCTTGCTTTCCGTGATGGTCAGAAAGTAGTCGTTGCCACGAGTGGTTTTAACGTCAAAGAAATAAGTTCTTCTTTTACCCGCTTTCAATCGCTTGGAAAAGATGCTGTCGTTGTTTCTTTCCTGTTGATTGTTGTTTTCGTACGCCACAGTTGATAGATTTAAGGTTGTTAACGAATCAAATCCTGTTTTTATTATCAATAATCAACAAATATACAATTGTTTCTCAGATAACAAAATAATTTTAGATGATTTTAAAAAATCATCTAAAATTGGCTGAAATATGCCTTCACAGGGCGTTACGACGGTTTCAAAGCGTATCAATTTTACCCTTCTTCTTCGGTTTGTTGCTGCCTTGCATATAGTTCCGCATAGTAACCGTTATTGGCCATCAACTGTTCATGGGTGCCCGTTTCCACGATACGGCCTTCATCCAGTACGATGATCTTATCAAACGAAAACAGCGCAAATATGCGGTGGGTGATGATGATAGCGGTTTTGTCTTTCAGGAAAGCGTACAGGTTGCCGATAATTTCTTTCTCTGTACGCGCGTCCACAGCGGAAAGGCAGTCATCAAACACCATCAGGTTCGGATTACGGATGAGGCCCCTGGCAATGGATATACGTTGTTTCTGGCCACCACTGAGGGTTACACCCCGCTCTCCCACCACGGTATCGAATCCACCGGGAAAGTTAAGAATATCGCGTTCCACAGATGCCTGCCGCGCTGCCAGCTGCACCAGCTCCTGGGTGGCGGCCGGCTCGCCGAAACGAATGTTGTTGGTAATGGTATCCGAAAACAGGAACACGTCCTGCGGCACATAACTTACCTGGTTACGCAAACTGGATAACCGGATGTTTCTTAAGTCCTGCCCATCAATACTGATGCTACCCTCCTGCGGATCGTACATGCGTATCAGCAACTGCGCCAGCGTACTTTTACCGGAACCGGTACGGCCGATAACCGCTACCTTTTCACCCGGACGGATCGTCAGGTTAAAGTCTTTCAATGCCTGTATGCCCGTATGCGGATAGGTAAACGATACATGATCGAACTTCACTTCACCTTTTACGGTAATGTCCTGCACCGGGCCGTTGTCCTTAATTTCCGGCACAATGTCAAGAAACTCGTTTAACCGCTGCTGTGATGCCGCAGCACGTTGTATCATCGAGGCTACCCATCCTATAGAAAAGAAAGGAAAGGTGAGCATGTTCACATAAATCACGAACTCGGCCAGGTTACCGATGGTAATGGTGCCGCGGCTCACCTGCACACCACCTATATATATGGTGATGATCACGCTCAGCCCGATCATCAATGCCATGACGGGTTGGTAAAGGGCGTCGGTCTTGGCGAGGCTTACAGAGCTTTCCTTATACGATTCACTCGCCACGTCAAAGTGCCCGGTGGTGGCATCTTCCTGCACATAGGATTTAATAACGCGGATGCCGGAGTAAGATTCCTGGGCGATGGACGTAATGTTCGATAACTGCGCCTGTATCCGCTCGCTTTTGCGGTGGATGATGTGGTTTACGTAATAAATGGTGAGCGCCAGGAACGGCAGCGGGGAGATCGTGTAGATGGTGAGCATGGGATTTACCTGCCACATGAGGTATACGATGATCACCAGCATGAACACGGTACGGGTGGCGTACATCACGGCCGGACCAACATACATGCGCACGCGGGACACATCTTCGGTGATGCGGCTCATCAGGTCGCCCGTCCGGTGCATCTTAAAGAAGTTAAGGTCCAGCTGCTGGTAATGACGGTAAATCTCGTTCTTGAGGTCGTACTCGATGTGGCGCGACATCACAATGAGGGTTTGCCTTTGCAGGAACATAAAAAACCCGCTCAACAAGGCCATCAGCAAAATGCCTACGCCATAGAGCGCCAGGACCTTGGTAAACTCGCCGCGGAACACAGACTTAGCGGATGTATCGCTGATAATGCGGTAGTTATTGAGATTTTGTTCCAGCAGGTCGAATATCTGGCGGACCATAATTGGCTGGAATACGCTGAAGATGATAGACACCACCGTAAAAACCAATCCCAGCGAAAATCTCCATTTATACTTGACGAAATACTTATTCAGTGCAAGAAGGTGCTTCATTCCTGCAAATTACAGAGATTGGATATAAAACAGAAATGGCGCCGGATGAACGGCGCCATTTCTTATAATAGGTTTTATTGCTTACAACTTAGCGATCGTATCGATGATGCGCTGTTTTGCTTCTTCGGCAGATACGTCTTCTTTTTTAAACTGCTGACCGGTGATCTTTTCGAACAGCTCGATGTAACGCTCACTCACGCTGGCCACGAAGGCGTCGTCCATATTGGGCACCTGCTGCCCATCTTTACCCTGGAAGCCGTTAGCCATCAGCCATTCGCGTACGAACTCCTTGCTGAGTTGTTTCTGTGGCTGACCGGCGGCCTGGTTGGCCTCGTAGCCCTCTGCATAAAAGTAGCGGGAAGAGTCAGGCGTATGAATTTCGTCGATCAGGTAGATGGTACCGTTCTGATGCCCAAACTCGTATTTGGTATCGACCAGAATGAGCCCCTGCTTTGCAGCCAGTTCGCGGCCGCGTTTGAACAGTGCGAGGGTATATTTTTCCAGTTGCTCGTATTCTTCTTTGCTCACCCGGCCAGAGGCAATGATCTCCTCGCGGGAGATGTCCTCGTCATGGCCTTCGTGGGCTTTGCTGGTCGGCGTGATGATCGGCTCGGGGAAGAAGTCGTTCTCCTTCATGCCTTCGGGCAGGGTTACGCCGCAAAGTTCCCTTTTACCGCTTTTGTAAGTACGCCAGGCGTGGCCGGTCAGGTTGCCGCGTACCACCATTTCCACCGGGTAGGTATCACACTTCATCCCAACGGTAACGTTAGCTACCGGCACCGCTTTTTTCCAGTTAGGCACAATGTCCTGCGTGGCATCCAGCATAATAGCCGCGATCTGGTTCAGTACCTGCCCTTTATAAGGGATTGGCCTTGGCAGCACCACGTCAAATGCAGAAATCCGGTCGCTCACCTGCATCACCATCCATTTATCTTCTATTGTATATACGTCACGCACTTTGCCTTTATAGAAAGCCGTTTGTCCGGGAAACTGAAAAGTAGGTTCTGCCATTATACTTGCTTGGTTAATTGTTTGAATGTTTACTACCCCCGGATGCACCGTTTGCAGAAACTGTTGCAAAAATAACTTAGGCCTTTCAAATTCAGAAAAAGTTATTGCCGCGCGTGCAAATATTTCCCCCGATCGGCGCTTATCTCCCCAACATGGGCGATAAACACGAAAGGCTGACCACGGTATGGCCAGCCTCTCACTTATCAATAGATTACTTTAATCGTGTTCAGAAAAACGGACTGTATCCTGGCCGCCCGCATTCGGCCTTTTAGCCGGCGAAGTGTCACTGGCAGCGGATGTATCGTGCCGCAGGTTAGCGGTATCGAATACGCCCGTGCTGTCGTTGAACGGCTGGATGGAGTCGTTTTCGGTATTCGTCCGGTTGTTGTTACAGGCCGCCAGTAGCAAAGTACTACAAAACAGCGCCAACCCGGTTTTACATAAAGTGGATCTCATATGATGTAGGTTTAATCGTTATAGCCTCGTCGTAGTATCCGTAGGCGCAGGCACGGTTGTATCCTGCCCCGGAACAGTACTTACGGAATCATTCGGCATACTGGATGTATCGCCACTATTGGTCCGGGAACTGCTGCTGCAGGAGTATAACAGGATCATAAAAAACAGGGCTACCATGGCCGTTACGGCTGCTCTCAGAAAACCAGCAATAATATTATTCTTCCTCATACGAACGTTTATATAGTTGGGGAACACGATGTTGTGTCTTACCTACCATCCCATAATAATTATGCCAACTGGCCGGTCACATTTTTGAATGCCTTCTTATATGGACCTCCATTTATTTAATGAATCATTACAAATTCTCGCTTCCCTGGCGATGGGATCTGTTTTAGGACTGGAACGCGAGTATCGCCGGAAGGCCGCCGGCATCCGCACGATTGCCCTCATCAGCGCCGGCTCTACCCTCTTTACCGTTCTTTCCCGGGAAATGGGCGCGCCGGACAGTATGGACCGCGTAGCCTCCAACATCCTCACGGGAGTTGGTTTCATTGGTGCCGGTGTCATATTTAAAGGAAAATATTCGGTAGATGGTATAACTACCGCTACTACTATATGGATAGCTGCCGCCCTGGGTATGGCGATAGGCATGAATCACTATATGCTGGCTTTGCTCACGCTCGCGGGATCGCTGCTCGTCCTTACCGGACTCCGTTACCTCGAACACCGACTCGAATTGCAACGCAAGCGCAAACAGTTTTCGATCCACTGCGGACCAGACCTATCTCACATTCAACTTGAAGCCATATTCGCCGAAAAAGGTCTTAAATTTAAATCATTGGTTATTAGCCGTCACGACGATAGGTTTGAATATAAATACGAGATAACCGGCTCAGTTTCGGCCCTTGACGACCTGAATGAGTATCTTTTAGCTGAAAAAAGAGTATTCAGCTTTAATGTGGAAGTGACCTATTGATAAATAACGAGATATGAAATTTAATTATGAAAAAATCTCCGTTAGTGGGCTACAGGTATCCAAAAGCGTTTGCGGCTACTTCTTCTTCCACGTCATCAATACCACCCCCAATATCACGATAATAGAGCCGATAATACCGTCCACGTTCAGGGTTTCGTTTAACACCACCCAACCGAGGAATAAGGCTACCACCGGGTTAACGTAGGCGTAGGTAGAAGTAATGCGGGGTGGCGCGTTCTTGGCCAGCCAGCTATAAGACGTATATCCCACCAACGACCCGAGGAATACCAGGTGCAGGAAGGCGGTCCAGGTACGCAGGTTCATCTGAGATACGGTATGCCAGTTATCCCGTTCGAGGAAAACACTCAGTACAATCGTAAATACGCAGCCCGCCAGCATCTGGATGGCCGTGGAGGTAAGCTGCCGTGGCATGGGCAGTCGTGGCACCAGCAGGGAACCGAGCGTCCAGCAGATACAACCGGCTACGATCACGAGCAGTGGCCAGGCTGGAAAGTCATAGGTAGCACCCGAACGGAAAGGATTGAATATGAAGAACAAACCGATGAACCCGATCAGGATGCCCCATAAGGTCATAGCGGCCGGTCGCTTGCGCGAAAAAAACAACCAGTCCTGCGCCACGAAGTACGCCGGTGCTGCAGCAATCAGCAACGCCACCAGGCCGGAGGGCATATAATGCACCGCCAGCGCTACGCCACCGTTACCGATGCCGATGAGCAACACGCCCACCAGCGACGCCGACGCCCACTGTTTACCGGATGGCCATTCCTTTTCCTTCGCCATACCGATAATGAACATGATGAGCCCCGCAGTAAAGAATCGGAAAGCCGATAACAGGAATGGCGGCAGCACTTCCGTGGCCACTTTCATTCCCAGGTAGGTAGATCCCCAAATAATATAAACCGCTGCCAGGCAGGCGATCATCACGGTAGACCGCTGTCCATGCTGTTGATCGGGTGCGTTCATTTGTCTGTTTGCTTTTTCCGTTCGTAGAATTGTTTCACTTTATGCAGGTCGCCGCAGGTAGCCATATTGCACCACCGGCGCGACCGATTTTTGCTCTTGTCGATAAATAGCCAGTAACAGGCCGGGCAACGTCGTACCCGTAACAGCTGTTCACTTACCAGCACATCCACCGCCGACTTCACTACGAGCCACCAGGGTAAATCCAGCTCCGGGGTTATAAATGAAAGCGTTGCAGGGGTCTTTTTAGATAAATGTTGAAGACTCAATTGCTCAAAAGCGGCTGCAAGGTACGGATTTAACTGTTCAACCAGCATAGGATCAGGCGTTTTACCGGTTGCCTGGTCTGAAAAAAGTTGAAACAACAGCGCACGCAACAAGATCGTCTTCCTAAAGACTGCATCCGCTTTGGGCGGATAAGCTTTAGCCAGCCGCTCCAGGGTTTTCATGACGGGCGCCGTCAGTACGCCAGCGTGCCGGCACCACTTCAGCACGTCCTGGTAACTCCCCAGGTAGTCGAACGAACCTTCCTTCGTACGATCATGGATCGTATTGGTGAAATCGAGACAAAGCGCGCCACCGTCGAGCCGCAGTTTAGAAAGGTGCTTTTCCATGATATAATTAACCTGTAAAAGTCTTTTAGATGGTTAGTTAAATGTACGCCTTTTCGGCCGTACGTCCAAGTGTTTAGCCGGTTTCAAGTAGCCTGTCAAGTCCTGTAAGTTAACTCCTTGCCTATTAATGGTTAACAGAAGTCAACCTGGCATCCGGCAATGCTGCCGCACCTGTGCGCAAACGATATCTGCCGTACACAATATCAACCTTAATTGAGCAAAAAAATAGAAAGAACCCGACCAGTTAGCTATCTTCGCCCCCGTCAAGTAATTTTCTGATCCCTTACTTCTGAAATATGTCACCCAAACTATTTGCTCCGTTAGTGGGCTGCCTGCTTATTTGCCCGGCCCTCTTGTTTGCACAATCCGATTCTACCAGACCGCAAAAGCCGGTTACCAAAAAAACACCCAACACCACTCACCTGGAACTGATCTACCGCGACGATGCAAAAGTCGGGTCCATATCTGCCCACGCCCGTCCGTGGATCAGCATCAACGGCGCTAAGCCTTTGAAGATCGATAAACAGGGATTGGTACTTTCACGGTATTACAACCGCTGCCCGCAGTCCCGGGACTTCATTAATAAAATGAATAAAAACCGGAAACATGCTAAGATTGCGTCGATTGGACTGGGAATTGCCGGCGGGCTGATCGCTGTTTCGTCGCCTTACATTCATCATCGTCATACGGGGAAAATGCTTACCCAGATCGGTGCAGGGTCAGTGGTGATTGGCACCGGGGTCATTATCGGGGCTATTCATCAAAAGCGGGCGCTTAAGAATATGGTGGCCTCCGTGGAGGCATACAACTCGTTCTGCTATCAACCTATACCCGGGCAGCCGGTAAAGTCGTGGCAGGATAAAAAGACGGCAACCGACAGCACATCGGCCCAACGATAAAAAAGAAGCCGGCATGGAAAAAATTCCGGCCGGCTATTTTCACACCTTAATCTATCTTTCTATCTTTCTCAGGAATGGTTCTAAGCTTGTGAGGCTCCGTCCACCAAATGAAGGGTGCCCGAAACAAATTTGCTATCATCAGATGCCAGGAACACAACGGTATCGGCTATTTCCGAAGGTTGTGCGTACCGGCCGAATGGTATTGATTTTTCCAGCTCTTTTTTCGCTTCTTCTCCATGTCCATTGCTAAATCCATCTTCCAGGGAGCGCATCATGCGATTATCTACCGGGCTGGGATTCACGGTGTTAACCCGGATCTTCCTCGGCGCCGCTTCTAATGCTACGCTGCGCATAATTCCTATTGTGGCGTGTTTGCTGGTGTTGTAAGCACTGGTGCCGGGCGAACCCATTACGCCGGCTACGGATGAAGTAATAATAATGCTGCCACCGTCACTCATTTCGGGGAGCACATACTTACATCCGAGCCAGACGCCTTTCACGTTCACTGCTATCACCTTGTCAAAAACCTCTTCAGGGTAGTCCGTAATGGGTTTTACCACACCTTCGATACCTGCATTGTTAAAGAAGATATCGATCTTACCTAAGCGCTTCACGGCCTCTTTCACATATCGCTCCACGTCCGCGCTTTTGGTTACGTCCGCCACTATATAATCAACTTCCTTGCTGTTAAGCTCTTTTACGGTTTGCTTTAACGCCTCTTCACTCAAATCTACCAGTACTACTTTCGCACCGTAGTCCAGGAACTTGCGGGCGGTTACCGCGCCAATCGAACCGGCACCGCCGGTAATGATGGCTGTTTTGTTTGCTAATCTGCTCATGTTCTTCTGTTTTTCGTCGTTCTTCGATTATCAATTACATCACAAAGTTCCCGGTTTTTAAACGGGAAAAAAGGTACTATGTGCCCAATAACTAGCACAATCCGAACATTAACAATTCTTTGATAGATAGCCGTTTAAGCGAAGTTGTTGCTAAACGGCGGAGCTAAGCAGCTAGCTTACAGGCATCAACGCCTGCTGACGGAAGTTTTCGGGGGTGGTGCCGGTCTGTTTCTTGAAGAACCGGGAGAAATAGGATTGTTCGCTAAAGCCTAACTCGTAGGCGATTTCTTTGATAGACTTTCGCCCATGGCCGATTTCGCGTTTAGCCTCTATGAGCAGCAGGTGATAAATGATCTGGCTGACGGTAAAGCCGAACTTCTCCCGCACGATCTCGTTCAGTCTTTTAGGGGTGATGCCTATTTTATCTGCATAAAAGGAAACCGAACGTTCCTCCTTATAATTCTCATCCAGCAGGCGGAACAACTTCTCGACACGCTCGTCGTACATGGCCACGCCGCCCGGCGATTGTTTACTGAAGCGATACAGGTGCATCAGCAAAGCCGTCATATACTTTAATAATAACGCCGGCTCGCCGCCGCCTTCGTATTCCAGCACGATGAGGCGAAACAGCGCCGCCATCGGTTCTACCATTTCGTCTGGTATCACGATGCCTACATTATTAAAAGGCAGGAACAGCAAACGCAGGTAAGGCTCCTCTATTAAATGGTAAAAATCTTCGGTAAATACGATGACCCGCGCATCGGGACGGTCTTTGGAGGGAATGCTGTGCACCTGGTGTTTACCGATGAGGTACACGGTATCCTTCTGGATCGGATAAGTTTCGAAATCGATGAAGTGGGAACCCGCATCCTCTTTGAACCATACGAGCGCGTAGAAGTCTATACGGTGATTCGGCTCATGTTCGCCGAATGTAACGCTGTGTTCCGAGGCCAGGAACTGAATGTCATTAAGCTGGTGGACGGGGATGTTGATCATTGTCTTCATGCACCAGTGAGCTTTACGAGTAAGGTGTTCCGGTAAAAATAAGGGAAATTCACTACATAAACGCTCCGCTATCAGCAACCGGCATTTATTCTACTTTAACGGAGGCCGTACTATTCCGGATAAAAACGAGCGCATCCATGTCGGTACCCGGTTTTACGGGCAAAGGTTTGGTACCCTGCCAGTTCGAATGTATCGTTGTAAGCGACACGGTATCATTAGCGAACGGTTGATTGCCCCGGAACGACAGGTAGAACGCCTCGTGTTTCGCCTTTGCCAGCAGGGAGGAGAAGCCATCCGGCATGCCGGAGAACGGGTGTACTTCGAAACCGCCGCCGTTGATCACGTTTACAGAACCGCTGTAGGTATCCATGCAAAGTGCGTAGAAGCGGTCTCCGAAGTGCCGCATGAGGTACGCTCCCATGCTTTGATATTTCGCGGTGGTATCCTTGATGATGTGTACGTTATGTGCCCAGAGCATCGTTTTGCGGGGCTGCGCTTCATAGTGGCGTACCAAGTTGGCAGCCATGTGTCTGTCGCGGGTAAACGGGTCGGGCCAGTAATCTGCGTGATCCACTCCGTGGATGGTCACCTGGTCGGCGGGTGTGCGCGATGTATTGTACTGGCGTATCCACATCAGCAGTCGGTAAATCTCCTCTGTGTTGTAAAGGGCAAACGATTTCATCGCGGCTTTCAGGTTGCCTTCGCCCGTTCGTACAAACCGGTTAACGGGTTGCAACAGGCTATCCTGGAATTCGAAGGTCAGCACACGAAACTGTTGCCGGATCACGAGGTAAGCGATGATCCGTGCTTTCTGCAGGTAAAACTCCCGGGTGCCATGTGAAGCCTCACCCAACGCAACTACCTGCTTACCCGCCAGTTCGTCGGCCAGGAAAGACAAGTCCTTTATACCCGGCGTTTCGTATTCGGTGCTTAGTGGATGTGCATGTGCGTTCACCCAGTCGATTTTCTGTTGCTGGGCGTAGGTAGTGTTGATCGCGAACAGCAGGATCAGTAACGTGTATCTCATAACCGTTAGATGTGCGGGGTGGGATTTTCCATAACGGTGGAGACTGGAGCGGATGTTTGCTTCCTTCGTCGCAATGACGAATGTGGGAGTGACTGTCTCCCCTCGTCGTCCTTATAACCGAGGGAAGCAATCCTCCGCTCCTGTCTTCGCGCTTTTACCGCGCGTACACCTCGATCATCGCATTTGTGGGCCTGCGCGGTGCGAGGAAGCTGTCTACCTGGCGGTAATGCTTCTTCAGTTCATCCCGCAGGGCGAATGGGTAAAAGTTATTATTATAAGGTGCGTACTCATACAGCACCACGTCATAATACTTATTGCGCACCTTGCCGGTAAACTCATCCAGCTGTTTATTGAACATACCCACGCCCAGGTGGTACCAGAGCGGGTAGTTGGTGCCTGTTTCCAGTTTGAAGGGGGTAATGCTCGCCAGCGGTGTTAGCTCCGTCATGTTGAGCACTTTCGCGTTACCGTTGGCGGTTTTGATTTCCGGCATCTCCAGGAAGCGGGCCATACCGTGTACGGTGGATGGCGGCATGTATATTTTCGCAAACTCTTTATATGGCGTGTAGATCCACTCCGACGTAGGCACGTCCGTGGTATCGTAGCTGAGCATGAAGTTGTTACGGGAAATGACGTTCTCGCCCGTGGCTGACTGCACGATGCCCGATTCGGCCGGCGTCATGAACCGGGAGAATACGCGGTCGAGGTACTTCCAGTAGGATCCGGACCACCAGAGCAGTACGAGCGCACCCGCTACTACGAATGGTTTCCACTCTTCCAGGTTGAACCTCAATACACCGGCCGCCTGGCTCAGGATGAACGCAAAGGCAAAAGCGTGGAAGAATATATTATTATCCGGCGGCGTGTAACTGGTCACCTGGAAGATGGCTGCCTCGGCCAGGATGCCCAACGTCACGAGCAAAAAGAACATCAGCTGCCTGTTATTCCATGCGGCCTTTATATCCTTCACCGCAGGTGCCAGTAACAACACGATCAGTAACAGGTAGAACTTGATCCACTGCGAAGCGCCCAGCACCTCGGCCAGTATATCGCCAATGGATAAACGGGAATTGTGCGGCGGCTGACCGTGGTTAAACCAGTAGCCGATACCGTAACCGGCAAAACTTTTGAAGGTCACGACAGCGATTACGATATAGAAACCCAGGAAATACAGCGCGTCTTTCCATTTTTTTGATTGAATGACATGGTAGCCCATCAGCGCCAGCGCCAGTAACAAGGCCAGTCCGCCCCCATCCTGCTTGGTAAAGAACGACAGGAACAGGAAGAACGCCGCGGCCAGCAGCTGCGGAATGCGCCATTTAGAAGGCTGTTCGTTCGTGATAGCCGCCAGCAAAAAGGCCAGTCCCACCAGTTCGTACACGATTACGGTGTGGTTGTACCAGGGCCAGAAGTTGAAAAAGGAATAAGATAACGCAAACACCAGTACGGCGAGTACGCGTACGCCTAAACTCACGTTCAGGCTCTTCTGGATGGAACGGAACGCAAACCCGCTCATGATGTTCAATGCGATCTGCGCCTTCACCAGGGAGATCATCTGCGCGCCGAACAGCTTAAAGAACAGCGCCGGCATCAGCCAGAAGCCAAAACCCAGTGGTGTGCCGAAGTCGCGGTAAGGCAGCTGCCCTTCCGACATACGATAAGCGCCCTCCCACGACAGGAAGATGTTTACCCGGTACGGGAATGTTACAAATAAAGGTATGAGGGCCAGTCCTATAATGATTAAACATTCAATGATCGTGGCGCGCCTGCGGTTTAATAAATTGCCTGACATAATTGGGGCGGTTATAAATTGAAGGCTCAAAAATAGAAGATTATTATCTTATATAGAAGCAAAATTGGTAGCCATTTATTAATATCAATATATTTATTCATATTAAATTATTGTGAACCAGTCGTTTAAATGAGTGAATGGCCGGTTTTAATGGATGAATGGAGATGCGCAGACTGGGAGGTGCCAAAAAAAGCTTCTATCTTTGCGGCCAACAATAATGTTTAATCCCCGTGCAATATCTTAAACTATTACGCCCTTCGCATTGGGCCAAGAATCTTTTCCTGTTTATTCCGCTCTTCTTCGCCGGCGAGCTTACCAATGTTGAAAAGATCATTGAACTGGTAAAAGGCTTCATCGCCTTCAGCCTGATAGCGAGCAGCATCTACATTATTAATGACTACCGCGACATCGAGAACGACCGTAAGCATCCTAAAAAGAGCAAACGTCCGCTGGCGAGCGGTGCGGTAAGTAAACCTGCCGGGCTGGCCATCTTCTTCGTTTGTGTGGCATTGGGTATGTTGATGGGCTATCTTGTACGGGAAAAGTTCCTGTTCATTCTCGGCATCTACTTCGTATTAAACCTCGGATATTCGTTCGGGTTAAAGAATATTTCTATCCTGGATATTATTATTGTATCGATCGGCTTCGTGCTGCGGGTGAAAGCCGGCGGTGTGGCGTCTGTTATCCCCGTGTCGGAATGGCTGATGATCATGGTGTTCCTGCTCGCGCTGTTCCTGGCCATTGCCAAACGCCGTGATGATGTGCTGTTGAAACAGGAATCCGGGGTGGATATGCGTAAGGCATCCAAGGGATATAATATGGACTTCCTCAACGTATCGCTCGGACTGGTATCGGCGATTATCATCGTGGCTTATCTGATGTATTGTATGGCGCCCGAAACTATTGCGCGCTTCGGCACCTACCGTTTATATTATACCTGTATTTTCGTGATTGCGGGCTTAATGCGCTATCTGCAGATCACTTATGTAGAGAACAATACCGGCTCACCCACCAAAATCCTGTACAAGGACCGGTTTGTTCAATTAACCATTCTCCTTTGGATCCTGAGTTTTTACGTCATCATTTATTTACCAACGGATCAAAGTTTCTTTAAATAACGAGTTATACTTATGCCTACAGTGCTGATATTGGGAGCAGGTTCCGACATGGCCGTCGCGATCGCGCGGAAATTTGCTACCGAAAAATACGATATTCAACTTGCCGGCCGTAACGCCAGCGTAATGACCGCCCTTCAGAACGACCTGGCGATCCGTTATGGCGTTAAGACCGAAGCCCTCACGTTCGATGCGCTCGACTTTGCGTCTCATGGCGCGTTTTATAACAACCTGGCCGTAAAGCCCGACATTACTATTTGTGTATTCGGCTACCTGGGCGACCAGGAGAAAGGCCAGGCTGACTGGAACGAGGCCGCCCGTATTTTACATACCAACTACACCGGTGCAGTATCTATTTTAAATGTGGTAGCGGAAGATTATGCTGCCAAAAAACAGGGCCTCATCGTCGGCATCAGCTCCGTAGCCGGTGAACGCGGCAGGCAGAGCAACTACCTGTACGGTAGCGCCAAAGCGGGTTTTACCGCGTACCTCTCCGGTCTACGTAACCGTTTATTTCATACAGGCGTACACGTGATGAGCGTACAACCCGGGTTCGTAGCTACCCGCATGACCGAGAACCTGCAACTGCCAGGCATCCTCACGGCGCAACCTGCACAGGTGGCCAACGACATTTACAAGGCCGTACAAAAGAAAAAGAACACCATCTATACGAAATGGTTCTGGCGTTATATCATGCTGATCATCAGGAGTGTTCCTGAGTTCATGTTCAAAAAACTGAAGCTCTGATGAAAGCGATTGCCTTTTTCGATTTCGACGGTACCATTACCACAAAAGACACCCTCTGGGAAATTATCCGTTTCCAGAAGGGCACTCCTGCCCTGGTCGCAGGCTGGCTGGTGATGGCACCAGTGTTGGTGATGTTCAAACTGAAACTCCTCTCCAACCAGCGTACCAAGGAACTGATGTTGCGTTATCACTTTAAAGGGATGCCGCTCACCAAATTCCAGCAGGGCTGCGACGCTTTCTGCAAGGAAGCGCTGCCCGCGATGATTCGCCCCGGTGCGTTACAGGAAATAGCCCAACATAAAGCCAACGGCACCCGCGTGATCGTGGTGACCGCCTCCGCCGAGAACTGGGTAGCGCCCTGGTGCCGCGAAATGGGCATCGAGTGCATTGGCTCCAAACTGGCAGTGGATAACGGTAACGTTTCCGGCATGCTCGTAGGCCTGAACTGCAATGGCAACGAAAAGGTATGCCGCATCAATGCCACGCTTGACGTAAAAGACTACGAAAAGATTTACGCTTACGGCGATAGCAGCGGCGACAAAGACATGCTGGCCATCGCGCACGAAGCGAACTTCCGGCCGTTCAGAGGCTGATATTTTTTAGAGGGCTATCCGGTGGATGGCCCTTTTTATTGATGCTCCTTCTTCAGCTCCTCTAAATACTCCTTTAACATCGCCCTGAAAACCGGCCTGCCCGACGGCACCTTCAGCCGCAACCGTGCTTCTTCGCGTAATACCAGGTCGGCATATCGCTCACTAATGATCTCATTTGCCTTCGCAAACTTGTTTTCGTTTTTGAGCTGCTTTTTCGTAGCCGGCTTTTGACGCTTCCCCACCTTTTTTGAGAGGAAGGTCTTGCCACCAATGTTCCTGATCGTCAACTGGTCAGCGATACTGCCAGAAACGCCCATCAATAATGGATTTGCACTTCTTGCCATAGTGTATTCGGATTTAGTGAAGATGCCCCCTACATCGTTGCTGGATCCTTCGGGCATCCTTGCTGTTAACTACGTTCATCCTAGGCTTATGGTTCGTTAATCGTTCGTTAACCCTAGGCTTGTGAGCCTAACTTGAACGAAGGTTGAACGAAGGTTGAACCTAGGATGAACCTAGGCAGTGGCAAGGATCCTCGAAGGATGTTGGGAGGATGCAGCACCCTAACTTGCTATTTCTCAACATATTCCCTATCTTAGTTCCATAAACCACCCCAAAATGACGCGATCCCAAAGTTCCACGCGGCCGGCAATGGCATTGAGCGCCTTTACCGACAATGCCGACGTAAAAAACGTTCTCCAACAGCTTCACCAACGGTTTGAAGACAAAAGCAATCCAACACCGAACATGGACAAACTTATCGTCAGCGATACGCTCGACGACCAGGGCAACCAATACGTGCATCTCGTACAGGAAGGCGGCGGCGTACTCGGCGTGGCATTGGTCGGTTACACGTACATTCTCGAACAGGCAGGCATCCGTTTTATGCGGCTGGCCGGTACCAGCGCAGGGGCGATCAATACGGCGATGATGGCGGTGATCGGGAGTAAACAGGAAGCGAAGTCAGAGAAGGTACTCAGGTATCTGTGCAGCAAAGACCTGTTCGACTTTGTGGACGGGCATCCGTTCGCACGAAAGGTCATCCGCAAGGTGATTACGCAGGAACATTATTTCAAAAATGTGAAGAAGCTGATTACAGGCACCGCATTGGCTTTGGTGGCGTTAGTGCTGCTCAATATCATCTGCATAGGACTGAAAGGTGTACCGGCCTTCGCAATCATCGGTAAGTTCAGTTTTGTGTTTACGGGGCTGCTCGTCGTAAGTGTGCTTACAGGACTAATGTATTTCAACATGCTGCTGAAACGCTTTAAGGACAGAGGTTTTGGCGTGAACCCGGGTAAGGACTTCCAGGACTGGGTGCGGGATATTATGCAGGAACATGGGGTGCAAACAGTATCTGATTTTATCGCGAAGGCAGGCACGCCCCCGCCAGGCATGCACTTGCGCAACGGCGGGTCGTTGAAGGACCTGGGGCCGGATGTGACGTTGATTACCTCTGATATTGTGACGCAGAACAAAATCGAGTTCCCGAAAATGTGGGACTTATTTACGACAGATGAAAAAACGCTGCACCCTGCGCAGTTTGTACGCGCCTCGATGTCGATCCCGATCTTTTTTGAATCGTCGATTATACAGGACATTCCGCGTGATGAAGCGAAGATCCATAAAAGCTGGATGAAACATTTGCTCACCGACCCGGCTGATATTCCGAGTGCCGTACGGTTTGTGGATGGCGGCATACTGTCGAACTTTCCCATCAACATCTTTTACAATCCAAAAATAGAAGTACCACGACTGCCCACGTTCGGCATCGACCTCGATGATGTGGACCCGAAGGATAAGGAAAAGAGCCGGCAACAAACGGGCGACATGGGCCTGGGCGGCTATATGGGACGCATGTTTAACACCATTCGTTACTATTACGACAAAGACTTTTTACTAAAAAACAGCCTGTTCAAAAAAGGCATCGGTCGCATCGATGTGCACGAATTTAACTGGCTCGACTTCTCTATCAGTGATGAAAAGAAAGTGGCCTTGTTCGTGAAAGGCGCGCAGGCGGCCGGTCAATTCCTGCAAAGCTTCGACTGGGAAGGGTATAAAGCCGATCGTCGCGAAGCGTTCGACAAGTTGAACACCGTAAAACCCATTCAACAAACCTTAACTGCTACTTTATGATTTGCACTACCTGTATGACCGCGAACCTGTGGTTTTACTTCGCCATATGTTTCACCTTATTTCTCATTACCAGCTACGTGATGTCGCGCATCGCGAAGCAATTCTGCATCTGCAAAGCCGGTGCAAACGTGCCTTTCAGCATTATGGACCTGGAGCTGCCGGTTTCTGAACGCGAGCTCGTCAACATGGTACTTACCATGCCCGACACGGCGAAACGGGCTGTGCGCAGGCATTTAGCGGCAGACTACCTGTTCATGCTGGCCGTATATCCCGGCATCGCACTGCTGTGTTGTATTGCTGCCGATAGGATGAAACCATCTGTAGGTGCCTGGTTCTTTTGGGCACTGGCAGCCTTGCAGATAGTGCCATGGCTGTTCGATGTGATGGAGAACAGCTACCTCGCGCGCAAGCTGAACAAGCCTGTGGTGGACGAGCAGCGGCCGAAGGCCTTTCATCGGTTCGTATGGCGCGTGCAGGCAAAATTTGTAATTGCGGTTACGGGAGCGATTACAGCCGTGTTTGCGTTGTTGTATTACTGGCTCACGGCTGATTTTAATCCCGATACACCCTGGTATTTGCTGTTTATGCTGGCGGAATCACTGTTGTTCGTCATATTCCTGAAGATCAGGGGGCGGAAACAGGAAGTTCTGCCCTAAAATATTTAGGTTTGCTGCTCGTCTACAACGTTATATGGAACAAGCCGCTAAGAAACCACGCATCACTACCTCGGGATTAAAGAAACTAACCAGGTTATATCAATACGCAAAGCCTTACCGGTGGCAGTTCTCACTGGGATTATTATTGTTATTTCTCTCCAGTTCGGCCACGCTCCTGTTCCCGGCTATGCTGGGCAGGCTCGTAAATGCAGGCATGGGTGTAACTGCGGTTTCGCAAATTAACCAGACGGCACTGATACTCGTGGGCTTACTCGTAGCACAGGCGACCTTTTCCTTTTTCAGGATCAACATATTCGTGAACGTAACAGAGAAAACCCTGGCATCACTCAGGCAGGCGACCTACGCGCACCTGATCCGTCTACCGATGAAATTTTTCTCCGAACGCCGCGTGGGCGAGTTGAACAGCCGCATCTCTGCAGACATATCTCAGTTACAGAGCACCTTTACCACCAGCCTGGCAGAACTGATCCGTCAGCTCATTATGATCATCGGCGGCATTGTACTGCTGCTGCTCACCAGCTGGAAGCTCACGGTTTTCATGCTGGCGATCATCCCCGTGATTTGCGTAGTGGCGGTGGTATTCGGTAAGTCGGTTCGTAAGTTCTCGAAACAGGCACAGGGACAAGTAGCAGATTCAAACACGATCGTGGAGGAAACGCTGCAGGGCATCTTTAACGTGAAAGCCTTTGCTAACGAGCTGTTCGAGATCAACCGATATAAAAAGAAAACTGACGAAGTAGCCCGTACCGGCATGCGCGTTGGTAAGTATCAAGGCGTATTTGCCTCCTTCATCATCCTCGGCCTGTTCGGTGCAATGGTGGCGGTGATCTGGCGCGGCGCCTTACTGATGGCGAGTGGCGACCTGCTCATCGGCCCGCTGTTTAGTTTCGTTGTATACACCGGCTTTATCGGCGGTTCTATCAGCGGATTGGCCGACATCTACTCCAGCCTGCAGAAAAGCATCGGTGCTACTGAAAACTTATTAGAGATACTTGACGAACCCATCGAACCGATAGAACTGGAAGGTGGCATCAAACAGCCGATCACAGGCGAAGTAGCATTCCATAACGTAAGCTTCCGCTACCCGAGTCGTAAAGACATTTCCGTACTACATGATATTAATTTCGAAGCGCAGGCCGGCTGGCAGGTGGCCCTTGTAGGCCCCAGTGGCGCGGGTAAGTCGACCGTGGTATCGCTGTTACTCCGCTTCTACGACCTCGAAGCCGGTCAGATTACGTTTGACGGACAGCCCGCTGCCAGCTTCGACTTGAGCGATCTTCGCCGACAGATGGCCGTGGTGCCGCAGGATGTGTTCCTGTTCGGCGGTACAATCCGCGAAAACATTGCCTATGGCGACACATCTGCGCCCGAAGCTGCTATTATCGATGCCGCTAAAAAGGCCAATGCATGGGATTTTATTCAAGGTTTCCCTGAAGGATTGGATACCGTAGTGGGTGAACGTGGCGTACAACTCTCCGGTGGCCAGCGTCAACGTATTGCCATTGCCCGTGCAGTGTTGAAAGACCCGAAAATATTAATTCTCGACGAAGCCACATCTGCCCTCGACTCCGAATCAGAACGTTTGGTGCAGGACGCGCTCGAAAAACTCATGAAAGGCCGCACCAGCATTGTGATCGCCCACCGCCTCAGTACCATTCGCAACTCCGACCTCATTCTCGTCATGGACAAAGGTACCATCGTTGAAGGCGGCACGCATGAAGAGCTGATGATGAAGGACGAGGGTTTGTATAAGGGGCTCGGGGAGTTGCAATTTTTAGGGTAACCCGCTATGGTACTACTTTTGAGCCGCCGTTGTGTCACTCACTTCGGCGGCTTTTTCTTTATTCGCCCATTAGCGGAAGAAAGGTACAAGTGAGTGACACAACGGCGGTTGAAAAGGGATCAGGCGCAGATACCACAAAACAATAAAAAACGTTATATTTTTGCGCTATCGCAATGGCACCTATGACACAAACATTCAGGCAATTTTTGATGACGGCTTTTGAACACGGGGATTACACGACAGATGATGTGATAGCCAGTGTGTTACCGCTGTTCCGTACGGTTTTGAAGATCCATGAAGACCAGCTCGTCGCCCCTTTCGGGCGGGAGGAAGCGTTGATTGCCAACGGGCAGGAACTTTCCATTAACGCAGAAATGGCCGGCGTGCCGCAGTTTAACCTGCCTGCTATTAACGCCCTCACGCGTACGCAATCGCCTCATTTTGAAGTGGTAGATAAACTGAAAGTGACCGACGAACAAACGGTGAGTCTTCGCATACAAACGGATGTACAGCAAGCGGTGAAACACCCGGCATACATTCCAGGTTACGAGAGTTATGAAATGCTGCTGGACCATCATGACGAACAGACCGATATTTTCTGTCTGGGCCTTGTATTGGGCAGCATTGCGATGGGGCTGGACCTTTATGACGATAAAGAACTGCAGCTCTTCGTCACGCACCGCTCCCATCCCTCCCGCTATAAACAACGTATACATCCCGCTATCGGCACGCTGATCGCGGAAATGACGGAGCTGGACCGCCATAAACGCACGCAGGATTTGTACGAAGCAATTCACCGGCTGGAGCATTACCGCGACTTTGATCCTGAAAAACAGATCGACCTGGCGGAAGTAGCCGGCTGGGGACAAACGCCGCGCAACGATCGCAATGCGTTTATCCTCAACAAACTTCGTAACCGCCTGTTCGATACAAGCCGCCGTAACCGCCTGCTGTACTATAAATCGAACGCCCGTTTCGTGAACCTCACCATCAGCAGCGTGCCGATGGTGTTGCATTACCAGAGTATTCGTCCGCAACTGCTGTTCACCTGGAACGACGATATCGCCGCGAATGTGAAGGACATGAAGGATATGTCGCTCAACAAATACCTGCGGTTCGACGATCATCCTTACCTGCCGGCGGCGTTGAACAAGATTCGTGTGGAAGCGCAACATGACATACAGGAATTTGGGTTCAGCCAGCTGAAACTGGTGATCGCCTTCCTGAACTGGCATAACCTGCGCGATGAGGCGGACGAGCGCATACAAAGTCCGCTGCTCCTCATCCCGGTGGAATTGAAAAAGAAAAAGAGCGTTACCGAAGATCAGTATATGCTGAAAGTAACGGCCAATGAAGCGGAGGTAAATCCCGTGCTGGCCAACTTCCTGCATGAATTGTATGGCATTAAACTGCCCGATTTTATTGACCTTGACGACATGAGCCTGCAACAGTTTTACCAGTTGCTGCAAGTACAGATAGAGGGTGCCAACCGTGGTATCGTGCTGCAATACGCCGATAAACCACGCATCAACCTCGTTTACAAAGAAGCACGTCAAACCGTTAACCAATACCTGAAAAGGCTGAATAAACCTGGCTTGCCGCCCGACACGACGGCCGTAGCCACAGTGACCGCCGAAGCGGCACCGCAGCTGATTACCGATCCCGTATCGGAGAAGGAAATGTTTACCATGGCCGAATCGGAAAGTAATCCGTACCGCTGGGACTTCGACGTATGTAACATCGTGCTGGGCAATTTCAATTATAAGAAAATGAGCCTCGTACGCGATTACAACAGCGTGATGGAACAGGATGTGACGCACGAAGTGTTTACACAACTGTTCAGCGCACAACCCAGGCCATTGCAGAACAGCGCTCCCGACGCGCCGCCGCCCGACCGGTGGTTCCATGTAATCAATGCCGATCCTACACAGGCGCGGGCGATATCGCAGGCGCGTACCGGTGAAAGTTATATCATACAAGGCCCTCCGGGAACCGGTAAAAGTCAGACCATCACCAACCTGCTGGCCGACTTTGTAGCGAGGGGCAAAACCGTGTTGTTCGTATGTGAAAAACGTGCCGCGCTGGACGTGGTATACCATCGCCTGAAGCAACAGGGGCTGGATGAATTGTGTTGTTATATTCATGATAGTCAGGGTGACAAACGTTCCTTTATCCGCAACCTGAAAGCGACCTACGAAGATTTCCTCCAGAAGAAGATGGACCTGCACAGCATCAACCTGAAACGGAGTGCGTTACTGCACAACATGCAGGAACAGGTGCAGCTGCTGGAACAATACCATAACATCAACGCCGGGGAGCAAGACCTGGCAGGCGTTACGGTGCATCGCCTTATTGAAAAGGTAATTGCGATGCGCCCTTTATTGCAGCAACTGCAGCCAAAGGACGAGGAGCAATTACCGCATTACCAGCAATGGCTGCAGTTTGGACAGGTGGTGGAGCAACTGGGAAAAGCGCTGGAAGACAGCGGCGCCTCGCCCGCTTTTGCGGAACATCCGGTGAGCCATCTGAACGAACAAGTGTTCAGTTCACCGCAGCCGCACGCGCTGCTGGAACAGCTGCTGGCGCAAACCCAACAACTGCTGGATGCGGTGATACAAGTGGTGCAACAGAACCAGGTGGATGCGGCATATGCGGGCAGTATAGAAGGCATCCGGCAACTGGTGCTGCACGCGACGCTGTTACAGCCGCTGGCCGAAACAGGCAACCTTGGGCTGGTGGATCCTGCCAACGCGGCTGCGCAACAATTCGACCAACAAGTAACACAATATAAATTAGCACAACAATCGCAGGCCGCTATTGCTGCGCAGAACGGCCACTGGAAACGTAAGTTTAACCAGCAGGATACCCTGCATGCGCTGGAAGTGGCAAGGGAACAGGAAGATGCGTTCCTCCGTTTCCTCAACGGCACGTGGCGGCAACTGAAGGCGCAGCTGGAAGATAGCTACGACTTTTCGCAACATGCCGTGAAACCAGCTTACAGTGCGGTGTTAGCGCAGCTCAAATCAGAGTATGATGCAACGGAAAGGGTGAATGAGTTGTACAGGCAGCTACAACAGCAATACCGCATTGACAACCTCGATATGACACGCCTCGCGATAGAGCGGATGCGCCTGAAACTGGACGATCGCAGCCTGCAATACCTGCTGCAACATCCGGACGCGAACAAGCTGGTGAAACAACTGGCAGGTCTGCACGAAATACTCAACAAACTCGACCAGCAATTACGCCAATGCCTTGCCGATCCAACGCGCCCGTCTGTACAGGAACTGCTGGACGACCTGGAGAACATCAGTATCAATGCCGATTCGCTCGACGACTTGCTGCCCGCGCTGGGAAACTATGTGAACATGCCCGACGGCATGAAACAAGCCGTACGCCGCATGCCGTTCACACCCGATCAGCTGGAGGCGAACATGGCGCACAAAACACTGCGACACATTTATCAATACAATAAAAGTTTTGCCAATACCGATAGCCTGGCGATTGAGAAGGCGGTAGGAGAAATCAGGCATTGTTACAAACAACTGCTGAAACTCAACGCCGACTGCATCCGTGCAAACATACGCCAGCAGTTCCAGCATCACGTGGACATTAGTAATCGCGCGTTATCGCAGTTGCAGGAAGATGAGCAGGCGTTTAAGAAATCGTACATGGAAGGCCGCCGTATCCTGGAGAACGAGTTCGCTAAAAGTATGCGGTACAAAAGCATCCGTGAGCTGGCAGAAAAAGAGAGTGGCTTAGTGCTAAAAGACCTGAAACCCGTTTGGTTGATGAGTCCTTTAAGCGTGAGTGACAGTCTGCCCCTGGACATCTCCTTCTTCGACGCCGTGATATTCGACGAAGCCAGCCAGATCACCCTGGAAGAAGGCGTACCTACCCTCTATCGTGCGCCACAGGCCATTATCGTAGGGGATGAAAAACAAATGCCACCGACAGACTTCTTTGCCGCTAAAACCGGCGATCCGGACGACCTGGAGGTGAACGACGATGATGAGGACGACGACATACTGAGCGCCGATGCCGACAGCCTGCTCGTACAGGGTGCACGTAAGATGCAAAGTGTGATGCTCGGCTGGCATTATCGCAGTCTGTACGAAACCCTGATCAGCTACAGCAACCACGCTTTTTACGATGCAAGCCTGCTCACCATCCCCGACCGATCTATTCATCATCTCGAAAAAACCGCGATAGAAAGTAAGTCGCCCGAAGATGCCGCAGCCCACACCGCCGCGTTGTTCGACCGCAGCATCAGTTACCACTTCATTACACATGGTCAGTATGTGAAACGCAGCAACGCCGGCGAGGCTGCCTACATTGCAGAAATGATACGCGCTTTGCTGCAACAGCAAACCCGCGAGAGCATTGGCATTGTGGCCTTTAGCCAGGAGCAGCAGAAAGCCATTGAAGCCGCGCTGGAAGCGCTTGCCGCGAAGGACAAACAATTTGCACAACTGCTCGAAGAAGCGCAGGAACGGACCGACGACGACCAGTTCACCGGCCTGTTCGTAAAGAACCTGGAGAACGTGCAGGGCGATGAGCGTGACATCATGATCCTTAGCATCTGTTACGCGCCGGACAAACGTGGTAAAATGGCCATGAACTTTGGTCCGATCAATAAAAAAGGTGGCGAGAAGCGACTGAACGTAATTTTCAGCCGTGCGCGCAAACATATGGCCGTGGTGGCGAGCATCAAACACAGCCAGATTACCAATGAATACAACGCCGGCGCCAACTATTTTAAACGCTTCCTGCATTATGCGGAGAACGTAAGCAGCGGCAACATGCAGCAGGCGCGCCAGATACTCGACGGGTTGTTACCACAACGTTTCGTACACAAGCAACGTACAGGCGAAGCCGTTATACGTCAGCAGGTACGCCATCAACTCGAGCAGCGCGGCTTTACCGTAGCCGAGCAAGTGGGCCAGTCGGGCTTCCGTTGCTCGCTCGCCGTGAAGATCACACCCGATGATCCTGCGTACACATTGAGCATTATCATTGATGATGAAACCTATTACAGCAATCCCGATGTGATCGAACAATACTACCAACGCCCTGCCCTGCTGGAAAACGCAGGCTGGCGTACAATGACCGTGTTTGCGAAAGACTGGCTGCACCAGCCGCAGCGGGTGATGGACAGCATTTTGAAAAAGCTGCAGCATATTAAGGAAGAAGTGGTGGCCACCCCGGTTACGCCGCAAAGCCTGTTCCCGGACGTGGCGCCCGTGGCTACAGTGGGCGCTTATGATGCGTTAACGTTCCGTCGGTTTACACAGACCGGCCGTTTCTGGGAAGTTGCCACCGATGGCGCGAAACTGATTATCCGAAGTGGCAAAAACGGCGCGAAAGGGCAATTGCAGGTGAAGACGCTTGCGAGCTCACAGGCGGCCGTGGCGGGTTTGGAGAAGCTGGTGGAGGATAAAGTGAAGGAAGGTTGGCAGGAATTGAGCGAGTAGTGAATTTAGCAAAGACTTTAGCGGAGGGTTGCTTCGCCAGCGCTTATAATGACGGTGGGGAGACGACAGTACCTTGATCGTCATTGCGAATGAAATGAAGCAAACTTCGTGCGTAGTCATCACGAACAAGAAATATAGCGAAGGGGCGGCCACCTGACAGGGGCCGCCCTTCTTGTTTGGAGGAAACAACGCCTTACTGTAACACAGGGGCGCTAAATTGCTTAATTGCTTCCCCAAGATCGTATACCACTGTTTTACTACGTAAAGCATTAGCAATGATACTGCTGCCGGCCGCACTGCGGTAACCGGCGGCGCAATGCACCACCACCGGTTTTCCGGCGGGGATGAGGCCTACCCGGTCGGGCAGTTCACTTAACGGGATATTGATGGCATTCAGGAAGATGGGCTGCGTGGCGGCTTCCGAGGCGTTGCGCACATCCACGATCGTGTAGTCGTTTTCGTTTTCCTGCAGGTGCTCAATGTCGAGCGGCTCCATGTGAGCGGGCGGCTGCAACACAAATGCCTGGCGGATGAAAGGTTCGTACCCGATCTTGGCGGCGCGGGCGGCGAGCGCCTGTAACTTTTCGCGGGATTCTGCCACCAGGTAAAACTCTGTGCAGGGCTTTACCAGTGTACCCAGCCAGGTTTCGAAGCCGTTACCGTCCTGCAGGTTGATAGCCCCGGCCAGGTAGCCTTGTTTGAACAGCTTTGCGGGACGGGCGTCGATGATGGTGAGGCCTTTGTCTGTATCCACTTCTACTGCGGCCATCGGGACCTGTCGTAACGCGGTGGTCAATCCTTCTGCACCTTTAAGGTTCATGGCTACATCGTACGGGAAATAGGCCGGTACGAAAGGTTGCTCGCTGGTGAGCTCGTTGATGAACTGCGCTTTGGACATCTCCTGCAGGGCCCAGTTGCTCGCCTTTTCCGTACCGATCGTGCTGCTACGCTCCTTGCCCAGCGCTTTACCGCAAAGGGAGCCGGCACCGTGGGCGGGATAGACCGTTACGTTATCGGGCAGCAAGGCGAGTTTATCACGAAGGGAATGATACATTTCGCCCGCCAGGTGGTGGCGATCGGCGGTGATATTACCGGCGTGCTCGCGGAGATCGGGCCGGCCGCAATCGCCTACGAAAAGCGTGTCTCCGGTAAATACGGCTACCGGTTGGGATTGCAGCTCCAGTACAATGCAGATGCTGTCCGGCGAGTGGCCGGGTGTATTGAGGGCTTTTAATTTTAATTCCCCGATGCTGATCTCGTCCCCCTCATCGAAAGTCGTATGCGGGTAACTCGCGCCTGCCCTGCGGGATATGTAGATCGTTGCACCTGTGTGGCGATGCAGCTCCAGGTGACCGCTTACAAAGTCTGCATGCGGATGCGTTTCTATCACCGCTGTAATGCGTGCGTTGTTCGCAGCGGCAAAATGAAGGTAAGGTGTGATATCGCGGGAAGGGTCTACGAGTATGACTTCTGCTTCGGTTTCGCTGAGGATGGCGTAGGAATAGTGTGCCAGTGGCCGGTCTTCGAACTGTTGTATTTTCATGACAGTATGCTTTAGGTTGCTGTCATAAAGGTAGTGGGGCGCGTGCCGTAGCGAAACGACTTACGTCAAGGTAGCGGATGAGGATGATCAGGATACCTGCCGTTGAAGTGAGTGACACAACGGCGGATGAGTAGCGGACCAATGCCCGTACCTAAGCAGTTAAACTCGCTAAACCCTTTGTTACCGCGTATTGGCGGATAAGATTGAGGATGTACTCATTTTCTGGGTAAGGTGTGAGATAGTCTTTGAGTCCGTCGATGCTGGTGATTTGTACTTCGCGTGTGAGGTAGCCCATGCCGTAGAAGCGGCCGCGCTCCATGAGGATGCAGCTTTGTTCGCCTACGCCGCGGCCGTTGCCCATAATGATGTACGAGGGCTGCTCGTCCTGCAGGTGTTGGATTGCTTCCAGCACGCGGTTGTTGTACGTTTCCGGCGCCTCTTCCTTGTCGCAGGCGCCATGGCAGGTATGTTCGGCACGGCCTACGCAGTTAGGATCCGTTTGCAGGAAACAAAGACGTGGGCACAATTCGAACTTTGTTACCAATGATTTCAGGCGGTTGCGGCCATCTACCATCAGGTTGAAGCTGTATATCGGCGCGGTGTGTTTGCGGCGCTTTTCGATGGCCAGGCGCAGATATCCCTGCTGGTCTTCGAACAGGTAAAAGCCGAAACGCGCCTCGATGCGTTTTTGTGAATAGTTGTATGCGGGCCACAGGCGTTTGATCTCCAGCGATTCGAGGATAAACGCCATCAGCTCGGTACCGGTGGCCTCGTAACTGATGCTGTGAATATTACGCAGGAACTCCTGGCGTTGCCTGCCCGCATTGTTGCCCGTAAAATGGCTGTTGACGCGTTTGCTGATGTTTTTGGCCTTTCCTACATAGATCACCTTTCCTTTTTCATCGTGGAAGTAGTACACGCCCGGTTGTCCGGGTAAGGCGCGCACCTGTTCCACCGGCAGGTTGGGCGGCAGAAAATGTTCTTTGGAGCTTGGTTTTAACGCAGCGGCAATAGCGCCGTTCGCGTCCGCTTCCACCAACATGGCGAACAGTTTGGCCGTCGCTTCCGCATCGCCACCGGCGCGGTGCCGGTTAAGGATAGGAATTTGCAGCGAACGGCAAAGGTTGCCCAGGCTGTACGAAGGGAAACCGGGGAATATTTTACGGCCCAGCCTTACGGTACATAACTTCTTCGTATTGAGGTCGTAACCGTAATGTGCCAGGTGAAATTTCAGGAACGAGTAATCGAAGTTGACGTGATGTGCGACAAAGATATGGTCTTTTAGCAGGGCAAATATCTCGCCCGCCACATCCTCAAAATAAGGCGCATCCGCCACCATTTCGTTGGTGATACCGGTGAGGGCCGTAATATATGTAGGGATTTTTACGCCGGGATTAATCAGGGTCTGGTATTGATCTACCACCCTTATGCCATCCGAGATAAAAATAGCCACTTCCGTTATACCGCTGGCACTCGCGTGCCCTCCCGTAGTTTCTATATCGACAATTGCATACATGGGACAGCAAATATACGCCACTTACAAATTCGCCCAAACGCCTTGATACTGTTTTCAATACAATACATATTATATATTTTAACATTATTATGACTATGGAAAATGTGCGTTTTCGCATCTTAGGTGTAAATTCCACTACGTACTGCCAAAATTCATCCCTATGACGATTGTAATGACGTTTTTGGTAATCTATCTTCTGATCGTAATTATTAACCCGGTTACCACCTTTTTTCACGAGTTGGGGCATGCGCTCCCGATGCTGGCATTTTCTAAAGAGGGGAAAGTGGAGATGTTTATTGGTTCGCATGGCGACTACGACAAGTCGTTGAAGTTACGTTTCGGAAGATTACATTGTTACATCCGGCTTACGCAGTTACTGCTGATGAAACCTTCGGGCATTTGTCGCGGTTCGCGGGCCGAGAACAGTTATGCGCAGCAGCTCACTATTCTTTATGGTGGTGCGGTGTTTTCATTATCATTGGCCATCGTATCGTTGATCGCCGTGCTGAACTACGAACACATTCCGGCCATCAGGCTGATCGGCTTTACCGTATTGCTCTTTGCAGTCATCGACCTGGTGATGAACCTGTTGCCGCGTACCATCAAAGACAAGAAAGGGCATCGGTTTTATAATGATGGATACATGATTTTGTTTACCATTCGCACCCGCCGTTTTCATGAAAATATCACCACTGCTTTTCGTCATTACAGCGCCGAGAACTATCGCGATGCGGCTTACGAGCTGAATTACATTGTGCAGCAGGGCTTTTGTAACGAGATATTGTTACGTGCCCTTTGCAGTGCGTTGTTGCTGAACAGGCAGCATGACGAAGCCGCGCAATGCCTGCAAACACTGGGAAAAATATCCAGCTTTGATGCCACCGATCACTTTCACGCGGGCTACCTCGCCAGTCGCGGTAACGATCCTGAAACGGCCATGAAACATTATCGTCTCGCGCTGGATGCAGATCCTGAAAACGCAGTAGTGCTGAACAATCTCGGATATGAACTGGCGGAAAAAGGCGAATACATGGAAGCTTCCGTTCACCTTGAAAAAGCGATAGACCTGGCGCCCGAGCTGGCCTTTGCTTACGACAATCGTGGCTACGCCCACCTGATGCAAGGCGAACTGGAAGAAGGCAAACGACTCATCGAACGCAGTCTTGAATTAGACCCGACTAACGCTTACGCCTATAGGAACATGGGGCTTTACTATATGCAGATACAACATTACGGTGCGGCCATTGCCTTGTTCAACAAAGCGATCCAGCTGGATGCCACGACGCCGCGCGCCAAAGCATACTTAGAACAGGCCTGGATGACAGCCGCATCGCGCCAGCATCTGCAATAAACCAACCACGCAGTTAAATCGCGGAAACACTCATTTACATTTCTCAGTATTACTACTGAAGGAAGCCCCGTCGTGCGCCGTTACTTTTGCAATCGCAAATACGGAATACGCACTTAAAACCTCAATAATATCAGATCATGAAAATGAACGTAAAGCGCCTCGCGCTCGCAGCAGCCCTCATCGTTGGCTTGTCTACCCCCAAAGCAAACGCCCAGTTAAAAGGTGGCGACAATCTTGTAAACGTGGGCATTGGTTTTGGCTCTGCCTACTCCTACGCATCCGGTTACAAAGGCTTCCCGGCTGTAAGTGTATCTTTTGAACGCGTGATCCCGAAAGAACTGGGTCCGGGTTTGCTGGCAGTAGGTGGTATCGTTAGCTACCGCAAGATTTCCGACAAGTTTGAAGGCAACAACGGAGAAGTTTATGGTACTTACAAAAACAGTTACTCCAACACCGTGATCGGTATACGTGGTACTTACCACTGGGAGCAGCTGAACACCGAGAAGTATGATGTATACGGTGGTGTACAAACTGGCTTGCGTTTCGAGAATTACAAGTCTAAATGGGACGGAGATACGTACAAAGACAAGTACACCCATTTTTACGGTAGCATCATCGTTGGTGGTCGTTACTTTTTCTCCAGCAACCTGTCTGCTTTTGCCGAGTTGGGTTACGATGTAACCTGGACCAAAGTGGGCATTAGCTTTAAGTTTTAATAATCCGCCATCCCCGTTTAGTTCCCCAGAGAAGAATGCCGCATCCCACAAGGAGCGGCATTTTTGTTTTGGTACGTAATTAGTTCTCGTATAGACAGCAACGAAAACTTTGTTTTATGAAACAGATCTTAACCTACATGCTGTACACCCTCCTGCTGAGCACCCCATTGTTAGCCCAGGATACCACAAATAACTGGCAACAGTCGCTGGCCGCCGAGCTTAAGACGCTGGATAATTCTGCATCTGTCTCCGTCTGGAAGCAGTCTGCCGATAAGATATCCGGCCTGGCGAACGAGCATCCTAAGGAATGGCTGCTGCAGTACTATGCAGGATGGGCAAATACACAAGCTTCATTCAAGTCTGATAGTCCGGAGGCACTGTGCGACAAAGCAGAGGCCCATGTGAAGAAAGCGCTGGACATGCAGCCCTCCCACTCTGAAACGCTTACCCTGATGGCGTACTGGATGAGTGCGAAGATCAATGCACAGCATTCGCGTGGCGTAACGTTGGGATCGCAAAGCAAGAAGTACGCGGAGCGGGCGATTGAGGCTAATCCTGCTAACCCGCGGGCGTACCTCGTGAAGGCGCTGGTGATCTATCACACCCCGGCGATGTTCGGTGGTGGTAAGAAAAAGGCGAAACCCGTGGTGGAACAGGCGGCGCAGAAGTATGCGTCATTCAAACCTAAATCGCAGCTGGACCCTGACTGGGGGGAGAATATTTACGAGGAGCTGGCTAAAAAATATCAGTAGTAGAAAGCCCCGTGCAGTTGTTACACGGGGCTTTCCATTTATGCAGATGCATTTACTATTCCATTACCTCTCCTGACTTGGCCTCCGCCGGGGTAGCATCCCGCACGCCCAATACCTGCGCCGAGATGTGGAGCGTTTTGCCCGCCCATGGGTCATTGCCGTCGAGGTATACCGTATCTTCCTCAATCGCCACTACGATCCAGGCGCCGTCTTCTTCACCAAGGGTGATAATTTCACCTGGTTCGAGCGGCTCGTCACCGACTTCGAGGTCCTGCAGGCGGAGCGTGCGGATCAGGTTGTCGACCCGTTGGCCGAAAGCCTCGTCGGGCGAGAGCTTAACGGTGATCGCGTCACCGGCTTTTTTACCTTCCAGTGCGCGTTCGAGACCGGCTAATAACTTGTTGGCACCCTGTACATAGGAAACGGGGCCCTGTCCATCGTTGGTATCAAGCAGCTGACCCTGGCTGTCTTTGATCGTGTAGTTAATCGTAACCACTTTGCCCCTGGCGGCTATTGTCATATTCGAATCGGATTGAATGGCCGCAAAAGTACAATTTAATTGGGTGCCCGTTACCGGGTAATCAAAATATACGCAGTTCAATCACAAATTCCGGCAGTTCATTCGACCGAATCTTGCACAAACCGGCAGAAAAGGAGACTTTTGTTGCAGATTCATTCGCGTTTCACCCCTAAAGCCACTGCTGATGAATACGGTATTAACATGTCTATCGGTACTGCTACTGGCCACCGCCGGTTGCGAAAAGGAAAAAACGGTGCGGTCTGCCAAGCCCGCGACTACTGCGCGTACCCAGGCGGCCAATGCCCGTATGGCCAGCGGTGTACCTGCCGGTAAGTCGTGGCAGCTACCGAAAGGTGTAATGCTCAAAGGCATTCACGGCGGCAACTGCGAAATGCCCGAGGCGCACAGTTACGGCATGACCTACGCCCGGGTGGCGCTTTGTGTAAGCCTGCATAACAGCTCCTCCTCCGCTATAACCGTCACCCTGCCGGCTGGACTTGTGTTCGTGGCAGCATCTGCCAACGTGAAGAACGGGTTAGTTCCCAGGCCGATCACGTTTACCGTTCCGGCTGGCGAGGACCTTCACGTGAGAATTGGCGCCCTTTGCATGAACCCCGGCCGCGAAATGCCCCAGGGAGACGATCATTACAGCATAGGCCCGGTTTACGACCAGGCCCCGCTGAAAGCTTTCTACAGCCTTTTTAACCGGAAACGCATATATGAGAACGACCCGCGCCGTGACTTCGACGCGGCGATCATAGCCCAGAGTTTATTCTGGAAACTGTGCGACAGTACTGGCCTCACCAAGGACGACATTGCCCTGGCCAACAGCCTTGCGGACCTCTAACCAGGTAGTGTGGGTTTCCGTCCGCAAACCGCAGCGTTGCGTAAGCACGCTGCATTTTTTTGCCGGCTCCCAAAAACAACAAACCTCCCGGCCACCTTGCAAAAAATCAGGGGTGATCTTTTTACATGGCGCCGAGAGGTTTCAACCGAAAGAAGGTTATAAGGTTAAGCCTTCCTCCCTGGATTTATTACGGAAGGTAGTTTTCTGCACAGGCGTTTCTTTTACGGAAATGCCTTCTTCTACGAATTGTCTAAAATTATGCACATCTTCGGCCACCAGTTTCTCGAAATTCGCATTCAGGAGCTTCGCGATACCAGTGCCGATCAGTCCGGCAGGCGGCCTGTAAGTAATGATCACTTCCAG
Organism: Chitinophaga horti; assembly: GCF_022867795.2. NCBI lineage: Bacteria > Pseudomonadati > Bacteroidota > Chitinophagia > Chitinophagales > Chitinophagaceae > Chitinophaga > Chitinophaga horti. Next base: position 1,998,068 of record NZ_CP107006.1, on the reverse strand, counting down.
GTGAGTGCCGCCATCTTCCGCATCTTCGAACACCACTTTACCGGCATTCTCGATCATGGAATCTGGTAAGGAGCGCCAGCCAAGTACATTATTGGTCTCTTCCAGCACTATTTCCGCATCCCATACGAAGTCGCCGAAGCCGCCGGGCAGCTTGGCGGTCCATTTGGAATGGGTACCGCTGATGAGTTCTACTGATTTAATATGTTTCATGAACTGAGGCAGGTTTTCCAGTTGTCGCCAGGCCTGGTAAACCTCCGCCCTTGGCCTGTTCACAATAAATTCTGTGCGGATGTTTACGGCAGGCGTATGCCTTACTTCATCATCGGCGAGGAACATGGCCGACAACGGACAATTGCCGGATATTCCGCGGTACAGCAGGTAACTGCCGGATACCACTTTTAATAATGCGCTAAACGGGGAACTGCGAAGTTTATCGATGCCGCCCCATAATAGCATGGCGCCTGCGGTAGCAGATGCTACGCGACCGGCTTTGCTTACATTCATTACGCGGCTGCTTTCATACAGTGCGCCCGCGCGGGGCCTCGAACGTTTATTGTCTTTGTATTGCATAACAGGTAATTTAGAAGTTAATGGGGCCGTTGCTATAACACGGAAGTCATGCGCCCGGTTGCATCTTTACAACAAAGACCATTCCACCCCAGGCAGACATTAAACTTTCGTAAAACATATACACATCTGATCGATTTAGGGATATGCGACCTTATATTTACGGCAAATAAACATCCATGTATACATTCACGAATTTGTACCATGCTGCGGAAATCGGCGACATTGAGGAGGTAAAAACGATACTGGCAGCGCAACCCGAGCTATTGAAAGAGAAGGACGAATACGAGTTTTCGATCATGCACGCAGCAGCACTGGCTGAGGACCCACAGCTGATTACCTACCTGGCCGGACTGGGTGCCGACGTGAACGCGCAAAACGACGAAGGTATGACGCCCCTGCACCTGGTGCTGTACCCGGAGGTAGCGGAAACGCTGATCCAGCTGGGCGCTAACGTAAACGCTAAATCCATCGATGATGAAACGCCGCTGCACATCCAGGTAGCAGAAGGCGAACAACAATACGATATGGTGAAACTGTTATTGCGCCATGGCGCTAACAAAAATGCGAAGGACGTAAATGGCGAAAGACCTTATGATATTGCGCGGGACCGGGAAGAATCGGAAGAAATTATCAAACTGTTGAAATAGCAAAAAAGGCGTCTTTACCGGACGCCTTTTTCATTTATTCGATAATGGCCAGCTGTTCATAAAAACCGCCTATCTGCAGTTGCCTGTCCACAAAGTGGATCTCATAAATCCAGTGCCGCGGATTGCCGAACTTATCCGGTTCGTTCATCGGCTGGTGGTTACCTGGGTGTACGTAGTTCTCCACTTCGCTGCCCAGTATTTCTTTATGCGGAAAGTTACCTATAATATGCCCGGCGATCGCGCCGCCAAACTCCCAGCCATAACTGCGGGCCAGTTCCACCGAATATTGATAAAACTCAGCACCCGTAATGTGCGGATGTGTATGCAGGTACTCGCAGCCCCGCTGCCAGGCTTCTTCAATATCGCGGGTAAGTCGCAGCTTTTCCGCATTGTTACCCAGTACGAAGGTGCGACCGAGGTCGGCCTCCCAATCTTCAAACACCGGCCCGAAATCGAGAAAAAGAATATCATCTTCCCGGATCATGAGATTAGGTGGGTTTTCGTCGTATGGCTCCAGGGTGTTAATACCCGCCCGCACAATACGTTTGTGCCAATACTTGTGGATGCCGAACAGCTCAAAGGCCAGTTCATACATCCTGCTGTTTAGGTCTTTCTCCGTTTGGCCGGCGCAAAGTAGTCCGCGCCGTGCCGCTTCTTCGAACAGTTCTTCCGCCTTTTGCTGTGCGTCTTTAAGCTGCTGCTCCAAACCGGTCCGCTTACTTGTCATAGCTCGTACGTTATGGTTAATTATATCAGGCTTCCGTTCAAAGATAACATATTAAATAAATTACACAAGGGTATTAACATAAAAATGCCCGCTGTCTGAGATGAAGCGGGCAGGGTTTTATTCTTTCACGTCGAAATAGAGTGTTTTACTTCCTGTAGCGCCATTCTCACCAAGCGCCTGCAACACGACTACGTACCTTCCTGGCAGATCGGAGGTGTAGAAGGTTTGGGTACTTTCTTTTTCCACTTCCGGCCGCCAGGCCAGCTGATTACGGTAATCCGGTAAGTGGCTGGCCCGCAGTTCGTCCGTACTGTAATCGGGACCGTAAAACTGGCGCTGTACCTGCAATCCTTCATAATCTAATACCGTGGCATTGGCATCCAGCTCGTAGCCATTAATATCGCCTTTGTAGGTGGTCATACTCACTACGCCGTCGAAGTACAGGTTGCCGAGGAAATAACGTTTGGTGAGCACTTCCATCTTACGCACTTTAAGCGGATCGTAGGCCAGCACTTTATCCATGTCGAACATGGGCACACCATCGAGCAATACCAGCGGGTTGCCGGAAAAGAAGTTGCGGGTGGGCATGTCCAGCGCATACAGCACAAACTTGCCATTGCGGCGGCGTACGTTGATGCCGAGCACATACTCGCGCAACACTTCCTCCATGGTCACGAAGCGGGTGTAGTCGTCGAGCATATAACGTGCATCGGGTTTACCGTAGAACGCGGAGGTATCGATTAACGGGAGGTTCACACGCTTCATTAATTCTCCCGTAAAAATATTCTGTACCTGCATGTTGATGCTGCGGCGGGTAAGGGTTTGCGCATATTGATCGGTAAGCACGGTTTGCGGCCATGTACCCGGAACGATACTATCCGAAAAAGGACTATTCAGCTCGATGCGATACATGCTATCCTTCTGCCCGTCGGTTTGTGCGATTACCTCGTTAGGACCGTAAAAGTCACGCACATCGAATCTCACCGAACCTTGTTTATCGCTTAAAGAAGTATAGAACTCGACCGTTGGACCAGGAATGGAAAGGAACGTGGCAATGTTTGCAGTGGGCCTGCCATTACGCGAATCGATCACTTTACCGGTGATGAGGTGCCCGTTAAACTCCGGCGCATACTGAAAGGCAGGTTTAGCCGGACCAGTTACATCACTCCAGCGGAAACGCCTCCAGCCGCGTGTAAGCAGCAGGTCGTCCATCGCCGCCTCATCGTTCAGGTAAGCGGAGGCATTGGGTACATATCCCCCGATATCAGCTGTTAAATATAAAGCAGTGGTGATGTCGTCGCCGCTCAACTGCTGCAGCGAATCGAGCCGGTACACGGCCATTGACATACTGGCGGCGTCCCTGGCGTTCAGTGTGAGATTAACAGGCTGGCGGATGCCATATTGTGGCTTATCTGCCGTAGCACTAATATCAAACGTGGCAGGACGTTTAAAGTACAAACGTTCGCATAGCGGCTGCCTGTCCATATTAAACACTGTGAAATGAGTAACCCCGTCCCCCAGCTTATTACGATCGATGATAAATTCAGCCTTGCCCGCCTGCAGCGACTTACTCTCCCCCACTTTCACCACCTGCCGGGTATGCGCCAGCAGGTAAACGCCATCGCCAGGAGCATTGGCAGCATTCACCGAAACATGAATGTTATTACCTTCTGTACGCAGGCTCATCACATAACCAGCTGCACGTACCTCCGGCAGGGCCGCCCGTTCCGCAGCAACGCCCGGAGCCTGTATAACGGCATGGTACACACGATTTTCACGCGGGGTGAACAGGAAATTACCTGCGCCATATTTTCCGGGTTTAAAGGTAACCACGGTATCATTGAACTGGTCGAGCACTGCGCCGGTAGCCGCTATCACATTGCCACGGGCATCTCTGATCGTGAAACCAACCTTACTTTGCAGGTCTTTTACCAGATAACCACCTTCGGGATAAAAGTGCGCCTGCAGCCTGGCCCCTGTTGTGGCGGGTTCGTCGAGTATTTTCTGGGAATTAACGAACGTGACGGTCTTTTCGTAATATCCTGATGCATCGAAGTTTTTCATCCAGGCGGTGTAGCCGCGTAGTTTATAGGTGCCCGTATTCACGACCACCGGCACATATACAGACCCGCTGCCAATGCCATCTTTCAATTCCACTTTAGCCTGCATCACCGGGCGGCCCTGGGGGTCTAAAACATCCACATATGCCACTTTACTGATATCGGCCAGGCGATGCCAGGAAGCATCGACATTGTACACTTTAAACCACATGATCTCACCTGCGAGATAAAACTCTTTGTCGGTATGTACATATATTTTTTCCTGGAACACCTTTCTGCGGTATTCATCCAGGGACGACTGCAACACGGACTGCGCCGATAGCTGCAGCGGCAGTACTGCGATAGCGAGTAAATAAATCAGTTTTTTTATCATTGTGCTGATGTCGTTAACAGTTATTGCCAGTAAGATGGGCGTACAGGATTTGCACGTACGGAACAGTCGGCACAATACGGCGCCACCGCCTTTACGCGTCCTGTCAGCGGGTCCTGGGATATCGGTGTAAGCATACCTCCTTCAAAAAAGAACTGGAGGCTGTCCGGGTTAGGCGATATATCATACTCTTCACAGGTCAGCGCGTAACGCCAGCCCGGCACTTCAGACCGCCTGATCCAGATGCGTTCTTCCTGCACAGATCCGGCACTTATCCAGCCGATCACAGGCTCAGAAGGGTTCGTCACACAAGTGATATTACCGCGTGACTCCGACGGTTGTGGATCGAATATGGAGCCGAGTGACTCGGTATTACGCTTCATCATCTGCCAATAATCCAGTGCCTGTTTGTCCATCGCAAACTGACGTACCAGGATCGTATACTTCACCCCCAACTTCCACGAGCCATTCGGCACCAGCGCGACTTGTTTATCTTTCACCACATCGTTTGCCAGCCTTTGTGTAGAGTGCAGAATGATGCTGGAAGAGTTTTCGTACTGCCAGCAGCGCAATGGCAATGCTTCATTCAGCGGACGATCGATCAACCGCGGGGGCTGTGGTAAATATTTCAAAGAAGATTCAAAATACACGTCGTGCTGCCAGGTTTCCTCATACTCCCAGCGATAATAGCGGGTGTTATTGTTAGGATCATGGGTGTTCACAAATACCTTTACACCCTCGCTGGCATCCCAGCGCCAGTTAACGCTATCGATGGGCGGATTGTTATAAATGCTCACGAACGCGGACGTGTACTCCTTACCGTCCAACGTCTGAATATAAACGCGATACTTCTGGTTCACATCCAGGTTTAATATGCCGGCGCTGTACAAGCCATCACCGACCTTCACCGTTTCAACGGTCTGGTTGTTATCGCTTTCAATTCGTACGATCGCGTTATTCTCATCCCGCACATAGGCCGAATCGGCCATCATCGCGGTGCGGCTCAGTTTAATGCGGGTTTCTTTCTGACCGTTGATGATCTGCCCTTCTACCACGAGATAGTTGAGGTTGCGGGTGGTAATATCCGGCGTATACGGATCTTTACAACCGTAGCCAAGGGCCAGCGCGAACACGAACAGCACTATATGTTTTAATCGGTTGCCCATATCTTAAAATCTGATATTGAAGTTTACAAATGGAATGGCCGCGCCGAAAATCGACAGCTTATATCCTTTTACATAACCATTTTCTGACACGAAGTAGACCGAATAAGCATTTCGCCGTGCGGTGAGGTTATACACCCCGAACGTCCACGAGTTATGGGTTTTCTGATGCACCTTGTGATTGCCCTCTATGTTCAGCGACAGGTCCATACGGAAGTAGTCCGGGATACGGTAAGCGTTTCGGTCAGAGTACAGGGTACGAACCGCACCCGCGTATTCGAACTTGCCGATGGGCAATGTGATAGGCCTGCCGGTGCTGTAAGTAGTATTCATTGATGCGCTTACGCGGTGCGAAAAACGGTAGTTACCTACCATGGTCACGTCGTGCGGCTTATCGTAGTTGGAGGGATAAAAGTTGCCCTGGTTCACGGTTTCCGTCGTAGTGGGATCATCTACTTTTAACAAGGTACGTGAGTAGGTATAACTGATCCAGCCGTTGAGTTTACCGGTAAGTTTCTTCACCATCAGCTCAACACCGTATGCTTTACCTTTCGTGTTGATCACATCTTGTTCCAGCTTGTGATTCAGTACCAGTGAGGCACCACTCTTATAATCAAGGTAGTCGTGCAACTTTTTGTAATACACTTCCACGGAGGTTTCGATCGTATTCGATCTAAAGTTTTTATAGAACCCAAGCGACGCCTGTTCGCCACGCTGCGGTTTTATATTCGGATCACTCAGTTTCCACACATCCGTAGGCGCAATGGCCGTTGTGTTGGACAACATATGGATGTACTGGCGCGAAGTGTTGTAAGAAGCCTTTATCGACGAAGCCGGGCCCGTTGCGAAACGGCCGCCCACTCTAAATTCCGGGCCGTTGTAATTATTGATGAAGTCGCCACGGTTGTACGCCTTGCTTTCGACTAAAGTAGCGTCTGAGCGTGAAAGTCCGGGTGCGTAGTAGTTGATCGTACGCGGACCGATGTAATTAAACATCGACCAGCGAATGCCTGCGTCCAGAGAAATGCCGTCGGTGATCGTCCAGCGGTCAGACAGGTAAGCCGCGCTTTCCAATCCCTGCTCGGGGGCCATTATGTCCGGCACTACCAGCGATTCTTTACCCACCGGCTCGAAGCTGCCGGGGTGCAGTTTGTACAGGATGCTGCTCACGCCGAAGTCCAGCGTGTGTTGCGCGTTCAGGTAATAGTTGAAATCAAACTTAAGGTTACCCTGGCCGATGTCGAACTTCATCTTATACGCTTCCAGCTTGAGCGCATCGCTGTTAATATTGTAATCGTAGAAATCGTAGCCGGTAGTAAGCGTGCCGGAGAATTTACTATTGAAGATGTGTTTCCACTTGAAAGAGATGTTTTTGTTGCCATAACCGTAAGTCGTATCGCTGTTCAGGTTAAAACGGTCGCGGCTCAGGTAAGTGGTGAGGAAGAACGTGTTCTTCTTCTTTTTGTCTTCGTGGCTGAGCAACAGGTTAACGTCATAGAAGTTCACCTTGCTGTCCTCATATTCCTGTGGCAACAGGTTCAGCATCCAGTTGGCGTAAGTGGTGCGCGCACCAAATACGAATGAGCTGCGGTCCGTGATCAACGGTCCTTCCAGGTTGATGCGGCTGGTGAGTAGTCCGATACCGCCTACACCGGCGAACTTCTTCTTATTACCTTCGCGGCCGGCTACGTCCAGCACCGAAGACAGGCGGCCGCCGTATTTAGCGGGCACGCTGCTTTTATACAGTTCTACACTCTTCACCACTTCCGGGTTAAAGGCCGAGAACATACCGAAGAAGTGCGATGGGTTATAGATCGTAGCGTCATTGAACAGGATCAGGTTTTGATCGGCGGCACCACCACGTACGTTGAAGCCCGTGCTGGCCTCTCCTACCGATTTAACACCCGGGAGCGTGAGCATTACACGCAGGATGTCGGCCTCACCAAACACGGTTGGCACCTGTTTAATTGTTTTGATACTGAGCTTCTCCACGCCCATTTGCGTGCCGCGTACGTTACCCGCTTTTTCACCGGTAATCGTAACGTGTTTCAGGGAGATGATCTGCTCCTGCAGTTCGATATTCAGTTTACCATGGTCGTTCAGCTGTATCTGGCGGCGCGTATCGCGCATACCGATGCTTTGGATGTGCAGGATGTGACGGCCGCGCGGCAGGTTAATAGAGTAATATCCATATTGATCGGTGGCCACGCCAATACGTTTGGGCTTATCTACATACACCGATACCCCGATTACCGGTTCGCCGGTTTGTGTATTACGGATGTAACCGGCCAGATTCACCGTAGGATCGCTGCTGGCGCCGGGCGTACCGATGGCATACAATTTATTTTCGAGCGTCGCTTCCTGAACGGGTTTTGCGCCCTGCTGATAGTCGATCACTTCATCTGTCTTCTTAGGTGTAGCCGGGTCCGCGGTTTTGCGGGCGAAGTACTCATCGGGCAATGCGAGCCGGATCGTACGTTCCTTCGTGATGTATACCCGGTTACCATCGATCGCGTAGTGCAGCGACGTTCCCGCGAGTCCTTTTTGCAGCACCTGCGAAAGCGGTGCATCCTTCACACTAAGCGTGATGCGGGCACTGTCGAGGCGGGCGGTGTCGAAAAAAAGCGGTTTCCCGTGCGGGCCTCCAGCGATAGCAGGAAACGTTCTACCGACAAGTCGGTAAAGTCGGCGGTGATCAGCTTTTCGGGGGGCGCTTGTGCGCTTGCGGAGCTCATCATCAGTAGCAGGGAAATGCAAAGCAGGTGGAGGCGTAAAAGCATGATTTACTTTGTCAATTGATCATAATAGGCCATTGTGCGCGCAAGGGCAGTGGCGCGGTCTTTTTTGTAACGGACTTTGTTTTTCCGCAGGTATTGGCGCACTTCTTTTTTCTCATCGCCCAACAGCGCCAGTACCGATTTTTCTTTCTTAACGGGGTGATACCTACCATCCATCAACACGTAGTAACGGATCATGTCGTTAACCGTACGGCGAATACCTTCATTGTTAGTCGTTTCCTGGATCATCTTCTGACGCTTCACGTATACCCCCGTTTTACCCTGGTATACCCGGTCGTAAAAGCCCGTGGTCATCGTGCGTGCGTTCACACTATCGGGCACGATGCGAACGAATGTATGGCCCAGCAGGGAAAACTGCGCTATCTTTTCATTCACGAGATAAATCTTAAAAAAGCTCCCGGATTCCTGTACGATCAACTGGTCTTTCACCATATCGAACATCATCGGCACCTGCCGGAAATGCATACCGTCATACGACACATCGCCGACCTTCATAGAATCGGAGATGAAAAACGGGATGCCTTCGTTAAGGGGGAACGGGAACGGTACGTACTCGCTGCCATTGTACAGCCGTGATTGTCCGCCGATTACCTGGTGGTAAAGCGCTTCGGTGCTACGGATGGCAGACTGCCTCACGCTGGTGTCGACCGACTGCACCTGTGCATGCACAGAAGCCGTAAATGCGGTTAAACACAAAACAATGCAACAATATCGGGTAAGATACTTCATAAATGAGACGCGGTAACGGGTATTAATTTTGTCCTAGACTTTGGCCGGAAACAAATTAGATCAATATTTCCGAAATAAAAACACGAATAGACTGTAACATCCACGTAAATCGGTACGTTGCGCCCGTCTGAAGCTGAACTGTCGTTTTTAGTCGCCGAAATGCCAGGGGCTGCAGATCACGGAACAATAATAAACAATGCGGGTGACATTTTTATGTTTAGTTTAAAATACTCGCTGAGCCCCCTCCCGTTTTCGCTGGTACATATGGAGTAAGGCCTGTACATAACATGCCGCCGCCCGCCCCGCGTCATACTGCCGGAACTGCAACGCCAACCGGTTTACATTGCGGACGTAACAACCATCACTCAGCACCTTTTCTACCGCCGTACGCACCTGTGAAGCAGATGGCGTTTCGATCGCCAGGTTGACACCCAGTTTAAAGTAGGCCACCCTTGCGCTAACCTCGTTCCTGCCTTCCTGTACGCCGGCGACTACCATCGGCAACTGGTATTTAATCGCCTGCATCACGCCGCCGTAGCCTCCATTGCTAACAAATACGTCTACCATTGGCATCACCTGGTCGAAATCGATATCATCTGTTATCAGTATATTTTTCTGCGGGAACCTTTCGCGGAGTCGTTCGGTATTAAAGCTGCCCGTAGTCGCCACCACCATGTACGGACTATTCTTAAACGCCTCCAGTGCAGGCACCAGCAGCTTTTCCGGGTCGTTATCCAACGTGCCTTGTGTCACCAGGATCACTTTTCCATATAAACTTAACCGGGCTGCATCGGCGAAAGGTGTTGTTTTGCGATGAGGCAGCAGTGCGCCTATAAACTTGACATTGTTACCTATATCACTGCGCGGATATTCGAAGTCAGGTGTACCATTCTGCAGTAGCAGATCACACTTCTTCGCGAGCGCGTCGGCTACCAGTCCGTCAATCGGTGGCATGCCATGGTCTGCGAAGATACGGTTAACGAGTTTGCGTGCGCGTGCGAAGGTTACGTGTCGGGCAAAGAAACGCAGCGCTGCATATTTGATACGTTCTACCGCGTTAGCTGGCGGCGTTAGTCCCATGCCCGCCGGTGCGAGGTCGCGGGAGGATGTAATGAGCGGCATCACGCCGATGGCTATGACCGGCACGCCCATTAGTTCTTTTATGAGACAGCCGGCGGTGAACGACGTATCACATATCAACATATCAAAAGGGAATATTTCGCGTAGTGTTTGAAGCTCTTTGTAATATGCGGGAGTACGTTCAATATAACGTTCCAGATCGAATTTCGGTTTAGCGGTTTTCGTACGCCGGCGTTTGCGTTTCGGCAACCGTTCATCGCTGTTATGCCGCACGGTTCCCGGCGCGCTGGTGAAAACATGCACCGGAATACCCAGCGCCTGTATATGTTCCGCGTGGTCGGCACTGCTGTACCATTGCACATCGTAGCCCTTCCCCAGTAAATGCATAGCAAGGCCTGTCATCGGATACAGGTGGCTATCGAGCGGTGTATGGGCGAATAGGATTTGGGGAGATGGGGTGGCCTGTGTCATGACTACAAAATTGCTGCTTATCGCTGGCAACGGCATCAGCATAAACTGCGGTTTATACGCTTGCGTAGTTGTACGGATGAAAAAGCTGACCGGCGCCTTAACGCGGTGACTACACGAAGCCGGCAATGGCGACCGGGAAGGAATGATCGCAGCGCCGCTACTGCGGACACATTTCACCACACTCCACATAGATTTACCCCGAAAATATTCACTATCTTAAATCAACATAAAGCCCTTTTATGAGAAAACTTTGCCAGCTTGTTTTAATCGTCACCTCGCCCATATTGGCATTCGCCCAGGACCAGCCAGATGCCGCCATCATGAAGAAGATACGTGAAGAAGGACTGGAACGCTCACAAGTGATGGACATCGCCTTTCGCCTCACCGATGTAAGCGGGCCGCGGTTGACGAACAGTCCGGGTTACAAACGGGCAGCTGATTACGCAACGAAACAACTCACGCAATGGGGACTGCAGAACGCGAGACTGGAGCCATGGGGCGAGTTCGGTAAAGGCTGGGAACTTTCTAAAAGCTACCTGGCATTAACCGCGCCCTATTATCGCCCGCTCATCGCCTTCCCGCTCACCTGGACGGCCGGCACGAAGGGCCTCAGAAGCGCCCAGGTGCTGTTGATTACCGGGAGCGATTCCGCGTATATAGCTTCACTCAAAGGCAAACTGAAAGGGAAGATATTGATCACCGACCGCGCAGACGAATACAAACAAAGTTTTAAACCAGATGCGAACCGTTTTACGGACGAGCAGCTGCAGGCCATGCAAGACCCGGCATCCGTACGCGTAGTACGTGGCGATACGGCTGCCCGCCGTCGGGAGCTGGAACAGGCGAGGGCGCAGTACCGTACGACCGTTATCATTACCCCGGCCTTACGCAAAATGGCGGCCGCTGAGGGAGCGCTGGCGATTTTGGTGACAGGCGGCCGGAACCACGACGGCACCATCTTCGTACAAGGCGGCGGCAGTTACGCGGCGGCTGACCCGGAGAACTTTACCACCCTCTCCCTCACCCTGGAAGACTACATGCCGCTGGTGCGCCTGTTGAAAGCTAACATCCCTGTAAAACTCGACCTCGACGTGGCGACGAAGTTCTTCACGGCGGATACGAAAGCTTATAACGTGATCGCGGAAATACCCGGCAGCGATCCTAAACTGAAACCGGAACTTGTGATGCTCGGCGGCCACCTCGACAGCTGGCAGGCGGGCACCGGCGCCACCGATAATGCCTCGGGTTGTGCGGTGATGATGGAAGCCGTGCGCATTTTACAGGCGATTGGAGTGAAGCCGCGCCGCACCGTCCGTATTGCGCTGTGGAGTGGCGAGGAACAAGGACTTCTGGGTTCGCGGGCGTATGTTCGCAACACCTTTCCGGACGAGGCTTCGCGACAGAACTTTTCCGCTTACTATAACCTCGATAACGGCACCGGGAAAATAAGAGGCATCTACCTGCAGCAAAACAAAGACTGCGGCCCGATCTTTTCCGCCTGGCTGGAACCGTTTAAGGACCTGGGTGCCGGCACCGTTACCATCAACAATACCGGCGGTACCGACCACCAGGCTTTTGACGGAATTAACCTGCCCGGCTTCCAGTTTATACAGGACCCGATAGAATACAATACACGTACGCACCATAGTAATATGGATACGTATGACCACCTGGTGGCCGATGACCTGAAACAAGCTGCTGTGATTGTGGCCGCGTTTGTATACAACACCGCGCAAAGGGAGGAAAAACTGCCGCGTAAACCGCTGCCGCAGGGAACTAAGTAACGGTTAGCGTTTTACTTCTTCCAACTTCACGCCACCGGCCGTTACGTCGAGGCGATGACGCACGCCGCACTTCAACGCGTAGTTGTTACGCTGGTGGCCAACCGGGAAGTTGAAGCAAATAGGATATTTATAGTCTTTTACTTTCTCATAAACAATGTCGTACAAAGTACGACCAAACTCCTCACCCGGATCATCCGGTTTAATGCGGTTGAAACCACCGATAATGAGCCCTGCCAGCTGATCGAGTTTGCCGGAGCGTTGGAGGTTACCCATCATACGATCGAGGCTGTACAGGTACTCTCCCACCTCTTCCAGGAATAGTATTTTGCCTTTGGTGTCCATTTCGGAGCGGGTGCCGGCCACGCTCACCAGCATGGAAAGGTTACCGCCTACGAGCACCCCATCTGCTTTGCCAATCCGGTTGTTTGGATCGGCAGCGGCGTTGTAACGCATCGCTTTACCGGTTAACGCATCCCGAATGGAAAGGATCGTATCCTGCACCATGCTGTCTGCCGCGGAAAAGTCGATCGGGAAACTGTTACACATTTTAGAGTGCAGCGTGGCGATGCTGCACTGTTTCGCAATGTGGCTATGTAAAACCGTAATATCACTGAAACCAATGACCCATTTGGGGTGTTTCTTAAACTTCTCCAGGCTAAGCCGGTCGACGATGCGCGCGCTGCCATAACCGCCGCGGGCACACATGATCGCATCGATCTGCGGATCATCGAGCATCCTTTGCAGATCGCGGTAACGTTCTTCGTCGGTACCGCCGAAACTGAAGTCGCTTTTGCCGATCGTATCGCCTATCACTACTTTAAATCCCCAGCTTTCCATCAGCTTTACCGAAGGCGCTATTTCGTCGCGGGTAATGTGGCCGGCGGGAGAAGTAATACCCACCGTGCTGCCAGCCTTCAGGTAAGGCGGCACCTGCGTCGGGCGCTCGTCAGACAAAGTAGCCACGGCGCCAAAGGCTGGCATGGCCGCGCCGGCAGTAACAAGGGCTGATAAGAAATGCTTACGGTCCATATGCTGTATGCTAAACGATCAATTGGCTTCGCCGCTTTCGTAGCCGACATCTACGAGGTGATTACCTCCGTCGGCCGCTTCGGTGGCCAGTATGTCGCAACGATTATTTTCGGCATTGGTGGCGTGGCCTTTTACCCACACAAATTTTACTTTATGCTTGCGGTACAATGGGATAAAACGCTGCCACAGGTCTTTGTTCTTTTTGTCTTTGAAACCAGTTTTCACCCAGCCCCATATCCAGCCCTTTTCTACCGAGTTCACGACATACTGGCTATCCGTGTAAATGATGATATCCTGCCCATCCTTTTTCAATGCTTCGAGTGCAACGATCACGGCGAGCAGCTCCATGCGGTTGTTGGTGGTTTTGCGGTAGCCCTGGGCCATTTCCTTACGGATGCTGCCCCATAATAATACTACGCCATAACCACCCGGTCCCGGGTTTCCCCTGGAGGATCCATCTGTATAAATAACTAATTGCTGGTTTGCCAAATTTCCTGAGTTAAGCGGGCAAAAATAGCCAAAAATACGGAACGTGCTATACCTGTATCACGCCTGTACGAAACGGCTCTTCCACCGGTGCCTGGTTCGCGGCTTTCAGCGATTCGGATATGATACTGCGCGTTTCCGCCGGATCAATGATCGCATCTACCCACAACCGCGCAGCGGCATAATAGGGAGTGGTTTGTGCGTTGTATTTATCCGTAATCTCTTTCAGCAAACGCGCTTCCTCTTCCGGAGAAATGGTTTCGTTTCTGGCCTTCAGTCCGGCGACCTGTATTTGCAGCAGGGTTTTAGCCGCCTGCTCCCCGCCCATTACCGCAATTTTCGCGCTGGGCCAGGCGTAGATGAACCGTGGATCGTAGGCCTTGCCACACATGGCGTAATTGCCCGCGCCGTAGGAGTTGCCCACGATGATCGTAATTTTCGGCACCACGGAATTAGCGACGGCGTTTACCAACTTGGCCCCGTCTTTAATAATGCCCGCGTGTTCGCTGCGGCTGCCGACCATAAAGCCGGTTACATCCTGCAAGAACACGAGTGGTATTTTCTTTTGATTACAGTTCATGATGAAACGGGCGGCTTTATCGGCACTATCATTATAGATTACACCACCCATCTGCATTTCACCTTTGCGGCTTTTACGATCTTGCGCTGGTTAGCCACAATACCCACCGCCCAACCGTCGATGCGGGCGTAACCACATAAAATGCTTTTGCCGTAATCTTCTTTATACTGATCGAACTCCGACCCATCGGTGAGCTGTGCGATCAGGTCTTTCATGTCGTAAGGTTTGCTGCCATCGCGCGGCAATACACTGTAAATGTCTGCGGCTGGTTTCGTGGGAGCTACCGGTTTAATGCGATCAAAGCCTGCATCTTCCGGCTTACCCAGTTTGCTGACAATCTTTTTAATATGATCGAGGCATTCCTCGTCGGTTTTAAACTTGTAATCGGCAATGCCGGATATTTCGGTATGCGTAACCGCGCCGCCGAGTGTTTCGGCATCAACATCTTCCCCGATCGCTGCTTTTACAAGGTATGGGCCCGCGAGGAAGATGGAGCCGTTGCCTTCTACCATTAACACCTCGTCGCTCATAATCGGCAGGTACGCCCCACCGGCCACGCAGCTGCCCATTACGGCGGCGATCTGGGTAATACCCATTGCACTCATACGCGCGTTGTTGCGGAAAATGCGGCCGAAGTGTTCTTTATCCGGGAATATTTCGTCCTGCATGGGCAGGTACACACCGGCACTGTCGACCAGGTAAATAACAGGCAGCCTGTTCTCCATGGCGATTTCCTGCAAGCGTAGGTTCTTTTTGCCTGTCATCGGGAACCAGGCCCCCGCTTTTACGGTCATGTCGTTCGCCACGATCATGCACTGGCGGCCACTTACATAACCGATGCCCGCAACCGTACCTGCTGCTGCGCAACCACCATGTTCGGCATACATTTCATAAGCCGCAAAAGCGCCTATTTCGGTAAATGGACTGTCCTGGTCAACCAGGTACTGGATACGTTCGCGGGCATTGAGCTTGCCGCGCTGCTTTACTT
Source organism: Chitinophaga horti (assembly GCF_022867795.2). Lineage (NCBI taxonomy): Bacteria > Pseudomonadati > Bacteroidota > Chitinophagia > Chitinophagales > Chitinophagaceae > Chitinophaga > Chitinophaga horti. Next base: position 1,982,586 of record NZ_CP107006.1, on the reverse strand, counting down.
TTTCGAGGTTCTTTTTACCGCCGCCCAGTTCTATGACGGCGAGTCGCTGCTTCATGGCGCTTACCATCAAACGCATTTGGTCTTCGTTCTTGTTGATTTCCAGTTGCTGATGCTCCATAACGTAGTTGGTTATTTTTCTCAATTTAGTGTAATTATGGCTTAATTGTTGGATCAACCGATGAATAAAAAAACCCTTTTATGTCATCACACACTATTGTACTGGCGGAAGCAATTGAACATTTATATAGTGGTCAGCCCTGGCTGGACGTAACCCTGCTCGAACATTTACAGTCGATTACGCCGGAACAGGCACTGCGTCGGTTGAACGGCTGCAACAACACCTGGGAAATTGTGAACCACCTGATATTCTGGCACCAGAACGTGATGCGTAAGTTGCGGGGCGAAAATCCGGACCAGGAAGGCGACCTGCCCGATTTTTACCTGCCGGAGAATACTAATGAAGAAAACTGGCAAAACACCCTGAAACGGCTGGAACATTCTGTTCAGCTGATGGCCGACGCCATGCGGAATTACCCGGAGGAAAAGTTGTACGGACTCGTGCCCAACACGCAACACAGCTCCTACTATTACATGCAGGGCGTGGTGGAACATGCGGCCTATCACCTGGGGCAAATCGTGTTACTGCACAAATATGCCACAGCGTAGTATATTTGCCGTATGGACCCGTTTATGCTCACCATCACCCACAAAGGCAGCGAACAACAGTTTGAGGTACAACCATCTTTAGTGGGTTATACCGCACATTTCTATGTAAATATTGATGGAATAAGGGTCACATTTGAGCCAGACGAGGAAAACAGCCTGCGCGTGATTGTGCCGCCGGAATATAAAAATCCGGATGTACCGCTATTGCAAAAGATTGCAGCGGGTATTGAAAGCTGGCTGTAAGTAAAAGTTATCTTGTTCGCTCTATTTGTGCAGGTGCGGGTTGCTTACGGCTGTTTTCATTCACCTCGCGATAATATTTCAGGCCGTAGATGATGGCCCCGAGCAGGAATATTTTAGAAAGAATAAAAATGGTAACGAACGCGTACTTCCAATATTTATGCACCGTAATGAGTTCATCCTTACGGGGTTCCACATTGATATAGTAATTGTGCTGATCTTTTGTCTTCTTTTTGAAGTCGCGGTTATCTTCCTCCCAGTTTACGCGCTGGAGAATATTATCCCAGGCGACTGCCGGCGGTTCTACGGCGTCTTCGAAGGCGAGTTTTTCTAACCTACGCTCTGCCATCGCTATTTCCACATTAAGTTCGGGGAATACCCTTCTCAATTGCTGCAACTCCACCTCTTCATCGGGGGTGGCTAGTCCAAGCAGGAAACTTTCGATGATCCCACTCTCTATGTATTCCTTGATTTCCAATTATTTTTGCATGAATTTTCTTAGTTCCACCATTGCCGATCGTAACAGTACAGAGACTTCCTCTTCCGATAGCCCTACCACGTTGGCTGCCGCAGCTTGCGAAAGTCCTTTACGGTAGCATAATTCAAATATACGTTGGGCGTCGGGTGGCAGATTTCGCATGAACTGAATTAACGAATTTTCTTTCGGCCGTAGTATAGGGCTCTGGGTGTTCACTGACGTACTAATGGATGGTGGAATGGCCTGTGTGACAAATTCCCTGGTAACTTTCATTAACCAGCCAAATAGGGTAAAATGGCCGGAGGTCGTATAGAGTTTTGCATTTTTAAAAACATGAACAAATAATCTAACCAGTACATCGTTGGCTAACTTCTCTTCCGGGATCACCTGGAGGATCACCCCGTACAGAGCTGGCGAGTACTTATCATAGACAAACTGCCGGGCTTCCTGATCGCCCGCCACCAGTTGTGCTACCAGATAGTCTTCGCTAATATGTACCGGAACTTTCGTCAAAATTTACAGGGAGTATTCTGCCGCAATATAAATACTTTCCATGTAAACAATTTTTTTTATTCCTTCACCCGCGAGCGCCACTGAAGAGTCATTGCAGCGAAAATGGTTATACTAAATTAACATCGGCTACGGTACAAACGAATGCGGTTGATGGGCGAATTGTGTATTTTGGCGGGATGAGATACCTGCTGTTTTTGCTGCTCCTCAGCTCCGCCGCCTCGGCGCAGAAGTCGCTGAAAGACATCCCGCTTCCCTGTGCCATTGCTCACCGCAACCATGAATATTCAGGCATGGCTGCCTACCGCGACCGTATCATCCTCATGCCGCAGTACCCCGCGCGCTACATTTATGCGATCGACACAGCCTATATTAATGACGTGCTCGACGGCCGTACACCAAAGGACACCCTGTACGAACTGCGGTTTGAGAACCTTTACCCCGTACTCGCCAGGCTGAAAGGCTACCAGGGCGTGGAAGGCTGCGTAGTGGTGCGCGATCAGCTGTTCATGACCGTGGAAACGGAGTTCAACGACAGCGGTTATGTCATCAAAGGGCACATCCGCGGGAAGAAGATCTGGATGGATACTACCCATATCATTGCCCTTCCCAAATTGAAGAAGGCGCAGGGCAAACCCTTATCGGAAGCCGGCCATGAAAGTATCACCTATCTGCCGGAACAAAACAAACTGCTCGTCATGTTCGAGTTCAACCATTTCGCGGAGAAAAGCACTGGCTGGCTGATCGATACAGCACTGACCACCGTGAAAACCATTCCGGTACAGCCTTTCGACTTCCGCATCACCGATATGCATGAAAAGGATGGCCGATTATATGGCATCAACTACAACTACCACGGCGAGTTTGAAGAATATGAACCAGCGGAAAAGCTGATGAAACCGAACGGTAAATATGCAGACTGGGACAAGGACTGCGTGGCCCGCATCATCCAGCTGGAAGTACAGACAAATGGCATCAAAGTGAAGCCCATAGCGCCGTTCACGTTCAACTGCGACAACTGGGAAGGTATGCTGCAATACCGGCAAGGCGCCTTGCTCATTACCGATCAGCACCCGGTTACCAGGCTGGTTTACCTGCCTTTTTAAATACTGACTTGTTTTTCCGCCAGGCCAATGCTGAGAGAGTGATCTATGGCCTCTTCGCTATGCTGGAAATAGCAGCAGTGAACGCCGGCAGTCTCGATTTCCTTTTTCACGTTTTCCACGTGCGGGCGACTGGCCTTGCGTACGTTGCGAAGATATACGCAGATGATCTGGCTGCCAAAGTGTTTCACGATGGCATTATATATATTGGGGTCTTCCTGGGAATCGTCGCCGAGCAGCACAAAACGCATGTTTGGGTAACTCTCCAGGATACGGGCGATACGGGTAAACTTGGTACCGTGCTTATTCTGGCCCGTTTTCAGGAGCTGGTACCAGTGTTTGAGCTGGCTGAGCAACAATACACCGTTGGGCAGCTTGTGCGTACGGGTAAACTCCACGATGTAATCGAACAGGTTCCATTCGCTGCTGCTCACGTAAAAGAACGGATTAGGCGTATCCTCATGGCTGCCCGCATAACTCAGCATCCGGTAGTGCTCTACCACACCTGCGAAGGGCTTACGGGTACGGGCGTTGTGCGTAAATAACACGAACAGGCGTTTGCCGAGGCGGGAAGAATGAGAGATCAGGAAGGTATCATCAATATCGGAAATGCAGCCGTACTGTGTGCGGTGCGGGATGAAAATGCTGCCGGTCGCCGAAGCCAGCACGGTATTGCCGGTGGCCGATATATGGTCGACTTTCACCTCGTGCCAGCCCGCATCGGTGGGCATTTCGGGCGTCCATTGAAAGTGGAAGAAACCATCGGCGGCAGTTACGGCCTTGATCGTTTTTTGCTGCCACACCAGCTGCACGCGGGCGTTAGGCTTGGGGCGCACAATAAAGAGGCGGATCAGGCCGAAAAAGTTGCGGATAATGTTGCGGGAGTAACGTTTAGGCGGCACCGGCCCCAGTTCCAGCACATGGCCGAACAGTTGCAGTTGTCCGTCGCGGCCATAGCCCCGGTACACACGCACCGTGGTGCGGCTGGTTAATCGCAGCCAGTCGAACAGCCGTTCCCGGAACGTTTTTTTTACGGCTTTAAATTTGATATTATCTGATCCATTGTTTATTTGCATACGCAAAACCAGCTATTCAATACCTAAACCACTTTGATGGAAAGCGCCAAAAAGTTAAAATTACTATTTGTCATCAACCCGAAATCGGGCCGTGGAAAAGATGATCCTCAAAATCTGATCCACACTTTTTTCCAGGACAAACCCTATGACCTGCACTTCTTTAATTTACACACCGCCCGTAAAAAAGGTTTATCGCTGCAACAAGTGGTGCGAGATCTGCAGCCAGACGGCGTAGTAGCCGTTGGTGGCGACGGTACCGTGCGTAGTGTAGCGACAGTGTTGATCGGTACAGACATCCCCCTGGGTATACTGCCTGCCGGCTCGGCCAATGGTATGGCCCGCGAACTGTCGCTCCCGCTTACCATGCCCGAAGCGCTGGAGGTGATTGTGAAAAGAATTACCCAAAAGATAGACGTCGTGAGGGTGGATAAGGACCAATACTGCGTTCACCTGGGCGACATCGGCCTTAACGCGTTGATGGTAAAGTACTTTGAACGCTCGGGCATCCGTGGGCAAATCGGCTATGCCCGCGTAGCCCTGAAGGCGCTGTATCACCAGCAACTGCTGGACATTTCCATCGATAATGGTACGGAAAAACTGGAGCGACAAGCATTTATGGTCGTTTTTGGCAACGCGCGGCAGTATGGTACGGGCGCCTTTATCAATCCGGATGGCGACCTGAGCGACGGCATTTTCGAAGTGGTGCTGATCAAAAAGATATCCGTGCTGGAACTGCTCAAAATGTTGTTTCGCCACCGCCCATTCGACCCGGCCAAAACGGAGATCATATCGGCCAGGCAGGTATCCATCCACACGAAGAAAAAGCGCACTTCCAGTTGGATGGCGAATACCTGGGCAAAGTATATACCGTCAATGCCGACATCCTTCACCGGCAGCTCACTGTCTTTAGCAGCACGAGTGAAGCCTTATAAATGTATGGGTTAAGATAAAGTTCTATATATTCGCCCTTATGGAACTGCACCTTTTCGAAAGGCTCCACCGCGAAGGACATTTGTCTGACGCCTCTTTGCAAAACGTGAAAACGGCAGAAAAGCACCGCTTGTTTTCCCTGCATTGGGAGCTAAAAACCCTCCTGTACCTGGGCGTGCTGCTATTAAGCGGCGGACTGGGCACGCTTATTTACAAAAACATCGACACCATTGGCCACCTGGCGATCATCTTCCTGATTGCGGTTATCAGCGCGGGATGTTTCTTTTATTGTTTCCGGCAGAAGCGTCCCTTCTCCTGGCATAAAGTATTGTCGCCGAACGTATTTTTCGACTACATCCTGCTGCTGGGCTGCTTAACCATGATCACGTTCATTACGTACTTGCAGGCCCAGTACACGGTATTCGGTTATGGTTACAGTGCCTCCACCTTCATCCCGATGGTGATATTGTTCTTTGCGGCCTATTACTTCGATCACCTCGGCGTGCTAAGCCTGGCCATTACTACGCTGGGTTCGTGGATGGGCATCGCACTAACGCCATTGGATATACTGAATGCCAATAATTTCGGTGACCAGCAGCTGATCTTTACAGGCATTATACTGGGGGCCTTACTACTGGCCCTCTCCTACCTGAGCCGCGAACGCGATCTGAAACAGCATTTCTCGTTTACGTATGCTAACTTCGGCGTACACATTATGTTTATCGCATTGATAGCGGCTGAACTGTATTTTGAGAACATGCTGTGGTTTTTGCCTCTTGTGGCTTTGACAGTGTTTTTCCTGTTACAGGCGCGTAAAGAGCGGTCGTTTTATTTCGTCCTGATAACGATTCTCTACTCCTATGTTGCGCTAACCATCACCATCCTGATGTCCATTGGCAGGTACATGGACTGGGACGTGCTCGCCATCCTCTTCTATTTCCTTTTTTCCGGTATCGGCTGTATTGCCTGGCTGATGGGAGAACATAAACGTTTGAAATTACATGATCGCATATAACCATCAAACACTCGACCAGGTACTGATGCGTTCCGAAGTGGAACGCGCCTACAAAAAACGCCTGATCACCGCCGGGGAACGTAATGCCGTTAACGCTGCGTATCCTGACGATTTTTACAGTCCCCACATCTTTATCCGCGCGGGGCTGTTTATTGTTACCGCAGTGGCCATACTGGCTGCTGTTGGACTGATGTTGTTGATGGACATCGTTCGCAGCGCGAACAGCGTGGCCAATTTCTGCATCTTTCTGACCATCGCATTGTATGCCGCCTGTGAATTTTTCATCCGCGGAACCAAGCATCATAAATCAGGCGTAGATACAGCGCTGATGTGGGGCGCGGGCCTGGCCTTCGTCACCTTCTTTTTTGCACAGGAAATTGCAAACAGCGAATCACAGATAAGTGCAGTGATTATGATCGGCGCGGCCTACCTGGCCCTGCGTTTTGCAGACCTCCCGATGAGCGTCATTGCTTACGCAGCACTCATTGCGACAGTATATTTTTCGCTGGATACAAGCGCCGTATTAAGCGCTTTCGCGCCATTTATCATCGCTATCGTATCACTGGGTGCTTATCTGCTCTTCCACCGGTTATCCCGCCCATGGCGCTTCAGGCATTATCGTAATTGTTTACTGTTATTACAGCTTTGCGCATTATTGTCGCTGTACGGCAGCCTGAATTACTTCATCGTCACCGAACTGGCCCGCGATGATTACTACAACGCAGCCGCGTACGAGGTCGCAACCGGCGGCAGCCAATCGGCATATGTACCGCCACTGGCCTGGCTTTTCTGGATCACAACAATTGCCATCCCTGCTATATACTTATTGCTCGGACTCCGCAACAAAAACCGCGTAATGCTCGGTGCCGGCATGCTGCTCGTAGCCGCTGCGGTTTATACGGTACGCTACTATCATGAGATCATGCCGATCGAAACGGTCATGCTGCTATCCGGCATTTGCCTTGTTGTTATTGCATTGGGCGCCATCCGTTACCTGAAAACGCCTAGACACGGCTTTACAAAAGAAGAAGACGATGCTTCGGAACAAATGGAGAAACTACACCTCGAATCGCTCGTCATTGCACAAACCATGAGTACGACCACTACACCGGAAAAGCCCTGGAACTTTGGTGGCGGCTCTGGTGTTGGCGGTGGCGCTACGGGCGATTTCTAACCTATCAGGCCCTGACCAAAAGTAAAATGAAGGCTTTGTGCACCGCTTAGCGATGACATGTCTCCATCAGGTATCCGAATAAATCAGGGCTGACCAATACTTTTTGGTCAGCCCTTTTTACTTCCTCACCAACTAATGTTTTTTAATCCAATTCAGTATGTACGCGGCGTCTTCTTTCCAGGTGGATTGCCCCAGTACAAAGTGATTCCTGCCTTCCTTCACTACGAACTCGGTTACGGAGCCGGGGGTGTTATATTTATTAAAATTGCGCCTGTTTAACGATGCCGGTATACAATGATCTTTTGAGCCGGCCTGGATCAGCAGCGGGGCATGCGGCTTCTTGAAATCTACGTGCGCAGCACTAGTTAAACCGTCGCGGGCCAGCCGTTTCGATTCCGGGATGGTGAGCGCGTCGTACGTGGACTGCTGCACTTCCGGCGGCATGCCGTTCGTGAACGCGTATTTCCAGGTGCTCCTGCTCATCAGGTAGGCATTGTTCAATGGCGTGAACAACCCGAGGGCACCGAATGTCGATTTCAAAAAACTAAATTCGATCGGCAGCACGCCCTGTGGCGGCACCGAGTGAATAGCGATGCCTGCAGCGCCCAGGCCTTTATTGATCAGGATCTGCGTCATCAACCCACCAAACGAATGCCCGATGATAATCGGTTTTTCCGGCAGCTGGCGGGCAATGGCGGCATAGTGTTCCACTACCTGCGTCATGCGCAAACCAGCGATGGAATGAGCAGGCATACTGTTACGGAGCGAGGCAGGTTCGCCTTCTTTATTCGGCCAGGCAGGCAACACGGTTTTATACCCGCTGCTCTCGAAAAATGCGGCCCAGTTGTCCCAGCAATGGTGACTTACAAAGCAGCCGGTTACGAACAAAATGGTTTTTGACTGGATAGAAGACATACAATTAATTTGATGATGGTCAGTATTACACAAAACCGGGTGTTCACCTCACAAAAGTACATCTCCCCTCCGCGCCAATTTTGACCGGATCAAGGCATCACTTGTCAAATTCAGGGTAGCTTAGTTACCCGTGGGAATGGGTAGCACCACGCCCCTTTTTACCGGCTCACCAAATACGGGAAAGCCGTTCTTATCCCAGGTGAATTGCTGCATACGCGGTGAGCGATGCCTGCCACAACCCTGCCCCGGTTCATCGTTAGCATGGTACAGGATCCAGTCCTGCTTACCATCGGGCGATTTAAAGAAGGAGTTGTGACCCGGCGCATATACACCGTTCTCTTTGTTTTGCTTGAAGTAAGGTTGTGGTGATTTCTTCCAGGATTTCGCGTCGGTGAGGTTCTTGCCGCTTAGGCTCATGACACCGAGCGCGTAGTAGTCAGTCCAGCAGCCGCTGGCGGAGAATACGATGAACAGGCGGCCGTTATGTTCCAGCGCCTGCGGGCCTTCATTTACGTTCACATGCGGCACGTCGTCCTTTGCATTCAGGTCGCCATGTTTTTCCCAATCGTAAGTAGGCTCCCCTATCTTTACCCTTTTACCCGTGATAGTCCAGGGGTTTTTCATTTTAGCGAGATAAATGTTCTGCTGCCCGTTGGTATCACCCTCCCATCCGGACCAGATCATGTACAGTTGTCCCTTCCATTTGAACACATCGCCGTCGATGGCCCATTTGTCGGTGGCATCCGCTACTTTACCTTTGAACGTCCAGGTGCCTTTCATCGGGTCGGCGCTGCTGTTTTCCAGGGCGTACATGCGGTGGTTTTCGTTCCTGCCATTATCTGCCGCAAAGTAGATGTACCACTTCCCTTCCAGGAAAAGGATTTCCGGCGCCCAGAGGTTTTTGGAATACATCGTTCCGGTTGGCGGAGTGTACGCCGTTACCTGTTCCGCATCTTTCAGCCGGGCGAGATTATCTGTTTTTTTAATGATGATACGATTGCCCGTCGTATGCGTGTAGTAATAAAATCCGTCCTTGTAAAACGCATAAGGATCGGCCCCACCGGGCAATAATGGATTGGTAAAGGTTTCGGTTTGTGCAAAAACTGTCGTGCACAGGAATAGCGCAGCAATGCTGGCGAGTAGTCGTTTCATGAGTAGTCAAGCGTGGTTATAAAACTGTATTAAAAATATCTTTCAAAGCCCTTTTGGCAGCATGGTAACCACAAAGGCCATGCACCCCTCCGCCGGGCGGTGTGGAAGCCGAACAAATATACAATCCTTTAGCACTTGTGCGGTAAGGTGATAATCTTAAAGCCGGTCGGGTGAACAGCTGCGTGATGTCCAGTACACCGCCGTTAATATCTCCCCCGATGTAGTTGGCATTGTAGGCTTCCATTTGTGGTGCGTTCATCGTATGCCGGCGTAAAATACGATCGCGAAAGCCCGGTGCGAAACGTTCTACCTGCGCTTCAATCTCCGTCGTCATGTTGCGCGCGGAGCCATTGGGAACGTGGCAATAGGCCCATACCGCCTGCTTCCCGGCCGGCACGCGGCCCGTATCGAACAGGCTTTGCTGGGCGAGCAGTACAAAAGGCTTTTCCGTGTAATGCCCGTTCCACACTGCCTGCTCTGCGGCTGAGATCTCTTCGAAAGTATTGCCCAGGTGCACCGTTCCCGCGTTGCGGCATACTTCCGATGTAAAAGGCACCGGTCCATCCAATGCCCAGTCGATCTTGAACACGCCCATGCCGTAGCGGTAGCGCTTTAGTTGTTGCTGATACAAAGCCGATAATTTCGGGCCTGCGATCGACAATACCTGTTTGGGCGAAAGGTCGAAGAACACCGTTTTGGAAGAAGGCAGTTGCGTAATGCTGTTCACCTTCACATTGGTTTCGATGACGCCACCCAGCGCGGTGTAACAGGCAGCCAGCGCGTTAGCGATGCTTTGCGAACCGCCCTTCGGCACCGGCCAGCCATAATGATGACCCGCCATGGCCAGTACGCTGCCTACGGCGGCCGTAGTGGCGGCAGACAAAGGCAACATTGAGTGCCCGGTAACACCCGCCCACCAGCCCCGTGCCTGTGGTGTTTTAAAACGTTTCACCACGTTCGCCGCGCTGCGTAAAGCCGTTAACCCAAACTTCGCCATCTGTAACGGGTGGCGGGGTATGGACAGCGGGCCTAACACATCCCCTGCAATAGATGGCCAGTATTCGTTCATATCCGCAAATAAGTCGCGGTAGGCCTGCTCGTCCGCACCGAAGCCTGTGGCAGTTTCATCGAACGAGCGGTATAAGGCGCCTGCGGAGCCATCATCCAGCGGATGGGCGGCCAGTACAGGCGGGCGAATATATTCGAGACCGAACTGCTCCAGGTCCAATTGCCGGAAGAACGGCGAACCCGCAGCCAGTGGATGCACAGCGGAACAGATGTCGTGTACGAAGCCGGGTAGCGTAAGTTCCGCACTACGGGCACCGCCGCCAATGGTTTCTTTGGCTTCGAGCAATAGCGTACGCAGTCCCTGCCGCTGCATGGTAATGGCGGCGGACAAGCCGTTAGGCCCTGCACCTACAATAATTGCATCATATTCTGTGTGCTCCTGCGTCATCGGTTATACGGATATTCATTGATCCAGTGAAAGCCGCGGTTCATCAACTGGAAAGAGCGATGATCGCGTCTTGTAAAACTAATCAAAATCGAATCATTAAAGTACTTACCCGTTAACGTAAGACTGTCGCCCTTCGCTATGTAATGCAACGTCGACTTATAATCCGGCGCATCCGGCGTGTATACGACCGCGGTATGCTTCAATGTATCTACCTCAAAAGAAAAACCTTTCATACTATCGTTGGTAAAATACACCGTGGCCCAATCATTAAAATCAAGTACAATACGGTTCCAACGGGTATAATCTGTACGAAGCGGCGGTATGGTATCGCCGTTACGCACCACGAGATATGCATCGTAAATACCCCATAGCGGCGGTTTGGTGCGCCTGTCGCCATACTTGCGCACCCCACTTGCCCCCATTTCCAGCAGCATAAATATGCCGAAGCTGATGTAAAGCCCTTTGCACGTCATCAACACCACCTTTAACCATTGTTGTTTTATATGGGTTTGAAACACCTTAGGTTCAACCGGTTTGTTGAACAGCAGCATATTGGCGAGCCGCTGCAGGTCCGGCACCAGCAGGAACACCGACATGAGGAACAACGTGGTGGAAAACAGCTTTACCGGCACATCGAAAAAGTAGTTCACGGCCATGATATTGATCGTTACCACAATGCCCACCATTGCACCGATCGTTACCGTGCGACGGTACAATAACAACGCCCCGGCCAGTACTTCCGCCCAACCCGTAAATGCGCTGAAACCAGGGGAAAAACCCATGTACGACCAGGCCAGTCCCATGGGAGACTTATCCCCGAAAGGTTGGATCAACTGCGTGAGGTAAGGCGTGCCCATCTGCAGGTGAAACACCTTGATAAAGCCATAACGGAACATATTGTAGGCGAGGTAATACCGTACCAGCACACGCAGCCAGTAATGCAGCGCATGATAACTCCAGCGCCGCCTGTCCAGCAGCGACCATAAGCTCGCAGCGATCAGCGCGGTAGAAAACATGAGTAATATTTCTACATAGTTATAAGTGGTGTCTCCACTGCCATTTTCGAAAACCGTGATCTCCACATGCAGCACTGCCTGGGCCACCCAGGGAACCAGGTGTTGCATGATAGTTTCCCAGAGCACTTCCACCCCAGGAATGATATCCAGCGGGAACGGGATGATATAGAAAACAAAAAACACCGTGCAAAAACGCAGGGCGAACATTTCTCCGTAGGTCCAGGGGCGAAGGTTAACCGTATTGGTCATAACGAGGATTTGAATACTGTAATATAACGCGCACGAATCATATATGCAATGCTGGCGCAATGCTTGCGGTTAAGCGGCAGAAAGCTTATCTTACCGGTAAACCTCATCTGCGTTATGAACAAGACATTACTCTTATTGCTAAGTACCTTCTCCCTTTCTGCGACTGCCCAGCACAAACTTGAAAAAATATGGGAAACGAAGCCCATCATCGCCGTACCTGAATCTGTGCTGGACGATGGCAAAGGCACTTTATACGTTTCCCTGATTAATGGTTCGCCATGGGCGCTCGATGCTACCGGCGGCGTTGCCCGTTTAAAGCCCGATGGTACTGGCTACGACTCTACTTTCATTACCGGTTTACACTCTCCAAAAGGCCTGGCCATCTTTGGCGACCGCCTGTATGTGGCTGATGTACACGCGGTGGTCGTAGTAGATCTGAAGAAAGGTGCGATCGAGAAAAACATTGCCTGGGAAGAAGCGCAGGGCCTGAACGACCTCACGGTGGATGCTGACGGCATCGTATACGTGTCCGACTCCAAGTCCGGCAAGGTATGGCGCATTGAGAACGATAATCCGACACTTTACCTCGAAAACCTCGAAGGTCTTAACGGCCTCAAAGCGGCAGGCACCGACCTGATCATCGCTGCCGGCAAGTCTTTCGTGAAAGCTGATAAAGATAAAAAGATCACCAACATCGCATCGTTACCACAAGGCGGCGACGGCATCGAGCCTGTTGGTAAAGGCGATTACCTCGTTACATCCTGGAGCGGCTGGATATTTTACGTGCATGCCAATGGTAAAGTGGAAACGCTGCTGAATACATCTGCGGAGAAGATCAATGCGGCGGATATCGGGTATGATGCGAAGAAACGGATCGTGTATGTACCGACGTTTAATGCGAAGACGGTGGCGGCTTATAAGTTGAAGTAGCTTTACCTTCGCCGTTAAAGAAAGCCCCGCGCAAACGCGCGGGGCTTTCTAATATCTGGATACCAGCGATCTATTTCAAAGAGTTGATATAGCTCGCGATCTTCAATGCATCGGCTTTAGGGACCTGCGGCATTGGCGGCATTTCTGTCGCGTAGCCAGGCCAGTTTTCAGGCTTAGGATTGTAGATCAGTTTTACGATCGTTTCGTTGCTATACTTTCTTTTGGCGATGTCGCGGAAAGATGGACCTACCTGCTTTTTATCAGCATTGTGACAAGCGGCGCAAGTGTATTTGGCCAGCAGCGGTTTTACCTGCTCGTAGGTGTAAGCTACCGGGGCAGCTGGTTTAGCAGCGGCATCCGTTTTAGCAGGCGTTGTTTTAGGTTTTGCAGCTTCGGAGGCTTTAGCCTTAGCAGCAGCTTCCTTCTCGGAGTTGCGGGTGCTTACGCCAGCCATCGACAGTTTAGCGCCGGCTGGGATGTTGTTCAGTGTGTAGTAACCGGTTGGGTGTACCAGTGAATAGTACAGGTCTTCCGCACGTACGCCATTCAGGGTGATCGCGTGAATGTAGTACTGGCGCAGGTTATCAACGATGATGCGGGCTTTGAGGCCGTCTTCGGATACTTTCACACCTTTCACTTCACATTTCTCGGTATTTACAGTCGGGCTGCCATATACCGGGTGGTATTTGTAAGAGAAGCTTTCTACCGCGTAAGATGCGAGGTCCTGTGCTGATTTTTTATCAACCGGCAGGGTGAACTCGATCTCGAAACCATCAGGCATGGCCTTTACGGTTTTCATTTCGAACGGGATGCGGTTGTTCCAGGCCAGGCGCTGCAAACCTTCGTTCGCGTCGCCGGCAGAGCCCCAGCCACGGTTAGTTTCACCAACGAACAGGGAGCCGTCCGGAGCCCATGCCATACGCAGTACGCCCGACTGGAAGCCCTGGCGGAAGTCGAATGCTACGCCCTGGTATTCGCCGTTTACTTTTTCCATTACCACACGCATGATCTTACTCTGGCCCTGGTCGCCTACGAGTACCTGTCCGCCGAACGGACCGAAGTTACCTTCGGGGATAGGCAGGATCTCGGAGTTGGAGATACCCAGGATACCGTGCGGCAGCCATACAGCTGGCGTGCGCAGTTCTGGCACCTGGCTTTTTACTTCGAACATCATCTGGAACTTTTCGTTCTGTACGTTCTCTGGTTTGATATAGCGACCTTGTTCGTTTTTCACTTTACGTTCGTCCACGATGGAGTTGAACTTCTCCGCAGTCAGTTTCAGCGGGGAGTTTGCCATACCGGTCCAGCGTAAACCTGCAGGGTGGCCTACGAAGGCGCCTTTAGTTACATGCCAAACACCACCGGAGCCCATGTAGTCGCCCTGGTTCTCTGAGTAAAACAGTTCACCGTCGATCATGCCCAAACCGCAGGGAGAGCGCATACCGGTAGCCCAAGGCTCCATATTGCCGTCTGCGGAAATGTGCATCATCCAACCACGCCATGGAACGCGGCTTTCACCACGCCACCACTCTTCGTTACCGAAAGCTACGTTGCCACTCACGAAGAAAGAGCCATCGGGGGCCAGTCTCGGGCCGAAGCTATACTCGTGGTAGTGACCGGATAACGGCCAGGCATATACGGTTTCGAAAATGTCGGCTTTGCCGTCCATATTAGAATCCACCAGTTTGGTGAGCTCACCACGCTGTGCGCAGTACAGTGCACCGTCTTTCCAGGCCAGGCCGAGGATTTCGTGCAGGCCGCTTGCGAACTTGCGGAAGAACGGACGATTGCTCGTCGGGTTTTCAACGATGTAAACATCGCCGCGGCGGGTAGCCACGCCCAGTTCACCACCAGGCAGAACGGTGAGACCGCCCACTTCCAGCAAAATGCCTTCGGGTGCGCTCAGCTTCATGATCCTGAAATAGTCTTCTTCCTTCGGCGTTTCCTGTGCAAAGGCAGGCAGTTGTGTAAGGGTGGCAGCGAGTGGCAATAAGAAACAGGCTGCTTTCCTGATTATATTTTTCATTATGTTGATTCGGTCTTAAAAGTTAGAAAAGGATGGAGTAGCTCAGTTTGCCGCGTACCGGAACGATCAGTTCCTTTACGCCTGCGGATTCGCGTACCAGTGGTTTAGCGCCGCCTGCGTCCTGCACCTGCAGGAAGTAAGCTTTACCGTCCACCAGGTAGAGGTCCTTTCCTATGGATTCAATTTGTGCGCCTTCTGCCAGTTTAGCGTACAGGTCGGATGGAGCGTTTGTTACGCTGATTTCGCGTACGATGCCATGGCCATCTTCCGATACACGCACCTGGTCATTTACCGAAGCGCCATATACCTGGTATTTGAACGTAGGCCTGTCCTGCTCGTCGAGTACATAACCTTTAGGGCGATAGCCGCTGCCGGTGGAGTCGGCGGTCCAGGCAGCCTGTTCACCTGCCAGTTTACCCAGCTGGAAGAACGGTTTACCTAAACGCTGCAGTGCCCCCATCGGGCGGGAAGTACCGTTACCGCGTTCGTGCCACATCGGCGTAGTTTCGAGGAACTCGCCTCTCCACACCTGCACCAGCATACCGTGATCGAGGTCGTACGTGTAGTTTACCTTCAGCGGGCTGCCTACAGAAACGGCGTGGGTGATCTTTTGCGAACCCGGTACGTCGATGAAGCTTCTCAGGATCGTGTTGGTATTGGCAGATAAGATTATCGGATCGGTATCGTCCGGCGTAATCACATCACCGATGTAGAACGAGCGTACACCCGGACCAGCGATGTTCAGCCCCAGTGTCGGGTTACCCCAGTCACCGGTGCGGGAGTAGATAATTTCCACCGGAACGTTGCCTGCAGGCAATGTAACCCTGTTACGCACCGGTTTACCATCAACGATGATGAAACCGTTACCACCCTGCACCGCCATTTCCAGCTGGTATTCACCGGCTTCTTTCACGTTGAGTGTGCCTTTGTAAACGAGGGTGTATTCCTGGGAAAGATGAGAAGCATTGGCGGTGAGCAGGTTAGATGTACCTGTTGCTTCCGCTTTTGCTTTGCTGTAGTCCGTGTCGCGGCTGTAACGGCCTTTGTAAGCCTTGTATTGCAGGGCCGACAGTTCCGGACGGGCTTTATCGTATTGTTTGATAATAATGTTCCTGAACGCAACGGCACCATGGTCGCCCTGGATGCGGAGCGGGCCGGCAGCTACTTCGTTACCGCCAACAGCGCCACGGGTGGGGCCAGACAGTTCGATGTTTTCGTGGATCAGCACACCGTTCAGCTCTACGCGGAGCATTTTGGCGTTGCTTATTTTTTTACCGGAAGCGTCGAAACGCGGCGCCTGGAAAGACACTCTCAGTTTCTGCCACAGGCCGGGCGCCTTGCTGGCGTTCTGGCGGGGAGCGTAGCCCTGGTAACCTTTCTGACCTTCTGGTTTGCTATCGTCCCAACGTTCGTAGATACCGCCGTTGTCGCCGGGTTTGGGAGCCACTGTACCCCAGCTGTCGAGCAGCTGCAGTTCGTAACGGCCCTGGAGGTAAATACCGGAGTTGGCACCTGCCGCCATCATATACTCCAGTTCCAGGTCGATGTCGCCATGTTCCAGGTTGAAGAACAAGTCTTCACCATGTGCCTTTTTTGTAGGCTGATTAACGAGGATACCGGTTCCGCCGGTGGTTTTGAAGCTGTTCTCTTTTCCCTGCTCTGTATTCACATCGCCCACAATCTGCCAGCTTTTACCGGCATTTTTGAAAGAGGAAAAATCCTGCAGCGGCAACTGGCTTTGCGCACTGGCCTGCGAAAAAGCGAAGCCTGCGCCGCATGCACATAAAAAGCCGATCCGGAGCGATCGGCCAATAAAATTGTTTTTCGATCTTAGTACCATAGACGGCAAAATAAATATACTCTTCCTGTAACAAGAATTAATCCTGATGAGTGGTCGTATTTTTATATCGGCAACTAAACACTTAATCCGCTGCTAAACCGATTTTCTACTGGTGATCCCGGAAAATATAGTGGTGGCGTGGGGCTAAACGGTATGCGACACTTTAGCAAGTGTCTGTTACAAATTTTGCTCAGAAAATAGGATTATTTGACGAGCGGCTGGATGGAGTGGCTTATGGGGGGACTAAATCACGCTCTCGCCATCATTCGTCATGGCGAACGCAGTGAAGCCACCCTCGTGTGTTAGATCTACGGTAGGCATTCGTGGAGACCGGAGCGGTAACGACGATTAGGACGATCGAGCCGCGAGTCGTCACCCCTTGTTCGAAACGCGAAGACTGAAGCGGATATTTGCTTCCCTGCGGTTATAATGACGACGAGCGAATGTCTTCAAACCTCGTGCGCTGCCTTCGCGAAACCACCTAAAACTTCGGCACTTCACCCGGCAACAACGCCTTGCCCCGCTGCTTCAACGCAATTTCGAACGCTTCGTCCGACAGGGGTCTGAATCCTTTCGGCTTCTTACTGGCCGGGCCTTTGTAGATGCCGACGAACGGTTTGGAATACCGCTTATACGTAGCAGGATCCGTCATTTTGAAGAACTGGATGTACCATCCCTGCACGATCTCGTTGTCGGGCTCGGGCTTCGTTTTCAGGCGGTTAGCGAGAATAGCGTTCAGGGAGATCTGTTCCAGCTGTTCCGGGGAAAAGAAGTACACGCGGCGACCTTTCACGCTCCCACCCTTTCCGCTGAATACACCGGCGTGGTGCCATTCTTTGGAAAAGACGGTCAGCTCGGCGGCGGCGATCTTTGTACCGAAACGTTTTGTCAGCAACGCGGCGGCTTCTCCGGCCTTCAGGAGGCCGCGGGCTTCTGCATGCTGGTAGTTGTCGGATTTACCTTCCTGCGCGTACCTATTGATCCTCATAATTTTAACAAACCAAATTTATACAACGTGCTCACCGGCTTATTGTCCCAAAACAATTCAAAGTCGTCGAAACCGGCGGCGGCGTAACTGTCTTTTACTTCCTGCAGGGTGTAGGTTTTGGGGTTATTGACAGATAACTTCTCCAGCATTTCCGCCAGCCATATGCCCTGCGGCTGGCTCACGCTGATGTTGGCTTTCTCTTTACGGTCCTGGAAGGTGAGTGAGGTCATTTCCCAGCTCTGGCCCTTCTTTGATTTCGTAAAGTGTTCTACGCCCGGCTTCTTGCCCAGCCAAACCACTTTGGTAGTAGGTTTCGGAGCTACGTAAATGTCCTCTACCAGGCTCTTTTCGATGTAGTCCGTTGCTACTTTGGTTTTGGGTACTTTAAACTCAAACCACTTCTGCAAGGGATCGTCGAGGCAGAGGCCGTGCATGTAGTTGAACAGCGACTTCTTCAAACCGAAACCAAATGCTTCATGATCTGCGCCGGTTTCATCGACGTGTACGATATCGTTGTTAGCGAAAGCGCCTATCAGTTCCGTTTCCTTTTTCACCTTATACCTGGCTGGATCCATGCCCACCGGGCTGTGTGCCGTCATCGTAAACAAATGCCAGAAGGCAGATTGCAGGATGCCCGTTTTGAACATCTGCCTCACCATCTCCATCGAGTCGATCGTTTCCTGCTCGGTTTGCGTCGGAAAGCCGTACATCAGGTAGGCGTGCACCATAATGCCAGCCTCAGTAAAGTTACGGTTCACCTGCGCGACCTGCGCAACAGTGATCCCTTTCTGGATCAGTTCCAGCAGGCGGTCGGAGGCTACTTCGAGTCCACCGGAAACGGCGATGCAGCCCGATTTTTTCAGCAACAGGCAAAGGTCGCGGGTAAAGCTTTTTTCAAAGCGCACGTTCGTCCACCAGCTGACATTTAGTTTCCTGCGGATGATTTCCAATGCCAGGGCGCGCATCAGTGCAGGCGGGGCGGCTTCATCCACGAAGTGAAAACCATTTTGCCCGGTTTGGGCGATAATTTCCTCCATGCGGTCGCATAACAACGAAGCCGCAATGGGTTCATATACGCGGATGTAATCGAGAGAGATATCGCAGAAAGTACATTTGCCCCAATAGCAGCCGTGCGCCATGGTCAGCTTGTTCCAGCGGCCATCACTCCACATGCGGTGCATGGGGTTTACGACTTCTATCGCAGATATGTATTGATCCAGTAACAAGTCGCGGTAATCGGGCGTACCGACCTGGCCTTGTTTGTAATCGGCGCAGGAAGCATTGTTGAAGTACGTGACTTCGCCATTGACCAGCGCGAACGTGCGTTTCAGCAACTCCTGCCCTGCTCCGCCCTGTACGTGTTTCAACAGGTTTTCGATCGGCGCTTCGCCATCGTCGAGCGTGATGAAATCATAAAACTCGAACACACGGGCGTCGGAAAGCGAACGCAGTTCCGTGTTCGCGAAACCGCCGCCCATCACTACCCTGGTTTGCGGGAAGTGACGTTTGATCCATTGTCCGCAACGCAGCGAGGCATATAAATTACCCGGGAACGGAACGGAAATAGCCACCAGTTGCGGCTGCACCCGTTGCATCTTTTCTTCCAGCAATTGCATCATCAGCTCGTCTACAAACGTGTATTCCTTTTGCAGCGCTGCGTACAATTCATCGAAACTATTGGCAGAACGCGCGAGACGTTCGGCATAGCGGCTGAAACCAAAATGCTCGTCCACACATTCCATGATCAGGTCGGACAAATCCTCGAGGTACATCGTAGCCAGGTGTTTACCCTTATCCTGCGTGCCCATCGAGCCGAAAGCCCAGTCAAGATCTTCTAACTGCGCAAAGCGGGACGCTTCCGGGAGGAAGTCACGTTTACAGATGCGGTGTGCCAGCGTGGGATTTTTACCCTGCAGGAACAGGATCACATCGTCGATCGTATGAATATAATCATCCTGCAAGGCCAGGATGCGGGCGGCATTATCAGTGATACCTTCGCGTGGTTGAATGCGTGCGAACAGCGCCTCCAGTCCCTTGCGGGAAAAAAGCGCAAGCGTTACCTCTATACCGAGGTCCGCCTGAAAGGAGGAAACATTTTTAGTATTCAGGAAGCCTTTCAGGTAAGCTGTTGCCGGGTAAGGCGTATTCAGCTGCGTAAAAGGCGGTGTGATCAGGAAAACGGACGCACTCAAAATCGTTCAGGTTTATCTGCAAAATTAACGCTTAATCCTGTAAAGCCCTATTTCCCCTCAAAAACTGGCATTTCGGCCAAATATTATTTGCATTTGTTATTTCTTTCTCTATCTTTATTTGCGTTAACACCCGATACATCTGCCTCCAAATTTTGCCTGAAATTTATTGATAGGACCCTGAGTAAGCGCATCATCGTATTTGTCGTCATTGTTCCCTGTTGTGCCCGTTACCCCAAAGCTAACGCCCGCGACAGCTATATAATTCATCAATCCATGCTTTACCATTTAAACCCAAATTGCAAATGAAACAAACATTTCTCAGGATGTTCGCTGCTGCCGTATGTTTGGCAGCCATCAGTTCCTGCGGCAAAGAGCCGAACCCCTTCCACAAAAGCAAACAGATCGACAAGATCTGGGGCAATTTTACGGGTGTAGGGTATGACACCCTTGTGTACCATTATGACCATCGCGGTCTGCCGGTAGATGTAACCCGTAACCTCAATTATTACGAACAAACCCAGGTACACCTCAAGTACGACCACTTTGGCCGCCTTACCGATGCCGTGTATTACTGGAAAGGCGAAAACTGGTTCAACACCTGGCACCGTTACAGTTACAAAGGCTTCCAGCAACTACCGAGTACCGACACCGTGTACAGTCTCGGTTTCATTGGCCCCGACTGGACGCCACAGGTACCAGAGGGCCAGGACTCGTTGTTCCTCAACATTGTATGGAACATGCAGTATGACTTTAAAGGCCGTATTACGCGCCTGGAGGAAGTGTACCACGACAGCCGCCTGTACGAATTCAAGTACAACCAGGCGGGCAACCTGTACAAGTTGATCCATACAGACAGGCCTCACGGTCCGGTGGAGTACAACTACACCTACGGCTCCGCCAAAAGCCTGTTCAGCACCCATCCTGTATGGCAGCTGTTATCCATGGACTTCAGTGTGAACAGCAGGCAGCCGGTAGTGACCGTAAACCAGGCAGGCTACCCGACGAAATTTACCAAGGCGAACGATCCTTATACGTTTGGACTCTTCTTCGACTTCAATGATTACAGTGGCGAGATGAATATTACTTATAAAAAAGTGCACTAAACATCCGGGAGGCCTTCACGGGCCTCCCTTAAATATCCCTGAAAAGCCCATCCAAGTCAGGCATCACCACTATCGCGCAGCCATCATCCAACAGCAGGAAACATTTTAGTAAGATAAACGTAACCTTGGCTTAACAGGGGATTTCCGAAAGCGTTCTATCATTGCATCCGAATTAGCTATTCAGCAACAATCAAATGTAATTACGCAACAAATCACTGCCATCTTCTGCCCGTGCCTTTCCGGAACAGTACTGTAAGTATCGCAGAAGAACCTGACATCGAATCAACACTGCTCAACCATTTCGTAAAGTCCTTTTAGGGCCACGAATTATCATTCTTTTCTTAACAATAGTAGCTTGCCAATGAACAGACAGTTTCTCGTAATGGTAGCAGCGTGGCTTTCTGCCACCGGACCAGCGATGGCCAATGCGCCAGTTTCCCGAATGTACGCACAGGCCGCCCAACAGGTGCCTGTAAAAGGCGTCGTGGTAGCCGCCGACGGTACACCAATTCCCGGGGCAACGGTTAAATCCCTTTCCACGAAAAAAGGCGCCACCACCAACGAACGTGGCGAATTCACCATCGACGCGGCCGCAGGTGAAAAACTCGTGATCACATTCATGGGATATACGCAGCTCGAAGTAGCCGCCACCACCACGCCCATGCGTTTAACGCTCACCGAAAGCAGCAGCCAGCTGGGTGAGATCGTGGTAGTAGGTTATGGTAACCAGACCAAAGCCGACGTAACGGGCGCTTTAACACAACTGAAAGCAGATAACATAAAACAGGGCGTAAACATCTCCGTAGACAATATGCTGCAGGGTAAAGTATCCGGCGTACGTATTGCACAATCGAGCGGCGAGCCTGGAGCAGGTGTAGACGTATTTATCCGCGGCGTAGGCTCTATCCGTAGCGGTAGCACGCCTTTGTTCGTGGTAGACGGTGTTCCGCTGAGCAACGATAACGTAAGCGCAGGCAGCCCGAACGTAGGTTTGGGTACTTCCGAGCCTAAAAACCCGTTGAACTTTCTGAACACCAGCGATATTGAAACCATCACCATCCTGAAAGACGCTTCTGCCGCTGCTATTTACGGCGCAAGAGGCTCCAACGGTGTGGTGCTCATCACCACCAAACGCGGTAGCAAAGGTGCTGCCACGCTTACATACGACACCTATGTAGGTACGTCTAAAGTGATTAAAAAGCTGGACGTGATGAATGCCGACGAATACCGTAAAGCGGTGGCCAACCCGGCTTTCGATCATGGTGGCAACACCGACTGGCAGGATGTGATTTTCCGCAATGCGTTCGTGCAGAACCACAACGTTTCATTTGCTAAAAACACCCCTTCCGGCAGCTACATAGCCTCCCTCTCCCACATGGACCAGGAAGGTATTGTGCTGAACAGCAGCTTTAAAAGGACGACTGCCAGGTTGAATGCAGAGGAGTCTTTCTTCGATAACAAACGCCTCGTGGTGAAGATGAACCTGACCGCGAGCGACATCAACGAAACCGGCATCCCGAACGGTAACACTGCCGGTTCCGACGGACAGGTACTCATTCACGCGCTGATGTCGAACCCGACGTGGAATGTTCGCGCCGCAGACAGCAGCTTCACTAACTTCAATAAGAACCAGCTGTACAACCCTGCTTACCTGCTGAGCATCTACGACGATAAAACCAATACCTTCCGCGCATTGGGTAACGTAGAAGCCGCCCTGCGCATCGTGAACGGTTTGAACTACCGCGTGAACTTCGGTATCGACAAATCCAACTCCGAGCGTAACACCACCATGTACCCGAATGTAACGGATCGTACACCGCTGGGCGCTTACTCACAGAATAACTTGTCTTCCCTCACCACTTTGCTGGAACACTACCTCACCTACAACCTCACCGTGCAGAAGCACCGTGTGGAAGCACTGGCAGGTTTCTCTTACCAACAATTTAAATATTCCGGCACCACTTACGGTCTGCAAGGCATTACCAAACAAGGCCAGGGCGTAGCGCCGGAGTACAATCCCGGCTACTCCGGCACGCCTGTCGCACCACAGGGCTTTGCGCAGGAAAATGAGCTGCAATCATTCTTTGGCCGCGTAAACTACAACTACGACGACCGCTACATGGTAACCGCCTCTTTACGTGCAGACGGATCTACCCGTTTCGGCGAAAACAATAAATACGGTTACTTCCCATCAGCTGCAATCGGCTGGACGCTCTCCCGTGAGAATTTCCTGAAAGACGTGACTGAGATCTCCGACCTGAAACTGCGCGCCAGCTGGGGTCAGACCGGTAACCAGGAAGTACCGAACAAGATCACGCAGCCTAGTTATTCCCTCGCTTCTTCTGCCGGTTACTACCTGTACGACAACGGCACGCTTATCAATGGCGTACTGGTAAACCGTACTGCTAACCCCAACCTGAAGTGGGAACTGGTAGAACAGTTTAATATCGGCGCCGACTTCGACCTGTTCAAAGGCAAATTATACGGTTCATTGGAGTACTTCAACAAGACGACGAAAGACCCGATCCTGAACATTCCTTCCGGTCCGCTGAGCCCTACCACTACCATCTGGAAGAACGTAGATGCAACGCTGGTGAACAAAGGTTTTGAATTCATGCTTGGTTCTAACCTGGTACGTACCAAAGACTTCTCCTGGACCATGGACGTAAACGGCGCCACCCTGTCGAACGTGATCAAAGACCTGCCAGTATCTGAACTGTATTCCGGCAGCATTTCCGGCCCCGGCCTTTCCGGTGTGAACGCCAACATTTACAAAAACGGTTACGAAGCGGGTTCCTTCTTTATGCTGAAGCACCTGGGTTATGACAAAGACGGTAAAGACATTTTTGAAGATAAAACCGGTGATGGCGTGATCAACACGGCTGACAGGCAGATCTTCGAAGGTGCGATCCCGAACTTCAATTTTGGGTTGAACAGCCAGATGCGTTATAAACACTTCGACTTCTCCTTCGCGATCATTGGCCAGATGGGCGGTTACCTGTTTAACAACACCGCGCTGGACCTCAGCATAAACGGCATTGAATCGGACCGTAACGTATTGAAGAAATACTACGACGCCAAAGCATGGTCGGGTAACCAGGTAGTAGTGTCTACCCTGTTCCTCGAGAAATCGGACATGGTACGCCTGAACAACCTGCGCCTGGGTTATACCCTGCCACTGGAGAAAGTATCCTGGCTGCGCTCCTGCAACCTTTATGTAGCCGCACAGAACCTGGTGACCATCTCCGACTACTCCGGTTATGATCCGATGGTGAACACCACTAAGACCGTAGACGGTAACCAGTCACTGGGTATCGATTACGCTACCTATCCTGCAGCAAAAACATTCCAGTTAGGCGCAACCATTAAATTCTAAGACTTATGATGAAGAAATTCTTACCGATCAATAAACTCACCTGCCTCCTGCTCGCAGCCAGCCTGGCGGGATGTACCGACCTGAAAGAAGAAGTAATAGACGAAGTACTGGGTTCCAACAACTCTAACCCGGAGAACGTATTGTCTGCCGCCTACGGCCAGATGGGCGATGCTACCTTCGTGGACCATGGTAACGTGTTTGCCTTACAGGAATACTCTACCGACGAAGCCCTGCTGCCACAACGTGGCAGCGACTGGGGCGACGGTGGCGTTTGGCGTGCGATCCATGAGTTTACCTGGGGTGCCGACAACTCTGTACTCACCAACACCTGGAACAACCTGAACAAAGGTATTACCAAGTCGCTGACCGCCATCACCGCGATCAACAATGCGTCCAACTTCCCGAACAAGGCAATGTTCATGGCCGAAGCGAAAGGCATGCTGGCCCTTTATACTTATCACACACTCGACCTTTACGGCCAGGCTCCTTACGTAGACCCGCTGCAGATCAATCCTCCAGTGCAGGTAAGAAAGGCTGACGTAGCGATCGATGAGCTGATCAAAGAAGTGGAAGCCCTGATCCCCGATCTGGCTAACCTGAAAGAGCAGAACACCCACAACGGCCGTTTCACCAAACAGGCGGCGTATGGCCTGCTGGCAGACATGTACCTGAACCGTGCCGTGCTGAAAGACCGTTACGCAGCTACCTTTAAATTCACTGAACCTGCGGTAGACAACAACGGCACTGATATGGACAAAGTGATCTACTACACCAGCCTGCTGATCAACGATGCCCGTTTCAAACTCGAAAGCAATTACTTCCGCAACTTCGATATCGACAATGGTGGCCGTCCGGAATTGATCTTTGTCGTACAGCAATCTATCAACACCCTGCGCAGCAGCGACAACGACTTTGCGTATATGTCGATGGAGCGTAACCAGAAGCCTTCGTCCAACAACAGGGGCACCAATGCATCTTGCATTACCCCTGAGTTCTACAACACCTGGAATGGCAACTTCGACGATCCGCGTTTCTCCCGCAAGTACCAGTATGCTGACCTTACCTGGTTCAAGAACGACGGTACCGACATCAGCGTGCCGGCTACGAGCATTGTTCCGAACAGCGCGCAGCTGCCCTGGTTCCACTTTAACCGTGGTTTACAGGTTGGCCAGCAATATGGCCCTATCCTGTTACCGAACGGCACCCTGGAGCGCACAGCAGACGGCCGTATCAAAGTATCTAAACTGTTCTGCGAGAAAACACCAGCACAGGCCATGGACTTTACGCCTGAGCTGAACTTCGACAACCCTACACAGGCCATCCTTACCCAGCAACAGGTAAACCGGGGTGTGCGCGTGTTTAAATGGGAATTTGACCCGGAGAGAGATAACAGCTCCAGCAACGTAGACGTGCCCTTGTATCGTTTAGGTGGCATCTACTGTATGCGTGCAGAAGCCAACTTCCGTAAAGGTCTCACCGGCCCTGCGATGGATGACATCAACATGCTGCGTACCTCCAGGACCCGCGAGGCTTACTACGGCAGCACCCCGGGCGTAGCGTTGACCAGCATTACCGAGCAGGTATTGTACAACGAGATTGGCTATGAAATGTATTGGGAAATGAATCGCCGTAAACAGATGATCCGTTTCGGCAAGTTCGAAGCTGGTTGCGCCGGCAAAGCGCCATCAGAGCCATACCGCAGGGTGTTCCCCATCCCGCAGTCGGCGATGGATGCTTCCGATGTGTTTACACAGAACTTTAAATACCCGCAATAGTATTTTGATCTGATAAAGAAAAAAGCAGTTTTGACATTGCGTTCAAAACTGCTTTTTTCATTTTAGTCCTTGTGTTTGCTGAGCCACTCCAGCCGACGCTGGTCGGGCAGATGTTTTACACTGAACTGCTCGAACTTAGCGTTAAAGCCGTTACCGTCGGGACAGGCGGCCATGAGGCCCACCATTACCGGCGTATTATCTTTGAGGTGCGCGTTACGCATCATTACATACGTTTTGTCGTCGAACGAGTAGAATACCTCTACCGCATCCAGCCTGCGTACCGCCTTGATCCATACGAAAGGCGGCGTTTTATCGAGCGTAATTACACTCCAATCACTGGTGTGATGCGTTACCACTGTGCTGAGGTTATATTTTCCATCCACGAACTCGATGCCCGCTTTAATATAGTTTTCCTGGTCGATACGCAGCATCAGCCCCATCTGATCGAAACGTGCTTTGTATTCGCCTGTAATCTTCACCTTCGCTTCAAATTCGCCGCCATAAGTCGTATACATAAACGGGGCGTCATCCACCGTAAAGCCATAGTGAGAAATACGCCAGTAGTCACTTTGCGGGGTTACGAACATGCTGAGCGATTTGTCTTTGATCTCCCATTTAGCCGGTTCATTAAACCATTGCATCTTGTCTAAAGTCTGCGCCGATACGGCCTGGGCTAGCGACAGGCAGAGGAAGCCTGCGAATAATTTTTTCATGCTGATGAATTTGTTTTACTCAGCGACGAATGTATTTAAAATCTCTTCAATCGGAGATAAAATTATACCTGTGGAAAGTTGATCCTTATGCAGGTGCCTTCTTTTACCTTTTCAAGCTGGATGGTGGCGCCGATAGCGTGTGCGAGGTCTTTTACGATCGATAAACCTAGTCCGGACTTCACGCTGGTGGCTGATGTACCGCGTAAGGCATCGTCTTGGAACAGCTTCGCGTCAAGGCCGGGGCCATTATCTTCAATCGTGAGATATGGCCGCCTGTTTTCTACGCCGGCCGTCCACTCGATTTGCGTGGAAGCTTTGATGGCGTTGCTCGTGAGGTTGTAAGCGATCGTGCGGATACAGTTTTCGTCCGTCACGAACGTGGCATTGCCGGCAAAGCGGATGTCAGCCTGTTTGTCGAACTGTTTACGGAGAAAGTCGAATAACTCATGTGCGTACACGCTGGTGAGTTGCGGGCGGAGTGCATCCATCTGGCTTTTGCTCCAGAGCAGGATCGTTTCCATATTTTCGAGCAGTGCGTTCGCAGATTCGGCCAGTTCCTGTTCATGCTTAGATACCTGCTCCGGCGACAACAGCGCGCCTTCATTTTTACGCAGGTGCAGGAAGTTGATCACCAACTTCGCCGTAAGCCAGTTATACACCGTTACTTTCAGCGGCAGTCGAATGATCTGGACAGGCACCGAAGGCCAGGGCGTGATCACCTACGAAAAGCTCCGTTAGTCGTAGCTGTTGGCGCGATCAGAATCACTAGCTTTGCCTTCTATGATAACGATTAAAGACATTGCTCCCGTGGCGGTAATACCCGGCTTTACCGCCCGCTTCGTACATACGGATACCGTTACCCTCGCATACTGGGATATATTGCCGGGCTCCCGGCTGCCCGTCCACAAACACCTGCATGAACAGATTACCCAGGTAGAAGAAGGTTCATTTGAACTTACTGTTGACGCCGTGACCCAGGTGTACACCAAGGGCATGGTCGTAGTGATCCCTTCGATGGTGGAACATGGCGGCGTTGCGCTGACGGCTTGCAAGCTGTTTGATATCTTTACCCCGGTACGGGAGGACTATAAAGCCTTGCAGGAAGCAGGTTTGGCGGTGAAGTAAAAAAAATATTGCAAATTAAATATCTATTCCATACATTTGCATCCCACAATGCGAAAGGCATTGCCCAGATGGCGGAATTGGTAGACGCGCTAGACTCAAAATCTTGTTTCGGAAACGGAGTGCAGGTTCGATTCCTGTTCTGGGCACAAAAAACTAAAAAGGCTTTAAGTCATTGGACTTGAAGCCTTTTTAGTTTGAATCACTTTTTCTTTTTTGAATACCCAATATTCAAATCGCTCTGGAGGAATAGTCGATTCCAGGCGTGGGTCCTGAGGAATACATTTAGGAGGTGTTGCAACGAAGTGTACAACGTACGAAGAGTAGGCGATGCCGAAAAAATACACCGTCTTAAGGATAATTTTATCTTAAAATTGACGGCGTGAGGGTCTTTCCATCATAACTATAACGGTCAACTCCAATCCAAATACTTCCATCATTAGCCCTTAACATCCCAAAAGGCAGATTTCTACGCCCTTCATATTTTGTCTTTATTACTGTTACATGTGGCTTTTTATCAGATAATGACTGTTCATCATAAAGGAAAATGGGACCACCTATACTAGTCAGGACATTTCCCTTTTTATCTTGGATTATAACACCAGCACCCATCTGATCAATTTGGGTAAAGGCACTGCCGTCATAACGCCCAAGACCATCGGCGCCGAACCAGATATTGTCTTTTTTGTCTTTTATCATAGCCCATACGTTCCTGAAAGTTTTGCCGTCCTTATCGGTAAGAGTGGTAAATGTTTTTCCATCATAAATGGTGATATCCCCCCGTGTGCCAAACCAAATTTTCCCTGTTTCGTCTTGAACGATAGCATGAACATCATTATTGGTCAGGCCATCCCGGGTTGTAAAATTTCGAAACGATTTCCCATCATAACGGCTCACTCCACCTCCAGTGCCAAGCCAAATAATGCCAGCTTTATCTTCATAAATAGGCATAACCGACTTATGTGAAACCCAGTTAATTTATATATTTTTTTCTGGCTACATTTTTCAAGTCTGGAAGGATGATAATATATTGATTATCTCTACAAACTGGTTCGAAAACATTCCGCTGCCGGGCACTTTAACTGGAAGCCCGTCGCCAGTTCCAGGATCGTAAACGGCATGTTTATCCACCGGGGCTGCCGAGGGTACCGGCCGATGGAGAATGGGTGATGGACACCCGCAACATCCATGTGGAAGACTATTCCCGCCTGCTGCGCGCTTCTAACCACCGCCCCAACTTATCAATATCCACCACTATAAAACTCTTCGCCTCCCTTCCCGCCAACATCACCCAGTGATCAACAACAGCAATCCCATACACCCGCTTCAACAAAGGATGCTGAAGAAACGTCTCAATTTTCATTCTCCCTCCGTCATCAGTATGAATAACCGCCACGGAGTTATTCACCGAATTCAACACAAACCCCCTATCCTTATAAAACGCAATACGCCCCGGCCCGCGCATGTCGGTATCACTAAGCATCTGTACCACTTTCGGATGCAATGGGTCCTGTATACTAAAGCTCCATACGGTTTCGGCATTATATGCTGTTACATACAGGTACTCCCCTCGTTTCGCCAAAGCGCAGGTGCCTTTTAATTTTACGGGGTCGTATATTCTATCGGTAATGACGGGATTTTTCTTATCGCGGATGTCCACAGTGATCAGGGATGAACCGGGGCCATAACCGGCGAGGTATAGGGTATTTTGATGCACTAAGGCAGCGAAAGCACCGTCGCCGGTATGAAAACTACTGACGATAACGGGTGCTGCGGGGCGTTTTACGTCCAGGATGTATACTTTGCTTTCGGAGCTGTGGGTGACGTAGGCATAGCCGTCCTGTACTACGATTTTACGCAGCCGGGTATAGTTAGACCGGTACATCTGGAGGTAAGACCCCTCGCCTCCCACTTTTATGGCTGCGACTTTTTTAGGTTTACGGGGATCGCTGATCCGGTAAACGGACACCATTGCGTTGGTCATAGAAAGTACGAAAAGGTGGTCGTTTTCAATGGCGACGCTAAATGCATCCAGGATATCCGGGTCTTTTAGATTAAATGCTAACAAGGGCTTTACGGGGTTCCTTACATCAATGATGGCGACATTATTACCATCACGGCAAGGGATGTACGCAAAGTTCCGATGCACCAAAATGTCTTCCGGTTCGTTCAGGGCTTCTACGTCTACCAGCTGTCCTGCAATCGCTTCCTGCGGGATATCCGTGCGTTTTGAAGGGGCAATGTGTGTCTGGTTGTTATTCCATTGGTCCAGGTCCCGGGCTAGGCTGCTTTTGTGAAAGGCGGTTCGTAGCATAAAGCCTTTGTGGGTGCCGGATAAGGTAATAATGGAATCGGCGGTTTCGAGCCGCACGCCATGGTCGAGCCAATCGTTTTCAACGGTGGGTATTTTTCCCAGGGAGCGCCAGGTTTTGCCATAGTCGGTGGTGAGGTAGACTTCCTTTTTTTCGGTGTAGGTACTGTAATAGGCGGCTCCGTAGCCGATGTTCACGAAGTCATCTGCGGAACCTGTTAAATGAGCCACGGAATCCCATTCATAGCCCAGGTTACGGCTACGAAAGATCTTGCCGGACTGGTCGGCCTGTAACACGACGCTCATGCCCATGTACTCTGTGGCGAACAGGGCGGTATCGGTTAGTTGCTGCATTTTATTCCAGGTAATGCCATCATCAATGCTTTTGTAAACGGCACCTTGCCAGCCGTTCACCACAATACCGTTACCGGTCCTCTCCAAACGGTACAATGAGTTATGAGAAATGGCCCCTATGTCTTGCCAGGTTTTCCCTTTATCGGCGGAGCGATAAATGTGGCCGCCTTCCGAATCTGTATCCGTTACCAGCAGCGTGCCCTGGTGGGTGTACATGATCGCGTAGGATGCTGCATATTGTTGACGGTTACGATTGTGGGGCAATAAGGTCTTCAGGTGTGTCCATGTTTTGCCGCCATCGGTGGTGCCCCATACTTCGGCAGTGCCGGTCAGGATGTAAAATTCATTACGCCGGCCGGTTTCTGCAATACAGGTGATGTCTGCTGTTACCGGTTGGGCCAGGAAACGCCAGCTCAGGCCCTTGTCTTCGCTGATGAATAGTTTTCCTTTATTCGGTCCCCGGGCGGCACATAACACTGCTTCTTTATCGAGTTGACGGATCGCATCTATCCTACCCCCTTCCGCCAGCTGGGTAACTGACCATTTACTGAAATAGGTCCGCAATGAATCTTCACCTGATTGTGCCGTTACGGTGCTAAACGCCGTGAAGGACAACAGTATCAATAACCAACATCTTCTCATCATATATTCTTTTAAAAAGCTCCCGTGAAACAATGATGCACACTATTTCACGGGAGTGGCTGTTAAAAATTAAGGCTGCCACCACATCTTGTGGTTCATATTATCATTCCCCATTCTTTTAGCGGCATCGTTGTAGTTGGTCCTGTTCAACGACTGTTCACTTAATGGATAAGGAATGCGGTTCGGTACTTTGCCGTCGTTTATATTGGTGGGTCCCGGTACCAGCACGGGGTAGCCGGTGCGGCGGTATTCGTTCCATGCTTCCATGCCGCTGAAAAACAAAGCATAGAATTTTTGCAGGTATATTTTGCTCAGGCTGCCGTCATAAAAAACGCCTGGCTGCGACAGGTAGCTTTCCGTAAAGGGTGCGCCCCAATAGGCGAAAGATGCTCTGATGGCTGCTTCATACAGCTCTTTCGGCTGACCATTGAAATATCCTTTTTGTGCCGCCTCCGCTTTTAAGAACAACAGTTCGGAAAAGCCCATCCAGATGGCTGGCTCTGTGTTGGATTGAAAACGTGTGCCCAGGTAGGACTGAAAGTTGTATCCTCCGTTGTAGTTGGCAGACTCGGTTACGGGTAAGGCATTGGGTAAGCCTACATACTGTGGATTGGCGGTACCGGCAGATGCATTGGTAGGCCTTGCGTACTGGAACAGGCGGCTGTCGTTCAGCTTTTTTAAAGAGTCCACAATAAAAGCGCTCACCGATTTGTATTTAAAGTCAAAATCGCGCACATAATTCAATGATAAAGGACTGGCATCCGGCAGGCTTCCGCTGTAGCGGTATACGAAGTTATCGTCGTTGCTTTCCATTACCGGGTACTGCTGGGGATCGGATAACAGGGTTTTTATGTCCGATACAGCAGTGGACAGTTTACCGGAGGACCGCATCAGTAAACGCAGACGCAGACTGTTGGCGAATTTTTGCCAGCGCACCAGGTTGCCATTGTAAACGGGATCGCCGCCATATAAAAGCGGGCTGGCACCCTTTAACATGTCCGCCGCCGTGCGCAGGTTTTCGAGCATTTTAACATAGATGTCTTCCTGCTTATCATATTTAGGCATGTATATGTTCCCCGTGGTACCCAGGCCCGCTTCTGAAAAAGGTATATCACCATAGGTATCCGTGAGTACAGCATAAATGTAAGTCTGAACGATGATCGCGATGGCTTTATAGTTCGCCATGTCCGTTGTTTTATCTCCCATGGCGATAATATCATTCAAATCACGCATCCGGCTGTACATGGCCCATAACCCGTTGGAGTTGGAGGGCAGTAGTTTAAACCGTTGCACTTCCGTGAAGGTATTGTTCATGCAGGTATACTGAATCAATTCATTATTCAATTCAAAAGCATTGCCCACCAGTGTATTGGAAGTATTGTAAATTACCTGCGGCAGGATAACGCCCGGGTTTACCGTAGATGGAACGTTAGGATTGGTATTATCCATTTTGGTGCAGGCAGAAAAACCTGCTGCCAGCATGAACAGCCCTATTTTTAAAATTCGCATGTCAGCTATGTTTAGAAAGTAATTTTAATATCAATACCGAGGCTCCTGGTGGAAGGTATTTGTGCATTTTCGATACCCGGCACTACCGTACCGCCGGATACAAATGAAGTTTCGGGATCTACACCGGGTACTTTTGTGAAGAGTAACAGATTTCTTCCTGTCAGGCTGCAATCTAACGACTGCACTAATTTATCTTTCAGGAACCTGGCCGGTAAACGGTAACCTAATATCACCTCCCTCAATTTCACGAAGCTCGCATCAAAAGTGCTGGACTCCACATTGGGTCTTTTGTAGTAACCACGATAGTAGGTGTAGGCAGCCACGCGCTCTGTATTCGGTGAATAAGAACCATCGCCGTTCAGCACTACCCCGTCTCCGATTATGCCACCTTCTCTGCCAGGTAGTGTATTGGCCAGGCTGCCTGCTTCTGTGCCGGTAACATGGGTGAAGGAATAAATTTTACCGCCAAACTTACCATCCAGCAACACGCTCATGGACCAGTCTTTGTAACGCAGGCTGTTTCTTATACCGCCCAGCCAGTCCGGGTTATAGTTGCCTAACCGGAGGGTGTTACTGGTAAACACGGGTACGCCTCCTTTGTAGATTACTTTTCCTGCTTCGTTCCTTAATAAACCTACTCCGTAAATATCTCCCATTCTGCCGCCCACGCGGGCTTCAATGGTAGCACCTTGTGCAGATGCCATTACGTAGCTTTCTACGCCGTCTGCCAGCTCCACCACTTTGCTCCTGTTAGCCGAAGCCGTGAAGAAGATATCCCATACCAGTTTTTTCTTAACGGGTGTTACGCCCAGTACCATTTCCCAGCCTTTGTTGCTGATTTCCCCGGCGTTCATCACTTTCGATCCGTAATAGGTGGCCTGCGACAGGGGGCTTCTTAATATCTGGTTCTTACTGGTAGCGGAATACCAGCTTGCGTCCAGGCTAACGCGGTTGTTCAGCAGTTTCAATTCCGTGCCTATTTCAAACGATCCCGTGATTTCCGGTTTCAGGTTGGTATTAGGGATGGCAGCAGGGAGGCCTACGGTGCCGGGAAGTGTGTTGTATTCGTAGTAAGCGCTCGTTTGATAAGGATCGGTATCATTACCTACCTGCGCATAAGATGCCCGCAATTTCCAGTAATTCAGTACGTCGGATTTGATGTTCAAGGCTTCTGTCATCAAAGCACTCAGCGATGCAGAAGAATAGAAGTACGAATTATTGTTTCTTGGCAGGGTAGATGACCAGTCATTCCTGGCCGTCAGCTGCAGGAAGAACGTGTTATCGTAGTCCAGGTCTGCAACCCCGTATAAACTGTTGACTATTTTCTGTGAGTTGAATTCCTCTACGATCGGCCTTCCGGAAGCATTGCCCAGGTTATAGACGCCGGGAATGACGAGACCATTGGCCGTAACCGTATTGCTGCTGGTATTGATCTGCAGGTTGTTACCACCGGCCGATGCAGAGAGGTTAAACTTACCCATTTTAGGCGCCGTATATGACAGTAAGAAATCGGAGTTCCTTTCCAGGTAATCCAGGTCCTGCCGCCTGTACAAACCATTGATAGCTACCACAGAACTTTTGGGTCTTTGAGACGATCGTCTTTCACCGGAATAATCCAGGCCGGTACGCACCATCAACGTTAAATCAGGCAGGATCGAGTAGTTAAAGTGTACATTACCAAACAACCTGTTACGGTCCATGCCATTTAACTGCTCATACATCGTCATATAAGGGTTGTCGCCCCAGGTAAAATAATAATCCTGCTTAATTCCTTCCTGGCCCTTTTGCCAGTAATTCCGGAACCAGTCCATGGAAGCATTTCTTTCTGTCCAGATAAAATTATAGGTCGGAGAAGCCCCGCCATATCCCATCACAGGCAGGTTGTCGCTGAAGCTGTTGATATAATTTACGTTCGCATTGAAGCTCAATTTGGAAGACAGCTTAATGGTACTGTTCGTATTAAACTGGTGGCGGTTCAGTTCCGTATTGGGCATGATACCCGTTTGCCTGTAATGGTTATATGAGGCACGGAAATTCGCTACATCTGCTGACTTTTGTACGGAGAGTCCGTTCATGTAAGTGATGCCCGTCACATAAAAATCTTTCACATTGTCAGGATGTGCCCTCCAGGGACTGGCGATTCTTTTGCCATCGGGCCCGATGGGGGAACCATACTGGATAAAATTCTGTCCGTTGAATTTAGCGCCCCAGTTGTGTCCTGAGTTAGAAGTATTAGGACCATCGGGACCGTCGCCATAGGAATAATAGTTTAAACCCACACCTGTACCGCCACCATATTCATTCTGAAACTCCGGCGTTTGCAACACCCTGTCAAAGCTGGTGTTACTGGTCACGGACACGCCCAGTCTTTTTCCCTCAGCGGCCCTTTTTGTTTTGATAATGATGACACCATTGGCCGCCCGGCTGCCATACAACGCTGCTGCATTCGGGCCTTTCATGATACTGATGGAGGCTATATCATCCGGGTTAATTTCAGCACCACCGCTGCCGTAATCAATAGATAAGTCGCTGGAAGCCCCGGTGCCCAGGTTGTTGTTAATGGGCACACCATCTACCACCACCATGGCGATATTCTTATTGAGATTGAGTGACGATTCTCCACGCAGCACAATCCTGTTAGAGCCTGCCAATCCGCCCGACACCTGCGTCATATTTAAACCGGCTACTTTACCTTGCAGACCGCTTAACATGTTACCGCCTTTAGCCGTATTGAGATCAGCCCCTTTCACTTCCTGCACTGCGTAACCCAGGCGCTTTTTTTCTTTGGTGATACCCAGGGAAGTAACAATGACTTCATTCAGGCTATTGTCTACCGCTTTCAGCTTCACCAGCAAAGAATTGTTATCGCCCTCTTTGATGAGCAGGTCAGCAATACTGTGCCTGGTATAATTCAAGTGCGAGAAAAACAGGTCGTATTTACTACCGTCTTTTAAACCGGTAAAAGAAAATTCGCCTTTTTCGTTGCTGAAAGTAGAGATGCTTTTTTCATTCTTTGCTTGTGGCTTACATTCAATACTTACACCAAACACCGGTTCATTATCAGCATCCATCACGATGCCCTTAATTCCCCCGGACTGGGCCTTCCCCTGTGCGTGACAACAGAGTATTACGATCAGCAGCATACAAGCCGCTTTTAGCTGTTTACAATATTTCATTTTTATTTTTTTTAGGCAACACGATCCCTGTACACGCCCGGGTGTGTAATGTACATCGTGTTGATTCAATGATTATTTAGTTATGCTGAAACCCTGATTATTTGTGGTGATCGTCAGATTATTGATCTTCGCGATGATTTCCAGGATACTTTGCAATTCCTCGTGCTCCTGGAAAGTGCCGGTAAATAACATGCCGGCCAGCTCCGCTTTATCGAACTCGATGTTGACTTTATATTTATGTTCCAGTGTCGTTAATACCTTTACCAGCGTTACCTGTTTAAAAGTCAGGTTGCCCGTTTTCCCCGCCGCCTTGCTTCTTTTGGATGACGATGCCAGCAATTTCTCGCCACCATCACGCATCACCGTTGTTTGCCTGTTATAGGTCAAAGCCCGTTGCTGCGGGGCGAGGATTACCTGCTCTTTGTTTCCCCCATTCAGCGCCTGTACTTTCACCGCGCCTTCCAGCAGGTACACAATCGTACTATCCCCTGTGGCTGTTACTTCGAATACCGTACCTAAAGCGGTGGTCATATTGTTCTTTGTGTATACGACAAAAGGCCTGTTTTTATCTTTCTTCACCGTAAACCTGGCACTTCCGTTTAACACCAGCTTTCGTGATAGCATATTATAACTGCTGTCATATCCCAATGTACTTCCCGCGTACAAAAACACCTCACTGCTATCTTCAAGCCAAATCGTTTTTTGCGCTGTGGGTGCATGAATCACCGTTGTTGCATTGGCAGCAGCCATAATCGCCGCTTCCTTTTTACCGCCCGGCTGGTTATGCCAATAGAGAACGGAGAGTAAGACCACCAGGCCCGTACAAGCGGCTGCTATCGCACTATTCCTGCTGAACAGCCGTCTTATCTTAACATCCGGACGCTGTTCAGGCATTGTTCGCAGCTTACTCAGAATGGCCGCCTTATTCTTCTCCTGGTCAAACCCGGTAACCGGCGCTGACAGGGAGGCAATGTTATTCCTGATAGCGGACTCCCATTCTTTGTAAAGCTCCTGTTCCTGCTCATCTAGCAGGTTCAATAACGCATACAGCTCATCCACGGAAGCAGTTCCATCCTGGTATTTATTGATAAGTGATGATAAGTTTCGCATCTTCAACATAAAATGTAAAAAAGTAAAAAGAAGGGGGTGCCTGCTGTATTACGCAATTGTTAACAAACTCAGGCGATAAAAAATACGAAGAGCGTATATAGAGCAACATCGCTTTTAGCGGCCATTTGCCGCAGCATCTGGAGGGCGGATTTCACGTATTCTTTAACCGTTTCTTCCTTGATACCTAAGGTTTCGGCTACTTCTTTGTAGGATTTGCCCTGTATTTTGTACAATTCAAAGGCCAGGCGTTTTCTTTCGGGCAACGAATCAATGGCTTCTCTTAAGAAAGCGGTCTTTTTTTCATAACGATCATCATGCTCCCACTCCTCCTGCTTCACTTCAAGCGATGTTTCCGCCAGCGCCTGCATCCTGGTTTTCACCTTTTTCCGCACGCAGGTCATCGTCATATAAAAGCTGGTGGTAAACAACCACCCTGCCACAGACTGCTTACTGTTAAGGGAGTGCCGTTGCTCCCATAACTTCAGGAAAACAGTTTGCAATACATCTTCAGCTTCCTGGGTGTCAGGTAATAATTTGTAGATGTTTCGGAACAGCGCTTGACTGTAATAGTCATACAACTGCCCGAAAAGCTGCTCATCGCCTTCGGCGAGTGCCGCAATGATCGTATTATTATCCGGAAGTACTTTCATTACCTGCAAAAGTAAAATACAGTACGCTGGCCGGATATTAAGAAAATGTAAAGTGGCGTGATATGGATTTGTGTGGCGGGCGGTGGGCCGTAGAGCGGTTTCCCGTGACCGTTGGTTAGAAAGAGCCTGGACTGCCATGAAAACAAATCCTGGATGGCTGCTTACATCTACTTAATCGATTACTTTGTCGGGAAACCAGGTGCTTCAGATGGCGAATGAATGACAGCTCATGTCCGTGTACATAAGCCGGCCATCCTGAGGGTTACCGGGGTTCCATTCTGTATTTCAAAAAGTAATTTGATATGAAGATTTTAGTCATCGGAGGAACGGGCCTCATCGGCAAAGGCGTATGTAAAAAGCTGGAAAGTATGGGTCATGATGTGGTTGTCGGATCGCCCAGCGCAGGCGTGGATATCCTGACGGGGCAAGGCCTCGCAGCAGCACTGGCCGGAACTGGTATTGTGATTGACCTGTCTAACTCCTCATCCCCGGATGGAGAAACGGCACTGAATTTTTTCCGTACCGCGGGCAACAACCTGGTAACAGCCGAGAAAACTTCCAGTGTGAAACATCACCTGGTACTGTCTATCGTTGGAACGCCGCTGGCTCAACATATCGGCTATTTACAAGCCAAGCAGCAGCAGGAGGACACGATCATCACTTCCGGGCTCCCTTATACGATCATCCGTTCGACGCAATTTCATGAACATACATCTACGATCATTGCGGTGCAGGGAGATGGCAAAGAAGTACATGTGTCTACAGTCGACTATCAACCGATCGCCGTGGCAGATGTCGTAAACTATGTTGTGAAATTTGCTTTGGAGGAACCGAAAAACGCCATCGTTGAGATAGCCGGCCCCGATCGTGGTCCGATGAATGAATTTGTGCAAAAGTACCTGGACGAAAAGCGTGAAGACAAGATAGTGATAGCTAACGATGACAATAAATACATGTTCTTCGATATCCCCAAATCGGCGTTAGTGCCTGCCGGCGATTTTTACCCGGGAGCAATCAGGTTTGATGATTGGAATAAGTCGTCATAACAGTCATGCGCAGCAGGATGATTGTTTCCTGCTGCGCATCCCTTATCACTCCTTACATGCTTTCAGTGCCTTGAAAAACTGCTGCATTTCGTCTGGATTCAGCGAAGCAAATCCCACCCTGATTCCGTTGACGTTATCGTTATATTGGTAAATGCTGCCTTCATTCATGTAAATACCGTTCTTTGCCAGGCGACCGGCGAGGTCGGGTATCGAATACTCCGGGGCAAAGGTGGTCCAGACAGCCATCCCGCCTTTCGGCAGGCTAAAATGGCTGATATCTCCTACGCAGGAATGAAGAAGCTCGCAGAAAGTATCCCGGCGTTCTTTATACAGCTTCACCGACTTTCGTAAATGCCGTTGCATCTCTCCTGTTTTAAAAAGATGCGCGACTGATTCCTCAAACAATACGTCGCCGCGGATTTCGACCAATCGTTTGAACATGGAAGCCTGGTATATGAAATCATCCCCTGCGATCAGATAGCCTAACCTGGTAGAGGGCGCTAACGTCTTTGAGACAGAGCCAATGTAAATTACATAGCCGCGATGATCCGCACTGGCTAGCGGCAGTATGGGAGCGTTTTCATAATGATAGTCATAATCATAATCGTCCTCGATAACCGGGAACCGATACTGGCGGATGATTTCCAAAAGCTGTAACCTCCGCTCTTTACTGAGCGTCACGGTTGTCGGGTGATGATGGTGCGGGATGATATACAGCAGATCAGGCGGTGACTTTTTGCAGATGCGCGCTATTTCGTCCACATCCATCCCATTTTCGTCAACTTTTACTTTGACCAGTTTTGCGCCCATCTGTTCAAAGAGTTTGTCCGCAAGCACATAATTCAAGTCGCCGACGATGACCGTACTGCCAGGCCGCAGCGTCATGCTGGCCGCTACAAAAATGGCGAGTTGCGCGCCATGCGTAACCATTACATGCTGCGGTCCGATATCGAGTGCCCTGGTTTTAGATAGAAAAAGTGCCAGCTCATTTCTCAACGATACACTTCCGGCAGCACTGTCGTTTAAAAGCCTGCTATGGAGGTGAACCCTTTTTGATAAGAACCTGTACCGGTCATAAATAGCATCCAGGGGTGCCAGCCTCACATCGGGATAACCGTCGTTAATCATCAATTGATGCGCGCCCAATACCCTCTTCGCAGCAGATCTTATGGCCACCTGTTTGTAGAAGCCATGATCTTCCTGCAAGCCCGACCCCTGGGCAGCTCCGAAAGATTTAGGATGTATTTCCGGGAGCTGTTTGGCCACAAAGTTTCCTTTCCGTGCTATCCCTTCGAGCCATCCTTCCACCTGGAGGTCTTCATAGGCCGATACCACCGTTGTACGGTTAATCTCCATCATTGACGCCATGTCGCGACTGGCAGGCAGCTGATATCCCGGTTTCAACTTGCCGTCTTTTATCAGCAAGACAATTCCCTTCGCTAACTGCTTAAAAACGGGAACATCGGAATGCCTGTCTATTTCAATCAAACTTCCGTATGGCAATGCCTGTACTCCCATGATAATATGCTAGGTTGTCAGGCGTAAGTTTACAATTTTTTTCTGAATGCAGTCTTTAGCTACGTTGCACGCTTCCAACGGCATATCCCCCGCCACTTCATACTCCACCTTCTCCCCCTCCACACCATCTCCCTCACCGCCTCGTTGCCCGGCAAATCCTTTACGGACACCACAATACGACAGCCATCCAGCTGCTCCTTAACAGGCTCGTACAACCAGGTATCATTTCCACTGGCCAGGGCTTTCCCACTTTCTATCAACTGCCCGTTACGATTGTACAGCTGCACGGTCACACCCGCCACTCTAAAGTTATCCGTAGCCGTTACCACGATGCCCGTATCCCCGATCTCCACGTGATGGATCACAGGGGCTTGCAGGAAGTCGGAAATAGCGAGATTATGCGCGTTCAGGGCGCCATGCCTGCCGGCTTTATAAATGGCATGCAGCTCCTGCGACTTGCGTACCCTGGCAGACCATACGGCCCCGTCCCGGAAGTTTGCCTTCGTACGTTCCTGCGCGTCGGTGCCCCTGCCAGGACGTTTGCGCGGGGCCTTTGCGATGATTTGCCTCCCGTACCGGAAATAGGACACGATCTGTTTGCCGAACTTGCCGCGGGCACCGGAGCAGATGGCGTTAAATTGTTCCTGGATCATATGCTTTTTTCCTGCAAATATGAGGGTCAAAACGGCGGATCAATGAGACCTTTTCGCGCAGAAAAGATACACTTTCGGGCAAAGTTGGATTTCGGGAAGGGTCAGATTACCCATCCGATGGTTCAGTGATGGTCGGGTGACGGTTGCGTGACGGTCGGGTCGTATTGTCAGAACGACTGTAAAAACGCCAAATACTTCGGTACGCTCTGCTCCACATATTCCTCCGAAACATTAAACTCCAGTCCGTAAAAGGCGAAAAAGGGCCGGTAATCCGCCTTTACATATTCGAAGGTCAACTCGAATGGGCGTAAAAGTTCTTCCAGGGTGTATTTATACTTTTCTCCATGCTGATATTCTTCCTCGTCAACGCCAGCGGACACGGCCAATGCAATCTTCTTTCCGCCCATTTTGTAGCCGCTTTTACTGCCGTATGCCCAGCCGTGTAACATCACATCCTCCAGCCACTTCTTTAGTAAGGGGGGACAATTAAACCAATAATACGGAAATTGAAAGACGATACGATCGTGTTGCTCGACCAGTTGTTGCTCTGCCAGTACGTCTATCTTTTCGTCCGGGTACACCTGGTAGAGGGGATGCACGGTATATAGGTCGGGGTACTGCTGCAGTGCTGCTACCCATCTTTTATTAACGGTTGAATTTTCGATATCCGGATGTGCTACAATCACCAATGTTTTCATCTTACCTGTTTTAACAACAAAATTAAAGGGGCCACCGTTTATTTGGTACATTAGCTACCGATTGTAGGGTACTATAAAAAATGTAAGTAATGTCTAAAATAAAGGAAAGCTCTACCAACTTCGCGAACAAACAGGCACTGATGGACGAGTGCCCGGAGGTATATGCATCCAATATCATTGGCGGGCAATGGTCGCTGGTGATCTGTTCCTGGCTCATGAATGGCAAGCTTAGGTTTGGCGAACTGCGGAAGTTGTTACCGACCATTACGGAGCGTATGCTTACGTTACAACTGCGA
The DNA here is from genome assembly GCF_022867795.2 of Chitinophaga horti. Lineage (NCBI taxonomy): Bacteria > Pseudomonadati > Bacteroidota > Chitinophagia > Chitinophagales > Chitinophagaceae > Chitinophaga > Chitinophaga horti. The sequence continues at coordinate 1,940,578 of NZ_CP107006.1, read as the reverse complement.
AAGCTGGAGGAGAGCAAGATCGTGAAACGTACGGTATATGCGGAGGTGCCGCCGCGGGTGGAGTATGAACTCACGGAGATCGGGTATGATCTGAAGCCGGTGATCCAGCAGTTGGAAATATGGGGGGAGAAGCATAAGCAGTTGTAATGCCCTATTTTTCTCTATCGACCCCAAACGCATTCTGCAAATGCCGCAATCCTATCTGCGGATAGTAAGTCATGGCCGTCGGTGCCGACAATAGCAGCAACATACACTCCTCCCCGGCGGCCGCCTTCGTGTGCGCGATGAGCTGCCTGCCTATTCCCCGTTTCTGATAGCGGGTATTCACGGCCAGGTCTGCCAGGTAACACCAGTAACTATAATCCGTCATAGCCCTGGAAATGCCCACCAGCACGTCGTTGTCCAAGGCGGTAACTATAAGGTTGGAATGAGCGTACATCTTTTCCATCCTGGCGATGTCGGCTACGGGCCTTTTTAGACCGGCATTTGCATATAGGTCGATGATTTGATGGATGGTGGGAAATACGCCTGTTTTGTAAATGATGTTGGTGTTCATATGCTTTTATTGGGGTTCGCGACCGGTGGTGATGCCTATGCGGTTCCAGGCGTTCATGGCCACGATGGCCATCATTACTTCGGTAAGGTAAGTTTGTCCAAGTACGTCGAGCGCGTTGTTGTAGATTTCGTCCGGCACGCCCTGCTGTGCGATCAGCGTCATCGCGTCCGCTAAGGCGAGAATGGCACGTTCTTCCTTTGAAAAGAAGGGAGTTTCTTTCCAGGCTGATAACACAAACAAGCGACGCGGATCTTCCCCGATCTTCAGGGCGTCCTTTACGTGCTTGTCGATGCAGAACGAGCAGCCGTTGATCTGCGATACACGGATTTTAATCAGCTCTGCATGTATCTTACTTAAAGATGTTTTCGCCAGGTACCGTTCAAATGCGAGCATGGTGTCGTAGGCTGCGGGATCCGTATCTCCCAATAATTTCCGTTTCGTCATCTGCTATCTTTTTAGGCGAATGTAAACAGGAATTGGACTACTTTAGGGGACCAGATACCAGATCACAAATAGTCCAGATGCTGCCATACAAATCGCTCCTCAAAATCGATGCGAAGGGTAAAAAGCCACGCTACGAGCAACTTGCTGCCGGTTTACACCACCTGATCAACAAAGGTTTGATACCGCCCGGCACCAAACTACCCAGCTCGCGTTTGCTGGCGGAACTGCTGCAACTGCATCGCAAAACGGTGACTGCGGCCTACGAAGAGCTGATCCACCAGGGATGGATCTCTTCAAAGAATAAAAGCGGCTACTATGTGAACCCGGACATGCCCATCACAAAGGTTGCCGTTAAAAAAGCCACCGCACCCAAATACCCGGCAAAGTTGCCGGTACCGCTGCATTTTTCAAACATCCTGCCGCCTGCAGGGAAGTTACAGGGTCTCTTCCTGGACGATGGCCTGCCAGATCCGCGCATCGCTCCATACAAGCCCCTGTTGCGCGAGTTACGGGCGCTGACCGACCGCCCGCATCAACTGAAAAAGTTAAATCATGGAACCTCCGCAGGCTCATCGAGACTGGCCCGCGCGTTGGCCGCACACCTGGCAGATTCGAGAGGTATACATTTGTCAGCACCCAATATTTACGTAACAAACGGTGGGCAGATGGGCATCTATTTAGTGAGTAAAGCCTTACTCTCCCCCGGCGATGTAGTACTGGCAGGCGCCCCGGGATACAGCCTGGCAAACCAGGCCTTCACGTCCAACGGGGCGCGCGTGACAACAGTACCGGTGGATGAACATGGCATCAACGTAGATAAGATCGGCGCCATCTGCAAACGAAAAAAAGTGAAAGCGGTGTACGTGATCCCGCATCACCACTACCCTACCACGGTGACCCTTTCGCCGGAAAGGCGCATGAAGCTGCTGGCCTTGTCGGAGCAATATAATTTCATCATCATAGAAGATGATTACGACTACGATTATCATTACGCCTCCGCCCCGCATCTGCCAATGGCCAGCTACCATCACCAGGGCCGCGTGGTGTATATCGGCAGCCTGTCCAAGAGCCTGTCAGCCTCCCTGCGACTGGGATTTATCGCCGGTACGGAGGACCTGATCGGCGCTGTACAACACTTCCGTAAGATGGTCGACATCCGCAGCGACATCCTGCTGGAAAACGCCGTGGCTAACTTATTCGAGCAGGGCGAAATCGCCCGGCATACCCGGAAAGCGAATAAGTTGTACAAGGAGCGGCGGGACTACCTCTGCCGGCTGCTAGACCAGCACCTGGGCAACATCATCTCGTACCGGGTGCCAGACGGCGGCATGTCGGTATGGATGAAATTTCCGGAACTGCTTCCGGTGCGCGCTATCGGCGAGCGGCTGCAGCAGCAGGGGATTTCCTTTCATCGTCATATGCTGTTTGATGAGGGCGATTTGAACCATATGCGGCTTGGGTTTGCGTCGCTGAATTTTGGGGAGATAAACAAATTTCTAAACTCCCTCCCATCATAACATTACGCTATTAACAACCTTTCCAGGGGAGATGCTTATAAAGGATTTTTCCATCCCGTTCCACCTGTTCACCCGCTACTATCGGATAGGCATACTTAGGCGCATGCGATACGCTGTGTGGTTTTATCATGATTACGTCATTCACTTTCAGGCTACGTAGCTGCTGGGGATCATCGTCAAACCTCAGGATATAATCTTCACCATCAATGCTGGCCATTACCCCGAAACCTAAGCGTGAGCCCGCCGGCAGAGAAAGTGAGGTGATCACCGCCTCCAGATCGGAATACCCCTTATTACACCGCTGGATCTTCGCGGAAGCAGCGAGCACTTTTTTACCTTCGGGAGATGCTTTCCAATTTTTGTAGGCTATACCACCGGGGGTAGCCTCCCATTGTTGCCTGGCTGCCCTCAGTTCGGCTTCCGTAAGTGGTTGTGCAGCTGCCTTTTTAGGTGCTTCTTTTTCTGTTTCGCGATTGGCGAACACGAGGCCGCTGACTACGAGCAGCGCCAAAATCAGTGGATAGATAACTTTTTTCATAGTTTAAAGTTTGATACAGCAATCTACCCTGATCCTTTCAGCCTGAAGCAAAAGGATTGTAATTTTTCTATGTAAACATTGTAAATAAACTATTGACAATCTGCATCATAGCAAAATCCTTACTCTGCTGAGCCATGTACTGAAATATTCTTTCTACATTCGCCTTCACCTATCAAACTTCCCGATGAAATACCTTTTCTGCTTTCTTTTCCTGTTTTATACTGCGAATACATTTGGACAAATATCTTTTCCCAAGGGATTTAAGTTAATAGCGGGCGACAATCTGACGGGGGAAGATGACAGATATTCGAACGGGAAATATGTTTTTGCGACCTATCCCCTCTTCAGGCCCTTCGAAGATGATATCTGGAAGGATGATCAATTCAAAAAACATGTTGCTGATTACTTTGGGTTTCCGTTTTATCAGACGAGGGATAGCCTGTTATGGGGAACGGGTAAAAAAGGTGATGTTTACTCCTATGTGATCGTAGACAAAGGCGGGCAGGGATTTGAACTTTATTCCCGGTATAACGACGCAGACTTCGCTCACCACTCTAAATGGCTACTGAATACGATGAGGGAGTATCGTAAGAAGGGGAAGTTGTTTATCTTTCCGATGAGGGTCCCAAAGGAATAGCTTACTAATTATTTCACAGCGCCAATTTCAAGCCTATACCCTTTCCCACGTACCACCACAATCCTGATGGCCGGGTCGGCCTCCAGTTTTTTCCTCAGTTTGGAGATAAACATATCCAGGCTGCGGCCGACAATCACCCCTTCATCCTCCCAAATCTCTTTCTGCAGCCGGCTTCTCTCGATAATTTCATTGGGAGCCGATGCAAAAATCGCCAGGACACGGGTTTCGGTTAGTGTGAGGTCTATTGTCTTTTCATCTACTAACAGCTTGCGGCCGTTGGCGTCAAACAGTACTGAGCCTAAGGTGATCCCACTTGTTTGTGGAATGTCTGCGGGTACAGGTGCGCTATCCACAGGTAAAGCGGCTACAGGCTCCTGCTCCCCGGGTAAATCTCTTCGTGGCTTATCGGGACGCAAAAAGACAAATCCAACGAGCGCCAGGAACGGCAGGCTGCCCAGTAAGAATCCGGTTTTGGCGGTATTTGTGGTCGTAGGCTCAAACTTAAAGTTGATCATATAATGTGCCCGGGGTTGCTGCCTGCCTACACACGTTACAATATCATTCTTCTCATTCCTGGAAACAGCATATGCGTAGGTGACGCTGGAAGTGCCAGCATTGAGGACGTTAACAACGTAATTACCGGTCAGCGGGTCCTGGGCCAGTACGCGGCGGGTGGTGCTTATCAGGGATGCGGGTGCGAATGTAAACGCGTTTTCAAACTTTACCTGGTACTCATTTTCCGCGATCTTTTCTACCGGGAGCACCCTGGAGGTGCTGTCCCCGGAAAGCAGAAGCAGTTCGTGCCCGATCCTGCGAAGTAACACCTCTCTCCTGGCGATACCAAAATCATCATCGCTTTCCATCGTGAAAGCCACGCAGATGACAGCCACAAACAGGCATAGCAAAGACCCGAACAGGTACTTGCGTTTTCCGGAGAGGGGATTTTGCCGCAGTCGCATAATATCAAGGATTAATTAGAAAGTTTACATGCAATACCGGGTAGAAAGATACCAAAGTAATTTCGGCATATCAAATAAACCTCGCTCCCGTTTTTGAAGGAACTGGCATCAGCTAAGTGGTGAAAAGGCCGTAAAACCTGGTCCTTCGCTATTTAATCAGTTATTGCGATTATTTCCTGCCGCCCTTGCCCTCGCTTCTATCAACTGTTTTGCCTCCATGTTGAAAATAGAGTTTGGATACCTGGTAATAAAAGTTTCCGGCGTTATGTTCCGGTCCCGGTTTTGTGCATCCGCTTCTGCCTGCGTAATTAAACCCTGTGCTACCTGCATTTCGAAACACAGCTTGTAAAGTGTGGTAACAAATTCACTTAATGCAGGACCTTTCTTCACATAGCTATGAACTACATCCACTTTTGTGCGGGATATTTCCTTCCCATCTAAAATCTCCCGGAAGAAAGCCGGCGCGCTGCCTTTTAAGTGTAGTCTGACGTCCACCACTTCGTCGCCCACTTTATGGTAGGTAATTCCTTTTACTTTGGCCATGTCGATGCTATCAACAAGGACAAGCATCTCCTTATTTCCCGTACTATAGTAAGTGGCGAGCGCAGCCATCTGGTTATAGAAGGTGATCCTGAAACTGGCTTCAGGAAAGGCGAATGAATACTTCACACCCTGGATCGTATAAGAGCCGTTGCTGCCCGCCAGCTGATAGCCGCTTAACGCCTTTGAGTAATAGTCTGCCCGCTCGTAGGCTAACTTTTGCGCCTGTACGGTAACAATATTGATCAGCAGTATCGGGAGAAAAAGAAAATGTTTCAACTTTCCGTGTTTTAAATTTCTAATGAATAGCATCGGATGCTACTTTGCCCTCATTGGTGATATAATATATCGAAGAGGTATTCCAGCCTGTGTGCACTTCCAAAAAGGCGTTATAAGTAGATTTATCACGGAGTTTGTTTTTGGGGAGATAAGTCGCATTCACATGCCATCCAACGCTCACCCGGGTTTCACTGTACCGGGCCAGTGGATGCCGTTGTTTTGTTTTATAATTATATATCACGCCATCGTCAAACTGGAAAGAAGCATGAGGATAACTGCCGGGGGTAAAAACCTTCCCTTCCAGCAGGATAAAGTAGTCGCCGTAAAAATGAACGATCGTGGATATATTGTCGTCTTTCAGCAACCTCTTTCCCGTAACGTCTACCAGGTCTGCAATCACGTGCTCCCCGTTGATTTCATTTAAAATAACGATACCGACGCCGGCTGGAAATTGATACGCATTACCCTGGTCTTTATCCGACAACCTCCTGACCCCTATGCACGCTTTAAATTCATTGTTATCGAGTATCCGTTTGTTGTTCAGTACGAAATAATTGACATCACTGTATAATTTATACGTCTGGTTGTTTCTTTCGCCCTGGTTTATATGGAAGATCATGTGGCCGAGCGACTGGTTATTTGTGGCTGCTTCGTCATAAAAGTAACCGGCTAACATCCCGTCCCCCACTGCAGGACTGGCAGCTACAGCATTATTTACCGTTTTTTTATCAGCGGGCATGGTTACAGCGACTTCAGTTACGCCCTTATCTGCTTCCCGCTTCTTTTTCAGAAGTTCTTCCTGTGCCTTTTTTTCTGCCAGCCGCTGTGCGGCGATTGCAGCATTTTTCACATCCTGCCGGCGTTTATCCTCCGCTCTTCTGGCAACCTCTTCTTTTTCGTCTTCCAGATCACAGGCGGGGCATTGGGTATGGCCCTCCCTGTAGATATTTCTATCCCGAAGACTATTTTTGGCATACCTGCAGAAAGAACCGGTGGTACCAATGTGAGATTGGGCTGAAACGTAGCTGGTTGCAGAAAAGAGCAGCAGTATAAGGAAAACGGCCGTGGTTTTTAACATAGGTGATTTTGTAGATCGAATATAGTGTTTTTTTAACCGGGGCAGGAATTTAGTACAGCTGGTATGTTGCTGAAAGTCGGGGTTTAACCACGGGTTATTCACCTTTAACCTGGAAGCCGGCAATCAGCCAGGCCCCAATAACGAAAAGGGCAGCGTACAACACTGCCCCTTTCGTCATTTAAATAGTTCCCAGGCTTAGGAGCCCGGATGTCATGTGTCGCAGACTTATTTATGCGCATCCCGCAGCGCCTTGATCGCATCGTGGCCTGCAGTGATGGCAGTGGATTGCTCCCGCACCGTTTCTAATGCATTTCCGGACAATTCGCCGTCGATCAACGCATCCTGGTAAGCCTTTTTAATCGCGTCTTCACCACGCTCTGCTTCGGCGAGAATACTTTTGCGGTCGGAGCCACCGAAGATCGCCTTTACGTCGATCCACACACGGTGTAAGGTGCCGGACGCAGAATTGCCCGTTTCAGGCTCGCCACCCTGGGTAGCAACAATGGCTGTCAGTTCCTGTGAGAATTTGCGGCTGTCAGCGGCAAACTTTTGAAATAACTCTTTCAGGTCCACATTTTCCTGGTTAATGTCTGACATCGCTTTTTCAAAACCGGCGATGCGGTCATTATTCAGTTCGATGAGATCATTCAGGGTTCCGATTGTTTTGGATGTAATACTCATGATTGTTTTGTTATATGGTTAATGGAAAAATTACTTTGTCGCGGATATACACAGCGCTGTTGCAATGGCTGCCGACGCGGCTTCACAAAAATCGAGTCCTGAGTAGTCCGGGTTAAATCCGCTCATAAAGGGTACAGCCATCACGTAAATGCGCTCGTTATAAGCATTATACTGATCCACAATCTGGAAATGATCGTTGATCGCGATCCCACCCACACTGAGGTAGTAATTGCCTGCGGCATCCTTACTCACCCTGGGATCCCCATCCTTATACGCCGCTTCGCCTTTTGCCTGGTCCGCAAACTTCACTTTTGCAGGACTGATACTGCCACTGTGAAGACCTTTGAACGGAAAGTCCTCGAATTTCAGATGCGGCTGGCCTGTACAATCGATGAAATACGGGTACGAAGTGTTGCGTTCTTCGCCCGCATCATCCCAAATGGAGTAAATAACACCTCCCTCCTGCTGCGGTTCTACGTGGCTATTATCACCGACACTTTGTAACTGCAATATTCCTGCCTCATAAAGTGCGATCATTTCGGCAGCTGAACTTTGTGGTACAAAAGCGATCACCAATGAGATGAGCGGCATCAGTGTTTTTTGCAGGCGTAACATATCTTCTGCCGAAAAATATTTAGCGGGGAAGTTCATCGTAAAGCTCAGTACCGCCAGCATTTCCTTCCAGTGTACGGGTTGTTGCCTGCGGATGGATTTTTCCGCCTCCACATATTCCGCCTTAAACAGATCGAACGGAGGAATATTTTCGCGCATCGTCATCATCCTGTCGACAAATGCTTCGATCCCCATATCGTGGATTTCCTGGTAAAACGCCGGATGGCGCTCACGGAGTGGCGCTTTGAAGGTCTTTTCGAAGACATAGTCCAGCGACAGAAAACCACCGTTTTCTTCCTGGTTGGCCACCACCTCGTCGCGCGTCAACACCGTACTCCGTCCCATCGTACTATCTTCCAGGTGAAACCGTACCGCAGGTAACAAGCCATTGCGCGAATGCATAACGATATTAAAGTCCGGATGATCCGTTTTCAGCGTATACTGCAACCGGCCGTCATCATTGGATTGGAAGTGTCCGTGGTTGCGGGCCAACGTACGAATAGCATCTATAGCGGTGAGCGACGCACCTTTGATCGCCACCGGGCCATTCACCGTAAAATCGAGCTTGGAAGGCGGATACGGTGAGTCGAAGTATCCCTTTACCTCGTTTTCATGTATCCGCGGCCAGAAATGCCCTGTAGCAATAATGACACTGTCAAACGTATAAGACTTATCCGCCGTACAAACCGTAACTGTGCGGCCTTCCGGCTCGTCGATAATGTCCGTCACCTCCGTCCCGAAGTGGCAAGTCACCTTGATGCCTGCATCGACGGCACGTTGTTTCAGGCGTTTAAACTGGTCGCTGAGATAAGCGCCAAACAGCAGCCGTGGCACGACCTTGTATTCGTGAAACTTATCTGCGTCTATACCGTAACTTTTCAGGAATGCGGCAGGCTGTGTTTTGACCCAATCTGCCAACCCTACTACGATTTCCGGGATCTCGTTGCCGGATACGTTGGTCACATGCTCCAGGCAGGCGCCGTCTTTACTGTAAGGCATTCCTGCACCCAGGCAGTCATTCTTTTCGAAAATGGTAATCGTCCAATTCTTTTCATCTTGCTCCAGTAGTCGTTTAAACATGAACAGGCCACCAGGCCCTCCACCGATGATCGCCAAATTCGGGGTGTGATCTTTATACACAAAAAGGATTTGAGGCTTCAGTATTCCAAATAACGTGCCCAGCCATACATGCGAGTGGCATACATGTTGTCAATTCCCTGGATTGTAAGGAACCCGTACTTTTTATGATCAACGAGTCAGACTTTTATGTGATTGCTATCGGCTGCTCTGCCGGTGGCCTGGAGCCCTTGGTGGAAATCATCAGCCAGCTACCTAAAGATTTGCCGGCAGCGATTATTGTGATGCATCACATCCTCAGGAATGTAGAAAGTAACCTGGCGCATATCCTGGAACGGCGGGCAGATATCAAGGTTGTGGCAGTGGAAACCACGGAGTACCTGGAACCCGGGACTGTATACGTACCGGCTTACGGCCACCAACTGAAAGTCAGGGACCGGCTGGTGATGATCGAAGAACGGTCACCGGAAGATATCGTGAACCATAGTATAGATGTACTATTCCACAGTCTTGCGGAGCATGCGAAAGAAAAGTCTATCGGCATTATCCTTTCCGGTTCCGGCACCGACGGACTTTCAGGCGCCTACGCCATAGAGAAAGCCGGTGGCATTGTTATCGTCCAGGACCCGGAAACAGCGGCATTTCCGAGGATGCCTCATACGCTGATCGCCAATGATCATCCCGATTATGTATTGAAGCCCGGCGACATCCGCAGAAAGATCGTGGAGAAGGTCAGGGAACCTGGCAGCAGTTCGTAGCCGATCTCGCACTTTTCGTTGTTGTCAGAAAAGTTGAACAGACAAATGGTGCCGATCAACAAGTCTGTTTAAGTCAACGTAATCGCCCAATGTACAGCGTTGCCCTTAGCTGCGTTTTCGTTGATCCTGCTTATGAAATTTCTTGCATCATGAATAGTGGTGGCTGGTTGCCGGTTGAGGTATTTCCCTACTTCCTCATCCGCACGCAATGTGAAAATTGCCGTGTCATCATCAATGCGGAGCTGCCTGAGCGTAAGTCTTTGCGTCGTTAGCAAAGGAAAAGGGTCGAAAGTTCTATTTGACATGTTATGTTGTTACAACCAGGTGAAAGGATCATTAGAGGAGACATGTGTAACCTTGATACCAGGCAGTTTAGGCCGCAGCCACTCCGCGAAATATTCCATGCCCGGCTCCTCGCTTACACTATGCCCCAGAACGATCAGCCCTTTCTTTTGCCCCAGCAGGTTAGCGTCGCGGATATACTCGGCCGTTTCCCATTCTGACAATTCGCCGACGATCAGGACATCCGGCTTTTCCGTTTCCACCGCATTAACCTGCCGCTGTCCGCCCCAGGCGCCCGGCATCAAAGCAATACGTGTACAAGACTGGGCCAGGTCGCCAATAACCCGGACCTGCGAGATACCTAATGACGTTTTAAGGTGCTGCGCCAATTGCTTTAAGGAGATAGCAGGGATTGTCAGCGACAGTTGTCCTGTTTTGTAGTACCGCTCCCACCCTGCCTTTCGGGCCACACCATAGCTCACCGCATCTGGCTGTAAAGCGTGACAGTAGTCATGGAAGCGCCAGATAACTATCTGGTGTTTGTCGATCATCGCCAGCTTTTGCCGGAGCACCCCGTTGTCCTTCACCCACCCTTTATCGTCTTTATGGTTGTAAAACGCAGGTTCATGCGCGATGATGAAGTTTGCCTTATGTTTAATCGCTTCCTGTATGACATTGATCGTGGGGAACATCGTGGTGATGATACCCGTGACAGGCTGCGCGGCGTGCCCGGTTTTCAGCGTATCGACCGTGTCGGCGATTCGTGAGAGGTTGCCTTCTTTCAGGACCAGGTCCATCACCTGCTGTACTGTTAGCGATAAATGCCCCGGCTGCCAGCCCAGGACTGCCAGTCCCGCTGCAGTTTTGCTGAGGTCACCAATGAACTTTCTCCGTGGAATTGAGTGGTTGAATTCAGGGTACATGTGAATTGATTGTACCCGTAAGATAATTCATTAAATTTACCTTATGGCAACAGCAAAAAACGGAGAGGAAATAAAGTTTTTTACGACAGCAAAAGCATTCGAAACCTGGTTAAAGAAAAACCAGGAAGTATCGGGCGTTTGGCTGCAACTCTATAAGAAAGATTCCGGCGTTAAATCCCTGGACCGCGCCGGCGCATTGGACGTAGCCCTCTGTTACGGCTGGATCGACGGACAGGCCAATAAACATGATGATCAGTCATACCTGCAGCGCTTCTGCCCCCGCCGCCCCAAAAGCCTTTGGTCGAAAGTCAACATTGATCATGTAGCCCGGCTGACCGAAGCCGGGAGGATGCAGGCCGCCGGGCACAAAGCCATCGAAGAAGCCAAGGCAGACGGCCGCTGGGCTGCTGCCTACGACCCACCGTCCAGCAGCGAGACGCCTGCTGATTTTATTGCGCTGTTAAAGAAGAACAAGGTGGCTTACGCCTTTTTTAAGACGCTGAATAAGACCAATCTTTTTGCGATTAACTGGCGGTTGCAGACGGCGAAGAAGGCGGAGACGCGGGAGAAGAGGATGTTGGTGATTATTGGGAAGCTGGAGCGGGGGGAGAGGTTTCATTGAGGGGGGCATGTCGCCTTCTCTATTCAATACTCTTCCTCAAACTATCAATAAACACCTTCAATTGACTATGCCCTTTCGAAAGAACATCTATACTTTCTTGCAATTTCACTGCAGCCTCAGCACGGTCGGTATGGTTAACAAGCTTTCCAGACTCCAGATAGGCCATTTTCCCATTTAGATCGGCCGTTAATTGATTTAACTGATTAATGGCATCTGTCCCTACCGATTCGCCGATATCGTTGCTCTTATCAACTATCTCTATAAGATCACGCATAGTTGACATCCATTTGTCAACATCCCGCGTAAGCTGCTGGCGTGTGGCAGATGAGTCTTTCAACGCCGCCAGCACTTGTTGTTTCCGTTTAATCACTTTGCCTGTTTTTGAATAAATGGAAGAACTAATCTTCAGGAAGCTTTTCTTATCCTGATACGTGGCGAGACTTTCTCCCTTTTTTATTAAGCCCGAAAAAAATGAAACAACTGTTCCAGGGACAGCCATCATTTCATCCATTATGCCCTGAGCGGCAGCTGGCCTAGCTAGGAAAAGTAGCGATAATATGATAGTGCTAAGACTTCTTTTTATCATACTTCTGCTTTTTTAGGTAGTAAGAAACAAGATAAAATAACAGTATGTAAATAGCGGTTACAGGTACCAACACCTCTCCGCGTAAAAGCGAGCGTTGGAAATTTAAACCTGGCTGCAATTCAGGAATCGCGTAAAGTATCCCAATTAATACACAGTATAAGACTACGAATGTGCTGAGTGTGGATACAAATCCTTTCATAACAGGTATTGAGGCGGCAAAGTGGGGTAAATTCCTTTATGTCGAATATAAATCAAAAACCTGATACGTGCAACTCGAATAAGGAAAATACGACTTTTCAAAGGGCAAGGAGATGCCACCCGCGCACCCCATATACATCATCCCCATCAGCCCTGGCCGCCGAAAAATATGGGAAACCAAAAAACTAAAGAACTTCGGCCATCCACATGGGGGATGATCTTATGCTGACCACCCGCCTGCTATTGAGGGAAGTATCCGGCGGTGTATTTCGAGTCTCAATATCTGCTCATGAGGGTGGCATGGGCGACTTGTTTATTTAAACAAAGAGCTGACGCCTAGTAGAGGGATTAAAACAATTAAACAGAAAGCCAACCGGAATAGGCTGACTTTCTGTTTAGATTGAAATTTCGGAGATGTCCGTATTAACGCTTTAAATTCCAAAACTTCTATTTCCAAACTGGCAACACTAAAGGCCGCAATTTCGTTTTTAGTTTTATATAGTCATTCGCGCTCGCTGTGATAACATAATGCACTGTTTGCCCCTTCAACGCCGGATCAAAACTGGCATAAGACAAAAACAGGTCGCGGCTAAGATCACTATTTGAGTAACTATAGTTGTTGGTGGAAAATTCCGACCTCAACCGTATATTCCCGTCCGTCCAGGCCTGATTAAAGTCTTTCAGCGGTAGCCCCTGCTCGTCATAAAACTCTATATACACACGCCCATCTCCCCGCATACCATTCACTTCAAAATCGAGGTGAAATTGCAAGCCACTTACGGTGTCCTCCATGGCTTCCGTATCTATCGATATGCTCCTGTATACACCGCAATACTTTTTATCCCGCTCGTCTGTATAATTCATCAATACGCCATTTCTACTAGCATATAAGGAGGTATCTATCATATTAAACGTAAAATCCTCCGGTAGGCTGTAATAAAAGGAACAATCCTGTTCAAGTAGCCGGGTATTTTTCAACGTACGCTGCACTTCTTTCAGCATGTCGATGACTGGCAGTCCTTGTCGTTTCAAATTTTTTAAAAGCGCTGCGGTGTATGGACTGTTACGTCCGCTATTCCGGGAAACAGATTCCGCTTTCATTCCCGCAACGGTCGCATACGCTATCAGGCAGCCGGCTGGGGCACTAACCCCATTGTCCTTTTCAATTCGCATCCTCGTACGATCACTACTGTCGATTAAAAAGGTCTTTTTATCGAAATGAGCTGACTTTAGGTGTTTGCCATACCCATCATCTTTAAGCGCATCGCTTAACGGATTGTCTCTACAGGCGTCCAAAATAAAAATTGTCTTTTTTACGCCATTTGCAAAAAAACGTTGCATGATCGGGTTACTGGGATCGCTGGTGATACTATACTGACCTAATAAATTTGGCAAGTCGGCTACCGTGGCATCTACCGGGAACATACAATTAAACCCGTTCACTTCGAATCCATGTCCGCTGTAATAGACGACTACGGCGTCGTATTGATCAATGTCCACGCAAAAAGAATCGAGGGTCTGCAAAAATGATTGCATGGAAAGGTCCATCTTTTTGACCACTGTAAAATTCAATTTCTTAAAGATATGTTCAATCGAATCGGCATCATTATAACAATTGGGAATATACGCCTGGGATGCGTAGCGCGCATTGCCGATTACCAGAGCCTTCCTTCGTTCCGGCTTAGGTGCGTCTACAACACTAATCCTCGGCTGGCTATACCTTACCGTATAGGTTTGCGTGGTAGCACCAGCTTCATTCGTAGCGACCAATTTAAGGTAGTTGGCGCCTTTCGACAACACCAACACCTCTTTTACTAGCTTGTTGCAGCTATTGGGACGTACAGATACAACGTCCGGTACGGTATCTAACGTTTTAGGCTTTACTTCTTTATCGTTCAGGTACAGTTTTACATCCTTGAGTTTGGTACTGCTTTTAACGCAGACCTCTACACTCAACTTATCGGCAGTTGTGTTGGATTGCACTGTCTTAGGGCTAATCCAGGTAACTTCAGGTGTATTTTTTACTGGTTGGCCGTATGCAACTGATATAGATAATAGTGTCGTTAATAAGATTAATAAATACCTCATAGCATCGTATTTATATTGAATGAATAACAAATCAGGAAATAGCGACGGTGTTTTGGTGTTTTAAACTGCATATTTTGCATGTCAAAAAAGGCGTCATTAATTTGCTCTGGCGGAACACCACATATTTCCTGCAGCGCCTCCTGCAGGCCCATCCTGTTGGTATTAGCGCAATCTAGCAATCGGTCTACATCCAGGATATCCTTCGAAAATATAACGCAGAGTTCTTCGCTATTATGCTCATTTACATGAAAGCTTCCTTTAGAAGGCAGTGTACAAGATTGGTTAGCAGAATTGAATGTTGCCGGCGTAGTTTTTTGAGAGGGATAAACCAACGAAAAAGAATCATCTTTCTTTCTTGAAAACAGGTATACATAACCATTAGCGGTAAGACCGAGCTTCATCTTAAACGTGATCCCGGTTGGAAAGGTGTCTAACATCTCGTATCGAACGGCATTCCCAAGCCGGGTATCCGTCTCATTATTGCCCGGCTGTTTTAAGCGAAAATTTAACGGACTATTATCCGGCAATAACAGTTCTATCTTTCCGGTAATAATCTCCGCATTAGCGTTATAGTCGATCACCTCAATGGCATAGCGCACATGTTGCAGCAGTTGTTCATAGGTAAGCCAGCAATAACCATTGTTACCCCAACCGCTGCCCCAGCTGTTAATCACCTCAAATGACCCATTCTTTTTAAAGTCGTCGTACCCAACAATACACATCGCATGGTGGAGGGTATCACCGAGTGATTCGGTAGGTGAATACGCCCAAAATCCATCGCGCCCAACTTTACGAAATGATTCATAAAACCTCATTGAAATCACCACAGGATTGTTTCGCTTAAGCGCCCTTTTTATCTTCAGTATCGTTGTGGCACTCAAAGCGGCCCCTTTATCGCTTAAGAGAGAATCCGCTTTTAATTTATAACGGCCCGCCTGCTTTGCGGAATTACTATCCACATACGGGGGACAATCACCTAAGCCCTGGCTTCTCAATACGATTCCTGTTTTCTTCACAACATCCAGCGCTTTCGTAACAGACGCACCTTTTATACAACCACTGTCGTTCGGTTTCTTAATCTTATAATATAAATATTCCGGACAGAATTTGTATTTCCTCAAACTATCGCTATTTGTAAACCCTCGTGCATAGGCGTAGAGAATTGATCTGGCTGCAGCTACCGCCCTGGCCGCACAAGTGGATCTAGGCCCTTGGTTGTCGGGGGGAAGCGTATACCTTTTTAACGTGTAAGAAGTGGGCAATATCTCCTTACTTGAAATTTCTTTAGAAAGGGGCAATCTGTTTAATTCCGCTTGCGTTGTTTTGTCACCCAAACCATAATCTTGCCCCTGGGCGCGCCAGACTAACAACGATAGTACCAATGTCAAAATAAATTTCATGCAATGCCTTTTATTATAGATGAACATCCGGATACTTTCCATAGGATAAATGACAAGAAAATCTATTCAACACAATTGACTATTCCTAAAGCTAAACAAGAGTAGAGCGCCGTAAGTCCATTAAGGTTACATTTTATAGAATAGCCCAAAAACTATTGGTATTACGAGTGCACTCAAAGAGCCATATACTGGGGAGCCCAATAGTACCCCTAGCGAGTACTTTTGCATATCGGAATAAGGTTGGTCATTTTCCGGGAGCCTAATACGCCCTTGTCACCATAGTCACACTTTAACCAAGTGTTGAATTCTCATTGTCATTATGTAAATCGGTATTCAATAGTAATGCTTTTCAATTAAAGTATAGCCGTTTCTAAACGACTAAAAAAGCTAAGCGTTTGTCGAGCACATTATCAAAGCATATTAAATTAAACATCTCTAACATGAGACAACCCTGGGGAAAATCTGTAGTGGCGAGGGGGGAAATAGATCAATACAGGCAGCATCACACGAACCATATAAAAACTCGTTCACGTCAACAAATAAAGAGGCCTCCTGTTCGGCAGGCCTCGCTCTTTTAACTGACGTCAGGCAACTATCTTTTTCCTATCTCCCCAAAAACTTCCCCACTCTCTTCTCCAACGCCCCCTCACTATACCCCACCCACGAATCCAGCAGCACCCCGTCCGGTGAAATGATTACATAATGCGGTATACCCGTCACACCATAATTCGCCGCCAGCCCAGTCATGCCTTTGCCGTCGCTCAGGTTGATCCAGTTCAACTGGAACTTGTCGGAGGCTTTTTTCCAGGTCTCGGTGCGTTCGTCTACACTGAGGCTGATCACAGCCAGGTTGGCGGGAGCGCTTTCGTGTAGCTTTTTAAGTTCGGGCATAGCGGCGATGCAGGGGCCGCAACCGATGCTCCAGAAATCGATGAGCAGGTATTTACCTTTGTATTCGGCCAGCGAATGGGTGTTGCCCTGAAGGTCTTTAAGCTCGGTGTCGGCTATTTTCTCGCCTACTTTTACTACTGTAGGAGGATAGAGAAGATTGCGGATCTCGGCGCCGTTATAGCTGCTTTTTTCTTGCTCGCTCAATGCGTGGTAGATGGCCTTGGTGCGGAAAAGCAAGGTGGTATCGCTGCTGTATTTAGAGAAGCGGGCGCGTTCTTTCAATATCTTCATCCAGTAAGTGCCATGTTGTGAGGTGGATTCCAGCAGGCTGAGTTCATTCCTGTTGATCGCATCCTGGATGGGCTCCTGCAGTTTACGTATAGAATCTATACTTTTCCTGATAGCGGGGTGTTCAGACTTATCTACCTTTCCACGTTTTTCAAACAGGGCACTTTCCTGCACGGATAATTCCTGGTATTGATCGAGCAGTGCTTTACTGCGGGACATGAATCTTTGCTGGTCTTTTTGTTCGGGGATGTCACTTTTTACTGTCCAGGTCTTCAGGTGCGTGCGATTGCCCGTAACCTTTACCTGGCTGCCTGGTTTCACCCATAGATCGAGCCACATGGAAGGAAAGCCTGATGACCGGCCGGAAAGGCCCAGGGAGGTGAGTGCATCAACGGAGCCGTCGAAGCGAAACTTTCCGCCTTTTACGGTATCTTTCGCGATTTCGCTCAGCAGGTTGCCCTCGTTGCGCATGAGGGAGATCACGGCACCATCGGGTACGTTTTTAAGCGTGCCTTCGATAGTATAAGGTTGTTGGGCGAATGCGGATGCAGATGATAAAAGGAGCAGGAAAGTGATGCGGAACATATAACGTGATATTTCCCTAAAGCTAACAAAAAATGGGCGCACGGTGACAATCTTGAGGAAGATAAGTTTACGTGTAACCGTGCGCTTTCGTTTATTTCGCCCGCTGCCCCTCATAATCAATCTTCCCATACTTCCCGCCATAAAAATCCCGGTAAGCCTCTCCGATTTCGATCTCGGCGTTCATCACGAAAGGGCCTTCTGCCACAATGGGCTCGCTGTAACGCTCACCACCAAACAACAGCACATCACAAGCATCACTGTTAAGGTTCCGGATCTCCATACTTCCCTCCTTCCTGTCAAATTCTACAAAGTCACCTGCATTGAAACTTTCGTCATTGATCGTTGCGGACGCGGTCGGCAGATATGCGGCTACTTCGATTTGTTCCTCAAACCCGATGTTGAAAACTGCGCCTGCTTCGAGATGGATATGATACAGGAACTGCCCGGAATAGTCGGGGATGGCCGATTTCAACTCTTCGAACGTACCCACGATTACTTTGATCCAGCCGTTCGCATCGGGCAGTGTTTTAAACGGTACTTCATTGCCTTCGATCGCCAGATACCCCGGAGATTCGGCTTTGATTTTCGAAGGCAGGTTGATCCAGAACTGGAAAGCGTGGATCAATTTAGAATTGGTTTGCGAGTCGTAATTCAGGGTTTCGTCGTGAATGATGCCGTTGCCGGCCTTCATCCACTGTACGCCGCCGGAATGTACCATGGCGTAGTTGCCGGCACTATCAAAATGCTCGTCCTCACCATTCAGCACGTAAGTTAAAGTGGCGATGCCGCGGTGCGGGTGCGCGCCGGTACCTCTCTTATTGATCTTCTCCTGAACCTTGGGCGCAACGTGGTCGAGGAATACGAAGGGCCTACGGCGTTTGCGTACCTGTTCGGTAACAGGCGGTATATTTCGAGGTCGCCAATATCTGCCCGTTTGCCGTGGGTGGAAAAACTACTACTCTTTTTCATGATTGATTGATTTGTGGGATGACTTTGGAGCCGATCAGCTCAATAGAACGCATCAGCTGTTCGTGCGTAAGACCGGCAATATCCATCTGGAAGGAAAAGAGGTCGATGCCTCCGAGTGCTTTACTATGCCGTTGCAGTTTGGCGACGACGGTTTCGGGTCCGCCGACCACGAGTACACCTTTCGGCGCCACCATGGCATCAAATTGCGTTCTTGTCACTGGCGGCCAGCCGCGTTCACGGCCTATCTTACTCCATGATTCCCTATAGCCGGGGAAGTAATCTGCAATGGCTGACTCGTCGGTTTCACCAACATAGCCGGGCGAATGCAGTCCTACTTTCAATTGATCGGGGCTGAAACCGGCTTCTTTCCCGGCTCTCCTGTAAAGATCGATCAGCGGGGCGAAGCTGGCGGTTTCGCCGCCGATCACGGCCACCATCAATGGTAATCCCAGCCTACCGGCACGAACGAACGATTCCGGGGAACCGCCGGCGCCAACCCATACGGGCAGTTTGGCTTGCAACGGGCGCGGATACACGGGCTGATTCCTTAGGGCCGGCCGGAACTTACCCGACCAGGTGACAAACTCCTCATCCCGCACCTGCAGCAATAACTTCAGTTTTTCCTCGAACAGGGCATCGTAATCACTCAGGTTATATCCGAACAGCGGAAAGGCTTCCGTTGCAGAACCACGGCCGGCGATGATGCCCGCGCGGCCTTTGGAAATGATGTCCAGTGTCGCAAATTGTTGAAATACGCGTACGGGGTCGGAGGTACTCAGTACCGTCACGGCGCTGACCAGCTTGATCTTTTTCGTGCGGGCAGCGGCGGCGGCCAGTATCACCGAAGGAACCGCGTCCAGGAACTCCTTTTTATGATGTTCCCCTATGCCGAAAACGTCCAGCCCGGCCTCGTCTGCACGAACGATCCTGTCGAGTAACTGTTCCATGGCATCCACACTGCTCAGCTCATTGCTGCCATACATGGCGGAAGCAAAACTATGTATCCCTATTTCCATATCCTCTCCTGTGTTTAATAGCGCAAATTTCCGCATCCCGCGCCACCTGGAAGATGATATTTGTATATAAAAAACGTAGACATTTGTCGATGAAATCCCCCGCTGGCAAGAGTGTGCTTTAACCCTTATATTTGTCCCCATGTACCAGGCCTTTTTTGACTACCTGAAGAAATTTAGTGCTGAACCGCTGACAGAAGAGGAGAAAGCATTGATCATCCAGACCTTCACGCCCTTTAAACTCCGGAAAAAACAATTCCTGTTACAGGCGGGAGACCGCTGCAAATACTTCGCATTTATCGTGAAAGGTGCCATGCGGATGTATACGGTAGATGACAAAGGGATAGAACACATTGTGCGGCTCGGCGTGGAAGACTGGTGGATGGGTGACCGGGAAAGTTTTGTGATGCTCACCCCTAGCCGCTACCACATCGATGCCTGGGAGCATTGCGAGTTACTGTACATCACCATGGAAGGCACGCTGGAACTTCAAAATAAAGTACCTGCCTTCCGGGAAATGAAAATGAAGCTGGACGAGCGTAATATGATGGCGAACAACCGTCGCCTGACGTCCGCGATCAGCTCCACGGCAGACAAACGTTACCTTGATTTTGTGGAATGTTATCCTGAACTCTGCGAGCGTTTCCCGCAGCATATTATTGCTTCTTATTTGGGTGTTAATAAGGATACGCTGAGTCGTGTGAAGCGGCAGCGGAATTTGAAGTAGACATTTGTCTACGGGTTTTCCTGACGAATGCCGTCTTCTCCTTATCCCTTGTTCCATAGCTTTGCTTATTATGGAAACAATGAAATATTCGAACGGGGAAGTAACCATCCTCTGGAAGCCGAAAGCTTGTATTCATGCCGGCGTTTGTGTAAGGACGTTGCCGAAGGTGTATGATCCGAAAGCGCGCCCATGGATACGATTGGAGCATGCGACGACTGCTGAACTGGTGGCGCAGGTGGCGAGGTGTCCGTCGGGGGCGTTGAGTGTTCAGCAAGATGTTGAAAAAGACGAATGATGCTATTTTAAAGCATCTGATGTAAGTTGCTTGCAAATAAATTTGCGAGTAAACTCGTGGTACACTTCAAGCTATCATCCGCCAGCCGGAGCCGAGTTGTTATTTTATACCCGACAATCGAGCTGTAGGTAAGTCGGTGAAATATGTTAAAAAAAACACCCGAACGTTTGTACATTAGCGTATGACTACCGCCATAAGACTACTCCTGGCCGCCACACTGCTGTGCGGCACCGCCCGTGCACAACAGGGACTCAAAGATCATTACAAGTCTTACTTCCCGATTGGGGTAGCGATTACGCCTGCACACCTGAAGGACTCGTCGCTCACCACATTCATCCGCACACACTTCAACAGCCTCACGGCCGAAAATGCCATGAAGATGGAGCCCATACACCCGGAAGAGCGCCGGTACAACTGGGCGGGAGCCGACGCCATTGTGCAGTTTGCGACGGCGAACGGTTTAAAAGTGAGGGGCCATACGCTCTGCTGGCATAACCAGGCGCCAAAGTGGATGTTTTACGACGCTGCCGGTCAGCTGGTGAGCAAAGAAGTGCTTTTAGCCCGTCTGCGTAAACACATCTTCGACGTAGTGGGCCGGTACAAGGGAAAGATATATGCCTGGGATGTGGTGAACGAAGCCATCTCCGATGCGCCGGGCGAATGGCTGCGCAACTCATTGTGGCACCAGATATGCGGCGAAGACTTTATAGCGCAGGCGTTCTTGTACGCACATGAAGCCGACCCGGAGGCCGTATTGTTTTACAATGATTATAATACAGAGGACCCGGTAAAACGGGAAAAAGTATACCGGCTTATCAAAAAGCTGCGGGACGCGCATGTGCCCGTGCAGGCGGTCGGCTTGCAGGCGCACTGGTCGGTGAAGAATCCTACACGTGAATTGCTCGAAACGGCGATCAAACAATACGCGTCACTGGGCGTAAAATTGCAGGTGACAGAGCTGGATGTATCGGTGTTTACGAACGACAAAGCAACAGCACCGCCCGAAAACTGGGAGGAGCAACAGGCCAATCAGTATGATATGTTCTTCCAGGTATTCAGGCAGTACCGTGATGTGATCACGGGCGTTACGTTCTGGAACTTGTCTGACCGGTCGAGCTGGCTGGATAACTTCCCGGTGCGCGGAAGAAAAAACTACCCTTTGCTGTTCGATGAAAAACTGCAGCCTAAGAAGGCGTACTATAGGGTTGCGCAATAATTTCGCAGAACAAATCCCACCTTTTGCAGACAAACCCGCCTGATACACCAAGCGTTCTTCAACCGCGGCCGTCCGCCGGTTACTTTTGCGGCATAACAAATACGAACGTATGTATTGCCTCGAAACATCCGGCCTTAGTCACCAGTTTCCCGGTATGGGTTACGCCTTGCAGGACATTAACCTGCGGGTGCCGCAAGGGGCCATTTACGGTTTTTTAGGACCCAATGGAGCGGGCAAAACCACCACCCTGCGGTTGGTACTCGGCCTGCTGAGGAAACAACAGGGCAGCATCCGGTTTTTCGGTCAGTCGTTCCAGCAACAGCGGAGCGCCATCCTGCAAAAAACAGGCTCGCTGATCGAAAGCCCGTCTATCTACACGCACCTTACTGCGACGGAAAACCTGGAAGTATGGCGAAAGATCTACCAGTCACCCAAAAGCCGCATCGATGAGGTGTTACGACTTACCGGCCTGGCGCATACCGGTACCAGGAAGGCTGGGCGCTTTTCACTGGGCATGAAACAACGCCTGGGTATTGCTATCGCCATGCTGCACGCCCCTTCCCTGCTGATCCTCGACGAACCCACGAACGGCCTCGATCCCAATGGCATCATTGAAATCAGGGAACTGCTCAAAAAACTGAATAAGGAGCAAGGCCTGACGATCCTTATTTCCAGCCACCTGCTGCCCGAAATAGAAAAGCTGGCCACGCACGTGGGCATTATCAATAATGGCCGCATGTTGTTCCAGGGACGACTGCAGGAGCTTAACAGCTATCAGCAGCGGTCTGCCATGACCAAGTTCGACACCGGCGATGCGCAACAGGCGGCAGCGCTGTTAGCGGCATACCATCCCGTTATCGAGAGTGGGCAACTCCTGTTACCCGCCGGTAGTGCCAAACATACGGCACAAATCAACCGGGAGCTGGTGCAGCACGGCATGGACGTATATGGCATCCACACCGTTCAGAACGACCTCGAATCCATTTTCATGCAACTGATCAACCCCTAAACTCATGCTAGCAACCTTCCTACACAGCTTCCAGAGCGAATGGCTCAAGAAACGCCGCAGCGCAGCAGCCTGGCTGACCATCGCCGGCAGCGGACTCATTCCGGCCATCCTGCTCATTGCCCGTTTTACCAAATACAAAGAACTCGCCGCCGCGAATCAATCACCCCAGGTATGGGACACGCTTTACGGTAACGCCTGGCAGTTTATGGCAGTGCTGTTACTGCCCATGGGCGTTATCCTCGCCACCAGCCTCATCACGCAGCTCGAGTTCCGGAACAATACCTGGAAACAGCTATTCGCTACGCCTACGCCTTATGCGATTACGTTCTTCGCGAAACTATCGGTGATCCTGCTGATGCTGTTACAGTTCTTTATCCTGTTTAACCTGGGCATCTATCTCAACGGGGTGCTACCCGCACTATTACCGGGCGTCGATTACCCGGCTGCTGCTTTTCCGTTTTCTACATTCCTGGCCGGTAGCGGCAAGTTCCTGCTCGCCAGTTTACCCATCATTACACTACAGTATTTGTTGAGTTTACAATTCAAAAACTTCCTGGTGCCGGTGGGCGTTGGCTTCGGATTATATGTAGCTTCCATGATCGCCGTATCCTGGAAGTATGGATACCTGCTGCCTTACATTTACAATATACGCTCCTTACAGGGCCGCGAGCTGGCCGGCAATACAGGAGCGAACATTTACCATTTTGCTGCGGGATACGCGCTGATCTTCCTGGTATTGAGTTTTGTATTATATCTTCATAAAAAAGAAAAAGGGTGAGAAAAACGGCCATCATACTTCTTCATATCAGTTACTGGTGCATGTACTTGTTGCTGATATGCCTCTTTTTCCTGATCCTGCCGAGGGCGAATAAGCAGGCGCTTTCGTTCTCTGGGCTGCTATCGATGATGTTCCTTTCTCCATTTGTGCTGATGACGATTGTGCCGGGAGTGACGGCGTTTTACAGCTACTATTTCCTGCTGTTCAATCGCTTCCTGCTGCGTAAACGTTTTGTACCATTGGCAGCAGGGGCCATAATGTTTTCACTACTTAGCGGCGCGATACCGATTATTGTCATGTCGTTACCCGTTCCATGGCATTTTGCGGGCAGTATAAGAGAAAAGATCATCATGGCAGTCATTGTAGCGATCCTGGGCACTATTCATGGCGTGATCGCCATAGTGATGAAAGGGTTTATTTCCTGGTATGGTGATATCAAACTGAAAGAAGATCTGCAAAAGAAGAACTATGAAACCGAACTGGCACTGGTGAAGTCGCAGATCAATCCGCACTTTCTCTTTAACACGATCAATAATATCGATGTACTGATAGGCCTGGATGCGGACAAAGCCTCGCTGTACCTCAACAAGCTGTCGGACATCATGCGTTTTATGCTCTACGAAACAAAGTCCGACCTGATCCCCTTATCAAAAGAACTGTCGTATATCGACAAGTACATTGAGCTGCAAAAGATCCGATCTTCCAATGCCCATTATGTGACATACGAAGTAGCGGGTGAGGCAGGGAATACGATGATCAGTCCCATGCTGTTCATCTCCTATATTGAAAATGCCTTTAAACACTCGGAACACCGGAAGTCGGAGAATGCGATCGATATTCATATCTGGATCGAAAAAGAAAACGTAAGATTTACCTGCACCAATAAATACAGCCGCCAGCTGCCCGACCGCGGCGAGCATAACGGGCTTGGCAACGAACTGCTTCGTAAACGCCTTACACTACTGTATCCCGATCGCCATACGCTACATATTGAAAACAGCGGTGGCACCTATTCTGTGACTCTAAGCCTGCAAACAAATGGGAATTAGCTGCATAATCGTCGAAGACGAACCACTGGCGCAGGAACGTTTGCGCAACTACATATCGAGGCTGCCTTATCTACAGCTGGCAGCCTGTTTCGAGAACGGCATCGATGCACTGGTATACCTGAAATCCAATACAACGGATCTCATCTTCCTGGACATCAATATCGGCGAGCTCTCCGGCATCCGCCTGCTCGAAACTGCCCATCCACCATGTGAGGTGATTATCACCACCGCCTATCATGAATATGCGCTGAAGGGGTTCGACCTTAACGTGACGGACTACCTGCTGAAGCCCTTTACATTTGAACGCTTCGTACAGGCCGTGGACAAGGCACAGGCCAGCCTGGCGAAATCATCAGCGGCACCCGGAAAGAAATACATCTTTGTAAAAACGGAATACAGGCTGGAAAAGGTGATGCTCAGCGACATCCTTTACATCGAAGGCATGCGCGATTACCGGAAGGTGCATACGATCGCTAAAAAAATCATGACCCTGC
The DNA here is from genome assembly GCF_022867795.2 of Chitinophaga horti. NCBI lineage: Bacteria > Pseudomonadati > Bacteroidota > Chitinophagia > Chitinophagales > Chitinophagaceae > Chitinophaga > Chitinophaga horti. The sequence continues at coordinate 1,915,489 of NZ_CP107006.1, read as the reverse complement.
AGACCTTCAGGGAGTTTGAGCAGAACATTCCACCAGCCATTGTGTGCCGCGTGCATAAATCTTATATGGTGGGTATTGATAAGATAGATGCCATTGAACGCGATGAAATATCGATCGCGGGGAATATCATCCCTATTTCGGAGACTTATAAGAAGGCGTTTTATCAGATTGTGGTGGGTGGTTCGGGGAAATGAAAAACGTATATTATCTTTAATACGTGTCAAATAAACAATCATCTGACAAGCAACCTGACACGACCAAACTTACGTTATGAAAAAGCTTTTATTATCCGCGTGCGTTGTCCTCAGTACAACGCTCCCCTCCTTTTGCCAGGTAAAAGATTTTAAAACCATCGACAATGGTGGCACCGGTCCTTACAAAGCCATCGCGGCCAGCGAAGCCACGCTACCGCAACATGTGGTATATCGGCCGAAAGATATGACCGGTGCGGCGAAGGCGAATGGCCCCCTGCCGGTCATTGCCTTCGGGAATGGCGGTTGCTTTAATTCATCTATAGAAACAGAAAGGATGTTGTCGGACATTGCTTCACATGGCTACGTGATTATTGCCATCGGGCCACTCGTAAAAAATGGTGTGCAGGACCGTACGTCCACGCCGGCCTCGATGTTAACGGATGCCATTAACTGGGTCAGCCGGACGAACAACAAAGATTACAAGGGAAATGTCGATACCAATAGGATCGCAGTGATGGGGCACTCCTGCGGCGGCGCGCAAACGATGTTCGTATCCGCAGATCCGCGGGTGAAAACATCGGTGCTGTTTAATGCGGGTATGGGCGATATGAAGATGGCAGGCGCCGACCGGACTTCCCTGTCAAAACTACATCATCCTATCCTCTACATGATTGGCGGGCCAACGGATATTGCGTACAAGAACGCGGAACTGGATTACGAGCGTATCCAACACGTACCTGTATCCATCGCCAACCTGGACGTAGGGCACGCCGGCACTTTTGCTAAAGAATATGGAGGCGCGTTCTCTGGAATGGCGAAGGATTGGCTGGACTGGCAACTGAAAGGCCGTAACGAAAAATCAACAATGTTCCTGGCAGATTCAGCTAAGCTTACATCTGGCTGGCAGATCAGGTCGAAGAATTTCGTAAGCACATCTGCAAAAACTGCGGCGATGGACTCCCTCCTGCGTTCATTCGTGGATCAGGGCAAAGTGAGCTGTGTCGCGGCATTTGTGGCGAAAGGTGGCAAAACGCTTTATCATAATGCGCAGGGGTATAAAGACCTGGAGCGCAAAACCCCGGCTTCGCCGCAGGACTATTACATTCTTTTCTCTCAAACCAAAGCGGTAACCACTGTTGCGTTTATGACGCTGGTAGAACGGGGATTGGTGAAGGTGGATGATCCTGTTTCGAAATACTTTCCGGGTATTCCGGATAGTGTAGTCATTGCCGTTGAAAATGGAAATTATAAAACACGGCCTGTAAAAACACCGATGACCTTTGCGCACCTGATGTCACATTCATCGGGAATAGGGGCCGGACTGGCCGGTCAGTTAAGGCGTGCGGCCGCGCGGCCGGGTGGCGCAACCGCTGGCGGACAGCGCACGGCGGATGCCAGTATGAACGCCCGTTACCTGAAAGATGATATGCTGGCACTCGCTAAATATCCACTTGGTTTTGATCCGGGATCTGAATGGAATTACCATGTAAGTACAAATATGCTCGCTTACATGGTGGAAGTAATTTCGGGCAAACCGTTACGTCAGTATGTGAAAGAAACCATCCTCGGACCGCTGGAGATGAATGACACCGACTGGTACTTTGAGCCCGGGCGGCTGGCACGGTTTGTAAAGGCGTATAGCTATGCAGATGGAAAGCTGGAGGCGGCCTCGAACCGTTATAGCGAAGGCACGGTAAGCCCGGTACAAACCTATTGCGAAGGAGCTATTGGCCTCAACGGCCCGATTGCAGATTACGCAAAGTTCTGCCAGATGTTGCTGAATAAAGGCGAATGGAACGGACGCCGGATACTGAAGCCGGAAACCGTTACGCTGATGACCACGGTGAACCAGCTGCCCGAACAGAATGGAGGCGGTAAAGGATTTCAGTTCGGACTTGGCTTTGAATTGTACAATGCACAGAAAAAGCCGGTACCGGAAGTGTCTAATACCGCTTTCGCCTGGGGCGGATTGTATGGCACGGAGTACATCATAGATCCGGAGAATGATATGATCGCACTGTTTTACCTGAATATGCCGAAAAGAGACCGGCTTTACCCGGTGTTTTTGAGTAAAGCGTACCAGCTTTTTAAATAGTGCCAGATAGCAATTATAGTACATGCTCAGCGAGGCGCTTTTACGCCTCGCTGAGCACACCCGGTACATTAAACTATTTTAAGTACCAGCGCATACGTAACAGCTGGTTTATTTTCGGGCAATGTTACTTCGAGGTACTCCCGGTTGCGCGCGAAGGCAAGTTGTCCCGCTCCGGGCATTTCCACTTTCGAGATCGCAGCGGGGCGATAACTGCCACCTTCGGCAAGGCTTTTAATTTTTACTTTTCGATCTTCCGGCCAGCCATAAACGATGGCATACAGTGTATCTCCTTGTTGGGTGAAGCGGATATCTTCTGCACCGAACGGGCGTCCTTTTCCTTCGTTAAAACCTTGTGCTGAAATAGCCGCAGCTTCGCTGATCGCCGGGCCTTCTCCAAATATCTTCCAGGGACGCGTATCGTAAATACATTCGGAGTTCACCTGCATCCAGGCGGCTACCTCTTCGAGGATCACCAACTCTTTTTCATCGATAGATCCGTTTCCTTTTACGGGCACGTTGAGGAGGAAATTACCGTTCTTACTTACTACATCTACTAATGTTTGCACAACGGTTTTGGCAGATTTATACCAATTATTTTCATACACCCGCTGGTCATAGTGCCAGTTGCCGAGACAGGTGTCGGTTTGCCAGGTAAAAGGTTCGAGCCGGTTACTTTGCCCCCGTTCGATATCCCACACCAGGCATTTACGTTGTTGCTCATTCAGGATCTTCCCGTTCACCACACCCTGCAACTTTCCCTTATTCCGTTTGATACTGCGGTTGTAGTGATGCGCAACGATCTGCAGGCCGATATCATTTAATTCATGGAACGGCAACACCGTATCATCGAAGTAAATGAGTTCCGGCTCGTATTTATCTATTAATTCGATCGTGCGCTTCAGGAACTTTTCGCAATAAGCCTTAGACGGCGGCGTGGCGCCATTGCCCCACTCCCAATGATGACCGGGCTTACTGAGCGGATGATTCTGCGCATAAAGCTCCTGCGGATCGAGGCCGTCCCACCACTTGCCTTTACCATCGGCGGCGGTGACGTTACCGTCGTATGGGATACCAGCCATCGGGCCAGATTTATCCGACCGTTGTGCTACTTCCAACCAGTTCCATGCATGCGATGCATGTACACTTACGCCGAATGGCAGCCCGGCTTTTTTTGCCGCCTTCGCCCATCCGCCGATGATATTCTTTTTGGGGCCTACCTTCACCGAGTTCCACGACTGATGTTTAGAATCCCAGAGGTCCAGGTTGTCGTGGTGATTGGCCATGGCAAAAAAGTACTTCGCCCCTACTCTTTTATAAAGAGAAACGAGGTATTCGGGATCCCACTTATCTGCATTCCATTGATTGATGACATCCTTGAAACCAAATTTAGACGGATGCCCGTACTTCTGCACATGGTATTTATATTGCCCGCTACCCTCTTCATACATGCCTCTTGCATACCAATCGCCATATTCCGGTTCACATTGCGGGCCCCAGTGTGCCCATATTCCGAACTTTGCGTTACGGTACCACTCCGGCACGGCATAACCGCTCAAAGACTCCCAGGTTGGTTTAAAAGGTCCGTTGGCGATAGCAGCATCATCTCCCGGAAAAAAGGCGCCGGCTTGTTTGGCGACAAGGTAGGCCGGGATGGACATGCCAAGTTGTTTGATCAGTGTTCTCCTATTCATGGTGGCTGATATCTTTGTTCGTTAACTGAAATATTTTGTTCATCAATATCCATTTTTGTCCGTCATGTGCCCAGGGAAGCGGTTGTTGGAACTTCCACATTAATGCCTCCCATTCCTGCACCTTTGGATTACCGGCATCGAGGTTCGATTTTCGTTCGAAAGAAAAATTCTCCTGCGTTTCCATGATCATAAACAGGCGATTGCCGGTACGATAGATTTCCATATTCTCGATACCCGCATCTGCAATGCTTTTGCGCACCTCGGGCCAACCGTTTTCCGCCCTGTGCCATAATTCATATTCTGCGATCAGCGCCGGATCGTCTACAAGATCGAGCGCCAGTGTGTACCTTTTCATATTTTAATATCGACGTGGTTTTTTAAGCTGAATAATAGATGACTTTCCCGATCATATACTTCGTGTAAATATCTCCGGAAACAAGGGAGGCTATGAGCGCACCAGTAATTTCAATACGTATGTTTGTTTTTCGTTTCGTTGAACAGCGCATCGTCGATGGGCGACGGCAGCTGGCCGGGCTTACAGGCCGACGAATCAAAATTACCTTCCGCAAAAGAACTTACACACTACAAATAAGACTTTGTTTTGTATAAATCCGACCATCGGCAAAAGCCGTAAAAAAACTGGCGACGACGACCTGCGCAATAAGAATATTAGCTTAATTTTAGCAGTATGAGTAGAAGACTTCTGAAGCACTCTTTTTCCCTGCTCCACGTAGATCACGTTCAACTGGATACGAAATGGAATTATAAACACGTGATCAGTCCATACTACCGGATGTACTATATCGATGAAGGCGAAGGGATGGTATCGAACGAGCAGCATAAACTAACCCTTGAGCCAGGATTCCTCTACCTGATTCCCAGTTTTACCTTATGCAACCTGAGTTGCCCATCTTATTTAAGCCAGTATTTTATCCAGTTTTTTGAAGAGGCACCGGATGGCATATCGCTGTTCTACCACAACCGCGCACTGATGAAGGTCCCTGCATCAGACACCGACATTGTCAATATCAAACGCATCCTGGCAATTAATCCCGGACGCGGCATTAACAGGTCGGACAATCCGAAAGTGTATGAAAAAGATGTTTATTACCGCGAATACCAGGAATTGAATCATTTGCAAAGTGATGCGATTTACCTGGAAACGCAGGGCATCCTGCTGCAGTTGATTTCGAGATTTGTGGGCAGTGAAAAAAACACGATCCATCAAAACCCGATCATTCCATCCAAGATATTAGACACGATTGCCTACATCCAGATCAACCTGAAAAAGCCGCTGACCATCGCACACCTTGCTGCCCGCATCAACCAGAACCGCGATTATTTTTCCCGCCAGTTTTTGGAGTTTACCGGGATGCGGCCCTTAAATTACGTGCATGAAAAAAGGATCGAGCGGGCACAATATCTTATTGCGGCGAGCAGCGCACCCTATGCAGACATTGCCGAAGAAGTAGGGTTCGACAGTCTGCCCCATTTTTCAAAAGTGTTTAAAAAGATAACCGGCAATACCCCGAACCGGTACCGGCAGCAGCATCGGTCAGTCAACACCATCTAGCAGAGAATGGCATGTTTTTTTCGCCGGTATGCCCATGAAACATTTTACATCCGTTACACTGGCGTTCCTGGCCGGCGGGCTTTTCATCTCCCTGCTTGGCTTTAAAGAGAACAGCATCAGCAAACCCTTACCGGCAGATACGCTGCGGAATACGTTGCAGCCGGAGGTACCGGCAGCAATGACCTTTGCCGGGGAAGCCGTGCCCCTGGACCGGTGGGATGTACGGGAACGGCTCGACCGCGAACTGTTGTTTAATTACCACAACAAGCCGCACATCCTGTATACCATCAAGCTAGCCAACCGCTACTTTCCCATTATTGAAGAAAGGCTGAAAGCCAATGGCGTACCGGATGATTTCAAATACCTCTGTGTAGCGGAAAGCAACCTGGTTGCCACCGCCATTTCGAAAGCAGGTGCAGTAAGCTTCTGGCAATTTATGAATGGCACCGCGCCCAATTATAATTTATCCGTGAACCAGCAGGTAGATCAGCGGTACGACATCCGCAAATCCACAGATGCTGCCTGCCGTTACCTGAAACAGGCCTATGCCCGCTTCGGCAGCTGGACGGCCGCCGCGGCTTCCTACAACTGCGGGATGGGCGGTTATAATTCACACGCCAGCTACCAGCGTACGCAGCATTATTACGACCTGCATCTGCCGGAGGAAACCAGTCGTTACATCTTCCGGATACTGACGTTCAAACACCTGATGTCGAATGCGGATGAACTGGGATTCCATCTGGCTGAAGAAGATAAATACCAGCCCATTGCTTCTCGCGAAGTGACCGTATCACGTTCTATACCCGACCTGGCGGCGTTTGCGATACAGGAGGGCACGAATTATAAAACATTAAGGCTGATGAATCCCTGGGTACGAGGAAAATCATTGAGTGTAGCGGCGGGCAGTACGCACACGTTGTATCTGCCGGCTAAATAAGGTTGGCAAGGGTCCGATACATATCGGGCCCTTTGTTTTTATTGTTTGTTCAACCGCCTAAAAAAAATTCCCGCCAACTATAATAATTATTTTCTACTTTACTATTCGGAAATAACGTGCTATATCAAAGCGGGTGTCAGGCGAGTCGTCTGATCTATCGACCACCGGCGCCCATTCAACCAAAATCGCCCGTTTCCGGCCCATAGCGAACAACTGAAGCAATCCCCCCACACTACATTGCGTTGCCGTTATGCCGCCAACCCGGCGCGTACACCCTGCCAGCGTATCCATGCATTAATATGTAATCTGTTTTATGAAGCATCATCACCTCAAATTATCGACTATGATCAAGAACGCATTATTGCTGCTGTTCGGGCTGTTAGCCGGCAGTATGGCCTCGTATGCCCAAACGACGGTCAGGGGCAAAGTTACAGACAATACCCAGGCGGGTGCGCCGGGTGTGAGCGTACAGGTAAAGGGCACCAATACAGGGGTCGTTACCGCAGGCGACGGCACCTATACCATTGTAATGCCGGCGAATGGCAATACGCTTGTGTTTTCGCTGATGGGCTTTACCACCCAGGAAGTGGCCGTTAATGGCCGCGCGGTAGTGGATGTTGAAATGCAGCAAAACACTCAGGCGCTGGATGAAGTGATGGTCGTGGCTTACGGCACTGCGAAGAAAGGTACTTACACGGGTGCCGCGTCTGTGATCAAACAAAATGATATCAAAGATGTGCCCTCCACCTCCTTCCAGAATGCGTTGGTGGGACGGGCAGCCGGCATACAGGTGACTACTTCTACGGGCCAGGCCGGCGGCACCCCTGCCATCCGCATCAGGGGTATGGGGTCGATGAATGCGAGTAATGAGCCTTTGTATGTGATAGACGGTGTGCCCGTCGTATCCGGCGACCAGGGCAACCTGAGTGGCTCTTACATTGGTTCCAATAACGTGATGAACACCTTAAATCCGGCCGACATTGAAACGATCACTATCCTGAAAGATGCGGCCGCGTCGTCCTTATACGGCTCCCGCGCAGCCAACGGCGTGGTGCTGATCACGACCAAAAAGGGGCGGCAGGGTAAACCTGCGGTGCGCCTGGCCTCTTCTATCGGCTTTACCCCTTCGTGGGCGACCGATAACTACGAGACTGCAGGCGTGCAGGAACAGGTGAACATGCTCTACAGGGTGTTTCATGACTACCGCACCTCCGCCGGGCAAACGCCGACACAGGCTAATACGTATGCGCTTAACCAGCTGAATACGCGATTCAACAAACATGGTTATAAGTTCGCTACCGCCGGTACTGGATTGAATGAGAACGTGAACATTACAGGTATGACAGATGGCCTGGTGAACCGCGAGGGTACGTATTATGATTGGGAAGATGCGTATTTCGGTACGGGCATTTACCAGACGAATGATCTCTCTGTAAGCGGTGGCGATGCCAATACCACCTATTACACCTCGCTGAACTATACGAAAGATCAAAACAGGATTAAGATCAATAAATTCGACCGTATTTCCGGCCGTGCGAACATTACTCAGAAAGTAGGCAAACACCTGGAATTTGCCACGAACATCGCGATTGCGCGTAACGGGCAGTCGGGCTTCAACGATACACGCAATACCGGCGCTAACTACTTCTTCCAGGTGAGAAACCTGTTATGGCCTTTTTACTGGCCAACCGATTATAAAACAGGGCTGCCATGGACGGCGCGTTACGGCAGCCTGGCGCAGAACAACGTTTACTATAACGACCGTTGGGACAATGAATCCATCACCAAACGGTTCTCGGTAAATGAGGCCATCACCCTGAATATACTGCCGGAGTTGAGCCTGAAATCTGTTTTTTCTTTTGACAACTCGGCCATCAATGATCACCTGTATTACAGCTCCATCCACTACAACGGCGCGGCTACTAACGGCGTGGTGAATGAGACCAGCGCCAACATCAGCAAACTGGTTTCATCCAATACCGCCAACTACGCAAAACAGTTAGGTAAGCATAATGTAACCGCACTGGCAGGTTTTGAAGCGGAGAAAAACAAGGTATCCTTCCAGAGTGCCACCGGCACTAATCTTCCCTCCAGTTCGTTAGCGACACTTTCCACCGCCGGTGCGTTTACTGCCAGCGGCTTCGACTACGGGAATGCGATCGTTTCGGTGCTGTCGCGGTTAGAGTACAATTATGACCAGAAATACTTTGCATCCGCCTCTTATCGTCGCGACGGTTCTTCCAAACTCGCACCGGAAACGCGCTGGGGCAACTTTTGGTCAGGCGCAGCCTCCTGGAAGATCAGTGGAGAAGAATTTATGAAAGATGTGGAAGTGATCAGCAACCTGCGCCTGCGGGCATCCTACGGTATTAACGGTACGCTGCCGACGCAGAACTACGGATGGCGCTCCCTCACCAACTATACCAACAAGTACAATGGTAACGCTGGCGGTTTCCTTGCCACCAACGCCAATCCGGACCTCACCTGGGAAACAAACTACACCGCCAACGTGGGCCTCGACTTCGGATTGTTCGCACAACGCCTTACCGGTAGCATTGAGTTCTTCAACCGCGACTCCCGGAACCTGTTGCAGGACATTCCCATCTCCACGACGACCGGCTTCGGCAGTGCGTTAGGCAATGTAGGCGAAATGAATAACCGGGGAGTAGAAATAGAAGTGGGCGGAGACATCATCAACAACGCAGACGGGTTCAGATGGACTGCTTCTTTGAACGCCTCCTTCATACAGGCTAAGGTGACAAAGTTGTATGGCGGCCGGGATATTATCTGGTACGACCCCACCGGCGGGGACTCCCGCGCCCAGTTCATCTACCGCGAAGGGCAACCCACGCTTAGCTTTTATGGCTTTGAATGGGCGGGCGTAAATCCGGAAACCGGCGCGAACGTTTGGTATGTGAATGATCCTGCCGATTCAAAAACCGGCGATTTCTTGTATAACGGGCGCGGTGCTACGAACAGCTTTGCCAAAGCGAACTACAAAATCATCGGGAATGCCATGCCCGACGTATATGGCGGCTTAAATACCGACGTTTCGTACAAAGGCCTTACCCTCGCCTTCAATTTCATTTACAAGATCGGTGGACAGTTATATGATGGGGCCTTTAAAGATGTGGCAGACGATGGCTATTACTGGGAAAGGATCAGGGCACAGGAAGTATGGGATAATATGTGGACGCCGGAAAGAAAAGGCGGTACCCTGCCCCTGCTGCGTGGCACGGACTTAACCGACCCCATACAACACAGCAGCCGGCAGCTGCACGATGCCAGCTTCTTCCGGCTTAAAAACATCAACCTGGCTTATGCCCTACCCACCCAGTTGTTGCGCAGGGTTGGCATCTCCAACGCAAGGGTGTTTTTTAACGGCACCAACCTGCTGACGTTCTCCCGGTACAAAATTGCGGATCCCGAGGTGAACCAATACGGCACCCGCGGATGGGAAACGCCGATCGGCAAAACCTACACCTTTGGCCTCGACCTCAATTTCTAATTGATAAAATTATTGAAGATGAAGAAAGTGAAAATACTATTGGCATGCATGGTTACGATCGGCCTGTCATCCTGCAGCAAATTCCTGGACGAAAAACCCTCTAACCAGGTAGATGCCGGCACCTCGATCAAAACGCCTGCCGATGCACAGATCATGATCAACGGTATTGAACGCAGCATGACCAACGGCGACTATTACGGCAGGAATTTCGTTTTGTATGCCGATGCCAAAGGCGGCGATATGACCATTCCATCGCAAGGCCGGGGCAACGACGGCCTGTACACCTTTAACCACGCTCCCACTACGGGCAGTTATTCCGGGTATTGGTCACAGATTTATTTTGTATTGCTGCAAGTGAATAACCTGCTGCAAAACATTGCGCAACTGGAGGCAACGGGCGTTACCGGCTTTGATACCTATAAGGGACAGGCGCTTACGCTACGGGCGCTGATGTACTTTGACCTGGTGCGACTGTACGGTAAATCGTACGATGACAACAAGACCGCTTATGGCGTACCGAACATCACGACGCCGATCCCATCTTCCGCACAACCGCTGCGCAATACTGTGGAAGAAAACTATACGCAGATACTCGCCGACCTGAAAGCCGCGGCCCCTTTGCTTGGTAAGACAAAAAACAACGGCTTTATCAACTACTTCGGCAACATTGCGTTGCAGGCCCGTGTTTACCTGTACATGAAGGATTATATGAACGCGTTGAAGTTTGCGGAAGAGGTGATCACGACCAGTCCTTATGTACTTTACACCAACGGCAATTGGGTCGATTCGTGGAAAACCCAGTTTGGTACGGAGTCTATTTTTGAACTGGGTATTTACCCGCTGGAAGGAGACCTGGGGCTTACATCCCTGGGGGCCTATCTCCGGAAAAAAGGAGAAGGCGGCAGTAATGTGCTGGGCTGGTACATGGCGAGCGACTACTTCCTGACCCGGTTGAAACAAGACCCGGCGGATGTGCGCTGGGGCGTGATGAATGATGATGAATTGTCCACCCCGGCTGCTCCCCGCAAAGGCGCCCTGTACAAATACAATGGCAGCACCACATTGGCCGGCGATGGAAAGACCACCCCAACAGCCGTGAACATTAAAGTGATACGCCTTTCAGAAATCTACCTGATTGCTGCCGAAGCTGCTATGCCCACCGATGCAGGCAAGGCCGCCACTTACCTGAACGCTATTCGTAAACGCTCGCCAAACTTACCCGCCGCCACCGCTGCTACGGTAACGCTGGATATGATCCTGGAGGAAAGAAGTAAAGAGCTGTTTGGGGAAGGACACCGGTTCTTTGATATGATCCGTTTGAATCAATCCATCACGTTCAATGATGAGGTAATTGGTTTAACCGTGGCCACGCGGCCGAAAACGATCGACAGAACGTTCTTTAAAACCCTTCTTCCTATCTCGCAGACGGAGATTAACGCGAACCCGGGGTTACAGGCACAGCAGAATCCACAGTACAATCAATAGCTTAAAGGCTGATGGAGGGCTTTGAGCATCGCTCTCCATGGAGCCCGAAAAAAGAGAGGCTGACCAGTACTTTTTGGTCAGCCTCTCTTTTTTGTATCTTCACCGCATGATAGATTTGTCGCATGGAGAAGGCCAGGTCCAACTGGTGAAAAGTTTCCAGGAACTGGTTGCTACGCCATTCTCCGGGCAGATGAATGCGATTTGCTGGGAGCGCGAACTGGCGGGCGATTTCGCTGAGATCGTTAACAAGCTGCCGTTAAGCGGGAATATTACAACGGTTGAGGCGGATGAGCTGCTTGAACTACAGCTAAGTGAGCGGGGACAACTTGCCCGTGACATCCTTTTAAATGACATGGCGCTGTTACAAGCACATGGTGCGTCGCCGAGCCTGAACGTGATAAAATACTATGACCGCGATGATGCGCTGCCGTTCTTTGCTACCGACGTTTATTCGTTTCACGTAGACCGGTCGCCCGTACCGACGGATACTTTCTTATGCACGTATCATGGCGATTCGAGCGATATACTGCCCAACTCGCAGGGCGTACAGAAAGTACTGATCCCGGAGATCCGGCGCGAGCTCAGGCAACTATATGACGGCCCGGAGGAGGGCTTTGAAGCGTTTTTAAGTGAGCACTTCTTTGACCTGCATTACCAGGCGAAACCAGGGGCACGTCCGGTGAACCTGGGCGTCGGGCATTTGTGGCGGCTGGCGGTCGATCATCCGGAAAGTGCTGTGCCGCCTTGTTTGCACAGGGCACCGGAGGAGAAGTCGGGGGTGTACAGGTTGTTGTTGATTTGCTAAGATGTTAACTCATCCTCCGCAACCACTTCCGCACCGGTTCGTCGAACCATTTCAAACTTACATAAGCCAGTATAATTGACCCTACGAGCGTCGCCAACGCATATGGCCAGGCCTCCGCGATCGTTACGCCTTTGTTGTTACTCACCCAGGCCACATAGAAATACACCAGCGGATAATGCACCATATACAACGGATAAGATATATCTCCCAAAAACTTACACGCCTGGCGTTCGCGGGGTTGATGCAATACACCGCTCGCACCGATGTACACGATCGCGGGGAAAACCACGGTGATACAGATCGCTTCGTATAAACCATTCAGCCAAAGATGTTCCGCGCCGCCGATACGGGGCATGAAAAGCACTGCGATGATCAGCAGCGTCGCCCATAGGAAAGCGTTCTTGATGTAAGTGGGTTTCGCGACGCGTGACAGTAATAAGCCTGCAAAGAAAGGATACATCACGCGGGTCATGCCGGCGCGCATATGTTCCCAGTTGAGCGTCCAGCCGCCGGTGACGTCGCCATTAGGATTGGTAAGAACGAAATGAAAAAGGACGGCGGCAGCGATCAATACGAAAACGGAGAGTGCTTTATTGGATAATTTTCTAAGGCCGATAGCGTATAAAATATTGGCGATGTACTCGAAAAATAAAGACCAGCCCACACTGTTAAGCGGATGCATCTCCTGCCAGCCGCGAATGTCCATCGATAAAGGGATGGGGAATATCGTGTAGCCGATGAGCATAACGACGAGCAACTTCCATACGGGAACTGTATGGATAAGTGGCCATATCGCGGAATCAGTGAAATAGAAACCGATAGCACCGAGCGTCATACCCAGTATCACCAGGGGTTGAAGGCGTTCGAAACGACGCCTGAGAAAGCCGCCGATAGTGAGTTTGTGCCAGCGGTCATCGTATGCATAGCCGATCACATATCCAGACAACAGGAAGAAGAAATCCACCGCCAGGTAGCCATGGTTGATGACCTGGTCGAGATGACCGGTTGAAAGTGGCTCGAACAGGTGAAAACATACTACGATCACAGCGGCCACGCCACGCAATCCGTCCAAAATAAGATAATGCGGTTTTGTGGCAAGTTGGTGGTTATCCATCGACGTCGGTACAGTTAGTGTAAGCGGTAAATATAGTAGGAATGAGCACGAAATCGCAGTATTTGTTGGTGTTGAAACAGATTGAACAAAAAATGAAACAAAATGCACAACGGTTCCATGGGTTGTTATTTACTTTACCGATCTTTTATTTGAACAAAGATATTTACATGACGAGATTGGTTATCATCAAAACATTTGCGGCCATAGCGGGTTTATTCGCAGGCACGCAGCTCCACGCACAGGAAAGACAGGCACCGGCTTATCCCCTGATCACACACAATACCTATTTCAGCATCTGGTCGCACACCGACCAGTTGAATGCCTCCACTACACAACACTGGACCGGCGCGGATCATTCTTTACTGGGACTGATTAACGTGGACGGCCGTATTTACCGCTTCATGGGTAAAGCCGAAATAAACTATAAAACCATTGTGAGCGCGGCCGATGAAACGGCGTATAACGTTCGCTATACGGAAGCTAAACCAACAGGCGACTGGACTGCCGCCAACTTCAGCGATGCGAGCTGGAAATCCGGGCAGGCACCGATCGGCGACGATGCAAAAACGGCTAAAACCAGCTGGAAATCGAACAATATCTGGGTGAGAAGAACATTTAATGTAAGCAACCTTTCTGCTATCAACGAACTGTTCCTGAAACTGAACCACGATGATAATATCGAGGTATTCCTGAACGGTAAGCAGGTGTACGACAAAGTGGGCTGGACCAGCACTTTTCAATATCACCCGCTGTCTACATCCGACCTTAAAACAGGACAAAACATCATCGCCATCCACCTGAAAAATACCGCAGGCGGCAGGTTCCTGGACTTTGGCCTGGTAGATAAAGTGAAAGACAACACGGAGAAAATTGACTTAGCGACACAGAAAGACGTGCGCTTTACGGCCACCCAAACGATCTATGACTTTGCCTGTGGCAATGTAGACCTGAAACTGACCTTCACGTCCCCGTTGCTGCTGAACGATATGAAGCTGCTTGCACGCCCGGTTTCCTACATCACGTACAATGTGAAGTCGAACGACGATAAAACACACAACGTTAAAATATTCTTAGGCGCGTCGTCCAACATCGCTGTCCACCAGCCGATGCAGCCGGTAACAGCGCGTAAGTACGCCAATGGCGGCCTGTCCATCTTAAAGGTGGGTACTGTGGAACAACCCATCCTCCAAAAGGGAGCAGATGACATGCGCATCGACTGGGGTTACTTCTACGTGGCCGCTCCGCAAGCGTCAGGCGCGGTGCAGTACATCACCAAAGGTCCTGATGCCGCGGGTACTTTTACCAAAGGCGCTTCTGCATCCACCATTACAAATGGAAAATCGTTGTCGCTGAATACCGTTATTCCCATCAGTAAAGTGGGCAGGGAACCGGTTGAGCGCCAGCTGATGCTTGCCTACGACGAGATTTATTCCGTTCAATACTTCAACACGAATCTGCGCCCCTGGTGGAATAATGATGACAAACAAACGATCGAAGGCCAGCTGGCAGATGCGGCGAAGGAGTACAAATCAGTGACAGAAAGATGTGTTGCCTTCAATAAGGAATTGCAAGAGGAAGCACTCAAAGCCGGGGGCGACAAGTATGCGCACCTTTGCGCGCTGGCCTATCGCCAAAGCATTGCCGCACATACGCTGGTGAAAAGTCCGAAGGGCGAAGTACTGTGGCTTTCAAAAGAAAACAATAGCGGTGGATTCATTAACACGGTGGATGTTACTTATCCGTCTGCCCCGCTATACCTGCTTTACAATCCCGAGTTATTACAGGGCATGCTGAACGGCATCTTTTACTTCAGTGAAAGCGGTAAATACCCACACCCATGGGCGGCTCACGACCTTGGCACCTACCCGATCGCTAACGGACAAACATACGGAGAACCCATGCCGGTGGAAGAATCAGGCAATATGATCATTCTCACCGCAGCCATTGCCAAAGTACAGGGTAATGCCGATTATGCGAAGCTACACTGGAATACACTGACCACCTGGGTCGATTACCTCGTGAAAGAGGGACTGGACCCTAAAACGCAATTGTGTACCGACGACTTTGCCGGTCACCTCGCCCGCAATGCCAACCTATCAGTTAAAGCCATCGTAGGCATCGCCTGTTACGCACAGCTGGCGGAAATGGCTGGCAAACCCGACGTGGCGAAAAAGTACCGCGCGATCGCGGAGAGCATGGTGCCTAAATGGATGGAGATGGCTGATGGCGGCGATCATTATAGCCTGACGTTCGACAACAAAAACACCTGGAGCCAGAAATACAACCTGGTATGGGACAAGGTGCTCGACCTGGAACTATTCCCGCAGAAAGTGTACGATACCGAAACCAACTACTACCTCACAAAACAACAGCGATTCGGCCTGCCCCTGGACAGCCGGAAAACGTATACCAAAAACGACTGGATCTTATGGACGGCCACTTTCGCACCGCAGCGGGAACAGTTCGACCAGCTGGTGGCACCCGTATACGAACATGCCATCGCCACCCCGTCGCGCGTGCCGCTGAACGACTTCTACGATGCCATTACCGGCATCCGCGAGAACTTTAAGGCAAGAAGTGTGGTGGGAGGTTTTTATATGAAGATATTGGCGGACAGGATGCGGAATAAATAGGCGCATCTATTGAGAAAAGAGGCTGCTCGTTACGGACGGGCAGCCTCTTTTTTAATACCATCTGCCACCAGGCGGATTTTTTCGCCGAGTTGATGTCCGCCCGTTTCTATTTCACAAAAAGTTGCTGAGGGCAGGCGCTGCCTGTATTTCGACAAGTGATCAAACGGCACCTCGTCATCATCTTTACAGTGGTAAAAATGAATCCGATAATCCTTCGGAAGATGCGTGGCGAAGTCTGTACTGAGTTTCAATCCTTGTTTCCAGTCCTCACTGCCGGTCCAGAAGGGCGTTGCGATCAGCCATACTTGCTTTGCGCCGGTTTCGACCTTGTTTTCAGACAAGTATTTCAGCAACATGGACGCGCCGAGTGAATGCGCCACGACCAGGTCAAAGGCTTTTATCAATTTCCCGATCTGCGCAGGCCAGCCGAAATCGGCCGCCTGATCATCGGAAGCCAGTTCCGGGTACTGAACCTCATAGTCTGCTCCCAACGCCTGCTGAAGCGCTGCGACCAGGGTTTTATCGGCGTTGTAGCCGTCTTCTCCCCCTCCCTGTATAAAAAGCACTTGTTTCTTCATATGGAAAGCAAACTGTTTTCTTTGTTGTACTTCAATTTGTATTCCAGGGGCGACAGTCCGGTAATACGGTTAAACACCTCGCGGAAGGCCCTGGGATCGTTATAACCCACCTCATACATGACCTCATTCACCGTTTTACGCGTGGCCTCCAGTTGTTTTTTCGCTGCCTCTACCCTTACGCGTTGGAGGTAATCCAAAGGATTAAATCCTGTCGCTTTTATAAAACGCCTGTCGAAATTGCGGCGGCTCGTGCCCAAGGTGGATGACAACTGCTCGAACGACATCTTTTCCTGGTAGTTACGTTCTACGAATTGCTGTGCGTCCAGCACCAGATCGTCCGTATGTTTTTTGTAGCCGCTGAATATCGAGAACTCCGCCTGCATATCCCTGCCCATGTCCACCTGGAAATATTTGGCGCAATGCAGGGCGGTGGAGCGGTCGTAGAACTTCTCTACCAGGTACATCAGCAAATTGAGGAAAGAATAGGCGCCGCCATTTGTGTAGATACCATTTTCATCCGTGATGAGCCTATCCGTTTGCAGCTGTACATCAGGGTACAATTCCCGGAACTCATCTGACAAGGCCCAGTGCGTAGAGCAGATGCGACCTTCCAATATACCGGTGGCAGCCAGCATGAAGCAGCCTGCACACATACTGGCGACTTCTGCGCCTGCGTGGTGCTGACTGGCCACCCAGTCGATCAACAACCGGTTATGTTTGGTCGCCTTATCATAACTGCGGACCAGCGATGCCGGAATGATCACCAGGTCGGTTTTCTTCACCTCATCGATCGCTACATGGCTGACGACCGACATCATTCCCTGCGTGAGTACAGCGCCCTTAACAGCGCTCACCAGCTCTACCTTAAACGCGTTTCGTCTGGCAGCGCGATTCGCTTCCGTAAATACCTGGAAGGCACCTACGATGCAGGCGACCGTACTCATCGTGGTTTGATCATCCGGGACCAGGATACTGAGGTGTTTCATCTACCAAAAATAATTAAAATAGATGTCCGGATCAGCCCCTTCAAATGTCTATTTAGACCCCTAAGCGAGGGCATTTTTTGATGTTTCTTTGCCTAAAATCAACGACAATGGATCACAAATCTTATACAACCAGCATGACCTCCGGCAAATCTGCCAACGACGTGTACCTGGCTATAAAGAACATCCCCGGCTGGTGGACCGAGAATTACGAAGGCAAAACCGGTAAAATCGGCGATGAATTTACCGTTACCTTTGGCGACACGTTCATTCACTTGCAGCTGAAAGAGCAACTCGTGAACCACAAATTGATGTGGGAAGTAACAGGCGGCCACAAACATTTCCTGGAGAACCCGAAGGAATGGGTCGGCACGAGTATTCAATTTGACATTGCCAACATCGACAATGAAAAGACCGAAATCACCTTTACCCATCACGGGTTGGCGGCGCCATTGGAATGTTACGATATTTGCACTACCTCCTGGCATGGCTACCTGCATGGCAGCCTGAAAAAACTTATCGAAACCGGCGAAGGCAACGCCGATAAAAAAGAATAACATGTACAGCATCCATCATCAGTTACTGATCGCCGCTCCCCTCCAACAGGTTTATCGCGCTATTACCAGCGTAGATGGCCTAAGCCACTGGTGGACGCCTCGGACGGAGCTGCTCAGTTCAGGCGCCCCCACGCTCCGCTTTCACTTCGGCAATGGATACTTCAAGGATATGATCATTACCGGTCAGCGGGAAAACACCTCTTTCCACTGGAAATGTGTAGCCGGCGATCCGGAATGGATAGGCACTACACTTTCGTTTGAATTGATACATGATGAACAGGTTGATCAACCGGAGATGAAGGGGCAGGTGGAACAGGCGGCCAGCGACCGTGGCGTGGTACTGCGGTTTCAACATACGGGTTGGCGGGAGAATACGCCAAACCTGGCCGAGTGTAGTTATACCTGGGCGATGTTCCTGAAAAGTTTAAAGCTGTATTGTGAAACGGGTGTCGGGAAGCCGTGGCCGGGGCAACATAAATAGCTTTTTCAATTCGGGACGCAGTGCGTCCCGAATTGATCAAATCATTGATTATCTGCTTTTTGCAACCAAATAAGCATCGATACGCTGCTTTACATTTGCGCGGACGTTCAGATAGAAGAGGTTCATATCCAACAAGTGCAGGTTACCTATAGCCGATGCCAGCCTGGCAATACCCGGCATGGGTACATTTACTTCGTTGTACCCCTTCACCCACACTACATTATATTTTTCGTGCACACGGGCGCGTATTTCACTCCGGCTGCGCTTTTGCAGGCGTTTGTCCGGCGCATCCATATAAGCCGCTTTATCTGACCAGTCGTTGCCCGGCAACCAGGTAACCGGATTGATACACAATGCGCCTTCCGCCGTTCTCTTATCCTCCTTACCGATCTGGTTGCTCTCGTAGGTACGCCAGGTTAACACGCAGCCTGTCTGCGTGGGAGAAGTACCCAGTGGGATCTGTTTGAAGTCGTTCCTGTCTATTCGCCACCCCACGAGATAGGCGACCACCAGTTGCTTTTGCAGCGGCTTGCCGTCAAAGAACTCCTGCAGCAAACGGATGCCATGAAAAGCACCCTGGCTATGCCCCGCGATGATGATCGGGCGGCCGTGGTTATCATGTTTAAGATAATATTCAAAAGCCGTTTTAAGATCCTGGTAAGCGGTATCAAACGCATTGTTTGCCGCCTGGTCGCGTTGAAAAAACGCTCTCAGGTGCGCCTGGCGGTAGAATGGGGCAAACACCCGAGCGTGGGCATTGAAGATGGTCGCCTGTTGATGAATGAGCTGTCGTTCGGTGAGTTCGTTGATCTTTTCGTCATGGATATCGGCACTCAACGGGGCTTTACGGAATCGCTGTACGAAACTGGTCGGGTGTAGAAAAAATACATCTACAGCTGTATCACGCGTTTCTCCTTTGAGGAATAGCGGCACACTGTCGGCGGCGTCCAGTTTGTGAGGATGGGCGGCCCAGTATTTCAGGCGGGTATAATCGGGTGCAGGCTGGGCCTGTGAGAATTTAGCGAACAGTAAAAACAGGATGGGCCAGTACTTCATATCGGGCTTGCGTTTATGGGTATGTACGCGGCAATTATCGTGCGGAGATTGAAGAGGTTTATCAGCCTGCTAGATGCTAATTCCGTACTTCGAAAGCTTTTGAAGAGACTCATACGCTTTTATTACCGCTTGTTCTTTTACAGCACCTTTCTTTATCAAAGCCGCCTGCACAGAATTGACGTTAGCCAGTTCCAGGCTATTGAATATCTTCGTCTGACTGGCCAGATCAAAAATTCTTCGCCATTCTTCCTTTGACAATAATGAAAGCCTGTCATAAATAAATTTAATATCTAACTCCTCCCGCTCCTCCATTTTGGACAGTGCTTTTATTTCGGCCACCAGGTCCGGATGTTGCTGAACATAAGATATCACCTTCGCTCCGAAAGACACTTCTCTTGACATAAGGTTTTTATCCTCCTTTAATTTTTTCAATATGTCAAAAGCAGTTACATAATCAAAACCGTCTGGATTAACTTTTGCAATGTAAGTGAGGAAACCATCCCAGAACTTAATGCCCATTTTTCGAATCTCACTTACAAGGAAAATATTATCCTCAGAGCTTGAATCAACCTCCAGCTCAATTTCCCGTTGCTCCTTTTCTTCTTCAGAAATCAAATGTTCGTCCAATGTTATAAGCAGGTCTTCCATAAACACGGCATCCTTCAATTTTTTCCATGAAGATTCCCTTTTTGCATACTCAGATATCAGCGTATTGTTAGCTTCTGCAATCAGATGACGATGTACAAAGATGAGAAGCTTCCTTAAAGTATCTGATATAACATCATCCACCTTTTGTGCCTCGTATATCTTCCAGAGATCTATACGATTTCCGGTCAGAAAATAGAAAAATGAAATGGTGTAGGCTACCGTAAACGATTTTAAGTTTGTGTCGCCAATCGCATCTGCGTTCTTCCTACCAAAAAGTTTATCGGTCGTCCTGAAAAGGATAGCATTAGCAATCAGCTTTTTGTAGAAATTATCCCCGGGAAGCCTATTTTTTGCAACCTTATCACTGATTTTTTTGATAAAGTGATTGAAATTTTTTTGAGAGCCCTGTGAGACAAAATGTGGCTCCTGCTCCCACAAGTTGATAAACTTTGCTACGTCAGACTTCACAAATTTCAGCTGTGAAGGGTTTTGCTCCTTGAACTTTTTCTGGTCGGACGGCGATTGTTTATTCAACGTCTCACGATACTGCCCGTTAGCCCGCTCGAAGAACCAAAGATAGGATTGATTCCTGTTTTCGGGATTGATGACATACTTTTTGCGGGACATATTCTCAATCTGAATAAAATATGGATTGTTGGATGACAGATCCAGTTCGGAAACCTTATTCTGGCTGTTGGCGAATCTTGAGATATTGGGCACTTCCAGATTTTTCTGATTCCTGTCCTTAATGACTGTAAGTTTCATCTGAACAAAAATCCTGCTTAGGTCTGCATCCTTGAATTTTTTTTGAGTGTGATAGAGAGATGCCGTCGTCTGTCCTCCATTTACAATCTGAAAGTCGTTCAGCCTGGTGATCACCAGTCTATTTTCGTCAATTTTCGTCTCAACACTCTCAGCGGTAGCAGTTATTCCATTATTATAGGGTAAAAACATATGTGGCTTGGTGCGGATCGTATCTTTTATACCTTTGTTGTAAACGCCAGTTTGTCCCAAAAAAGCACGCACGTTACTTTCCAACAGTTCATTGGAGTATTCTTTATAGAGCTTAGCCAATACTACTCCCGGTACAATTGCAAGATAACAATCGTAAAGTTCATCAATGTTTGGAACCTGCAGGCACTGTAACCCCTTCCCGTCGGCAGAAAAGGCTTCAAAATCGATCTCAATCGGCTCATGCACACTATTGGATTCATTTATTTTAAAGAGCCGGGAAATATCCCATGTATGAACGTAGATATCGATTCCAGCGATCTCAATCCTCTCCTTCTCGTGATTCGAAAAGCCGTTTATCAGATAGTAGACGTTGATCCTATCGAAGTCAGTCCCTTGCTTGCCGATCGCCTTGACAAGTTCGTTCAGTTCAGTATTAGACGGATCTATATAATTTATATGTCTTTTCAAAGCAGCATTGATAAAACGCTTTACTTGCGCAAGTGACTTCAGATATTCGTCCTTAGTAATATTGTACTCATAGTTGTCGGTACGATAGCTGGTAATAAATAAATCGAGCGTACCAAAGTAAGTTTTACCATTTTCCTCTTTAAAGGAATCTTTCAGGCAATAGCCATTAATCTTCCAATCTATGCCACCCTGATTATTTGGATGAATATATGACAGCGCTCTTGCACCCTCAGATTTCCCGATCTGTTCAAAAACAGCGATACAGTATTCTGTGAATTTATCCTCGAAACTTACACCTTCACCATCAGAATAAACAAGAGAGGACACCTCAGATTTTAGCTCATCTATGTAGCTTCTTAATGCTCTTTCCATCAATAGACTTTTTTAAGGATTTCGTCCGGAAGCACTGAAAAGGGGGCTGCGGCAGATAATTCTATGAAATAAGCTGTATCATAAACGCCCGGAGGAAGAATATCCCGGGTTATCCGCGGAAAACCGCCTGTAACCGCAAAGGTCAGCATCTGTTTAAGCGCGTACATCTTACCGTAATAACTGGCATGATCGTCCATATATCCGGCGACCAGCAACTTCTCATTAAAGAGCTTAAGCTCACCAGGCGACCCGGCGATTTTTAACCTGATCTGCGAAATGAGTGAATTTAAAGTAAATCCATTCTGCCTAACCTCTTCAGCAATATATAATACTAGATATAGCTCGTCGATATTCAGCGTATCAAGTTGCCTTTCACTGCTAATACTAACTTTCGGATACTTAGAAGATGTCAGTTTTACCTCTACCCCTGTTGCTCCGAAAACGAAATCCTTATCCCCAAAATCGACTCCCGTCCATCCATTGAGAACAGGAGCTATCTTCTTCTGATTGTCGAGCAACCAGTTGATGAACAGCAGCTCTCCACACAGTCCCTTTTGCTGTTCAACCCTTAAGCCGCTGAAATTAATGGTATCAAACAGCTTTTTCCATTTTTCAACTACTTTAAGTGTTTTTGCGAGTGCATCACTCTCTGTGGCGACGTCAATAATGTCGTCCACTACGTTCTGAATGAATAATGCAAAAACGTCGCTAAGCTCATCCTCCAGCAAATAAATAGTTATTTCCGTCCTATCTTCTAGTTCAATATCAAAAATCTCAATTCCTTTGAAGCGATAACTTTTCAACTCAGGTATTTCCAGACTTTTTGAAACGGACATGATATACAACCATTGACCTGTAACATTGTTAGTTGCTACAAAGCAATTTAAGCCGGGAATGTCAATTTTTGTTCTGACAACTATTGTTGCATCCGGCTTTTGATCCGACCAAAGTGATTTTACATCCACCATAACTTACCCATTATCGTTGTTATCGTCATCCTCCATCATCTCATCATCAAAGCCATTGTAAATTGTTGCCGTATATGACACTTTTACCTCACCGTCAATCGTCGGAAAATGGAGACTGAAGCCTACAACCGGAATTTTGTTTTTCAGACCGGGCGTACCTCGTTCATCCAACCCATAAATCAACAAGAGACCTTTTTTCTCTTCTTTCCGTTCTCCCTTGATAGCCTCATTTGTCTTCAGATTGTTTCGCAATAAATCAACCTGCCTATCCCTAATATCATCAATTTGGTTTTTTGAGATCAGATAGTAATCACTGCCACGTTCTTGTTTTGGTTGATTACGAACATTGCATCCAAGGGTCAGCACCTCCCCTCCGAAGATCAAGTTATAAGTCATTACATCATTATTGGGCTCTCGTTTATCCAGTTGCGTATTCCCTTCGTAATCGATAAAAACTCTCTCTTCAGTATTGGCAACGACACAAATACTCCATTCGTTTATTGTCCCGCTTTCTGATTGTAGTCGTATATATTCACTGATGGCACCGTTTTTAATGTTGGGCTGATCTGTTTTGAACGCATCTATAAAATCACATATTGAATCCGGCGTCTGATCCCGATAAAGAAGATATTTTATCCTATCTTTTACTTTTATACGATGATGTTCTTCCGGAAATCCGATAGCTGCAATCAGATCCTTCAAGGCCTTGAAGTTGTTGTGGATGGCAGCTTCAGTCTTAAGTAGCTGATAGGTTTGCAGATTGCTACCCGAAAAGGAAATTTCTATATTTTCTGAGAAATGTAATTTAGCTAGGCTTGTTATTGTAAGCAGGCCGGTATGATTTCTAACCTTCAACCTGAAATCTCTGGGCCGGCGATGTGTTGCGGTCAATTCATCAAAATCGTTTCTCATCTCTTCCGTGGCCATAGTGATGTGATTAAACCACAAGAATATATCAGACGTAGTAAAAAGCCGGCATAGATCCACATAGCCGGGGCGATATCCGAACCAACGCCCCATCTGCATCAGAGAATCGTACATCCTAGTGGTCCGTATATAGTAACTGATAGAAAGCCCTTCCAGCGTAATTCCCCTCGAAAGCCGGCTTCCACCGACAGCGATGACCGATAAGCCGTTCTCATATAGCCCATAGTCGATTTCTTCGATATTGTGGTACTGAAGATTTGTTGTAGAGCGGGTTCCATGAACAGCCCGCACTTCGATTTTTGAAGCGGCTTTTTTAAGTTCAGCCCTCACGTCAACCCAGTGATGTTGCTCTAGCCGGCGATCTTTGTAATCCAGATTCTCCATAACATTCCGCGTTGTCGGGAGAAAATCAGTTTCATACAGACACCTGAGTTCATCAAGGAGAGCTTCATCTTCTGCCAGAATTGCATTTTTATACTCCTTCACTTTTTCATTAACCAAATATGCGACTTTGTCAATCCACTTCACGAGTAGTGCTACATGAACCAGCATCGAATTGTGCTTTTTTTCATGCCCACGGAGCCTCCGTATCGCACAGGTCAGTATGAAAGACTTAATCGCAGTTCCAAGGGTATCAGGAATATATTCGGGTAAATTGGCTTTATTTTCTTTGTTAATTGATTTAAAGAAGGGAGGATCGTAATCATCAATCGCTCTAAAAATTTCCAATGGCTCCTTCGTAAGCTCCGGAACAGGATTTTCGTAACCGAACATTTTCGCAGCACCAATGTAGTTCGTGGGAGCCTTTATATTAACAATGAAGTCACGCGGAAACAAATCTTCGCCAACCTTATACTCCCGGCCTTTTACCACCTCAGTAAGCGCATCATTATAGGTCTGTGATATGAACAAGTTCGCATATGGCGTAGCGGTATATCCAATAAATGTGCTTTGATTGAACATATTTAACAGGATCCGTATCAGCCGGTTGATTGCCTTCACGTCATTTATATCGCCTGACGTATTTACGGAGGCTGCATCCGCCTCATCGTCAATAATCAGTGCCGGAACGTCAAATAGTCTAGGGCTTCCCTCTACAGGCCGAACATTTTCGTTTTTGGCAAACCAATCTATAAGATTCTCAAGAATGCTTTTATTTTTTTTGATAACAAAAACCACCGGGTTTCTGCCGATTGGGATATTTAATTTATTCGCGACTGATTGGCTGAAGTCGCCTTCGTCCCCACTTTTGTAATAGGATGAGGTCAATGAGTATATATCAGTACTCACCTTATATTTCCCTACACCGATCACCCTATTTTCGCCCCGGTTATTTATAAAGGCGGAACTGCTCCTTCCTATATAGCCGGAATCGATTCTTTCCTGCGTTTGCCTCCTCAAGGAACTGATAGTGCCGGCAATTACGATAATTACCTTATAACCTGCATCGGTCGCCTTATTGATGAGTCCCACATAGTTAGATGTTTTACCGGACTGAACATGCCCTACCACCATACCACGCCTGTCCCATGCTCCGGGCTTTCTCGGGTTTACACACTTATCCAGTATTTTATTGGTGAAGTCATCCAGGTCACCTACTGGAAATGAAGGATCATTGTCTCTGATATTGAGTTTATACCTGTTCCATAATTCAAAGTTTATATTTGCCAACTCTTCATTCAGCCATGGCTCAACATCCTCGGATAAGATTGTTACTTCGCCTTTCCCGACGCTGAAATCGGCGCGTAATATTTCGAACAATTCACGCTCGTCGAACGTAAGTCCTTCTACGATGTTCATTGCGGAAACTTTCTTCACAGCAGTTTGTATCGACTCATCGGTAATATTTTCCGAACCGTGAGACAATAGCATATGGGCTACGGCTCTCGCCGTGTTTAAGAGGTCGCTCATTTCAGATACTCGTTTATCAGTGGAAATAAATTAAAAGGAGTGGAATTCATAATTTGTTGTCGCGCGAGGGGTTCGGGAATTTGCTGATATATATATATCTGATAGAGCTCGACAGCAAGGCTGATCAATGCGTCGGATGGCTGATCTGTATGTTTCTCAAGCTCGTGGTAACAAGGGTTTTCATTCTGATTGCCTAAAATAAGCTCGATGGGAACATTTTCTTCAAGC
The DNA here is from genome assembly GCF_022867795.2 of Chitinophaga horti. NCBI lineage: Bacteria > Pseudomonadati > Bacteroidota > Chitinophagia > Chitinophagales > Chitinophagaceae > Chitinophaga > Chitinophaga horti. The sequence continues at coordinate 1,889,323 of NZ_CP107006.1, read as the reverse complement.
AATGCAAGTGCCTTACCTGCAAATAAAGTTTTTTCCGATAACAGCGATCTTATAACAGGATGTTTCCTGTTTATTTTATACCGCTTAATCCCTTCTCTATTGACTTCGTCTTTCCATAGCGGTTCATGTGTAATGTCCGGCGCTTCAGACAGCTGCTTCTGACCGCGCCAGTTATAAATTTTCGCTGATTTCGAAATAGCCACTTTTGCAATTCGGGCGAGTTCTCTTCTAATTTCGATAGGCGGACTCGCTGTGGACTTCTTGATATCGAGATTCCAATCAAAATCACCTGCGTTAGAGAAATTTACAGCAATTCGTGCCAGCTTGGAATAGTCTCTCTTCTTTTCCAGTCCCAGCCAATCTCCCGCAACCAGCAATCTATCCCCCCGATAGATATAAAATCCCTGCTGTTGGAACCACCCTAATGCACCGCCTGACTTTTCATACGACTCTTTACCCGTTTCGGACATGTGAGGCAAAATAAAATAGGTGATTTCTACGCCCCCAAATATTTCCGGCAAACCCATCTGAGGCTTTGGGGTGAGATTCAAAAGAAAGGGATTGAATGGCTGCAGCAGGTCGTCCTGAACAAAGATCTTCAAACGTCTGTTTTCTAAAAATTTATGAAAAACTAAGCTCAGGTGCTCACAAACATGCTGCATTTCCTGATAGAATGCGTTTTTTACGCTTTCGTTATTTTTATCTGCCTTTCCGACGATCCGATCGAGGTGTTCCCATAAGACCAGGGTCCCTGACTTTTGCTCATTTACTTCATTCAGGAATGAGCTGTCAGAAACAAAGTCCAGCAACTGCCATACATTACTATCGTTGATATAATCAATGTCCCAGCATCTCTTTAAGACCTTCTCACCTTCCTTTTTGGTGATGCAGGTGAGCCTTTTGCATTGTGAGAAAGAAGCTGTTTTTAGTCCTAACCCAAAGCGCCCCAGATCATTTTTACCTCGCTCCTCTTCAGGATCTTTACTCCCAGGCGTCATTGCATCGACCAGCTCCTTCTGATTCATTCCCTTCCCGTTATCACGCAAAGAGATGTACGATGCGCTTCCTTCCCACTTGAAATTGATGTGAACTTCAGTTGCCTCAGCCGATATACTATTGTCAAGTATATCAGCTATCGCTGTAGGTAGGTTATATCCAAAACTACGATAGGAATTTATGGTGGACTTTGGATTTGGCGTTACTGTTTCTGCTTTATATTCATGCATGGGCAACAGAAATTATACTCAGGTCACCGATTCAAGCACCGGTTTCAAAACTTTTGCAATCTCGTAAGCCATTAATGGCGGCACTGCATTCCCGATTTGCTTAAAAGCGGCAGTCCTGCTTCCCTTTTCCTTCACGCCTTCGAAATAGTAACTATCCGGAAAGGATTGCAAACGTGCTGCTTCGCGAACCGTCAGAGAGCGATTCTGCGTTATGTCAGGATGAATATAATAATGGCCATCCTTTGCTATATGCGCCACTACAGTCTGGGAGTAAGGGCAGTTGGCGGCTACAACTTTGAACCGATCGACGAAAGCATCCCTATTACTATGGGTTTTCAATTTCTCGGGCAATGAATTATAATCCAGTCGTTCAGAGTGATTATTCCATTTATCTACGACTATCTTGTAAATCTCTTTATCTTGCTGCGTGTGAGGACGAGCCACATGCTGGGTCAATTCCCTTAACCGCTCCCTGATACCGGAAGACCTGAGATATTTATCCGGCAGCCTCGCGTAATCCATGTACTTATCTTTACCCTCTCCTGCGTTTAAGGGAGGCAAATCTTTTAAAAGTGATTCGACATGATCGCCCTGGTTTAAACGTACGGCTTCAAGATCTGGTAATGTCGGAACAAAATCATCCTTCCAACCAATGATTATAATCCTCTTTCTATTCTGCAGTACGTTGAAATTGTTTGCTTCTACAGTGAAGACCTCTATCTTATATCCCTTTTTTTCGAAAAGCCTTTCCATGTTAGACAGGAAAATGCCCTTCTGTGCCGATTTCAATCCTAGTACATTCTCAAATACAAACATTTTAGGCTGATATGTTTCGAGATAACGTGCGTACTGAACATATAGATAATTTCGTGGGTCACCTTTCATCCCGTTTTCGCTTCTGGCTCTCCCAACAACTGAGTATGCCTGACAAGGAGGACCGCCGATTATTAAATCGACGTCTTTCTTTGATATATTTTTTTGATCAAGCTGATCATCTATGAGGGAATGTATTTTTGAATTACTTTCCCCACCAATAGGAAGATTAATGACACTGGAAAGTAAGTCCCGGGGAATATATCCATAAAGTTGCTCCCTCGTAATATCATTCCGGAGGTATGCCCTATATACACCGATGTTTTCAGTAGCCTTAAGGTAATGATAGGCAACGCGGGTCTTAAGAGTGTAGCAGGCTGCTTCATCCATTTCTACATGAACGATCGGCTCATAGCCAGCTCTAATAAAGCCATCTGATAAACCTCCCGCACCTGCAAAAAGATCGATATAATTCATGCCCGCGAAAATATAAACTTTTTTTCAAGATTTTCGCAGCAAAAGATATTTTATTTCTGCTTAACCAGTGTTGATCTGAGGTCGCCTAAGAGCGCCTTGAGAGTATGATCCAACGTAGCCTTCTTCAGGTCACACTCCCATATCACTATTGCCTTCCAGCCAAGGGCATGTAGCGCTGTCAACGCCTTTTCATCATTCGCTGTATTTCGGCTTAACTTACTTACCCACCACTCTGTGCGAGTCTTAGGAATGATAAAATACCGGCACCCTTCATGACCATGCCAGAAGCAGCCGTGAATGAATATCGCAGTCCGATACTTTGGAAGAACGATATCGGGGTTGCCTGGAAGCCTTCTGTCATGCACTCTATATCTGAAGCCATGCGAAAACAAGTACTTTCGGACAAGCATTTCAGGCTTGGTATCCTTACCCTTTATCTTGCTCATGTTGAAACTCCGGGTTTCCTTAGAATGCACATCAGCCATTTATCAAAGTTTACTACAAAAAAACTCGGCATCTCGCGGATTTATCATACTTGACTCGAGTTAGGCCGACAAGTAATGATACGCCGGTGTATATACAACAAAAATACCAAAATCAGCAATTTACAAACAATAACACATCTATGGGCACTCCGTGACTGTCCCCCAAAAAGCCCGCTCCATCGAGCGGGCCGGTATCTTAAAACGTTGGCGGCGGCGCGTCCAGGTCGGCATCCAGGAAGTTAGCGACCATCGGTACTACCACATCCGTTTGCTGCATCATACCGACATGCGTTGTTCCGGGTAGGATCGCCAGGCGCGACTTAGGCCGGCCTCCCATATCCCCCATCTTCCCCCCGCCTTTAGCGCGGAACAGCTCCAGGGCGTGTTCATATCGTACACCGTCGGCATCGCCGATGGCCATGAGTATTGGGGCTTTGATGTTCTTTACTTCATTGCTCCAGTCATAAGGCTTCGTGTCGACCCTGATGACTTTCTTTATGTAGGCATCGAAGCGTGCGGGATCATTACCCATGCTGTCATATTGCTGCTGAATGGGTGTGCCTTTAAACATATCTCCCGTAAAGGTGGCAAACACCGCCTCCACTTCAGGCCACCAGCCATCATGCGCATAGGTGCCGGATAAAATGACCAGCCTGCGCACCTGCTGCGGATGGCGAACCGCAACCTGGAAGGCAATGCCTCCGCCCATGCTGTAACCCAGTATGTCGGCACTGTCTACTTTCAGATGTTTAAGTAACCCGGATACATCATCGGCCATGCCTTCGTAGCTCAATTCGCGTTCGATATCTTTCGTACGGCCGTGCCCCTGCATTTCGGCCACGATCACCTGGCGGTCTTTTGCCAGCGAAGGGATCATATGCGCCCAGTTCAGCGGGATGTTCATGTACGAGCCGTGAATCATCACCAGCGGTTTGCCGCTACCATATACTTCGTAGTACATTTTCAGGCCATTCACATCCGCATAACCTGATTGAACGGGCTTAAGTTGTGTGCTATCTTTCATAGACAGTTCATGTTTTTTTGATGCTGGCTGACAGGCAGCGAATATGGCCAGTAAAGCGATGATTAAAAGCTTGTTCATATCGTGTGTTTTATAACACAAAGATCGCTGCTATACCTCGAACTGGTGGCGTGTCGGTACGACAATCCGCAGGGGTGAATGCGACACTACTCTGCCTTCTGGTAGCGAAATCCTATTACGACCTGCTCTGATCCACCCGCCGAGATTGCCTGGGTTGCCACATATCCCGATGCAGCATCATAGGTATTCGTTACGGTGTATTCTTCTACATCTGTAAAGGTTTCCGTCCCCCATATGTATTTAATACCTGCTATATTGTTCCTGCCACCTGGGAAAATCGGTGAATCAACAACAGCGGTGTTTAACAGGTGGCTTGCATACGGATTATGTTTAGCGATCCATTGCAAACCACTACGCCGGTTGTCGTAGGTAAAGCTATAGGTGGCGGTATTACTGTTCACACTATTAGTGGTAGGAGAAAAAGAGTATTCTACCGCTTTAAAGCTGGATAGATTACCGCCGCTGTAAATAATTTCTATGTAGTCTACACGCCTCCTGCCGGTGGACATTGTAATGGTATCTTTCGAACCGACTAAGGTAATACCATCATTGCCGACTTTAAAGGATAGACCGTTTTCAATTTCGAACGGTTCATCGTCATCCTCCGTATAAACGGTAAAGTCACGATTATTATAAACGAGTGTGTCTTTCCCCAACAGATCCCCATCCCGGGCGTCTATATGCTTTACACGTACACAACGACCGTTGGCGTCATACTCGAATTGACGATATTCCTCGTAACCGGCGGTGGTGTAATAACTATACAACCGGTCCAGTTGCTGATTACTATTGTAGGTGAAACTGTCGATCGGTTCGCCATCCTGGTGAATAGCCGTCAGCAGGTAGTTCGGTGCTGCTGGCTGATCGTTTTTGTCTTTTTTACAGGCTGATACGGTTACAAGTCCTGTGAGGGCTGCCAGGCCCAGTTTGCAAAACTGCAGATAAGTTGTTTTCATAGATGAATGTAGATGGATGCGCGTTGATTTTTAGCAGCGCAGGGTTTACGTTTTTTTAAGGAACAGATAGAAAATGTTTGGCTTTTGCTACCAAATCGCGGGCCAGGACGCTTGCAACGCCCTGGCCCTTGTGTCAACTTATCAACTAATGGCATACATTTGGTAATCAATACCAAAACCAATCTTATGAAAAAAATGTTGCTTGCATTAACGATCCTCGGACTGTTGTCGTCCTGTTACACACCCGGCACCGCGGGCAGAAGCGGCAAAGTACCTCCCGGACAAATGAAAAAGGCTACCGGTTCCAAATCGGCCAGGCCCTACGCACCCGGACAAAACAAGCATTAAAACTACTTCAATGCAGCCGATATCTGGGTGATCGCCTTCTGCGCTTTATCGTAATCATTAAAATCGAGTGTAACCTTGCCAGTGGCGCTGGCCAGCGAGTTCACATTCCTGCCAGAGCTAATCACTTCCTGGATGTACTTTAAAAGTAAATTGACGTATTGTCTGTTATAGCTTTTTTTGTCGGCTGCAGACCAGTTCTCATATACTTTCGGCAGTTCGGTGAAATCGATGGGGATGTTTGCGCCTGTGCTGCCGTAAGACGCCAGGTTTTTCAGCACCGCAAGGTCTGCATAAGCCTGTTTGATCGCACTGCTTTTGCAGATTTCCGGGTAGGCTGCCAGTTTTTCGATGAGGCGCATGTTCGCGGCGCTGCCAACTTCTGCCAGCGCGAACTGGTACTTTGCATCGATATTTTTACCGCCTGCAATTTCAAACAACCTGTCGAATCGTTTCCTGTAACCGTCGGCTATCGGCTTCGAAAAGCGGCTGGCAGGCTGGTTCTTTTCCAGGAAAGGGAGAAAATCCTGGTCCGTCATCGCAGCTGCGGTAAAAAGTCGCTCCGGCTGGTCGACCAGCGCGGGCGTAAAGAAGGTGAGCCATTTGGAATCGTAACTCATGCCGTAACCAATATCATTCGTTTTGGCGGTCACTACAAATTCGCTGATCACGCCTAGTAACTCCTGCTCATTATTGTAAAACTCCTTTAGTTTATTCATGATCTCCGTCCGTACGGTCATATTCTTCGGCGTGGGATCATAAAAGTATTCATACAGGTGATGCCATGCCTGCCCTTTCCGTGCCGGTGAGCCTTGCGGCAAGGGGGCACGCGCGAAATAATCTTTCATAAGGTTACTGACCATCGTATCCTGGATGGCAGTTCCCATACTCCGCTCCCAAAACCAAGCGACAGCGACGTGAAACGAATCGGGTATCACCTGCGTGATGTTATAGAGGCTCATGAAAAAAACGTCTTTGATAGTATCACGCTGGGCAGCTGTTTGCTTTTTATCGAAACTTCCCCAAACCAGATCAGCCACTTTCGAATTGGCTAGATCTATCAGGGGCTGAGGAGATTTTTGTATGGCCGCGGCCTGCGTATATAGGTTGATGATATCGCCCCATTGAATACTCGGATCCTGGTTCTTCAACTGTCTGACCGCCGCTGCGAGGTGGATAACCGCCCCGGAATAGCCTTTCTGCGCGGCCATATTTAACTGGGTGACTGCCTTAGTCGTAGCGCCCTTTGAGCCAGCATAGGCGAACGACCAGAAGATCATGCCTGCTGTATAGTGATCGGCAGCATTCATCGTGCTTTCTTTTCCGGCGAAAGTTGCGCTCATATAATCCGACAGCAATTTGCCATAACTCTTGACCGACTTAGACAGGGAGATAGCATGTTTGCCACCCACCCAGGTTTCCGTAAGATAATTGATCGTTTTCCTTTTCAGGGCCTCGTCGCCATTAGTCATGACCGTCTCAAAGTAAGGAATTGCCTTTTCCAGTTCACCGCGATCAAGTATGGCGCGGGCAGAATCATAAGCGGGTTGGGTAGTTTGAGCTGAAAGGGCGTGGCTGCATATTACAAAAAAGGCCAACAGGTGCATTCTCATATAATACACTAATAGTTATAGGTGATAGAATAATTAAAATTATGATTTTCTCTATTTACCCGAATACCTGATTTTGCGTATTACAGGTCACCGCAAAGCATGTTCTGGAATAAAATTTGCCAACCCATCTGTAAACCTCTCCCCTCCATGGAATGGCAAGAAATATTTCTAAAGGATTTTGACGGACAGGCGGCGGTTGAAATCCTCATTCGCACACTCGTTATGTTCGCCTTTGTGTTGCTGTTACTCCGCGCTTCGGGCAAAAAAGGCGTTCGGCAGCTCTCGATCTTCGAAGTGGCCATCATCATTGCCCTCGGTTCTGCCGCCGGCGACCCGATGTTCCATAAAGACGACGCCATCGTGCCTTCCCTGGTCGTGTTTGCGGTGATCCTTGGTTTTTACCGGCTGCTTACCTGGCTGGCCGCCAAGTACGAAAAGTTTGAAAGTGTGTTGGAAGGCGACCCGGTAGTGATCATCGAAAACGGGGAAATTGTACTGAATAACAAAGGCAAATCTACCTTCGCCAAAGATGAATTTTTCGCAGAGATGCGGGGTAAAGGCATTGAACATATGGGACAGGTACGCCTCGGCATCCTGGAAACCAATGGTACGGTGAGTTTCTTTTTCTTCCCGGATGAAGAGGTGTTGCCAGGTTTGCCGGTACTGCCACCTACTCATTACGAGGAATGCGCCGAAGTGCCCAGGGATGGAGAGTACTCCTGCTGCTATTGCGGCGGAACAGAACGCCTTACTGCCGGCAAACATACTTGCAAACGTTGTGAACAGAAACGCTGGGTGAAGTCGCTCACCAGCAAACGTATTACCTGATCGCGCACTATTGCACCACCGGAAACACCACGCTGATCTTGGCACCCTTACTTCCGTCCACCATCAACTCCCCTTCGAGGTCGCGGGCGAGTCCGTCCATCAGGCTCATGCCGAGTGAATTACCGCCGTTTCCTGGCTGAAACCCGATGCCGTTATCGGCTATCGTCAGCAGTAACGTGCTTCCCTCCTGCTTCAACGACACGTCAATCGTGCCTTCATGGTTATCCGGGAATGCGTACTTAAAAGCGTTCGTAATCGACTCATTGAGGATAAGCCCCACCGGCAGGGCGCGTTTCACGTCCATCATGATGGGATCCACCGCCAGGTCGATCCTGATATTTTCCGGCATATCCACCGACTCGCGCAGGCATTCGACCAGCTCGTTAACATATAGCGGCATGTCTACCAGGGCCATGTTATCGGATTGATACAGCTTTTTGTGGATGAGGGATATGGCGTTCAGGCGGCGCTGGCTATCGCGGATAGCGGCGATGGCGCGATCGTCCTGCAGGTAGAACGACTGTATATTCAGTAAACTCATCACCACCTGTAGATTATTTTTCACGCGATGATGCACTTCTTTGAGCAGCCATTCTTTTTCGTTCACCAGTTTACTAAGTGCCACATTATTACCTGTGATCACATCCCGCTGTAACTGCAGCTCACGGTTGTTACGTTGTTTTAGCAAAAAACGGTTGTATCCAAGGGAAAGCAATAGCAATAGCAGTACTGCGCCCAGGATAAGCGCATTACGGGCGTTGCGGGTTTGTTCGAGTACCGTATGTTGCAGACTGGCTTCTTTGTTTAACGCCCGTATACGTTCCTCCTTATTTTTAAGCGAGTCACCCCGCTGGCGGGCTTCGAGCTGGGCTTGCTGATTGTTCCGTTTGTTGAGCAGATCGCGCTGCCGGGCTGCCACGTCTCTTTGCTCCAGCAACTCTTCCCGCATAAAATTCTGTTGGGTAAGCAAGGCTACCTGCTGCGCGCGTTGCTGTAACTGCTGGTCTTTTTGCGCTGTTTCATACTTCATCTGCAGCTCTTCCAGCTGGGCCCATCTTTCAATTCCGTAGATAGAATCGCGCAGCGCCTGGTGTTTATGGGAACGGCCCATGGCGGAGAGGTATCGCCCCTGCAACGAATCGATGCGATAGAACAACTGCTGCATGTCGATTTGCACCTCCAGTCTTACCTGCCCATTGTGTAACTTTTCGATCCGTTGGAGATAGGCCAGCGCGGAATCGTACCTGCCCGCATCATATAACGAACGGGCCAGGCGGATATACAAGTCGGACGGCCCTGTGGCACGGCCCCATACTTTCAGGTCCATCAGCTGCTCCGATTTCTTGTAATGCTGTAGTGCAGTAAGCGTATCCTTCAGCCGGAGATAAAAATCGCCCATGTACATATTCGCCGTTACCAGCTGGTGATCGTAGGTAAACAGCAGTTTATCTTTCATTCCCTGCGAAAGATACGCGATCGCCTGCCGCGTTTGCCCGCGATGGTCGATCAACTGCGCACCCACAACTGCATATTTATAGTTAGCCGGGCGGATGTTAAGTGGATCGCTGCCACCAAACATATTATTCAGCTCCTGGAACGCCCGTCCACGCAAACCAAATGTTTGATATACTTCCGCCACGTAGTAATACAATCGTTCCAGGTCTCCCGCTGCACCGGCTTCATAGCGGCTTTGCTGTGCAGCCCTCGCTGCCTGTAACGCTTTGTACACATCTGCTTTAATAATATAGAAACGACAAAGCCATTCGTATACGGAGAATCGGTCCTTTATCCCATTCGTTCTCAAGATGCGCTCCGCCTCCAGCAACTTCTGCTCTGCTTCATTCATCCTTCCGAATGTTATGTCGCTCCGCCCCAGATCGGCCAGCGTGGTGGCATACTGGCGCTTGTCACCCAGGCGCTCACTGAGGGATAACATATTTTTAAGCACCTCCTCTTTCGTATAAACCTTCAGTGAGTTTTCTGTCATGTAAAAGTTGAGCGCCGTCCAGCAAGACAATTCGTCGGCCAGGTTCTTTTGCTGCCGGTGAAAGCGGATCATGTTCGTATAACATTCCGCCATTTTATCCCATTCTGCCAATTCTATGTGATACGATGCCAGGTAAAACTCGGCGTCGTTCGATAAAAAAGGATGCTGATTACGTATAGCGTCTTCCTTCATCATCTTCGCGAACATCAGAGCGCTGTCCAGTTGCCTGCGATCGAGTACGCGGTAGAAAAGATATTTTAATGTCGTGTTCCTTTTAAGAAACGTTTGTTCTGGCAGCAATTTCACTAACCAATCATCGTCTTTGGCTTCATATGCCAACTGGTAGGCCAGCTGCGAACATCGGGCCTGCCCTGGCTTGTAGCCGGACTTTCGGCTGAGTTCCGCAGCGCGGTGCAATATTGGACGGGCGGCGTTCAGGTCTGCAGGCAGTTCTCCCCGCTTTAAAATCAGCTTCCCGGCCTGACTTATGAGCTGCCGGATGACAATAGAATCGGGTGGTTGTTGGCCGTAAACCGTTGTTTGAAGGCAAAGGAGTACAAAAATGGAAAGGAGCAGTCGCATAAGCATAAAGATATAAATATCCCATGGCAGGTTTACTGAAGCCAGGGTTGCACTAAACACGGAAGTAGTAGGCAATATCATCGGCACGCGCGGTCACACATAAATATAATTTACCCTATATTTGCCGCACATCAACCTACCCTTAGCCATGAAATTCAGACTGTTGTTCGTTTTTGCCGGCCTTACACTTACGGCCAGCGCACAAAGAGCACCTAAATACACTCCAAAACACTTTGTAACAAAGGCCGATGCCACAACCTTTAAACCGACAGGCCCTTTAAAGAATGGCACTACTAAATCTTACATAGAGACCCGCATTGCCTACTTCGATGTGGACGATAACAACACCACTGCCATAAAGGGGGGCGGTAACGCCCTGGTTTACTTCGAAAGCGAGGTGAAAGGCGGTAAAAGGAACGGCATCACAAGGCAGTACCTGATCGACTCGCTCGATCACCAGAAGTTGTACCTGCTTGCAGAACAAACTTATAAGAACGATAAGCTGAACGGCACCTGGAAGTACTATAATCTCAAGGGTACGGTAGTCAGGCTGCAGACTTTTAAGGATGATAGTCTGCACGGCCTTAGCAGGGACTATTGGATCGATGGCGTTAAAGTTATGAATGAATTTGAGTTCTTCAACGGCCGTGGCAAATACATCGAACGCGGTTTTCATAAAAACGGTAATGTGTCGGAGGAAGTAACGTTTATCAACGGCATCCAGGAAGGCGAAATGAAAATCTATTATGAAACCGGTGTGTTACAGGACCAGTTTAACGTAAAGAACGGCAAACGCGACGGCCTCCGCACCTACTACTATCCGAATGGTAAACCTTGGATACAGGTTATCTTCAAAGATGGTAACCAGTGGACTGTAGTCGCCAATTACGACAGCAAAGGCAACAAACGCAACGCCGGCACCCTGAAAGACGGCGATGGGACGTTAATCATGTACGACGACGATACCACCGTGCGCGAAACGGTGACCTTCAAAGGCGGCCAACCGCAACAATAATATTTTAAAAAGAGAGTGGCGTAAACCACTCTCTTTTTGTTTACCAGGGAATTTCTCCCGTTTGCGGATTTGTTTCTTCGCTAAAGAACCTACCTGCCGGGGAATTTTGCCGGCTTCGGAAAAGTACGCGTCTTTGGCGAGCGTTAGTTCGGTGGCCCGTTGAGTAATCAGATCGATTTGATCTTTGGTCAGTTTGCCGAAATGAAGGATGTAGGCGATTAATTCATTCATGGTAAGTGCAAGATTAAGCAATTCCATGGTGAAGTTTATCGGATGTGTTTGTAAAGCGGAGCCGGCGATCCCCAAAATTAATCGGTCCCCTTGCAAACAATTTTAAATTATTTGCTGTGATAACCGGATACAGGCTCTATCAATAAGAAAATGGCCCCTGCAACAATTGTTCAGGGGCCATGGTATTTTAATTAGTCAAGTACAAGTAGTTCCACGTTACTCTCTTTCTCATACAGATGCAGCGGGCTGCCGTCCGGATGATCGGTTACTACCCGCAACAATGACGGTTCTTTATTATACAGCGGCATTTCGAGATACACAACATCCTCTTCGTTTTTTAAAGAAAACGGTACGCCCGCGCGTCGGTCGATAAAAACCACCTGGTTATTAAACCTTATGCGGCTGGCATCAGCCAGGTTGTAAAAGATGCGGCTGTACAATAACTTGTAAAGTTCCTGTATTTGCATGGTTTACGTTTTAGTGAAGAAACTACCACCTGCGGCCGTAGTCGGAACGCTCACGTTCGCGCTGCGGCTTAGCCTCGTTCACAACGATATTGCGACCGTCGATCACGCTGCCGTTAAGTTCGCTGATGGCTTTACGGCCGGCATTATCATCCGGCATTTCCAGGAACGCAAAACCCCTGCTTTCGCCGGTGAATTTGTCGTTGATGACTTTAGCGGAAGAAACTTCGCCGTAATCGGAAAAATGTTTTGTAAGGTCTTGAGAATTAACAAGCCTGGTAAGATTGGCTACATAAATGTTCATAAAAATGATATAAAAAAATGAAGAATGATCTGAGTAAAAAGCAAAAAAGAAAAGGAAGTAAACGAATGGGGAAGGAATATTTCCAGTAATGATGTGCTGAAGGCTCAAATGATGTCCTTCTAAAGGTAGTCTTATTAATTGATAATGTTGATTTTATTTTTATCACAGGAAAAAACCGCCCGACATATATTCATGAGAACTAAACACCGGTTTTGTACTTTCACGCTATTCCACACCACGACACATGAAAAAATACATCTTACTGATTCTCCTCACCTCCCTAACCTTTCGAGCAACCAGTCAATCTATTAAACGACTCGCCACCGCGTTCCTCAATACGCTCGATTCCGCCCAACGCGCAGCCACCATCTTCCCGTTCGACAATGCTGAACGTTTTAACTGGCACTTTGTGCCGCGCGAGCGAAAAGGCCTGCCGTTAAAAGCGATGACAGACAATCAACGCGCGAAAGCGTACCAGCTGCTGAAAGCCTGCATGAGCAGCACCGGCTACAAAAAAGCGACTACTATCGTTGAACAGGAAATCATTCTCCGCGCACTGGAAGGCCGTGGCGATAACGATACCTACCGCGATCCGGGTAAATATTACTTTTCCATCTTTGGCGACCTTAAAGGCCCGAAGCCCTGGGGATGGCGGATGGAAGGGCATCATCTGGCACTGAACTTCACATCCGCAGGAGAAAATACGTTCGCGGTAACGCCTGCGTTCATGGGTGCCAACCCGGCGATTGTGCCGGACGGACCTAAAAAAGGACAACAAATATTAAAGCAGGAAAGCCAGCTGGCCTTCGACTTGCTTGAAGGTCTGGATGAAAAACAACTAGCCACGGCGGTTGTTGCAGACAAAGCCCCGGCAGACATCATCACGGGCAATAAAAGGAAGGCCTGGCTGCAGGATCCTCCCGGACTCAGTTACAGGCAATTGCAACCCGCGCAGCAAGCGCAATTGAAACGGTTACTCGCCGCGTATATCGACCGCTATACGAAACTGATGGCGGATATACTTTGGAAAGAGATAGGCGATGCAGGCTGGGAGCAGTTGCATTTTGCCTGGGCTGGCGGTAAAACCTGGGGCAGCGGGCATTATTACCGCATCCAGGGGCCTACGTTTCTTATCGAGTATGATAATACGCAGAACAATGGTAATCACGTACATACCAGTTTTCGCGACCTGAAAAATGACTTCGGGGAGGATATGCTCGGGGCACATTACGAAAAGGCTCACCAGTAGCCGTTCATATAATTTAACGCGCACCCATACCGCAAAAGACGGTTATGCCGCTAAAAATAGTAATTTGTGCGTTACAACGCCGGCTATGCCGGTAAAGCATTTCTTCATTTTTCAAACGGATTAATCAATGAGCAAAGGAATTGTGACTATTCTGGGTAGCTTCATGTTTATGATTCCCTCCGCATGCCTCCATGCGCAACAGGCCCCCTCTGTCGAAACTAAAAAGCCAAACTCCGCGTATACGCCTGCTTTCAAAGGCCAAACGCGCATCGCTGCCGTGGCCACCAAAAGCGCGTATGATACCAAGGTGCTTACTACTTCATTGGAGCGCCCCTGGGGTATTGCTGCGCTGCCGGACGGCCGCTTCCTCGTAACAGAGAAGGCAGGTAATATCCGCATTGTATCTGCCAATGGCGATATCAGCGAACCAGTTGCGGGCGTACCGAAGGTGGATGATGACGGCCAGGGCGGCTTGCTCGGCATCTGCATCGATCCGGCTTTCGCAAAAACAAGAATGGTGTACTGGGCTTTTTCTGAACCGGTGGGCGAAGAGAACGTAACCTCCGTAGCAAAAGGCAAACTCTCTGCCGATGGCAAACGTCTCGAAGGCGTAACGGTGATTTACCAGGCGAAACCTTTTCATAATGGCGACCTCCACTTCGGTGGCCGCGTACTCATCGGCAAGGACGGCAACCTGTACCTCAGCACAGGCGAACGTTCCGATATGAAAACACGCCCGCAGGCGCAGGACCTCAACTCCGGCCTGGGCAAGATCATTCGCATCACTACTGATGGTAAACCCGCCGCCAATAATCCTTTTGCAGGTAAAGCGGGTGCAAGACCGGAAATCTATACTTACGGGCATCGTAACGTACAGGGCATCGCCTTCCACCCGGTTACCGGTGAGTTGTGGGATTCCGAGTTCGGACCAAGAGGTGGCGATGAGATCAACCGCATCGTACCAGGTAAAAACTATGGCTGGCCTACGATCACTTACGGTATCGAATACTCCGGCGGTAAAATTGGCGGCGCTATCCAACAGAAAGAAGGAATGGAACAACCCGTGTACTACTGGGACCCGGTAATTTCTCCGAGCGGTATGACGTTCTACGACGGCCGCCAGATCGCAGAATGGAAGAACAACCTGTTCGTTTCTTCGCTCAGCGGCATGCACATATGCCGCTTAGTGATCGAGAATAATAAGGTTGTTGGCGAAGAGCGGTTACTCGTGTCAGAAAAACAACGCTTCCGCGATATCACTGAAGGATCGGATGGCGCATTGTATGCTGTCACCGACTTTGGTAAGCTATATCGCATCGGCAAAAAGTAAATAAACGGCCCGCTCCACACAGAGCGGGCTTTTTTTATGCTCCCCCATTCTTGTCAATATCATCCGAGGATTAGCTAAAATCCACTTATCCACACACCCGGATTCTTCCTAGTTTCAACGTTGAAACATACAACTAGTATTCAACCATGAAAATGTACCATGTATTCCCACGCATCCTGCTCCTTATTGCCGTTCTTACCGCCACTACAGCCCGCGCGCAGAGCGGAGATCAGATACTGGACGGGATCGGAGAAACGGGGATGATTGCACGCTACGTGTTCAACGGGGATGCGAAGGACTGGTCGAGGAACAACCTGCATGCAAAGCCACAGGGAGACGTGAAGTTCGTGAACGACGCGCGCTTCGGCAAAGTGTTATCGCTTGCTAACAACAGTTATCTTTCCCTTCCGGGAGATGCGTTGACCGACCTGGAATCGCTTTCTATATCCGGATGGGTGTTCCTGCGTTCCAAACAGCCGGGACAACATTTCTTCGACTTCGGGCAGGACGCGTCCAAACACTTTTTTGCGGCGCCTGTAGGTGCAGGCGGCCAGGAAGGCTACCAGGCCGCGATCATCGCGGAGAAAGGCAAAAAAGGCGCTGTATCTGCGGCCATCGAAGCGAACAAATGGGTACACCTGGTCGTGGTGATCGATATTCCTTCCAAAACGATTACCACTTATGTAGATAGCAAACAGGCCGGCGAAGCGAAAGATATTCCGGCGGAATTGTCTGCCGTATTCGGCGAACAACCGGGCAAGTCGCAGCTGTATATTGGCAAGTCCCTATCAGCTTCCGATCCTGGCCTGGATGCCCTGGTGCGTGACTTCCGCATTTACCGCGTACCGCTAACGAGAAGACAGGTAGCCGGCATTTACGCCGGAGCTAATCGTGGTGTCAACGAAGGCTCGGTGAATACCACCGGTAAAAAAGAAGATGATCTGCAGCACTTCGCTCCCACGGAGGCGCAGTTATACAATACTTATCTCGCCAGCGTATCAGACATCAAGGTAGAAACAGAAGCTGGCAACCTGCCCAGGCTGCCCGGCCATATCGCCGGCACGTATAAAAATGGTTTGAAAGGCCCGGAAGTACGCGTGATTTGGCCCGCAGCGACAGATAACAGCGCCGTGCTGGAACCAGGCCAGTATACGATTACGGGCCGCGTAGCGGGTACAAATTTTCAACCGAAAGCGATTGTAACCGTAAAGGCCGCCGGCAAGCCAACAGCGCCGGTATCCAAACTTGACATGTTCCCGCTAAACCAGGTATCGCTCAAAATGGACGCGCATGGTCACGAAACCAAGTTTGTAGAGAACCGCGACAAGTTCATCAACACCTTAGCGAAAACAGATCCTAACTCCTTCCTCTACATGTTCCGCCATGCGTTCGGGCAGCCACAACCGGAAGGTGCTAAACCGCTCGGGGTGTGGGATAGTAAAGACACCAAATTAAGAGGCCATGCGACCGGCCACTACCTCACCGCCATTGCGCAGGCATATGCCGGTACAGGGTACGACAAAGCGTTGCAGGCGAAATTTGCGGATAAGATGGATTATATGGTGAACACTCTCTATGATCTGTCGAAACTGTCGGGCAATGCGAAAGAAACGGGCGGCGAGAGGATATCCGATCCGGCTAAAGTGCCTTATGGTCCGGGCAAATCGGCATACGATTCCGACCTCAGCGACGAAGGCATCCGCAACGATTACTGGAACTGGGGCACAGGCTTCATCAGCGCTTATCCTCCGGACCAGTTCATCATGCTCGAAAAAGGTGCTAAATATGGAGGGCAGAAAACGCAGATCTGGGCACCGTATTACACGCTGCATAAGATATTGGCCGGCCTGATAGATGTGTACCAGGTGAGCGGCAATAAGAAAGCGCTGGCAGTGGCTACCGGCATGGGCGACTGGGTGTATGCCCGCCTCAACCAGGTACCTACCGATACGCTCATTAAAATGTGGAACACCTACATTGCCGGCGAATTTGGCGGCATGAACGAATCGATGGCCCGCCTGTACGAAGTAACCGGCGATGCGAAATACCTGAAAACCGCGCAGCTGTTCGATAACATCCGCGTATTTTATGGCGATACAAAACATTCACACGGACTCGCGAAGAACGTCGACATCTTCCGTGGACTGCACGCCAATCAACACATCCCGCAGATCGTTGGCAGCATTGAAATGTATCGTGCATCCAGCAACCCGGAGTATTACAAGATCGCCGATAACTTCTGGTACAAGGCCGTGAATGATTACATGTACAGCATCGGCGGCGTAGCTGGCGCCCGCAATCCCGCGAATGCAGAATGTTTCATCAGTCAGCCCGGCACCCTGTACGAGAACGGCTTTTCCTCCGGCGGACAAAACGAGACCTGCGCCACTTACAACATGCTTAAACTCACCAGCGACCTGTTTCTTTTTAACCAGAAGCCCGAGCTGATGGATTACTATGAACGCGCGCTGTACAATCATATCCTGGCTTCTGTGGCGGAGAATAGTCCGGCCAACACCTACCACGTACCGTTACGCCCCGGTTCCGTAAAACAGTTCGGCAACGCCGATATGACCGGCTTTACCTGCTGTAACGGCACCGCGATAGAAAGCAGTACCAAACTGCAGAACGCCATCTACTTCAAAAGCAAGAATAACCAGGCCCTGTATGTGAACCTGTACGTGCCGTCCACTTTAAACTGGATCGAACGTAAAGTAACCGTGGAACAAACGACTAACTTCCCGAATGAAGATAATACCCGTCTGACCATCAAAGGCAGTGGCAAGTTCGATGTGAACGTACGCGTACCGGGATGGGCGACGAAAGGCTTCTTTGTGAAGATCAACGGCAAGGAGCAGAAACTTACGGCTAAACCGGGCACCTATCTCACCATCACCCGCAGCTGGAAAGACGGCGATGTGATCGACCTGAAGATGCCTTTCCAGTTTCACCTCGACCCCGTAATGGACCAACAGAACATTGCAAGCCTGTTTTACGGCCCCGTATTACTGGCCGCCCAGGAACCCGAAGCCAGGAAAGAATGGCGTAAGATCACCCTCGACGCTGCCGATATCAGCAAGTCGATCAAAGGCGATCCGAAAGAGTTGAAGTTTACGATCGATGAGGTGGAGTTCAAGCCGTTTTACGAAACGTACGGGCGGCATTCTGTTTATCTTGATGTGAAATTGAGATAAGCGATGGCCGTTCTGTGATCTTGCTACCCTGCGGTGATTTGCCAACTTTTACCGATCTTGGCTTTAAATCTATATGAACGGATGACGCCACAGGAAAAGATCGGTTTTAAGACGCAATTGAAGACTACGGCAGAGTTGATCATCAGGGAGCGGATCGCTGCCACGAAGGCTTTGATCGACGATGCGCAGGAGGCGGCGAATAGTGAAGGGAAAAGTTCTGCGGGAGATAAGTATGAAACCGGGAGAGCGATGGGGCACCTGCAGAAGGATATGTATGCCAGGCAGCAGGCAGAAAACCAGAAGGAGTTAGAGCATTTGCAGAAGATAAATACCGGGGTGATATTTGAGGCCGTTCAAACGGGCGCGTACGTACGTTGCGCGGAGTATTCGTTCTTTATTGCGGCAGGATTAGGCAAGCAGCGCATAGCCGATGAGACGGTATTTTTCCTTTCTCCTCATGCGCCGCTTGCATTGATATTGTTACACAAAAAAGTGGGTGACCGGTTTCTTTTTAATAAGAAAGACACGGCGATCCTCGATGTGTTTTAGACAGCTGCCGTTTCTTTAAACACAAGCCGCTCGATCACTTCCAGCACTCCTGCTTCGTTGTTATCTTTCTCTGTAACGAAATTGGCGGCCTCAATAATTTTAGGGTAGGCATTCTTCATGGCGTAACTGTGCGTTGCGGCTTTCATCATTTCGTAGTCATTCATGAAATCGCCGAACACCAGTGTTTCTTCAGGTGTAATTCCGTGTAGCTTTTGCAACATCCTTACCGCCTCACCTTTGTTCGCGTCGGGACGGGTCACGTCGAGCCAGATGCTGCCGCCGGTGGCCACCTGTAATTCGTTTTCAAAGTGTTTGAAGTAGGGATAGGTATTTTGCTCGGCACCTGCCAGGTCGCAAACAGACATTTTCAGGATCACTTCGTCTACTTTGGTGAGGTCGTCTACGATCGTGTATTGTTTATGGTAGATGC
Organism: Chitinophaga horti; assembly: GCF_022867795.2. Taxonomy (NCBI): domain Bacteria; kingdom Pseudomonadati; phylum Bacteroidota; class Chitinophagia; order Chitinophagales; family Chitinophagaceae; genus Chitinophaga; species Chitinophaga horti. The sequence goes on along the minus strand of NZ_CP107006.1, from coordinate 1,870,143 downwards.
GGATGTGCTCAATAAGTGCCTCATCGGATGTCTCTATATACCACTGTTCCTTTCCGCATAAAACAGGCCATGCACCGGGCACCTGCCGGGCAGTGATCACGAGTTGTTTTACAAGGTCCGACGGCAAAGGTTTGGTAAGGATCTCGGTTTGCTGATGAACGATGAAGCTGCCGTTGTCCGAGATCGCATAAATGTCATTCATAATGGCCCCAAAGCTTTCGGTGATGCTGAAATGTGGCCTGCCGGTGGCAATGCCGAACTTGACGCCGTTGGTAAATAGCCGATCTGCAATTTCCCAGAAGCGTTCCGGTACCTGGTGCTGATCGTTTAGTAGTGTACCGTCAAGGTCGGTTACAATAAGTTTTATCATGATCTGTTGTCTTTTTAAGTCACTTTTCCTTCTATGCAAATATATGCAAATTTGCAAAATTACGCAAACACTTATCAGAGAATCTGGATTCCCCATTCCCGGTAATCATTCAGGGCGTGATGGTCGCTGTTTAAATCAGTGATCAACACATCTATCCCGCCGGGATCGCAAATTTTATAAGTGGACATCTTACGGAGACTGTCGCGATTAGCCAGCGCGACGACAGTCCTGGCCGATCTCAGCATCACACGTTTCACCTGAGCGTCCTCCTGGTAAATAGTAGAGACGCCGAACTTGGCGTCTAATCCGCAGGTACCCATGAAGTACAATTCCACATTGAAGTTATCTGCGGCAGTACAGGTTTGCGTCCCGTAAAAGATTTGCAGATGGCGGTTATAATTGCCACCCAACACGATCACGTATACATTCTTATAGGTGGCCAGTATATCGATCAGCGCGTAGTTGTTGGTCACTACAGTCAAAATGATATCGCGCGGGAACAGGGAAGCGATTGCGCACATGGTCGTGCCACCATCCATAAAAATGGTCATTCCGGATTTGATCAGCTGTTGCGCCTTCAATGCGATGGTGTCTTTTTCCTTCCGGAGATACGATTGCCGGTCCTGGAAGCTCAAAGGGTTCATGGCACGTGGTATCGCGCCGCCGCGTACCTTCGAAAGCAGTCCGCTGTTATGTAAATGCTCAATATCCCGGCGGACGGTATCGTTCGAGACGTTCAGTTCCGACGCCATCTCCTCATAAGTCACCATATCCTTTGTCTGCAGGCTGCCCAGTATAACTTCGAAGCGTTTTTCTTTAAGCATAAGTTTGTGTTTGAGAAAATTAGGGGCGACTAATCATCATGCAAAACTATGCAATTTTGCAAAATAATGCGCCGTACCGCAGAAATTTGCAGTATGCAAAAAACGCCAAAAATAAAACATGCTGATCTGAGTACCTGTACCTGTTGGAAGTTTTAGGGATGTCAACAAATCGTTACGGGATCTTGCAACACCAAATTACCCAGAAACAAGGCACTTTTTTACCCAGCCAATCAAAATCGCACAAAAGTGCTAGCCGAACCCTGCAATCGAAAGGCAATCTAAATCAAATACACATGGCATAACCCGGGCATAGCATTTGCGGGACACACGAAAACGCGTTATGACCAATGTACTCGCGACCAACATTTCATTTACAATCAACGGCACGCCCCGTACGCTTTCGCTCGCACCCTGGGTGTCGCTGCTCGATGCGCTCCGCGAACACCTCGACCTCACGGGTACCAAAAAAGGTTGCGATCACGGACAATGTGGCGCCTGCACGGTATTATGCGATGGCAAACGAACACTGAGTTGCCTCACCCTGGCCGTTATGAAAAACGGCAGTAACATCACCACCATAGAAGGTGTCGGTCAACCCGGACGACTACACGCCCTGCAACAAGCTTTCATCGACCACGACGCCTTCCAGTGTGGATATTGCACCCCCGGACAAATATGCAGCGCAATCGGTATGTTACAGGAAGGAAGGGCACAAACGCGGGAGGAAGTGAAAGAGCTCATGAGCGGCAACCTTTGTCGCTGCGGCGCGAACAATTATATCATTGATGCGATCATGGAAGTAAAAGACCAACCACGATGAAGCCATTTCACTATTATAATGCGGCCGACCCGGAAGCAGCCGTGCGACAGAAAGCCGCAGACATCAACAGCTACTTCATCGCCGGTGGCACCAATCTGCTCGACCTCTGGAAATACAATATCACTACGCCCGATGTGATGATCGACGTGTCGAAGCTCTCGGCAGAACCTGCAGCAGCTGCCATGCCGGATGGCGGTGTGCGGCTCAATGCTTTCGCTACGAATGCCGACACAGCCTATCACCCGCTGATCGAATCGCGTTACCCTTTGCTGTCTAAAGCGATACTGGCAGGCGCATCGGCACAGATCAGGAACATGGCAACCAATGGCGGCAATCTCCTGCAACGGACACGCTGCGTCTACTTCTACGACACCGCCACTCCCTGCAACAAAAGAGAACCAGGCACTGGCTGCTCGGCACTGGAGGGCGACAATCGTATGATGGCCATCCTCGGTGCCAGCGAGCATTGCATTGCGGTATTTCCATCGGACATGTGTGTAGCGCTGGCTGCACTTGAGGCTACGGTAGAGGCACAAGGACCACTGGGCACACGTAGCATCCCGTTTGCCGACTTTCATCGCCTCCCGGGGGGCAGACCCGAAATCGACAATCAGCTGCAACCGTCGGAGTTGATCACCCATATCACGTTACCGCCAAAAGGCTTTGCACAGCACTACTCCTACCTGAAAGTACGCGACCGCAACTCATATGCCTTTGCGCTTGTGTCGGTGGCTACGGGGCTGGATATTGAAGACGGGCATATCAGCCAGGCACGCATGGCGTTAGGTGGCGTAGCACATAAGCCATGGCGCGTACCGGAAGCAGAAGCTTACCTGGTCGGCAAACCGGTCACACCTGAACACTTCGAACGGGCGGCAGACATCCTGTTACAGGGCGCTGTGCCGTATGAACACAATGCATTTAAACTCACCCTCGCCCGGAGAGCGATCGTCCGCAATGCACACATGGCATTGCAGCCCGACAGTCAGCTTCCCGGCGCAAGATCAGCCTTATAAACATGACGAACAATCACCTCTCAGGCAAGCCTGTCGCACGGCTCGAAGGTCCGGACAAAGTAAGTGGTATCGCGAAATACGCGGGAGAGTATCCTGCAAAAGGTTTACGCTACGGCTATGTCGTGAACAGCATCATTACCAAGGGAAAGATCAAAAAGATCGATACGGCAATCGTAGAGGCCATACCCGGCATCATCAAAGTTTTCACGCACGAGAACCGGCCTTCACTCGCCTGGTTCAACCAGCTGTATTCCGACATGGATGCACCGCCGGGCGCGCCTTTCCGGCCGTTACATGACGAGAACATCAGCTTTAACGGACAGCCGATCGCTCTGGTGGTGGCAGAGAGCTTTGAACTGGCAAGGTATGGCGCCTCTATCCTGCACATCGAATATGAACAGGAAGCGTTTCATACTAACCTGCAGGCCAACCTGCAACATGCCCGCAAACCCAAGGCCGGATTGGCCAGCGTGCTGAAGCCGCCGCCACCTAAACCATCAGGCGACTTTGAAAAGGCATATGCAAAAGCCAAAGCACAAACATCTGCCACGTTTACACATGGCTACGAGCATCATAACCCGATGGAGCTATTCGCCACCACGGTGGTCTACGAAGGCCCCGGCAAACTCACGGTATACGATAAAACACAGGGCACGATCAACTCGCAGCTGTATATTGGTAACGTATTCGGACTCCATTATAAAAACATCCGCGTGATATCGCCCTACGTTGGCGGTGCCTTCGGATCGGGACTGCGCCCGCAGTACCAACTGTTCTTTGCCGTACTGGCGGCGCTGGAGCTTAAAGCACCCGTAAGGGTGACGCTGGACAGGCAGCAGATGTTCACCTTCGGTTTCCGGCCGCCTACCATTCAACATACCCGCTACGGCGCAGCAGCTGATGGAAAGGTCACCGCTATCAACCATGAAGCAGTGGCCATCACTTCCCGTTTCGAGGATTATATCGAGGTAGTCGTCAACTGGGCAAACATGTTATATCCTGCCCAAAACACCCTACTCAAACACCAGCTCGTACCGCTGGATGTGTATACACCTGTCGATATGCGCGCGCCGGGCGGTAGCACGGGGGTACATGCCGTGGAGAGTACAATGGACGCACTGTCCTATCAATTAGGGATCGACCCTGTAGAGTTCCGGTTAATTAATTACAGTGATACGGATGCTACGAAGGATAAGCCGTACAGCAGTAAAGAGCTGCGGCAGTGTTATAAAGAAGGAGCACTCCGCTTCGGGTGGAACGAGCGTCAACCCTTACCACGCAGCATGCGCAGGGGCAACCGCTTAGTGGGGTATGGAATGGCAACGGGCATCTGGGATGTTTTCCAGTTTCCGGCGCGTGCAGAAGCTTCCCTCACCAAAGCGGGAAAACTGCGTATCAAAAGCGCTGTTACAGATATTGGCACGGGCACCTACACGGTTATGGCGCAGGTGGCGGCAGACGAACTGGGGTTACCTTTAGACCAGGTAGAAGTACTGTACGGCGACAGCGCTCTACCCTTTTCTGCCATACAAGGCGGCTCAGCGACTACGGCATCGGTGGCCATGGCCATCAGGGGCGCTTGTGAAGGACTACGAAAACAACTGATCAGAAAAGCAAAAAGCTTAAGTAACTCTCCCCTGGCGGATGCGAAGCCGGAAGAGATCATCTTTACGAACGGGCAACTTGTGCTGAAGCATAATCCAGCGCTACATATGACGCTCGCTGACATCGCTGCGGCCAATAACGGCAAGCCCATCACCAGCAAAAAATTCACAGGTCCCGACCTCATCAAATGGAGGAAATATTCCCGTGCTGCGCACAGCGTATCATTCGTGGAATTAGAAGTGGACGAAGACCTTGGCACAGTAGATGTTACCCGGGCACTGACGATGGTTGCGGCGGGCCGTATCATCAACCCGAAAACAGCCCGCAGCCAGATCATCGGCTCGATGGTATGGGGCATCAGCAAGGCCTTGCGCGAAGAATCGATTATGGACCACCGTTATGGCCGTTTCATGAACGCGAACCTGGCGGAGTATCACTTGCCTGTGCATGCGGATGTGCATGACCTGGAAGTACATTTCGTAGAAGAGAAAGATGACATTATCAATGAACTGGGCATCAAAGGCGTAGGCGAGGTGGGCCTCACCGCTATGCCGCCCGCCATTGCCAACGCCATCTTTCACGCGACCGGTCGCAGAATTAATAAGTTCCCGATCAAAGTGGAGGACTTGTTATCTACCAGCCCTTCTTCACTTTAAACTTCCCTTCGATCTTCGCCTGTTTGTCCAGCACATCGCCATAACCTGCAGGGTCTACCAGGAATGTACCGGTGATATATCCATCTTTATCGCCCATACTGGTGATGGTAACGCCACCGCCACTCACGTGCATGCCCGCAGGCGTCAGGTAGTAAGGCACATAATTGTTGCCTTCATCGATCAGGTAATGTACGTGCGTGCCTTCGTTGGCCGCTACTTCTTTGTATGCATGTGTGCCCACACCACCCATCCACCTAATGAGAATGTAACTACCAACATCATCTCCATCGATATCAGCAATCGCATAATAACCATCGCGGAAACGTACTGCGGCACCGGCTACGCGGGTTTGCCAGGGGCCACCATCTACACGGATCTGGATCTCACTTTTACCGGGCGTGCCGTTGCCCGGGCCGCCCTGTTCAGGCGTTTCATTATCTTCTTTACTGCAAGCGAATAAAAGGACCGCAAACAAAGGGGCCAGTAACAGCCTGGGGTTAAACTTCATCTGAATTGATTTTTTGAGGTTTTAATGAATGTTATAAACAGGGCGCAAGTTACAATCTGCTGATTCATAGCGACCAGCCACGCGAATGAACTGTTACAGCAGGCGAATCAATTGTTTTTTCAGCAGACGGCGTGCAACTTTTAACGGGGCCGATCGTCTTCTCTAAAACTACTACGTCGTATGAACCTCTTTTACAAACTCTCCATTGGATTGATCCTGCTGCAAGCACCACGAGCTGCCGCACAAAGTCCCGCCGACACCCTTCTCGATAAGATGAGCCGCGGACAGTTCGAAATATCACACTACAACACCGCCTGTTACTTCGCGCTTGCAGGGAAACCAGCGATGGCTTTTCAATATCTCCAACGAGCCATAGATGAAAACTATGCGGATCCGGAGAACACTGTGAAAGACCAGGACCTCTTATCGCTGCACACGTATCCGCAGTGGCATGAAATATTGAAGCAGATGGAACATAACCGCAAACGACAACAACAAAACACTTCACTGTTCTTCAACCAGAAAACTTTTTGGGAGTCAAAACAATTCACCACACCCTACCAACCTAATCTGCCCGAAGACCAGAAAATTGCAGGTCTTTCCAAATTGTGGTCAGAAGTGAAATACAACTTTGTGAACTTCGATATTGTGCCCGAAATCAATATCGATTCGCTGTACTTTGCCTACCTGCCGAGAGTACGCCAATCGGCTTCTACCAGAGAGTACTATCGCCTGCTGGAAGAAATGGCTGCGAGCCTGCGCGACGGCCACACGAACGTATACCTGCCCGCCGAACTATCCGACTCCGTTTACACAAGGCCGTTAGTACGTACGCGGCATCGAAGACAAAGTGACCATCATTGGTGTATACGACGAAACCCTCAGCGCTAAAGGAATCAAAACGGGCATGGAAGTACTGCGCGTCAACAATATACCCGTCAAAGCATATGCAGCCCGTTACATTGCGCCCTACCAGAGCGCATCCACTGAGCAGGACAGGCAAACACGCACTTACGATTACGCATTACTGAGTGGCGCTTTACATGAACCCATACAACTGCAACTACGGGATGCTACCGGCAAAACCAGCGAGCATACCATAGCCAGGGTGAAGTCTGCCGATCGCAGTGCCAGGTTGCGTGTGCCGTCATTCGAGTATCGTATGCTGCCAGGCAACATTGCCTACGTGGCGCTCAACACCTTCGGCAACGACTCCTGTGCGAAGGCATTCGCTGCAAATTATCCGGAGATATCAAAAGCAAAAGCTATCATCTTCGATGTAAGAAATAACGGTGGTGGCAACACGTCGGTAGGATGGGCAATTCTCAACTACCTTGCGAACACGCCCGCATTGGTACACACCTCTTACACCCGCGACTACAAACCTACACATCGCGCATGGAACAGGAAGCTACAACCATCGCTTAACAGGAGCAAATTAATACCGCCGGATAAAACACCTTACAACGGGCAAGTGATCGTACTCACCAGCGCCCGTACCTTCTCCGCCGCAGAAGATTTTGCAGCCGCATTTAAAACGATGAAACGTGGCCTCATCATCGGCGAAGCTACTGGTGGCAGTTCGGGTCAACCTTTATTTATTACACTGCCCGGAAACGGCAACGCCCGCATATGCACCAAACGCGATATGCTGGGAGATGGTACTGAGTTCGTAGGCGTTGGTATACAGCCGGACAAGATCGTAAGTGCTACATTAAAAGATTTGCGTAATGGCGTTGATACAGCGTTGCAGGCGGCGATAAAATCAATACAGTAAAGCACTACAGCCGATGGCATGATTATTAGACACATCACATTTCCACCATTTGGGAAATAACTGAAACACAACTACTTGTAATAGTATTTTTCACAAAACGCAAATCCATGCGACATCCAAATGCGTAATTTATTTCAGAACCGGTTCACAGGGACCAAGCTGAAAACCCTTAACAGAGTAGGCACAGATTATTTAAACCGCGTAAAAATTTTAGCCATGAAAATGCAAGAACTTAACATCAACGAGATGCAGCAGATTAACGGTGGCCTGTTAGGCCTGTTCGGTAACGATTCTTCCAGCGCCCTGTCTGGCTTGCTCGAAGGTTACATTGGTATCACAACTGTAGACGAAGATGGCGACACTAATTCCACCAAAATTAACTTTGGTTTAGGTTCCATGTTCGGCTCATCCAGCAGCGAAGAATAGTAAGCCGCTATTCATCATATAGGGGATAACAGTAACTGTTATCCCCTTTTAATTGCAAACAAGTGATATGCCCGCCAAGCAAAACATCTTTCCTTTTGAAATCGTCAACAACTCCGTAGAAAAACATTTGCAGGCTTACGAGCCACGCAGCCGCGTATTGTACCTGTTGCTACTTACGTTGTTCCTGATCGCTATTGTACTGCTTTTTATTATTAAAGTAGACGTGACCGTTCGTAGTACAGGCTTGTTACGCTCCGAACAGGAGCGCACGGAGATACGCAGTCTCGTGAGCGGACTGGTAGACAGTGTACTCATCAAAGAAAACGAACACGTGAAGGCGGGGCAGCCACTGATCAAACTGGCAGCGGCATCCGTAGCGGATAAAAACTTGTCACTGGGTACACAGGTAAGCGAACTGCAACTGCAACAACAGGATTTGCAACAACTGGTAGCAGGCCGTAATACACGACTGAAGTCGAGCATGTACCAGCAACAGATCGCTTTGTATAACAGGCAGCTGACCGATGCAGACATTCGGCTGAACACAGCACAAAAGAAATATGAACGTTTCCGGTCCTTACACAAAGACAAAGTAATCTCCAACGCAGAGTTTGAGCGATATGATTATGAATACAAGGCGTTGATGAATGAAAAAGCGTTACTGAAAGCGCAGCAATCGGCCCGCTGGCAATCGGAGCTGACGGCACTCAACCTGCAATTACAGGAGCTGGGTGCGCGACAAACATTGTATGAAGAAGAACAGGACCAATACACCATTCGTGCAGCGGCAGACGGTTATGTGCAACAACTGAAAGGCCTGCAACGCGGCAGCACATTGGGTGCAGGAGAAGTACTGGGAGAAGTGAGTCCGGATGCCGCCTTACTGGCGGAGGTATTCGTACTGCCGAAAGACATCGGTTACATACACGAAGGCACGCCCGTACGCATGCAGGTCGATGCTTACGATTACAACCAGTGGGGCATGATTACCGGCAAAGTGGTAACGATTTCGAAAGATGTGGTGATCGATAAAGGACAACCTTTGTTTAAGATCCGTTGTGCGGTAGACCAACAGGCACTACAACTCAAAAATGGTTACAAAGGGTACATCAAAAAAGGCATGACCGTGCAGGCGAGGTTCCTCGTTACGCGACGCACACTTTTCCAGTTATTGTATGACCAGGCGGATGACTGGCTGAACCCCAACCTTGTAAAAAATGAAGCTTAACATATTACGCAATTGGCTCTCCGGTCGGCCGGCAGCCAGTAAATACACCATTCGTCAGCATGACTTAACTGATTGCGGAGCCGCCTGTATCGCCTCCGTGGCCGCATGGTTTGGTTCCCAAATCCCTATTGCCCGTATACGGCAATACGCCGCCACCGACAAAAAAGGCACCTCACTCCTGGGTATGGTGGAAGCCGCCACGCAACTAGGCTTCTCGGCAAAAGCGATACGCGCACCGTTCGAAGGCATCTATGAAATGCCGATACCCGCTATCGCGCACGTGATCATCGACAAAAAACTGCAACACTATGTAGTCGTATACGGAGCCTCTGAAAAAGGCATCAATGTAATGGATCCTGCCAAAGGCACGCTGGAAACTATGCCTGCTGATCAATTCCGGTCCATCTGGACGGGCGTAGCGTTATTGCTGGCACCTGAAGCCGACTTTCAGCCAGGCAATGAAAAAACCACCGTCGTAGAAAGATTTACTGCGTTATTGCAACCGCATAAAGGCATGCTGGTGCAGATCGTGCTTGGAGCGATGGTCTTTACGATGCTCGGCCTGTGCACTTCTATCTATCTCCAGAAAATTATCGATTATGTATTGCCCGACGGCAACCAGAACCTGCTGAACCTGATGAGCATCATGATGATCTTCATCGTGCTCAGCCAACTGTTTATCAACTATACCAAAACGTTATTGACCATCAAAACGGGCCAACAGATAGATGCCCGGCTCATACTCGGTTACTATAAACACCTGCTGCGACTGCCACAATCGTTCTTCGACAACATGCGCACCGGAGAAATCATCTCACGTATGAACGACGCCGTGAAGATCCGTATGTTCGTCAACGACGTATTGATCAACCTGGCTGTAAACATTTTTATCCTGATATTTTCTTTTGCACTGATGTTCAGCGCCTACTGGAAACTGGCTTTGTTCATGCTTACGGTGATCCCACTTTACGGCGTGGTGTATTATTTCTCTAACAAGATGAACCGCCGCACGCAGCGCAGGTTAATGGAAGATACTGCCGAACTGGAAGCGCAGCTGGTGGAGTCGGTGCAATCTATCGGCACGATCAAACGCTTTGGACTGGAATCACATGCTAACCTGAAAACGGAAAGTAAATTTGTGAAGCTGTTACAAAGTGTATATCGGTCGGGCACGAACTCTTTGCTGACGGGCAGCGGCAGCAGCCTGGTATCCGGACTATTCACCGTACTCCTGCTCTGGATCGGCAGCACGTTTGTACTCAGACACCTGTTGACGGCCGGCGAATTACTTTCTTTTTACTCCCTGATGGGTTACTTCACCGGTCCCGTCGTTAGCCTTATCGGCATGAACAAACTGATGCAGGATGCGTTGATTGCTGCCGATCGTTTGTTCGAGATCATGGACCTCGACATTGAAACACCTGCCAACAAAACCTCCCTTACACCTGCCATGGTAGGCGATATAGAGCTGAAAGACGTGAACTTCCGTTACGGCGCGCGTGTAAACGTGTTCGAGCGGCTCGACCTGCTTATCCCAAGAGGAAAGATCACTGCTATTGTGGGGGAAAGTGGCTCCGGCAAAACGACGCTCTTATCGCTATTACAACATATTTACCCGGTACAATCCGGCTCCATCACGATCGGCGGCACCGACATCCGTTATATCGACCCTGCCAGCCTGCGATCCATCGTGAGTGTAGTGCCACAGAAAGTGGATCTGTTTGCCGGCAGTGTACTGGAAAACATCGCTATCGGCGATCACGAACCGGATATGCAGAAAGTACTGGCCCTATCCCGTAAACTGGGCATCCTCAACTTTATTGAGAGCCTGCCCAATGGCTTCGATACCTGGCTGGGCGAGAACGGCGCTAACCTCTCGGGCGGGCAACGCCAAAGACTGGCCATCGCCCGTGCCCTGTACCGCGACCCGGAGGTACTCATCCTCGACGAAGCCACCTCCTCGCTGGACTCCCTTTCTGAAAGCAATATCCAACAGGCCATTGCCGACATGCGGGAGGCCGGTAAAACCATCATTATCATTGCGCATCGCCTCAGTACCGTGATGAACGCGGACAAGATCGTCGTGATGCACCAGGGCAAAGTATTAGAAGAAGGCACGCATGACGAGTTGCTGGAGCTGGATAGCGCCTACACGCGGCTGTGGGAGCAGCAGTTCCCCATCCTCCGTAAAAAAGCGGTAAAGCGTAAAAAGAAGCCCGCATCGGGCGAGGAGTAAAATACTTATCATGGTTGTTAACGCGGCTGTAAGACCGATCCGTTTTCCGTATATTTAAGTAACGATGCCACTACCATGAAATCAATCACTCCCCTCCTGCTATTGCTGCTGACCCAACTTGCTGTTACTGCACAAGTTAGTAAAGCGTATTATGGTGCAGCCAGCTGCTATATCGACCTCGATCGCACACAACCGCTCGTCTACAAAATGGGATATACGATAGATAAGGCAGGCAGCGGCCCCGTCACGATCGATACCGACACGTTGCAAACGCTGGCGGATGGTACGCTTAAAGGCCGGTTCACGACCATCATCCGCGAAAACGGCGAATATTACCTGCTGGATGGGAGGAAACAGAAAAAAGGCGACTGCACCTGATGAAAGATGCAAACGTGGCCAACAAACAGCTCAATCATGGTTATTGCCTTGGCCGATACTTCGATATGGCGGAGCACCTTAACGACAAGTTCAAGCTCAACCACCATACCTTTCGGGGCGGATTTTCTACCTGGGAAACAATCGCAGGTAAAGAACTGCCGCATGCACAGTTCCGGTTGATCGTGAACGAGCGCATAAAGTTTATCAAAGACAGCGTGTCGATGGCGAACGAGCGGCACATCGCGCTTACTAACTACCTCAAAGAAAACCTGAAAATAATTGATTACACTTCCCTGAAAGAAGCAATAGCCAAACTGCCCGCTGCGTATGCCGGCTCCAGCAAGTATTACAGCATCGTGCTGAACGAAGTGGCAAAACAACAACCCGCGTATTATTTCGGGCTGGCCAACGACTTCCCGGAGCAACGCGGGATGATCTTTTGGGCAGTAGACCGCAAAAAGGAAACGATGGACGGGTTACGTGCCGTTCCGGGACATGAGGAGTTAAAAAAGCAGTTCTTTAGTAAGAAGTAACACGCTCATACGCGTAACGTGCCGTTACGGAAGCTTCCAGCGACTGGAACAAGCCAGTGTCCGGGGCGGCGAGGCGTAATGGGGTAAGACTACTGAACTTCTTACAATCGCGCACCATATGTGCCTGGTCCGAATAGCCTAACGGATAACTCAATCCCGCCCACTTGATCGGCTTCCCACCCGCACTGCGGATGTATTGATACAATCGCCTGAACCGGATAATCTGCTGGTAATTTTTAGGACTGATCCCGATAGACTGCTTAAAGTTCCGCTCCAGTTGCCGGCGACTAATGCACAGCTGCTCACTCAACGCCTCCACCGATAAAGGCTCCTGGCTTTTACGAATCAGGCGACAACCCTCCGCCACAGCGTTATGATCAGGCGTCATCGCGTGCAGTCTGCCCAGGAAAAAAGACTCCATGCGCACGATCAGCGTAGCCACATCGCGCTTTTCGAAGAACCGCTGTAACCAGCGTTTTTGCTTTACCGGCAATACCGCATCCGCATCCGTTACCTGGTTATACAAAATGGATACGGGTATATCGAAGAATAATTCCAGCGCCTCCGGGCGCATACGTACGCCAAACAGCGTGGATCCCGGGCTCGCCTTCCACAAGTCCGTATAATCGAAAAGCCCGGTAAAAAAGGCGTTATATGACTTCCCCCAGCCTTCTCCATGTAAGTTTAAGATATGGCTGGGCTGCTCCTCCATATGAATAATCAATTCAGCAGTGCCGAGGGGCACACAATAATTCACAGGCTGGCTGTCTACGTCCGGGGACGGTGGGGCCGTGTATGTCCAGAAACACTCGATATAGGCCGCTAAGGGGTCGCAGGGCTTGTATTCGCGATAGTTCATGTGCTTTGCTCTTTACAACTGTACAAAATTAACAGCCATCAGTATGTAACAAAGAAAAGGGGGAATGAACTGTTAGAATCGATGGATGAAATGTAGGCAAAAGAAAAGCTCCCGGAAGAAAAGTTGCTGATCACCGCAAAAGCAACTTCCTGACATACGTCAGTTTTACCAATCACTTGCGCGGATACTTTTGTAGTCATGAAGCATCAACTCAAATCCATCCACGCTGTACCGCCCCTCGAAGCGATCAAGATCGCACACTTGCCCGCGCCCGTTTTTTACCTGCAACGGGTGCTGGTCGATAATGGTAAACGGCTCGTCAACCTGGCGATCGACGCCATCATCTACCTGAAAGCCGACCGTGAATACACATGGATCCATACGGCCGATCGCACGTACCTCACGGCACACGGCATCAGTTATATAGAAAAGAAACTGGACCCCGCGCTGTTCATCCGCATTCATCGCTCGTACATTGTAAACCTGCAACATGTAAAGGAAATACGCCGCGATCATACGCGGTTGGTAGTAACGCTGCCTAATAACGTGGAAGTGGCTGTGAGTCGGAATTATATGCCCGCCCTCAAACAACTGATCTTATGACTTCTGCCTCGTCTGCTTACGAATGCGGCTCAGGCTATCCTGGTGAATATTCAGGAACGATGCTATATATTTTACGGGAACATCCCTGATTACCTCTGGTTGCTCATCCATCAATTTCTGATAACGCTCTTCCGCACTCAGGCACAAGGCATCCACCTGGTTATCCTGCACCCAGGTCATTACCCGTTCCATCAGCGACCAGAAAACCTCCTGCCCATGATGCAGCTCTTTCATGATAAAATCAACTTCCTGCTTCCCCCATTCCAGCACTTCCACCTCCGTAAGTGTTTCCAGCGAACAGGAAGAGGGTACGCCATTGGTGAGATATAACGGCGTGGAGATAAACTCCTGGCTGGAAATCATGCCCAGTGTAAAATCCATCCCGCGATGCTCGCGCGCCAGGCGCACAATGCCCGAGTTCAGGAAATACAGTTTCTCTACCAGTTTACCTTGTTCCATGATCACAGTATGTTTGGGAATCGTAAGTCGTTTTGTGACGGAACGCACAGCCGCAAATTCACCATCAGTCAGGTAAATCCGGCGATCGCGCAGGAATCGGCAGGCAGGGAGATATTCCGGGTATTGCTGTTGCATGGGGCATGGTTGTGTAGCAACAAGATAGCAAAAATTCCCTATCTTGACCGGATGTTCCGCTACCTCCTCCTATTATGCCTCCCGCTGTCGCTCTGCGCACAACGTCCGTCGGTACACGACCCGGTAATGATCCGCCAGGATAGTACTTATTACCTCTTCGCCACCGGCAGAGGCATCGCAGTATGGTCATCAACCGACCGCCAGACCTGGAAGCGCGGGAAGCCCGTATTTGACAAAGCGCCGGAATGGGCCGTACAGGCCGTACCCGGTTATAATGGCCACACCTGGGCGCCGGACATCCAATATCACAAAGGTGTGTATTACCTGTTCTACTCCGTATCCACCTTCGGTAAAAACGGCTCCTGCATCGGACTGGCGACTAATACCAGCCTGCAAGCCGGTTCTCCCTGGAAAGATCATGGTAAGGTGATACAGTCAACGCCCGGGCAGGACGACTGGAACGCCATCGACCCCAATCTCATTTTCGATGAAAAAGATCGTCCCTGGCTTAGCTTCGGCTCATTCTGGAGCGGCTTGAAGATCACACAACTCAACGACACCCTCACGGCCCCTGTTGGCAAACTGTATAGCATCGCCAGCCGGCAAACGAGTAACAAGGCGATAGAAGCCCCTTTTATTTTTAAGAAAGACGGCTACTATTACCTGTTCGCCTCCACTGACTTCTGCTGCCGCGGCGTAAACAGCACTTACAAGATGATCGTCGGCCGCGCCAGACAATTGTCGGGGCCTTATCTCGATAAAGACGGCAAAGACCTGCAGCAGGGCGGCGGCACCCTGCTGCTCGAAGGTAACGCCGACTGGCATGGGGTTGGACACAACTCCGTGTATACGTTTGACGGGAAAGACTATCTCGTTTTTCACGGCTATGATGCGCATGATAACGGTCGCTCGAAATTGCGTATGGAAGTATTGTCCTGGTGGGACGGGTGGCCTCGCATCGAGAAATAATAAGCAGTTCACCAGCAGTAAAACAGCCATCAGCCGCCGTTGTGTCACTCACTTCGGCGGCGTTACACCGCTCTACATCCTCCCCTTCTCTTCCGAATTATTCACCTCCACTTTCTTCTTATCAAACACCTTACCCGCACTAAAATTCCACGTCAGCGAAATCATACCCGTCCGCGTTGGGCGCTTCTGGTAAAACAGGATGCTGGTGCCTTCGTACTTAGTAAGGGTCTTTTCCCGGGAGGTGTTAAATATATCGGTAACGCCAACACGTACACGCAGCTTATTCTTAAAGAAGGAACGCGTAGCCCCTATGTCTGTATAAAACACGCTGTACTGTAATGCATTCTCAGAGCGGTAAGGCGAGGTATATTCGCTGTACAGATCAAAGTCTGCGACCTTCGGCCATTTGTAAATCTGCGTCATCTTTAACGCCACGGAGGCACGACGAATAGTGCGTTCAACAAAATCGGCGCTGGACTGGTAAGCTTGCAGGCCGTAATTCATACGCCAGTTAGGATTAATCGTAATGGGCAAATCCAGCGAAACACCCAACTCC
This sequence comes from Chitinophaga horti, assembly GCF_022867795.2. Classification (NCBI taxonomy): domain Bacteria; kingdom Pseudomonadati; phylum Bacteroidota; class Chitinophagia; order Chitinophagales; family Chitinophagaceae; genus Chitinophaga; species Chitinophaga horti. Next base: position 1,854,185 of record NZ_CP107006.1, on the reverse strand, counting down.
GTAGCGTAAGGAAAGTTCTGCGATTTATATTCTACGATATTATTATCCAGCGTCGAGGCGCTCTGCGAAATATAGTCGCGGGTATAGCGATAGTACAGGCCCACGTTAAACGCATGCTTCCAGGTGTAGCCGGCTTGCAGACTGTGGGTATACTGAGGCTGCAGGTCGGGATTGCCGGTGAGTATTTCAAAATCGGTTACCTGTAAGCGGTACGGATTAAGATCATTAAAGGCCGGGCGACCCACACGTCGTGCGTAGCTAAGCTGCACGGAGTTACCTTTGGTCTCGTTTAACTGGTGACTGATAAACAGCGAAGGAAACAAGCCGAAGTAGTCACGGCGAATCGTTTGTCCGTTCGTAACAGAGTGGCCGCGAGACCAGGTCTGCTCGCCCCGCAGGCCACCCTTCACACTGGTTTTATGTATGACGGTTTCAAAACTTGCATAAGCCATCAGCAAATCTTCGTTATAGACGAACTCGTTACTTGCCCCTTCATTCTTCACCCAACCTGATCCGGCCGCATCTTCTGCATAAATGCTGTTCTCGCGATCTGTACGCACGTATTTTACACCGGTCTTGAACTGCGATTTGGAATTAAAAGCTTTCGTGTAATCAGCCTGACTGCTATACAAATCCGTTTGCCCCGGCGTAGTCGTGCGGAAGCCCCTGTCACGGCTGGCGTCGCTATAGGCAGATGATAAGGTGTTGGTTTCATCTTTACGCTGGCGGGCGTAATCCGCAATCACTTTCAGCGAAGAGCCCAGGGAATCTGTTTTCCAGACGTAGGATGCAGTAGTACTGCTTACCCGCGGCTCCCGCTCCCAGAAGCTACGCGAATAACCGGTAACGGCGTCATACGTTACATCGGCATCAAACCCCTGGCGAAAGTGATTGGCCGAGGCATTGTGTTGTACAGTGAGCGAATGCATGGGCGATATATCCAACACAAAACCGGCCCGGTATTGCTGACGTGTATTGTTATTATCCCGGCCGCTGCGACTGCGAAATTTACTGCCGTCTGCGTAATCGGTGTTTACATATCCGTGGTAATTACTTTTATCGCGGGCAGCATTGTAGCCACCGAAAGCATACCACCTACCAGCTTTATAGTCCAGGGAGGCTCCCCCGGCAAAAAACGGCCGCTCGTCCTGCTGACGATACTGCGCATTCAGTAAACCAGAAACACCTTGCTGCCGGCCGCGTTTGAGCACAATGTGTACAATACCGCCGGTAGCACTGGCCTCGTATTCAGATGGCGGATTGGGAATGACTTCTATCTTACTGATATCCTCAGAGCGGAAAGACCGCAGCAAATCTGCCAGTTCGCCTGCCGACATGCGCTGCACCACGTCATTGATCATCACCATCACGCCGCGGGCGCCGTTGATACTGATCTGGCCGTTAGCACCTACCCATAGTCCGGGAGACTTCTGCAACACTTCCAGCCCGTTGTAACCGTTGGCTAGTTCGCTGTTTTCTATGTCGAGTATGGTGCGGTCGGATTTACGGGTTACAAATGGTTTACGGGCGGATACGTTGACGGTCTTTAACTGTTTTGCCGTATCCTGCTGGGCGAACAAAGGCAACGTAAAAGATATGGCTGCAATGATCAATGAGAGTCGCTTCATAATACACACATTTTAAGTTTGGGTAGATGAAGGGGCATGCATAGACATACATCCCCGTACACAAACTATTTATAAAAAAAGTATGTATCAAAGGTAAAGCAGTGACTTACAGGTGCGGACCGCAATGAGCGGTTGACGGGGATGGGTGAGCCGTTTTCTGCCGGAGCGGCAGTTTGCTGCCCTGCAGTCGAAATGACAGCGCTGAGAAATTGTCGACAAAGCGGGACTGTGCAGCAGCCACTTACTTCCCTGGCATCAGCCGTTTCAGCAATGCTTCCTTGCGCGACCGCGACACATCTACCTCCGCACCATCACTCATCAGCAAGGTGCCGCCCTCTCCCCGGCTGTACTTGCGCACTTCGTCGAGGTTTACCAGGCAGGAATGGTGTACGCGGAGGAAACGATCTTCTTCCAGCATTTCTTCGATCTCCTTCAGGGTACGGGAGATCACCAGTTTTTGTGTGTCTTTGAGGGTAAAGACGGTATAGTTGCTGCTTGCATTACAATACAAAATCGTATCTACCGCGATGATCTGTAAACCGTCGAGCGTAGGCAGTGCAATGCGGTTCACGCCTTGTTGCGGTTGATGATAACGTTGTAACAATAACTCCATCTGCTGTTGTAACGAAGGGGCACTTTTGCTGGTCACCTTCTTCACGGCGGCTTTCAGCTCTTCCACATCCACCGGTTTCAGCAGGTAGTCGAGGGCGCTGAAGCGGATGGCTTTAATGGCGTATTGATCGTAGCTGGTAGTGAAGATGCAGTCGAAATGAATGGGCGCCAGCATTTCCAGTACTTCGAAGCCATTGAGATAAGGCATTTCTATATCAAGAAAAACGAGTTCAGGATTGAGTTCGCGGATGATCGTTACAGCTTCCTTGGCGTTGTTGATCAGCGCCAGCACCTGTACGTCCGGGCAATGCTTCTTCAGCAGCGTCGCCAGTGCCTGGCAGGCATAAGGTTCATCATCCACAATTACTGCTTTTATCATGCGCCTGTTTTATTGTAAATCTTAAGTGTTACCAAAGTTCCGGTTACCCTACCCTGCTCGTCCCGCAGATCTTCCATTACAAAAGAAGTGCCGGCTGCTTCGCCGTTGAAAATGGCGAGCCGCTCTTCGCTCAGGCGGTTGCCGAAGGAAGCGCCTTTCTCCACCGGGCTCGTTTTGAGCGCCTGCGCTCTCTCCCGGCCAATACCGTTATCACGGATGGTGCAAACGAGTATGTCGTTCCGCATGGAGAAAGTAATCTCCAGCCGCCCCTTCCCTTCCTTGTGCAACAGTCCGTGCCAGATGGCATTTTCGCAGAATGGCTGCAAAATGAAAGAAGGAACATTGATCATAGAAGGATGTAATCCCGGATCAAAATAAAGGAAATAATCGAAAGCCTCTTTAAACCGCAGCTGCTCCATGTTGAGGTACAACTGCAACATCGCCAGCTCCTCTTCCAGGGTGATGGTCGTTTTGCCGGCGTTCACCAGCACGGTGCGAATCAGTTTAGAGAAACGGGTGAGGTATTCGGAAGCTTTATCGCCTTCTTCATTTAAGATGAAATGATTGATAGAACTGAGGCAGTTAAAGATGAAGTGTGGGTTCATTTGCGAGCGCAATGCCTGCATTTTCAACTCATCTGCCCGCTGGCGGAGCTGCAGCTTTTCGTTCTTGTGCCGGAGTAGTACGATGAACAGCACCGATAATCCCACCACGACAATAGCCAGTATCGCGATGCCCAGCATGTTACGCTGGTTCACCAGCTTCTCTGCTTCCGCATCCTGCCTGAAGGTAAATAACTGCCGCTTGAAATTCTCGGACACAACCGAATCCTTCAGAGCCTCGTAACGTTTGAGGTGTTGTAAGGCGCCTTCGCTATCGCCCTGGGCTTCAGCAATATCTGCCAGGAGTCTGTAGGCATCACGTTTACTCTTACGATCGCCGCGCGGGGCGGCGTTTTGCAGGGAGCCATTGATCATACGGGCAGCTTCGGCATACTGGCCGCGCTGTAAATATACGCGGCCCATTCCCATCATGGCGCCTATGATCACGTTGCCGTCTGTCGTGGGAATAGCTTCCTGATAGAGCGAATCATAGTAGTTAAACGCCGTATCGTATTGCTTTTCGGCAAGATAAATATCCCCCATCCGCAGGCGGATGATCTTACTTTTAGGATTACCTCTCAACGCACGGGCGTAATACCGCCGGGCTTCCAGCCGGTCGCCCTGGTTGGCGTACAAGTCGCCAATACGGTGATGCAGTTCGCGATAGGGATAAGACCCGGGATCAGGCTTTAATGACTCCGCTTTTTCGAAATACTCCAGCGACGTCTGGTAATCGTCGATGGCAGCATACAGTGCGCCGAGCTGAACGAGCAGCAGTACGTGGTTATCGTGCCGGGCGTTGGATTTATAGTAATTCAGCCCGTCAATCGCAGTTTTAAAGGCGTTCTCGTAATCGCCCATGTCGTCGTAGATATTGCTGAGTATGCGTAGCGCGGCCCCTATATCGTACCGCGACTTCACCCGGCGATAAGCCTCCACGGCCAGCTTCACAGTATCCAGCGCATCCTGGAAGCGCCCCATGTACCATTGCGCCTGGCCCATCCCGAACAAACCCTCTCCCTTCCAGTAGCTATTGTCCATCTCCACCCCCACCGTGTAGGCATGCCGGTAGTGGCGGTAGGCCGCATCCGGCTTAAACTTCCACAACTGGCTATTACCCCGGCGTATGAACTCCGCGGCCTCGTCCTGCTTCGATTGCGCAAAGGAAGGCGACAGGCAGTTGCAAAGGAACAATATAAGGAAGGCTGCTATCCGCATCAACATAAAGCTTAAAGCCTTAAAACTAACGAAAAGCGGGCAGTTTACAGGCCTCAATGATCCGTTGACGGGGTTGGGCGAGCCGTTGGGGACCGGCGTATAAAAAAAGGGCTGTCCTTTAAGAAGGACAGCCTTTTCATATTCCTCTGTTACTCAATTCCATTCGTTCTTCACACCAGCGAGAACGTTGGGATTGTAGTTCTTTTCTACGTTAGGGATCGGGAACAGCACGTGTTTGTCCTCGAATGGCTGTCTGCCATCACCCGGCTCGGCCGCCCTGATCGCGTTGATGGTTTGTTTCGCAATACCCCAGCGAATGAGATCGAAGTAGCGGACCTGTTCGCCACAAAGCTCCAGCTGGCGCTCGCGCATGAGTATATTCATAGCATTGGTTTTGTCGCCAAGGTTGGTGTACAGCGGTGCTCCCACACGGGCCCTTACACTGTCGATGTACCCACGGGGGGCAGCACCTGTTTCATCCTGCTGGATATAGGTTTCCGCCAGCATCAGCAGCACGTCTGCATAACGGATAACCTGGCCGTTGATATTACTGATCGGCGCACCGTAGTTCTTGATCTGGTGGTAGTAACCGTACTTTTTCCATTTGTAATCGCCCTGCGGATCGGCCGTGTTAAAAGGAAACGCTAACTGGCCGCCCGGGCATTGCTCACAATACACGGTAGCGCCACCGCTTGGGGCGTCACCATAAAAGGTATGCTTCGCACGGGGATCGGTGTAAGGGGTACCATCCACGGGGTTTGGGTAAGTAAACGCCCTTACCGATGCCGTAGGGATGTACACGTTATTCCAGTCGTTAAAGCCATATTCCAGCGCGCGGCCGGAGTGCGTGGCCTTCATACCACTGGTTTCCTGTCCGCCAAACATGTAATACTGGCTACCAACGCCCCAGTCCGTCCACGGACCGTTCATGATCTGGAACACGTTTTCTTTACTGTTCTGGTTCATAGGAATGAAGTTGGTACCATAGTCCTTCTCCAAAACATAAGTATAGGGAGCTGCCGTCAGTTTCAGGAACTCGGTTTGTGCCAGCGGCCATTTCTTCTGGTAGAGATACATCTTACCCAGTAACGCGGTAGCAGCGCCTTTGGTCACGCGGCCCAGTTCACCGGTGGCATAGGCTACCGGCAGGTCGGCCTGTGCCTCTTTCAGGTCTTTTTCCACGAAAGCCCATACATCGGCTACGGGCGAGCGCGGAATGTAGTTATTGGTAATGATCTCGTTGTACGTTTCATACAACGGCACATCCCCCCACAACATAGCCAGGTGAAAGTAGGCGTAAGCCCGCAGGAACTTCGCCTCGGCCAGGTACTGTTTCACGCGGTTCTTATCGGCATCGTTCGGCGCTACATACACCGCCGCCCGATCGTCCACGATGTTGGCGCGAAACACGATGCGGTAGAGTGATTGCCACAGGTGTGCGAGCTGGGTTTGCTCGGGGCCAAAGTTATAATCGGCCAGTTGCGCCATATCACCCAGCAGGTTCGAGGTCTTTTTGGCCTCGTAACCCAGCAGGTCGAAGATGAAATAGTAATCGCGTGCCCACAGTCCCTGGTGTACCAGTGTGCCGTAGGTGGCAATGGTGGCCTGGTTCAAAGCATCGGCCGTTGCGAAGTAGGTTTCGTAGGAATAAGCGTTCTGGTTTACCAGCTCCAGTTCCGCCTTACGGCAACTGAACAGGGTTGCAAGCAGTGCGGCGCTCAATAATATTTTTTTCATGTTGATACTTTTAGAGGATGATTAAAACCCGATTTCCAGTCCTGCCAGGAACGTTCTTGGCTGTGGCAACGCACCCAGATCGATGCCCCTGCTGAACAGGTAGTTACCTCCTGGCATTACGCTCACTTCGGGATCATAACCAGCGTAATCGGTAATGGTGAACAGGTTTTGCGCGGCTACATAAATACGGGCTGACTTCAGCACACCACGGGTAAATCCTACCGGAATTTTATAACCCAGTGTCAGGTTGCGCAAACGCATGTAGCTGCCATCTTCCACCCACCAGTCAGACTGGCGGAGGTTGCCTGTACCGGTAGCATTCTGTCCCGCACGTGGCAGGCTCGCTACATCACCCGGCTGGCGCCAGCGGTCGAGCATATCGGTAGATACGTTGTGGCCCGTAGCCAGTGCATGCGTGTTAAACCTGGTACCGTTCAACAGGCTCACACCTGCAATACCGGAGATCACCACGTTCAGATCAAATCCTTTGTAATCAACACCGGCATTAAAGCCATAGATGTATTTAGGGATCGGGCTGCCCAGTATTTCCTGGTCCTGGTCAGTCAACAAGCCATCACCGTTCAGATCTTTGTAGATGAAGTCACCAGGTTTAAGGCCAACCTGGTACACAGCGTTCGGGTTGTTCGTCGCCGCAGCTGCGAGTTTGTTCAGCGCATCCACTTCAGCAGCATCACGCGCTACGTGATCGGTACGATAACCGTAGAAGGCGCCGATAGAACCACCGGCTGCGGTATACGTCATCTCGTTCAGGTTATTGAACTTACCACTTCTGATAGGTGCCGCAAACTGTTTACCGAGTGATAATACTTTGTTATTGTTGATAGAACCGTTGGCGCTTACGTTCACACGTACGTCGCCGAGTTGTTGCTGGTAGCCGAGGGTCAGTTCAAAACCTTCGTTCTGCGCGTTAGCAGCATTCACGGTTTTCACCTGGTTTACGCCGCCTGTCAGCCCCACGCCTACACTGCCCGGCATGTTAACCGATACGAGCAGACCGTTGCTCTTACGTTTGTAATAATCGAAGCTTACGGTGAAGCGGTTCTGAAGGAAGCCGAGGTCGAGACCAATGTCGGTCTGGTCGGTTTCTTCCCAACGCAGATCGGGAGTGGCGAGTGCATTTACGGTTACACCGGGCACAAACGCTTCGTTGGCACCAAATGAATATACCAGCACGCCGGAGGGAGAACCTGCGTATGTTACCGGGTCGGTAAGGAAGTTACCGATGCTGTTGTTACCAGTACGGCCCCAGCCTGCACGCAGTTTACCGTCAGACAGGATCGTTCCTTTCAGGAAATCTTCGTCAGAGAACCTCCAGGCCGCGCCGGCGCCGTAGAAGTTACCCCAGCGATAATCCGGACCGAAGTTAGAAGCGCCATCACGACGATAGCTGGCGTTGATGATGTATTTTTCGCGGAACACATAGTTGGCACGACCATAGTAAGAAATCACCGAAGTACGGCCGTAGTTCATACCACCACCATTCAGCGAACGGGATGTGGCCACGCTGATATTCCGGATGTTATCGTTCGCAATACCGGTACCGATACCGGCGAGACTGGCACTGCTGCCCGCCGCCTGGAAGCTCATACCTGACACGCCGGACAGGCTGTGCTCACCAAAGGTTTTCGCGTAGGATAAGAAGTTCTCGAAAGTATAGTTGTTGTAGTCGCTGTACGACAAGTTGGCCTGGCGCGGATACGTGAGGTTATTGCTCGCCGTATGCGCATACTGCCATGCACTGCTACGGCTGAAGAATACTTCTGCCAACACCTGGCTGCGGAACTTCAGGTCTTTAAGGATACCTACTTCGCCATATAAAGTCGGGAACAACAAGATGCCCTGGCTGCGCGAAGATTTGATATTCGGCTGCAGCAAAGGGTTATCGATATTGCTCGCATCAAGTACGTTGGTTACGTTGGAGTAGCCACCGGGAATACCTTTATCGAAGATAGACTTGTAAGGCGCATATTGCATGGCCATCAACAGGTTGGCCATAGAACCCTGACCGTCACTGTAACGTACTGCCAGGCTCTGCCCCAGTTTAAAGCGACCATAAGTCTCTTCGAGGCCTAAGCGCAGGTTCAGTCGTTTGCTGGTTTGATTTACGACGATCGACTGCTGTGTAAGATAGTTAGCGGAGAAGTTATAAGTAACATTCGTACCACCACCATTGATGTTCAAGTAATGTTCGGTAACGAGGCCTGACTGGAAGATCTGGTCCTGCCAGTCGGTACTGTCGACCAGTACACCCGGGCCGCTGAATTTGGCGGGCAGTGTAGTAGCGTTGGAAGCTGCGAAGTCTTTCATGAGGTCTACATAGTCCTTTGCCTTCATCAGGTTGAGGCGGCGCCATTCTTTGGACTTGCCCCATTGTGACATCAAGGTAATACGCGGCGGGCCGGAGCGGCCTTTCTTCGTGGTAACGATAACCACCCCGTTTGCCGCGGCGGAACCATAGATCGCTGTAGACGATGCGTCTTTCAGTATAGTGATATTATCAATGTCTTGTGTGCTTAAAGTATTGAACAGGCCTTTCGTGCTCTGTATACCATCGATTACGTAGAGTGGTTCAATACTTTTGAAAGAACCCGTACCACGGATGATGATCTGCGCATCAGCACCGGGGTTACCGCTGGACTGTACGATCTGTACACCGGCGGCTTTACCGATCAGCAGGGCCGATGGTGTGGGCGCAGTGGTGGCACCGGCCTCTTTTACGGACACAACGCTTACGGCGCTGGCCACTTCTTTACGGCGCGTAGCACCGTAGCCGATCACCACTACGTCGGTCAGTTGTTTGGTGTTGCCGGCCAGCTTCACCTGGAAGGGTTGGTTAAAGCTGGTAACGACGATCTCTTTTTCTTCGAAATTCACATACGAAATAACAAGTGTGGTTTGGAGCTGTACCTGCTCCAGGCGAAAGTTGCCCGTTTCATCGGCGAGCGTACCCGTGTTGGTGCCTTTTACTTTAACAGAGGCTTTTGGCAATGGTTCGCCTGCATCATTGGTAACCCGCCCGGTTACGGTGCCTGTAGCCTGCGCTAACACCTGCCCGGTAGCGGCCACCGAAAACAACAGCACCCAGAGGAAGCATGCGAACGTGGAATTTTTTAACATGTGGTAAAGGATTTGAATTGATCAATAAGAAACCGGGGAGGCCCGTGCCTCCCCGGCATTATACTCGTTACAGCACTACGACTCTCGCCGTTTGCCTGAAGTTTTTACCTGTAATTTGTAAGATGTAGATACCACGTTGCAGTTGACCGTTCTGCAATTCATGCTGCACAGTACCTTTTGCGGAGGTGATCCTCGTACGGTACACTTCTCTGCCATTCATATTTGTTACTGTTACCTGCAGTTGTTCCTGGTCGGATGAAAGGCCGCCAAGGCTAAAGCGGATGTTGCCGGATACGGGGTTCGGGCTCACCTTCAGCATCGATTCATATACAACGATCTCCGGTTTACGTGCCATGCTCTGCTCATCGCCCAGGGTCAGGTTATTGCTGCCAGGCACTTGCAATACCTGTAAACCGGCGATAGCGGCATTGTCCACGTCTGCCAGGAACTGTACGTACAGTACACCTGCGGAATCGGCCGTTACCGGTATGTCGCGGGTTAATGCCTTAAACCTTTTGTTACCACCGAAGGCGAAAACATCCAGGTTGTTCAGCAGGGTAACATTGTTCACCCGTACATCGAATACGCGCTGACCTACGCTGGTAGAGAATGGCTCCATCAAATGCAGGCGTAATACGTACGAACCGTTAGGTGCCAGACCGGTAAGGTTGTAGTTAAAATTCGTACCATAACGACGTTTCTGGTAGATCGACGCAGGTAATGCGTTCACGGTACCTTTTGTGCTGATCGTATCCGCCGGCGTTACACCGGAAGCAGCTCCCCAGGTAAAGGAGTTGTCTGCCGCCAGGCCATGAGCCGCGGTATCTGCACTGTTGATACCGATCACTTGTTCAAAGTTTTCTTTGTTACCGTAAAGCTCGAGGCCCGCGACAGCTGCATTGTCTTTCACGGTGACAAAGTCTACACGCAACACGCCGGCACTGTCTGCCACTCCCGTTACATCGCGAACGATCGCTTTGTTAAGGCCACCGGCAGCGTACAGGTCGATGCTGCTGATCACGGTGCTGTTATTGAGGCGAACATCGAACAGGCGTTTATTGGCCTGTGTATAGTAGCTTTCGATCAGGTGCAGGCGAACGGTGTACGCATTGTTCGGCATCAGACCGTGGAAGCGGTAAGCGTGATTGCCATAACGGCGCTGGGTGTATACCGCTGCCGGGGCTGCATCGTTCACTCCTGTGGTGTTCACAAGCGACGCAGAAATAGTCGGTGATACCAGGCCTCCGGTGAAGGAATGATCTGCATTGAAACCGCCGGTTGTAGTACCACCGGCATTCACGGTAATCAACTGATGCGCTACCGTGATGGCAGCAGTATCAGACTTAAGTCCATCGGCAGATCTTGCGATCACGTAAGTGGTGCCTTGTGCTTTACCGGTAATTAAACCGCTCGTGCTGATTTGTGCTACGGCCGTATCTTCGGTAGTCCAGGTTACGGAGGTATTAGATGCTGTGGCAGGCATTACGGCAGCATTCAGCTGACGGGTGCCACCTACTTTCACAAGGGCGTCGGTAACGTTCAGAGTTACACCGGCCACGTCGATCGTCATACATACATCATCTATAAATACATAACCAGGGCCTACTTTAGAGATCCAGAAGCCCATACCAAAAGTGTTTGCAGGCGTTGTACCTGTGATCACATAGCGGGTGTAGCCGGAAGTGGCCACGGGAATATTTACCTGTGCGCTGCTGAGTTTAGCGCCTGACGAATCGGTAAGGTCGATACCGGCACCTGACCACCATGGGTTCAGGAACTGAGATGGATTGCTTGGGTTCGGGCTGCCTGCTACTTTCGCGTAGAAGCTGAGTGTGTAAGGCACACCGCCTGGCAAACGAAGTAAGCCTGCATAGTTCTGCGCTGCATTCTGGTTGTTTTCACCACCATAGATCTGCAACGCCCTTGTACCGCTGCGCACGTCTGCAGGCAACATGGTAATACGGGAAGAATTGGCCACCGGTTTAGACCAGTTGATAAAACCACTCTCAAAACCGTTGTTCAGTATCTGGCCACAAGAGTCAATAGCCGTCACTGTTACCGGCAGTACGGCGTTGGCACCATTGCCATCCTGCGCTGCTGCGGTAATGTTTACGGAACCTGCTGCCACTGCGGTAATGAAGCCAGACTGGTTCACCCTTGCAACGGTCGTATCGGAAGAACTCCATACGATAGCTGTATTGCTCGCGTTGGCAGGCAGCGCGGTAGCGCGAATAGTAGCAGTATCACCTGCACCAATCGTAAACGAGGTGTAGTTCAGGTTCACCTGGCTTACCGGCAACACGACCGACACTACTGGTATCGTGGCGGTATGGCCACCCTGGCGGCTGGTAGCGGTGATATTCACCGTGCCCGCTGCAACACCGGTTAACAGGCCGCTTGCACTTACTTTAACGATTGTGGTATCTGAAGACGACCATATCACGGCTTTATCGCTCGCGTTGGCAGGATATACCGTGGCAGACAACTGTTTAGTATTACGAACAGATACCGTATCGCGTGCTACACTCAAACGCACACTATCAACCAGGATGCTGTCGGCAGTAACAAGAACGGAATCTTTCCTGCTGCTTTCGGCTGTGATCACAGTAATCACAGCGGTACCAACACCGGTACCGGTGAGTAAACCACTCGGTGATACGCTTACCACGGCAGGGTTGGACGACGTCCAGGTAACGGCACGGTTGCTCGCTTCCAGCGGCCATACGGTCGGTGTGAGTCTTAAGGTATCGTTGATGCCAACAAACGCAGTAGTAACAGGCAGGGTTACGCTGTCTACCGGTGTGAGGATGGCCTCTATACCGCTGATGAGCGTACTGCCGGTAAACGCTTCGAGGCGTACGGATATAACGCCGGTGCTGCTCGCATTCGCTACAAACTCCCGTACTACGGCTTTATAACGGGCATTACCCGCGGCGCTGTAGATGTTGAAGTTCGTTACCTGCCGAACGTTATTGATGTTCAGATGGAATACCCTGTTGGTACTTACATTGCTCGCCAGCTCTGCAAAGTGCAGTCTGACAGTGTAGCGCCCACCGGGATGTAAACCGGAGAGATTATACGGAGAGTTGACCACCAACCCCGAGCGGGCAGATTTATACATCCCTTCCGGACCTGCATTCGCAACACCTGCAACCGTAATCGCATTGGTAGTACGCACTTCGCCCGTCCATGTATGGAAGTCCGGATCTTTGCGGAAGTTACCAATAGCTACCGTGTCGCCCATGTTATAGGCAAGCGATACAGTGCTGATGTTCACCGTCGTTGATCCGCTCACGTTACCGTCAACAGAAGTGGCAGTCAGCGTCGCCTGTCCAAGCCCAACCGCCGTAATAATACCGCCGGAGCTTACTCTCAGTATAGTACTGTCGGACGATGACCAGGTTACTTTTTTATTGGTTGCATCTGCCGGCGTGATGATAGGCACTACACTCAGGTTGTTACCCAAACCGGTGTAAATAGCCGTATCCAGCGCTACGCCGGTTACATGTACAAAGGGAGTTACCGTAATCGAAGTGGTATCGCGGAAAGAGCCGTCCTCTGTAGTAACAACGATGCCTGTAGTACCTGCTGCAATCGCCCTCACCCAACCATTTGCATCTACTGTTGCAACAGCCGGATTTAACGAAGTAAGGGTATAGTTACGGTTGACAGGATACTGCGGCTCCAGCGTTACCGCCAGTTTCACCGAATCTGTTTCTACCAGGGTATCTGCAGGCGGATTGATGTTGACGCCGGTAACCGGCCCGCCTGAAGGTTCACCTACATACAAACCGTTACCCGACAAGGCCATAAAAATACGGCCATGCCTGTCCGCAGCGGCAGTAAGAATTGTAGAGGGCACCGGGTCGAGGATCTTATCCCAGCTTACCCCCAGGTTATCGGAACGGAACACGCTGAAGTGGCTGCCCATCAAAGGTGTAGCACCACTCAGTACGAACACGCTCAACGGAGCACCGGCTGTCGTATCTGCCGTACCAATGGCCATCCATCTCGGGCTGGGCACATCGGTGGGGTTGATGCGGGTGAAGCTGCGACCTGTATCCACGGAGTGGTACAAACCTGCGGCGTGAGAAAACCACACGTCGCCAGACCTGCCTGGCGATGCCAGCACCTGTACGTTGGAGGCCACGCCCTGATCGTCGGGCAGACCGGTTGCACGGGCGCTGAAGGTACGGCCAGTGTCTTCACTCACGTACATTTTACCCCTTGCATATACATAGAAAATATTACCGCTTACTTTATCTGAAGCAACCGGCACCTGCCCTGCCCAGATCTGGTAGATATCACCGCTGCGTAACACGTTATCGGGCAAACCCGCACAGGTTACCCAGCTGGCGCCGAGGTTGTTCGACATGAACGTTTTGCCACCCATGGGCACCCAAATAAAGGTGCGGCTGTTGGCGGAAACGGCAATACGACCGCGAGCTGTGGAGCCTGCAGGATACTGGGTGAAGCGGGTATAAGACACGCCGCCGTTGGTGGAGTAACCACCGATTGGCGGACCGTCCCAGCCATCGCTACCGATACGTACCAGGAAGTCAGGATCGGTTTGCTGCACATCTACCCCGGAAAAGTTAGCGCCGGTACCGGTAGAGAAGTAGGCAGACATGCCCGTTGCAGGCGGTTCTGTGAGCGATACGTGATCGAACCCGCCTACGTCGCCTGTAGTGGAGTGCAGCAGGTTGCGACCGTACGGCGGCGCTACAAGCGGCCCACCGGCTACGATCTCTTCGAGGCCTGCCACACGCAATTTCCAGTGTACCACCGGTGCCCACACGTTGGTAGTCTGCACCACGTCGATCAGATCAGTGAACCACACCTGTCCCGGGTGAAAAGGATCGAAGGTGACCATATCGATCTTAAACCCGATGTTGCCGTTGCCCACACTCATTCTTGAATGCGGTGCTTCGGAATTGTCGCGAGTATGCGTCATCTCCGTCCAGCTGCCGGCGTTACCGCCCGTCGTACTGCGGTACATCTTTTCGGACGACCAGGTACCTGCGGCAGCGGCAATCACTTCGTTCGAGTTATCGGGGTTTACGGATACATATTTGTACTCGCGGGCATTGTCGGGCGATACGGTCGACCAGCTGCTGCCGTTCCACTTCCATACGCCGTTGTTGGTGGGCGAAGGTGTGGTGGTAACAAACATGATCCCATCTTTCGAAATGCTGGCTCGCCTGGTGGCCGTAGGACCGCCGACCATAGCGGAGAAAGTGGAGCCACCGTCCGTGCTGCGGTACATGCCTGTAGGCGTACCGATGAACATGTTCCTGGTCACGCCATTTACAGTACCACCCGTAATATCAAACTTAATAAAGTTACCGGCGCCGGTAAATCCCGTGGCGATCTGCGTCCATGAACCGACAGCGCCCGCCGCATTGCTGCGCCAGGTACCATGAGAGCGGGTTGTTACCCATACATAATTACTGTTCTGCGGATCTACCACGATACGGTCGGCAAACGTCTGATCGCTGTTAGGTTTTACATCGATCTCCAGTCCGCAGTCCGTCCAGCTTTCACCGCGGTCCGTCGACTTCCACACCGTGCCTTTATTGTTTAAACCGGCACCGGGAGACGGGCCTGCGCCGTTGGCCACTGTGATGTACAGCGTGTTGCCTGTAACATCATTAGGGTCCAGCGCGAGGTTAGCGCTCACCTGGGAAGTGGCCCAGTTCCAGTACACCAAAGGCGACTTGCTGCCGAGCAGCATATCGTCCCACCTTTGCGTGCCATTATTCCACTTATAGGATGTGCCAACATCCGTGGTAATAAAGTATAAGTTAGGCACCTTCGGGTGCGCATAAAAGCTTGTAACACGGCCACCACCACCAATGCGTACGGGACTCCAGTTATAGCCCTGGGCTAAAACAGACAGACACGGCACACCGGCCAGGATCGCCGGAAGAAGCAATCTTAGGAGAAAGTTTTTCATGACGTTTAGAATTAGATCATGGAATAAAAGATTACGTGGAACATTAAACGGCCTGCCAATAGTTACCCACCCCCGTTGCGGGCGCAACGAAGCAGTCACCATGCAGCTCACGGAAAAATCTGATCGGCCTGCCAATAGTAAGTCACCCTCGTTGCGGGCGCAACAAAGCACTTACGGATGCAGCTCACGGGCACTCTGACAATCTGCCAAACTACAGGTACCATCTGTTGCGGGCGCAACAAAGTACTTGCGATGCAGCTCACGGAATCTTACGGGCATACCATGTACGAACAGGGACACTAATGGCTAACACGCACAGTTTGCACACACGGGTTGCTACGGGAAAAAACTACGGGCGATTCATTTTGGCTCGCCGGACGCACTTACCGGCATTCATATTTTGCACTCAGTTTAAACGGGAATTAAAGTCCGGACTCCATTCTACGTTCTTCTATTACATGTACCTGTCTCAAAAAGCTAACGTGATCGTAAACACCTCCGGGAATCTGTTATCAAAACTACTATTATTTCAACCACACTGATAATACTTTTTTATCCCATCATTGTAATAATCTGACTACCTGCTTAACCAACCACGCCGCAAACCCGCTACCAGTATTGAAAGTAATTGCTAAAAACGCGTAGCGTGATTAATACACTGCAAGCAATTACCTATAATACGAAATATACTGCGTGCAGGTCACACATGAAGGTATAACGCACTCCCCGTTACTTTCCCCGATGATAGCATCGCCCCTCCGACTGCCACAAATACAGTACATTTACTCCCGCTTATGAACCAGCCGCTACTCTCCCGCAAAATAGGACTACTCCAAGCTACGGCCATCAATATGACAGACATGGTAGGCATTGGCCCCTTTATCGTGCTTAGCATTGTGGCAAAGCTGATGAACGGTCCCGGTTTTTTATACGCATGGATAGCCGGTGCGGTGCTTTCGCTGATCGACGCCATGGTATGGAGTGAGCTGGGTGCCACCTTCCCGAAAGCTGGCGGCAGCTACAACTTTTTGAAAGAAGGATTTGGTCCGCGCACGGGTCGCCTCATGAGTTTCCTGTTCGTATGGCAAACCATGATACAGGCACCATTGGTGATCGCTTCTGCGGCGATCGGGTTCTCGCATTATACCGAGTACCTCATCCCCATGAATGAATTTGGCAAAAAGGCGGTGAGTGGTTGTGTGGTATTACTCATTGTACTGCTGTTGTACCGCCGCATAGAAACCATCGGTAAGATCAGCGTACTGTTATGGATGGGCGTACTGGCCACCATGGCCTGGATCATCGGCAGCGGCCTGGCGCATGGCAACTTCCTGGCCCCGGTAAAACATATGAATGACGGGCTGGAACTGAATTATGCATTCGGTGCCGCCCTGGGTGTAGCCAGCGTAAAAACCATTTACAGCTACCTGGGCTACTACAACGTTTGCCACCTCGGCGGCGAGATATCCCGCCCCGCGGTGAACATTCCCCGCAGCATGCTGATCTCGATTGCCGGCATTACCGTACTATACCTGTGCATGAACATCAGTGTGGCCTCTGTGCTGCCCATGTCACAGATCACCGAAAGCAAGTTTGTGATCAGCGAATACATAGAGACCCTGGCCGGCCCGATTGCCGCAAACATCATTACCGTCATGGTACTCTGGGTGGCCTTCGCTTCTGTATTCTCCGCCACCCTTGGTTATAGCCGTGTTCCCTACGCCGCCGCACAGGATGGTGCCTTCTTCTCCATCTTCGCCAAACTGCACCCTACCAAAAACTTCCCTCATGTTTCACTGCTGGTATTAGGCGGTATAGCCTTCATATTCAGCCTGTTACTGAAATTACAGCACGTCATCGACGCTATCCTTGCCATGCGCATCCTGGTGCAATTTATGGCCCAGGCAGTAGGGCTCATCCTGTTGAGCCGTCGCGTTGGCCGGTCGACCCTCCAGTGGCGTATGCCGTTGTACCCCATCCCTGTCATACTCGCCCTGATCATGTGGGGCGCGATCTTCGTTTCCACCGGGCCGGTGCTAATGGCAACGGGTACGAGCTTTGCCTTACTGGGGGTTATCGTCTACTTTGCGAAAGAAGCGGTGCGGAAGAGATCGGAACTGGGATAAAGCCTGGTTGGATGGTTGGGTGATGGTTGGGTGATGGTCGGGTGATGGTCGGGTAGGCTTGTCGCCAGCCCCCGATATGCGGTAAAAACGCAGGGCTTTCCCTTGCTGATCTCCCCTCTTTTTCGTAACTTAACTATCATGTTAACCCGATAATTATGTCACACAAAAAAGCAATTTTGGTGGGCGACAAAGCCATCACCATCACTACCCTCTACGAGGCGACGTACCTCTCCGTTTCAGATATGGAAAAGGCCCCTTTTACGGCAGAGCGCTGGCTCTGTAACGCGGCGGCCCTGGAACTACTTGGCTCCTGGGAGCAGCTGTACAACCCGGATTTTGACAAGGAGGTATTTGAGGTGCTGATGGGCAAGTATACATGGCCCACCTTCAGTGTATCCGTAAAGGAATGGTGCGCACAAACGCGGGCCATCGGGCTATACTTCAAGCCGGGACGAAATAGCGGACTGTATGCGCACCGGGACATAGCGACCGAGTTTGCGGGTTGGGTACTGCCGAAGTTTAAGCTGCAGTTGGTGAAAGCCCTGCAGGACAGCGGCGTACAGCATTCCGAGTGGAGCTTCCGAAGGTCGTTGGCGGCAACAAACTACAAGATCCATTCTTCGGCGGTGAAGACGATCTTACCAACGCCGGATGACAAGAACGTATACTCCGAAGAAGCGGAGCTGATCAACCAGGCGGTCTTCGGCCAGGGCTCCCGGGAGTGGAAGGCACAACACCCCGGCATGGCTGGCGGTGGCAAAACGATCCGTGACTATGCAGATACGCATCAACTCATCGTACTCTCCAACCTCGAAAGCATTAACGCCGTGTTAATCCGTAACGGACTGGCGAAAGAGCAACGGTATACCATCCTGCGGGATGCGGCACTCACGCAGCTCGCAGCCTTGCAGCGGGAGAACGGGGCGATTGCGAGCCCGTTGAAGATTGCTTAAAGATAGTTGCAGATGAAGAGGTGATACACAGGCCTTCCGCGTTCAGATAGGCTGTGCCTGGCTGCAATGACCTCCGCATGGATTGAATAAGCCATCGTGACGCCTGTTCACGTAGCCGATCCTCCTACGATGACTGCCTGCTTCCATAAACAAGAACGCCCCGCACGAATCCGTGCAGGGCGTTCCAATAAATTGGCAGACTACAGCTTCACCGTCAAACTAAACCCGCTAGACTGCGACGAATAGTAAGGCGACATGCTGATGCCTTTATGTTTCTCTTTGAATCGGTGCAGCTCCGGCACCAGGATGCCTGTTGCCGCGCCCATCACCAGGCCGGTAAATACATCGGTGCGGAAGTGGCGGCCGCCTTCCATACGGAAGTAGCCAACGATGGAGGGCGGAACAGCAGCAGCACCATACACCAGGATCCTGCGCCAGCCCGTAATGTGATGGTAATCGGTGTATACTTTCGCGAGGAAGAAAGTAGAGGCAGATGCTACGGAAGCATGGCCGCTATAAAACGAGTTGGCTTTGGCGTTACCTACCTTGGAAGACATGGGCACATCCGGGTTGTAGGTATATGGCCGCTCGCGGCGGAACGCGAAGGCCATGCCGGTATAGAGGGTTTGGTTGATGGTATGCGTCATGAAATACATGCCCAGGAGATCGAACCAGTCTTTACGTACTTTCTTATCCAACCCCAATATCGCGGGACTCAATACCGAAATGTTCAGGAACAGGTCGGAGCGGCTCATGGCCTTGCTGTAACCATCGGGGTTCTTGAAAATGATCGGGCGGTCGAACCAGTTTACATCGGCAGGATTTAATGCGAGGGCCTGCGCCTCAGTTAATGATGCATGCCTGGTAAGGGCAGGCAGCGCCACGGTGGAGAACAGGATCACACCACCTAAGCCGGCGGGCAGTTCTACCCAGGGTTTTACATTGTACACCTTTTGATGGGTGGGCAGTGTATCGGTGGTCGTAATCGAAGTATCGTTTACCGCTGTCTGGGCCTTCACATATTGCATTCCCGTAGCGCAGCAGATCAGCATCAAAAAAATTCTGTGCATCGTAAAAAGTAAAACCTGTTTAATCCCTCAAAACTACGCAATTTACACCTGATGCTGTGCAAATATAATTGTACATATACGCGCAGAGCAGGTATATATGCCTACTCACAAGTCACCTCCAGGCCCTCATTCCAGTGCCGTATACCGGGTGTGTAATATAGGTACGCGTTGCCCGCCTTACCTTTGTAACTACCTGCAAATTCGGCTTTCAAAATCCCTAATTCCATAATTGTTAACTTTGCACAATGGATTATTTCAAAAAGCTGCAGGAATTACTGAAAATAGAACTGGAAGAAGACAAACGCAGTTACCAGGCCCTCACCGAGCATGCCTCTGTGAACGACCGCCGCGCCGACGGCCTCACCTGGTACCCCATCGCCATCCGCGATACCGAAATGACCCGGGGCGACTATATTTCTGTAGAAGTAGAACGTACTACCCATAAAGACCTGCCACACCAGCTCCGCTTCGGGGCCTCGGCTACGCTGTTTTCCAACCACGATCCTAAAAGCAACCGCGAGGAAGGCACCATCACCTGGCAGGGCGGCGACCGCCTGCGCATCACCCTGCGCACCGACGAGCTACCCGAATGGGCGCGCGATGGCAAACTGGGCATCGACCTCCTGTTCGATGATAACAGTTACGATGAGATGGCCAACGCCTTAAAACTGGCGGAGAGCCTGAGCGAAAAGCGAGAGGAAGGCAGATTGATACAGGTACTCACCGGCCAGCAAAAGCCGGTATTTGATAAGGACGTGCATCCGGTTACGTTACCCGGCCTCAACTCTTCCCAGCAGGAGGCGGTAAACCGTATTCTCGCGGCGGATGACCTGGCCATCGTGCACGGCCCTCCGGGTACGGGCAAAACCACGACGCTCGTACAGGCGATCAAAACCCTGGCGAAGAACGACAACCGTAAAATACTCGTCGTAGCGCCGAGCAATGCGGCGGTCGACCTGCTGAGCGATAAACTTTCTTCGGCCGGACTGAATGTGCTGCGGGTAGGCAACCCTGCGCGCGTATCGGAACGATTGAGCGCACTTACGCTGGACAGCAAGATGGCCGGGCATCCGCAGATGAAAGACATCAAACGGTTGAAGAAGCAGGCGTCTGAATTCAAAAACATGGCGCATAAGTACAAACGCAACTTCGGCAAGGCAGAACGTGATCAGCGCAAAGCCTTGTTCGACGAGGCCCGTAACATCATGAAACAGGTAGAAAGTACGGAGCAGTACATCACCGACTACCTGATGAACAAGGCGCAGGTCATTACCGCTACGCTCGTTGGTGCCAACCATTATACCGTTAAGAACCTGAGGTACCATACCGTCGTGATCGACGAAGCCGGTCAGGCCCTGGAGCCTGCCTGCTGGATACCTGTCCTGAAAGGCCGTAAAGTAATACTGGCGGGCGATCACTGCCAGTTGTCACCCACCGTTAAGTCGGAGGAAGCGGCGCGTAAAGGCCTGTCGACCACACTGCTCGAGAAGTGTGTGAAAGCACACCCCGAAGCGGTGGTGTTACTCGAAGAGCAATACCGCATGCATACCGCGATCATGGGTTACTCTTCTGCCGTATTTTACGAGGATAAACTAAGGGCGCATCAATCCGTGGCCGGCCACCTGCTGTACCAGGACGATACCCCGCTGAACTTCGTAGACACCGCCGGCTGTGGCTTCGAGGAAGTGGCAGAAGGTACGAGCACCACCAATCCCGAGGAAGCCGCCTTCGTATTCAAACACCTGGCGCAACTCGTGAGTGACTTGCAACCGCATTACCGCGAGCAGGACTTCCCGACGATAGCGGTCATATCCCCCTATAAACAACAAATTCAATTACTGCGCGAACAGCTGACCAGTCATACCGAGCTGCAACCCTACGCCGATAAGATTACCGTCAACACCATCGACAGCTTCCAGGGCCAGGAGCGCGACATCGTGTACATCAGCATGACCCGCAGTAACGCCGACAGCAAGATCGGCTTCCTGTCGGACATCCGTCGTATGAACGTAGCGATGACCCGTGCCCGTAAGAAGCTGGTAGTGATCGGCGACAGCGGCACGCTTTCGCAGGATGCATTTTATGCAGGGTTCATCACGTATGCGGAGGGGCATGATGCGTATAAGAGTGCGTGGGAGTTTATGGTGGACTAATTCCATTTCATTAAATTTCAGTAAGTTGCAGTAGAAGCCTATTCCAACGCTATGATCAAAAACATCCATATCGGCTTGCTGCGGGAGGAGAAAGTGCCTCATGATAACCGCGTCGCTTTTACGCCCCTGCAATGTAAGTGGATACTGAGCCACTACCCTGGCGTGCAGATTACCGTGCAACCTTCGGAGCAGCGATGCTTTACCGATGACGAATATACGGCGGCGGGCATCCGGCTGTCGGAGGATTTATCGATGTGTGATGTATTACTCGGCATCAAAGAGATCCCGCAGGAAAAGCTGATCGCGGATAAAACATACCTCTTCTTCTCCCACACCAAAAAACAGCAACCGCATAACCGGCAGATGTTACAGGCCATCCTGGAAAAAAACATTACACTAATCGATTATGAATGTTTGGTGCATGAAGACGGACAACGCATCCTGGGCTTTGGCTTCTTTGCGGGCGTGGTGGGTGCGCACAATGGACTGCTGGCCTACGGCGCGCGCACCGGTACGTTCAAGTTCAAACGGGTACATGAGTGCCGGGATTTCCAGGAGTTGATCACGCATTACTTCGGGGTAAAAATACCGCCGATCAAGATCGTGGCAACCGGCTCCGGGCGTGTAACCGCGGGCATATTGGAGGTGATGGGCTTACTGGGCATCAAGTACATTCCGCCAGAGGAGTTCCTCATCAACAGTTACGCCTACCCGGTGTATACACAACTGAAAGCGGGTGAACTCTATCTTCGTAAAACCGATAAAACTTATAGCCGCGACGACTTTCACGCGCATCCTGAAAACTACGACTGCCGTTTCCTGCCTTACGTTACCGCCAGCGACATTCTCATGAACGGTATTTACTGGGATAAAAACATTGAGCCTCTATTCGCCTGGGCGGATATGGCCAAAGACAACTTCCGCATCCGGGTGATCGCGGATATTACGGACGATGCGCATGGCTCTATCCCCTGCAACCTCGGCGACTCTACGATCGAAGATCCTGTGTACGACGTGAACCGCTTTACGCAACAGAAACTGGCACCGTTCCATGAAGAGGGCGTGACTATGATGTGTGTGGGCAATTTACCGAACGAGCTGCCCCGCGATGCATCGCAGTACTTCGGTGATCAGCTGATGAAGTTCGTGTTCGATGACCTGATGAAAACGGATAGTAAGATGATCGACCGCGCGACGATTGCAAGTGCGGGTAAATTGACGGAGCATTATGATTATCTGCAGGATTACGTGGAGGGCAGATAGTTAAAAAAAATAACACGTTCTTTACGATAGGCTAGTGAGGGAAACATGGTTCCCCAACCACGAAATGTACGGCACGATGATGCTATAAATACAAGTAATACGCCTTCAACAAATAGGCTGGTGAGGGAAACATGGCTCCCCAACCACGAAATGTACGGGCGATGATGCTATAAATACAAATAATACTCCTTCAACAATGCCACAAAATCCGGCGTGTACTGGTTCTGCGCATCATAGATCAGCAGCGTTTCCATCTCCGTATTTACCGCTCCCCGCTTAAATATACCGACAGTTCTGAAGAATCCATGCCTCGGCGATTGCTGTACATCCAGTTTTATTGCCAACTCCAATCCTTTATTAGCCGCCAATACGCGGAACTGCTCAAACGCATCATAAGGCAACAGTACCGAACAGGCACCGTCCGCACTTAAGTTGACGTCGATCGCTGCAGCCAATGCGGCGAAGTCCAGCTCTGTGGCGTGCATCGCGGTGTTACGGGCGGCTTTGCCACTTTTAAGGGCGTTGATGAAGAAAGGAGGATTCGTGATAATGAACGGATAAGGTCTGGCAGCGTTGAACTGACGGGCATCCGCATGTATCACCTGTAAACGCTGCGCCCAGGGTGACGCAGCAAAGTTCTCACCAGCCTGCGCGAAGGCATCAGCATCTAACTCGATCGCATCGATAGGTGCCGGTATGGCTTGCGCCAGCATGAGACTGAGCAATCCCGTGCCGGCACCTATGTCCAGTACACGGGCGGGCGGCGAGGTACGCAGGTAACGGGCGGTGTAAGCGCCCTGGATGCAGGCATCTGTGCATACGCGCATCGCGGCCCGCTGCTGGTGTACGGTAAATTGCTTGAATTGAAAATAGTCGTTCGCCATACTTATTGCGCGAGGTGCAGCTCCAGGTTCGGCATACGCATATCGCGGTGTACGGAAACCGGGTTGTACAACTGCCAGCTGTACGCTCCTACCTCGTCTTTCTTTAACTGCAGCGGCGCGAGACGCTGGCGGTACATGAGTTGCGGCACATCTTTATCGATCGACACCACGGTTTTCTTCGCAAAACGATTGTACACTTTCACCACCAGTTTATTAACGCCCGCTTGCAGCGGCAAAACTAAGTATTCCTGCTGGGTAAACCCGCGCGCCGGGTTATTATGCACCACTTGCTCCTCCCCGTTCAAAAACACCTGTATGCCATCGCCGCTCGTCAACCGGATGATGTATTGCCCCGCCTCTTCTGCTTTTACTTCCTGGTATACATACCAGCTGTTGTTCCAGTCGGCTTCCAGTTCGTATACTTTATCATTTTTCCAGTCGGTCTTTTTCCAACGGGCATCATGCCCGGCCGGCCAGGGTTTGGTGACGTCGATTGTATTCACATCTCCATTCGCCCAGCTGATGCCGTTCCAGTAAGGGCCTGCGAGGTACATAGGGCTCCAGCTGATCTTGCGGGTAGCGAGGCTGATGAGCAACGAATCTGTACAAACGAGTTTTACCACCTGCGAGCGGTCATTCACCGTGAGGGTGATAGAATTATCTCTTTCCTGCTGCGTGTACGACAGCCAGGGAATCACCTTCATGTCTGTACTTGCCTTCAACCGCCAGCTGTTCGCTACGGTGCTGCGATAATAGCTGTTGTAATCTATCCCCGAAAAGCTGTAATGTTTTTCAGCATTGTGCCGGTCGAGCACGAGGTGACTGTTCGGTGTCATCTCCAGTATGTTTTCCGGCAATACGGCGTACGGTGCGGAAAAGTTGAGGCGCAGTACGCGGGCACGGTTATTCAGTTTAAACTTCGATGGCAGCTCGAGGTAAGTAGTGTTTCCTTCTGTGAAAATGCGGCAGTTCAGTCGTGCACGGCTGCTATCCAGCACGGTTACACTGGCAATTTCGCCTTTAAGTCCGGGCAGGGCGATGATGTTTCCTTCGGGCTGGCGGAGTAAACTGAGGTACAACTTATTCTCTTTAGCCGTTACCTCTCCCCAGTCGAAAAAGCGGCCGAAAGGGCTCGGCGCTGCTCCATACACTGCTTCGCCGTTCTGGGCGAGCCACTTGCCGTTACGGAGTAATACATCCTTCTCAAAATCTACTACGGAGCCGTCACCACGCGGACCAATATTCAGCAGGTAGTTACCGCCACGGCTCACCACTTTCAGCAGTCCTTCCAGTTTCTGCATGGCTTTATCGGCCACGGGGCCATGCTCCTGCCAGGAGCGGTAACCCCAGGTTTCGTCGTATACAGAAGCCGGCGTTTGCCAGGGCGTTGCGATCTTATAGTTGGGATAATCATTGTCGCCCATCACACAAAAGTCTCCGGCGTCATTACCGAGGCGGCCACTCACCATACAATCAGGCTGCAGGCGATGCACGAGCGTAGCCAGTTCCTGGCTTTGTGCGGCAGTAAGTGAGCCCATATCGAACCAGATCTCGGAGATAGGTCCGTAGTTCGTGAGCAGCTCCGTTACCTGTTCCACGTTATAGTGGTGGTGCTGTTCGGTAATCGGGTCGCTGTTATGGCTGCTGATCGGGTATGCCTGCGGGAAGTGCCAGTCTATCAGGGAAAAATATACGCCGAAACGGAGGTTGTGCTTCTTACAGGCATCTGCCAGTTCCTTTACTACATCGCGTTTGTAAGGTGTGGCATCCACCACGTTGTATGTTGTATAGGCCGACTTGAACATACAAAAGCCATCGTGGTGTTTGGAAGTGATCACTACCGATTTCATACCTGCGGCTTTGGCCAATAAGGCAATAGAATCAGGCTTCCAGCGCTGGGGATTGAAGCGTTTAGCCACATTGGCGTAAACATCACTGTAAATGCCCGCATGGGCCTGTATCTGTTCGCTGTAGCCTGTCGTCACAGGTTTACCGTTCCACACGCCGCCGAGGGAGCTGTAAATCGCGCCCCAGTGAATGAACATGGAATATTTTTGGTCCTTCCAGGTTTGCTGGGCAGACTTAGGCTGGGATAAAGCAACAATTGTGGTAAGGGTCCAGATACTCACCAGGACAAACTTCTTCATACAATGGTATTAACGTTAGAATGGTTGTGTGCAGGCTCTTGATAGGGTACAGCTAAAACTACTCGCCGAATACGGCGCGGGCGGAAGGGATGGCGTCCAGGGATGCAAATTCGCCCGCCAGGTATTTATAGTACGCGGTAATGGCGATCATCGCTGCATTATCGGTACAGTACTCAAATTT
This sequence comes from Chitinophaga horti, assembly GCF_022867795.2. NCBI lineage: Bacteria > Pseudomonadati > Bacteroidota > Chitinophagia > Chitinophagales > Chitinophagaceae > Chitinophaga > Chitinophaga horti. The sequence continues at coordinate 1,828,138 of NZ_CP107006.1, read as the reverse complement.
AGGAATATAATATTGCCAATCATACTTTGCCGCATATTCAGCCAGCGCGGCGCGTAAACCAGAGTTGGCGCTTACGCCTCCGGCAATGCTGATCTGCCGGATGCCCGTTTCCTCCGAAGCCTTTACGAGCTTATTCATGAGGATGGTCACGATCCGGTGCTGCACCGAGGCGCAGATATCATCGAGGTTGTTTTCCACGAATGCGGGATCTTTCGCCTTGTTATCCTGCAAAAAGTAAAGAATAGCGGTTTTTAGGCCGCTGAAGCTGAAGTTGAGACCGGGAATTTGCGGCTCCGGGAACTTAAACCGTTTGGGATCACCGTTCTTTGCGTGTTTGTCTACCAACGGGCCGCCGGGATAAGGCAAACCTATCAGTTTAGCGCTTTTATCGAACGCCTCCCCTGCGGCATCGTCCATCGTTTCGCCGATCACTTTCATATCGAGCGGACCGTTACACTGCACGATCTGCGTATGTCCACCGGAAACGGTTAAACAAAGGAAAGGGAAAGACGGTTTGGGATCTTCGATGAAGTTGGCGAGTACGTGGGCCTGCATATGATGTACGCCAATGAGCGGGATGTCAAGCGCCATGGCCATCGACTTGGCAAAACAGCTACCTACGAGCAGGGAGCCGATCAGACCGGGACTTTGGGTAAAAGCGATGGCACTCAGTTCAGTCATGTCTACGCCGGCTTTTTTCAGCGCAGTATCTACCACGGGTACGATGTTCTCCTGGTGGGCACGGGATGCCAGTTCCGGTACAACCCCGCCATATTGTTCATGAACAGACTGATTTGCGATGATATTGGATAGTACCATACCATCTACCAATACAGAGGCACTCGTCTCGTCACATGAAGACTCTATCGCTAATATTTTAACACCCGTCATAGAATGGCAAATATAAGCAGCGGCGGCAAATTTTCCCGCGTTAATTGCTGCGAATAGCCACCACAGGGTCTAAACGCGAGGCCGACCAGGCCGGAATGAAGCCGGCGAGTAAGCCCACGACCATGGAGGAAGTGACACCAAAAATGATATTCCCCATCGATAATACAAAAGGGAAGTTCATCAGCTTAGTGGCCAATACCGCCATGCCATACACGGTGAGTAATCCTAACAGGCCGCCGATCACACATAACAGGATCGCTTCCAGCAGGAACTCCAGCAGTATCGTGCTTCTTTTAGCGCCGATGGCCTTTTTAAGACCGATGATGTTGGTACGTTCTTTTACGGTAACAAACATGATATTGGCGATCCCGAACGCACCTACGAAGAGGGCGAAGATGCCGATAAATAATCCGCCGATATTGATACGGAGGAAGATGTCATTCAGATCGTTATTGATAGCGGTAATCTCATTCAGCGCAAAGTTATCTTCCTGCTTGGGCGACAATCTTCTTACGGCGCGCATGGCGCCGGTGAGGTCATCTTTCAGCTGACCGAGACTCACATCTGGTTTACCTTTTACCATGAGGAACGGGTCGGCATACCGGCGCTCGTCCACGATGGTGCGGGAAAAGCCGTATGGAAGGATGGCGGTATCGTCGTAGTTGATGTTCACCAAACCGCCTTCGCCCTTATATTTCAGGAGACCAATTACTTTACAGTTCCGGCCGCTCACCTTTACGATGCTGCCGATGGCCGCTTCGGGATTAGGAAACAGTGTTTGCCAGAGGTTACCGCCCAGGATCACCACATTGGCGCCGGTGTTAGATTCGGTGGGAGAAAAATACCGGCCGTAAATGATGTCGAGCGCCTGTATCTTATCAAAATCCTGCGACACGCCCATCAGCTCTACGTTCTCCATATAATCCTTGCCCGCCTCGATCTTTTTACCGCCGCTGGTAAAGGCGAAAGCTACCGCATCTGCGCGGGGCACCCTGTCCTGCAATGGCTTCAATTCCTTAATGCTGCTGGCGGGGCGGTTCACGAACTTCCACCAGGGCATGTCCGGACCGTCGTCCCAGGGCATCTTCTGGATATAGATCACATTACTGCCCAGTGTAGCCACCTCGTTACGAATATTGCGCTCCAGGCTGTCGGTGGCGGAAAATACCGCGATCACGCAAAAGATGCCGATCGTAATACCCAGCAACGACAAAAACGTACGTACTTTGTTTACCCGCAGTTCCTGCAGGGCCATCTTTAAACTATTCCAGAGAATTTTCAGGGTGGAGAGCATAGATCAAATTTAATATTTATATCGATGCCATGCCGCACTAATTGACCAGTGGACAAGGCCCCTTCACTGCGGCCATACTCTCCCGGAAAATGATTACCTTTGCAGCCATTTTTGCATCAATGAAGTACGCTAACGAGATTAACAGGCGAAAAACGTTTGCCATCATCGCCCACCCGGATGCGGGTAAGACTACCCTTACGGAGAAGTTCCTGCTGTTCGGCGGCGCTATCCAAACGGCCGGCGCGGTAAAATCGAATAAGATCAAGAAACATACTACCTCCGACTTTATGGAGATCGAGCGCCAGAGAGGTATCTCGGTGGCTACCTCCGTAATGACCTTCGAGTACCGCGATACCCTCGTGAACCTGCTCGATACCCCCGGTCACAAGGACTTTGCCGAAGACACCTATCGTACGCTCACCGCAGTGGACAGTGTGGTACTGGTGATCGACTGTGTGAAGGGAGTGGAAGAACAAACAGAAAGATTGATGGAAGTGTGCCGCATGCGCGATACACCGGTAATCATCTTCGTAAATAAAATGGACCGCGACGGTAAAAATCCGTTCGACCTGCTGGACGAGCTGGAGGAAAAGCTGAACATCCGCGTTCGCCCGCTCAGCTGGCCAATCAACGGTGGTAAAGACTTTAAAGGCGTGTACAACCTGTACGACAAAAGCTTCGTAAGTTTTGCGCCTAACAAGAAGGCGACCGACGAAGACATCATCCCTATGCCGGACGTAAACACCCCACGTGTAGATGAACTGTTTAACGCCCAGGACGCCCAGCAGCTGCGCAGCGACGTGGAGTTGATCGAAGGCGTGTATGATACCTTCGAAAAAGAAGAATACCTGCAGGGCAAACTGGCCCCCGTATTCTTCGGAAGTGCGGTAAACAACTTCGGCGTAAAAGACATGCTCGATACCTTCGTGGAAATCGCACCAGTGCCCCGCCCCCGCCCTTCTACCATCAGGGAAATTGAACCCGGCGAAGACAAGTTCACCGGCTTTATCTTTAAAATACACGCTAACCTCGATCCCCGCCACCGTGACCGCATCGCGTTCCTGCGTATCTGTTCGGGCAGGTTCGAGCGTAATAAATTCTATCACCACGTAAGGCTGGATAAGGATGTGCGCTTCAGCAACCCTTATACTTTTATGGCGCGTGATAAGAACGTGGTAGATGACGCCTTCCCCGGCGACGTGGTAGGTTTGTTCGATACGGGCAACTTTAAGATCGGCGACACCCTTACGGAGGGCGAAGATCTTTACTTTACAGGCATCCCCAGCTTCTCTCCGGAGCTGTTCAAGGAGCTGGTAAACAAAGATCCGATGAAGACCAAACAACTGGAAAAAGGCATCCGCCAGCTGACGGATGAGGGCGTGGCCCAGCTGTTTACGCAGCACGGAGGTAACCGCAAGATCATTGGTTGTGTGGGCGAACTGCAATTCGAGGTGATCCAATACCGCCTGTTACAGGAGTACGGCGCCGCCTGTCAGTTCAATACCCTGCCCTTCTATAAAGCCTGCTGGATTACCGGTCCGAAACAAAAAGTGGAAGACTTCATCCGGTTCAAGAGCTCGAACATCGTGGAAGATAAAGATGGTCACCTGGTATACCTGGCACAGTCAGAATGGTACCTCAATACCGAGCGAACCAACAACCCGGAGATCGAATTCCATTTTACGTCGGAAATACACAAATAAGATTAACTTGTTGATATCGAAGCCGGTCTTTTAAGGACCGGCTTTTTTTATGTACGGCTGGAAAATAAAAGGCCGCGCCCAGGATAAGGCGCGGCTTATTCGTACGACCAACTCAATTATCGCGTTGTAAAAAGTCTTTGTGAGATTAACTATAGCGAAGGTACAGGCATACGTCTCATATCGTTTACGATATTGGAAATATGATTTACGCAATCGGGAAAATAAAAAAAGAAAGCCGCCCGGTAACACCGGACGGCTCTTCTACATATAACATGGTTTCCGTTAAAATCCTGCGTTGATTACCACGTGGCCACTCACATGCGGCCTTGGCGGCAGTGGCAGTGGGAACGGCGGTGGCGGCGGCAACAGCGGCGGCCTTGGTGCGTTCACCACGACTACACGGCCTCTCGGCGGACATGGTGCCTGGTAATAAACTCTATCACGTCTTTCATTACGATAATATCTGCGGTCGTTGCAATCGTCTCTGCGGGAATAGCGCCGGTCATCTCTGCACTCTTTATAATGACCTCTTTTGTGACCTCTGCCCTGGGCTGATACAGTGTAGGAAACACCCGTGGCGAGAAAGATAAGGAGCATTAGCTTTTTCATAGCTTGTTAGTTTTTAATTGATGGTTATTCCGTTACCAACTTCGCTTTTACACCGGTGTTTCGATTGGTAGTTGTACCTGTAAATTCAAGAAGTGTGCCATAAAAAAAAGCCGCTCGTTCGAGCGGCTTTACGATGCGGAAAAAATGCGTTATTACATTTTGAAACACTTCGAAAAGTTAGTGCTCCTGCGGCCACCACCGCTGCCGGAGCCAATGCGGTAAGTAAGTGTAAGCCCACTGAATACGTACCAGTCTTTCTTGTCGGGGTTACCACGAATGGTGCCGTCGGCAGGATAAGACGTTGGCGGCAGAAAGTGCCCTGTTTCATCGCCGCGGAATGCCAGGTCAACGGCCTGTTGTCCTGCGTAAGCCAACAGCGTATTTTCGTCAACGTAAGTATTACTTACGTCGTCGAGATAGTCGGTAAACGTTTTACGCCAGCCTACTTCAACACCCAGTGTAAGCTTCTCCGTTAGGATGTATTTTACACCCATACCGAAAGGCAGCGATACCTGGTAAAGACTGTACATCGGTCTTTCTGGATACTGCGGTAAACCCTGACCTTCGGTGCGGAGCGGACGTAAAGGCGTCCATTCACCGGCGGCGTTTTTTGCTTTCGGGTAAAAGCTGAATACACCTACACCACCAAATACATAAGGCGTGAACCCGGTCATTTCCAGGTCCATAAAATTGAGTTCGCCCATGATGGCGCCTTCCCAGATATTTGATTTGAAACTGAGGTTACGTTGTAAGAGATCGCGGGAAGAATTCGTACTATCCGCTGCTGCTACCAGCCCCCAGGAAGCCTGAGCGCGCACCGTGAGGAAACGGTTAATATCCTTTCTTACCAAAATACCCAGCGATGGTCGTGTATAACTGAAGTCCACCGCTTTTTCGTTCAGGTCGCCACTATAATTACTGATCCCTGCAAATACACCAACATGCCAATCCTGCGCAAAACTCATCAACGGGGCCGCGGACAACAAAAATATTCCAATGATCTTTTTCAAGGAAGTAAAGGTTTACAGGTTATTGATTAGTAACGTTTTTATACACAAAAAAATTATTATGCCCTAATAATGGGGCCAAATTTAGGGGTTTTTCTGATTAATTCATAATCAAGCCTTTGATTATTATCATTGAACTAAATATGAGCTGATTATCAATACCTAGGGGAATAATTTAAATATTTGAAGAATAGTTAAAAAAGTCGATTTGAGCCAGCCTCCCACCTGCAGTTTAGCCGCCGTTTCGCACCCTGACAGGTCGTGTGCCAGGTGTAAACCTTAATCCGGATTATCTCATAAGGGTGTAAACCTATTTTAGGACGTGACAGCCCGGCGAAACCGGCAATATCCTACCAACATCCCTCGAGGATCTTTCGAACATCCTTCGATCATCCTAGGCTTATCTTTCGCTTATCCTTCGTTCATTTTACGTTCGTGAGCCTAGGTTGAACAAAGGTTGAACGTAGGTTGAACGTAGGATGAACCTAGGTTGCTTAAAGGATGCAGCAAGGATGTAGCTCGCCAGTACGGAGTGTAGCTGGGAGAAGCATAGTATTTTAACGGCCTGACGGGTATGGGCATAAAAAAAGGGGCGGGAGCCCCTTACAGATGATATGTCGGTGAATTTAACCTTTCGTCCAGACTTTCACGCCCCAGACCTTGTTCTTACGAATATCCCACGTAAGGTCGAGTACCCGCCACTGGCCGTCGGCCCAGATGCGCCAGGTATCGCCGGAAACTTGTTGGGCGGTGAGGCGCAGACCGGAGAATACGTAGGCACCGTACAGGCGGAGTTTGTCGGTACGGGTCTGGTTGTTTTCGTCGAGCATGATGAAAAGCGTGGTGGCCATATTGTTGGCCAGGGTGCCGGCGTCGATGCTGGTTTTGAGGGCGTATACCGGATTGAGGGTGCTGTCTTCCATGATAAAACCGCTCAGGATGTCTTCCATACCCAGGGAGCCGAGGGGCTGGTAACCGCGGGCTTCAGGAATGTTGCCTTTTACGGCCTCCAGGCTTTGCAGGCGGCTTTTATAGAATGCGTCTGCATGCTGGTGCAGGAAATGATTGATCTTGCCGATGATGGGCACGCGCGTCATCGTTAAGGTATCGTAAATTGTTAGCCGGTCCAGGGCGACAGGCAGCTGTTTCACTTCCTCGTAGAGGCCCCAGCTGAACTGGTCGACTTCCTTCTGCAGGGGACTTTTCGTCTGGGCTTTTACGTTAATGGCCAGTAACAGCGCCAACAGGCTGGCGGCAACAAATGATCTAGTCATGCGGGCATCAATTTGCGGCGAATATCGAACAATTAAAATGATACAAATAGTTAAAGTTTGTGCGAATCCGCTACCGGTAAGGACTACGTACAATAAATCGAAAAAAAGCCAGTGTGATCGATATCGGGTGGGGTATAATTGTGTGGTATCGACGGTATGATATTTGCATCAAAGGTTTAATATTCAATTTATTAATTAGATATCATATACGTGAAGGAACCCTCTACCGCCAAACCCTGGAAGCGAAAACTAAAGCGATGGTTGATTGGCATTGTGATTACCGTGGTTGGCCTGCCCCTTTTACTACTCTTGCTGCTACAGCTACCCGCTGTACAGGACTTCGTGCGTGGTAAAGCCGAGAATTACCTCCGCAAACAATTGGGTACAGAAGTACACATTGGCCGGCTCCGCTTTACCTGGTGGCATGAACTGAGTCTGCGCGAAGTATCTGTAAAAGATCAGCGACAACAAACCCTGTTTTCCAGCGGAGAACTGGAGGTACGTTATAACCTCCTGGCGCTGCTGCACAATGAGTTGCGGGTGTACTCCCTCCAGTGGAATGACGCCACGGCCAACGTGTATCGTCCGGCGAACGATAGCAGCTTTAACTACCAGTTTATCATTGATGCCTTCGCCTCCCCCAACCCGTCGAAGGACACGGTGATCGAAGAGAGCGGTACCACGATGAAGTACGACATTGGCGAGGTAGACCTGCGGCGCATCGACCTGAAATACAACGATAGCCTGGGCGGCATGCTGGTGGGTGCGAACATTAAAACATTGCACCTGGAACCACAGGAAGTAGATACGGAAAAGGGCGCTTATTATATAGATAAATTCCTGCTGGATGGCGTAAAGGCATCCTTCGTGCAATTCTATAAACCAGCCGCAATACCCGCCAAACCCGAACCGGAGAAAGTGGATACGGGCAGCATGCCGTTTGATTTGCGTGCGGTAAGCCTGGTAATCAGCAATACGCAGTTCCGGTACGCGAGCGATGGTGTTGGAATAGACGTGGGCGGCAGTATCGGTCACCTCGAACTGAAAAACGCCCGTTTTGACCTGGCGCAAACACTCGTAGACGCGCAGGAACTGGCGCTCAAACAAAGCACTGTAGACCTGAAGCTGAAAGAAGGCCTGGACACTACCGGCGCCAGCGAACCGAAAGACACCTCCTCCCCCAACACCTGGCGTGTAACTGCGCGGGCGTTGAACATTGATGGGGTGAACTTCAATATGGACAATCCCGATTCGGCCGCCATCAAATACAAAAACGCGTTTGACGCCAACCATATGGGACTGGTGAACGTGATCCTGAAAGCGAACGACATTGCCTATAACGCCGACAGTGCCCGCGCAAACATCAGCGAGGGTAGTCTGGCCGAAAAGAGCGGCGTACAGGTGCAACAGCTGAAAGGCAGGGTGTTGTATACGAGCAGCGAAGTAAACCTCGGTGACTTCCTGTTACAAACCGCAGCCAGTAAAATAGATGCAGACGTACGGATACAGGCCCCTTCGTGGAGTACACTGTCCGACAACCTCGGTGCGCTACAGATCAATGCAGACCTGCGCCCAACGACCCTCGCCCTCCGCGAGGCGCTGTATTTTGCACCAGACCTGTCTACCAACGCTTCCATGAAACCGTTATGGCGTAAGTTATTATCGATACGCGGACAGCTGGAAGGCTCGCTGGCACAATTGCAGATTCCCGGGCTGGAAGTGAAAGACAACGATCAAACCTACCTGTATGTGAGAGGTGCCGCGGCTAATGTAACTGAAACAGATAAACTCGGGCTTGATCTCGTGGCGTTGAAAGTAACCGCCACCCGTTATGGCATCAGCACCTGGGTACCTGCGGGCACCATTCCCAATACGGTACAGCTGCCCGGGCATTTACAACTCACCGGCGCCTTGCGGGGCGGCATGCAGCGTGTACACCCCAACCTGCGCCTCACCACCGACTTCGGTAATTTGTCTGTCAACGGCGACGTGGCCAACTTCACCGATCCGGCAAAACTGAGCTACCAGCTTACCCTGGTAGCAGATCGTTTGCAGACAGGCCGCTTCATCCGCGATACGACGCTCGGCGCGCTTAACGGTAAGATCTATGCAAAAGGCAGCGGCACCGACGTACAAAAGGCCGTCGCCGACGCCAATATCAATATCGCATCGTTTACCTACAACCGTTATACTTACCACAACATCCTGCTGGACGCGGGTCTGAAGCAGGGGGCTTACCGGGCGAAAGGCAATGTGGACGACCCGGCCGTGCAGCTGAAACTGGAATTATCCGGCAAGATCGATTCGCTCCGCCCGGATATTACCGCCTTTGCGGATTTGCAGAAGTTCGACATGCATACGACCAACTTCAGCAAAGACACCATGAGCATCAAAGCCACCCTGGACGCGCGCGTAAACAGCCTGCAGGCCAGGAAGCTGGATGCATCGGCCGACATCTACAAGATACAGGTAGCCAACAAATCTGATATCTATGCGCTGGACAGCATTACCCTTCGGGCAGATGCAGACAGTGGTATGCAGCGTGTCGTGCTCCGCGCGCCGTTTGCGCGGATGCGTATTGCGGGCGACTTTAACTACAAAACGGTGGCGTCCACCATTCAAGGTATTATCGGCCATCACCTCTCCGCCCGCTCCGAAGTACCGGAGATGCCGGCAGAGCAGCAACAGCTGGCGTTTAACGGCGCAGTGCTCATCCCGAAATCATTACAACCACTGTTCCCCGACATCGAGATGGACAAACCCATGTTCATCCGCGGCCGCCTGAACAGCGACAGTGCGTTGTTAGCAGCAGACCTGAGCATGGAGCGCCTGCGTTACGATTCCTTCTTTGTAGACACCTTCCAGGTGAAACTGCGGGCAGACACCTCGTTGATGACCGCCAATGTATTACTGGGCGCGTTACGCCACCCGACCATTCCGCTGGAACGTACCACCATCGATGCAAAAGCACAAAACGGCCTGCTCGACTTTGACCTGCAGATCAACAATAAAAAACAGGAAGCCAAGTACGTGATCGGCGGTAACCTGCAATACCTGCAGGGCGACAGCCTGGTGTTATCGCTGAAGGAGCGCATACTGCTGAACCAACAGGAATGGAGCGCCGCCGGTGGCAATAAGGTAGTAATGAAATCGGGGAACCTCTCCTTCGCAGACATTGGTTTTGCACGGCAGGACCAGCAATTGCGCGTATTTACACCACAGGCTGCACAGGACACGACCATGCCCGATATTACCGTGGAGCTGAAACAATTCCGCCTGGCAACGCTGACCAGCATTATTGAGAAAGACACCGCGCTGATCAACGGTATTGCCAATGGTGCCATTACTGTAAGCAACCTGGAAGATGCACCGATTCTGGACGGCGACCTGAAAATCGACAGTATTCGTGCGATGGGCACCGCCGTGGGCAACCTAGCTCTTAAAGCCAATTCCACCGCCGAAAAGGCCTATAACCTGGACGCCCGCATCACCGGAAATGATAATGATATTGAACTGACGGGCACCTATGACGGTAACCTGGATTTCACACTTAGTTTACAGCAACTGAATGTAAAAGCGGTAGAGCCGTTTACCTTCGGCAACCTAAACAAGATGAGCGGTTTCGCTAATGGCCGCATGACGGTAAAAGGCACGGTAACCAAACCGGAGATTCGTGGTAACCTGCACTTTAACGATGTAGGCTTCACGGTAAGCATGATCAATACCGAACTGAAACTACCTGATGAAGACATCTTATTTGAAGAGCAAGGCATCCGCTTCCGCCAGTTCGTAATCGCCGATAGTGCGAGTAACGAAGCCATATTGAACGGACAGATACGCACGACCGACTACCGCAGCTTCGCCTTTAACCTCGACTTCACGGCTGAGAACTTCAGGGCTTTGGGTCCAAAGGCAAGCGATGATCAATTGTATTACGGTCCGGCTTATATAGATGTGAATGCCCGTATTCGCGGCGACCTGGATTTGCCAAGGGTACAACTGAATGTGAAACTGCGCGAGAAATCGCAGGTGACCGTGGTGATACCCGAGAACAAACCGGAGATAGAAAGTCGCGAGGGCATTGTGGAGTTCGTAGACCGGGATAATATGCCGGACAGTGCGCTGCTGGCCAAACGCGACACCCTGCCATCAATGCCTACCCTTTCGGGCATTGTGTTTTCGGGAGATGTGGAGATCGACCCGAAAGCCATCATGCGCATCGTGATCGACCCGGGCAACGGCGACTACCTGGAAGTACAGGGTAACGCCACGCTTAACCTCACGCTCGATCCAAGTAATAAGATGAGCCTCACAGGTCGCTACGAGATCGACGAAGGTAAATATGCAATGTCGCTGAACCAGCTGATCAAACGTGAATTTGCGATCGAAAAAGGAAGCACTATTATATGGAATGGCGAGGCGACCAGCGCGGACGTGAACATTCGTGCAAAGTATGCCGTGAATGCCCCCGCCATCGACCTGATTGGCGACCAGGTAACTGATGCGACCACCAACAAAGCGCAGTACAATCAAAAAGTACCGGTAGAAGTGTTCCTGATCATCACCGGTGAACTGTTGAAACCAGAAATAGCCTTTGAACTGGATATGCCGGAAAACTCGCGCAATGTGCTGGAAGGCGCGCTGTACACCCGTCTGAAACAGATCAACCAGGTGCCGTCAGAATTGAACAAGCAGGTAATGGGCCTGCTGATCTTAAACAGGTTCATCTCCGAAAATCCGTTTGACCAACTGGATAACCGTACAGGCAGCTCGTTCGAAGACATTGCCCGTAAGAGTGTGAGTAAAGTGTTATCGCAACAGCTGAACAACCTCGCGGGTAGTTTGATCAAAGGCTTTGACGTGAACTTCGACCTGCAATCGGAAGACGATTACAGCTCCGGCACCCGTCAGGAAAGTACCAACCTGAAAGTAGACGTATCCAAACGCCTGTTCAACGATCGTTTAACCGTTAGCGTGGGTTCGAATGTAGGCATAACCGGCAATGGCGATCCGCAGGAAGCCAGTACCCTCGTGGGCGACGTGTCGGCCGAATATGCCCTTAGCCGGGATGGGCGATACCGGTTGCGGGCTTACCGGCGTAACCTGAGTGAGACCATTATTGAAGGTGAAGTCGTCGAAACCGGTCTGTCATTTATGCTGGTAATGGACTACGACGAGTTTAGAGAGATATTCGAACGGCGGAGAGAAAAGAAACAGGAACGCATCCGCGCAAAAAAATCAAAATAAAGTATGAGAGGCAAGCAGGGCTATATAATCATATTAGTTTGGGCCGTAATCGCGGCCTGCTCCACCACGAAGACCGTGCCCGAGGGAGACAGGCTGTTTACAGGTTCCGACATCAAATGGAATGGCAAGAAACCGAAAGATAAAGGCGCCTTGAATGGCGGCATGGAGAGCAGGCTGCGGCCTTCGCCCAATAAAAAAACGCTGGGCATCCCCTTCAAACTGCTGTTATATAACCTGGGTAAAGATCCGGGGAATAAAACCAAGGGCCTCAACTACCTGCTTCGCAAGAAATGGGGTGAAGCCCCCGTCCTGCTCAGCCAGGTGAAACCCGGCACCAACAACCTGATACTCGAACAATTCCTGGAAGATAACGGATACTTCCAGGCCGATGTGCGGAACAAAGTGAACCTGAAGGGAAGTAAAAAAGCCAGCATCAAGTACACGGCCACACCCGGTACCCGTTATACCATCGACAGTGTATATTTTGAGATAGATACCGGTGTGATGTCGCGGCTGATCATGGAGCAGAAAAGCAAATCGCTGTTAAAACACAACGCCATCTACCGATTGGATGATATTAAAGATGAACGCGACCGCATACACGATATTCTGAAAGAACAGGGCTTTTATTATTTCACACCGGATTATGTGCTGGTGCAGGTAGACAGTACCCACCAGGGCAAAGTAAACCTGTTCGTGCAGATCAAACCGCAAACACCTGCCACGGCTTTACGGCAGTATAAAATGCGCAACGTAACGTTGTACACCGATTACAGCCTGGACGAAGACACCATGCGTACGCGCAGCCGCGCTACTGACTCTGCGCGCGCCACGCGTGCAGCACGTAATGACAGCACCCGTCGCGGCCGCAAACGTCCTGGTTTCATCATCGTGGACCCGGACAGCCTTTTTAAACCGATCGTGTTCGAACGTTCTGTGTTCCTGCAGCGGGACAGCCTGTACCGTTTGAGTAGTCACAACATTACCCTGCAAAGGCTCGTGAACCTCGGCGTATTTAAGTTCGTTCGCGGGCAGTTCCGTACGGGCAGAGACACCGGTTCGCTGAACGCCAGCTTCTACCTTACCCCCTACCCGAAACGATCATTGCAGCTCGACCTGACGGGGTACTCGAAGAGTAGTAACTTCGTGGGATCGCAGTTGAATATATCGGCCAAGAACCGAAACTGGTTAAGGGGGCTAATCTCCTGGAGATCAAACTCGGCGGTGGTTTCGAGACACAAGTAGGTGGTGGCAGTACCCAGTTGAATACCAGCGGCTATAGCCTGACGGGCGACGTATCAGTGACCATCCCCCGCTTTGTAACGCCGATACGCGGCATCAACATACGAACGCCGTACGTACCACGAACGAAGTTCAGTATTGGTTATGAGCTGTTAAGCCGCCCGGCGATGTACAACCTGAACGCATTCTATTTCCAATATGGTTATCTCTGGAAGAAGACAAGATTTCTCGAGCATCAGCTGAATCCTGTTTCGATCACGTATGTGTTGCCGACGAAGGAATCAGTACTGTTCCTGAATCAAAAAGCGCAGGACCTTGCCATACAGCAGTCCATCACGAAACAATTCCTGTTAGGCGGCAACTATACGCTGACGTTCAATAACCTGGCGGAGAAGCGATACCACACCTTCTACGGCAGCTTCAACACCGACATTTCCGGCAACATTGCGGGGCTGGTCATTCCCAAGCAGGACAGTCAGCGGTTGATATTTAATAATCCGTTCTCGCAGTACGTACGTTTCTCCCTGGAGGGCCGTCACTACTGGAAGCTGAGCGACAACCTGACCTGGGTAAACCGTGCCCTGGCCGGTTACGGTATACCATACGGCAACTTCAGCACCCTGCCGTTCGTGAAACAGTTTTTCATAGGTGGTAGCAACAGCTTACGTGCCTTCAGGGCGAGAACACTGGGGCCGGGTAGTTATCGCGACCAGGGACTGGATACCGCCAGGCTGCTGGCTAACCAGGCGGGCGATATCAAACTGGAATACAACTCCGAGTTCCGCTTTAAACCGACGAAACTGGTGGAACTGGCAGCCTTCTTCGACGCGGGTAATATCTGGTTAAAAGAAAGCCTGGCCGGTAAAGAAGAAGGGAAGTTCGAACCCAGCAAGATGTTTGACCAGCTGGCCATGGGCACCGGTGTGGGCTTACGTATAGACGCATCCATCCTTATTATACGCTTTGATGTGGCGTTCCCGCTGCGCAAACCCTGGCTGCCGGAGGGACAGCGTTGGGTGGGCAACCAGATCAAATTCGGGGACCCCGACTGGCGGAAAGAAAACCTCGTATTGAACATTGCGATCGGCTATCCGTTCTAACCAACATATGAAAGTTTTATTTTATTAATTAAAACGCATTATATATATTTGCTATCCGTAGACTAATACCTTGCAGGCGTTCCGATACAGGAGCGTTTGCGAGGCGGTTAAAGCAAAGTGTATATGACCTACCCACTATCCTATCCCGGCGTTTGCCGCAGGGCCTTTAGCCTTTGCCGCAGGCATGCGCTGTACCTGATGCTGACCTTACCTGCGCTGTCGTTACGGGCCGGTGGGGTAACGCCTACGGACATCCAGCTTCCTGTAAAAGAAATTCACGAGAACAACCTGACCGGCACTGCCGTTGGCGCTTTTATGAGTAATGACGCAGCCGCATCTTCATACGCCTATACCCTGGTAGCAGGCGCGGACGATGTGGACAATGCCGCCTTTACGATTGACAGCAAAGGGGTATTGCGCGCGAACGTGGTGTTTGATTATGAAACCAAGTCGAGCTACAGTATTCGCGTAAGGGCGACCAACAACCTTGGCGAGTTCCTGGAGCGCACCTTTTCCATCCACATCGCCGATGTGTATGAAACGCCGGAGAAGCTGGACGCCAACAACATTCTTACCCCTAACGGCGACGGCATCAACGACCTGTGGGTAGTCAAAAACCTCGACCCCGGCAAGAACAATACCCTGGCTATCTACGACCGTATCGGTCGCATGGTATACACTAAAAAGAACTATCAGAACGACTGGAATGGCAGTGTAAACGGCAGTCACCTTGCGGAAGGCACCTATTATTATGTGCTGGACCTGGGGCCTAAGCAGTTTAAGGGGTACATTACCCTTGTGCGCGACAAGCGTTAAGATATCCGAACCATCATCTTATGAAGCACCTATGAAATTTCCTTTACTCACTAAAACTGCGCTGTCGGCGGCCACCTTACTGCTGTTACAAACAGGCATAAAGGCCCAGGAACTGGGTAACGAAACCCAGGTACAACATCCACTGGCCGCGCAGTACTTCATGAACCAGTACCTGGCAAATCCCGCGATGGCCGGGCTAGGCAAGGGTTTAAAGCTCGACTTTGCACACCGCCGCATGTGGCAGGAAATAGACGGGGGGCCAGTTACGACTTCCGTTACGGCTAACATCCCGGTGACGAGCCGCGTAGCTGCCGGTGCACAAGTATATTCAGATAAAGCAGGATTGCTGGGACAAACGCGCATTGCCGTTACCTACGCTTACCACCTGCCGCTGAACCTGGAAAAAGAAACGGCACTCCACTTTGGTTTATCGGGTGTGCTGGATAACAAACGTATTTCTTACAAAGGTATGCAGGGCGATCCCAATGATCCGGCCGTGGCGCGTTACAACGCCCGCGACAACTTTTTCGATGCGGACTTTGGGATGGCTTATACCAATCATAATATGACGTTACAGGCATCGGTGCCGAGCCTGTTCGCGAAGTTTACGAAAGATGAGTACGAAGCCTTTGACCGCGCACTGTTCTTTGCAGCGGCGAGTTACAAGGTGGAAACACACGACGGCACCATCTCATACATCGAACCGAAGATCTGCGTGCGCGGTATTAAGGGAGAAAGCAGCCTGATCGACATTGGCGCTAACCTCGCCGTGCTCGACGAGTTCGCCAACCTGTTCGCCATGTATCACTCCACCCGCAACTTCTCTGCGGGACTGGGTTTCAACTTTAAATCCAATGCCGGCCTGCAACTGATTTACAACTCACAAACCGCAGGCTTGAAGAATTATACGAGCGGTGCATTCGAGATCAATTTACATCTGAACTTATTCAGGAAGCTGGTTCCGCAAACGGAGCAATAGCAAGATTTATACCCTATGCCTAACGAAAAGGCCCGGAGTTCCGGGCCTTTGTTGTTTATATCTTCTGTCGTACAGTCTACCCCGGTTTCCCGGGCTTTACGCTATGATAACTTCGGTAACGTCGCAGCGATCTGCTCCCTGTTTACTTCGTACTGTGCGGGCAATTTGAGTGCTTCGCCCAGTGTTTCGAGCGATTCATCTACTGCGAAACCCGGATCGTCTGTAGCGATTTCGAACAGTACGCCGCCTGGTTCGCGGAAGTAGATGGAGGTAAAATAGTTACGGTCCAATACCGGTGTAATATTAAAACCTTTCTTCGCGATCGCTTCCTGGAACTCGAGTTGAGCAGCCTGATTTTTAACGCGGAAAGCGATGTGGTGAACCGAGCCGCCAGCTACGTGGCCGCGTTGTTCGCCGGCTGCTTCTACCAGGTCGATAATACCGGCGTTCGGATTACCTTCCAGTACGTAACGATAGCGGTTTACTTCCTGCTGCTGCAAAGTATATCCCAACAGTTCCAGTACCGCCACTGTAGGCTTAATACGGTTCAGCGTCAGTGTTACGTGATGGAAACCACCCAGTGCCACCTTACCATTAATATCGCCGGTTTCGTAAGGCGTAATCAGTTTGCTTTCGGGTACTGCTACCAGCTCCAGTTTCAGGCCGTCGGGATCGAGGAACGTGAGGTAGTCCTGGCCGAACTTTTGTGCAGGATTGTTGAAGATCACATTACGTGCTTCAAGGCGTTTTAGCCAGAAATCCAGGCTGCCTTCGGGTACTGCAAATGCCGTTTCAGTGGCTTGTCCGCTGCCCCTGCGGCCTAAAGTAATCCCTTCCCATGGGAAGAAAGTGAGTATGGTTCCGGGTTGGCCCGCGTAGTTGCCGTAATAAAAATGGTAAGTATTAGGATCGTCGAAGTTCACCGTTTTCTTTACCAGCCTCATTCCCAGCACCTGGGTGTAAAAGTCCAGATTTCTCTTTGCATTACCGGCGATTGCCGTTACGTGGTGGATACCTAAAATCTTGTTTTCCATATATTTTATTTAACAAGTCAAAGGTAGCGTTACCTGCAAAGTTGATAAATGGACTATTCAAATAAAACGATGGACATTTTATCGGAACACTACTACAAATTCTCCAGCGCTGCGCGGTCTTTCTTTGTAAGCCCCGCCACCACCAAGTCGTACGAGTGTTTTGTCCATTCCAGGATGAGTTTATCCGGGATGGTGCCGTCCATCAACACCGTGTTCCAGTGTTTCTTGTTCATATGATAACCTGGTTCAACGGCCGCGTAACGTTCGCGCAGTTCTACCGCCAGGTCGGGATCACATTTGAGGTTGGCGCTGGCGAAGAACTCGACACTGGTGAGTGCGAACATTTTGTTCATCACATAAAATACCAGCGTGCTTTCGTCGAAGGGAAACTTTTCCGAAGTGCCTTTGAGGGACAGGCAATAGTCTCTGAATTTTTCCAGGTTCAAGATATCAGGATTTTAGCCGATAAAGATAACATTAAAAAGGCCGGCCACCAACGTGACCGGCCCTTCATTATTTATGCAGATGCGTTTACTGTTTCCAGCCACCACCCAGTGCGCGGTATAATGTAACGACCGCCTGCAATTGCTGCAGTTTGTCGTTGATACCGTTCAGCTGTGCGGTGAGCAGGTTTTGCTCTGCAGTCAACACGTCTGTGTAGTTCGTGCTGGAGGAATAACGCAGCAGTTCCTTGTTAAACTCCACCGCCTTTTGCAGCGATTTCAATTGCTCCTGGCGGATCGTCATTTTCTCAGCCGCCGTGCGATAGCTGAATAACGCATCCGATACCTCCTGGGTAGCCGTGAGCATCGTCGATTTAAAGCTGTAGAACGACTCCTCCTGGTTCGCTTCTGCTACGCGCAGGCGCTGGCGGTTCAGGCCCTGGTTGAAGATTGGCTGTGTAAGACCGGCGACCAGGTTCCAGTAGAAGGTTTGGTCAAAAAAGCCTTTTAGCGTATTTACTGTTGCGAAACCACCGGTAGCGGAAATGTTTAGCTGCGGGTAGAAATACGTGCGGGCAACATTCGTCAGTTCGAAATTACTGATCAGCGAATATTCGGCCTGCTGAACGTCCGGGCGGTTGCTGAGCAAATGCACCGGCACACCGGCCTGCAGGTACTCCACCGTCTTTTGTTCGGCCAGGTTGCCGCGTACGATCGTATCTGCTGCGATGCCTAATAATACGCTGAGCGCATTTTCAGTTTCGCGGATGTTTTGTTTAATATCCGGGATGCTCACCTCGGCGGCATAGCGGTTCGCTTCACTGTTCACCACATCGGCACCGGTAAGCGTGGCCGCTTCTTTCAGCGCTTTGATCGTTTCTACATCGTTCTTACGGATCGCTACCGTTTGCTCGGTGATCTTGAGCTGTTGGTCCAATGCGAGCAGCGTATAATAACTGTTTGCGATGTTGGCGATCAACTGCGTTTGTACCGTGCGGCGGTAGGCATCGCTCGCCAGGAACTGTGCTACACGCGAGCGTTTAGTGCTACGTAATTTGCCCCAAACATCCACTTCCCAGCTCGCAGTACCCGTTAACGAGTACTGGTCGTACGAGGGAATGGATGCGCCGCTGGAGTTACCGAATGCACGGAGCTGCGCGGGTGATGGCTTCGCATGCGTAAAGCTGGGCGATACGCTTAATGTAGGCCAGAAGGCATCCTTGCTCTGGCGCAGGTTGGCGGCCGCCGCTTTCATACGCGCTATAGCTATTTTCAGGTCGAGGTTACTGTCGAGCCCCTGCTGAATGAGCGTACGTAACTGCGGGTCGCTGAACAGTTCCTGCCAACGGATATCTGCCAGCGTAGTCGTATCCGTAGTGGTGGCCGCGCCACGATACGTGGCGGGCGTTTGAATGTCCGGCTTCTCGTACTTCTGCGTGATCTTACATCCCGCCAGCACAACCGGTATACTTATGATGTATGCGATATATCTGTTCTTCATACTTTTCGTTTTAGTGAGCTGCCGGCACGGTTTGTAATCCGGTTTCATCTTCATCGTCTTCATCTTCCGGCCTCTTTTTACGGCCTACTTTCTCCTGCAATACCTGGAAAATCACGAACAGTGCAGGGATCACCATCACGCCGAAGAGCGTACCGATAAGCATACCGCCTACCGCACTGGTACCGATCGCGCGGTTACCGTTCGCACCGGCGCCGCTTGCAAGCATCAGCGGCACCAGGCCGAGAATGAACGCGAAGGAAGTCATCAGGATCGGGCGTAAACGGGCTACAGCACCATCTACCGCGGCATCCAGTACCGACTCGCCGTTGCGCCTGCGTTGTATCGCGAACTCCACGATCAGGATCGCGTTCTTCGCGAGCAGGCCTATCAGCATGATCAGCGATATCTGCGTATAGATGTTATTATCGATTCCGAAGATCTTGTTGAACACGAACGTACCCGCCAGGCCAACAGGCAGCGATAACAACACGGCGAAAGGCAGGATGTAGCTTTCGTATTGCGCACAAAGCAGGAAGTATACGAAAATCAGACAGAGGATAAAGATGTATACCGACTGGCTGCCGGCAGACAACTCCTCGCGGGTGATACCGGAGAATTCGTAACCATAGCCTGCAGGCAGCGTTTCGGCCGCTACCTCCTGTACTGCCTTGATCGCATCACCAGAGCTGAAGCCCGGGTTGGGTGAACCATTCACCGCGATAGACGTAAACAGGTTAAAACGGTTGATCGCTTCCGGACCGTACACCCTTTCCAGCGAAACGAATTCGCTGATCGGCGCCATTTGTCCGGCCGTATTGCGTACATACACGTTATTCAGACTGGCCTCACTTGTACGGTAGTTATAATCCGCCTGGATCATCACCCTGTACTGCTTACCGAACTGGTTGAAGTTAGATGCGTACACCCCACCGAAGTAACCTTGCATGGTGCTCAGGATCGAGCTGGGCGACACACCCGCATCCTTTGCTTTAGCGGTATTTACCGTCAGTTGCAATTGCGGGAAGTTCGGGTTGAACGTTGAGTTGATGTATTGTATTTCCGGACGGGCGCGCAGGGCGGTCTGGAAGTCGTTGCTCACCTTATAGAACTCCTGTATCGTGTGGCCGCCCCGGTCCTGCAACTGGAACTCGAAACCACCGCTTACGCTGAAGCCCTGTACCGTAGGGGGACTAAAGAAGATGATGCTGCTCGCCTCCCGAACACCCGCTGTTTTCGCGAACAGTTCCCCGATGATTTTTGTAGCATCTCTGCCGGGACGGTCGCCCCACTCCTTCAGTTCGATAATTACCATGGAGTAAGCGCTACCCGAACCCGCGATGAAGTTGGTACCTACCACCTGCAACGTATTGTTTACGCCGTCGATGCTACGGGCTATTTCCGCTACCTTTTTAGATACAGAATCCGAACGTTCCAGCGTGGAACCCGGCGGTAAGCTTACAGAAGCGAACACCGTTCCCAAATCCTCGCTCGGCACGAATGACGATGGCGTGGTTTTCATCAGCAAATACAGACCACCGCTGAATAACACGATGATCGCGATCGCCATCCATTTACGGATAGATAAGAAATGTACTGCTCTTTTATATTTACCTGTTACCGCATCGAAAGACGTGTTGAACGCCTTATAGAAACGCTGCAGGTAAGTCGTTTTCTTATGTTTATGCTCGTCGTGTGGTTTCAGCAACAACGCACACAGCGCAGGGCTGAGCGTTAAGGCGTTTACAGCCGAGAGGATGATCGAGATCGCCAGCGTAAGACCGAACTGTTTGTAGAACACACCCGCCGAACCGGTGATGAACGTTACGGGTACGAATACCGCCGACATTACCAGCGTGATGGACACGATCGCGCCACTGATCTCGTTCATGGCCGACAGCGTGGCCTTTCGGGCCGACTTAGCGCCATGGTCCAGCTTCGCATGCACCGCCTCGACGACCACAATGGCGTCATCCACCACGATACCGATTGCCAGTACGAGTGCGAACAACGTTAACAGGTTAATGCTGAAGCCAAATAAGTTGAGGAAGAAGAACGTACCCACGATCGCCACCGGCACCGATATCGCCGGGATCAGCGTGGACCGGAAATCCTGCAGGAAGAGGAATACCACGATAAACACGAGGATAAATGCCTCTATCAGCGTATGAATTACCTTGTCGATAGACGCATCCAGGAAGCGGTTCACATCCACCAGCACCGTGTATTTCACCCCGGGAGGGAATGACTTGGACGCTTCTTCCAATACCGTCTTACTACCATTGATTACATCCCGCGCGTTGGAGCCGGCAGCCTGTACCACCGCCACACCCACGGCCGGATGATCGTTTACGAGGTTATACGCCGAGTAACTCTGCGCGCCCAGTTCTACGCGGGCCACGTCTTTCAGCAACAATTGCTGCCCGTTGCCGATAGATTTAATAATGATATTTTCGAACTGCGATACATCTTTTAACCGGCCCGTGTACTTGATTACATACTGGAATGCCTGGTTACTGTTCTCCCCTACTTTACCGGGTGCCGCCTCAATGTTCTGCTCT
This sequence comes from Chitinophaga horti, assembly GCF_022867795.2. Lineage (NCBI taxonomy): Bacteria > Pseudomonadati > Bacteroidota > Chitinophagia > Chitinophagales > Chitinophagaceae > Chitinophaga > Chitinophaga horti. Next base: position 1,806,440 of record NZ_CP107006.1, on the reverse strand, counting down.
GCCAGCGCCGCCGTAATGTCGGAAGGCATGAGCCCGTAAGCCGCCATCACCTGTGGTTTCAGCCAGATACGCATGGAATAGTCGCGGGAACCGAATACAGTTACATCGCCCACGCCGCTTACACGCTGGATTTGCGGCACGAGGTTGATCTTCGCATAGTTCTGCAGGAAAGTCTGATCATAGGCCGGGTTCTCACTATTGAGGGCGAAGATCAGCAGGTTACTCGACTGCCTTTTGATGACCGTTACACCTGCCTGCGTTACCTCTGCCGGTAACAGGCTGGTGGCGCGGGATACGCGGTTTTGTACGTTCACCGCGGCCAGGTCGGGGTTGGTACCCACTTTAAAAACGACCGTGATCGTAGCAGTACCTTCGTTCGTGGAAGTAGACGTCATGTACGTCATATCTTCCACCCCGTTGATTTGTTCTTCCAAAGGGATGATAATGGAATTGAGTACCACATCGGCGTTAGCGCCAGGATAACTGGCGGAAACCTGCACGGTGGGCGGCGCAATGTCCGGGTATTGAGCAATCGGCAGCGTTACCAGCCCCAGTACACCCAGGATCACGATGATCACAGAGATAACCGTAGACAGTACCGGCCGTTCTATAAATTTTTTAAGCATAAAGTCTGTTTAGTTGTCAATGCCAGCCGGCGTTACTGTTTGGGGCGGATCTTCGCGCCATCTTTCAGATCAGTGATTCCTTCTACCACGATTACGTCGCCTTGTTTCAGGCCTTCTTCCACCACGAAAGATTTACCGTCGGGCGTAGCACGTACCGTAATGGGCACACTTGCTACCGTCGTATCCGGCTTCAGCTGCCATGCAAAACGTTTGCCCTGCAGGTCGTAAGTAGCGACCTGCGGGATCACGAGCGCAGAATCCATTTCACGGGGGATACGTACCGTACCACTACCACCGCTGCGTAAAATACCGAGCGGGTTGGGATAGGTCGCGCGGAACTGTACCGAACCGGTTTCTGAGGTAACCAGTCCGCTGGCGGTTTCGATCTTACCTTCCTGGTCGTAAGTTTCGCCGTCGGGCAGAATGAACAGTACATGGGGTGCGCTTTTCAGTTTTTCCTGGATGGTGGCGCCTTTATACATACGCGATACCGCCAGCAACTGCTTCTCGTTCACGGAAAAGTAAGCATATACGTCGCCGGACTGTGAAACCGTCGTCAATGGCTGGGCCGAGCTGGCACTCACCAGGGCGCCTACTTTGTTAGGGATCGTACCGATCACACCATTCACCGGGCTGGTGATGGTGGTATACCCAACGTTCGTACGGGCATTGGCCAGGGTAGCGTTGGCCTGGGCAAGCGCAGCCTTCTTCGCCTGAAGCGAATACTCCGCACTTTCCAGTTCATATTTACTGATGATGTCTTTTTCTACAAGCGGGCGCACCTTATTTACCTGCATTTCTGCCGTGCTTACCTCTGCCTGTGCAGTTTTGATACCAGCTTCCGCCGTACGTAATTCCTGTTCGTACATCGGGTTGCTGATGCGGAACAATACTTGTCCCTTTTTCACCGTGGCACCTTCGTCCACAAAAACTTTCTCCACAAAGCCGTCGATCTTGGGACGAATCTCCACGACTTGCTGCCCCTGGATAGTGGCCGGAAAATCTGTGTAGAGTACTGCTTTACCAGCTGTCACTGTTTGCACCTTGTAATCCTTAACGCCTCCCGCACCGGGCATTCCCGCCTTCTTTTTTTCTCCGCAGGACGTCAGCAGCACACCTGCCATTAACATCCACATATAACCGTAGCAATAATTGTAACACTTCATATAGTGAGTTCTGGTTTTGAGCTTATTTGAAAAGTTTTCCATGTATACCAAACGACCTGCCAGGAAAACAACACCGGAACACGGTGAAAAGTTCTTTTCTCATACAGATACGGGTTTGTGAAAGGTTTCCTTACGTAATGATACCCCGCAAGGTACGAACGACCGGTTTGCCACCTGGGTTTTTAGCGATGAAACTGGGATTTCCTGCGACGAGCATGTATGAGTTAAGCGATCACTTGTTAACTTTACTTCGATTTGCCAGCTTTTTTGCAATCGCTTGCAAGTTCACGGATAATGGTCGGTATTGGTGAGACCAATCCCCTGTTCGAGCGCTTCTTCCGCCTTATCCTGGCCAAAGTAACATTAGAACGGTACGAACGTTTAGAAAGGAAGGCGGATGGCACACGGCGCATCATGAACATGGAGATGTGATCATGGCAGGCGGCTAAAAGTGATAAATCAGAATAAACATACTATTTTACAACATCAGCGGGGTTTAGCTTGACAAGCCCCCTGGCGCTTACAGAACTTCCATCTATGAAATTACAACTGCTGTTACTTTGTACCCTGCTTTCTACTTATACGTTTGCGCAGCAACCCGTAAAGAAAGTATTTCTCATCGGCCCCGGTAAAGGCGAATTAAATACGGATGCTCTTTATACCAAGGAACGCGGCTATGGCTGGGACGACACCACTGGTTTGCGTTTAGTGCAATACAAAGACATCGATCACCAGCGTACCCGCGATTATATTACGGCCCCTCACCCGTTTTCTTTTTCGGTAGATGTGCCGGAAGGTGAATATGATGTGGTACTGTATACGGGTGACCGTTACGGACGTTCAGCCACAACAGTTCGCGCGGAATGCCGCCGGCTGATGCTCTATAACATACGTACGCGGAAGAATGAGATAAGGGCCAGCAAATTCACCGTACATGTACGCGACAGCCTGATCCGCCAGAAAGGCGTGGTAACGGGAAAGGTAAAACTGAAAGATCGCGAGCACGAATACCTGCATTGGGACAATCGCCTCACTTTAGAGTTTTCCGACAGCCTGCCAAAAATATGCGAGATTCATATCATGCCTGCGGAGGCGGAACATGTGGCCTTCCTGGCAGGCAACTCCACCGTGGTTGACCAGTCCCGCGAGCCCTGGTGTTCCTGGGGACAGATACTGCCGGCATTTTACGATGCCCGCGATGTGGCCATCGCCAACTATGCGGAAAGCGGCGAAACCCTTCACAGCTTTCGGGCAGCAGGCAGGCTGGATAAGATCTTTAGCCAGATGCGTGGCGGGGACTACCTGTTTATCGAATTTGGGCATAACGACCAGAAGCGTAAAGGCGAAAACGTAGGCGCGTTTACGTCATTTAAAAAAGAGCTGGAGTATTATGTGAGGGAAACGCGTAAACACGAAGGCGTACCTGTGTTGATCACACCCGTAAACCGGCGATCCTTCGACAGCACCGGCAAGATCACCAACTCCCTCGGCGACTTCCCTGCCGCGGTGAGGCAGGTGGCTAAAGAAATGAAGGTAGCCCTCATCGACCTCAATGCCATGACCAAGGAGATGTATGAAGCGTGGGGACCGGAAAAATCGCTGAAAGCTTTTGTACACTATCCTGCAGGCACTTACCCTGGGCAAAAAGAAGCATTGAAGGATAATACCCACTTTTCCGCCTTTGGTGCCTGGCAAATCGCGAAATGCGTGGCGAATGCGCTGGCAGATAAACATTTCCCTTTTAACAGGCGTGGTGGCGTATTCCGGAAATTCGATCATGCTAAGCCGGACGATCCTGCTACGTTTTACTGGCCGGCCAGTGGATTTAGCGGTACGGTGAAGCCAGATGGTAATTAGGCCATCTGCTTTTTATCTCCCCACTTTAACCAGCGGGCGTAGTTACGCCGAACATACACATCGCTGAACAAGACCTTCAGCAGTTCCGGGTCTTCACCCAGCTTGTCGACCTCTACGAGCAGGCGGAAACTGACGTTGCCCGGTATAACAGGCGTTAACAGCCAGGAAGCCCTTAGTCCAGATGCGCTAAGCGGCCCGCTGGGCGTTTGCAATTGAATTACATCGAACGAAGCACTTTCCAGGCTAAGTGAGCGGATGCCCGTCACGTGCGATTCCAGCAATTGTTCCACACTGTCGGTATTCATCGGGTAAATAACGGTGGATACCTGGTACTTCCAGCCTTGTACCATACGAACGTCGTACCTGCATTCGATGAACAGGTCCATCAAAGGGCGGCTGACTACTTTGGGGCCTGCCGCGGCGGGCGGTTTTCCGGGCGCATTGCGGAATATCTTCAACGTGAAATACACGATGGCGATGATGGCCGCAATGTAAATAAGGTTACTGGCTAATTGAACAATTATATCAAAGGGCATCACAATGGTTTATGCTTTAAATTAAGCATTTTTGATGAAAACCGGCGGACCTGCTTGCTTAACACTCCTTCGTCATCACGAATGAAATGAAGCAAACTTCCGCTCCAGTTTGCGAGACAGTAGCGCCAGGTAGCTATGAATGACTGGTGCGAAGATTACGCACGAAGATGGCCGCGTTTCGCTCGCCATGACGGGCAGCGTGCATGTAAATGCCCGCACCATCAGGCGCGGGCTTCACACTGGTATTTGATCTAAAACAATTCTGACTTTACATACAGGCGTACACCTGCTCCATCAACACTGCATCCTCGATGGCTGCTTTCATCCGTTTCCATTCACCCCAGGTAAACGTAAAGCGGATAGATTTGCAGGGAGAATGCATGACTGCGCGTTCGATGCCATCGGGAAAGATGGTGGCACACTCTTCAAACTCTATTTCGTTGACCATTTCCCGGAATACCTGGAAGCTATCGTGGGTAAACGTGAGCAGCAGGTTATTATACCAAAAATAAATCGACTTACAATGAACGCAGTAGCTTACCAATGCATCATTTCCATGATTGAGGACCCTTGTTTCACACATAATGAATAATGGTTAATACAATGAAATTAAGGGCATTGGTGCTGCCCGCTATCTCGAAACGGGAAATTGATTTACGCAAACGGGAAAAAGGCGCGGCCCCATGTCAGAGACCGCGCCTTCCAGTTATTTCAAAAGCTCGCCCAGCTTGGCTTCCAGCTCCTTTCCCCGGAGGTTACGGGCTAGTATTGTTCCGTCCGGCGCGATGAGCAGGTTAGAAGGAATGGCGCGCACGCCGTACAAGGCAGCCGGTTCGCAATTCCAGAACGCCAGGTCCGACACATGCTGCCAGGTAAGCTGATCGTCCGCAATCGCCTTCAGCCACTTGTCGCGGTCGCCGTTGCGATCAAGCGATACGGCGAAAATATCGAAGCCTTTGTCCTTAAACTGCTGATATGTACGCACGAGGTTCGGATTCTCCGCCCGGCATGGACCGCACCAACTGGCCCAGAAGTCGAGCAGCACGTACTTTTTGCCCAATTGATCTTTAAAATGCACCTGCCGGCCTTCGGTATCTGCGATCACAAAATCAGGCGCCTTTTTACCTACTTCTACGGAGCGCAGCGTGGTCGGCAATTGCTTCAGCACATTCACATACTGCGTTTGCTGCAACGAGGGGTCGAGCAGGGAGATGCCGCGCTCGATTTCTTCGGGCGTAGTGCGATAGGTATAGTAGCGATAGAAGATGTAGGCTGTGGCCAGTGAAGCCGGATTGGCTTTGATCAGTTCATCCAGCTTCACATCGCTGTGCTGCTGCCAGTTGTTATACACATCCTGTGCAGACGAGCCAGTGACTTTCGTATTGCGGAAATACCGTGCGGTATCGAGCGCCACTTCAATATTGCTGTCTTCCAGGAAGAGGAAATAAGGACTCCTGGATGGATTGAGCGTGATGCCGTACAACTCGGGCAATACCGGCTTCGTTTTGAAGGTAAAGCGACCATTCTCGATCACCGCCGAATCGATGGTGGTAAACATTTTATTATTGAACCGCTGCAGGTACACTTTGCCGTCCTTCACGCCATTCACCGTTCCGGAGAGTGAGAAGGCATGTGCGGCAGCAACGGTGAAGAAACATGCTACAAGTGCTATATACTTCATAAAACTCATTTTAATCGTTGATGAAAGGGTTGCTGTTTATTTCATTGAACGGTATGGAGAATAAGTAGTAATTGCTGTTTACGGAGAAGTCGGATTTGTCCGGGAACTTCAGCTGGTGGTGACCTTTTACCGTTTCCTGGCGTGATCCGCCGCCGGCGGTGGCCACGGTGAACTTTTCCGTAGAAACTGTTCTTACGACAGGGCGTTGCAGGCGCAGTAAGTCTGGCAGTTCGAAGCCTTCGCCCCACAGTTCGCGGCGACGTTCGCGGAGAATTTCTTCGATCAGTTGCGGCTGCGTGAAATCGCCGGCTGCCAGTGCTACCAGGCCACGTTTGGCACGCAGGCCGTTCAGTACTGTTACTGCATCATCCAGCTTGTTCAGGCGGGCTTTGCTTTCCGCTTCGATGAGCAGTTGCTCGGACGAACGCATCAAAGGAATATGACCACTCTGATCGGTCTTGTTCACGAACTTCGTGTATTGCAGCCAGCCGAACAGCGCGTTTGTTGTATCGGTGTTGATGCGGAACAGTGCTTTACGGATATCGTTGTCTGCAAAAATCGCTTTGAAGTTAGGATCCGCCATGATGCTGCGGTAGCCGGTAGCGGGCGTTACATCGATATACCCGAAGAAGGATGCGCCGCCGAGGTTTTGGTCCGTTGCCTGCGGGTGGCCCCATATCCATTCTACATTGCTAACATCGCTAAAGCCTTTACTGTACTCAGTTGGTTCCATGATCGGGTACGACTGCCCGGCCAGCTGTGCACGGGCGGCGGCGGAGTCCCAGTTTTCGGTCACCAGGAATGCACGGGCGGCCAAACCATTCACGACATTCAGATCGGGACGGTTTTTCACGGTACGCTTGAAACCTACCAGTAATGGACCAGCTTCGCGCAGATCTGTGAGCACGCGGTCATACACTTCCGCTACGGTAGCGCGCTTTTTAGGCTGTGAGGCAGGTGTAGTTGGTTCTGTGTAGATCGGCACCCCTTTCGCGTTCTGATCTTTGCTATAGGTGAATTGATACTGGCGCACCAGGTTCAGGTATACGAAAGCGCGCAGGGCAAGCGCCTGGCCTTTCAGGTAGCGCTTCTCCGCTTCAGTACCAGTGGCTTTATCTACATTGGCTATAATGCCGTTACAGTTGTCGATCACTTTGTACTGGAACGTCCAGTAGAACAATGCGCGGCGTGTGGTATTATCATATGGATCAGTGAAGCCGTAAGTGGCGAGGTAGCCATATACGCCATCACGGGCAATCGCATCGCTGCCCATTACTTCGTGCGCCAACAGGATGGAGCCGTAGCCCGGGTTATCCTGCGAAGTAGCCGTTTCCATGAGGTAACGCAGCGTGCCGTTCAGCAGGGCGTCGATGTTTTTAGTGGTGGCGTAAATCTCGCTACCAGTCAGGCTGCCGGAAGGTGATGTGCCAAACCATTCCTTTTTACAGGAAGAAAACAACAGCACGGAACCGGCCAGCAGGCTATATAAAGTACGATAAGTCTTTTTCATCATTTCTTCGTTTAAGCATTACGTTAGAATGAAAGGTCCAGTCCAACCGAGAAGGTTTTTTGCGCAGGATAACGGTAAAACGTTACGCCATCCACCGCCTGTTCCGGGTCCAGTCCATCTTGTTTATAAAAGGTGAAGAGGTTCTCTCCTCTCCCATACACGCGCAGTTGTTGCAGGTGCAGGCGCGATACCAGGTTAGCAGGCAAACTGTAGCTTAACCCGATGTTGCGGAGGCGCGCATAACTCGCATCGTACAAAAAGCGGGTGGATGTGCTATTCCAGTTCGTAGCATCAGTAGTAAGGCGTGGTACATCTGTGTTGGTGTTTGTCGGCGTCCAGTGGTTAAGGATTTCCCTGCTCCAGGTACGGCCGGTATTGTTACCGCTGTGGCTCAACATCACCAGGTCATAATCCAATACTTTACCGCCAATATTAAAGGCCAGCAATGCACTCAGTTCGATGCCTTTGTAATTAAGCGTGGTATTGATACCGCCGGCTACATCCGGCAGAGAACTACCTACGAAATATTGATCTGCCTGTGCGTACACGCTTGTCGTTGTGCGGCCTTTTAATACCTGTGAACCGTCGGGCTGGGTTTCATACACGTTTTTATACCAGGTCGGGAGACCAGTAGTTTTGTCTACACCCGCCCATTCGCGAATGAAGAAGTCGTATACAGAACTACCTACTACCAGCTTTTTGGTGGCACCAATCACAGAGGTATTGGCCGGGATGATCTCCTTCTGCGGGAGTTGCGTGATCTTGTTCTTATAGTGCCCCAGATTAACACCAATGTCCCATTTGAAATCTTTGGTCACTACCGGAGTAACCTGCAGTTGAATATCATACCCCACGTTCTTCATCGCACCGATGTTATCGTCGATAGAGCCGTAGCCCAGTGATGGTGCGATCGGCCGCTGGAACAGCAGGTCTTTCGACTGCCGTTCGAAATACTCGGCGGTTAACAGCAGGCGGTTATTTAATAAAGCGACGTCCACACCGACGTTCACGTTAAGGTTTGTTTCCCACTTGAGTCCGGGTGTAGGCATGCGGGAGCTGATAGCGCCGGCCTCTCCTAAACTGTTATAAATGGAATACAAATCCTGGTACTGATAATAGCTGCCAAGGTTATCGTTACCCTGCGCGCCATAGCTGGCGCGAAGTTTCAGCACATCCAGTCCATTAACGCTTTTCAGCCAATCTTCCTGTGTAAGCGTCCAGGAAGCGCCAACCGACCAGAAGTTACCCCAACGGCTATCAGGGTGAAAGCGGGAAGAGCCGTCGCGACGGAAGCTACCGGAGAGGAAGTATTTATCCTGGAAGTTGTAATCGACTTTAGCCAGGTAGCTAGCCAGTTTATATTCGTCGCTCCCGCCGCTGAAACCCGTAATAACAGAGGCTGCAGAAGGTTCATCTTTTCCAATAAAACCGAAGTTGTTCTTGCTGCCCGACAAAGAAGTATAGTTGTACACATACACCTCCTGCCCAGCCAGCACGTTAAAGTGATGATCTTCCTGTAATTTGAAAGTATAGTCCAGGAAGTTATTGATCGTGTAAGCCAGCGTGCGGCCTTCGCTTTTACTGACGGAACCGCGCGTACTTACACCGCCGCCGTATAACGGGTTGGTATAACTGTGGCTAAGCCCGTTCGTATAATCCGCGTTAATGCTCGTTTTAAACTTCAGCCCTTCCAGCAGGTTCAGCTGGATGTTACCGCGGAAGATGAGGTTATCCTGTTTATTATTGTATTTGTTCAGCCTGGAAGAGCCCAGCAGGTTGTTACCTGTTGCAGCTGCACTAGGACGGTAGTTACCGAAATCGTAGATCTTATTTCCGGCTTCATCCAGCTTAAAGGTACCATCCGGGTTGTGTTCGAATATCGGGTAGATGTTGGACACGATACGACCGAAGTTCGCGTAGTTGCCCTGCTGACTGTCATCCTGCGGCGGAGCGTCCTGCACGGCGGATGTAGCGGCGAAGTTCACGCCTGCTTCGAACCACTTGTTCACTTTCGTATTGTAGTTGACACGTGCATTGTAACGCGTAAAACCAGAGCCGATGATAAAACCTTTATCATCGAGGTAGCCGGCCGATACGAAATACTTCGAGTTTTCTGTACCACCGCTTACGTTCAGGTCCACCTGTTTACGGATGCCCGTACGCTCGGTCGATTCGCTCCAGTCATCGTTCCACAAAGGCTTAGCGCCGGATACCAGTTTACCATCGAGACCTACCGGTTTGGTAAAGTTCGGACCAAACGGGTTGATCTTTAAAGTATTCACCACGTTATCCGTTGCATACTGCGCGGCAGCTTCCGCCGTACGTCCGTTATCGAGCTGCTTGTTGCGCAAGGCTTCCCATTGCAGTTCGAAATATTCACCGATGCTTGCTTTGGCATAGTCATCCACTGCGCGGCTGGACCAACCCGTGCTGGCATTCACTGTCACCGTCGGCTTAGCATTGAAGCGACCCTGTTTAGTAGCGATGATCACCACGCCGTTCGCACCACGCGAGCCGTACAACGCACTCGCAGCCGCATCCTTCAATACACTGATCGATTGAATATCGGCTGGATTGATAACATTGATATTACCCGAGAACGGCACCCCGTCCACCACATACAGCGGATCACTGGACGCGTTAATGGAGCCGATACCACGGATACGGATCGTGGCGTTACTGCCCGGTTGTCCGGCCGAAGCAACCGACTGTACGCCTGCTACGTTGCCTTGCAGCGCGCGGCTGATGCTCGACACTTGCTGGCGTTCGATATCCTTGGCGCTCACCGTGGAGGCCGAGCCGGTGTAAGATAATTTATTGGCCGTGCCATATGCAACCACGAGTACCTCGTTGAGCGTTTTATTGGCGGCGTTGAGCGTGATATTTAGCAGCGTGTCTGTCACTTTCGCTTCCTGCGTTTGCTGGCCAGTGTAGCTGAACACCAGTACCTGGTCGCCGGCCTGCAGCGGCAGGCTGTAGCGACCATTGGCATCCGTAGCCACGCCACGGTTGGTGCCTTTTACCTGTACCGATACACCGGGAAGCGCAGTATGGTCTGTTGCCCGTACCGTTCCGCTGACGCGTTTTTCCTGCGCAAGCGCGGCGGTGGCGGGAAGCAGGAAGGTAAATAGATAAGTGAGTGTTTTCATTGCAGTCATTTTTTGGCAATAGATTTCCGGGCAGCCCTTGGCCACCTTTTTTAAGTGTTTGATAGATACTGTTACTGGTCTTTCTTTGAGGCTGTTTTAACGGTCGTTTTTATTATAAAATCTGGTTGAGATAACTTGTCAGTTTATTCACCGCAGCCGATACGATGCCGATCTGTTCCTGCGCTTCTTTCCAGTTGCGCTGTTCGATCGCCTCGCGGATGCCCGGCAGCGTTTTTACGCCATAGCCGGTGTAAAAGCCGGGTGCGTAAATTGTATGTTTATACCAGTCGCGGCGCGGCAGGCCCTGTTGCGTCAGCAGCTGTTGTTCCGCCTGATATAATGCTTTGTTCAATACCGGTGAGCCGCCCTGCTTAGCCACCGTATCTGCAATTCGCGCGGCTGCTTTATCTAAACCGTTCAGCGCATTTTGCAGGGGAGAAAAATCCAGGTAAGGCACTTCGTCTTTGGCCACGGGCAACGCTACTTTTTCTTTCGGATCTGCTGCCAGCCTGTAAACATTGCTGCCCACCAACTGGTTTTCTACCTGTGTATTTTCACGCTCCGTTTCCAGTACAGCCTGCAGTTCGCCAACATATCCATTGATCGTTTTATGCAGTTTACGAAAATCGAATGGCAGCAAATCTGCATCCGCCAGGCGAATAGCCGAACGGCCTGCCACCTGCGAAAGTGTTACGCCATAAGCAAACCCGGGATCTTTAAAACGCACGAACATATCGTACGAATCGTAAATCGAATGATACTCGCCGGCTTCATCTTCCCCACCGAACGCAAGGTTCAGTACCGGGATGCCTGCATGTTGCAGGAACGTAGAGTAATCAGAGCCCGAACCAAGTGCGCCGAGTTTCACACTTTCACGCGCGAGCAGTTCTTTCTTCGTTTTGACAGATGCTGCATTCGCTACCAGTTGGGCTTTGCTGCGTTCCCACACACTTACCTTTGTTTGCGGGTCCTGCACATGTTTCGCAATATCGCCTACTAAACCTTCCAGTGCATGCGAACCGCCTGCCTCCAGGAAACCGCGGCCATTGCCATCTGTATTGATATACGCCACTGTTTTCTGTTGTAATTCTGCCTGGTGATCTTCTACCCACTCGGTGGAGCCGAGCAGACCTGGTTCTTCGCCATCCCAGGCACAATACACGAGCGTGCGTTTGAATTGGTGACCACTTTTCGCGAGTTCACCAATCGCTTTGGCTTCTTCCAGCAGCGATGCCAGGCCGCTTATCGGGTCCGCGGCGCCGTTTACCCAGGCATCGTGGTGGTTGCCACGAATCACCCATTGGTCGGGGTATTGCGAGCCTTTGAGCGTAGCAATCACATTGTAAGCCGGTTTGATGTCCCAGTTGAAAGCTACTTTCAGATGGACTTTCGTTTTACCCGGGCCCACATGATACGTAAACGGGAAAGCACCGCGCCAGTCCGGTGGCGGTACAGCACCTTCCAACGCGGCCAGCAGTGGCTTAGCATCATGGGCGCTGATCGGCAATACCGGTATCTTTAAAAGATTGGGCGCATTCAGCCTGTCTAATCGTTGTGCATTTTCGGTAGATGCGGTGCCTGGCGTTAACGGATCGCCGGGATACTTTACGATGTCCATTACAGAACCGCGCTGCACACCAAATTCGTTCTTATAGGGGCCTTTCGGGTATACCTCACCCTGGTAATAACCATCCTCTTTCGGATCAGCATAAATGATACAACCGATGGCACCGTGCTCCTGCGCTATCTTTGGTTTAATACCGCGCCAGGAGCGGCCGTAGCGGGCGATTACGATCTTTCCTTTTACATCGACACCCAGTTTTTCGAGCTGCTCGTAATCCGCAGGCAATCCGAAGTTTACATACACCAACTCTGCTTCCACATCACCATCAGCACTCCAGGCATTATAAGTGGGCAGCTGCCCGTCCTGACCGGATGTACCGTCTTCTTTCAGTACCGGCTCACGCAGCACCGCTTTGTATTTTACAGGCCCCGTTAACTCCAGCACCCTTTCCTTTGGCGTGGGAAAGAGTACATGATAGGTTTCGATCTTAGCATCCCATCCATAACTTTTAAACTGCGCCAGTATTTGTTCGGCTACCAGTTTACCCTGTGCAGAGCCTATTGCGTGCGGCTTTGCGGATAAAAGGCGAATGTTTTCGCCGATATGTTTTGCGTCGATTAATCCGTCAAACTTCTTTTCCAGTTCCAACTGTGCCGTCGGCGTTTGCGCCATGGCCGGTACGGTGAATAATAAAGCGAGGGTCCGTAAATATTTTCTCATAATGCCTTTAAATTGTGCTAATAAACTTTCATTGTTCACGTGTTGGCATACTTCGTCCAGTACCAGCGCTAAGGTTGGCGTACACTATCCAAAGCTGGGGGATAGCCATCGTTCACGATGCAAATGTATAGACACAAATCTAAATAACCAAGTTATCCTACCTAGTTTGTAGACTTTAATACATAAATGGGCTTAACTGGATAACTTTTGAGCATAAGAAGGCCGGTGCAATAGTTGCACCGGCCGCTTGCTATGATGATGTTTTATTTCGTACTGACAGTATGCGTTTCTTCGCCTGCTTTTATGTAAGAAAACGAAGTGCCGTCGCCATCTACAAACTTGTTTTTATATTTCTCAAACAGTTCGGCAGACTGTTGTTTATCATCCACCGTGAACTGTTTGGCACTGAGTACAAATTTGAATTTATCTTCTTTCGACTTTATGATACCGTCTGCCACCATATCGGCCAGTATCTGCTGGATGTCCTCACTTTGCACTACCGGCCCGCCTGCCACGGTCACCATGTCTTTTCCTGTGCCTACACCGCTTTGCGTGCGCACGGTGACACCTGGTGTTTGTATCAGCTTATTCACCGTGCTGCTGGCAGTCAGCGTTTTGTTGGTGGTACCTCCACGACTAACAATGGTATTATCCATCACACTCTCGTCATGATCTGTTCTTTTTACGCTGCGGGTTGAAATTAACGCCATCGGTGGTGGCTGGTACTTCCTGGAAATCGACTGGTAGTTCTGACTGGCAGTGACGCTGGCCGGAACATTACTACGGCTGTAATGATATGAATTGCCCGAAACATAGACCATTTTACTTGTATCGGAAGGATCCAGCAATTTTACGGGACCATTCGGCCCGGTAATCACCATCTCATACGCACCGGCCGGTGGTGTTGGAGGTGCAGGTGGAGCAGGCGGCGGACCCGGAGTGCCAGGACTAGCCGGCGCTGGTGGTAGCGGGGGCGCAACGGGGCCAACAGGTGCCGGTGGTAATGGCGGTGCCGGTACCGCAGCGGCGTTTTGTTCGATGTCGCGGAATACGCTGTTGATTACATCGTAGTGCGTTGGTAAGTCAGCTTTCGCAACTTCCCTCCCATCAATACTTAAACCTGTCGCCTTGTTATTTTTCACGTGGATGCGGTAGGCGCGTCCATTATATGTATGCCCGATCGTACCGGTGAGATGATAGCCTTCGCGTTTTATTTCAGGTACCGTGTCTTTCGCGGGATAGTCACCGGTGTAGTCTTCATACGTGGCCTCATAAGGCGTTGTGTATGCTTCTGTGTCCGGTTCTTCCGGCTTGTATTCCGTGACGTCCGGCGTCGGGGTCGGCGTTGGTTTGTAAGCCGGTGCAGGCGCCTCTTTTTTCACCGGATCCTGCGGCGTGGCCTTGATTTTTTCGGTGTTAGCGATTAACAGACCTATGGTGCCGGTGAGGCTTAAACATATTAGTAAGAATGATTTTTCTGCCATGTTCAACGTTTTATTGTTGTTGTAAACAATGCGCTTTACACGGTCCAGCAGCTGGTTCTTTTTACCGGGGAAGGTCATGGCGAAGCCCTGGCGTGCATCCAGGTTTAACTCCATGAAGGATACCATGGCCCTTACGTATCCTGTTTTGCTTTGCGTGACAGTGATGGCCATGTCATCGCAGCAATGCTCCCTCTCCTCGCGAACCCGCGCGGATATCCATAATAAAGCGGGATTAAAGAAGAAAATAGTTTCTGCAAAATGTTGAAAGAGGTTTACCAGGAAATCGCGGCGGCGGATGTGCGCCAGCTCGTGCAGCAACACTGCTTCCAGCTGCTCGGCCGGCATGCCGGCAAGCAAACCTGCAGGCATCAGTATCACCGGTTTTAAAATGCCCACTACCGCCGGTACTTTGATCATACCGGATTCCAGCAGCCGGACTTTCACCGATAACCCGATGCGTTGCGAAAGCTCCGCCACTTTGTGTACCCACTCCTCGTCCGGAGTAAACGTTTTATAACGACGTACCCGTTGCAGGTAAATCAGGGAGGATAGCAACCACAATAGCTTTGCGACAAACACGATAAACCAGCCGGTTACCAGCAAAGGCGCGTGTTCATTGAAGTAACCCTTAAACCGCTCCATGAAAGAAGGTGCTACGGCAGTCTGCTGCGCCATTGGTGCAACATCAGCAGTGAGCATCGTCCAGTCGGTAACAACAGCTTTCGTTTCTACAACAGGCAACGGTGACGGCCGTTCCAGTACGTAAAAGAAGGTGATTGCCGAACAAGCAAGGAACAGGAACAACAAAGCTGTAAACAGGTTGTAACGCACGACCGGTCTGGCATTGCGGGTGAACAGGATCAGTATTCCGGCTACCACAGCGAGGGCAAAGCCCTGCCAGAGCGAATGGATCAGCGTCCATCCGATGGCGCGTATCACTTCATGATTAAACAGCGCTTGCATACGGGTTATCTTTTAAATACTACAATTATTGTTGATCGTTTTCCAGCTTATCCAGCAACGATTTGAGTTCCTGCAGCTCGTCCCGCGAGGTTTTGCCATTGCCCAGCAATTGCTGCAACAAGGTAGTCGCGGATCCATTAAAGGTCGATTCAAGGAATTTATCCAGCAACAGCCCTTTGGTAGGCTGCTCGTCCAGCAACGCACGGTATACGTGTTTCATACTGCTCTCATCCCTCGCCAGCATGCCCTTCTCGGTCATGATCTGCATCGTTTTGAGGGTAGACGTATAAATCACGTTCCGTTCCGCATTCAGCATGTCATTTACCGTCCGCACCGTGGAAGGGCCATGTTTCCACAATACTTTCAGTATTTCCAGCTCGCCGCGGCTCGGCTCCGACTGTTGATTTACAGGACGTTCCTCTTTCATAACTTAAAGGTACGAATCAATTCGTACGAAACAAGTATTAGCTCAATTATTTTTAGAAATAGTTCTGTGGGAATTGCAAACCAGTGCGTTACATAAAAAAAGTCACCGGACCAGGTATTTCTCCCGATCCGGTGCTATTATAAATTGACGCATTAAAAGATTATACGCTCAAACCCGCAGCCACCTTCTTATCCAGGTGCTGCCAGTTAAAATACTGGCGGGCGTTATGGAAGCAGATGTCCTGCACCACTTTACCTACCCAGTTCACATCATCTGGCAATTCGCCATTTTCGATTTCGCTGCCGAGCAAATCACACAACAGGCGGCGGAAGTACTCGTGGCGCGGGAACGACAGGAAGCTGCGCGAATCGGTGAGCATGCCCACGAAACGGCTTAGCAGCGACATGTTAGACAAAGCGTCTAATTGCTTACGCATCCCGTCTTTCTGGTCCAGGAACCACCAGGCCGAGCCGAATTGCACCTTACCAGCCACAGAACCGTCGTTAAAATTACCGATCATCGTGGCCAGCAATTCATTGTCCGCAGGGTTCAGGTTATAGAGGATCGTTTTTGCGAGTTTATCCTGGCTGTCGAGGCGATCGAGGAACTTAGCCAGTGCACGGGCCTGCGAGAAGTCACCGATGGAGTCCCAGCCAGTATCCGGACCGAGTATACGCATCATACGCGAGTTGTTATTCCTGAGCGCGCCCAGGTGGTATTGTTGCACCCAACCTTTTTCCCAGTCCCACTCTGCCAGTTGCAGCAGCAATGCAGACTTAAACTTACGCAGCGCAAGTGGCTCCAGCTGTTTGCCTGCGCGCACCGTGCGGAATATCTCATTGATCTCCACAGCAGTAAACTCCTCCGCATGAATTTCCTCAATACCATGATCGGATACACTACAGCCTTGCGCTGCGAAGAAGTCGTGGCGTGATTTCAGCGCCTGCAGCAAA
Source organism: Chitinophaga horti (assembly GCF_022867795.2). Taxonomy (NCBI): domain Bacteria; kingdom Pseudomonadati; phylum Bacteroidota; class Chitinophagia; order Chitinophagales; family Chitinophagaceae; genus Chitinophaga; species Chitinophaga horti. Next base: position 1,789,804 of record NZ_CP107006.1, on the reverse strand, counting down.
TCGTCGTAAGAAGCGATAGAGATGTTCGCCGCCTGTTCCAGCCTGCCCAGGTATTTGTTATAGGCTACCGGGTCGTCGGCGTTCATCGATGCATCGGGACGAAAAGCCGGCAGTATCGGCGTATCGTATCCTTCCTGCTTCATGCTGATGTGATGCTCCAGGTTATCCGCCGGATCGTCGGTAGTGCAAACCAACGCTACGTTCATGCGGCTTAGCAAACTGCGTACGGAGTGGCTTGGCTGCTGCAGCATTTCGCTGGCGGTGTTATATATCCTGCGTGCGGATGTCGGGTTCAGCACTTCATTGATATCGAAGTAGCGTTGTAACTCCAGGTGCGTCCAGTGATACAGCGGGTTACGTAAGGTGTAGGGAACAGTGGCCGCCCATTTTTCAAACTTCTCGTAATCGTTTTTATCACCGGTGCAATAGCTTTCATGTATACCATTGGTACGCATCGCGCGCCATTTGTAGTGATCGCCGTACAGCCAGGCCTGCGTCAGGTTTTCGAAGCTGGCGTCGGCGGCGATTTGTGCAGGTGGTAAATGACAGTGATAATCGATGATCGGCATCTCTTTCGCAAACTCGTGATACAGTCGTTGCGCAGTGGTTGTATTCAGCAAAAAATGCTCGTCCAGGAATTTTTTCTTGGTCATGTTCATTAGCTTATTCCAATTATTTATTTGACAAGCGCTGCTTCTGCGCCCGCTTTTTTAACGATGGAGGCCACTCCGCTGGTCATCATGGCGCCTAACATGGTAGACACGGCCTGCGGAAAGCCTTTTAAGGTACAGAGATCGGTGCCCCACAATCCGGTATTACTTAATACGGTACGTACGAGTACAGAGGGTTCAAGTCTTTTCCAGGCGTCGTAAAACCAGGCGGCATGATCATCGGTGATCGTGTAAGCCACACCGTTAGCGCTACCTTCGTAGCGACCATCCTGCGTGCGTTCGCTGCGCATGAACAACAGGTAGGCCGCAAACCCCATTGCCAGCAAAGCCGGTGCTTCCTGGCTGCGCTGGTAATGACGTAACAGGATCGGCACATCCCGCATTTTCATTTTAGAGGTGTATTGCATCGTAATGCTGATCCAGCGGTGCGCGATATGCGGATTACGGTAGCGGTCCAGCACAGCGCCTGCAAAACGCCAGGCACTATCCTCCCGAATGTAGATGTCAGTAATCGCAGGCACGATTTCCTGCATCATCATTGCTTCTATGCAAGCGCTCATGTCCGCATCTTCCATTGCTTCTTTCACCGTATCGAAGCCGGCCAGCACGGCCAGCCCGCAGCTCATGGTGTGCGAACCGTTCAGCAAACGCAGTTTCAGTTCCCGATACACGTTGATATCCGGAACGATCACCACGCCATTGTCGGCCGCCGCAAACGACAATACTCTTTTTACTTTTTCTGAAGATGATTCAATGGCCCACAACCGGTACACTTCCGACATGATCATCAGTTGATCTGTATAACCCAGCTCCTGCTCAATCGCCGCCTGTACATCCACCGCCTGTTTGCCCGGCACGATGCGGTCGACCAGCGAATTACAGAAATGATTATGGTCGCTTACCCATTGAATAAAGGCTTCGTCCAGACGATTGTTGCGCGCCAGCTGAAGCACTACCGACTTCAGTTTATGACCATTGTCCGGCAGCAGTTCTGTGGGCACGATCACCATACCCTTATCCGCCGCACCTTTGAAATGAGTATATCTCGCCAGCAAGAAAGCCAGCAGTTTTCCCGGGAAAGATACCGGCGGTGCGGCATGTACGTCATCTTCCACCAGGCTGATGCCTACTTCGGTGGTATTGGAAATTATCAGTTCCATTTGAGGATTCGCAGCACAATCGAGGATAGACTGCCACTCCGTAGTGGCCGCCAACACCCTGCTGATCGACGCATTCACGATATTTTCAGAAACGGCCTGACCGTTCTCAATGCCCCGTATACACACTGTGTATAGTCCGTCCTGCTGCTCAAATGCAGTGGTATCACCCTGAGAAGTAGATTTTACCACTACTACCCTTCCGTTGAAGACGCCCTGCTTGTTGGCCTTATCAATAAAATAGTCGGGCAGGCCTCTGAGCAATACACCGGTGCCGAACTGCAACACTTTTTCGGGCAGCTCCAGCAGTGCGGACGATATGGTTTCGGGCAAATTTGTTCTTGACAGTTGCTTCATGTTCTTAATTACTTTTCGCTTCTTTGATCAACCAGTTCACCAGGTCGGAGGCTGCCTGGTAATTTTCATATATGGCAGGCAGTTTACGCCCGTCGAGGTATTCGTTGTAAAACCAGGGGTCGCCCACAGCAAACACGGCTCCTTTGCCCACCTTTGCGCTGGCAATGATCACCGCACCGTTTTCCTGCAATACAGGCGTGGCGGGTGGTTGCACCTGGATCGTAGACAGTTCCTTGATATAAAGTTTACGGGCACTTGTAAATACCTTGTTACCGGCATCAACCGTTAAAGCCCCCTGTTCATACTGGTTGCCCTGTACGCGATGAATGCTGTTCTCGTTAAATTTAATTCCAAAGCGCTCCGTCATCTTATTAAACCCTTTGATCTCCGCGTTGCCGCTATCATTTTGCATCACCACCAGTACGCCGCCGCCTTTCACCCAGTTGTATACCGCGTCCGCTGCGGGAGCAGTTACGCCGTTCGGAGACGCCGTTTCCTTTTCGGTATCGGGGTCTGTAATGATATAGATATTTGCTTTCGATAAGCCACTGGCAGTGGGCGCTACCGACAAGGTATCGGTCTTCACGCCTTGTTTATGGAACAGGTGCCCCCAAAGCGAATAACCGCCGTTCGACATTTCATTCCATACATAATGCGTCCGCGCGCCGTTCTTCCATTCGTTATTATAATACTGATCCAGCACCACGGTAAGTCCCCGGCCGTTGTTCTGCGACTTTGCGATCGATAACTCCCCTGCGGCCAGCAGGTAAGCGCCAACGCCTTTGGGATCATTTGTAATCACTTTTTCGCTCAGGTAATATTCATAGCTGCCGTCGCGATACGGATCACCGCCCAAACCGGCCACGCTTACGGTGCCTTTCAGGTTCAAGCCGCCTTTCGCAGTCGGCTCCAGGAATTGTTGCTGAATACCTTTATAACCTTTCTCGGCGGTTGCCAGGAACTTCTGTGGCAGGTAGCCCAGACGCACGCCTTTCGTGATCGCATACACGAACATGCAGGTGGCGGACGATTCCAGGTAGTTGCCTTTGGAAGTAGCGCGGTCGAGCACCTGGTACCAGGCGCCGGACTTAGGGTCCTGGTATTTGGCTACCACAGTGGCAAAGCGGTTGAGGATGGCGATGAGGCTATCGCGGCCGGGATGTTTGGCCGGAAAGTATTCCAGCGCATCTACCAGTCCCATGCCATACCAGCCCATCGCGCGGCCCCAGAAGTGCGGGGAACGGCCAGTAGTTTTATCAGCCCAGCGCTGCTCGCGCGATTCGTCGTAACCGTGATACAATAAGCCCGTTTTGCTGTCGAGGGAATGTTTTTCCATCAACACGAACTGGCGGGTAATATCATCGAAAGCGGCAGGTTCGTTAAACAAGGCGGCGTATTCTGCATAAAACGGTTCACCCATGTAAAGCCCGTCGAGCCACATCTGCCAGGGATAACGCTGCTTGTGCCAAAAGCCGCCTTCCTTTGTACGCGGATGATTGCGCAATTGGTTACGGAACTTCTCGATCGCCTTGCGATACTTTTCCTGCCCGGTTACTTTATACAACGTCAACAGGATGCGTGCATTTTTGATATGATCGATGTTGTATTCGCTTTCCTTGTAAAACCGCACATTGCCGTCCTTGTCCACGAAGTGGTCCATGCTCTTCTGGATGTAGCGGAAGTAGTCCCCGTTGCCAGTATTCTTCCACAGCAGGGTAATACCCTCCAGCACCACACCCTGGTCGTACGACCATTTTACCGGGTGGCCCGGATTCATCACCAGCGAGTCTTTCCAGATATCCTCCGTTACGGTGAAAGCCATTCGTTTCACATCCTCAGCCGGTGTAGTCGGTGGCTTTAAAGCGCCGCCGCCGGTGGATTGTGCACAGGCAGCCGTATACATGCCGCCTGCTAACAATGTTGCTATTAATGCCCATTTACCTTTCATACGAACGATTGCTATTTAGTGGTCAATGCCCCGGCGGTTGCACCATCTGCAAATACCGGTTTATCCTTTGCTTTTTTGATATCGGTACCACTCACCACAACGCCAGATTTTTCTCCTTTGATGTTGATGAAATTTTTCGCTTCATCAAACTTGATGTTCGACAACTGGATCTCACGGCTGTTACGCACATTGATCAGCGGATCGGAATCTGTTACTTCAAAGGTCGCGTTGGTAATGCGGATGTTAGACGCTTCCAGCAGCTCCGCACCTTTCTTCGCTTTGATCACGATGTTATCCATGGTGATATTGCTGATCGGCATTTCCGGTAATCCGCGGATGAAGATGCCTTTTTGCGCGCCATGACATACTACGTTGCTGATCTGGAAGTCACGGAACTGTGGCGTGGCCTCGGTTACAGGGATGGTCTCCACTTTCACGTCAGCTGCCTTTTCACCAGCCAATGGAACAGGATCTTTCGCCATGTAATACATATCGAACAAGATGGCCTCACCCGGGATGTTGGTCATATTGATATCCTTAATAAAGATCTTTTCAACTACGCCACCGCGACCACGGGTCGTTTTAAAACGAAGCCCGATATCCGTGCCCATAAAAGTGCAGTTCGATACGAATAAATTACGCGCGCCGCCGCTCATCTCACTACCGATCACAAAACCGCCGTGCGCATGATATACGAGGTTGTTTTTGATGATAAAGTTTTCCGTTGGCACGCCTCTTTTACGTCCCTGCTCGTCGCGACCCGATTTAATGCAGATGGCATCGTCACCTACGTCAAATACGCAGTTCTCAACGCGGCCGAAGCGGCACGACTCCAGGTCAACGCCATCGCCGTTTTGCGCGTACCATGGATTTTTAACGTACACATCCCGCAGGGTAATATGCTCGCACAATAACGGATGCAAACACCAGGCTGGGCTGTTCTGGAACGTTACGCCCTGCAACAGTACCTTTTTGCAGCGGGTCAGCACCACCATGTTAGGTCGCAGGAAGTCTTTGATTTCCTCGTAATCTTTTGCCGTTTTATCTGGTGATATTACACCTGCGTTTTTCACGCCGGTACCTTTCTTCGATTTTTCGGAGGGATACCAGGTGCGGTTATCATCGCTCACCAGTCCGCCGGAGGCTACCAGTTTTTCCATTGCGACTCCGTCAGTTTATCCTTTTTTACCTGGCGCCAGGCGTCGCCGGCACCGTCGATGATACCGTGACCGGTGATCGCGATATTTGTCGCATCCACCGCCGATATTGGTGGCTGACAGCGCATGGCCGCCAGCCCCTCATAATTCGTCGCTATCAAAGGATACTGGTCAAAGTCTTCGGTAAATTGCAGCAGCGCACTCTTTTCCAGGTGCAGTTCCACGTTGCTTTTCAGCACCACCGGACCAGTCAGCCACAGGCCGGCCGGCACCAATACTACGCCGCCACCGTTCTTCGAACAGGCGTCGATCGCCTTGTTGATCGCAGGTGAATTGAGCGTAAGCCCATCAGCTTTCGCGCCATAGCGGCGGATGTTAAACGTGTCTTTCCGGAAGGTTGGTTCCTGCACTACGGGCAGGTTGTTCCAGGAATACTGTGCCGTCGCCGGTTCGGCGTAAAGGGCAGCTGCAAGTGCAATCGATAAAATAGGAATGTGTAGCCTCACTTGTAAATCTTTTAGTTATATCCTGTGTGTTGTTTAAACTCATTCTTGTTGGTCACCGCATCTACCTGGTCTTTCGGAATAGGCCGCACCAGGTGGAACTCTGCAAAGTTCGCAGCCGCATCCGGATTGGCCAGCTGCAACCTTTCAGACAGTTTACCGGTACGTTTAAGGTCGAACCAGCGCAGTTGTTCGCCCATCAGTTCGCGAGCTCTTTCATCGAGAATGAAGTCCAGCGTTACCTGTGCGGGCAGAATTTCCATTGCGGCTTCCTGGCCGGGAACGGCGGCGCGTTTGCGGATCACATTAATGTATTCCGCTGCTATGGTCGTGTTGTTCAGTTTCAGCTGCGCTTCTGCTGCGATCAGGTACATTTCTGCGAGGCGCATCACGATGCCATCGCGCGGGCTCTGTTCCTCATTGGCCGCGGCACGGGTCGGGTCGTCGAATTTTTGCAGGGACGGATAGTGCAGCCTGTCCAGGCCACCACCATTCGCTTTATACATCTTGCTCAGATCATATACGCGGTATTTCCTGGTCGCTTCAATCTCAGCAGGGATTTCATACTTCGTACAAAACACCGCCGTGTCGCCGATCTTCATACCAGCGGGCGCGGTGCCAAGGGTATTACACAACCAGGCCTGTTTGAAGGTCGCATTGTACCGGCTGTCTTTCGTTTCATCGAACAAACGCAGCGCGTACAAGGTAGGCATATAGCGGTTAAACGGCCGCCCGTTCGCCACGTCCCTCGTCATACCGGGCAAGTCGTCGTACTTCATGATGAACATCAGATGCCCGTTATGCGCGCCCCTCGGGTGACCAGTAGGGTACAACACCGCATCCGTACGGTCATTGAACGCGAGGTTCTTGAAATAGTTCACCGCCCATATCACTTCCTTGTTCTGTATGTTGGTCATACTCCAGAGGTCTGCATACTTAGGCTGCAACTGAAAGCCATAATCTTTGATCACCTTACTGGCCAGGTCAAACGCCTGCTGGTTGCGACCGCGTGTAAGGTTCATCCGCGCCAGGAAGGCTTCGGCTACAGGCTTCGTCGCGCGACCATACTCGGTGGTCGTAGGCGGCAGGTTCGCTGCGGCAAATTCCAGGTCGGCAAAGATGTGCGCGTAAAAGGTATCTACCGGGGTACGATTTGCTGTAGTAACGGCGGTAGTGGTTTCATTCGTACTAAAGTGTACATCCCCCCAGGTTTCCACTACATGCCAGTAGTAAAACGCCCGCAGGAAGCGCAGTTCGGCCAGCCGCCTGGTCTTGATCGCATCTGCCAGTCCAACCTGGTCAATGCGATTAATGCCTGTATTAATCAGGTTGATGGCGGCGTACAGTTGCTTCCAGAGGGAAGTTACCGCGGTATTGTACGATTGCAAATTATAGTAGCTGGTGATATCTGTATACTTATCACCCGTACCGCTCGTCCACAAGTCGGTGCCCATCTCTGAAATATTATAGGCATCTTCTTTACCATACCACCAGCGGTTGTAGCTGTAGGCGGCGTTGACGAGGGTTTCAAAACCTTCCGGACTGCTAAACACGCCTTCGGCGGTCAGTCCACCCGGGTTCTTTTCTTCCAGCAGTTTGGAACAGCCGGCTGACAGGGATGTTGCCAGCAGCAGTACGAGTATATATGGAGCAAATTTTTGGTTCATAACGCAGGATTTAAAAGGTTACGTTTAAGCCGGCCACATACATCCGGGTAAGCGGGAAGCTCAGTTGCCCGCCACGTTCCGGATCGTAGTCTTTCACTTTACTGAAGGTCGCCAGGTTTTTACCTGTTACATACACGCGCAGGGCGCTCATCCTGATTCTTCTCGCCGCCTCCGATGGCAGTGAGTAACCCAGGGATACGTTGCGGATCTTGATGAAAGAACCATCACGGTAACCGAGGGTGGAGATAAATGGCGTACCAGACATAGAAACGCTCGAGTTAGGCCTTGGATAGGCGTTCGTCGGGTTTTCAGGCGTCCAGTAATCTACTTTGCCGCTGTTTTCCAATCCCTGCGGATCATATTTGGCGGCATATTCTGAATTGATCCACTGACCAATGCGGGCAAATACATAGATGTTCAGATCGAAGCTTTTCCAGCGAATGTCGTTGTTAATACCACCTGACCACCTCGGCACCTGTGCGCCCAGCACTACCCGGTCTTCCGAATTGATCACACTGTCCTGCACCACGTCCCGCACACGGATGTCGCCGACTTTGGCTTTGTAGCGGGTAGCCGCATCCACATCTTTCGATTGCCAGATGCCTACCTTGTCATAATCAAAGTACACATTTACAGGATAGCCGATAAACAGGCCGCTGGCAATGTCGTTAGTACTGCCATCCGCCAGTGACACGATCCGCTCTTTATTCCGGGTGAAGGAGATGTTCGTCGTCCAGCTGAAATCTGCTGTTTTAAAGTTAACGGTATTCAGGCCGATTTCCACCCCGTTGTTCCTTGTTTTACCGATGTTCTGCAAGGTTTTTTCTACCCCGGTAGAGGTAGGCAGCCTGCGCATCAGCAACAGGTCGGAGGTATGCGAATCGTAGTAATCGATGTTGGCGGAAATACGGTTATCAAACAACCCGAAATCCAGGCCAATGTCGGTGGTACCCGTCAGCTCCCAGGCCAGCTGCCTGTTCCCCAACTGGTCGCTGATGGAATAGGCCATCGCTGCCGTATTATCATCATAAGAGAATGGCGCGCGGAACAACACGCTCTGTGTGCCATAAGGCGCCACGGCATCGTTACCCGCAATACCATAACTCACGCGTAGTTTCAGATCGCTGATGAAGGTTTGCTTCTTCATGAACGCCTCGTCACTGATACGCCATGCGCCTGCCACCGACGGGAAAAACGCCCACTGGTTGCCCTGCGCAAGCTTCGACGATCCGTCGGACCTGCCCGTGAGGGTGAGCAGGTATTTGCCCTGGTATGCATAATTCAATCTGCCGGTGAAAGACACCAGGTTCCATTGCTGGTAGGTGGTCCGAATGGCGATACCGCTCACATTATTCTGCAACGCATGGAACAACTGGCTGGGGAGCAACTGTCCTTCTCCCTGCGCGTTGCTGCTTTCGGCCTGCGAGCCCAGCAAACTGCTGATGGCTGTAATACCGAAGCTGTGATTCTTTAATTCTTTCTTATAGCTGATGATGTTTTCCCAGTTCAGGAAGCGCGTTTGGCTGGTATTGTACTGCGCACGTGACGTGGAGGTCGTGGCACGATCGATCGTCAAACGCGCTGCGTACACACCGGTGCGGCTGTTATCTAATGAAATACCCAGATTGGTGCGGAAAGAGAGGTCTTTAATGGGTTGCAGCTCTGCGTACACGTTTACGAGTGTACGGGTCATGCGGCTGTTGTTCTGGTAGGCGCCCGGCTGCTCATCGGCCAGCGGATTAATGTGCGGACCGGCATTCGGGAACGCGACGAAGTTGCCCGAGCTATCATACGGCCTGCCCAGCGGAATGATTTTGTTTCCCTGGTTCAACGGGTCGCGACGGGCGTTCTGGTCGTAATACGTGACCTGTCCCTGCATACCCACTTTCAGCAGCTCGCCCACCTGTTGGTCCACGTTCATGCGGGCCGTGTAGCGTTGCAGGTTATCTAACTTAAATAAGCCTTTCTCTTTGAAGTAATCGAGCGACAAATAGATCTTCGTTTTCTCCGATCCTGCCGCCACACCCAGCTGGTAATCCTGCTGCTGGCCTTTCTGGATCAGCTCGTCTGCGTAGCTGGTCCAAAGGTCGTTGCGGATCGCCGCCAGTTCCATCGCGTTAAAGATCGCAGGATCGTCGGCCGGACTATTCCAACGGTTGTTCGTGCGGTTCGCTTCGCGTTTGAGTGCTACGTATTCCGGGCCGGTATTCATTTTCGGATAACCGGCTACTTCTGAGATACCGCCGTATGCGTTGAACGATACCTGCGCTTTACCGGTGGAACCGCGTTTGGTCGTAACGATGATCACCCCGTTCGCACCGCGAGAACCATAAATAGCGGTAGAGGAAGCATCTTTCAATACTTCCATCGACTGAATATCGTTAGGGTTAATGTCTTCGATGTTGCCGTACTGGATACCGTCGACAATGTACAGTGGTGAGTTACCTGCGGTGATAGAACGGTTACCGCGCACCGTTACATTGATCTTGGCCCCGGAAGCCCCGCTGGACTTGGTGATGTCGACCCCGGGCACTTTACCCTGTACAGATTCCATCACATTGGTGGAAGGAATTTTCCGCAGTTCCTCTCCTTTAACGGAAACGACAGCCCCTGTCAGGTCGCGTTTGCGTACCTGTCCGTAGCCGATTACGACTACTTCATCCAGTTTTTTGTCGTCCTTTTCCATTTTTACTACAACGTTGGCGTTTCCTTCATGCGGTTGCGTTATCGTGAGATAACCCATGTAAGTAAACTGCAAATCGGCTTTTCCCGCGGGAACAGTGAGCGAGAAATTTCCGTTTTCATCTGTTTTAGCACCTGTGGTGCTGCCTTTTAATTGTACACTAACAAAGGGTAAACCGGCGCCTGTTCCTGCATCCGTTACTTTGCCCCTGATGGTGCGTGTTTGTGCCTGCGCCCAATGGACGGTGGCAAGCAAGAGTAAAAAAAACAGGTAAATCTTTTTCATAACGACTACGTGAATGAGTTGATAAAATGACTACCAAAGCTTGCATTGCTAAAGGGTTAAAACTGCGCTAGTGGCCTTGCAATATGTATTTTCGATAAGTGGAATTACTAAGACAAGTCTACGGCTATATTCCTTAAAAGCAGCGCATTCCAGGGGGTTTATTTACGCAATCGTTCCCGGCAACGATGGCAGTATACTAGCGGATACGGGGAAAATTCATTACATTTAAAGCCATCTGCATATGACGTTATGAAATTTGAAGCTGCCACTATAAAAGATATCGCGAAAGCCCTTGGTTTATCCACCTCTACCGTGTCCCGCGCGCTGCGCGACAGCCACGAGATCAGCGAAGAAACGAAGAAGCTGGTGTTGAAGTATGCCGCGCAGATCAACTACCGTCCGAACCCGATCGCCCTCAGCCTGAAAGAAAAGCGCAGCCGCTCCATCGGCGTAATCGTTACCGAGATCGCGAACAGCTTTTTCTCACAGGCGATCAACGGCATCGAGTCGGTAGCGAAAGAACGGGGCTACAATGTAATCATATCGCAGAGCCACGAATCCTTCGAAAAAGAAGTACAAACGCTTAATTATTTATCGTCCCGATCCATCGACGGGCTCCTGATATCTGTATCCGCCGCTACCAAAGACCTGGAACACCTCCGGGCGCTGCATGACCGCGGTTTCCCGATCGTATTCTTCGACCGCATAGTGGAAGATATACAAACGCATAAAGTAGTGATCGAGAACTTCCGCGGCGCTTACGACGCCACCATGCACCTGTTGCAGAACGGCTACCGTAACATTGCGTGCATCACCGCTTCCGAAAACCTGTCCATCAGCCGCGAACGCATTGCCGGTTACGTGGAAGCGCTGGCGCACAAGCAGCTGAAACCTTCCAAATCACTCATTAAATACTGTCCCAATGGCGGTATGGAACTGGCCGAAGTGGAACAAGCCGTTTCTCAATTACTGAAGCTCCGCCCCCGTCCGGATGCGATCTTTACTACCGGCGACAAACTGACCACCGGCTGCCTGCGCGTACTGAGGGCCCGCAACGTATCCATCCCCGGCGACATTGCCCTCGTGGGTTTCTCCAACTCCGATCTCATCGAACTTATGAACCCACCGCTCACCGTAGTGCGCCAGCCCGCCTTTGAAATGGGCGAAGTAGCCACCGACCTGCTGCTGCAACTCATCGAAAGCAAACGCCCGGTGAAGGACTTCGAGCGGCGGATATTGACGACGAGCCTCATCGTAAATGAATCGGGGAACAGGAAGTAATAAAGCCACCGTGAGTCTGCAGGCGGTAAAAGCGGCCGTGGCCGATCCGGTATAGCGCCTTAAAACAGAATAAGCCGCTAATTATACAAGATTTCCCTTCATCCATAACTTGATCCGCCTGCATGGGCGGATTATTTTTGTGCGTATATACGATTCCTGGCAAACAATTAAAAAAATTAAACGAATAAACTAGAAGTCTTTCATTCTCTATTTATGGCGCATTTAACTTTACAGGTTAAAGATAGAAACAGGGCTGCTTTCAAGCAGCCTTTTGATTTAGCATAAACACACCTGCTCCGGGTTTTTCAGGATATTTTTATACCTTTAGCGCGTTGCGCCGAGGTTGTGATCGGGAAAAGAATATTTCCGCCCCAGGTGAAGTGATGGAGAATTGTATGCACTATATCGTACACCAAGCTGAACATAGTTGCGAAAGTCGTTTAAGCTGAAATAGTAAACTGGTATACCGGCATGCCCTGCAGTTATCCTCCTGCAGCGCCTTCTGACCAGGCTGCGTTTGCACATGACGCGGCATACCCGGTAAAAAAGACACTAATGAATAAGAAAATTTTAATCGTAGAAGATGAGTTTATAGTCTCCAACGATCTGCGCCTGATCCTCGAGTCGGCTGGTTACCAGGTGACCGGCATCGCCGATTCCGTGAAACAGGCCAGAACGCTTATCGACACAAATCGCCCAGACGTGGTGTTGCTGGACATCTACTTAAAAGGTAAAGAAACTGGCATCGACCTCGCCCGCTGGTTATCGAGCGTAAACATTGCCTTCGTTTACCTGTCGGCCAACTCTAACCAGCAGGTGCTGGAAGCTGCCCGCGCCACACAGCCCTACGGCTTTCTGGTAAAACCTTTCCGTGGCAAGGACGTGCTCGTTACCCTCGACATTGCCCGTTACCGTCATGAGAACAGCCTGGAAGCATCGCTTCGCCGCGAAGCACAGCTGGAACAACAACTCGCCGGCATTGCCGCACAATCCACCGACAAACACCTGCGTTTACTGCGGGTGATACAGGCCCTGCAGGCACATATTCCTTTCGACTTTATTACCACCGGTAACACTACGCCCGATGCTTTGCCCTATAGCGGTGAAACGTTCCTGCGCATCGGTTTTGAACAATACCAGCCGATCGACATCGTCGCACTCGGCACTATTACCAAGCTACGCCAGCCCGAACTGGAAGCGATGCAACGCAGTTCGGCCTTAGAAACATTCTCCGCCATCCTGAACGGTGCTGCCTTTACCCAGGCTTGTGAGCAAAACGCTATGAAGCAATTGTATGCGCGCAGCTTTCACCTGGTCGCTAACCTGGTCATACCACTCTTAATGCCCGATGGCCGCATTTACCCACTATCGTTTTACAGTCGGCGTGCAGACGCGTACCAGCAGGAACACCTGTCGCTCAGCGTGCGCCTGCTGCCCATGCTTACCCGAATTATACAGTCGATCCAGCACCATAACGTGTCCACACCGCCTACGCCCGTCGCCACCACGGGCCGACAGAAGAATTTCGCCAACATCGTCGGCAACAGCCACCTGCTGCTCAGCGTGCTGGACCTGGTAAGCCAGGTGGCCCCTGTGGACACCTCGGTGCTGGTGCTTGGTGAAAGCGGTACCGGCAAGGAAAGGATCGCCCAGTCGATCCATGAATTATCGGCACGTAAAAAGCACCCTTTGGTAAAAGTAAACTGCGCCGCCCTGCCGGCTAACCTGATCGAGTCCGAACTGTTCGGGCATGAGAAAGGGGCGTTTACCGGTGCGCTGGAACGTCGTATCGGCAAGTTCGAACAAGCCGAAGGCGGCACACTGTTCCTCGACGAGATCGGCGAAATGCCGGTAGAACTGCAGGTAAAACTGTTGCGTGTATTACAGGAAAAAGAGATCGAACGGGTGGGCGGTAAAAGCACGGTAAAGATCAATGTCCGGTTCATCGCCGCTACCAACCGCAATCTGGAAAAGGAAGTAGCCGAAGGGCGTTTCCGGCTGGATTTATATTATCGCCTTAACGTATTCCCCATCGTGCTGCCGCCGTTGCGCGAGCGGCGGGAAGATATTGCTCCCCTGGCGCAATACTTCGCCGATAAATTTGCGGCGAAGTTTAATAAGGCAGCAGCCGGCATCTCCGATAAAATGATGCACGAGCTGGAAACATGGCATTGGCCGGGCAACATCCGCGAGCTGGAAAACGTGATCGAACAAAGTGTGATCCTCAGCGACGGGAAACAACCCCTCCAGCTGCGTCGTCCGTTAGGCGCCGCCGCACAAACCACGCCTACGGCTAACGTACCCCTGCAAACCCTGGAGGAAGTAAAGATGGCGCAGCGCGAAACGGAGAAAGCGTACATCCTTTCCATCCTCAAAAAAACAAATGGCCGTATCCGTGGCAACGGTGGCGCAGCAGAAATAATGAACCTCAAACCGACGACCCTCGAATCAAGGATATTTAAATTAGGCATCCGGAAGGAAGACTTACAGTAACGAAGGTCCTCCGGACTACCTCCGAAAAAATTGGAGGCCCCTGCATCAATCTCCAAAATATTCAGAGCCGGAAGGACTCAATCGTGCATTCCGGCACGCCCCCAAAACATTCCCAAACGCATAGCCACAAAGGTTTACACGCACTCCATCAGATACTCCTGTCAATTACGGCACATTAATAGAATAAGTATATACGTCCCGGTTAAATTTTACTGTATATCGTCTTAACCGGCTATTGCCTAAAACCCAAAAAATTGTGACCATGACGCGATTAACTACCTCACCGGGGAGAACTGCACCGTACCTGAAAGCGGTGGCTCCTATGCAACAGCTGGAAGCCGAGAGCAACCTGCCTTTCGAACTTCACAGCCTGGAATGGATGGAAAAACACCGCTGGCAGCACCAGCAGGACACGCCGAGGCGCAACAACTTTTTTATGATCATCTGGCTCAAAAAAGCTTCTGGAGTTCACCTGATCGACCTTGCCCGTTATGAACTGGCCGACAATTCCGTGTATTGCCTTACACCCGGACAAATTCACCTGTTAAAGGCGGATCCCGGCACGGAAGGATACGTGCTTTCATTTACCAACGAGTTTCTCAGCCTACACGAAAACAACTTCGACCTGTTGTTTAAAACCGGCCTGTTTTACACGTTCTCGCACAGCTCCGCCATCCAGCTGGATGAAGACCTGGCGCGGGAACAGGAAGCGTTGCTGCAAAAGATCAAACAGGAGTTCGACAACTATTACCTGCTTCGCGGAGAGATCCTGCGCGGATTGGTAAAGATCTTTCTCATCTATCTGAGCCGCGAGTCCGACAACACCGCCACAGGCGTATCGCACACGCGCAACCAGGAGTTGACGAAACGTTTCCTCAACCTGCTGGAGCAGCATTACACCACGCGCAAAATGGTAACGGACTATGCACAGGCCCTTGCCGTAACGCCCAACTACCTGAATGAAATTGTGAAAAAAGTTTCAGGCTTCCCTGCCAGCTATCACATCCAGCAAAGAATTATCCTGGAAGCAAAAAGACAGGCCGCGTATGTGGAAACAAGCATGAAGGAAATAGCTTACCAGCTTGGCTTTAACGACATTACCCACTTCTCCAGGTTCTTCAAAAATGTATCCGGCGTAAGCTTCTCAGATTTTAAGAAGCAGGCGGCTATGCAGGTTGCGATGGACTAATAAACTTCTGCTTATGACAAATTTTCAAGTGTACCCGGGCAATCGGTATATGATGCGCAGGTCGCCAACTTTTATTAAAGCGATCGTCTGGTCGGGCATCGTGACCTGCATACTATACCTGGTTGGCATGATGCTGGCTTCGTGGCTGGCAAACGGTCAACCGCCCGTACAGGTACTGCAATTCATCGCATCCGGTATATGCGGCGAGCATGCCTACACAGAAGGTGCGAGCAGCATAGTGGCCGGCCTTTTCCTCCATTGTATGTTTTCGCTCATGATCGCAGCGGTGTATTTATTAGTGTATAGCCTGGTGCCATTCGTGCGGCAGCATGCTTTTAAGGCGGGTTTATTATTCGGGGTGATCGTATGGTTGTTTATGTATGGAGCTGTTATTCCGCTCAGCCACGTTCCCTTACAGGAGCCAGATCCGGTGATGGGCGTTTTATCACTGATCGTAAATGTTTTTTTCGTGGGATTGCCGATTGCGATGGTAGCCAATTACTGTTACCATGCACACAAAAAACACCTGCCCGATATCACAGACCTTATCTGGCACAATTAAAGTAAAGCTTTTGTACAAGTAATTCCTTCATATGGTACTTGATGCAGGCGACAATTATGCTGACCTTTGTTAACGTTAATAAGACAATAAAATAGTTACATAAGAGCGACAGTTGTAGGTTTAATTACATGGCCGGGATAATCATATCCCGGCCATCACTTTTTTACTCGATACGGAACCAGTCCGCATCTACCCAGCCCGCATCGTTCGTTCGCATGGTACCCACGGCAAACAGGCCTACCTTCGCTCCTACCCAGCGACCCGGCCTGGCGGTAAAGCTGCCGGGGATGTCCGTGTAATCCTTCCCGTTATCGCTGTAGCTGAATTTGCAGATGGCGCCTGGCGCCACGGATACACGCAGCCATATATCACGCCCTGCGGCTTTTCCAATCGTCTTAAACATTTCCTTTTTGCCTTTGTCCGCCTGGATATTGATGCCTTGTTCCAGGTACACCACGCTATCTTTCATTACGAGTGATAGTTGTGCATAGTCTACACCGAGAATCACAAGTCCCGCCCTGTCGCCTTCCTGGCGCGGACGAAAGCGCAGTTTGGCCGTGGCTGTAAACGCATCCGCAGGAAACTTCTGTAATAATAAGTTCGGCACATTCCAGAGATTACGGCTGCTGTCGGCCATGCGGATCGCGAACAGGCGTAACACCCCTTCGCTCATGTTGCTATGGCTCCAGTAAGCGGATGGATTGGCCTGCCATTGCCATTGTAAGCCGGCTTGCAGCCCATCAAATTCGTCCGAATCGCCAGGTGTTGCTTTCGGTTGTGCGGCGCCTGTAGCAGGCTTTTTATAGACAGATACCGGCGTCCCTTTTCCATCGCCGTCTTTATCCTCGCCGATCACCGGCCAGTCGTTTACCCATTTCATGGGTTGCAGATGCACCACCCGGCCATACGCATCCTTATCCTGGAAGTGCAGGAACCAGTCCTCTCCGGCCGCCGTATTTACCCAGGCACCCTGATGCGGACCGTTTACCGCACTACTGCCCTGGTCCATCACGACTTTGCGTTCGTAAGGACCGTAAATATTCTTAGATCGTAAGGCCAGCTGCCAACCCGTGGACACGCCGCCAGCCGGCGCCAGGATGTAATAGTAGCCGTTTCGTTTGTGCATCTTCGGGCCTTCCAACGTGGGGTCCTGGTTGTGGCCGTCGAACACGATCGTGCCGCCGTCCAGCACCTTTGTACCTTCGGCGTTCATACGTTTCAGTACGATCAGGCTTTTAATGCCCGCGCGGCTGCCTGCATAGGCATGCACCAGGTAAGCCTTGCCGTCAGTATCCCAATATGGACAGGGGTCGATCAGCCCGCTGCCAGGCGCTACCAGCACCGGGTCCGACCACGGGCCTTTGATCGATGAGGCTTTCGTCATATAAATACCGAAATCAGGATCAGGATAGTAAATGTAAAACTCATTCCTGTGGTAACGGATAGCGGGCGCCCACACACCGTTACCATGCTGCACTTTAGAGAAATGCTCGAACGGGATCTGCCGTTGCAGTGCATGGCCGATCAGCGTCCAGTTGACCAGGTCTTTACTGTGCAGGATCGGCAATCCCGGCGACATGTTGAAACTCGAAGAGATCATGTAAAAATCGTTCCCGACACGAATAGCGTCCGGGTCGGAATAGTCGGCGTTGATCACCGGGTTTTTATAAGTTCCGTTTCCGTTGTCTGCCACCCAAACTTTAGAGAGGGCCTGTTGTTGCGCCGTTGCTGCCAGCGGGGCGGTTAAGCCGCCGGCCAGCAAAAGGGCTTTCATCGTTGTATGCATGCTTGTCATTTTACCAATCCGTTCAGGTATACCTCTAAGTTAGTGTACACTTTATCCAACTTCACCCCTTTTCCATCCTCCGCATTATTTGGGTCGAGACCGTGCTTGCGCTCCCAGTTGTCGGGCATGCCATCGCCATCAGTATCTGTTAAAGCAGTGGCAGCGCCCAGTTCCGGCCAGCCGGCTACGTCGGCCTGCGTATCTATCAAACCGTTTTTACCCGTCGTTGGCTGACCGCTCCGTACATCTGCCACAATACGTTTGTCCGCTGCATCTCGGCGTAAGCTGGCGCCAGCGCATGCGAGTACCCGTTCGTAGGCTTTCTCCGCTGTTTCCACCGGTATGTTTGCGACCGTGAAAGCTTTCAGGGCGCGGGCGGAATCCGGCTGCTCGCAATCCACGCCCCCGTTCCAGTTGTTTTTCGTAACCACTGCATTGCCATGCATCACATTCCCATTCACATAAAACTGCCCGTAAGGCGCGGATGGATTAACGATACAGGCTTTACGGCGCGACTGGGTGGCTGGCCCCGGGCGGTAGTAATTGTTCACCACATTGTAGCGACCACGCTCACCGCCATAACTGCTGTTGATGCCCCAATTGAACACCACGTTATTGCGAAAATCTACCAGTTCATCTTCCGGGTTTTGGGTGGATGCGGAGCCTGAAAACCGCGGCATACGGCTTTTATGGCTGGCCAGCAGGTTATGATGAAAGCTGGCGCCCTCGCCGCCCCATATGCCGCCGTAACCATGATCACCTTTGACGTGCACCGAGTGATTCAGGCTTTCTGCGATGATGCACCATTGCATCGTAAACTCGCGGTTACGGTAAAACGATGCGCACTCGTCCGTTCCCCAGCTGATGGAGCAATGATCGATCATGATCTGCCGGCGGTTGCGGCCACCAAAAGCATCGCCCTCCTTTTTAGCGACATCCCCCATGCGGAAACGCAGGTAGCGCACGATCACGTTGTCGGCTTCAATTTCCACCGGGTAATTACGGATGCAGATGCCATCGCCCGGGGCCGATTGTCCGGCTAACGTAACATCGCCCTGTTTGATCTCCAGCGTAGATTCCAGGGCGACCGTACCCGATACGGCGAATACGATCGTGCGGGCGCCCTTTTTGTTCAGCGCCTCCCGCAAACTACCCGGACCATCATCTGCCAGGTTGGTCACGGTATACACCGCCCCACCCCGACCGCCGGTCGTATGTTTCCCGAAACCTTCGGCTCCCGGAAAAGCAGGTGGCTGCGCATATAGCGCAGCCGGTAAAAAATAACATCCCAGTACCAGTGTCAAGTGTCTTAGTCTCATCGCTCATTAATATGTCCACCGCGGATCACCTACTGCGCCGCCGGTTTTGCCGGCCGTACGCAGTTCTGAGCCCGCAGGCAGTGTAAAGTTAGTAGTGGTGGCCGTCCAGCCCAGGTCAACCGCTTTGTTGTTGGTAGCCGTGAGGTAGGCGTATGTTGGTAAAGTTGCCGCCGCGCCTGCGCCTGTCGTCAGGTTGAACATGTTGTTGTAAGAAACGCTCAGCGTACTCGCGGCACCAGTTGCGCGCAACAGTGCATTACCCATCGTGCCGCCAGCCTTGGGCAGGTTGCACAAAATGCTGTTCTGGAATACGAAGTCCAGCGCATTGGCATTCGCATCCAGCAGTACATAGTTGCGACCATCGGAGCCGAAGTTGTTGAACGTGCAGGCGTCGATCGTCATCACCGGCTTAGCGGCTGGTGTTACGTTGGTGCTCCAGCTGATGAAGGCGCGGCCAATGTTATAGAACGTGGAATTGGTCAGTTCCAGTCGGGCAATGTCCAGCTTATCCAACGTGAAATAAGTGTAAGAGCCGCCATTTTCGTAAGCGATACAGTTATTCATTTTGATCAGGCTGATCTTGTGTCCGAGGTTGGCGCTGGCGCGGTTGCCACGGAAGATGCAGTTCACCGTATGGTGAATACGGCAGTTCTCCATTTCGATGCTGGTAAACGTAGCTGCCTCTCCGTCCGCATTCAGCCCCACCAGGTTCAGGAAGTAGGCGCCTGCACCGGCCGTACCATCGAACTCGATCCCGTTCAGTTTAATACCAGCGCCGTCGCCTTTGAGCGTAATCTCTTTAAAGTTCACTTTTGTATCGGACGGGTCGCCGGAAAGCGACTGTATCGTGACGGTTTTCTGTCTTACCACCAGGTTGGCGTAAGCGCCGCCGGCATCCTTAATATCGTGCGTACCAGGTTCCAGGCCGATGAAGGCGTTGTTGGAGCAGGTATCCAGTACGGTGATCAGGTTATCGGTAGGTTTCACTACGACGGTAAAGTTAGGCAGCACAAGCGTTTTAAAAACCGTGTAGCCTTTACTCTTCGTGCCGGCAAAGATCTCCGCGTAATAGTCGGTGTTAGGCGTGAGGCCTTTCAGCACTTTTGCACCGTCGGCACTTTCAGCGGCGGTTACAGGTACATCCGTAAGCGTGCCGCCATTAGGCAGGAGTGTAATTTTACTTACACCCGCAGTGGCCGTCCAGCGCAGGGTAACGGAGATGGCTTTGATCTCCGCCGTACGGGTGGGTTGGAATATCTGTTCACCCGTAATCTGGAAACGGTTGCTATGCACCCATTTCGAATCGAGCGTCGAATCCGGACCGTTTGTCTTTACACGGGCGTAGTAAAACTTACGCACGCCTAATTGTGTATCGTCGAGGCGTATGCCCGTGGTGTCGGTCTGCAGCAGTAAGGTGGTATGACTGAACAATGTATCATCAGAAATAGCAACCGTATAAGTTGTTCCCTTTTCTTTCGAATACAAGGCTGCCTCCCAGCTGAGTAGTACAGATGTGGCTTCACTGTTCGCCTGGATGATACCTTTCGGCATGAACATCCGCATCGGCGCCAGTTTCTCCTTTTCGGGTGAACAGGCCGCTACGAGCAGTAACAGGAGTAATAAGGGATACGTGGATAATATCTTCATGGCTGTCGGTTTTATCGGATTAATAGCCATAATCCTGTTTAAGCTTATAGTTATCGTTCAATACAGTGTTGTGCAACGGATACAACTCTTTCCGGTTTTCTTCAAACTGGATCACATAGCCGTTCAACGGATGCGTGAGGAAGTCCTGCGTTACTGCTGCTCGCCAGTCGCGGCGACTGTAGCCGGTTGGCGTAGTCGTCACCGATGGCTCAAAGAAAACCTTCGATGCATGTCCGCCAAAATTGTCCAGCGTATTAATATCGCCTGGCACGGGGCCGTTCTGGAAGTCGGCCGCCTTGGTATACACATACACGGGCACATTGGCATAACGGCCGGTACCGTTCATAAACTCGGTCAGCTTCGCGCGGGTCTCCGTAATTTTTGCCGCCAGCATGTTCCAGCGCAGCAAGTCGTACTTACGAATACCTTCCCCGCCAAATTCCAGCAAACGCTCCTGCACAACCGCCTTGAAGAAACCTTCCTTATCCGCCGGCACCAGGCCCATCCGGTTTTCGTTACCTTTGAACGCCCTCGCTCTTACTTCAGTTAGCGCGCCAATCGCTTCTGCAGATGGCGCGCTATTCAGTTCATTGTCCGCCTCTGCAAACATCAGCAGGATATCAGCAAAACGCAGGATCGGCCAGTTGATCGCCAGGTTCTGCGAAGTACCAGTGATGCTGGTCCACGAGCGGCGGAATTTACCGTCGCAGATGTCGGTGGCTTTGCGCATGATCTTTTTGCTATCCTTATCGATTTCGTAGTAGGCGAGTGTTACGTCGCGCCTGACATCACCAATAGAATCGAACTCGTAGAAGTAAGTGGGCAGGGCTACGATACCGCCGCCACCAGGGCCGAATTTCGAATTACCGTCCAGTTTCAAACCATTGTAATAGCCGAGTTTACTGTCGGTGCTGGCGTTACCGCCGAAAGCGCCTACTTCGAACATCAGTTCATGCGCGGCATCCAGGCGGTTACCGGTATGCAGCGTGCGGAAGATATTTTCGTAGTTCTCGTTTAGGGTATGCTGATCGCGACGCGCCATGATGGCTTTACATTCATCGTAAGCGATCTGGTAGTATTTCTTGTAGTCGTCGCGACGGATCATCTTACGCGGCTCGCGGCGCAGGGAGTAACCGCCACGGGCGAGTGCAATGCGGGCACGCAGACCTTTTACCGCCCCCTTGGTGAGGCGCAGGTTCTGGTCGGGCGATTCGGTACGCCAGGGCACCATTTCCGCCGCCTGTTCGAGGTCGGCCAGCACCTGGTCATAAATGCTGTCACGATCCATCTTAGGCAGATAGGTGTCGCTCAGATCGGCCGCAGGCTCAAAGTGGCCGGGCAAATCGCCCCAGTTGCGTACCAGTTCATGGTAAAACTGCGCACGTAAGGTTAAGGCCTCGCCGAGTAGTTTACGCATCGCCGCTTTGTCTGCAGCCGAGCCATTCAGGTATGGCTCCGATAACGGGATGTATTTGATACACACATTCGCCCTTTCAATGCCTTTGTACAGCTGGTTGAACGGGTTCAGCAATTCAGAATTGGTGTTACATGCACCATACACGCTGATGCCGCGACGATCGTCGCAGTTGTAGCTGCCGGAGGTTTTAAAGTCGTCGGCAGACTGTGGGTACAGGCAGCTCACGCGGTTGCCGTAGGCATTATCGCCGATCAGCATGGCGTACACGCCCACCACAGCGGAGTTAGCGTAGGATACGCTGTTAAACACCGCCACCTGTGACTGCGACGAGGGATCTTCCACCTGCAGGTAATCTTTACAGCCTTGTCCTACCAATGCTGCCAGTAATATCGTAGAGAATAATAACTTTTTCATGTTGACGTGCATTTAAGGATTAAAAGCTCACATTTACACCACCCAGGATAAACCGGCTGCGCGGGTAAGCCGCATAGTCTACAGCGGGCGTAAGCGGGTTACTGCGGCGGGTGCTCGCCTCCGGATCAAAACCACTGTACTTCGTGAATGTGTGCAGGTTGTTTACGGTAGCGTATACCCGCACACGTGTGAACACCTTTGTTTTCTTCAGCATGGCTTCGGGCAGACTGTAACCAAGCGTTACGTTGCTGATGCGCAGGAACGAGCCGTCCTCGATAGCGAATGAATGCAAGGTGTAGTTACCCAAAGAAGGCGTCCAGTATTTGGTGTTTACGTTCATGGCTTTCAGCTGCCCGGGATCATAAACACGCTGTCCATTTTCGTCGAACAGCTTGTAACGGTCGTTCATCAGCGATAGCATATTATTATCCTTGTACAGATACGCGGTGGTGTACTCGACCTTGTTCGCATTGTATACTTTGTTGCCGTACGACCAGTTCACAAAAATGCTCAGGTCAATACCTTTATACATGAACTGCTGGTTCAGGCCGCCTGTAAATTTAGGTTGAGCGTTGCCCAACACGCGGCGGTCTTCCTCGCCTACTTTCATATCCGCCTTATCAGAAAACTTCTTGAATTTCAGATCACCCGGCTGCGGCTCACGGGCACCCAGTGCGGCAGCGCTGGTATTAGGAATGCCGGCTTTGAGTGTGTAAGTATTATTCGATGCATTAAAATCGAAATCATCCGTGGTGTAAAATCCATCGGTCACATAACCGTAGAACTGCCCGATCGGTGAACCTACTTCTACCAGGAAGTCATACAGGTTGTTTTCCCAACCGGAACGAACGAGGTATGACTTGATCGGCTCACCATTCGGATTAGTACCCAGGGTCACGATCTTATTACGGTTCGCGCCAATGTTGAAGTTAGCGCCCCAGCTAAAGTCTTTCTTATTGAGGATAACGGCATTTAACTGCACCTCTACGCCCCTGTTCTCTGTTTTACCAATGTTCTGCAATTGGGTAGTGTAGCCCGTGGTAGATGCAACGCGCGCATCCAGCAACAGATCTCGTGTATTGTTGTGATAGAAATCCACCGCACCACTCAGCCTGCCGGCGAACAATGTGAAGTCGAGGCCGAGGTTGCGCGCGATCGTGGTTTCCCATTTCAGCCTTGGGTTAGCAAGGCTCAACGGCGCAATACCCGGTGTAATCGCTTCGCCGAAGGCATAACTGCTTGTAGAAGTATTGTACATCGTTTTAAACAGGTTATCGCCGATACGGTTGTTACCAGAAGCACCGTAAGTGAAACGCAGCTTCAGGTCCGACAGCCAGCGCTGCGGCGTAAAGAAGCTTTCTTTCGTAATCCTCCAGGCTACACCTGCCGAGGGGAAAGCAGCAAAGCCGTTATCGTACAGGAACTTCGAAGATCCGTCGTAACGAAGGCTGGCGTTGAACAAATACTTATCGTCGTAGCTGTACTTTGCATTACCGAAGAAAGACAACTGGCGGGTAAGTCCTTTAGACGATGTGGGCGCATCCTGGATCATACCTGCGGGTGGCGTAGCTTTCTGGATGCCTGCGAAGGCCTCATCGGCGGTAATATCTACAGGCAGCCATTTCACCGTCATGTTACTATTGGTTACATCCGTCTGGTAAATCTCCTGGCCGATCAGCACATCTGCCTGGTGTTTTTTAGGCAGCGTTAAACGGTAACTGAGCGTGTTGGAATTAGTCAGTGATCTCAGTTCCCGCGTACCCATACTGGCTACGGGCATATTCGCGTTCTGACGCGCTGTGGACGTAATGGAACCGTTGAATACATTATCGCGGCTGTTCGTAATCGTGGTACCGATCACACTGCGAAAGTTTAAATTCTTAATGATCTCGAAATTGAACCAGCCGTTAAGGATCACATCTTTACGATACTGGTAACGCAGCTCGTTTTTCGCCAGTAATACCGGGCTGGTAAGGTTGGTGAGCAATGCATATTCCGAATCAAATTCATCTACCGAACTTTCGTCGCCGGGTGCTACGAACGGCTTAAAGCGAACCGAGTTACGCAGCCTGTTCGTTCCCTGGGAGCCGGTATTAGATGTACCCACGCCATCGATCCGCTGGCTTGAGTAACGCGTGTTAAGCCCAAACTTCAGTTTATCGTTTACTTTATGATCGAACTTAAACGACAACAGTGTACGTTTAAAACCTGACTCGATCATGATCCCTTCTTCCTGGGTATTATTCAGGTTAAGGTTGAAAGAGGTGGTTTTGGAGCCGCCCATCACGCTCAGCACATGCGTTTGCGTAAATGCGTTGCGGCCGAATACTTCGTCCTGCCAGTCGGTAAAAGGCATGTTCTTATAGATATCGAGATCTTCCCAGCGGCCGTAGTTCTTTTCAAACGCGGCGCGGTCGTCTGCGCTACGATTGTATAACTGGTGCTGATACTTCACGAAGTCGTAAGGTTTCATTACATCCAGTTTGTTCACGATCTGGCGGGCACCGGCATAACCGTCGTAAGACAAGCGGGTTTTCATTTCCCGGCCGCCTTTCGTGGTAATAACCATCACCCCGTTCGCACCACGGGCACCATAAATAGCCGTAGACGCCGCATCTTTCAGCACGTCGATCGATTCAATTTCCTGGGGTGATAAAACGGAAAGGGCGTTATCCAGCTGGATACCGTCCACGATATACAAAGGCGAGTTGTCCTGCGTAATAGAACCGCCACCGCGAACGCGAATGGTAATATCCGCCCCGGGGCGACCTTCCGTCGTTTGCACCTGCACGCCCGCCAGCCGGCCCGTAATGGCTTCTGCAGCGGAACTGAGGGGCATGTCCTTCAACGCGTCCGGACCGAGAGACGATACCGCACCGGTGAGGTCTTTTCTTTTTACCGTCTGGTAACCGATCACCACCACATCGTTCAGTGACGACATGTCTGGCTCCAGCACAAGGTTTACGGCCGACTTACCATCGGTGCGTAGTTTTTTCTTTTTAAATCCAAGGATAGAGAAATTCAGCTCCACCTCACCGCTGCCCGGAACATTCAGCACGAACTGGCCATTGGCATCTGTCACAGTACCAATACTGGTATTGGCGACAGAAACCGTTACGCCGATCAGCGCTTCTTTTTTGTCATCGGTCACTTTCCCCCGGATCTGCCGCGTTTGCGGCCAGGCGGCAAGGAAGGGAAACAGCAAGGTTAAAAGGAGTACAAGTACCTTTTTCATACGTGGCAATTTTTAAGCAGGCAAATCCTGCGGACTATAGTAAAGAGATCAGTTGTCTAAGCGCGATCAAGTTAACACCTGCGATATTTGGTTGATGTAAATTCCGATTATTTGTATCAGTCTGTTAACAATGATAAACAGATTTTGGAAGAATAAAGAGGAAACAGAAACCATTATTTACGCAATCGTTCCCGGTAAAAAAGCCTTAAATTGCGGCCGCGCCGAGTATTGCGCCCCTCATTAAAAATGCCTTTCTGATTATGTTGCATGAGCATCTTTTGCTGATCATCCTGATGCTGTTTGTTGTTTCGCTCCTGGTCATGCTCGGGCAGAAACTCCGCATCTCCTACCCCATTTTTCTTGTGCTGGCCGGACTCGGTATCAGTCTTATTCCGGGCACTCCACATATCGACATCGATCCGAACCTGATCTTCATGATCTTTTTGCCTCCTTTATTATATGAGGCGGCCTGGTACACGTCCTGGAAGGAATTTTGGAAATGGCGGAGGCCTATCGGGCTGCTGGCTTTCGGGCTGGTGATCTTCACGTCCACCATCGTAGCCTACGTATCGCACGCGATCATTCCCGGCTTTACGCTGGCACTTGGCTTCCTGCTGGGCGGTATTATTTCTCCTCCCGATGCGGTAGCCGCAACCTCGGTACTGAAAGGGCTGAGCATTCCTAAGAGAGTAACCACCATCCTGGAGGGCGAAAGCCTGGTGAATGACGCCTCCTCGCTGATCGTGTTCCGGTTTGCGCTGGCGGCGGTTACGTCCGGGCAATTCATCCTCGGAAAAGCTGTAGGCGATTTCTTTCTCGTATCGCTGGCGGGCATTGCAGTCGGGTTGATCATCGGGCAGATTTTTTACCTGCTTCATCGTTACCTGCCTACCACACCACAAATCGATACGGCGCTTACATTAATGGCTCCTTACCTGATGTACCTAACGGCGGAGGAATTTCATTTTTCCGGTGTGCTGGCAGTCGTAAGTGGCGGTTTGTTCCTCTCTTTCCGTTCGCACAGCTTTTTAAGCTACCGTTCGCGGATACAGTCGGCCAACGTCTGGTCTACCGCCATCTTCCTGTTAAATGGTTTAGTATTTATCCTGATAGGCTTGCAGCTGCCGGCGATTGTAGAAGGGCTGGAAGATTACTCCATGATGGAGGCGATTTACTACGGATTGCTGATCAGCCTGTTGATTATCGTGATTCGTATTGTATGGGTGTACCCGGCCACATTTTTGCCCCGCATGTTAAGCCGCAGCATTCGCGAGAAGGAACAGAAGCCCACTGCCAAATCCGTATTCATCGTGGCCTGGTCGGGCATGCGCGGCGTAGTATCACTGGCGTCGGCCTTGTCTATCCCGTTAACCATTAATCCGGGTGTCGCTTTTCCTGAGCGTAACGTTATCCTCTTTATCACTTTCGTGGTGATACTGGTGACGTTGGTGTTCCAGGGGCTGAGTCTTCCACTGATCATCCGTTTGCTGAACATCGAGGGTGGCGACAGCGGGATGAAGGAAAGTGAGCAGGAAGCTTCCATCAATCTGCAAATGGCGCAGGTATCGCTGGCTTACCTGGAAGCGAATCATGCGGAAGAACTGGAAACATCGCCAGCATTACAGGAACTGCGTAAACGGTTTACCGGCATTATAGAAAACAATGCGGAAAGACTTGATAAATCGATCGCCCGCAAATACCGTAAGATACTGGTAGAACTGATCGACGTACGCCGGCAGGAGTTAAATCGTTTACGCCACGAACACGACTACGACGATGAACTGCTCCGGAAGCATGAAAGTAACCTCGACCTGGAAGAGGCACGCCTACGCAAATAATTAAATATTAGAAATATAAAATATTCAACTATCTTAGCGCCCGGCTTAAAAACCGGGCGTTGTTATTAGTATGTAGCAATTTATCTCAACGCCCAGTTCATCCTGATGTAATTCCCCCAACCTTCCCGATTTTAACCACCATCTTGACAAACCCTATACCGAAACTGGCTTCCCTGGAGAAGCATAGGCTTCGTTTGCTTTTTCACAAGACACACACTAACAGAGATACAATGCAGGAATTTTACTTTTTCACGTCCCTGAAAAGAAAGACGAATTGGATGAAGACCCTGGTGACGATGATAGCGCTGTTATGGGCTTTGCCGTCAGTGGCGCAATTTTCCAACTTCCCTACCGCGGTTTACAATGAATCGCAGACCCTCACGCCGGCCATCCTTTCGCTGGCGCCGGGTGCGTCGTTTACTACTACTGATCCCAATACAACGGGCCGCCTGCTGCATATACAACTTTCAGCCAACTACGAGCCGACACAGGATGTGCTGGGCATCCGGAACGACGGCGCTGGTGCGGGACAAATCGGCCGCATAGCCAATGAAATTACTTACGGCGGTACGCCTGTCGGCAGCATAAACGGCACGAACCCTATACTGATCAATCTTTATCCTGCTGCTACGCCGGCCATCATTTCTTCCATACTTCGGGCGGTTACTTACACCAATACCAGCGATGAGCCTTCCGTGCTGGACCGCACCGTTCAATTCATCTACCTAAGTACAAACCAGACAGGCCTGTACGATGTGAATATCCCGCTCACCCTCCAGGTAAATGCCGGGAATGATAGTCCGACGATCGATCCGTACGGACCCATCTCCGTAACCGAAGACGTTGCGTATACCCTCACCGGCGTGAATGCAGATGATCCGGAGGAAGGCGCTTCACCGGTGACGGTTTCTTTTACTTCCACACGGGGAAGATTTAATGCAACGGGCAGCGGCAGTGTATCCGTCAGCGGTGATAATACCGCGGTCCTGCAGCTGACCGGCGCTTACTCGGATATCCGTTCGTTTATGGCCAATCCAGGCACTGCCGTTAAGTATACTAACTTATCCGGACTCGATGAAAACATCCGGATTGCTACGAATGATGGCGGCCATACCGGAGCAGGCGGTGCAAAAACAGCGGAGATATCAGTGTCGGTGGTAGTAACGTCCGGGACGAATGATGCTCCTACCATTACGCTAACCTCCACCAGCTATCTCATGCCGGAAGATGCATCACACAGTTTGTCAGGTGTGACCATAGATGATGAAGATGCCGGTAGCGGCAACCTGACTATGACGATATCAGCGGATGGCGACGGCACCTTCACGAGCCCGCTCTTTACGGGCGTTACCATAGCTGGTAATAATACTTCCACGCTCGTACTGAACGGGGCACTCATCAATCTTCGCAACCTGGTGGCGTCCGGCACCATCAGCTATCAGCCTAAAGCCAATGACAATGGAGCACGTACGATTACGTTAACCTTAAATGACAATGGGAATACCGGTAATGGTGGCGCAAAGTCAGTAACACGGACCATTGCAGTCACCATCGACGCGACTAACGACGCGCCGACAATCGGTGCACCGGCTTCTGTGACTATAGCACGGCAACTGCCGGCAGCATTAACCGGTATCAGCTTTGATGATGCGGAGGCAGATGCCGTAGCTGCCTACACCGTCAGCCTTCGCATGGCCGGTGCAAACTTCTCCGGCACAGCACTTCCCGGCGTATCCGTC
The DNA here is from genome assembly GCF_022867795.2 of Chitinophaga horti. Taxonomy (NCBI): domain Bacteria; kingdom Pseudomonadati; phylum Bacteroidota; class Chitinophagia; order Chitinophagales; family Chitinophagaceae; genus Chitinophaga; species Chitinophaga horti. Next base: position 1,760,456 of record NZ_CP107006.1, on the reverse strand, counting down.
TCATTTTCGGCGAATACAGTAACGCTGAGCGGCCCGCTGCCTACGATCAATAGTATGTTTACGCAAGGGCGTATTTTAGTAAGCAGCGTAGTGTCCAATGTACTTACTATAGAGGTTGACGACAATGGCAATGCAGGAGGACCAGCCCGGTCAGCCTCAAGCACATTGCCGGTCACGGTACAGACTACGAACCTGCCACCGGTGATTAATTTACCAACGACACTAACCGGCACCGAAGATGTATCGTTAACCCTTACCGGCATCAGCATCACAGATGGTAATGCCGTTGCACCTTCTGTGACGGTAACAATGGTGGCACCATCCGGCACACTCAGCCAAAATGCGCTGCCATCTTCTCTTACACAAATCGCAGCGACCTCCCAGCAACTCATTTTTTCCGGTCCGCTCGCCGCTGTTAACAGTTACCTCAACGGTAACATCTTTTACACTCCGGCGGCAAATATGAACGGCAACATGTACGTCAATATCCAGGTATCGGATGGCGGCACGAATTATACGAATGGTCAGCTGACAGATACTAAAACATTAACCATCCCGTTTGACGCGGTGAACGACGGGCCAGTGGTGACCATCCCGGTAAATCCGTCTCACCCGGAAGACAATCAATACCTGTTTGCCGGGTTGAGCTTCGCAGATGTTGATGCAGGCAGCTCTCCCGTTACGGTCACTTTCAGTACAGCGACCGGCTCATTCACCGCGCTACCCGGGAATGGCGTAACAGCCGCAGGCGCTTCCACAACTATGACATTGACGGGCAGCTTCAACAACCTCAATACTTTCATAGCAGACGGCAGGATGAGATGGTCGCCGGCGAATGACTTCAATGGGCCAGTTAGCATTACGGTAAGCATTAATGATGGCGGCAATACAGGTAGCGGCGGCAGTTTGACCGACAGCAAAACCATTGCGTTCACCGTTACTCCTGTGAACGATGCGCCAACAATTTCTTCCATGGTTTTTTACACGGTTGAAGAAGACGTTCAAACATCCCTCCGCCCCTTCACCTTTAGCGATGTGGACGCGGGAAGCGGAATGGTAACCGTAACCTTTACTGCCGCACGGGGCGCACTCAGAGGGACAAGCGGCGCCGGCGTTACCGTTACAGGCCACAACACCACTACATTAACGCTGAGCGGCAGGCTGGCAGACATCAACGCATATATCGCAGCCGAAGGATTAACGTACCTGACAGCCCTGAACGACGTCAACGATGTGTCGCTCTCCGTTTCTATCACCGACAATGGTAATAGCGGTGGTGCAGCACGGGTGACCAACTCCGCCTCGACCATACAAGTATCAATGGTGAACGATGCGCCGCGTTTAACCGCGCCATCCACGCAAAGTGTGGATATGAACAATACCCTGCACTTCAATGCCGCTAACAGCAACCAGGTATCAGCCTCCGACGTGGATAATCCCGCAACAGCCCTGGTTACGGTGTCCGCGACCAACGGCACACTTACCCTCAGTAATACTGCAGGCCTGGCATTTATCGCCGGCGGTCCGGGCATCGATATTGCCTCCATGCAATTCGACGCCACTATGGCCGACATAAACGCCGCCCTCAGTTCACTATCATTTAGTCCGACTGCTAACTATTATGGCGCGGCAACGGTTACCATACTAATCAACGACAAAGGGAATACCGGCCCCGGCATCGGTTTAACCGACACCAGGATTATCAACATCAACGTAGTAGCGGTGAACCCGGTAGTAACGGCTGTAAGCAGCCCGAAAGCCAATGGTACCTACAAAACAGGTGAGGTGATCCCTGTTACAGTTACCTTCAACCTGCCAGTAACCGTTACCGGCACACCGCAACTGACGCTCGAAACCGGCACTACTGACCGCACCATCAACTTTACTTCGGTATCCGGCAGTACAATGACCTTCGACTATACCGTTCAAAGCGGCGACGCTTCGGCCGACCTCGATTACCTGTCTGCCACCGCACTGACGCTCAATACCGGCACCATCAGCCATGCAGGGTTGCCTGCGGTACTAACCCTCCCGGCCCCTGGCGCTGCGGGATCACTCGGTGCCAACAAAGCGCTGGTGATAGACGGAATCTCACCGAAGATTACTTCCGTATCTGTACCGGCGAATGGTACTTACAGGACCGGGCAGTCGCTGAACTTTATCGCAACTTTTGATGAAACAGTAACCGTTACGGGCATTCCTGAACTGGAAGTACAAATTGGCGGCGGCGCGGTAAAGGCACTGTACACCGGCGGTAATAACAGCAATGCACTTACCTTCCGCTACACTGTAACGACAGGAGAACTGGATACAGATGGCATCGGGCTGAATGCACTGTCGGGCAACATTACCGACATCGCCACCAACCCGGCTGTACTGACACTGAACAATGTGGCAAGTCTCACCGGCGTAACAGTAGATGCCATCACACCTGCTATTACTACCGTTACCATACCGGCGGATAAAATATATACGGCAGGAGAAACACTCGACTTCACCGTTAGCTACGACGAAGCGATAATTGTCACCGGCAACCCACTCATCACCCTTAACATTGGCGGCAACAGCTACCAGGCCGCCCTGCTTAGCAGCACGGCCACTTCGCTCACTTTCCGTTATACGGTGGTGACAGGTAACCTGGACCGTGACGGGATTGCTGTAAACAACAACATTACCGCCAACAGCGGCACCATACGCGATGCGGCTGGCAACGATGCCGCCACCACACTTACCCTGCCTGCTACCACCCGCATACTGGTAGACGCAGTAACGCCTGTAATTACAGCCGGACAAACATTGTCCGTTGCTGAAAACAGCACCGCGGGTACAACAGTAGGTACCGTAGCCGGCACCGATCCAGGATCTACCGGCACCCTTCAGTCCTGGACGATCACCACTAACGTTGACGCCAACGGCAATGGTACCAATGCCTTTGTGATCAACGCAGCAACCGGCGCCATTACTGTAAACGATGCCGCCGACCTGGATTACGAAACCACCTCGTCCTTCACCATTACACTGACCGTGACAGACGGCGCCAATACCAGTACCGCGCAATCCATCACCATCAACGTAACCAACGTTCCCGAGCCACCGACCGACGTGTTATTGAGCAATAACAGCATTGCCGAAAACAACGCTGTAAATGCCACCATCGGATCGCTGAGCGCTACTACTACGGAAACGGGCATTACCTTTACTTACAGCCTCGTAAGCGGCACCGGCGATGCGGACAACAGCGCATTTGTCATCAGCGGCGACCAACTGCAGGCTGCTGCCAGCTTTAACTACGAAACGAAGAACACCTACAGCATACGTGTAAGGGCAACGACCAACCAGGGCCTTACGCTTGACCGCAACTTCATCATCACGGTTGGAGATGTGAACGAAGCGCCCACCCTGGATGCGCTGACCGATCAGTCGCTTTGTGCCACGAACAACACCTATACAATTGCATTCAGCGGCGCCACTGCCGGCCCGGAAACGACGCAAACCCTTACATACGACGTCAGCTCCAACAACGCAGCGCTGTTCAGCAGTTTAACGGTAAATGCCAGCGGTGTACATGTACGGTTCGTGACGGGTGCTACCGGTTCCGCTACGGTTACAGTAACGCTCACCGACAATGGCGGCACGGCAAATGGTGGTATCAACACTTTCAGCCGTAGCTTCAATGTGGGTGTAACCAGCATTGCCGCGCCTACGATTACTGCAAGTACTGCGAACCCGGCATCGAAAGGCATCAACATGACACTCACCGCTGCGGGTGGCGCATCTTATGTGTGGGATAACGCGGCCGACATCGTATCCGGCCAGAACGACGCCCAGTTGGTGATTCGTCCGTCTGCCAGCGCGACTTACCGCGTAACGGCATTCAATGGTGCCGGTTGCTCGGCCAGCACGGAGTATAGCGTTACCGTTGCCGATGATTATAAAGTAGATGCGACCAACCTGATGACGCCGAACGGCGATGGCATCAACGACCGCTTCGTGATCAAAAACATCGATAGCTATCCTGGAAATGAACTGAAGATATTCGACCGCTCCGGCCGCCTCATCTATGTGAAGAAAGGTTACCGCAACGAGTGGGATGCCCGCGTAAACGGCCGTCCGCTCGAAGAAGGCACCTACTATTACATACTTGACTTTGGTGCAGGGCTGCCGAAAGTAAAAGGATTCGTAACTGTAGTTCGTGACAAATAACTATCCATGACACTCAAAAACAACAAACGTATGAAACGTATTATCATAGCCGGTTGCGCGCTGCTGCTCGCAGCCGGCACCAGCCACGCCCAGGAACTTGGTCATACCACTACACAGGTAGACCCGCTGCCATCGCAGTATTTCCAGAACCAATACCTGGGTAACCCCGCCTTTGCGGGCGTTGACTCGGGCCTGCATCTAAACGGCAGCTACCGCCGCCAGCTGGAGAACGCACCCGGCGTACCCGTTACCATGGCCTTTACCGGTGATTATTACGTGGGCCGCCGCGTAGGTGCCGGCGTAAATGTGATGCTCGACAAAGCCGGACTGCTCTCCCGCTCCCGTGTGACGCTTACATATGCCTATCACCTGCCGCTCACCGCATCCGGCGAACAGAAACTTCACTTCGGCGTATCTGCCGGCTTCCGCTATGACCGCCTGGATACGAAGGCGGTAAATGCAGATCCGAACGACCCCTCGCTGGGTTTGTTCAACCGTCGGGACAACTACTTTGACGGGGACTTTGGGGTGGCGTATACCGATGCGCACTGGAATGTACAGGCGGCTTTGCCGAACATTGCCGGCTACCTGAAGGAAGAAAACCGCCAGATCGCCAACAGCGCTACGTTCTACGCCGCTGCCAGCTACAAGTTTAACCTGGCCGACGATGCCACTTCCATCGAGCCGAAAGTGGCCTACCGTGGCGTGAGACATTACGACAACCTGTTCGACCTGGGTGCGAACGTCACTTTCCTGAAGAACGCACTGAACGTGTTCGGGCTGTACCACACCTCGAAAAATTTTACGGCGGGTGCTGGCTTTAATGTGAAAGAAACCGTTAACTTGCAACTAATGTATACCTCGCAGACAGCGGGTTTACGCAACTACCTCGATTCAAACTTCACACTGGGGATAACAATAAATCTCTTCAGGGACCTTTACTGATTACGTCAAAGGGCTGCCATCACCGGCAGCCCTTCTTTTTATATTCCACTCGCGGCGATCTTCCACCAATCGCCGAATATCTTTTCCAGCGTATAATCCGATGCATCTTTTAACTGGTGCGACCATGGCACCCGGCGCTTCGCATCTGCCCCAGCTCCTTTATTTTCATATTCTGCATAAAAGACTGTTTTCTCTTTATCCGTACTGCCCCAGTTGTGCCAGCCCTCTGGCTTTACCAGTGCCGGCATGTTACAGCCGATAAATACCGTTTTGGCATAAGGCCGCCAGGGCCGGCCAAGATAAAACGAGCCGTCGGGCGCATCGCCGGTGATGTTGCAATGAAGAAATACGTACCCATACCGGCTCGTATCCGGCGTGGAAGCGGCGGTAATGTACCCACCGCGGCGACAGTAAATCGTACAGCTGTCAAATACAGCGGTGGCTGAGCCGAAAATGAAGTCTACTGCACCCTCGATGTAGCAGCCTTTATAATATTGACGGCTGTTATGGCCATAAGTGTACAACGTGTCCTGGAAACCCAGGAAACGGCAGTTATAAAACCGCGCGTGATCGCCGTTTACGAACACTGCCACCACCGCCTGTCCGACCGGGCCGGCCGTATTACTGAACGTTATATTGAAAGCTGTAAAATCGTTACCATGGATAAAGAAACCCGATGAACCGCTGGTACCAATATCTTCGCCGAAACGGTTTTTGCGTTGTGCCCAGTCATCGTACGTAATCACGGTACCCTCGAGGCTTTCACCGATGAACGTAACGTTGTTTTTACCATTAGCTAATACCAGCTTCTCTTTATAAGTACCTTTCTTAATGAAGATCACCGTGGGCTTCTTCCTGAAATCCGGCACGGCATTGATAGCTTCCTGTACCGTTGTGAAGTCTCCGCTGCCATCCTGTGCCACCACAAAATCGTGCTTGGTCTGGGCTTTTATGGAAGATGTGATCAGCAAAACCAGGCTTAGGAGCAAAAGACGGGCAGTGTGCATAACGGGAATTTTGATCCTCCCAAATTATCCCTTAAAGAAAAAAGGCGATTATTTTTTTACGCAATCGTTCCCGGTAAAAGATATTTTTTGTCAGCGATGGATTCCCTCTTATTTTTGTATTGTCAAATAAACACTTAATATCATTAGATATTTTCTATAAAAGACTATAAAGAGATTATGACCCTCAAAATGTCATAACGTGGAATTTTAGCAATAAAAGGTTGAACTCTTTCAACCTTTTTCTTTTTTAAGCTCTTTCGTTAACTTGAGACATTCCGATTCCACACACGTTCATGAGATACCTGATCCTCATATTATTACTGTTCGTTCGACTGTATGTAGCCGCACAGACCGATCCATTCCCTTTCAGCAGGGCCGATATTACACAGGGACTTTCCAACAACCAGGTAAATAATATCCTGCAGGACAGCAAGGGCTTTATGTGGTTCAGCACCATGTCGGGCCTGAACCGGTATGACGGTTACGAGTTTAAAGTATTTCGTCATGACCTGAGAGATTCCGCTACCATATCCGACGACATCGTGACGAGACTGTCGGAGGGGCCGGGCGGACTGCTGTGGGTGTCCGCAGGCTCGACGCAAAACCTGTATGATCCACGTACCGAGAAGTTTATCCGTAATACGGCGGCCGAGTTGCAACGTTTGCACATCCCTGCCGGCATCATTACTTCGATACTGAAAACTGCGAAAGGGCAATACTGGTTTGTTCATCCCAACGCAGGACTGTACCGGCATAATCCACAGCCAGGCCAAACGCTGGCCGTGCGTCACAAAGGATTCAGCACCATTGCCACTGATACCGTTGCGGCTATAACCGAAGACCAGCGCGGCAACATATGGGTAGCGCATCACAATGGTATCGTGGAGAAACTGCATCCGGGCAATGGTGGCGTGTTACAGCGCTACCATTTCGCGCAGGGTGCAGCCGGTCAGAATTTTGGACTGATGGCCGATGCAGACGGCGACATCTGGCTTTACTGCATCAGCGAAGGCCGCGGCGTGTATTACCTGCAAACCGGTACCGGCAAGGTCACGCATTACGCGCAGGGGCGCGGACTTAATACCGACATTGTGCGCGGTGTGGCGCAGGATAACAAAGGGCAGATCTGGATCGGCACCGATCATGGCGGCGTGAACCTGCTCCACAAAAAAGATCAGCGCGTACAATACCTGCTACACAATGCCTCGAACCCAAAGAGCTTAAGCCAGAACAGCATTACCTCGCTATACCGCGACAGCAGCGGCATTGTATGGATAGGCACCTATAAAAAAGGCATCAGCTATTATCATGAAAATATCGAGAAGTTTCCTTTATATCAACATCAATCCTACCACACCCAAAGCCTGCCATTCGATGATGTAAACCGTTTCGTGGAAGATGCAAAAGGCAACTTATGGATAGGTACCAATGGCGGCGGGTTGATCTACTTTGACCGGGGCAGCGGGCGGTTTACGCAGTACAAACATGATCCGGCCAACCCGTCGAGCATCAGCCATAACGTAATTGTAAGTTTGCTCATAGACCACCAGCAGCGGCTTTGGATAGGCACCTATACGGGTGGACTGGACCGGATGGAGAACGGCCGGTTCGTGCATTACCGGCAGCAACCGGGGGATGCAAACAGCTTGCCGAACAACAACATCTGGGAGTTATTTGAAGACAGCCGGCAGCGCCTGTGGATCGGCACTTTGGGCGGTGGACTGGCCTTGTATCAACCCAAGGAAAACAACTTTACGACCTATCGGCAAAGCCTGGCACAGTCGAATTACATTGCGGCCATTATCGAGGACCGAGACGGGCGACTGGTATTAGGTACAGCAAACGGCATCGCTATATTTGATCCTTCCGGGGGCAGATACGATTCACTATCTGTAAGGAACGGCGCGTTAAGCAACAATAACGTCATATGCCTGTACGAAGATGCGCAACGCCGTATATGGGCCGGTACGCGGGAGGGATTGAACCTATATGACCCCGCCACGCGCGACATCCGCACATTCCGTAAAGAAGATGGATTGCCGGAGAACACCGTATTAAACATCCTGCAAGATAACCAGGGACAGTTATGGATGAGTACTACCAGCGGCCTTACCCGGGTGGATACTAAACAATTCCGGTTCAAGAATTACGACGAGGCAGACGGCCTGCAGGGCAAAGAGTTTAATGAGAATGCAGCATTGAAGACCCGTAAAGGTGAGCTGCTTTTCGGTGGGGCCAATGGTTTCAATTTGTTTTACCCTGATGCGATTACCGCTACGGGATATGCACCGCCGTTAGTGTTTACGGGGATCGAGATATTCAATCGCCAGCTTACTGCCGGTGAAAAACTGAACGGCCGCGTGATACTGGAACAGGCCATCACCCAACTGCCTGCGCTCAAACTAAAACACCGCGAGAACGTGTTTTCCGTATCGTTTGCGGCGCTGAACTATTTCCACCCGGAGAAGAACCGTTACATGTATAAGATGGAGGGGTTTGATAAAGACTGGGTGCCTGCAGGAACTAACCGTAAAGCCACCTACACCAACCTCGATCCGGGTACATATACCTTTCGCGTGAAAGCCGTGAACAGCGATGGAGAGTGGCAGGGGCAGGAACAAAGCCTGCGTATTACCGTGCAGCCCCCCTTCTGGCGTTCGCCCCTCGCCTTTTGCCTGTACGCGCTGCTGATCGCCGGCGCCCTGTGGCTCGCCCGTCGTATATTACTCGACCGGGAACGGATGCGTTTCCGCATTACCCAGGAACGGCAGGAAGCACAGCGTATGCATGAACTGGACGCCCTGAAAATCCGCTTCTTCACCAACATCAGCCACGAGTTTCGTACGCCACTCAGCCTGATACTTGCGCCATTGGAAAAGTTGCAAAAGCAGAACGATGATGAACAATCTCAGAAACAGCTTACCCTCATACAACGCAACGCCCGCAGACTATTAAACCTCGTAAACCAGCTGCTCGACTTCCGCAAACTGGAGATGCAGGAACTGAAACTGCACACGGCAGAAGGCGATATGGTACGTTTCGTGCGTGAGCTCACCCAATCCTTTTCCGACCTGTCGGAGAAGAAACACATCCGCCTGCACTTCGAGAGCAATGTGAGCGAGCTGCCCATGCCCTACGATGCCGATAAAGTGGAGAAGATCATCTTCAACCTACTCTCCAACGCCTTTAAGTTTACACCAGATAACGGCCGCATTACCGTCAGCGTACAACGCCTGCCCGAAGCCTGCCAGATCAGTGTGAAAGATACCGGAATCGGCATCCCCTTAGAACAGCAACAACGCATTTTCGACCGCTTCTTCCAGCATGAATTGCCCGGCGACCTGCTGAACCAGGGCAGCGGTATCGGTCTGAGTATCACCAGCGAGTTCGTCAAACTCCACAGCGGCACTATATCGGTGGATAGCGCCCCGGAATCCGGCAGCTGTTTCACCATCCTGTTCCCGCTCGGTGATGCTCATTTACCCGCCGTTACAGCACCCCAAAGCGAAGTAATGGCCACCGGCATTCCCGAGCCAGCCCCTGTGGCAGTGCGCACCGGCAAAAAGCCTGCACTCCTGTTAGTGGAAGACAATGAAGACTTCCGCTTTTACCTGAAAGACAATCTGCGCCTCTACTTCCACATTACCGAAGCACCAAACGGCCGCGTAGCCTGGGACCTGCTGCAACAGCAACTCCCCGACCTCATCGTGAGCGACGTTGCCATGCCCGGCATGGACGGCCTCGAGTTTTGCCGCAAAGTGCGCCGCAACCACGACACTGCCCATATCCCGATCGTACTGCTTACCGCACGCGCCGCCGAAGCCGACCAGGTAGAAGCCCTGGAATTGGGTGCTACCGACTACATCACCAAACCGTTCAACTTCGGTATGCTGCTGTCGCGGTTGCGGAACATCATCGCCCAGCAAGCCTCCCTGCGGGACACCTATCGTAAGAAACTGGAGGTGAACCCCTCCCAGCCCGAGATAACGCCTGCGGACGAGCAGCTGATGGCCAAAGCCACCGCCATCGTAGAACAGCACATCGGCAACCCCGACTTCTCTGTAGAAGACCTCAGCAAAGCCCTGTTCATGAGCCGCGTGACCGCTTACAAAAAGATACTGGCCCTTACCGGTAAAACCCCACTTGAGTTCATCCGTCTTATTCGGCTGAAACGCGCCGCCGGTCTGCTCGAAAAGAGTCAGCTAACCGTGGCGGAAGTGGCTTATGAAGTAGGATTCAACAATCCGAAGTACTTCGCGAGGTATTTTAAGAATGAGTTTAAGGTATTGCCTTCCGCTTATGCAGCGAAGTTTAAGGGATAAAAAGGTAAGGGAGCCCCGCACTCCCCTACCAATACGGTAAGCCAGCCAGATTTTTCTAACCAATATGTCAAAGAACTGCACCGCCAGTGCATGGTACATCCGTCCTTTCGACGGTTGTAATCGCACGCACCGGGCACTGTTGACCGGTGATTGCGGGCAGTGCAAAGGTGAGGGAATTGTGGTGATGGGAAGGTAGGGGCGAGTGAGTTTGAGGTAGGGACAACGTGACATTTTTGGAGTGAGAATTCGTGTGGTGGAGGGTTTGAACGATGCAGAGACAGCCATCATTTATGGCTGTAAAAAGCGTTAGTTTCGACGGATGATTATTAAGACGTAGATAGCTGAAGCAATAAAGAGGATGCTTAATACAATGATCTCCACCATTACGGTTTCATCCGGAAACAAAACTGTATCATTTCCGGGCAGGTAAATCACCGGAATATTTTCACCTACATGGTGTTGATCACAGTATCCGACTTGCCACCCGACCTGATCTATTTCTCCAAGACGGAATACAAGTAACCTATCGTGATTGTGAACGGAAATCTCACCTGGTGCCAGCAATATAGAACCAATCACCTCATAATCTCTGAGAAGAGCGCTTATTGTCATCAACACACACCCTGGAATAACGAAGAAAAGTAGCCAACGAGGTCCGTCTATAAACACGCCAGCTATAGCCGCCACGAAAAGTATCACAGCGAAAAGCGTTAGCAGCTTCATTGCGCGGGTAACACGGGGCCTGATGAGGGTGAGCCTAACTACTAAACAATAAGTGTCATCAACATAATCCGCTACAATAAATTACCGCTCGGGTCAAAAGTGTATTTATTACACTTGGCGGATTAAATCCTCAAGTTAATCCATCAACCTCATCTTTCCCATATTGACTATCCGGACAAAGGGGTTCGGATGGTTCAGTGATGGTTCAGTGATGGTCCAGTGATGGTTCCGTGCACTGGAAAAACCCTCAATTTCTTCCAGAAATAGGCTTACACCCGGGTTAGATAATCCGGACGAAAATTTACACCACCCACCTTTCATTAACAAATCCACCCCCTCCGGGCAACTTTTCTCCCCCTCCCGGTTAACAAATCGCACCCCAATCGAAAACATACCCATACCACTGCCTATGCACCACCACGCTACATTTGCCATACACGTATCACAATTCCACCGCGTATGAAAATCAGTATGACAGGGCTCCTGGTACTTATCGTTCTATTCTCCTTTCGCACGCAGCCCGGGAAGGTCGAAAAACTTCCCGACGGGCTGCTTATTCAACTTGCGTCCCCCACTTCCGGAGGTGCCCGGCAGGTAAAACTGCAGGTGGTATCCGACAAGATCATTCACGTAACGGCTAGTGCGGGCGATACTTTTTCCCAAACGCCCAGTTTAATGGTGGTTACCACGGGTGTACCGGGGGTAAAATGGGAAAGTACGGAAGATGCCGACAAGGTGACGCTCAAGACGGCGTCGCTCACGGCTTCGGTGCAGCTGAGCAGCGGTGAGGTGACGTTCCGCGACGCGGACGGAAAACTTATCCTCCAGGAAAAGGCCGGCGGGGGTAAAAGTTTCCGTGCTGCTGCTTCAAAGGGACTATACGCGATAAAGCAGACGTTCGAATCGCCCGAAGATGAGGCTTTTTACGGCCTTGGTCAACCGCAAACGGGGCTGATGAATTACAAGGATAAAGACGTAGACCTCACACAGTATAACGCTATCGCGGCGGTGCCCTTCCTGGTATCCAGCCGTAACTATGGTATTTTATGGGACAATTATGCGATCACGCGTTTTGGAGACGACCGCAAACCGAGGGCTATCGGGGAACTGGGCGACGTGGAAGCGACTTATTCGGTGGCGGGTAAGGTGCATACGGCGCGGCAGGAACAGGATATTGCCTATACCTACATCGAGTCACTGCAAGGATTACCCAAAGGATTTCCGCTGGCAAAGGGTAAGGTGGTATGGGAGGGGAAGCTTACACCAGCGGAAAATGGCCTGTACAAGTTCTACACCACCGCTTCTGGGTACATAAAGATCTGGGTGGATGGACAGCTTCGGCTGGACCGCTGGCGCGAAAGCTGGAACCCCGGGCCGAGCATCATCGAAGCACAAACACCACATCAACTTAAAATAGAATGGATACCGGAGTCGGACCAGTCTTTCTTTTCGATCAACTGGCTGGGGCCTTCGGCAGAGCTGAAAGATAAAATGAGCCTGAGTTCGGAGGCGGCCGAAAAGATCGATTACTACTTTGTTCACGGGCAAAACCTGGATGAGGTGATTGGCGGATACCGCACGCTTACGGGTAAGGCTTCTCTACTGCCTAACTGGGCGCTGGGCTTCTGGCAGAGCCGGGAGCGGTATAAAACGCAGGACGAGATCCTGCAAACGGTGAAAACGTTCCGGGAAAAAAAGATCCCGCTGGATAATATCGTGCTGGACTGGTCGTACTGGAAAGAAGACGCCTGGGGCAGTCAGCAGTTCGACGAACATCGTTTCCCGGACGCGAAGGGTATGATCGGCGAATTGCATCAAAAGTATCACACACATTTTATGATATCGGTATGGCCGAAGTTTTACGAAGGTATTCCGAACTACAAGCTGTTCGACGAAAAGGGCTGGCTGTACAAACAAAATATTGCAGATAAACAGCGCGACTGGATCGGTAAGGGATATGTATCTACGTTCTACGACGCATTCCATCCCGGAGCGCGCAAACTCTTCTGGCAACTGATGGACCAGCACCTGTTCAGCAAAGGCGTAGACGCCTGGTGGCTGGACGCTTCCGAGCCGGACATCTATTCCAATTCGAGCATCCAACACCGCAAAACGCTGATGGGGCCTACGGCTTTAGGTCCTGCTGAACAATACTTTAACGGGTACACGCTGATGAATGCCAAAGGTGTATACGAGGGGCAACGTGCGACGAACAATGATCAACGCGTGTTCATCCTTACCCGCACGGCCTTCCCGGGACTGCAACGTTACGGTGCAGCCAGCTGGAGTGGCGACATTGCTGCGCGCTTCGACGAAATGGAAAGGCAGATACCGGCAGGGCTGAATATGTCTTTATCCGGCCTGCCTTATTGGACGACCGATATTGGTGGCTTCTTCGTGGAAAATAAATACGACCAGCCCGCGCCAAAGGGCGAGGCGTTAACCGAATGGCGAGAGCTGAATACCCGTTGGTTCCAGTATGGTGCGTTTTGCCCGCTGTTCCGCTCTCACGGGCAGTTTCCGTATCGTGAAGTGTTTAACATCGCTCCGGAAGGCAGCGAAGAATATAAATCGATGGTGTACTATAACCGGCTCCGTTACCGGCTGATGCCTTATATCTACTCACTGGCGGGCCACACGCATCATAAGGATTACACCATGATGCGGGCGCTGGTTATGGACTTTCCGCAGGATACGGCTGTGCGCAGCATCGGCGACCAGTTTATGTTTGGGCCTTCTTTGCTGGTAAACCCGGTATATAATTATAAAGCACGCCAGCGCCGCCTGTACCTCCCCGCGGGCAGTAACTGGTACGACTTCTACTCCGGCAAACACTTAACAGGCGGGCAATCGATCAATGCCGACGCGCCATTAGGCCGCCTGCCGCTGTATGTACGCGATGGCAGCATTATACCTGCCGGCCCGGCCATACAATACACGGGTGAGAAACGGGCAGATACACTTACGCTGTTCGTTTACGGCGGCCGCGACGCCTCGTTCGAGCTGTACGAAGATGAAGGCGTGAATTACCAGTATGAAAAAGGACAGTTCAGCAGCATTCCCTTCCGGTATAATGAGGCGGACAAAGTACTGCAGATCGGTGACAGGACAGGCAGCTTCCCCGGCATGGGCATCAACCGCCTGTTCCGCGTTGTGTACATACACCCCAAACAGGCCAAAGGCTTCGATCCGGAAATGACAACAAGTATCAACATAAAATATAACGGGAAGGCGCAGACGCAGCGCCTGTGACCACGATAACTATTAAAACTACGTAAGAGCAACGCACACCGCCCGTTCCCCGACAGCATGGATATAAGACTCAAAAGCACGAGGCGGCATCCATCTTCTAAATTCTCTTGTTATGAAAAACGTGTACAAACTCCACGGAGCCTTACTGCTCCTATTCCTCCTGTTCGCCACCACGGCAGGCGCTACCCGGCGCGACAGGCAACCGCTGAAAGGCAAGGTGCTTTCGGCTAATGACAACTCACCGCTGCCAGGTGTAAACGTAATGGTGAAAGCCACGCGTACAGGCGCTGTAAGCGGCGCTGACGGCACCTTCCAGGTAATGGTGGAAGCCTCCGATTCGCTGGAAGTAACGCTCATCGGTTATGTAAAACAGACAATCGCCGTAAACGGCCGCACTACACTCACCATCCAGCTGGAAGAAACAACCACTGGCCTGGATGAGGTAGTGGTAGTAGGTTACGGTGCAGAAAAACGTAAACTCAACACCGGCGCTATTGGCCACGTAGCGGGCGAAAACCTGCAGGAAACGCATACGCTGCGCGTAGACCAGGCATTACAGGGTCAAACACCCGGCGTGCAGATCACCACGAACTCCGCCCAACCCGGCGAAGCCATGAAGGTGCGCATCCGTGGTACGGGTACCGTGGGTAATTCGGATCCATTGTACATCGTAGACGGCGTACCTACCGGCGACATCAGCTACCTGAACGCCTCCGACATTGCTTCGATGGACGTGTTGAAGGATGCCGCTTCTGCCGCGATTTACGGATCACGTGCGGCGAATGGGGTGATCCTCATCACGACCAAGAAAGGCCGCAAAGGCGATATGAGCATTGCGTATGACGGCTTCTATGGCGTGCAGAACCCCGCCCGCAAGCTGCCGTTGCTGAACGCGAAAGAATATGCGATCATCATGAACGAAGCGGCGATCAACTCGGGCAGGCCGCCGTACTTTACGTTGGGCGAGATAGAACGCCTGGGCAAGGGCACGGACTGGCAGGAAGAGATGTATAACAAGAATGCGCCGATGCAAAGTCACACGCTCACAGTATCCGGCGGCTCTGAGAAATCGCTGTACTCGACGTCCATCGGTTATATGAAACAGGCCGGTGTGATCGGTTTTAAAGGTCAATCGGAATACGAGCGCGTGAACATTCGCCTGAGTACCGAACATAAACTCTATAAGGATGTGCTGCGTTTCGGGCAGAACTTCACCTATACGATGTCGAACAAAAAAGGCGTGGGTGTTGGTAACATTTACAGCAACACCTTACGTTCAGTTATCAACGTAAGCCCGCTTTTCCCCGTGTATGATTCTACCGGCGAGTTTGCTAAATCGAACTTCAACCCCGATGAAACCAACCCCGTAGCGCTGATGTTTTACTCCTATAACAACAGGACAAAATCTGATCGCTTCCTCGGCAACGCTTACCTGGAACTGGAGCCCATCCCGGGTTTGAAACTGCGCAGCGACTTTGGACTGGATGCGAACTTTGTGTCGGGCAATGCTTTTTACCCCGCTTATAACCTGTCGACCAACGTAGTAAACAACCTTTCCCGCGCGGCGCAGGATATGGGCAGATACGCTACCTGGAACTGGGATAACACTATTTCCTACCAGCGTTCCTTCGGTAAACATGCGCTGACATTACTGGCGGGCATGACTGCCAACGAATTTAACGGATTCAACATGAGTGGTTCGAAAGAAGACCTGCTGATGCTGGACTTTGACCATGCGATCATCGACAATGGCACGAACGAGGAAACCCGCAAAGTGAACGGCAGTCGTAGCGAAAGCGCACTGGTATCTTACTTCGGCCGCGTGGGTTATAACTATGCGGAGAAGTATATGATCACGGGTATATTCCGGGCAGATGGGTCGACCAAATTCGGCGTGAACAATCGTTTCGGGTACTTCCCTTCAGTTTCTGCGGGATGGGTGGCCAGTAACGAAACGTTCATGCAGGCGCCCTGGCTCAGCTTCCTGAAGATCCGCGCGGGATGGGGACAGAACGGTAATCAGCCCACAGACGATTTCCTGTACCTGGCGACCATCACTTCTACCAATAAAGACTACTACTTTGGCGATGGTGATGTGAAATTCGTAGGCTCTTCGCCCGACCGCGTGGCCAATCCAAACCTGAAATGGGAAACCTCCGAGCAATCGAACATTGGCCTGGATGCACAGTTGTTCGGCGATTTCAGTCTGACGGCAGACTGGTACCGCAAAACCACCAAAGACTGGCTGATCGCGCCGCCTGTGCCCGCACTCGCGGGTGCCAATCCGCCCATGATCAACGGTGGCAGCGTGCGTAACGAAGGGGTGGAAATCAGTCTTGGCTATAACCACACATTCGGCGACGTAGCGCTGAAAATCAATCCTAATGTGACTTTCAATAAGAACACCGTGATCGATATTCCTAACCTGGAAAAAATCATCCAGGGTGAAGCGGGTATTAATTTCGTTGGGGCAGATGAATTTTACCGTGCGCAGCAAGGCTTCCCGATGGGTTACTTCTACGGGTTGAAAACAGCGGGCATTTTCCAGAACACGAATGAAGTAAATAGTTATGTAGACAAGGGAGGGAAAAGGATTCAGCCGGATGCGGTGCCTGGCGACGTACGTTTCGTTGACCGCAACGGCGACGGTGTGATCGATGCGAACGACAAGACCATCATCGGCAATCCTAATCCGGACGTGAGTTACGGCATGAACCTGAGCGTAGGTTACAAGGGATTGGAACTGTCTGTTTACGTGTATGGGGTTGCAGGCAACCAGGTGTATGACGGCATCCGTGATTTCTCGCGGCCCATCAGCAATTACACCACCGACATTCTCGGCCGCTGGACCGGCGAAGGCACCTCTAACCGCCTGCCGCGCATGACCATTGCCGACGAAAAGAACCTGAACTACAACCGCGCCTCCGACCTGTTCGTGCACGACGCTTCCTTCCTGCGCCTGCGCAGCATCAACCTGGGTTACGACCTGAAGCAAAGCCTGTTGAAGAACGCGCCGTTACAGCAATGCCGCATCTACATCTCCGGAGGAAACCTGCTGACGTTTACCAAATACAGGGGCATGGACCCGGAAGTAGGTTATGGCCCTACGGGTTGGGCTTCCGGTATCGACATCGGCACCTATCCGCAACCTAAAACCCTGATGGCAGGCCTCAATGTTAAATTCTAAACATCGTTTGTATGAAAAAGATATTCATTTCCCTGCTGGTAACCGTAATTGCCGCCTCGTGCAGCAAGAGTTTCCTGGAACGGGACCCGATCAACAAAAGAACTACCGAAAGCTTTTATAAAACACCAAAAGACGCGCTGGAAGCCTTAAGCGCCGTGTATGACGTACTGCAACTCGGTGGCTTCGACAACATTCACCTCATCTCCGAAATCGCCAGCGACAACTGTTTTGGCGGCGGCGGTGAGTCGGACATGTCGTGGAAACGGTGGGATCGATTCGAAAACGACATCAACACCAATGATGGCCCGTGGACGAAATACTACCAGGGCATTTACCGTGCAAACGTGCTGCTGGCCAATATCGGCAACGTAGACTGGGGCACCGACAGCGCCAACAAAGTGCGCTATACAGCCGAAGCCCGCTTCCTGCGTGCGTACTTTTACTTTGACCTGGTACGTATGTTCGGTAACATTCCGCTGGTGACCAAACCGCTGGACCCTACCGAATACTATCAGCCACAGGCCAAACCAGAAGAAGTATACAAATTCATTGCAGAAGACCTCGAGTACACCATCGCTAACCTGCCCGCTACCGCCTACAGCGCTATCCCCAAAGCCGATTACGGCCGCGTGACCCGCTGGGCAGCGCAGGCTTTACTGGCGCGCGTGTACCTCTATTATACCGGCTACTATACCCAAAACGACCTCGCGGGCGTAACGACCAAAGCCGAAGTGAGAGGCTATCTGCAGGAACTGATCAATACCAGCGGTTATGGCATTATTGATTCGTTCCCCTTACTATGGCAGTCAGCCGGTGCAAACTTCGTAAAAGAGGATAACAAAGAAACCGTATTCGCCATCAAGTTCACCCATCTTGGTTTGAAAGACTGGAACAAGAACGACGGCAACCGCATGATGGTGATGATCGGCATTCGTAACAAAGTAGTGGCGCCCTATTACAAAGGCTGGGGTGCGGCGACGGTGAATCCGAAACTGTATGCCGCCTATGAAACCGGCGATACCCGGAGGACAGGCAGCATCATCTCTATTAATGACGAAAACCTCTCCTACCCCGAAACCTTCCCGCAGTACACCACCTACTTCTGGAAGAAATACATGCCCATGAACGACCTGAAGCCCGAAGATGT
This sequence comes from Chitinophaga horti, assembly GCF_022867795.2. NCBI lineage: Bacteria > Pseudomonadati > Bacteroidota > Chitinophagia > Chitinophagales > Chitinophagaceae > Chitinophaga > Chitinophaga horti. Next base: position 1,741,670 of record NZ_CP107006.1, on the reverse strand, counting down.
GGGCGGCGATTTCCAGATCGATAACTTTTATGATTACGTCGTGATCCGTTATGCAGATGTGTTGCTCATGGCCGCAGAACTCGAACTCGACGGCGATCTCACGAAAGCGCAAACCTATTACAACACCGTGCGCGACCGTGCCTTCCGCAATATCACACATCGCAAACCGCTCACCAACGACGCCGCAGGCAAAGCGCTGATCATGCAGGAAAGGCGGCTGGAATTGGCGCTGGAAGGCCTTCGTTACTGGGACCTGTTACGCCAGGGCGTGACCGTGGCCAAGCAGGCGATTGACAATCCGAGCAGCGATGCACAGTTTAAAGTAGACTTCCGTGCCGAGACCAAAGGCCTGCTACAGATACCACAAAAGCAGATCAACCTGAGTAACGGCACCTTAAAACAAAACGACGGCTGGAGCCTGTAACCACAAAAACTACGATCATGAAACACATTCGTTTAATATACGCACTCTGCCTGCTCACCGCCTGCGACCCGCGCGAAGACCGCGACAGTCTGCCTGCACCCGTAGAGCGCCCGGACCTGAAATTCTCTGTTACACAACAGGCAGGCTACGACAATAAAGTCATGCTCGACAACCAAACGCCTGGCACCATCGCCTATTGGGATTATGGCATTGGCATTTCCAACAAACAAAAGGACACCATCATCCTTCCTTTTGCAGGCACCTACAACATTAAGTTCTATGCTTACAGTCAGGGTGGCCCCGTGAAAGACTCCGCCAATGTAACCGTTACAAAAAACGACGCCAATTACTTCAGCAACGCCATGTGGAACCAGCTGACCAACGGCGTTACCGGTAAAACCTGGGTATGGGCGGTAGACGAGCCTAACGGCGCCTGCTACGGTAATGGTTCCGGTGCCGCCCTCACCCCCGAATGGTGGCGTGTCGGCGTGCCCGACCTTACCAGCTGGGGCGTGATCAACGACGAAATGACCTTCGACCTGAATGGTGCCGCCAACTTCTCTAAGATCAGCAAAGGCAAAACCGAGAAAGGCTTTTTCGCTTTAGACACGACCAATAAAACCATCAAGATTACCGGCAGCGACATCAGCAACGGCAAAAACATTAGCTACACCATCGCGAAGATCAATAACAATGAACTCACCCTGGTGGAACAAGGCGATGGCTGGCGTAACCTCTGGCTGTTCAAACGTAAAGGCTTTACGTATTAACCTGGCACACACAGTTTTCATACGCACAAGGGAACGATTGCTTGTTGATCTCCCCATCCCCCGCGACGCTGCGGGGGATTTCTTTTTCTGAATATAAAACCGTTAGAACTTGTATATTAATCACTTATCAGGTAAAATAATTTACGTTTTTGTAAATAGAAGAGGAAATTGTAACTTTGAATGGGCAGCTAAATGAGACTGAATGAAAGTAAAACATCTAGTCACAAACGAGTTGATCGAAGCAGTAGTAGAACGAGTGACCTCCATTGATTTTAAGTTAATCCTCAAAGAAAAAACAAGGTTCAAATGGTTCAACTGGAATAGTTACAAACAGCATGAGGTTTATAAATTAAGAGCAGAAGAAAACAACAAAATTTTAGGCCTCATGGCTATTGTTGATCATATAGATCCTGGCATCGATGCAATCGAAATTGAATTATTGGAAGTGAGTTTTGAAAATACCGGCGCTAATAAAGAGGTGGACGATATTGCAGGTTGCCTTATTGCTTATGCATGCCGGGAGAGCTTTAAAGAGGGCATGAAGGATGGGTATTTTTAGTGCCTAAAACAGAATTAATACAACATTATAGCAGTAAATATGACCTTGAGTATCACCCCGGTGCCGGACCCAAAGGCGTTGGTATAATGGTGGCTTCGGGATTAGTATCACAAGCGATCATAAGAAAGTACATTGGATTGTAAACCAAGAAGTAAAGTGGAGTGACGAACAAACACCTAAAACATCCGATTATGAAATCTTATAAGGCGATAACAAAAACATACAAACCTGAAGAAATTGCAGCGTCCTTTGTTTTTCCTGTAGAAAAACAGAAAAAAGAGGAGGCGCTGTCTACCTTCCGTCATGTCAGGAAAAAAGCCGAAGCCCGTAAAACCCTCGATGAGAAGATCGTCGCCAATTTATTACAACTCAAATTCCTGATCGAAGACTATATTGGGTCAAAACCATTTAATAAAAAAAAACACTTCGGCTACTTCCTTAAAGAATACATTACCCGTATAGAAACAAAGAATAAGGACTTTGCCGAGCAAATCGGCATTGACCCATCTGAACTTAGTGCGGTGATCAACAAACACAGGGAACCTACCGATAAGCTGATCATCAGGCTTGAGCTGCATTCGAACAAAAACTTTCCGGCTATCCTATGGCTCAGGTTAGTGGCTAAAGAAAAAGAGTACGAAATCATGCACAACAAGTCATTAAGAAGCAGAGAAGTTGGCTATGTTAAAGAGAAACTTCCCTTTTCCTTTTGACAGGTAAACTTATCAGGTTTCCGTAGGCGCTGCTCCCCTCCGTACAACTACTGATTTTCAAAACCCGGCTCTCCTACTGCTTCCCTGCCCGTTAACGCCCGCTAATTTTGCGGACAGTTAAACGGAAACTAGCAGATATGACACACACTTTATTCCGCAACAGTTTTTTAGGCTGTTTGCTAACCCTCGTATTGTTAACCGCCTGCCGCGGCGATAAGGACAAAGACCGTCCGGAGCCAGGCAAACCGCCTGTAACCGGCACCGCCCGCCCCATTGGCAACACCACGGGCGCTAAAATAGAAAAACAGATAGGCCCCGAAGGTGGTACGATCGGATCCGGCGAAGGTGATATCGTAGTAACGATACCAGCGGGTGCCCTGGATGCACCGACGACAATTTCGCTGCAGCCGATCGAAAATACGAACGTGGGTGGCGTGGCCAGTGCCTACAGGCTCACCCCACACGGACAAACATTCAAGAAGCCTATCAGCATCACTTTCTCCTACGAAACGATCGAGCTGCTCGTACAGCACGTCTCCACACTCGGCATTGCCTTCCAGGACGATAAGGGTGTGTGGCAATATGTGCCGAAGCCGAACATCAATACGGCGAACAAAACGGTAACGGTCACGAGTACCCACTTTTCCGACTGGACGCTCATGCTGTGGATGTACCTGACGCCTTACTTCGCCGACCTGGAAGTGAATGCCACACAAACGTTCAAGGCGGTGCGGGTGGTGCCTGTCATCGACGAAGACGGGCTGGTGCCCTTAGTGCCACCCGGTGGAACAACGGTGCCTGTAGGCGATGTGTATCCGCTTGAAACAAAGTACATTAAGAGATGGGAGCTGATCGGCAAAGGAACGCTGACGGCAGATGGCGCGCAGGCCGTTTATAAAGCACCAGGAACGGTGCTGCCCGACTTCGACGTGGTAGCGCTTCACCTGAACCTTAAAAGCGCTGCAGTGCAGCTATTATCGAAGATACGGGTGAGCGGCAGTTCTGTTCAGTACCGTATCGACGGGGGCGAATGGCAGATAAGGCCGGCAGAGTTGCTCGGAGGCAATACCAACATGGGTGTCATCCACGCCACTGACATCGGACCTGAGTTTACACTTCAATTCACGAACACGCTGGGCGACCGCACTTATACCGACGACGAGTTTTTCAGCCTGATGGACGAAACCCTCGGTTTCACCTACCGCTCATTCCGGGTAATCGTATGGGAAGGAAGATTTAGCCAGGGCAGCATCAATATCACTTCGCTCAAAGATGCCAACGGCTACCTGTTAGGCACGTTTACCGTGCTGGATGCGGGGAAGTTTCCGAATACGGGTGGGCCGAATAAAAGCACGCATAAGATTGAAGGGAAGTTCAGGGTGAAGCATAAGTAATGTTGAAGTGAGTGACACAACGGCGGCTGACTGGTGAGCCGGATGCTCGTGCCCTAAGGGGCAAAAAAGAGGGAGGCCGGAAAAATCCGGCCTCCGTTAGCATCCACGTCATGCTGAGATCTTATGAAGTAAGATATCCCAGAAAGTTTAATATTGTTGGCTACCAGAAACGTACGTACAGTACGGTCAGGAGCAGTAATGTTACTACGATCAGGGCCAGTGTGGAAGGCGCTACTTTGAACATGGATTTGTCCAGTGCAAACGCTTTCGGATTCACTTTCGGGCCTGCCAGGCTTACTGCCACCATGAGTACCACGGTGAAAAAGAATGCCCAGCCCATACAGATCAGGAAGGGGATCTCATAAATGCCGTCTTTATTGAGATAGGCGGTGTATAAGATCGTTTCGTGACCGAACCACTGTGGTGCATAGTTATTAAATACTACTGAAAGTACAAAACCGGTGATTACACCCACCACTGCGGCGGATCCTGTGGTACGTTTCCAGAACATACCTAGCAGGAACATGGCAAATACACCCGGGCTGATGAAACCGGTATATTTCTGAATGAAGGTAAAACCACCTTCGCCCTTAATGCCCAGGGTGTCGTTCCAGGTGAAGGCGATGGAAATGAGCATGGCGGCTACGATAGCGAGGCGCCCTACCCAAACCAGCTTCTTCTCGTCGGACTCCCGGTTGATGTACTTTTTATAGATATCTAATGTAAAGATCGTTGAAATACTGTTCGCTTTACCAGCCAGGGAGGCTACGATGGCAGCGGTAAGGGCGGCCAGGGATAAACCTTTTAAACCGGAGGGCAGGAAGCTCAGTACAGCAGAATAGGCGTTATCGGGGTTAAATTTACCGCCGGCGGCCATTTCTGCCTGCAAGCTACCATTTTTATACAATACATAAGCCGCAATACCGGGTAACATGACAATTACAGGCATCATCAGCTTCAGCAAACCAGCGAACAGGATACCGTTACGGGCTGTTTTAAGGTCGGCGCCCAGGGCACGCTGCGTAATGTATTGGTTACAACCCCAATAGTTCAGATTCACGATCCACTGTCCGGCGAAATACATGGCGATACCAGGCAGCATGAGATATTTATTAATATCCTCCTGCGACGCCCCTTCACCAGGTTTAGGAACGATCATTTTGAAGTGTTCGGGACTGTCTTTTATCAGCTGGTTAAAGCCGGCGAGGGCACTGCTACCTAAACCGAATTTTTCACTTACCATGGTGAGTGCCAGATATGTGGTGGCCAAACCGCCAATGATCAGTACCACCACCTGGATTACGTCGGTATAACCAATCACCTTCATACCACCCAGGGTGATGATGAGGGCAAAGAAGGCCAGGCCGATCATGATGTAGTGGAAATCTCCATAAGGCCCTACCAGGCTGCTGATAGCGGCGGCACCGAGGTACAGGATGGAAGTGAGGTTTACGAAGATGTACAGGAATAACCAAAACACGGCCATGATGAGTGCTACGCTTTCGTTGTAACGCTCCTTCAGGAACTGTGGCATGGTGAAGATCTTGTTTTTCAGGTACACCGGGATAAACCAAACGGCTACGATAATGAGCGCCACGGCGGCTACCCATTCGTAGGCGGCTACTGCCACACCTACTGTAAAACCGTTACCACTCATGCCAATAAACTGCTCGGCCGAAATGTTAGATGCGATAAGGGAAGCGCCGATCGCCCACCAGGTAAGGGAGCCCTCGGCCAGGAAAAAGTCTTTTGTATCTGTAGTTGCCTTTTTCTTACGACGATAAATCCAGTAACCATAGCCGGCCACGAGGAAAAAGTAAATGACGAAAATGACATAGTCAATGAGCGACAGTCTATCCATAACCTAGAACTTATGTTGATTTTTAGTGGAATGTTAAATCGTTGGAATAGGTTTAGTTTGGTTGATCTCGTGGTTTGTTAACTTGGGAAGCAGCGCATTGTAACACTGCTTCCCAAGTTAACATTATTTAGTTAAGCTTTATTAATTTGATAATAAACTTCGTTCCAGCGCAGTTCATTCTTAAACTGGTACAAGTCGGTTTTAGCGCCGATGTGTACAAACTCGATACCGGCCATGTCTGCAAAGTCCTGCATATGCTCGAACGTGAGGTTCTGGCTGTAACAAGTGTGATGCGCACCACCTGCCAGTATCCATGCGGCCAGCGCGGTATTCATGTCTGGCAAAGGTTTCCAGAGTACGCGGGCCACAGGCAGTTTTGGCAGATCATGTTCTGGCTTTACGGCTTCCACATCGTTTACGAGTAAACGGAAACGGTTACCCATATCAATGATAGATGCGTTGATCGCCGGACCAGCTGCTACGTTAAACACCAGCCTTACCGGGTCGGCTTTGCCGCCGATACCTAACGGATGTACTTCGCAATTGGGTTTACCATCTGCAATGGAAGAACAAATCTCCAGCATGTGCGAACCCAGTACCAGTCGGTTGTTCGGGTCGAAATGGTAAGTATAATCTTCCATGAAGGCATTACCACCTTTAAGGCCGGTACCCATTACTTTCATCGCACGCACCAGCGCAGATGTTTTCCAATCGCCTTCACCAGCAAAGCCGTAGCCGGAAGCCATCAGCCTTTGCGCGGCCAGACCAGGCAACTGCACCATGCCATGCAAGTCTTCGAAAGTATCGGTAAAGCCTTTGAAATTACCGTTTTCGAGGAAGCTGCGTAAACCGATTTCGATACGCGCCGCTTCTTTCAGTGATTCGTATTGCGCGCCGCCTTTACGCAAACCTGCTACTACGTTGTAAGAAGCCTCGTATTCGTCGGTAAGCGCCGCTACTGCCGAATCGGAAGCCGCTTTGATATGTTCTACCACATCGCCTACACCATAAGTATTTACAGAGAACCCAAACTTCAGTTCAGCTTCTACTTTATCACCATCGGTTACGGCTACGAAGCGCATATTGTCGCCGATACGGGCGAAACGGGCGCCTTGCAGATCGGCCCAACCTGCAGCCGCCCTGGCCCAGGTTTCGATGCTGTTCAGCACCGACTCTTCCTGCCAGTGACCTACCACCACTTTACGGTTCATGCGCATACGCGACACCATAAATCCGAACTCACGGTCGCCGTGCGCGCTCTGGTTCAGGTTCATGAAGTCCATGTCAATATCGCCCCAGGGAATATCGCGGTTGAACTGCGTATGCAGGTGCAGCATAGGTTTCTGCAATACTTTTAGGCCGCCAATCCACATTTTAGCGGGGGAGAAAGTGTGCATCCAGGTGATGATGCCGATACAGGATTTGGCCACATTAGCTTCCTGGCAAACCTGGTATATTTCTTCTGTTGATTTAACGACTGGTTTAAACACTACCCGCACCGGCACCTGCCCTGCTTTATCCAGCGAAGTGGCGATGGCCTGTGCATTGGCCGCTACCTGGCGTAATGTTTCTTCTCCATATAAGTGCTGGCTGCCGGTGACGAACCAAACTTCAAATGCTTTCAAATCTGCCATTGTGTTGTGAAATTTATGATATTGATAGTGTTTAAATTATTGTCCGTAATACGAGTCTGGTCCGTGCTTACGTTCGAAGTGTTTGCGGATGAGCGCATCCTTTAAACGTGGCGCCTGCGGATTGATTGTTTCCGTGAGATACGCCATGCGGGAAACTTCTTCCAGCACCGCGGCATTGTACACCGCCTTGTGTGCATCCTTACCCCAGGTGAACGGCGCGTGGTTGCCGACGAGGATCATCTCCACCTCTTCGTAACTCAGCCCTCTTTCCTTAAAGCAATTCAGTATCTGGAAACCGGTTTCGTACTCGTAATTTCCCTTGATCATTTCGTCACTCATGGGCGGTGCGCAGGGCACATCCACCGTTAAGTGATCGGCGTGCGTAGTACCAAAAATCGGCACGTCACGCTGCGCCTGCGCCCAGGCAGTGGCGTAGGTAGAATGCGTATGTACCACGCTGCCGATCTTTGGCCAGTGTTTATACAATACCGCATGTGTCTTTGTGTCCGAGGAAGGGCGCATCTTCCCTTCTACCGTGTTACCGTCGAAGTCTACGATCACCATATCATCGGGCGTGAGCAGCTCGTACGGCACACCGCTCGGCTTAATCGCGAATACTTGTTCCTTATGATCTGCCAGGCTCACGTTGCCGAAAGTAAACAGTACCAGTCCCAGTTTGGGCAGTTGCATGTTGGCTTCGTAGGCTGTTTGTTTTATCTGCTGGTATTTGCTCATGCGTATACTTTTTCGGAAAAGGCGCCCAGCGCCAGGAATTGCTTGTAACGTTTGGCATAGTAGTCCACCTTTTCAGGCTGCGGCTCCCACACCCTCTCATAACCGCCGAACATCGCCTGTTGCGCAGCAGCGGTGTCTTTATAGATACCGGCAGCAACAGCCGCGAACATCGCCGCACCAATGGCGCAAGCCTGCTCGTTGGCTACGATCTTGATCGGACGATTCATCACGTTGGCCAGCACTTGCATCGCGTAGCCCGATTTCTTCGCTACGCCGCCCAGTGCGATTACTTCTTTGATCGGCACGCCTTCTTCTTCGAAACGCTGCGCGATGCTGTGGGCGCCAAAGGCGGTAGCTTCTACCAATCCTTTAAAGAGATGCGCGGCGTCGGTACCAAGGTGTAGGCCGATCATCGCGCTCTTCACGGTATGGTTCGCATCTGGCGTACGGCGGCCGTTAAACCAGTCGAGTACCAGCACGTCATTATCGCGCAGGGGTAGTTTTTCGGCCTCGCCGGATAAATATGCGAGGAGCTTATCTTCGTACTGCTGCATCTTTTCAGCATCCAGGTCGCCATTCATGAGGGCGGCCATCGGCTTGATGATCAGTTTGCGTAACCAGGCGTATACGTCGCCATAAGCGCTCTGACCTGCTTCCATGCCCAGCATGCCCGGAACCACGGAGCCGTCCACCTGGCCGCAAATGCCTTTGATTAACAGGTGACCAGAGGCTTCCATCGGCGCCATGAGGATATCGCAGGTAGAGGTGCCGATGATCTTACACAGCGCATAAGGCTGAATATCCGCACCTACGGCGCCCATGTGCGCATCGAAAGCGCCGGAGCCGATTACTACATCAGCAGGCAGTCCCAGTTTAGCAGCCCATTCGGCACTGATGGTACCTACGGACTCGCTGGCGACTACCGTATCTTTGAACATGGTGGCATATTTAACGAGCAGCGGGTCTATCGCCTCCAGGAAATCTGCCGGGGGCAGTCCGCCCCAGGATTCATGCCACATGGCTTTATGACCGGCCGCGCAACGGCTGCGCACCAGTGTTTTTACATCTTTATTGCCGGTCAGTACCGCTGGGATCCAGTCGCAATGCTCTACCCAGGATATTGCTTTTTCGCGCACCAGTTCATCCACCCGCACTACATGCAGCATTTTAGCCCAATACCATTCGCTGCTGTAAATTCCGCCGCAATATTTGGTATAGTCTTCAAACTTGCCGCTATGCGCGATCGTGTTGATCAGTTCCGCCTCGTCGTTCGCCGTGTGGTCTTTCCAGAGCACGAACATGGCGTTCGGGTTCTCTTCCATCCCGGGCGTAAGGGCCAGTGGCGTACCGGTAGTGTCTACCGCTACGGGGGTAGACCCGGTCGTATCCACAGAAATTCCTTTGATATTGGCTTTCACATCGGCCGGACAATTGGCCAGCGCCTGTTTGATCGCAGCTTCCAGGCTTTCCAGGTAATCCAGCGGATGCTGGCGGTATTGCTGGGTGGACGGGTCGCAGTACAGGCCTTTTTTCCAACGTGGATAATACTGTACGGCAGTGGCGATCGTTTCTCCGTTCTGTGTGCTGGCGACTAATGCCCTCACCGAATCTGTACCAAAATCGACACCTATTACATAAGCACTCTGATTCATAACGCGTTTTATGATGATTGTCAGTTTGACATTTAATAAAAGTAATCAAAAATAAATTGTCGGTGCGACAATTATTATAAAAATAACACTTTTATCAACCTGTAGCCTGCCTTTCCTACAAAAAGGCAGGACAGTACAGGATGGATATTACTTCAGGTTGTGTGGTTTAGCGATAAAGTTGAGGAAAGAGTGGAAATTGGCATTGTACCTTCTTTTGTCCAGTTTGTAATAAAACGCGCCTCTTTTGGAACTTTCCTTTTCCTTGTCTTTTTGTTTGACGAGCAGCTTCAGCGACAGGATCTTGCGGCTGAAATTACGTTTATCGAAATCGGTTTCGTATACGCCCTCGTACAACAGCTGCAGCTGCGGGATGGTAAACTTCTGCGGTAACAGTTCGAACAGGATCGGGTGAATGGCGGCTTTGTAGCGCAGCTTCTCCTTAGCCATAGTAATCATTTCGGTATGATCGAAGATCAGCTCGGGCATTTGCGAAAGTGAGAACCATTCTGCGTGAAACTCATGCCTCAGTTGCTGGCGGTGGTACTGGTTGATGTCCAGCAGCGCAAAGTAAGCGATAGACGCGGTGCGTTCGATAGGATCGCGCGTGGGGCGGCTAAATGCATACAATTGTTCCATATAAATGTCTTCCAGCCCGGTCAGTTGCTTCAACACGCGGGAGGCCGCGTCTTCAAAGCTTTCCTCTGGTTGAACGAAGCCGCCCATCAGGCTCCAGTTTCCCTTCTCTGGCTCAAACCCACGTTTAATGAGTAGTACTTTCAGGTCTTGTCCGTCAAATCCGAAGATGATACAATCGACTGCCACTAACAACCGCTTCTGTTTACCGTAACTGGTCATATTAACGCGAAATTTATCTGATGTTGAAACTTCTGCCGGCGGAGCGTGTTCAGCCCTTAAGCGTATCAAAATAAATTATAAAAACTGGCTAAACCAACTATTTATGCAGGTTTTTTATGAGTGGGAAGAATAGGCAGATACTGGTTAAAATACGGCTGTAGATGATCAAGAATAAGTGTTGGCATCTGCATGGTATTGCGCATATTTCCATACACTTAATTTATCTCCCAATGCTTTTCGCCCGATTACTGCCCGTTTTTTTACTTGCTGCTTCAACGCTTTCTGCACGACAAAAGCCTGCTGACATTCATTTCACGGTGGACGCACAGCGGCCCGGATCAGCTTATTTCCATGTAACGATGATATGTGAGAATACAGGAAAAGATGCGCTGCGGGTGAAGCTACCGGCCTGGACGCCGGGGTATTACTGGCTGATCAACTATGCGAAAAACGTGGTGAACTTCCGGGCGCAATCGGCTGCGGGCAAAGATTTACGTTGGGAAAAGACGAATAAGAATACCTGGAGCATCGCTGGCAAAGGGCCTATCACTATCAGTTACGATGTATATGCGCGTACACAGTCGGTGGCAGATGCCTGGCTCGACAGCACTTTCGCCTACCTCCCACCCGCTTCGTTGCTCATGCACCCGGAAGGCGCGTTATCAAAAGCCTCCACGGTAAAGATGTTGCTCCCCTCCTCCTGGAAAAGCAGCTTTACGGGACTGGAGCCGGTAAAGGGACAATCACATACTTATTACGCGCAAGATTTCGATGAGTTGTACGACTGCCCATTGCTCCTGGGCAACCAATATGCCACGCAAACCGACATCGGCGGCCGCCAGCACCGGCTGGTATTGCAGGACACAGCAGGCATAGACGTGCCCTCGTTTTTCGCCGACCTGCAAAAGATGATACGCTCGGCGAATGAGCTGATGGGCGCCGTACCTTACAAACACTACACCTTCCTGATCATGGGCGACGGCCGTGGTGGCCTCGAACATCGCAACTCGACGGCTGTGTTCTCGGGCGGGCCATACGGACGGCAGAACATGGCGGCTTACAAACGCTGGCTGAATTTCCTGACGCACGAATACTTTCACCTTTACAACATTAAAGCGATCCGCCCGGTGGCGCTGGGTCCTTTCGACTACGACAAGGAAAACCTGACGCATATGTTATGGGTATCGGAAGGATTCACGGTGTACTATGAATATTTGATCCTGAATCGTGCCGGCCTGCTGACGCGGCAGGACGTATACGATATGCTGCGCGGCAGTATCACGAATTACGAGAACAGTCCCGGTCATCTTTTTCAATCTGCCACGGCGTCCAGCTTCGATACCTGGCTGCATTTCTTTAACCGGAACGCACACACGGCAAATACCACGATCTCCTATTACGATAAGGGCTGTGCCCTGGGTTTACTGCTCGACCTGAAGATCCGTCACGAGACGGGCAACCGCCGCTCGCTCGATAATGTAATGCGACAGTTGTACCAGGAGTTTTACATCACCAAACGTCGTGGCTTTACGGACGATGAGTTCCGGCACGTTTGCGAAACCGTAGCAGGCTGCAAGCTTTCGGAGATATTCGAAGTATATGCAACGACTACGGAGCCGGTGGATTATACGAAGTACCTGGCTTACGCCGGCATTAGTGTCGATCTCACACCCGGCAAGCCCTTCCCGCTGGTGTTTGGCAGAAGTGGCCACGAGCGACCGTTTACTTTTAGGGATATGCCGGGGATGGATAGCTTACAGCGGGCGATTAACAGGAGTTGGGTGGTGGATTGACCCATTTTGCGCACACATGTCGGTAATGGACAGCCTGCAGCGGGCAATCGACAACGCCGGGCGATCGATTAATCGTACCTGACACACTACGGTGCGGCGTCCGGGCTAATAGTAAGAAAGTCCACAAAAATAATCATATCGTCGCTGCCTTTTAAAGGTAAACCTGCTTTATTTGCAGGAGTACTTCTTTAATTACAGGCAGATGGATTCACACGTTAAAATATGGACCGAGGCGGTCACGATTCCCACTTATCCCGTTGGGAAACCAGATAAAAATCCAATGTTTCTTGAAAAGCGCGTATACCAGGGCAGCAGTGGCGTGGTGTATCCGCATGCGGTAATCGACAAGATCTATGACGAGAAACAGGACCAGGAGTACACCGCGGTTTTCCTGGAGAACGAGTTCCTGCGTATTATGGTACTGCCGCAATTGGGCGGCCGTATTCAGATGGCGTATGATAAGGTGAAAGAACGCCACTTCATTTATTACAACCAGGTAATAAAACCGGCGCTGGTTGGTCTTACAGGCCCGTGGATATCTGGCGGCATCGAGTTTAACTGGCCCCAACACCACCGTCCGAGTACGTTTGATCCTGTGGACTTTACAATTAAACAGAATGAAGATGGCAGCGCTACGTGTTGGGTGAATGAAGTGGAACTGATGTTCCGCACAAAAGGCATGGTGGGCTTCACGTTGCATCCGGGAAAAGCCTACCTGGAAATAACCGGCAAGCTGTATAACCGTACGCCATTCCCGCAAACCTTCCTGTGGTGGGCCAACCCGGCAGTGAAAGTGAACGACTGGTATCAATCCATTTTTCCGCCGGATGTATACGCCGTGTTTGACCACGGCCGCCGCGACGTATCCTCGTTCCCGATCGCTAAAGGCACTTACTATAAAGTAGACTATTCACCGGGCACCGATATTTCCCGGTATAAAAACATCCCGGTACCTACCTCTTATATGGCCGTAGCATCCGAATATAACTTCATCGGCGGGTACGAACATGACACTGGTGGCGGGTTACTGCACGTAGCAGATCATCACATCTCCCCCGGAAAAAAACAATGGACCTGGGGCCATGGCGATTTTGGACAAGCATGGGACCGCAACCTGACAGACGAAGACGGTCCGTACATCGAACTGATGACGGGCATGTTTACCGATAACCAACCGGACTTTTCCTGGATTCAGCCGTTTGAGCAGAAGGAGTTTGTGCAGTACTTTATGCCTTACCGCGAGGTGGGCGTGGTGAAAAACGCGACCAAAGAAGCTGCAGCCGGGCTGGAAATCAACGGCCGGGAGGCGCTTATCAAAATACACTTCACAGCCGTATATAACGAAGTGGCCATCACTTTACGCAGCGGCAAACAGGCGCTTCACCAGGAAGAAACCAAAGGCTCGCCGATGCAGCCTTACATCACTGCGGTTACGTTACCTGTCAACACCAATACAGACACCTTATTGCTCGAAGTACGCGACCTGTCGACCAACACAATACTGGTGGCCTACCAGGCTGCACCGCTGGTTGAAAAAGAATTGCCACCAGCCGCTGCAGCGGCTTTGAAGCCGGCAGACGTAGTGAACAACGAACAATTATTCCTGACGGGTCAGCACATCGAGCAATACCGCCACGCAACTTATGATGCTGCGGACTACTACGAAGAGGCGCTGCGCCGCGATGCGGGCGACATCCGTTGTAATACGGCCATGGGCCTGCGACTGCTGCGTAAGGCGAAACCTGCGTTGGCAGAGCCTTTCCTGCGGGCGGCGATCACGACGGCTACTTACCGTAATCCCAATCCATACGATGGTGAAAGCTATTATCACCTTGGCTGGAGCCTGCTGTGGCAGGATAAAACAGAAGAGGCTTACAGTGCATTTTATAAATCCACCTGGAACGACGCCTGGCAGCATGCAGGTTTCCTGCAACTGGCGCGTATTGCGAGCCGCCGCCGGCAATGGAGCGAGGCATTAGCTTTCGTTGAAAAGTCGCTGGTACGCAACTGGCATAGTCACACCGCGCGTCACCTCAAAGCAGCATTGCTGCGTAAAACGGCGGGTGAGCAAGCAGCAAAGGAATGGATACAGGCGTCGCTGGAGATAGATCCGTTTAACTACGGCTGCCTGTTCGAATTACACTGCATGCATGATGCGCAGGCATTACCATTGCTGCTGGAGCGCTCCCGCAACTGGATGCACACGCTGCTGGAATACAGTATCGACTACGTATATGCGGGACTGTATGAAGAGGCAACGGAACTGTTGCTCACGCATCTCCGTAACACGAACGACGCATCTCCCTTATGTTACTACTACCTGGCATGGATATCCGGTAAACAAGGCAATACGGAAGCCGCTGTAAACTATGCCAGCCAAGGCCATGCGGCATCGCACGATTACTGTTTCCCACACCGCGTGGAAGACGCGCTAGCATTACAGTATGTGTTAGAGATAGCGCCGGCAGCACCCGCTTACTACTACCTGGGCAACCTTTGGTATGATAAAAAGTTGTCGGAAGATGCGGTGCATTGCTGGGAACAGGCAATCGCTTTGGGAACGGGCATTCCCACGGTATACCGCAACCTGTCGCTGGCGATGTTTAACAAACAACGCAATCCGGAGAGAGCGCTTGCGCTGATGGAACAGGCATTCCGCCTGAACGAGAACGACGCCCGCGTATTCATGGAACTGGATCAGCTGCATAAAAGAAAAAATACACCAACAGAGGAGCGTTATCGCCGCCTGTCGGCCCACCCCGGCCTGTTGCAGCAACGTGACGATCTTTACCTGGAGTACGTGATCCTGCTGAACCAACGCTCCCACTTCGCCGAAGCCGCTACTACCCTGGATGCGAAGCGTTTTCACCCATGGGAAGGCGGGGAAGGCAAGGTCACTGGTCAGTACCTGGTAAGCCACCTGGAACTGGCGAAGCTACACCTGGCAGACGGTAAACCACAAGCCGCTCTGGACGAGCTGGAGAAAGCGGCACAGTTCCCTGAAAACCTGGGTGAAGGCAAGATCTCCGGCACACCGGAAAACGACTTATTCTACCTGAAAGGCGAAGCACTGGCGTTGCTTGGTAATACCACGGGTGCAACGGAAAGCTGGCAGCAGGCGGCAGCAGGCAACACGCAACCTGCACAGGCAATATTTTACAACGATCCGCAGCCGGATAAAATATTCTACCGCGGACTGGCGAGCCATAAACTCGGCGAGCAGCAACGTGCAGCGGATGTATTCGATTCCCTCATCGCCTTTGGTCAGCAGCACCTGAACGACAAGATCGAGATCGACTACTTCGCGGTATCGCTGCCGGACCTGCTGGTATTTGATGCCGACCTGGACCTGAAAAACAGGATACACTGCCTGTATATGACGGCGCTTGGCTATCTTGGGCACGCTTTGAGCGGGGATGCCTCCTACGAATCCAAAGCAGCAACATTATTCGAAGAGGTGCTGTCGAAAGATGTAAACCATCTCGGCGCACTCATACACCAGGCATGGCTGAACCGCCATCGCTTACAAACGATCCATCACTAATCCACCGTTATGCAAATAAGCACGACACATCGTTATAACACGGCTTACATTATCGGCATATCCTTCATCTCCGCCCTGGGCGGCTACCTGTTTGGGTTCGACTTTGCTGTAATTTCCGGCGCACTGCCGTTCCTGCGAACAGAATTTGGACTCAATTCCTGGTGGGAAGGCTTCTTAACCGGCTCCCTGGCACTAGGTTGCATCGCTGGTTGTTTACTGGCCGGCGCGCTGGCCGACCGTAAAGGCCGTAAACCCGGGCTCATGCTGGCGGCGCTCATCTTCGCCGCGTCTTCATTGGGCATGGCCTTTTCACAAACATTATCAGTGTTTATCGCTATGCGATTTGCGGCGGGCATTGGGGTGGGCATGGCTTCTATGCTTAGTCCGATGTACATCGCCGAAGTATCGCCAGCGCATGTTCGCGGCCGTAACGTGGCGATCAACCAGTTAACGATTGTAACAGGTATTCTTATTACAAATCTCGTCAACTACCAACTGGCGGACAATGGTCCGGAGGCATGGCGCTGGATGTTTGGTCTGGGTGCGATCCCCTCCCTCCTGTTTTTCGCCGGCGTATGCTGGCTGCCTGAAAGTCCGCGCTGGCTGCTCACCGTCGGCCGGCGTGATGAAGCGATGCGCATCCTGCGTAAGATAGGTGGAGACACATTTGCCAGTGATACGGCTGCAGGTGTTTTGCAGCCCTTGCAAAGTGAAACACGTCCGGCCTTTAGTGCGGTGTTCGAGAAAAGTGTGAGGCCGATGGTGATCATTGGAATGACATTGGCTGTGTTTCAGCAGCTATGCGGGATCAATGTGGTGTTCAATTATACCTCTACCATTTTTGAATCGGTGGGGGCGAACCTGGACAGGCAGTTGTTCGAGACCGTGGCTATCGGCACCGTGAACCTCGTGTTCACCATCGTGGCCATGTGGCAGGTGGATAAACTCGGCCGGCGTCCCTTGATGCTGGCGGGTTCGCTTGGACTGACGATCGTATACCTCGTGCTGTCGTTACTGTTACAGTCATCTGCCCCGGCAGGCGCGGTATCACTCGTGGTATTGATCGCGATAGCTTTATACGCCACTTCCCTGGCGCCAGTTACCTGGGTCATCATTTCAGAGATATTCCCGAACCATATCCGTGGGCTCGCATCCTCCGTAGCGATAGTTGCGCTATGGCTGGCGTACTTCGTGCTCGTGTTTACGTTCCCGATCTTATCGGAAGTACTGGGCACTTACGGACCATTCTACTTGTATAGTGGCATTTGCCTGCTGGGCTTCCTGTTTATCAGGCGTAAAGTAAAGGAAACGAAAGGCCGTACGCTGGAACAGCTGGGCGCACCGATAGGACATTAACAGACTTTTTTAAACGTTATGATTATGAATAAACGCATTACCGGCTTACTGTTCGCATTACTGCTCGGCGGCATCGTAAACGCGCAACAGCAGCTGTCACTCGCGGGACAGTGGCGTTTCCGGATAGACCGGAACGATGAAGGCATTACACAACGATGGTATACCCAATCCTTCACCGACCCGGTGAAACTGCCCGGTGCCATGCAATCGCAAGGTTATGGAGACAATCCATCTGTAAGAACAAAATGGGTCGGCGAAAGAGGAACAGAACGTTTCCTGGAACAGGACAAATACGCCCCTTACCGCACCGACGCCAACTTCAAGTTCCCGTTCTGGCTTACACCCGTAAAATACTATGTGGGTGCCGCCTGGTACCAGCGCAGCATTGACATACCGGCTGCCTGGAAGGGACAACACATCGCACTTTCACTTGAACGTTGTCACTGGGGTACTACCGTATTTGTCGACGACCAGCCAATGGGAGCCGACAGCAGCCTGGCCACACCACACGTGTATGACCTGAGCGCACTTGCTCCTGGTAAACACAAATTGTCCATTCGCGTAGACAACCGCTATCTCACCGAAGTAGGTATTAACGCCCACAGCGCCAGCGATCAGACCCAGGGTACGTGGAATGGTATTGTGGGAGACATCAAGCTGGAAGCTAGTCCGACGGCTTTTATCAAAAACATTCAAGTATATCCTGATCTGGCAGCGAAACAAGTGAAGGTGACTGTAAAACTCGGCCGTGCTGCCATGGCGGGTGACAAACTCGGTCTGGCTGTGAAGCCGGTCGGTACAGGAGCTTCGTTACCGGCTATGAACAATGATTTACGTGCAGGCGACAGCGTTGTAACGCTTACCTATGCCATGGGCAATCATTTCAAAACATGGGACGAATTCTCTCCCGCTTTATATGAATTGTCGGCCACCTGGCAAACCGCCCGCAGCAAGGATGTAAGCCGCACGCGTTTCGGCATGCGCAGTGTGGGTACGAGTAAAGACAAGATCACCATCAATGGCGAGCCCGTGTTCCTGCGTGGAACGCTGGAGTGTGCGATTTTCCCGCTGACCGGTTATCCGCCTACGGACACTGCTGCCTGGGGTCGCATCTACCGCATTATGCAGGCGCATGGCCTTAACCACCTGCGTTTCCACTCCTGGTGTCCACCGGAAGCAGCATTTGCTGCGGCTGACAAGTATGGCGTTTATCTTTCTGTAGAAGTAGATGCATGGGCCAGTGTGGGCGATGGTCATTCGATTGATGGCTACCTGTACAACGAGGCACAACGCATCATCGACGCTTACGGCAACCACCCGTCGTTCTGCATGCTGATCCACGGCAACGAACCTGCTGGCGAGAAGAAGGATGCTTACCTGGCAGCACAAGTGGAATACTGGCGTAAGCTCGACAACCGCCGTCTTTATACGGCAGGTTCCGGCTGGCCTGCGCTGAAGGGTAACGATTACCACGTAACGCCAGATCCGCGCATTCAGGCATGGGGTGAAGGGGTGAAGAGTGTGATCAATGCCAAAATCCCTAACACCCAATTTGATTTCACCGCGAAAGTGAACGGCATCAATCAGTATCTCGGCAAAGAAATACCGATGGTTGCCCATGAGATTGGCCAGTGGTGCGTGTACCCGGACTTTTCTGAAACGAAGAAATATACAGGCCTGTTGCAGGCACGTAACTTCGACATCTTCCGTGAGTTTCTTAAAAAAGAAAACCTTCAGTCCCAGGAGCGCGAGTTCCTCATGGCTTCCGGCAAATTGCAGGTGTTATGTTATAAAGCAGATATCGAAGCCGGTATGCGCACGGGCTACGCCGGCTACCAATTGCTGGACCTCCACGATTTTCCCGGACAAGGCACCGCCCTCGTTGGCGTACTGGACCCGTTCTGGAACAGCAAACCATATTGCACACCAGCCGAATATCACCGTTTTGCATCCGCCACCGTACCGCTGGCGCTAATGCCCAAGTTCACCTGGATGAACAACGAAAAGTTTAGCGCAAACGTTCAGGTTTCTCACTTTGGAAAATCCGGCGTACCTAACGCAAACCTTACCTGGCGCATCACCGATCTGCAAAAGAAAGTACTGGCGAGCGGCACGTTGCAGGCAGACCTAAAACGCAGCAACAACAACCCGGCGGGACAAATCTCCTTCGACCTGGCGGGCATCAAACAGGCCGCTAAACTGAACCTGGAGATAACTGTGAAAGGCCTTGGCGTGAATGACTGGGACTTCTGGGTATACCCATCCACCCTCAATCCTACGCCGTCCAGCGATATTATCATCGCGAAAGAACTCACACCTGACGTAATCGCCAAACTGGAAGGCGGTGCAAAAGTACTGCTGATGCTGAATGGCAAGATCACCAAAGCCGGTGGTGCAGCTATACAAGCGGGCATGTCCACCGTATTCTGGAACACTGAATGGACGACCTACCAGGCACCGCATACACTCGGCATCCTGTGTAACCCGTCTTCGCCCATGTTGCGCCAGTTCCCAACTGAATACCACAGCAACTGGCAATGGTGGGACATTTTGCATACCGCGCAAACCATGCACCTGAAAGGTCTCCCGGCCAACCTGCGTCCTTCCGTTCAACTCATCGACACCTGGTTCGAATCGAGAAAACTCGGCCTGGTGTTCGAAGGTAAGATCGGTAAAGGCAAACTGCTCGTTACCTCCATCGACCTGGAAAGCAACCTGGACCAACGTCCGGCGGCGAAACAGTTGTACTACAGCATTACAGAATACATGAAAGGTGCAGCGTTCAATCCTGCCGTAGCATTAGATGCGGCGAGTGTGAAGGCGTTGTATCAATAGTCATATCCTTTGATAGATGCGGGCTGTCTCGGGTTGAGGCAGCCCGTTTTTTTATTCGCCACGAAAAAGATAGGCTACCAGGGGCGAGGGTATATCCATCCTATAGTGATTCTCTATACACCATGCGCAGGGGCTCGGGTTTCAGAAGATTAGCATATACGATGGATATAGGATGGATATACGGCCCGTATAGCAAAAAGGCATTCCGAACCCGGAATGCCTTTCAATATCTGTAGCAGGGAAGCCTATTTCAACTTATAAAACCGCCAATTCGTTTTAAAATCCTTCTTCAGCGGCTGCTGCGTCAGTATGGCCCGCAACATTTCCACAGGAATATTATTCTCATGCAATACCGCATCGTGGAACTGCTTCATCGTCCATTTGCCGGGGCCGACCAGGTCGCGTTGCAGGGCGTAGAATTGCAGGCCGCCGATCATGTAGGCGATCTGATATAGCGGACTATAACCGCCGACAAAGGAACGACGCACCTCTCCTTCTGCATTTGCGCGTTCGTGGCCAACTCTGTCGACCAGGAAGTCGATGCACTCCTGCGGCGTCCATTTGCCGAGGTGATAGTTGAGCGAGAAGATAATGCGTGCACAACGGTGCATACGCCAGAATAGCATACCGATACGGTCTTCGGGCGATTGCGGGAATTGCATATCCCACAATAACATCTCCCAATACAATGCCCAACCTTCGATCCAGAAAGGCGTCTGGAAGTTGCGGTAGGTTTTATAGCGCGATTCCATATAACCTTGCAGGTGGTGGCCAGCGATCAGTTCGTGGTGTACGGTACTCCGGGAAAAGTGAGGATTGTTGCCGCGCATGCCATCATGAGTTTGTCGGCTTCTGACATATCATTCGTAGGGTAGGAAATACTCAGTGTTTCGCCACCGGTGAAGAAAGGGTTTACCAGCTGGCGTTCCGGCGTCATCATGATCATAGACCAGGCTTCCTCGGCCAAAGCCGGAATGGTGATGAGGTCGTGCTTTTTCAGGAAATCAACCGATTCATTATAGAGTCGCATGATCATCTGCGGCTGTTTGCCTGGGGCCACGTAGGTGTTCTTTACCTTTTCCATGGCGGCCTTCCAGTTATCGCCGAAGCCCATCTCGCGGGAAGCTTTTAACATTTCTGCATCGCAGTAGGCAAACTCCTTGTTCGCGATCGCCACCAGTTCCTCCGGGGAGTAAGGGATCATTTCCAGTTGCAGTTGTCGTACGAGTTCTTCGTCGCCGATAGGGTAACCAACAATACCGCTGCCGTCGTCTTTACCGGACGGTGCGGCCTTTTCTTTGGCTTTCCAGGCGGAGGCGTATTCATCCAGGGCTTCGTTCAATTCTTTTACAGGGCCTGCCATCCACCAGGTGTACGACGGGTCGTAACCTTTATAGAAAGCATCTACTGTTTGCAATACTTCCTTTAAACCCCTTACAATGCCTGCGCCGCGGCGGATCAGGTAAAT
This sequence comes from Chitinophaga horti, assembly GCF_022867795.2. Taxonomy (NCBI): domain Bacteria; kingdom Pseudomonadati; phylum Bacteroidota; class Chitinophagia; order Chitinophagales; family Chitinophagaceae; genus Chitinophaga; species Chitinophaga horti. Next base: position 1,720,077 of record NZ_CP107006.1, on the reverse strand, counting down.
GTTCATACTGCCGGATGCTTCCAGCTGTTTGATATTTTTCCTGATGGTTAGCGCCATATTGTGCCATGAAGAGGCCATTGGTTGTGCCTCAAGTTCAGCACCACGGCGGCGTTTGGCCTCTGTCACGTACAGTTCATCGGCGAAGGCGAACCAGGTTTTCAGTTGCTCTACTTCTTTCTTTTCTACGTCCAGGCGGCGCAGTTGTTCTTGTAAATCCTGGCGGAACAGCAGGTAGTCTACCTGCGAGCCTACCGGTAAACTTTCGAAGTTGAGCGGCGACAGTTGTTGCAGGTAGTCCTCGTACAAGGTTCGCATGCGTTCGCGGCGTTCGGGTGAATTATCGATAAAATAAAAACGCCCCAGGTTGCCCCGGTCGGCGTTATATTTTACCATGATATTATTCACTTCGCTGGTTTGCTGGTAAAGTGAGTTGCCGCCTTTATCCTGCGCGGTTATAGTTCCCGGCATGCTGTGGACGCCCATCATAAACAATAATATTTTAAGCCAATCGGTTTTGCGGTTCATACGTACGGATGTTTGGTTGATATTAAAAAAGCGCATTAAAAGCGCTCTACTTCAAAGGGACGAATATCCATGGAAGTTGGTTTTCCCTGCACGATTTCCTGCACGAGTTTACCGGTGGCCGCACCCAGACTGATGCCGAGCATCGAGTGACCAGTAGCCACCGTCAGGTTTTTCCAGCGGGAGGTCTTGCCTAAATGCGGCAATCCATCTGCACTACATGGACGATAGCCGTACCACACATCTTTTTCTGCCGGCATGGCAATGTCGTATTCGGGCAGGTATTTTTTCACTGATTCCAGAATGCCCTGCACCCGCTTCATACGGGGAGGCGCATCAATGCCGGTGATTTCCATCGTACCACCGAAACGCAGCTTATTGCCGTCCATAGGAGAAATGGCTACACGGGCTTCGCTCAGGATAATCGAGTGGTGTAATTTATAAGGAGAGTTCTCCAGCGTTACAGAGTAACCGCGACCGCCCACCATCGGGATGTTCAGGGATAATTGTTTGGCCAGTTGTCCGCTCCACACACCGGTTGCCAAAACCACTTCAGCCGCAGTGAGTGTTTCCTGCGGTGTTTTAATTCCGGAGATGCGCTCCCCGTTAGTAACAAAGCCGGTTACTTCCGTGTTGTGCAGGAATTTTACGCCTTTACCCGCGAGATAGGTTTGCAGGCTGCTCATCAGCTTATTCGGATACAACTGCGAATCGCAGGCGAAGTACACCGCGCCGAGAATGTCCAGTTTTGCGTCAGGTTCCATCTTCTGCACCTCTTCGCGACCGATCAGCCGGGCGTCGAGACCCAGGTCGCGGGAGGCTTTTACGCTATGTTCTGCATGATGGGCGCTGGCTTCATCTTTAAAAAACTCCAGCATTCCCTTCGGCTCATACGCGAAATCGATACCAGGCACGCTGGTCCACTCTTCGTATAAGTTTTTGCTGAGCAATGCAATGTCGCGCAGCGGGATGGCCGAACGTTGAACGTGTCTGGCGTTCGCGCTTTTCATGAATTGCAGTCCCCAGCTGATTAATTCCTTATTGAGTCTGGGTTGTACATAAAACGGGCTTTTGGAATTGAGCATCCATTTAAAGCCTTGTGCAACGATGCCCGGTGCCGCCAGCGGAACGAAGTGGCTGGGACAAATATAACCGGCGTTGCCGTACGAGCAGCCATTTGACATGTCTGTTTTATCTACGACCGTCACCTCGTAGCCCGCTTCCTGTAAATAGAAAGCGCTGCTTAAACCGATAATGCCGCCGCCGATAATAATCACCTGATTTCCCATTATTGCTGCAATACTTTTGATTGATAATTAGATAACGGTAAAGCCGTATGCGAACGGATCATCTTCCGGGTCGATGGAAATCGTGTTGTATCCATAAATGCGCGCCCATCCCTCAATACTCGGACGGATAGCCGGCTTGCCTCCCACCGTCGTTTCTTCCTCGATGCGACCGATGAACTTGGAACCGATAATGCTCTCATGTACAAACTCATCGCCCTTTTTCAGCTTACCTTTCGCATACCACTGCGCCATGCGGGCAGAAGTACCGGTACCACAGGGAGAACGGTCGATTGCTTTATCACCGTAGAACACCGCGTTACGCGCCGTAGCCGTCGGATCGATGGTCGCGCCGGCCCACAACACATGCGAGCAGCCGTTGATCGTTGGATTATCAGGATGCACGAAGCTGTGTTTCTCGTTAATGCGTTTGCGCATTTCCCGAGCCCAGGATACAAGTTGTGAGGATGTGAAGTGCTCGAGTCCGGGGAAGTTTTCCTGCACATCTACGATGGCGTAGAAATTGCCACCGTACGACACGTCCACTTTCAACATCCCCAGGTCGGGACATTCCACTTCAATATTTTCTGCGGCGAGATAAGAAGCCACGTTGGTGAGTTTCACGCTTTTTACCTTACGACCTTCCTGCACATACTCGATATTAACCAGGCCGGCCGGCGCCTCCATGCGGATAATACCCGGCACTTTCGGCGTCACCAGTCCTTCTTCCACTGCAATGGTAATGGTACCAATCGTACCGTGACCACACATCGGCAGGCAACCGCTTGTTTCGATAAACAGTACCGCTACGTCATTGGCGGGGTCATGTGGGGCGTACAAAATACTGCCACTCATCATATCATGACCACGGGGTTCAAACATCAGTCCTTTACGGATCCAGTCGAATTCTTTCAAAAAGTGACCACGCTTCTCGCTCATGTTAGCCCCTTCCAATACAGGACCGCCGCCCGCTACCAGGCGAACCGGGTTACCGCAGGTATGCGCATCAATACAAAAAAATGTCTTTTTATTCACGCTCGTCTTATTAGTCATGATACTGATAACAACAAAGATATTCCTGCACAGGCAGGTAACGCTCTTAGGATTTAATCAAATGTTTGCAAAAATTAACATTATTCAGGCAATTTCAAAAGCCTGTAAGTTAATTAGCGCTTCGTCTTTAACCGCAGTATATTCACACTGAAAGGTTGCAGGGTAAGCTGGCTGCCGTTTTTGATCCCGGTTAAAATCGTCTGCTGCGGCACATATTTCAGCGGCTCGTCCAGCGAGTTCTCCAGCGTTTCGCCGGGTGCGCTGAGCGTCGTGAGTTGCGATTCATCCCCTAACATACCGGCGCCATTCAGCTGCAAAGTAGTAGCCATCGCATTTGGCATTGCATTCACCATTTTGATGATGATGTCACCGTTCTTGTCATCGCGGCCGGCAATGGCCAGGAATTGTTGTGGTTGTTCGAAAGACATGAGCAGCTTTCCGTCAAGGTAGCAGTCTACTTTCTCTCTGCCTACCTCCAGGGTAATATCGTACCATTGGCCGTTCTTAATTGGCGCAGGTAATCTTTTCTGGGTAGATACATCCGCCACATCGAAACCATTAGTTACTGACTCGAATACACAGTTTTGGTTTACCCAGGAGCCGATATGGGCACGCAGCATCGTTTTGCTATCCTTCACGGCGAATGGGATGATGAAAGCGTTGTAGCCACTGTTACGGCGGGCTTTCAGCTTCAAGGTATAAGTATCAAACTGATGATCTCTCAACAACGCGAGACGCTGAGGACCTTCCTGTTTCATGGAGATCGTGGTATCCGTAATATCCCATCCACCCACTACTTTTTGCCATTCTTCTTTGCGGGCTGAAAAGTCACTTTGATACAAGACTTTTCCATCTTTTATTACCTGTATGTCTTTATAATCCGTTTGCGTATCCCAGGTAGCCAGACCAATACCGCCTGCAAACAGCGGCGTGGGATTCGTTTCTTTGATCAGTGTGGCAGATGCGGCGAAGTTCTGGTCGGCGCGATGCTCATTCATCAACTTAATCAAGTGATAAGAGATGCGGCCGAAACTGCGCGAAGCATCGAAGTTGATTAGATTCACGGGCCAGTGGCGGGTATTCACGTTCTCCAACAACGGCGCGTAACTCGACATCTTCACCAGATCGCCATTACGCTCCATGCCCATAATATAAGCCGCATCGCTGAGCGCCGCTTTCATATTACCGGCACCCACGCCATTATTAGTGGCGTACTCTCCTACGTACACGTCCCAGGCGCCGCGTTTGTATTTATCGAAGTGGTCGTAATGCGAAAACGCCCAGCCGGCGGCTTTATAAGCATGCTCGTCAGCGATGTCCACAACATGCATACTATCCAGCGTATGACGGTTAATATCTCCTATCCCCATACTGGCAATGAGTTCCAGCTGCGGATATTTTTCTTTAATGGCTTTGTAGAACAGGTTGTAACGTTTGGCATAAGCTGGCCCGTGTTGTTCATTACCGATTTCCAGGTACTTTAAGGGGAACGGCGCAGGGTGACCGTTGGCCGCGCGAATCCGCCCCCAGGTGGAGTTGGCAGGACCGATGGCATATTCGATCGCGTCCAGCACATTATCGATCAACTCCGGTACCTTCTCCTCTCCATAAAAAGTGCCGCTGCGCATTTCGCAGGCGATACCGATGTTAAACACATACATCGCATCGGCGTTAATATCTTCACAGAACTGCAGGAACTCGTGGTAACCGAAACCGTTGCTGGCCCAGTATCCCCAGGGACTGTAAGTCGCCTCTCTCCGCTCCTGCGGCCCGATCGTCTTTTTCCAGTCTGGCGCACTTTCGATCGTGATACCTTCTACGAAACATCCTCCGGGCCAGCGAAGGAACGAAGGATTCATGTCGGCCAGCAGCTGCGCAAGATCGTTACGCATCCCGTTTTTGCGGTCCTTAAATGTCTTTTCCGGGAAGAGGGAAACGAAGTCCAGGTAAGCGGTGCCGGTGCTGTTAAACGCAATCGACAGTTCCGCCTGCGGGTCTGTTTCGGTGGGTTGCAGCTGGCAGGTATACTTCTTCCACTTATCGGACGCGATGCTGTTGAAAGTATGTTGCGCCAATGTGCGGCCGTTTTTACTTTGGAGCGAAACCGTTACCCCGCCTTTATAATCGGCAGCCGTGCGTGCGTAAAATTGCAACGAATAATTATCGCCCTTAACCGCATTCATACCCCAGAAGCCTTCATTAATCACTTCCTGGCGCGAACCCGGTGCGATCCTACTCACCGTCACTTTGAGATTGCGCGGCGTCGACGCGTTCAAAGGCTTTTCCTGCGTAAGGGCAATCGTCATCGCCGAGCCGCCGGTTTGCTGCATCCGCCAGTTAGGATAATCGCTTTTGATTTCCCAGGGCATACGCCATTCGCTGGGTTTGCCGTTCAGGAACCAATGCGGTTTAGGATCTGGCACCAGCCAACCGTTTTTTAACTGTACACCTTGCGGAATACGGCTTTCCTCGAAACCGCGGTTCTGTACGAGCTCTGCGTACAGGCCGCCTTCGCCGCCATGACTGATCTCCTCAAAGAAAATACCATGCAGCGTAGGTGCGACACGCGCCTGAGGACTGGCCACATCTACCGTTACGGTAGCCTCCTTTTGAGCCAAAGCAGCAGTGATACACAGGCTGCCGGATATGCTAAGCAATAATTTCCTCATAAAAATAGATTATAATATTTCTGCCTCAGCAGGTGACTCAACGGTTTCCGGTTTATAGTTTTTGCCCCACACCAGGTAATACACCGGGATGCCCAATAACACGATACCGAGTCCGGGCCAGGTGTACATTGGCTTGTACACCAATAACGCGAAGCAGATCACAGAAGCCGCGAGTATGTACAATGCCGGTAATACGGGATAAAGAAATGCTTTGTAAGGCCTTGGCAGCTCAGGCCGCGTGCGGCGCAGCCGGAAAATCCCGATGATCGTGAGAATGTAAAATATCAGCACGCAAAAGATTACATAATCGAGCAGTTCTCCGTACCGGCCGCTGAGACAAAGCACCGAAGCCCATACACATTGAATCCAGAGCGCTTTACCCGGCACCGCATTTTTGTTAAGCACACCAAGTCTTTTAAAGAACAAACCGTCTTTTGCCATGGTATAACAAACGCGGGAACCAGCGAGGATCAAACCATTGTTGCAACCAAAGGTCGATATCATCAGGAAAGCAGCGATAATGATGGTACCATTCACGCCGAAAATGTACCGCGATGCAACTACACCTACCCTGTCATTTTCTGCGTAGGCGATTTCCTGCATCGGCATGATACTGATATACATGAGGTTTGTGGCTACATAGATCATGGTTACGATCGCGGTGCCCATAAACAAACTCAAGCCGATATTGCGTTTGGGATTCCTGATCTCACCGGCGATGAAGGTCACGTTATTCCAGGAGTCGCTGCTGAACAGGCTGCCCACCATACTGCCGGCGATAGCGCCCAATACGGATAAACCGGAGTAAGCCACCAATGATTGACCGTCCATTTTGCCCAAACTAAAGCCGGTAGCCCAGTTTGCGTCCCATACTTCTTTCTTCGCCGCGAACAGCAAACCAAAGATGATCAGCCCGAACAGCGCTGCCAGCTTGGTCAGCGTAAATACCGTTTGTATGATCTTACCCTCCTTCACGCCGCGTGTATTCACAAACGTTAGCAACACTACTAACAGGATCGATGTGACTTGTGCGGCAGATATTTTGAGGAAACCGAGACTGACCAGCTGGTTGTTTTCACTGAGTGCAGGAAATATGTAGGCTGCAAATTTGGCGAAGGCCACTCCCACTGCGGCGATAGAACCGGCCTGTATCACCGTGAAAAAGCTCCATCCATAAAGGAACCCAACGAGCGGACCGAATGCTTCTTTGAGATAAACGTATTGTCCGCCGGCTTTTGGGAACATGCCGCTCAACTCCCCGTAACTGAGGGCCGCGGTAACGGTTAAAAGGCCGGTAATTATCCATATGAGGATGAGCCAGCCGGCAGATCCGGTGGTGCGGGTAATATCGGCGCTTACGAGAAAAATGCCGGATCCGATCATAGACCCTGCTACGATCATGGTGGCATCCAGCAATCCGAACGATTGCTTAAATGACTTTGGTTGATTGGTCATAGTTGCGAAATGAATAGTTACCGAATGTTATTTGCCGATTTTCAGCAGTCTTACGCCATGCGGCGGCAGTGTTACACTGTATTCATCCTTCACCGTGCCAAGGTCCTGTTGCCGCCACAGGTCGCGCACTTGTTGTTGCTTATTTTGCAGGCCCAGGCTTTTCCAGGGCAGGCTAACCGTGTTCGTTGTTGTTTGCATGTTGAATATGCCCAGCGCATGGCTACCGTCTTCCAATGGCTTCAACCACACTTCGTACGCTGGCGTTTGCAACACCCGCTGCGCCTGTTTGCCGAGCGGGTCCTGGTCGATGGCCAGCACTTCGTCATTCGTGAGCAGGTTCAATGTAAAGTCGTCGAGTTTACTGAGGTCGCAGCCGATCAGTAAAGGCGCAGACAACAGGCACCAGAGACTTACGTGCGTATATTGTTCTTCGGGCGTAAGTCTTGTAGGATGCAGGTTTTCACCCCAGCCTACTTGTCCTACGATCATCATATCCGGATCGTTCCAGCCGCCGGGATGAGCGTAAGGATATAGTTTATTCTGCTGAAAGCCTATCTGCAAAAGACTTTCCCAGGTGTCTTCAATGTCTTCGGTTGTGCGCCAGCTTTGTGCACCATTCGCACCTCCCCACTTCCACACATCTTTAAGGCCGTACTGGCAAATGTTATAGAAGATGTCACGCGGTTGTGCCTGCAACGCGGTTTGCATAACGCGGAAAGGTTTCACATATGTTTCCAGCGTCGTGTCACTGGCGGCGATGCGTTCGTAGCTGCACCAGTCGTATTTGAGGTAATCGACGCCCCAGGCGGCATAGGTATCTGCGTCTTTTCGTTCGTTGCCGTAAGAGCCGAGATAACCACCACAGGTGAGTGTTCCGGGAGATGAATAGATACCGTATTTCAGGCCACGTTCATGCAACCAGTCGCCGAGCCCCTTCATATCAGGAAACTTTTCATTGGGCACCATGCTGCTGTCAGCGGCGCGTTGGGGAGATACCCAGCCATCATCTACGTTGACATATGTCCATCCGTGGCCGGTAAGGCCTTTGTCAATCATGGCCTGCGCACTGCTGATCACTTTGTCCTGGCTCACGTTTACGCCCCAGCAGTTCCAGCTGTTCCAGCCCATAGGAGGTGTAAGTGATAACTGATCGCCCGATTTGATGGTGAGTTGTTGCTTTGCCAAGCCTCGTTTATTCTTAACCGTTACAGACAATTTATAGTCGCCTTTCGCAGGTGTAGTGCCGGTAATAACACCGGTTTTGGCATTTAAAGTTAAGCCTTGGGGCAGATGCGTTACTTCGTAAGTGAGCGGCGCTTCGCCCGTGGCTGCAATGCAAAACAGGAAAGGGTGGCCGGGACGGGCACCGTAAACGCGCGCATTATTTATCTTCGGAAAGACTGTTATTGCTGGTGTAAGGATGTAAGGCAATGCGAGGGTATCTGCTACCTTCAACCCGGAACCTGCTTCAGTAAATACATACCGTAACTGCAATCCCTCCTGGTTGGGCGCCTGCCAGTTCAGTCCCTGCGACTGGTGTGGCGGCAGCGATACTTGTACCGTACTGGTACGAATGTCTTTTGCGGAGATCACATCGTACAAAGTGTACTGCAAAACTCCATGGAGTGTGGTGTTAAATTGATTCTGTAAAAGCAAGGCGGCGTTCATGCCTTTGTTGGTATACTGCAGCCGATCTTGCGGTACGGATACACGCAGTCCGTCGGTACGTTCAAGCGCATCCAGGTAAGGACTCCCCATAAAAATGCCGCCAGATCCGCCACCGTCGTAGTCTTTGATGGCGATTACATTTTCTTCGTTCCAGCGGATCGCGGGATTGTTCATCGCCACATGGTATTGACGAACGGCTGGCCATTTACTTTCGTAGCCGCCCTCATCTTCGGGAAAGCGGCCTGTCTTACCGATTTTCACGCCATTCAGGTACGTTTCATCCACGTCGTTTACATGCGCGAGGTAGACGCGAAGACTATCCTTCCAATGTGCATTATCTTTCAGGGAAGAAGGAATGATTACATGGATGCGATACCAGGCATAACCGTGGTAATCGGTATATCCCTGCGACTGCCAAACCGTGCCAGTATTGATTTGTTTCCATTCACGGTCGTCAAACGCAGGCTGGCTCCAACGCTCATCGCTACCGGTAGCGAACTTGGCCACCGGTAGCGATATAGCGCCTTTATGTTGTGCCATGCAGTGCATGCCGGCATAAACGCAACAAATGAGAGCAAGTATTTTTTTCATCCTGCGAGATACGGCTTAAGCGTTCAGCGGCGATTGCGTGAGCTGGTTGTTCACGTTACGCCAGATATTGAGCGGATTGGCATTTTGCAATTCCTCAGGCAACATATCATCTGTAAAACCCTGGAAACATACGGGCCTTACCCAACGCTGTATCGCCGACGAACCCACGGAGGTGAACCGCGCATCGGTGGTAGCCGGGAACGGGCCACCATGCACCATCGCGGCACAGACCTCTACGCCCGTTGGCGCAGCGTTCAGGATGATCCTGCCGGCCAGCGTGGCTTGCAGGTCCAGTATATCACGGTTCGCCTGTATGTCGGTCGGTGTAGCCATGAGCGTAGTGGTGAGTTGTCCTTTCAGGCTTTTTAATACCTGTACCAGTTCGGCTTTGTTTTCACAGACCACTACCAGCGAGAACGGTCCGAACACCTCTTCGCGCAAAGCAGCATCCGCAAGGAAAGCCGCACCGGTTACACGCGCTAATGTCGGATACGCTTCCAGGTCGGCAGGTGCTTGTGCAGACTGTTTCACCAACTCCACGTCCTTATGTGACAGCACTTCTTCCAGGCCATGATGGTAAGATTTACAGATACCGGAATGCAGCATCTTCGCTGGCGCTACCTTCGCAATGTCCTCGGCCAGTAAACCCACGAACTGGTCTAACTCCGCGCTCTTAACCGCCAGTAATAAACCGGGATTGGTACAGAATTGTCCCATACCGAGCGTGATAGAGCCCGCATAAGTTTGCGCCAGTTGTGCGCCCTGTTGTTTTAATGCGTCCGGGAAGAGCACGACAGGGTTAATACTGCTCATCTCCGCGAAAACCGGCACCGGTACTGCGCGCTGGCTGGAGTACTCCACCAGTGCGGTACCACCGGAGAACGAACCGGTAAAACCTACGGCAGCAATTGCAGGATGTTGCACCAATGCCTTGCCTACCTGGTTACCCGGGCCGGTGATATGTTGTATAGTAAACTCAGGTACACCTGCAGCTTTGATCGCTTTTTGCATCGCTTCAAACACCAGCAAAGATGTTTGTAAGTGTGCGGAGTGTCCTTTTACCACTACCGGACAACCCGCAGCAAGCGCGCTCGCCGTATCTCCACCGGCTGTAGAAAAGGCAAAAGGAAAGTTGCTGGCACTAAACACCGCTACCGGTCCCAATGGCAATGACATTTTACGTAGATCCGGACGGGCGGGCGTACGGCTCGGATCAGCTGTATCGATCACGGCATTCACCCAGCTGCCTTCGCGCAACAGGTTTGCGAACAGGCGAAGCTGACCGGTAGTGCGGCCTACTTCTCCGTTGAGGCGCGGCAAAGGCAGGTTAGTTTCCGCATGTGCAGCCGCTACCAGTGATTCTTTAGCCGCTTCCAGCTCCTGCGCGATCGCCTCCAGGAAATCCGCACGTCTGGCGGCCGACAGGCGTTTGTATTCATCAAATGCCTTCGCGGCATTGTCCATTACTTCTTCTACATTCGTTGTTGCTGTAACGGGCGTTTGCATATCCATTCAATTTATGAGTTACGCCAGCTGTGCGGCGGAAATCGATTTGTAGTCAGGCAGCGTCGGGCGAACAGCCAGGGCGTCGTTGATCACTTTTAAGATCCTTTCACGTTCTTTACCAATAAGGGTCAGGCGCGGTGCTCTTACGTACTCGGTACCCAGGCCTACCTGTGCTTCTGCCAATTTAATGTATTGTACGAGTTTTGCGTGAATATCCAACTCGAGCAGCGGCAGGAACCAGCGATAGATTTTCAGTGCTTCTTCGATTCGACCGGCTTTTACCAGGCGATATACAGCCACTGTTTCCTCCGGGAATGCACACACGAGGCCACCCACCCATCCGTCGGCACCCATCAGCAGTTCTTCCATAGCCAGCGTATCTACACCGCAAAGGATTTTGAAACGATCGCCAAACGCATTACGCATGCGCGTTACGTTGCTGATGTCGCGGGTAGACTCTTTCACCGCCTGGATGTTGGGACACTCCGCCAGTTCTTCGAACACGTCGAGTGTCACCTCTGTTTTATAATCAACCGGGTTGTTGTAAATCATGATGGGCAGGTCCGTGGAGTTGGCTACAGTTTTAAAGTAAGCCGCAGTTTCACGGGCGTCTGTTTTGTAGCGCATTGGCGGCAGCATCATCAGGCCTTTAGCGCCCCATGCCTTTGCTTCTTTTGCACGCTGCAATGCTTCTGCAGTAGAACCTTCAGCAATGTTCAGGATCACTGGTATTTTTCCCGTGGTTTGCTCCACCGCAAACTTCGTAAGCGTTTCCTTTTCGTTCGTAGTCAGGGTGCTGGCTTCGCCAAGGGTGCCGCCTAGTACAATGGCGTCGATGCCGGCGGAGAGCTGCGCGTCCAGGTTTTGTTTGAACAGCGGGAGGTCCAGTTCTTCGTTCGCATTTAGTTTGGTGGTCAGTGCGGGATATATACCCTTCCAGGCAATACTCATAATTATCTTTTTTTTCAAAAGTATTTCAAACCGGTTCGGATCACATGCCCAATTCTAATCAATTATGCCCATATCTTAACCTCTTTGCAAAACGAACCGAAAAATTAGTAATATTGGGAAAGCTACCAGCCAATAAGGCTTTAGGCAAACAGAAACAACAACCGGAATCTATTCCATCAGCAGTTAAAATACAGTATATATCATGAAAGTACTGCAATTCACGATACCTGTGCCGCACGACAAAACCATTATTGTACAGAAAAATGTGCTGCCTCATTTTTACCAACACCTGCACCGTCACCAGGAAATACAAATGACCTGGATCCAGAAGGGAGAAGGCACACTCGTAGCCGAAAACAACATGCATGCCTTTAGGGATAATGAAATCTTCTGGCTCGGCGCAAATCAACCACACGTATTTAAAAGCGACCCGTCTTACTTTACGCCTAAAAGCAAAAAGAAGATCGTGGCGCTGGATATATTTTTCAATCCAAACGGACAGCTGGCCTCTTTCTTCAGTCTGCCCGAACTTAAGCTACTAAAAAACTTCATCACGCAAGCCCAATCCGGCTTTCGCGTACCACAAACCTATGTGTCGGAAATATCCAGCAAGATGATCCGCATCCAGCAACACGCTGGTGCCGATCAACTCATTCACTTCATCGACCTGCTTAAATTCCTGAGCAGCCTGAAGGAGCTGAAAGCCCTATCATCTGCCAGTCAAACACCTGTATACAGCGAGCATGAAGGCATACGCATCGGTAACATCTACAACTTTATCATGCACAATTATGATAAACCCATTACACTTGAAGACGCTGCGAAACAGGCACACATGACACCACAGGCGTTTTGCCGCTATTTCAAAAAACATACGTTACATACCTTCGTCTCTTTCTTAAATGAAGTACGCATCAACGAAGCCTGTAAAAAGCTGACTGATGGCGGGTATGATAATATCGCCACAGTCGCGTACACCTGTGGATTCAACAGCATCACCAACTTTAACCGCGTGTTTAAAAGTATTACCGATCAGTCGCCGAGTGATTATGTGAACAGCTACTTCCAGAACGTTGAGCACTAACTATATTTTCGCCTGCTTATAAACGACGCGCCCTCTCCATCACGGAAAGGGCGCGCCGCATTTTATTAGTTGGCTTGTTTAGTTAGATGCCATGTTGCGAACCGGAGGCTGCGCGCCCAATAATGTTTTCACGAAAAAATCACGTTTCTTCCTGCGCCCATAAGGCCCGCCATCGCTATGTCCCATACCAGGCACCACGAGGAAGTCGAAGTCTTTGTTTGCTTTGATCAATGCATCGGCAAGGCGGTATGTTGACTCCGGCGGCACGTTGGTATCGGCCTCGCCGACTATCAGCAGCAGGTTGCCTTGCAGTTTGGCGGCGTTCACGATATTCGATTGCTCTTCGTAATGTTTACCCACTGGGTACCCCATCCACTGCTCGTTCCACCATTGTTTATCTACCCGGTTATCGTGACAACCACAAGCCGCCACACCCGCTTTATAAAACTCCGGATGGAACAACAAACCGCCCACGGTATTTTGCCCGCCGGCGGAAGTGCCGTACAGTCCTACCCTATCAACGTCTACATACGGATACTTCGCTGCCAGCGCCTTCATCCAAAGGATGCGATCGGGAAAACCGGCATCTGCCAGGTTTTTCCAGCAAACGTCATGAAACGCTTTAGAGCGGTTTGCAGTACCCATACCGTCCATTTGCACCACGATGAAACCCAGTTCCGCCATGCTTTGCATTTCGCTGTAAGTCATAAAACTTTTAGGCACAAATGCATCTTGCGGACCAGCGTATATGTTTTCGATCACCGGGTATTTCTTTTGCGGATCGAAGTTGCGCGGCCGGCATACTACGCCCCATATGTCTGTTTTACCATCGCGTGCTTTGGCAACAAATACTTCCGGCAGCCGCAAACCTGTAGCCAACAGGCGGCTCACGTCCGCAGTTTCCAGCACGGTAAGCAGTTTACCCGTCGACGTTTGATGCAGCTCCGTTACAGGCGGCGCATCTGGCCGGGAATAAGTATCGATATAATAGCTGCGGTCGGGGGAAAAAGTGAGCGTGTGATGACCATTGCCTGCCGTCAGCTTCACGAGGCCTTTACCATCAAAGTTGATGCGACAGTAATGTACGTTATAGGGATCTTCACCCGGATTCATGCCACTGGCGCGGAACCACACCTGGCGTTTTTGCGTATCCACGCTATCAACGTTTCTCACCACCCATGCTCCTTTCGTGATCGGCTTAGCCGTGCCAGCCTTGGCGTTCACCAGGTAGAGGTGCATGTAACCATCTTTTTCTGAAGACCAGATCACCTCGTCCTTGTCTTCGATATAGTGCGTGAAAATGCGCTGCTCGTAAATAAAGGTGTTCGTTTTCTCTTCGACGATATTACGCGTGTTCCCCGTTTCCCGGTCCACCTCCACGATGCGGAAGCGCTGGTGACCACGATCGGCACGCTCGAAAGTAAAGTAGCGGTTATCAGACTTGCGCCAGCGGATAGAGGGGCGGTCGTTGCTGCTGTCTACATCTGCCCTGCGTAACGTTTTACCGGCCACGTCACCCACGTACACCGCGTAGATCGTATTGGAATCGCCGGGTTGCGCATAGTCATTGAACTTTAGCTCCGCCCGTGTTGTATTCGGCTGGGAGCTGAGCAGGTAATACACTTTGGCTGCTTCCACCGGGTAGATGCGGCAGATCGCAAAATAGCGGCTATCCGGCGACCAGCGCACTTCACCGTACGGAGCGGCTTTGGTACCGTTGTTCGTATATTGGAAAGCCTCACCATTAGCGGGCTTCACCCATACATTGCCATCGCGAATGTCCACCGACCATTGTTTATCGGGCGATATATTACGTGCGCCCCAGTCGCCCCGTTCCCAACGTGGCCTGGAGCCTGGATTAGAGGACTCCGTGGAAGCCTGCGGTGCTGATGCGGCGGGCGTACATTCATAACTGCCGGGATGGCAGCTGTACCATTTGCCACCGGTTTCTACAAGTATCGCGTCTTTGGCGAACACGATATCTGTGAGGGGCAATTTGTCGGCGCTGATGCTGCGGCCAGTAGCCTTCGACAACCCGGAAGCCAGCTTCGCGTGATCGAAGGCCAGCTGCCTGCGACCTTGCGCGGCATCTACATATACGTATTCTACTACGCTGTCTTGCAACACATTTTTGTACCAGAAAGCTTTTTTGTCGGCCTGCCAGCGGGGACGTACGCCCAGGCGATAAGCTTTATTGCGTACGAGCGAGTCTAGTTCGGCGGCACTTTTATAGTTGGCAGCCACTTCTTCTGCCGCAGGTGCGTAAGGCATTAAGGGTGCCTGCGCCTGGGTGCGGGCGGTCACAAAAAACAGGGAGGCCAGTGTTAGCAGGCGGTAGTAGGAAGCGCAGATCGTCATGTAACAGGGAGTTATATTTCCTGCGACTAAAATTACGCGGTGCGGGGCTTGCTGGTTAAGCGCTTCTTAGCAGATAGTTTACGAAAATTAACAATAGGGATGAGCGTAAAGCCGCTTGTGGGGAGCGGGCTACATTAAGTGACTTACGTCAAATGTAACACCCCATTGGCATAGCCTTGCACTTCGGCAGCTACTTCTAGTACCGGGGCTGGCAGTTACTTCAAATATAACACACCGTTGGCAGATTGCCGGGGACGCGCGGTCATTTCAAATGCAACACCCCGTTAGCGTAGTAGCTTTGCACTTCGGCCGCCACTTCCAGGTTGCGGAGGAAATATGACAGCGGGTCGTTTTTATCCAGCGCTCCGGTAAAACGGATCTCACCGATCTCGCGTTTGTCAAACACCACCTGCGTGCCGAACATCCGGGGCAATACTTCGGAAAGTACAGACAGTGGTGTGTTGTGGAATGTATATACACCGTGCATCCAGCTGGTGGCCTCTTCGGGATCAAAGGCGTGCACCTTCACTTTCCCGTTGTTGGTTAAAATTGCCTCTTTGCCCGGCTGCAATACGACGCGTTCTGCTTTACTGTTTACGGCCACCGCTCCCTTTACCAGGGAAGTGGTAATAGCTTTGCCGCCATAGTTATTCACATTAAACTCTGTACCCAAAACCTCGAGGCGGGAGCCACCGACGTTAACTACGAAAGGCCTGTCAGCATCCGGCGCAATATCGAAGTACGCCTCCCCGTCCACAAACACTTCCCTGATATCGTTGGGGAAGGTGAAAGGGAAACGCAGTTTCGTGCTGGCGTTCAGCCATACCTTCGATCCGTCGGCCAGTACAACCTTATAATCGAGCTTCGCCGGCACTACGATGGCATTCCATCGGGCGGCGTTGTTTCCTTTGCCTTCAAAACGGAGCGTCTCGCGGTCGTTGTGTAGCTGCACGCCGTCCAGGGTCACCGTAGTGGCGGCGTCCTTACCATCCAGGGGGAGCATATCGCCGTTAGCCGCTTCCAGCCGAACGCCGGTAATGAGTGGCCTGTTGGTGGGCGGTTGTACCGTAGCCACTTGTGGCGTAGGTCTTCCCGGGGATTGATCAATAAATAAATAGCGCCTCCTATCATGATCGCGATAGCGGCCGCGATTGACAGGCTGCGGAGGGGAAGACGATATTTCTTTTGTGGAGCGACAATTGTTTGCAATTCATCCCAGGCACTTTCCACGTCGAGGCTTTTCGCGAAGGCCTGCATATCTTTAGCCCCTGTCATCGCACAAAGCTCCTCCCACAGGGCCTTTGCAGCGGCATCCTTTTCGACCAGCTCGTCCAGCAAGGCATTCTCGCTGTCGGACGTGATGCCCGCCAGTCTTTTCACCATCAGCTGTTCTATCTGGAACTGTTCCATACTATAAAGACTAGATTATCACCTCTGTGGGGTGAATGCATTACGCATTATTTCATAAATATTTATTGGCTGGGGAGAATGGAGAAAACACGACCTGGCCAAGTTGGCAAATGGTACGGTGGCGTGTCGTCATAAAGCTAAGGAGAAGTTTGATGCAGCCGGGCTGCAGCGTAAAGATCGATTTAATATCTGACATAACAACAATATCAATACAAAAAGACCACTCATCACATTATAGATAAAAATATCTTATTTTTTTATCTCATTCATTCACCCTGTTTATTGTTTTAATAGTCTTTATAATAGAGCGCCTGAAAAGATCTTGTCGATTAAATAACTGAATACACCTGTTGACGTACTCCAAAAAAGTGACCGGCAACCGAACCGGAACTTGCACATGGATCATCATACTACACACCATGACATGGAGTGTGAAAATATGAATGACCATATCCTATTAAGATGGGCCCGGTGCAGACCACCCGGGCCCCATTTTTTTGAATAGTGGTCTCCGTTAACAAATGAATCACATCACCCATCCTGTATAAAACCATCGTTCTTTCACCTTTCTCTGCCAATAACCCATGTCTGGAAAAATTTTTTTGTCTTGACAAGTGACGTTTAGCTTCCGAAATCGTAGAGGCTTCAGCGTTGTATTCCGTATTTTGCAAGCCCTCGGAAGGCGGCTGCCATCGCGAATTTTAAGCGATGCGATGTGAACTGTTTAGCAAAATCGCCGCTGTTTTAACACCTCGTCGCATTACAGCAGTATTCGCTACAGCGCCCGCCCCGCCTGCTTCTCCCACTGTCATTAACGGTTTATTAACAAAATTCAATGCGCTTTTGGGCTACTTTTGGAGTGCTGTTGATCCGGCACCTGTTTAGCAGGCGTTTTCAAGATTTACTTTTCTCCAATATACGCGGCCGACACGGGATTCATCTTTGTACCTATATCAGTTATCCGAAATCTTAGTGCCGTATGGACGCCAGCACATTTGAAACCGTTTTTAAGAAGCATTACCAATTATTGTGTTTACAGGCATATAGTATGCTGAACGACGAACCTGCAGCCAAAGACCTGGTGCAGGCGCTTTTTATTGACTTGTGGGAGAAACGAGCCGAACTCGACATCCGGAAAGATGTTACATCTTACCTATGGATATCTGTGCGCAACCGGTGCATGACTTACCAGCGCAACAAAGCCAATCACGATAAAAAAGTAGCCGCACATGAGCAGGAAAAACTGCCGGTAGCGGAAGAAATCAGGATCCGCACTGACGGTCCGGACATTGCCGACAAACTTGCCGCAGCGATCAGCGACATGCCGGCGAGAAGGTCCCTCATCTTTCAAATGGTGTATATACAGGGACTTGCTTACCAACAGGCCGCAGACCGCCTGAGCATCAGTAAAAATTCTATCAAGACCCAGATAAAGATCGGGCTGCAACACTTGCGCCTCAAGTTAGGCGGTGTTACCTGGGATTGACACAAAGACCTATTTGCCCATCCGCCTGATCAGGAAAATAATCAGGAACAATACCACGGCTACGATCAGTAAGCCTGTCCAAATGCCAGCCTTAAATACGCCTTCTACCAGCTCGCAACTGCTCAGGAACAGTGTAAGAAATGCCAGCATGGATGTTAATGTGATGCCTTTCATAAGTTGTGGTTTTAAAGGAGTTAACACATATCCTGTGCCAAATGGCTACCTCCCCAACCTGTTCCTTACTTCGTTTTATACTCCCGGATGTATTCACTTGGCGAAATGCCTGTCGTTTTCTTAAATACGCGGTTGAAATTAATGGCGCTGTTGAAGCCGGATGAGTAGGCTATACTTGAAATACTGCTGAATTCGCCGTTGATGATCTTCTTACAGGCTTCATTAATACGGATCTCGTTCAGGAAGGCCATATAGGTTTTGCGGGTATGCTTCTTAAAATACTTGCAGAAGGCGTGCGGCGTAATATGCGCCACCTCCGCAATCCGCTTCAGCGAAATATTTTCCCCATAATGATCCATAGTATATTGGTAAATATCATTCATGCGGATACCTTCGGAGTCGGGGAGCGAATGTTTGGAAAAGCCGGTAGACAATGACTTCCAGGCCTTCACATCCTTCGAAAAACTTTGCAGCAGCTGCAGGAAGTTCATGAGTCTTTCGAAACCAGAACTGCTGCTTACTTTTTTGATAGCCCCGGCCATTTCCTGCTGGTTGGGCGGCATATACATCTGCAGACCGCTTTGGGTACGGTCGAGAAAACGTTTGATATGCTCCATCTCCTGCAGGTGCAGCAGGTTTTTGAGAATACGTTCGTGGTCAAAAAAGATATGGATCGCATGCGCATTCCCCTTTTGAGGATTGATGAAATGCGAAGGATCGGATTTAAAGATGTGCGGCTGGTTAGCCCCCATGACGTAGATGTCGCCCGGTTCAAACGGCTGTGTGTAGTTGCCTGCAATGAGGGTACCACTCCCCTTCACGATCAGCGTTACCTGCATTTCCTTGTGGCGATGCAGGTAATTATAGAAATTAGGAAGCAGGTCTTCTTCCACCACAACAGAATCCTCTGTGGCGACTGGCACAGTAAACTGGATGACTTTCATTGCTTAACATTATGGGCCATGATGGCTTTCTGTACTTCCGACAATTTCGAAAGCCCCGTTTACAGGGGCTTTCAGCTACTATGGTGTATGACCAGGTTGGTTATATCACCCCGAAGGATGAAATATTTTTATCAGATCAAATGTAAAAAGTTAAATCAGAATTGTCACCCAGCGATCAATTAATGATAATAGAAGGACAATTATTGTTAAGCAGGAACGATGATCTACTTGCGCCATTGGAACCAGAAACAGCTACCTTCGCCGGGGAACGACTCCACCCACACCTTGCCGCCCTGCGATTCTACCAGGTATTTGAGGATATTCAGCCCGATGCCCGTACTTTCCGCGTTTTCCTTATCCACCACCTCGAACAGCTTGAAAATGCGCTCGTTGTTCTTTTCCTCAATACCCGGACCGTTATCTTTCACATAAAACTCGTAGAAGGCATCGGTTTCCTTTACGCCGACGAATATCTCGCCCTGGGGTTTGTCATTGTACTTGATGGCGTTGCCGATCAGGTTCTGAAACACCTGGTGTAATTTGGAGCGCACGGTAGATAATACCGGCAGCGTATCTTCTATATGGATTTTTATATGCGACGGCGGGAACAACATCGTGACAATCTCATTCACCAGTTCCGTTACATCCACATCTTCTATCGTCTGTTGCAGCTCGTTCTTACGGGAGAACTCGAAGATGGCCGTAATCATCTCACTCAGGCTATAACTGGCTTTAACGGCCATATTAGTGTATTCCAGCAAATCCTCATGCTCTTTGATGCGCGGATCTTCCTGCATCAGCATCATGAGGCCCATAGAACCGGAGAGTGGGGATTGCAGGTCGTGAGCAACCACGTACATGAAGCGCTCCAGCTGATTGTTGACCAATTCTTTTTCTTTCAGCGCCATCTTCAGATCACGCTCGTAGAAGTATAATTTTTCGAACACGTTTACCTTAGCCCGCGTAACAAGCAGGTCGAGCGGTTTGGGCAGGTAGTCTACCGCGCCTTCTTCAAAGCCTTTAAGTACATGCTGCTCGTCCTTATTGATCGCCGTAACGAAGATAATGGCAATGTCGCGCGTTTTAGGATTCGCTTTCAACAGCCGCGCCACTTCAAACCCATCCATTTCAGGCATCTGTACGTCCAGCATGATCAACCCGATGTCATCGTTCTTCAACACCTGTTTTAATGCATCGTTGCCAGACGTGGCCTTCATAAACACACGATGGTCAGCGTCCAGCATCTCTTCGAGAGAAAGCAGGTTTTCGATACGGTCATCCACCAGCAGGATCGTAAACTTTCTAGGTTTGGTTCTTTCGGTCATGGTTAATTGTTGGCAGGCATCAATCCGCCTGCGTGTTACTTTTTATGTATAGATTGATATCTTCAATGCTCATCACCCGTGCCCGATCGCACATCGCTATAGCCGCCAGCGGCATCACATCAAAATCGGCTTCGGCAGGGTCCTGCACGATCGCAGTACCGCCCTGGGCGGCTATTTCACACAGGCCGGCGGCACCGTCGTGATTGGCACCACTGAGTAGTATGGCCATTACTTTATGCTGATAAGCGATTGCAGCGCTGCTAAATGTCATGTCGATGGAAGGACGGCTGAAGTTCACCAGCTCGGAGTAATCGAGCATGAAGGTATCGTCGGCTTCCAGCATGAGGTGATAATTTTGGGGCGCAAGATAGATACGGCCCGGCAAAATTTTCTCTTTATCTTCCGGCTCTGTGATCTTTTTTTTCACGGACAGCAACCTGTCCATCTCACTCTGCACGTTCCGTAACCGGTGTAATACGATCACTACAGGAATACGCAAATCCTCCGGAAGCTGCTCCAGTATTGAGATTACCGGCTGCAAGCTGCCTGCGGAACCTCCTATCAGGATGATATTGAACTGCGCTTCCATTGTTTGGGACTTATCTTTTACGCCGGTAAATTTTATGATTCATATGCACGTTCTCGAACGCGTTTTTCATTTCGGTAAATCGTAAGGACTCCTTAATTCCCAGCGCCAGGTAACCCCAGGGCGACAAGCTATCGTAAAAGAGTTTCAATACATCGTTCTGCAGGTCGCGGTTAAAATAGATAAATACGTTGCGGCAGCAGATCAGCTGAAACTCATTAAATACCTGGTCGGTAACCAGGTTATGCTGAAAGAAGGTGATATTTTTCCGCAACTCCTTCTGCAGGATCACCTTGTCGTACCGCGCCGTATAATAGTCCGAAAAGTCCTGCTGCCCGCCGGCCTGTATATAATTAGCCGTGTACTCCTTCATATATTCCAGCTGCACTACGCCCGATGCAGCCCTTTCCAGGTTGGCGGGATTTAAGTCCGTAGCGTAAATACGCGTGCGTTCCAGTAATCCGGCCTCATGCAGCAGAATCGCCATTGAGTACACCTCTTCACCTGTAGAGCAACCGGCATGCCATATCTTAATATTGGGATAAGCGGCCAGTTTGGGCAACACCACTTCCTTTAAAGTTTTGTAAAAAGCCGGGTCACGGAACATTTCGGTTACGTTCACCGTAAGGTATTGCACCATCTGGTTGAAAAAATTCGCATCATTCACCAGCTGGTGCTTAAGGTCGAAGACCGATGCTACGTTCGCGTGCCCCATAAACCGCACGAGGCGGCGTTTGAGGGAGGCTTGCGCATACCCCGTAAAATCGTAGCCATAACGTAAACGGATCACCTGGATTACTTCGAGGTAGTCCGCCATGGAAATTTCTTCATTCATAACGAACGCCAGTTATGCCAGCCAAACTCTCATCAGCGACAACAACTTATTATTATTTACCGGTTTCGCCACGTAATCGGACGCCCCGGCCTGAATACATTTTTCCCTGTCACCGGTCATTGCTTTGGCGGTTAACGCAATGATCGGTAGCGATGCCATCTTAGGATTGGCCCGTATGTGGCGAATTGCCTCGTAACCGTCCATTTCCGGCATCATTATGTCCATCAGCACGAGCTGAATGTCCGGGTGCTCGTCGAGCATCCGTAAGGCTTCCTTACCATCGGAGGCCGTTATTACGTCCAGTCCATGCCCTTCCAGCAGCGCGCTGAGCGAGAATACGTTGCGCATATCATCGTCGGCCAGCAGTATTTTCTTTCCTTCCATCTTCACATCTGCCGCTCGCATCAGCTTTTCGGCCCGCTCCGGGTTATTTTCCGCTTCTTTCAATTTATAGAGGAACAGCTCCAGCTCGTCCATCAACCGGTCGGCGGAGAAAGTGGAATTGCGTACGATCGCCGCGGCTTCCTTCCGGATCTGTTGCTCGTCTGCCTCTGATATGTCCTGGTCGATATAAACAATGATGGGCATATTCTTCGCCGCCGTAAGCTGCCTTAACTGCAGCAATTGTTGAATGCCCGCCTTGGCATCCTTGCCTACATCCAGGATAATACCCTCAAAATCGTTGTTCACCAGGCGCTCCATTGCTTCCTGCACACTGGCCACCTGCTCATAATGCGTTTCCATCTGGCGCTCGTCGCTCATCACCTGGATGGACGGATTGTGGAGCAGTCCACCGTTCGACACGATGAGCACATTCTTGAAGCCTGCCTGTAACTGCTGACTGATACCGCTGAACACCGTTTCCATGTCGGTGAGCTGCAGCGGCTTTTGCGTATAGCCATGTACTTTGTTCTTCACCTGGGCCGATATTTCGCCGGCGGAGATCACGTGTACGAGAATATGCTTCAGGTCTTCGTTCCCCTTTAATATTTTGAGGATGCTGCTGCCATCGATCAGCGGCAGGTTCATATCGAGGATGATGGCGCTTGGGAGGAACTTGCGCGCCAGGTACACGCCATCATTTCCATTGAGGGCGACGACGACCTTATATCCTTTGTCACGCGCCGCATCACGCAGGATGGCGGCAAAAGTGGCATCATCTTCTATAATGAGGACGAGTTTATCCGTTTTACTGACTGAATCGCGGTCGTCGCGTACTTCCTGTACGACAGGCGGCCTGACGTTTACCGGTTGAGGTGACGCGGCAGCAAATGTGGCGGCAGGCTTCACGTCGCTCACCGGCGCCGTGATCATGGCTTCTCCGGAAGATTCGACCGGCAGTACTACGGTGAATATACTGCCTTCTCCCACCCTGCTTTCTACCCGGATCTCGCCACCGAGGCGACGGGTAAGTTCTTTACTAATTGACAATCCAAGGCCCGTACCGCCATATTTCCGGCTGGTAGACCCATCCGCCTGGCGGAACGCCTCGAAGATGAGTTGCAGCTTTTCGGCGGCGATGCCCGTACCGGTATCCCTCACCTCCACATACAGCAACCCGTCGCGCTTCACTTCCACCGTCAGATCGATCGTTCCATTGGCAGGCGTGAATTTGAAAGCATTTGATAACAGGTTCTTGATCACCTGTTCCAGCCGCTGGCGATCCGTGCGGATGCGATCCGGTACAGAAAGAGCTACTTTCGTGCTGAAGCGGATCTTCTTCTCATCGGCCACTACGCGGAACAGGCGTTCCATGTCGGCTACGATGTCGCGTATCTCCTCCGATTCAAAATTCATTTCTATTTTACCCGCCTCAATTTTGGCCAGGTGCAGGATGTCATCGATCAGTTCCAGCAGGTCGGAGCCCGACTTATGAATGATGCCTGCATATTCCATTTGTTTGGGGGTGAGATTCTGTGTGCGGTTTTCTTCCAGCAGGCGGGCGAGAATGAGCACGCTGTTCAGTGGCGTACGCAGCTCGTGCGACATATTTGCGAGGAACTCCGACTTGTACTTGCTCGTTTGCTCCAGCTCCTGCGCCTTCACCGACAGCTCCTGGCGGGTAATTTCCAGCGCCTTGTTCTTTTCGCTCATTTCGTCGTTCACCTGCCTCAATTCTTCCTCCTGTACCCGCAGTTCTTCTTCAGAAGCCTGCAGTATCTCCGACTGGCGGGTAAGTTCCTCGTTCGTCTGCCGCAGTTCCTCCTGCTGCGTTTCGAGCACCTCTTTTTGCTGCTGCAGCTGTTGCAACAGCTTGGTAGCCGTGTCACGGGCCGAAGCAGCGCTGAGGGCCACAGCAATATCGCCGGACGCCTGTTCCACCAATTGCCTTTCCCGGTCGCGCACCGTACCGAACGACGCCAGCTCGATCACGCCAACCTGCATATTGTCGCGCCACAGCGGGGCCAGCAACACCGTGCCAGGCTGGGCCTTGCCCGCGCCGCCTTCGATATGCCAGTAAGAATCCGGAACATCCGTCATGATCATCAATTCGCGGCGCATCGCCGCCTGTCCGATCATGCCTTCCTTTAATTTATAACTCTGGCGTGCCGTGTCGGGCAACGCCACTGATGCGCCCATGCGCAATGTATTGGAGAGTTCGTCGTAGTAGTAAAGCGCTCCGGCCGGGTAACGCAGGTAAGACACGAGCGTATACAGGAACTGTTCCATCATCGCATCGAGTTCTGCATTTCCCTGCAGGCTTTCATTCAGCCGACTCATCCCTGTAAGCAACCAGTTCCGTTCGTTGGCTACTTCGTTGAGCGTTACCAGCTCATCCACCTTTTGCGTAAGCTTACGCTCGGCCCGCCAGCGGTTGCGGAATTCGCGGAATGTAAACCACATGAGCGTAAACGCTACGATCAGGATCAGTACGCAGTTGAAAGCGAGCATCACCGTAGCGCGGCCCACGTAAGTATCATTGCGGTTGTTACGGATCACCAGTAAATTACGTTCGTTCTCCACCAGGTTTTGTACCCTGCGGTGTACCGTTTCCAGGTGTTTGCCTTCGGTAAGCGATATCTCCAGCTGATGCTCAAACACATATTCCATGGGAATATCATCCCCCAGCGACTCCCAGAAGTGGACCAGGCGATTGATCTCCGTTTCCAGGGAATCGATCTGCTGTGTCTGGAGAAAGTTGTCGTCGGTCAGGCGTTTGAGGTTCTCCAGCGCCGGTGCGAGTTTGGGTTTGGTGGCAAAGTAAGGGTCGAGGAACTTCTTATCCTGGATGATGCGATAGCTGTTGCCCGACACCTGCATGTCGTAAATGAGGCGGTTAATACGCTGCGCCTGGGTAATTACTTCATATGTATGCTGCACCCAGTCTGCTTCCCGGGTTTGTCTTCTGAAGGTGATGTAGGACAAAATACTACCGATAAGTACAAGCAGGATAGCGACTGCAAATCCTGTGTATAAACGGTTCTTCATCGAAATAGCCATATGAGATATCTAGGGTGTGCCGGCAACAACGCCATGGTTATTGGCACAAATATAAGCCAGTTGGCCCGAAGTATGATATGGATTACTAACTACCTTTAAAAGAATATCATAGGTCCTTTGTTATGAACGAAACATTTGTTTCTTTTGTATCGCAGTGAGTGATGTATACGCATGAACATATAAATGAAAAATGGTGTATTAAAACAATAAAAAATCTGTTTTCAGAAAAACCGTAGGCTGGGTTCCGGCGTAGATATGACCGGAAATAGCACAGAAGTACCTATATTTATAATATAACCGTTAAGATACCTATTTGGCACCGTAGCAGCACAATGCTCTTCTGTCCATAAAAACCTTGCAGTATGAGTAAAATTTTGTTAGTAGAAGATGATGAAGTAATGCCGAAGATCATGGAGCGTATCCTTCATCGCGAAGAATACCAGATCGATCACGTTACCAATGGCAAGGAAGCTTTTTCGAAATTAGATGAAACGAACTTCGGCTACGACCTGATCATCACCGATATCATGATGCCGTATGCCAATGGATTCGAGATCCTCAGCAAAGTAAAAAACCGTCCCGATGGAAAACCTATTCCCGTTATCATCGTATCCAACGCAGGTAATGAAGATATGATCCTGGAGGGTTTTAAACTCGGTGCGGACGACTTCCTTAAAAAACCCGTTATTCCAGGCGAACTGCTCATCCGTGTGAAGCGTTTGCTGATGCAATATAAATAGACCTTACCAGTACACCATATCCTAAACTTAAGTGCATGTTTTCAGAGTCCTTCTCTGTACTGTTTCACGATTTCCGGTATGCGCCACTGATCATACAGATTGCGCTCGTATTTATCGTTATTGCGGTAACAGCCACGTTGCTGGCATACTTCTCCATCCTTTGGGCGCGTTTCAAAGGCAACCAGAGAGATAAACGGCTCGCTAAACTTCAACCTATGATCGATCAGCTGCTGATCGAACACATACTCATGAATGAAGCGCTCAACGATCCGGAGTTGTCGCCCAACCAGGTGCAACTGCCTATCGAGGTATTTGAGCTGCCCGTATTTCAAAAGAAATGGGCCCGGCAGGCACTGATCGACCGCCTCATCAACTTCCGCAAAAACGTTCGCGGTGCCATGGGCGACCTGATCCACAACTTGTACGTGCAACTGGAGCTGGATAAAGACACGCTCAATAAAATGAAGTCGGGCAAATGGGAAAAGAAAGTACAGGCATTGTATGAGTTCACCAGCATGAACATGTCAATCGCCGACGTAACTATTTTGCCCCTCACCAACAGCCGTAACCGTGAGCTACGCGCGGCGGCACGGCATGCTTACATCAAATTGAGTAAGAACGAACCCTTTAAGTTTTTTGATGTGGCCACCGAGCCCCTGCTCGAATGGGACCAGGTAGAGCTATTCAAGATCATCTCCACCACGGAACATATCGCTATTCCCAACTTTGCGCAATGGATCACCTACTCCACAAATAAGAGTGTGGTGTCGTTCTGTTTGAAGCTGGTCGTACACTATAACCAGATCAGCGCCGTACCTGCGGTAGTAAAGCTGCTCGGCACCAAAGATCACTACCTCCGCGCCGATGCCATTAACTGCCTGGGCAAACTGAAAGTGGAAACCGTCGAAGAAAAACTGGTGTACATGTATGACACGCAACCACTGCTCTGCCAGCTGGAAATACTCAAAGCCATCGGGCGCATCAGCAGCGGTAAATACATCGACTTCCTGCGGCAGGAGTTCCTGCACGCCACAGATTTCGAAGTACGCAAACATGCAGCAAAGTCGATCATCAACAACCAATGGGCGGCCAAAGGACTGGTACAGGAGCTGGTAGATACGTCTACCCCGGAAAACAAGCTCATTCTGAAACATAGCATGAACCCTCTAATCAAATATTGATGACTATCTGGGAAACCATCGGCAAGATATATGAGAGCACGATTTTCGTTTACGGGTTAATCCTGCTGACCACCTATGCCCTGCTGGCCATTTTCTCCTTTATTGCCGTGAGGGCTTATGCACGGAAGGACAAATTCCATGAGCCGGATGTGCTCATGAGCTCTCCGCTCGCCCCGGGCGTTACGGTATTGGCACCGGCCTTTAACGAAGGTCTTACGATCATCTTTAACGTGCGCTCACTGCTCACACTGAATTACGCCAATTACGAGATCATTATCGTCAATGACGGCAGCACCGACGACAGTCTGGAGCAGCTGATCAATGAGTTTGAATTAGTACCGGTGGATTTCGCCTACAATGCAAAGATCCAGACCAAACCAGTAAGGCGCATTTATAAGTCGACCAACCCGGCCTACGCCAAACTGATGGTGATCGACAAAGTGAACGGTAAAAGTAAGGCCGATGCCGTAAATGCCGGCATCAATGCCGCCGCTCACCCCCACTTCGTTTGTACGGACGTAGACTGTATCCTCGATAAAAACACGATCACGGAACTGATTAAACCGGTGATGCAGGAAAAAAACAAACGCGTGATCGCCACCGGCGCTACCCTGCGTATCGCCAACTCCTGCGAGTTTGACGATGGTGTAATGGTGAGGATGCGGCCGCCGAGGCAATTGCTGCCCCGCTTCCAGGAAGTGGAATACATCCGTGCATTTGTATTGGGGAAGATGGGCTGGAGCCTGCTGAACTGCGTACCTAACGTATCTGGCGGCCTCGGACTGTTCGACAAAGAGATAGCCATCCGCTGCGGTGGTTATGACCACACTTCCTTTGGGGAGGATATGGAGCTGATGACACGTATGTGTCGCTATGCGCACGATAACAAAATCGACTACGCGATCCGCTATGTGCCGAAAACACTTTGCTGGACGGAAGCACCATCGACCGTAAAAATATTCAACCGTCAGCGTACCCGCTGGGCGCGCGGCCTGGCCCAGCTGATGTACGCACACTTCGGCATGTTCATGAACCCTCGTTACGGACGTATGGGTCTCATCGTTTTCCCTTACAACTTCTTCTTCGAATTGCTGGCACCGCTGGTGGAGATCACCGGTGTTATCTATTATATCGTGATGGCGATACTCGGCTTCATTAACTGGCCTACAGCATTATGGCTGCTGCTGTTCGTGTATACGTATTCGGTAATGATCACGACGATCGCCATCCTGTGGGACCAGCTTACTTTCCGCTACTATAAAACCTGGCGGGAAGCACTGTACTTGTGCCTCACGCCGTTTATGGAGTTTTTCCTGTATCACCCGCTGATCGTGATTTTCTCAATACGCGGGTATCTGAACTTCCTTACGGGCAAGAAGAGTGGCTGGGGTAACATGCAGCGGCGCGGTTTCCAGACTACTGCTAAAGTAGCGACTCAAAAATAGCGTGCAATTGATCTAAATATCAGGCGATGGAATTATTTAAAAATTTTTATGAAGGCTTTGTGTTTGTGTACGGCTGTACCATGTTATTCATGTACGCCCTGCTGGCCATGCTTTCACTAAGAGGCATCATCAGGTACCAGCGTAAGAATAGTTACGTGGACTATGATAAGCTGTTACAGTCGCCACTGGCGCCGGGCATCTCCATCATTGCCCCGGCGTTTAACGAATCGGTAACCATTATCCAGAACGTGCGCTCGCTGATGACCCTTAACTACCCGAAGTTTGAGATCATCATCGTGAACGACGGTAGTACCGACGATACCCTCGACAAACTGATCAACGAGTTTGAACTCGAGCAAGTGGATTTTGCTTACAACGAACGCATCAAATCACAACCCGTAAAACGCCTGTTCAAGTCTCGCAACACGGCTTATGACAAACTGGTAGTGGTAGATAAAGTGAATGGTAAAAGTAAGGCAGATGCATCCAATGCAGGCATTAACGCTGCGGCCTTCGATTACTTCCTTTGTACGGATGTGGATTGTATCATCGAAAAAGACACCCTGCTTCGCATGATCAAACCCTTTATGGACGAGGACGACAAAAAGATCAAAGAAGTGGGTGAACCTTGCCCGGAGTGTGGTTACATCCATGTGGTGGAAGACAGTACCCGCGTTATTGCTACCGGCGCTACCCTGCGACTGGCCAACAGCTCCGACATCGACGAAGGTGTGATTACGCGCGTAAGGCCTCCGCGCCAGCTGTTACCCCGCTTCCAGGAAATGGAGTACATCCGTGCTTATGTACTGGGTAAAATGGGCTGGAGCCTGATCAACTGCGTGCCGAACGTATCCGGCGGTTTGGGCTTGTTCGATAAAGAGATAGCGATTAAGGCGGGCGGTTACGACAGTAAATCCTTTGCGGAGGATATGGACATTGTAACCCGCATGTGTACCTATATGATCGACAACAAGCTGAAATACGCTATTCGTTATATACCGACCACACAATGCTGGACAGAAGGACCGCCTAACATGAAGATCTTCAGCCGCCAGCGTACGCGCTGGGGACGCGGCCTGGCAGAAATTATCACCATGCACCGTAAAGTAATCTTTAATCCGCGTTACAAACAACTGGGCCTGGTCGTATTACCCTATAACCTTTTGTTCGAGTTCCTCGCTCCTATTATCGAGGTGACCGGTATCTTCTATTACATCTACCTGATTGCCACCGACCAGATCAACTGGCCTTATGCGATCATCCTGCTATTATTCGTGTATCTCTATTCGATCATGATCACCACCATGGCGATCTGGTGGGACCACATCACGTACCGTTATTACAAAACCTGGAAAGAAGTGCTGGGACTGGCTGTGATGGCCTTCCTCGAACCATTGATATATCATCCACTGATCGTGTTTTTTGCTTTGCGCGGATATTACTTCTTTATCATTGGTAAGAAACACAGCTGGGGCAACATGCAGCGCCAGGGATTTGGACAGAAGAAAAAAGTACAAACTGCTTAAACATGATGATGGCATCTTTAAGATATATTCTATTTGCGACGATATTACTGACAGGCTTTACCGCGCATGCGCAGCTGTTTAAAAAAGGCAGCGGCGATGCCGACGCCCTGTACGAACAGGCCGTGCAGGCGACCAAACAAAAACAATATGCAAAGGCTATAGCATTGTCGAAACAGGCGCTGGCCAAACAGCCCGACTTCGTAGACCAGCAGTTGTTGCTGGGCAGACTGTACATGCTTACCGGCGATAACAAAAACGCACGGGTACAGGTAAACGCTGTGATTGCCAAAGCGCCGCGTTACCGCGACGCCTACTTCTACGCTATCAATATTGAAATGACGGAAAAGAAGTACGAAGAGGCCGGCTGCTTTGTGGATGAAGCCTTGTACGAGTTCCCGAACGATAAAGAACTGATGCTCAAAAAACTCAGCATCATGGACGCTTCCGGTAAGTTTTACCGGGGCGACAGCTATGCACCACAACTGCTGGACCGCTTCCCGGAGGACACCACCGTGCGTAATGCTTACATCGGCCATTACCTGATGGCGGCAGATGTATACAAACGCGCCGGCAACAGCGTAATGGCAAAAACGAATTACGAAAAAGTACTGGCGATACAGCCTGCTAACGAAGAGGCCAAGGCTGCGATCACCACGATGTACGTGCAGAACCGCAACTACACCAGTGCTTTGGAGCAGGTAAATGCGGAACTGGCGACTAATCCCAAGTCGTATGAGCTGCTGATGAAGAAGCTGGGCTTACAGGAACAAATGCACGCCTATCCCGATGCATTGGCCACTTTAAAGGAAGTACTGAAGTATTACCCGAACGATAGCAAGGCCCGGCAGATGGAAACGCAACTGCGTATGGATGCTGCGGGCTATTATACGGATACCGATCCCTATATGCTGTACCAGAGCGTATTGGAGAAAAGTCCGGGCAACCGTGCTGCGCTGGACAAAGTGATTGGCCTTAGCATGAGCCGTGGTGCGTACCGCGAAGCACTCGCCTGGATCAACCGGGGATTAAAAAGTAACCCGAACGATCAGCGTTTGTTGGGACTGAAAGCGGATGTACTCGAAGCCGACCGTAAGTTCACCGAAGCCGCTACCATTACAGGCAGATTGCGTCAGCTGAACCCTGGTTCTACCGACCTGCGCAACCGTTACACCTACCTGAAAGTTCAAAGCGGCCGCGATTACCTGGCCCAACAGCAATACGACCTGGCTATTGCCGAACTGGAAAATGCGCGGCAGGTATCCCCATCCGACACCACCGTGCTGGACATGCTGGCTAATACTTACATTGGCCGCCGCGATTACAACCGGGCGTTAACAGCGCTGGACAACGCCCTGTCTTACTACCCAAACAATCCCCGCTTCCTCACAAAAAAATCGAGCGTACTGGCGGAAATGGGACGTTACGATGAAGCCGCCGAAATCGTAGAAACTTTACTGAACAACCATCCGAACGACGAAAGATATGCATCCACCTTTGTAGACCTTCGACTTACCGCAGGTCGCATCCTGATGCAGTCGGAAGAATATGATATGGCCAGGCAGCAGTTTGCACTGGTGCTCGCACAGGCCCCCGACAACCTGGATGCGCTGAACTACATGATCAACCTGCAAAGCGCCACCAAACAGGCCGACAGCGCGCTGGCATATGCCGACCAGGGCCTCTCCTATTATCCTGATAACAAAGACCTGCTGCTGAAAAAGTCGGCCGCACTCACCGAACTGAAACGTTATGCGGAAGCGAACGACATCAATGCACAATTGCTGCAACGTTACCCGTTCACGCTGCGTTACAAAACTGCGTATACCGACGGTTTGTTGCAACAGGGGCAGGAATACCAGCGTAACAATCAGCCGGACAGTGCATTACAGGCATTTAGAAAAGTGCTGTCGATGAACCGGCGCGATTCACTGGCGTTATTATACAGCATCAATATTTACAGCAGCCGGGGACAGAATGATAGCGCATTGGCATTAGCACAGGAAGGTTTAAGATACTATCCATCGCAGGAAACCTTTTTGCAGAAACGCGTCGTGTCGCTGGAGAACCAGCAGCGTTATGCAGAAGCAGCACTGGCGGCCGATAGCCTGGTAAAACTGAATGGAAGTGCGGCTAACACCGATTACGCCGACTTCCTGCGCAGCAAAACATTAAAGAACCAGTTTGGGTTGTATTACCTGAACACCCAATACGATTACTCCGACAACCGCTACCAGGTAGCTACCCTCGAGTATCGACGCTTCATTAAACGCGGTTCTATCGCCGGCCGTATCAGTTACGCCGGCCGCGCGCAGGGTACGGGTATACAGGGCGAGCTGGAGGCCTTTATCAATCATAGCAAATCGCTGTACAGCTACGGCATTGCAACTTACTCGAACGAAGTAGCGTTTCCGCAGCTGCGACTCGGCTACTCCATCTTCAAAACCTTTAAACACGATATTGAGGCGGAACTCGGCGCCCGTTACCTGAAGGCAGACAGTGTGGAGAGCATTGCGGGCGTTGTATCACTGGCGAAAACCTTTAACGACTTCTGGGTGAATGGCCGCGCATACTTCATCAGCGACTCCTCTGACTTTTATACTTCCTTTAACCTGACGACCCGTTATTATATGAACCGCGGACAGGACTTCCTCTCAGTGTTTGCGGGACTGGGTACATCGCCGGACGACCGTAGCCGTTTGATTGCCTTTCCCCAGTTATCGGGTTTGCTTACACGTAGTGTAGGCGCGGGTTATCAGAAGACCATCAAATACCGGAACACGCTCAGTATTAACGGCACCTGGATCAACCAGAAGATTGGCGACAGCCAGTTCCAGAACCAGTACGATATTTACCTGATGTTCCTTCGTAAATTCTAGTTATGCGCACTACGTTTCAGACTTTGTTAGGAATAATGGCAATTTTGATCACCACCGGTTGCCATATTAAGGCGGGGGATATTACCCTGGTGCAGAACGGTGCAGCCCGGCACGTGATCATTGTGCCAGACGAGGCTTCCAAAGCAGAAAGCCGCTCGGCCGAAGTGTTACAACAATACCTGAAACGGATGTCGGGCGCCACGCTGAACATCATCAAAGAAAGTGCTTACAATAAAGACCGGTCGGCGATTTACATTGGTAAAACGACGCGTGGGAACGCACTGACCAAAACGAAGATCAATGGCGAAGGCTTCTGGATAGGCTCCGACGCGAGCGACATATTTATTGTGGGCGGCAGTGGCAAAGGCGTGTTATACGGTGTATACACGCTGCTGGAAACCTACCTTGGTTGTAAGAAATACACCAGCGCCCCTGCGAGCGCGCCCGCATCAAAAACGATCAACATTCCGCAATACCTCGACAACCGGCAGGAACCGGCCTTTGTATACCGGGAAAGCTACTACCCTGCTTCTGCAGATGCAGAGTACCTCGACTGGCATAAACTTCATCGCTTCGAAGACCTCTGGGGTATCTGGGGGCACTCTTTCTTTAAACTTGTGCCGCCCAAAACCTACTTCGCCACGCATCCGGAATACTATGCGCTGGTGAACGGCAAACGACAAGCGACACAATTGTGCCTGAGTAACGACAACGTGCTGCGCATCCTTACGGAATCGCTGCGTAACGCGATGGCGGAGAATCCTGATGCCTTATACTGGTCGGTGAGCCCGGAAGACGGCGGTGGCTTTTGCACTTGCGATAAATGTAGCCGTATCAACGCAGCAGAGGGCGGTCACCAGGGATCACTCATCAGCTTTGTGAACCGCGTGGCGGCTAAATTCCCGCAACAGAACATTACCACATTGGCGTACGAGCAAACCGTGCATCCTCCTAAGAATATAAAACCTGCAGCCAATGTTTTCGTGATGCTGAGCACCATTGCAGTGTATCGCCACGAGCCTATCAGCAGCGGCGCTTCGGCAGCAAGTTTCAGGAATGATTTAAAAGGATGGGCCGCTAAAACGCCGAACATCTTTATCTGGGATTACACTACCCAGTTCACGAATTACCTGAACCCATTCCCCGACTACCTGCAGATACAACCGAACCTGCGCTACTTTGCAGACAATGGCGTGAAGGGCATATTCTCCCAGGGCAGCGGTGCCACCTTTAGCGATATGGCGGCTTATAACAGCTACTTACAAGCGAAGTTGTTGTGGAAGCAGGACCTGGACTTCCAGGCGGCCAGCAAAGCCTTTTTAAACGACTACTACGGCGCTGCGGGTCCATTTATCATCGAATACCTCGATGCGCTGCATAAAGGCCTGCAAAGCAGCAAAACACGGCTGGATATTTACGGCGGCACCAATGCTGGTTACCTGAAACCGGAGCTGCTCGACCAGTACTCTACCCTGCTTGACAAAGCAGAACAGGCCGTGGGTGGCAATGTGTATTTACAGGAACGTGTATACGAAACGCGCTTGTCGCTCGAATATGTAGTATTGCAGCAATCCCGCTTCTACGGCGCGGAGAAGTTCGGCTACCTCGTTCCGCAGGGCGCCGCCTACGTGGTAAATCCAAAATGGCCTGCCCGCGTACAGCGGTTTGTAGCACAGGCAAAGAAGGCAGGCGTAACAGAATTGTCCGAAGGTGGCCTGTCCCCCGACGCTTACGCGAAAGAGTGGGCAGATATTTTCGCGAAGAAGTGGCTGAACAGCATGGCCTTTGGCGCCAAGGTAAACCTGCAGTTCCCTTACTCAGAAGACTATCCGGCCAAAGGCGAGCGCACCCTCACCGACGGACTCACCGGCGGACTGGATTTTTCCACAAACTGGCTGTACTTCTACGGACAGGATATGGTGGCCACTATCGACCTTGGTCAGGCTAAAAATATACAACGGGTACAAACCAGCTTTTTGCAGGATGCGCGGCATTACATTTTCGCGCCTGTGAGTGTGATGGTGGAAACCTCGGTGGATGGCAAAACCTACAAACCCGCGGGCAGACAAGACCTGGCCGCCGTGGGAGAAGAAGATTACACGGCCGCTATCCGGAACGTGCAGCTGAATGTGCCCGCTACCAGCGTACGTTACATACGCGTAACAGCCAAATGTTTACCGGCCATTCCGGCCTGGAGGGGTGCGGAAAACAAGAAGCCGGGTTTATGCTGTGACGAAATAACCATACTATAGATTAAAAAAAATCATAACTTGGGTTCCGCTAACCTTTATACCTGATGGACCCGAAAGCCCTTTTACCTTACTGGGCCGCCTTTTTCTCACAGCGGGAATATATGCGGTTCCTTTCCGTGATCGACAATTACTTCCGGCAACGGGAGGTTTTATATACATTGAATTACCGGGAATTGAAGATCCAGGGAGAACCCACCCGTTTCGCCATGCTGGTGCTGGAAGAACTGGCCCACCAGTGCAGGCAGCAACCCGAGACCGAATGGCCCGACCTTGTTCGGGCACGTTTATCACTGCTGCACGACTCCGCCGCCTTTGAACAGGACTTTGCCGACAAAGCCGCCGCCTACGACTACGCACGCAATTACCTCGCCCTTCGCCTCTATCCTGCCGATTATATCGCTCATTTCGATAAAGACCAGTTGCTCGGACATGCAGTGCGCAACGACCTCTACGCGATGCTCGTATTCGATCTCGGCGGCGTGTTAAAAAACGTTGATCCGTTATGGTTAATGAAATGGGAAGTGCGGCTGGATGCGGTGTTACAGGCGGCATTAAAGAACATGCGGCAACGCGAACGCGCAGCCGACATCGTGCTGAGCAACAGCCTGCCGCCCGCGCAACAGACGCAGGACTGGCAGATGTTATTTGCCGCGAAGGATTAAGCCATTTCCGGGTCACTGAACCCTTCGGTGCCATTTTCGAAGCGGCCGGCAAAGCGACGTTCGAACAGCGGATCTTCTTTAACAAGGAGTGAAAAATCGTACCAGCCGAAAGACGCCTGCAAATTTACGTTACCATCCACATAAGGCGGATTAGCCGTTAGCGTAGCCGCTACCCGGCCAGGGCTTATTACTGACCGCACCAATGTGGCTGGCCGTGAAAGACTAATCCCTACGAAAAGGTTATCATACCGGTCACCCCGTTCCCTTACAGGCAGTCGTTGTTTTACCAGCACGTCAGAGACAACGTCTTTATCGCTGCCTTTAAACAGCCGGTAAAAGCCGTTAGGCCCGTACACTTCCAACGCATATCGTCCGCCTTCCAGCGGCCAGGAAGCCTTCAGCTCCTCACCTGCTGCCACGGCAAAATTGCTGACCTTAAAAGTGCCGGAACGTTTGTATACCGTGAATGGCGCGCCGGCGGCCTGCGTTCCGAAACGTTTGTTATCTGCTGTGAACGTCAGCTCGAACGACTTACGGTCGCTGCTGAGTGAACCCGTTACCTGCAATTCATAAGGCAACGCGCACGAAGGCCTTGTACCCTTCTCCTGCCGCGGTGCATAAGGTGTGTTCCGGAAGTTTTTGATCTCCGCCGGTGTAAGTGCCTTAAAGTTATCGGGCACTGGCTTAAACCTTGCCTCATAGATGGATTGCAGCACTTCGTTACGTTCCAGGAACGCCGGCAAATCCATCTTCTCCCCATTATACGGCCTGAACACTGAGGTAAGATCACCTGCAACGGCACGTCGCCAGGTACTGATATTGGGTTCTTTGATGGACTTCTTCGTTTTTTTACTCAGGAACTTTTCCAGGAATTGCAGCGCAGAGGTGTGATCGAATACCTGGGAGTTCACATATCCTCCACGGCTCCAGGGCGAGGCCACAATAAAGGGCACCCGGTAACCCAGGCCGATCGGACTTTCACGGGCCTCATGCGGCTCCAGGTCTTTACGCCGCAACTCCTGCTCCCGTGTTACCCATTCATCTTTTGCCCGGATGCCTGCAGATACAGCACCGGATGACGGATCATTCGGATCGGGCGCCACGAACGGCGGTACGTGATCGAAGTAACCGTCGTTTTCATCATACGTGAGGATGAAGATCGTCTTCTTCCATACTTCCGGGTTTTGTGTGAGAATGTCCAGCACTTCTGAAAGATACCAGGCGCCGTACCAGGGCGCCGACGGGTGATCGCAGAAGTTCTCCGGCGCTACCAGCCACGATACAGTGGGCAGCTTGCCCGTTTTCACATCTTCACGGAACTGATGCAGCACATCTCCTTTGGGTGCCTGCATCGTACGCGTTTGGCCGTTCTCGTCATAACTGATCGTTTCGAGCTCGCGGTAATGCGGATCGTTGACGTTCGTCGTGAAAGCCTTTTCGTGTAAGGCTTTATTATGAGCAGGTAGTTTGTCGTAATTAGCAGCATTAAACTGGCTGCGGCGTTGCTCCACTTTATCCAACTCCGCCTTCTTTTTATCAGAAGGCGCGGCCGCGATCTCCTGTTTCAGCTGTGCAGCACGACGTTCGAGGTACGCCATGTGACTACGGGCATAACCAATATGAAACGCCGGGAACCACTCGATCGGGTTATCGGTAAAGTTTGCCAGCCAGGGCTCTTCTTCGCCTTCAAAGCCGGTAGTGATGCTTACTTCGTTCTGATAGATGCGCCAGGAAATACCTTCCTCCTCCAGTCTTTCAGGGAAGGACTTCCAGGTGGCCTCAGAGCCGTAGTCAATATCCGAGTTACGCACCGCCGCGTGTGCGTCCGGCTCTTGCGGCGGACGAATATTGCCGCTCCAGAAGTACAGGCGGTTGGGCGTTGTACCAGTCAGCGAAGAACAGAAGTGCTGATCACAGACAGTAAACGCATCTGCCATGGCATAGTAAAAAGGAATGTCTTCGCGGGTATGATAGCCGAGTGTAAGCGGCATATGGCGATAATCTTTATTGCCAGAGCGTTTGGACACCAGCCATTGATCGTATTTACCAT
Organism: Chitinophaga horti; assembly: GCF_022867795.2. NCBI lineage: Bacteria > Pseudomonadati > Bacteroidota > Chitinophagia > Chitinophagales > Chitinophagaceae > Chitinophaga > Chitinophaga horti. The sequence goes on along the minus strand of NZ_CP107006.1, from coordinate 1,682,001 downwards.
GGTTACGGGCATCTACCTGGTTTTCCCAGGAGTGCGGCAAAGAGCTCATCCAGGTGGATTTGCTGTTCTTAATATCGAGCCGGAAGGGCGCATACGTTTCGCCTGCCTGGTTGGCCTGCAGCCATACAGGGTTGCCCGAAGGCAGCGTAATGGCGCGAGGATCGTTGAAGCCCCGCACGCCACGCAGCGTTCCGAAACAGTGGTCGAACGAGCGGTTTTCCTGCATAAGGAACACTACATGCTCGGCATCCTCAAACGTACTACCCGGCGCCGGATCAATGGCCAACGCGCGTTGTACCGATGCCGGCAGTCCCGCGAACACGCCACTGCCCGATAATAATGCAGCCTTCTTTAAAAAGTCCCTCCTGGAGTCCATAAACGATCTGATTGAGCCGAAAAAATAGCACTTATCTGGTAATTATCCATGTTAAGATGCTGCTACTAATTTATCGCTGGTATCGCCAAATCCGCTATTTTATCGGTATTTTCATCCCGACAATCACCTTATGAAACCGATTTCCCTACTCGTCGGCAACGACATTAATAACGCCACACAGCAACTCAGCTGGGCCACCCTGCTCGACCGGATCATCCAGTTCTGCTGCGTGGGAGAAGTGGAGCGTCATAAGGACAAGCCTTTTCCTTTACTGTACGAAGAGATCTTTCTCAGTGCGCTGCGCAAAAGCCATCTCGACGAGCTGAAGCTGAAAACGTTTATTGCCGAGCAGGTAACAGCCATCACTTCCAACGAGATACATGAACGCATTCGCGGGATGCGCATCCCGCATATCATGACGACCAATTACGAATACTCCCTCGAAGGCGCGGTGCCCAAGCGTAACACCGGGTTGGTGAGAGAGCGCATCTACAGTGTATTCCGCCGCTCGCAACATGAAGACACTACGTATTGGCATGTGCACGGCGAATGCCGCTCGCCGCAGTCGATCAACCTGGGATACGAGCATTACGGCGGACAGCTGCAACAGATGCGGAACTACGTAGTGTCGGGCACGGATTATAAAACGAAAGGCATTCTCAAAGATTCACTGGAGTACCGGCTGCAACATGGTAAAGTGAATTACCAATCGTGGATTGACTTGTGGTTCACTACCGACGTGCACATCTTCGGCCTGTCGCTCGATTTTTCAGAGACCGATTTATGGTGGCTGCTCACGTATCGCGCGCGGCTCAAGTACTATAAGCAACTGCCCATTGAGAATCGCATCTTCTATTACATTCCACAACAGTTTAAAGCTGCCAGCAAGTTCAAGCTCGACCTGTTACATGTGAACGGCGTAGAGGTGGTCGACTTTCCTTACGAGTCATCGCTGGATTACTACCGGCTGGTGTTAGATAACATTGAAAAAGGCTAACACACTTTCTTCACGGCCAGCCCCAGCAACGCTCCCAGTTTTTCGATTTTATGACTGATGTGCCCCACACCTACCGCGCAGTGATGTGCGGGACCATGACTGTTCCAATCGTTTACGAACCTGCGGGCGCCTATCGGGAAACGGTAACGGCTATTGGTATTGCCGATCTGTAATATTGGCCCGGGTACGGATTCGGCTTCAGCGGTGAGCAGCAGCAGGTCACCGTTGGGTTGTTCTACCACAGAAAGCAACGTAACAGGCCCGTGCTTCACCGACATCTCTACTGAGAGACCGCTGCCCACCTTACCGTGATACACCTGCAACGGCCGCACCCTCGTTTTGCCTTCGGCGATCGCGATATGACCCGGGCCGTCGTGACCCATCAGTACAACATCTTCTTTAAAATCCATGGCGTAATACTCCGTAAACGACCCACCGGCGCCAAAGCTGTCCATTATCTTCATGGCCTGGGCATTTTTGATCTCGTACTCACCGGCTACGGGAATGCTCCTGGCGGTGAGCAGCGAGTTACCCAGGATGATCGACGCAATAGCCGCCTCATTGTCCGCGTTGCCCGTGCCTTTGTAGTAATAGGCCATAGAACCAAGCTGATGCCGGGCAACGAGCTGGTCGAGCGCCACGGAGGTAATCGCTGCCTTTTCCAGCTCGGCGGGTGGGCAGTCTGGCTGCACATCGAACATCTCCCCGAAATGCATGATGCGGGCTTTTGCTTCAGAAGAACTGACGGCAGCACGCAGCGATGCCAGTTCTTCCACCTCCAATAGTTCGATATGTCCGCCGAATGCGGCGTATTGGCGGGTAAGATCGGTGTAGATGTCGAGCATGCCACTGTAATAGTGACCCATGCAGCCCATCCGGTTGTAGGCCATCGTGTGGGCTACCCGCGCCGCCTCCACCCAGGCGGTAATCTCCTGCCAGCACTCCGGGTCATCGTGCAGCATGCCGGTTACCTGGTGAAACCGGATGCCCGTCCGCCGAAATACATTCGCGATCTCGGGCACCGGGCATGGTGCACAATGGGCCAGCCACTCGCCGGTCATGGAGGTGCGGTCAGTCATCGCATTAAACGCCGTATAGTCGATAGCGGTAGCCGGACTCAGATTAAGTACGATCACCGGGACTTTAGCGCGCTGTACGACAGGCAATACGGTGGCGGAGAGTGCGTAGGTGGTAACATGCAGGAAGATAATATCTACGTCTTCGGAGCGGAACAGCCGGCCGGCCGCAAAGGCTTTATCAATATTATCGACCAGGCCGGCATTGATTACCTGCGGATGAATGGCCTGTAATTTACCGGCTACCGTGGCTAAATTGTGCTCCAGGCGGGCTTCCAGTCCGGGAAACTGCGGCCAGTAAGTATCGAGGCCAATGCCGAACAGGCCTATCTTCATAGTGTGTTGCATAACGGGAATATTTACGACTGGTCCAAATATCCGCCCTTCACACTTTTATAGCAATGGCCAAAGTGATATATTAGATTCACTTTTTGATACATGAACAACTACTATAAATACCTGCCCGTAAGTGCGGAGGACAAAAAATGGGGACTGTACGTGCTGAACGCCGGTTGCAACCGCGTGGAGAAAGAGAAGGCCTATCCTTCGGGCGGCCATCCGCCGCCGTATTCCTTTAGCTGGGAGTCGGGGCGCGTGTTGCACGAATTCCAGCTCATCTACTTGTCCCACGGCAAAGGCACCTTTGAATCGGCCAGTTGTCCGCTCACGGAGGTAAATGAGGGGAGCGTGTTCCTGTTATTCCCCTATGAATGGCACCGTTACAAACCCGATTCCGATACCGGCTGGGACGAATGGTGGACGGGCTGCAAAGGCCCGGTGTTAGACAACCTGTTGCGCCGCGGCTTCTTTTCACCGGCGCAGCCATTGCTGCATATCGGCTACAACGAAGAAGTGACGCGCCTCTTCCAGGAAATTATCGACCAAAGCCGGGACGAAAAGCCTGGTTACCAGCCATTGATCTCGGGTGCAGTGCTACATCTTTTCGGGTTGATCCATTCCCTGTCGCGGCAAGGGCTATCGCCCGCAGACGAAGGCCTGGTGGCCAAGGCGCGGCTTTATCTGCGTGCCCATTTAACAGAGGATATTTCCTTTGAAGCGCTGAGCGCCGAATTGCAAGTCAGTTATTCCAGCTTCCGCAAAGCGTTTAAACTGCATACTGGTATGCCTCCGCATCAATATTTGCTGGAGTTACGCATGGAAAAAGCCAGGCAGCTACTCTCCGGCAGCGACTTGCCTGTTAAGGCCATTGCCGTGGATGCCGGCTTTGAGTCAGCCTTTTACTTTTCCAAGATGTTTCGTAAGAAGATGGGACTTACGCCCGGAGAATACCGTAAGCAAATGGGACGTTAACCCGCGACTTTTATTATCTTGGGCTCTATACCGTTTTAAGCGAAGCAGATATGATACACCCACTGGAACGAACATTGTTCCGCCGCATCAGCCGCGGCGAGGAAAAAGCCTTCCGGCAGGTGTACGACCTATATTTCTCCCGGCTCTCGGCCTTCGTGTTCAAGCTTTCTAAGTCAACCCACATCACCGAAGAAGTAATACAGGACGTGTTTTTACGCCTGTGGCAGTCGCGTGCGCAGCTGGCGGATGTGGAACAGCCCGAGGCCTGGATATTTACGATGGCCCGTAACCGTTGTACCGACCTATTGCGCTCCCTGGCCGCTTCGGGGCACTTTAACGCCGATCTGCCCGAACAGGAGCCTGCAGCAGCGTACAGCGCAGAAGAACGGTTATCCGTAAACGAACTGCGGCAGCTGGTGCAGGAAGCTTTGGAGGCGCTATCCATACAGAAACAAACCATTTTCAGGCTGAGTAAAGAAGAGGGATTAAGCCATGACGAGATAGCGGAAAGAATGCAACTCTCTAAAAGCACCGTTAAGAATCACTTATCGGAATCATTAAAACACATTCGCGGCCATATTCAGAAAAGCGATAACCCGGAGCTGTACCTTGTACTGTTCCTGATCCACTACCTGCCTTAAAAAATATTTTCGTCCCGGGCAGTACGATCCGTTTCCAGCGCCGTCTACATATACAGGAAGTCTAACTTATGCCCGAACAAGACCGTATTACTTACCTTTTAGTGCAATACGCCAACGACCGCTGTACCCGCGCCGAGTTGCAGGAACTGATGCAACTGGCAAACAGCGAACAGCTGGATACCGCCATGGAAGTGGTGTGGGAGCAATCCTCCACCGAGGCGGACATCATCGACCGGGAGGCACTCTACAGACGTATTGCTCCGCCGCGGAAGCGCTACACCTGGTGGGCTGCGGCTGCAGCGGTGCTGTTGATCGCTACCGTGGCAGGCAGCCTGTTACTGCGCACGTCCACATCTATCCCACCCGTTGTAGCCACTATACAACCCGGCTACCACCAGGCCACCCTCACCCTGGGTGACGGCCGTACCGTTACGCTGGACAGCAACGGCGTACAGCAACTCTCCGAAGGCAATACCGCCATTCAGCAGCAAGGCGGCCTGTTACAATACACCGCCAAAGCCGGTGCAGGCGAAAACGTGTACAATACGTTGGCTACCCCCCGGGGCGGACAATTCTCCATCACCCTGCCCGATGGCAGCCGCGTATGGCTGAACGCCGCCTCCTCCCTCACCTACCCGATCGCTTTTGGCAATACCCGCAAAGTGACCGTTACCGGCGAGGCCTATTTCGAGATCGCAGCAGATGCCCAACGGCCCTTTACCGTGGCCGTTGCGGGCAAACAGGATATACAGGTGTTAGGCACCAGCTTTAACGTAAACGCCTATACCGACGAGCCAGCTATTACCACTACCCTGTTGCAAGGCGCCGTACGCGTAACTGGCGCAGGACAAAACGTACAACTGCAGCCCGGCGAACAGGTGCTGCAACAACAACAGCTGACCGTTAAACAAGTAAATACCGCACAGGCCATCGCCTGGAAGAACGGGCTGTTCAATTTCGAGGATGCAGATGTAAAGGGAGTACTGCGTCAACTCGAACGCTGGTACGACATTACCGTGGAATACCGTGGCACTATGCCCGAGCGCGAGTTCAGCGGCAAACTGCAACGCAGCCTGACGTTACAGCAGGTATTGGAAGGACTTTCCGAAATGGGCGTTCACTTTGCGATCGAGGGAAGAAAACTGATCGTTACACCATAAAAACAGTAAACGGAAACCAACCGTAAAACGAAAGCCGTTCTGACTGGCATCAGAACGGCCGTAGTCCGGATGCCAACAGTCATATAGCGTACAACTATTATTAATCAACCAAACCACTGCAAAGCTATGCAAATTTACCTTGCAAAGCCACGCCTTTGCGCGGCCCTTTGCCGTCCAGCCACTATGGCCGGATGGCCGACAGGTACTTACCCGCCCGGGTACACGAAAAACGAACATCGTACACGGGTGAAAATATGGAGAGTAATGCGATTGACTACCTTCCTGATGCTCATGACCGCGCTGCACCTCAGCGCCAAAAGCGTTTCACAGTCTGTCACCTTCCGGGGGCGGGAAGTGAAGCTGGAGAAGATTTTTGATGCCGTGGAGAAACAAACCGGGTTTGTATTCTTCTACGACAACCACCGCCTGCGCAACAGCACCGGTAGTATTGACGCGCAGCACATGCCGCTGGCCGACTTTATGCAGCAGTTACTGGAGAACAAGCCCTTTACCTTTTCGATCAAGAATCAAACGATATTTATCAGTGACAAACCGATTACCCATAGCCTGGTAGCGCAAGCTGCCCGGTCACCACAGGCGATTACGGGCACCGTTACCGACGAACGTGCCGCTCCCGTCGCGGGCGCATCTGTAACGCTTACACCTGGTAAGGCACGCGCCACTACGAACGAAAAAGGCATCTTCCTGTTAAAAGATATTCCCGAAGGTGATTACCTGCTGGAAATCACCTTCCTTGGATATGAAACCGTTCGCAGGCAGGTAACCGTGAACGGACTGGGTGCCGCAGCAATACCGGCTATACAGCTGAAACGGGCTGCGGTGGCGCTGGATGGCGTGGCCGTATTAAGCAATGGTTACCAGGTGTTATCACCCGAGCGCACTACAGGCTCCTTCGTACTCCTTGACAAGGAACTGCTGAACCGCAGTGTATCTACCAACATTCTCGATAGGCTGAACGGTATAACGAGCGGCCTGATTTTTAATAAGAACAATACGACGGGCAGTAACCCGTCCGGCCTTTCCATCCGTGGCAGAAGTACGCTTTTTGCCAACCCGAACCCACTGATCGTGATCGACAACTTTCCGTACGATGGCGACATCAGTAACATCAACCCGAATGACGTAGAAAGCATCACTGTGTTGAAAGACGCGGCGGCAGCCTCCATATGGGGCGCTTTCTCCGGCAACGGGGTGATCGTTATTACCACTACGCGTGGCCGTTATAACCAGGAGCCGCGCCTGTCGGTAAATAGCAACGTGACCGTAGGCGACAAACCCGACTTGTTCTATAACCGTCGTATGAGCATCAGCGATTATGTAGACCTGGAGCAGTTCCTGTACGGCAAAGGTTTTTATAATGCCCGCCTTGGCACCAACCGCACGGGCCTGCCCGAAGTAGCAGAACTGATGCATGACGCGGCACAGGGAAAGATCACACAGGATGAACTAAATACGTCGATCAACCGGTTAAAAACGCAGGATTACCGCCGCGGGCAGGATCAATACCTGTATCGCAAAAGCATCAACCAGCAATACGCGGTAAACCTTACGGGCGGCGGCGTAAATAACCAATACGCCTTCATGGCCGGCTATGACAAGAACCTGCAACAGCTGGTAAACGACCAGTATTCGCGCATTACCCTCAATAATAACAATACCTGGCGACTGCTGCGGCAGAAGCTGGAAGTGAAGGCAGGCATTGCGTTTACGAGAAGTAGTACGCGTAACAATACCGGCGGTTTTGGCAACTATTCCCCCTACTTTGCTTTTAAGGATGGGGCAGGCAATGCGGCGATCAGCACCGGCGCGCGGGAAACCTACCGCAATGGGTATCTCGATACTACGGGTCAGGGTAAACTGCTCGACTGGCGCTACCGCCCGTTGGATGAAATCGACCTTGCGGACAATGTGACCAACACCCTCGACTATCGGATCAATACTTCCTTTAAATACCGTGTGATGAAGGGCCTGGATGCCGCGGTGTATTATCAGTATAATGCCAACACATCTGATCAAAAGACCTTTTACAGCCAACAAACCTTTTTCACCCGCGACCTGATCAACCGCTTTAGTCAGCTGAATTATAACACCGGCGCGCTTACAAGGGCCATTCCGCTGGGTGGCATTATGGATACACGCAGTACGGACTACGCCGGGCACCACGTTCGCGGTCAGCTCACCTACAACAACAGCTGGGGGAACGATCACGAAGTAAGCGCACTTGCTGGTGCAGAGCTGAAAGATGCGAGTGGCACCATCGCGACGACCCGCCAGTATGGCTACAATAAAGAAAACCTGGGCAACGCGAATGTGAATTATACAGGCACCTTTCCGATGTACTATGCCCCTATGGACCAGCGCGCGATCCCCAACAACAACTTCAACTACGGCAACTTCGACAGGTTTATAGCCTATTACGGCAACGCGGCCTACACTTATAAGGGCAAGTACACCGTATCGGGCAGTGCCCGTAAAGATGCGTCGAACCTGTTTGGCGTGAACAGCAACCAGCGAGGCGTGCCGTTATGGTCTGCTGGTCTTGCCTGGGACATTAGCCGGGAAACCTTTTACAAAGTAAGCTGGCTCCCGTACCTCAAGCTGCGTGCGACTAAAGGTTACAATGGCAACATCGACAAAACCGTATATGCCTACATCACCAGCATGATGGGCAACAACAACCTGTACGGCAGTTTGACCGGCGCCATTACCAATCCACCTAACCCCGACCTGCGTTGGGAAAAGATACACATGATGAACTTCGCGGCCGACTTCTCCGCCCTCAAAGGCAGAGTGGCAGGCAGCCTGGAGTTTTACACAAAGAAGGGTACCGACCTGTTAGGCTACAGTCCCTTAGCGCCCAGCACCGGTAACAGCCAGTTCAAAGGCAATACCGCGAACATTAAGGGGAAGGGAACAGACATCGAAATCAACACAAAAAATACAGATGGCGTCTTCAAATGGAACACTAACCTGTTGTTCAGTTATTACAAAGACGAACTGGTGAAGTACAAAGTAAAACAACTGCAGATAGGCTACTACGTAAATACAGAGATGTTTAACCCGATAGAAGGCAGGCCCCTATACAGCTTATACAGCTACAAATGGGCAGGCCTCGATCCGGCGAACGGTGATCCACGCGCCTACCTGAACGGTGAGGTGAGTAAAGACTACATCGCGCTGATCACGAACACCGACTTCTCAAACCTGGTGTATAACGGTCCGCTGCAACCGACTGTGTTCGGCAGTTTGCGTAATACTTTTTCCTGGAGACAGGTGAGCATGTCCTGCAATGTGATGTATAAGTTCGGGCATTACTTCCGGAGGCCGGGCATCGATTACTCCAACGTTGTGAACTCCGGTTTCGGCTTTAGCACAGATGAATACGCGCAACGCTGGCAGAAGCCTGGCGACGAGGCACATACAGACGTTCCGTCGTTCCAGTTCCCATTGGGTACGGTGCGGGAAAGTATGTATGCTACTTCCAGCGCGGTAATCGAGAAAGGTGCGCATATCCGTTTACAGGATATACAAGCCAGTTACGACCTGCCGGAGATAGCAACGTTGAAAGGCAGGGTGCGTGCGGTGCGCTTGTACGTATACGCCAGCAACCTGGGCCTGATCTGGAAAGCGAACGACAAAGGCTTTGATCCTGATTATGTGTTGACCATGCCGCCGCCTGCCAGCGTGGCTGCCGGTTTAAAAATTGATTTGTAATGAAGCAACTTCTTTATCCGATACTGGCGGCCGCGCTATGCCTGGGCGCCTGCACCAAAGGTGATTTCCTGAACAAGAAACCGCGCACCAACCTGGTTGTACCCAGTACCCTTACCGACTTCCAGGCCTTGCTGGACAACGACATCATGAACCAGTCGCCAGCCATGGGTGAAATCACCGCCGATAACTTTTACGTGAAAGACGGCTTTCAGCAAACGATGCCACTTAAAGACCTGAATACGGTGTTATGGAAGACCGACATCTATGAAGGGACAGGCAACGTGGAAGACTGGAATACGCCGTACAAACAAGTGTTTACCGCGAATGTAGTACTCGAAGGTATCCAGAAGCTGCCTGTGAGTGCGGATTGGGAACACGTGAAAGGCAGCGCCCTCTTTTACCGTGCCCATGCCTTCTACCAACTGGCAACGGTGTTTGCTGCTGCTTACGATGCAACGACTGCAAAAAGTGATTTGGGTATACCGCTAAAACTGGCCTCTGATGTAAATGAAAACATATCCAGGGGTAACCTGCAGCAGACTTTCGACAGGATACTGACCGACCTGCATGAAGCGGTAAACCTGTTGAGCGCAGACTTTCCGGCAACATTACGTAACCGTCCGTCGCGACCTGCAGCGATGGCTTTGTTGAGCCGTGTGTACCTGTACATGCGAGATTACGAAAGGGCTGGATTGTATGCAGACAGCAGCCTGCAACTGTACAACAAACTGATCGACTACAACGCCGTGGCGTCTGCCTTATTTCCTTTTACAAGACTGAACGATGAAACCCTGTTCCAGTGCAGATTGACGACCAACTACGTGTTATTAGGCATAGCTGCTCCGGGTACGATCATCGACTCCAACCTGTATAAATCGTATACTACAGGCGACCTGCGACCGTCATTATTCTTCCGCGCCAGTTCCGCTGGTGGATGGAGTTTGGGCGGCAGTTACAACCAGAGCGTGAACCCCTTCTCCGGATTAGCGACAGATGAAGTTTACCTGAACCGCGCAGAATGTTATGCACGAGCAGGCAAGATCAATGAAGCGATCAGCGACCTGAACACCTTACGGGCAAAACGTTTCGCGCCCTCAAGCTACGTGGCCTTATCCGCCACCACGAAGGAAGAGGCGTTGGCGTTCGTACTCGCAGAAAGGCGGAAAGAACTGCCCTTCCGTAGCACCCGCTTTACCGATCTGAAACGCCTGAACAAAGAAGGCTACAACATCCACCTGAAGCGGATCTCAAATGGCCAGACCTACGAACTGGTCCCGAACGATCCGAGATATGTGATGCCAATTCCGCCGGACGAGATCAACATCACCGGTATTCCGCAGAACCAGCGTTAATCATTTAAAGAACTTATTCATGAAACATTATATACTGCTGTTGTGTGCTGCGCTTGGCATACTTCCGCTAAAAGCCCAACAACGGGCGGTGCTGACAGGCACCATTACTGCCGATACTGCCTGGGATTACATTTCCCTCCGTGTGTGGGATGAAACACTGACTCCCCGAACGATTGCTGATTTGCCTACGCGCAACTTCAATGCAGACATACATAACGGCCAGTTCCGGTTTGAAGTGCCGGATATCAAAAAGCCAGTATACATCACCCTTGGCAAATTCAATAAGGTAAGCCGCGAGTTCCTCTACATGATGGAACAAACACTATTGGAGCCGGGCGATAGCCTGAACCTGCAATTGACGGGCGTCACCGGCAGGTACCGTAAAATACCCGAGATAGCGGAGCCTTGGCTGGCCGGCTATGGCGTAGCAGCGATAAAGATCACCGGTCGCGGGGCGGCCCGGATGGAACTGACCCGCGCATTACAGGCAGAAGAAAACCGTTTCCAGGACAGCATGAGTAAACTGGGCCGGCGTGTAGAGCTACCGCAGACCGTAGCCTACATGGATTCCAGCATGCCCATCTTCGACTACAAATTACGCACGCAGCTGCAGATACTCGCTTTATTCAGGTCCCGTTTGAGTAAAGCCATGTACCAGTTACAGTATGCAGACATTACCGCGGCGAACTACGTTAGCCGCTATGAGCACTTGCACCTGAGCGTGCTGCAGGTGCGGCGCGGTTTACCGGAACAATACCCCGCGGCATTGGCGGCGGCGAAACGGCTGTACAAACCAGCAAACCTCCGCGACCTTCCGGCAGTCACCCTTGCCAACTCCACCCACTACATCGATTTGCTGGCCATGGAGGGGCGCTTCCTGAGCCTTTTGAACGGCGACAACATTGCGCCTTACAAGTATATTCAGCAGCATAACAAGGGCATCCTGCGCGACAAAGCGATCACCGCTTACTTTTTGGAAAGTGGCCGCAACATCAGCGACCTGAAAGCACAGCTTGACGACGCCCTCTCTTTTACCAAAGACCCTTTTTGCGTGAACCTGTTGAAGGAAACCGCACGCATTTCCACAGCCGGTATGCCCGCCTTTAACTTTTCCCTGCCGGATACTGCCGGCAAGATCGTTACACTCGCCGACCTGAAAGGCAAAACCGTGTTTGTAGACTTCTGGTATACCGGATGTGGTGCGTGCAGCGGGTTTTATAAATCATCGCTATCGAAAGTGGAAGCCGCATTGCTCAATAATCCGGATGTAGTATTTGTCACCATCAGCGTAGACAAAAACAGAAATACCTGGATTAACAGCGTGCGTAAAGATGAGTACACATCTGCCGGCAAAGCCAATGTGATCAACCTGTATACCGCTGGTCAGGGGCCGGATCACGACCTGGTGAAATGGTATAAAGTAAAAGGTTATCCGCATCAACTACTGATCGGGAAAGATGGGCGTATCATCCGTGCATCGAAACTACAACTGCCGGAGCAACAGCTGCTGGCAGTAATTAAAGAAGCGTTGACTACTCAGCGATAAACAAACAACTCTTACTCCTTCCGCCAGAACATGAGTAATGCAGGGGGCCGGCCATGGTGCGCATTAGCAATCCGGGGCCGGTCCTGTTTTTTGGTTACACAATCCGCAATCTTTTCCACAATTGCTCATGCAGGATGTATTGTTACTGCCGACTTGTAACCGATCGTCTGCCAGCGTTCTATGAAAAACGGCGACTCATGCATAGAAGCCACTGGCTTGGCTTTTGATGCATCTTCCCTTCTAAAGAACACTTTATGAAAAACAGACTTCTACTCGCATTAGCGCTCGCCGCTACGGCTGTGTCATGTCATGATGATGACGTTGACGTGAACCAGCTGGAACTTGTTTATGAAGATTCCGTTTACCAACTTACCGGCGTGACCGTGGCAGCAGGAAAAATCTTTACCAACTATCCCCGCTGGTCGGACATACACCAATACGACGTGGTGCAGGTAAACGGCATCCGCAGCTCCTCCCCTTATCCCAATGAAGCCTGGAACAGCTGGGAGCCTGGCCAGGACGGCGAAAACAAATGGGTATGCGCACAAGCCCTGTACCGCGATGACGAAGGCTACATGTGGGCCGTAGATCCCGCCTCTCCCCGCATGCAGGGCGTATATGAAGGCAGTCACAAACTCGTAAAGATAGATGCAGCCACCAACACCATTTTGCGTACCTATTCCTTCGATAGCGTGGCCAGTCCCAACAGTTACCTGAACGATGTACAGGTAGACACTGAGCGCGACATGGCCTATCTCACCAATTCAAAAGAAGGCGGCATTATTGTGCTGAACCTCGCCACCGGACAGGCACGACAGGTCCTGCAGAACCACTACTCCGTCATGTCTGACCCCGCCTATACGTTTAAGATAGACGGCAAAGTACTCAGCCGTTTCGGCAAACCCGTAAAGATGCACTCCGACGGCATTGCCCTTACACCGCATCGCGACTGGCTTTACTACAAGCCACTTACAGACGATAAGTTATACCGCATCAAAACCGAATACCTGCGCGACGGCAGCCTCAGTGAAACCGAACTTGGACGCCATGTCGAAGACCTCGGCCACTTCGCCGCCAGCGACGGCATGATATTCGACAAGAAAGGCAACCTTTACCTGTCGGACATGCAGCACTACCGCATCGTGCGTATCACCCCGCAGCTGCGTATGCAAACCTTCATCAAAGACCGCCGCCTGAGCTGGCCCGACAGCTTTACGATATCTGAAGGCGGGTACCTGTACGTTACCTGTTCCCGCATCCACGAGCAGCCCGACTATAATGACGGCGTTGATAAACGCCAGGGGCGGCCTTATACGATTTATCGCATCCGTTTATAGTTTACATACATCGACAGGAAAGTAAGGGGGCACTTCATTGATGGAGCCCCCTTACCATTTATGATGATGGCGGGTGTGCATTTTTTTCCAATATGTCAAAGAACTTAAGCATTTCCAGGCCTTTTGCCGGGAATACTTGTTTTGGGCAGCCCGCTAAGCGTCGTTTCGACGGTAGGGCGGGGTTTTAGCCTGTTTAGTTGTGATGTTTTGTTAACCTGGGTTGCTGGTGATGTTGCCTTGTAGTTGCCCCCTTGGGCGAGTGCCGTCAGCCTGTATTTGCGAACGACGACTTGCGCTGCGGCACCCGCTGCGCAACACGCCTATATGCGACGTACACGATTGGCATATTGCTTTCCGGCAGCGTGAGGATGTACTGGCATTCATTGCCTGGCAGATCGCTGGCGGTTACGATTACCCTGGCACCCGGGGGGATGTGTTGGGGGCGATAGTTCCAGGCGTCGTCGCCGGAACAGGCGGCCAGGCCTTTTTCCAGCACCGTACCGTCGGGCAGCTCCACCGTGACATAGACATCCTTTACCTGGAAGTTATCCGTCGCCCTGATGAAAATCGTTCCCCCTTGGATATACACTTCGTGCACTTCCGGAGCCTTGAGGTAGTCGGCGATAGCCAGGTTATGCACGTTTTTCCCGTTTCCCGTGGCGGCGTGGTATAGTTGCTGTAAAGCCTCATTGCTGCGCACCCTGGCGGACCAACCCGTTGCCTGTGAGAAATCGGCCCGCGTACGCTCCTGCCCCGGCGTGCCCGGGCCGGGTCGCTTACGGGGTGCTTTTGCGATGATGAGGCGGCCGTGCCGGACGTAGAGTACTACCTGTTTGCCAAACATGCCGGTAGCGCCTGTGGATATGGCATTGAAAGAGTTTTGTATCATGTTTTTTTAGCACAAAGGTCGGAAGTATATCGGCCAGTTTAGATAGGGTCAAGTAGACTTTGAGGTAGGCTCAAATTGACATTTTTGCGTGAAAACCTTTGTTGGCAGAGGGATTGCGCAGGTTTTAACCTTTTTTTGTCCGATGCGGGGTTGGATGGTTGGGTGATGGTTGGGTGGTGGTTGGGTGGTGGTGTTATGTGCTGAAATGGGCTGTCACTGCCAAATCCTAAAACAGTCGGTACGTCGTGCCAAAACGTCCGGCAACAGAAGGCAACGCGTTCTGAACGCTATCAAAAACGATTGGATCAACATACACATGGCTCCATACCACTAGCTTCTGCGCAGCCATACCCCTGTGCAATAGTCAATCATTAGTTTAGGGTAAGGGAACGCCGCGACTCTGGACTCCTGGAAAATCGAGTATATGTCTAACAAATTTCATCTCAAATTTAAAGCTTCTCTATTTCCTAAGCTGTCTAACCTCCGCAGTCAACTCCTCTATTTTTTTATTCTGCTCAATTAAATACAAAGTCAGCTCTTCCACCTTCTGCAGCAACTTTTTATTCATCTCCCCAGTTATGTTCATATCCCCCATTAAGGAAAAAAGTGCCTTTGATCTTCCAATCCACAAATGATCTGACGCCCACGCCCTGGTGACTGAAAGCAATATGCCCCCAACCGGATCCCATCCCTAGCTTATAGGCCACGCCCATCCCCGCACTGCCGTTTTTATGGAACTTATAGGCCACCTGTCCCGCGATGTCGCCCGTAGTAGGAAAATACTGGCTGGACCGCTGAAATTGCACATTCCCGCCAAACTCCAACCGTTGCAGAAAGCTTTTCGTTTTCATCTCATTCGGCTTGAACTCAGGCATCTCCGCAACATTATCCACATCGGGAAAGTTTTTCTTCAACTCATCAAATTGCGCCCGTGCAGCATCCATTTGCTGACCAACGGCCACATTGGCGTTAGGACCACCGCCCATTCGCTGTTGGATCAATGATTCTACCTGGCTGCGGGTTTGCAGACCTTCGAGACTACGGGCGAGGTCTTCGCTGTTTGTTACCCCTCCTGGGTTGAAATTAAACAGGTTGGCCAGTTGAGCGTTTTTTTCCATGAAGCTGTTAAAAGCTTTTGTTTTTTGTAACAGCGCTATTGCTTTTGCCTCCGCCTTTTTTCGATCTTTAAAAACCTCTTTGTATTCCTTTACCTGTTGCGCATAATAGTATGCTTCCTTATTAAGCTTTTGCAGATCCTTGGAAAAGGCAGAATACTGCGACAACTGATTTCTCAGTTGCTGCCGGCGTTCACGGATATACGATTTCACCTGCTCTGCAAATTGTAGTTTAGCCTGCAGCGCCTGCACACTTTGTAAAGACCCGTTCAGCTTGCCCTTAACGCCTTTCGACTTCCTGCATTTTCATTTCCTGATGCTGAAAACGACTAAGTGCCTTATCGGTACGCCTCATCAACTTCTCTTCGAAGCGCCTGGACTTACCCTCCACCTCTTTCAGGAACTTTTCGGGGTAATAAATTTATTGGATATACAGATGCTGTATAACTGATAGGTCAACACGTCAACTAACTGATCCGGGTGTGGTGACGGCGCAGCACATGATTCCATGCAACAGCCATTGTGAAGCGAATTGTTTCATTGGTAACGGGCTTGGATTAAGGTCTATATGGATAATTACCGTCGGGCCAACAATTATTAGTAACAATCAATCCGACGATACAAAATACTAAACTTTTTTAGCAAGTAAGATAAAATGCATAAGAACAAAAACAGAAGACGCGCGACTTAGCCGTCGTTTTCAGATTTGTGATTATTTTTAACGAATAAGCGGAACTGGTTAAAGATAGGTTAGGGTCTATCCCAAGCGCAGCCATAAGCCACCAAATAGCATTATAGCGAACGATATTATTATTATCACAACCGGCACCCAATCGAGAAGCGTATCTTCCTTCAATACAAAAACTTTTGGGTCGCTTCTGTCATAAACGACAACAACACTTTCGCCTCTTTTTAGGCGCGAGGCACCTGTTGAAATTTCGCTCACCAAGGTAAACTCCTTATTCTGATGATCTTTGAATGTGATCACTGGATGCATTGAAAAGCGACCATTTATTAATCTACTGCTAAATCTAACAACCATTCCCGTCGTTTCAACACAATTACGCTTCAAACGGCGCTGTTTTCGGAGTCTTATCAAGGCCGTTAAAAATGCTAATCCACCCATCAACATGATTAACACTGCGGTCCAGTTTAGCGAGTTGGCCCAATCAGCTAAGCTGAATAGCCGATCAAATACTTTCATATATGTATTTTAAAAAGAGGTTTGGTAGACGTTTAGAACAAGAAAAAGCTATAGGCCATTTCATTCATCATAAGTTCTACGTCAGGGTATGTTTCCTTGCGTGAAAACATAGACAACACATAAATATCTTTTGAAAAACTGAAGTAATACTGAATGGCAACAAAGGCAACGCTATTCGCATAGATGTCATATGCTACCCTAACTCCCTTTTGCCCCCTTATATCGAACGCTTCTTTTGAGTTAATCCGTACTAAACCCGCATCGTGTGTTTCACTAAGCATTCTAAGCGCGAAGCTATCTAAATTCTCAGACACATTTCTATGTTTATAGACATTAAGATTAGTACCATTTGCTGAGACTAATAGCAATGGCATATTTTCGACGCTATCTTTCACTAGTTTCCAATCTCGGGGAATATTCATTTTAAAGGGCCGTTCCAAAAATACTGTCCAATCAACGGTATAGGATCTATTGTTGTGATGGTAATGCCAAATCCCCATGCGATAATTATCCTGATATTGCCCCTCCGCCTTTACCCGCCCATCTTCATAATAATATCTCCATGCCCCCCTTTTTTTTCTATCTCTTCCAACCTCACCACGCGACTCAACATTTCCATCGGGAAAATAGGATATGAACTCTAGAGTATTTCCTTTTTGCCAGATTTCACTTATTAGCAAATCTTGTCGAAAATTGCTTTCGAGCTTCCTTTTGACATTACACCCCAAGCAAACCAGTATTAACATGAACAGGAAAAAGCGATATATAAACTTCATATGTTAATTCGTTTTTATTCTAGTCTCAAGCTTAGCCTCACCCTCCAGCCCCAAAAGCACGCCAATTCCACCTGAGACCCCCATGCTCAGAACCCTATATTTGTTTCCATCCGAATCCATCTTAGTTCCGATATTAATACCAAATCCGAGGATAGACCCCCCACCCTGAGAAGTGGTTTCCTGATTCACTTTCCCATTGCCATTCGGTCCTGCAGTCAATACTGTTTCAGTGTTATACGTATACCCAACTCCCGCAGGGGTGAACGGAACTGGGACTGCGGCTGACAAGCCTTGCGTAAATACATATTCTCCGTTTTTACCAACGTATGTCTCCTCAGCCTTGTTTTCTATAGATCCATTTGCAATCTTGCTTGAAAACGTTACCCCATACAACTGCAACGCACCAGCATTTAACTTCCCGCCCACATAGTTTTCTCCAAGCTTGCTTTCTAATTGAAGTCCCATTGTGACCTTCGCTTCGGCACTTGCTTCTATAGTTACCCTTTCTTTAAATTCCTCTTTTACAATTTCAAATGCCACTCGAGGCGCTTCATTAATAACGTTATTTACCCTATCTTTTACCTTATTAACTGCGTAATTAATTGCCCGTGAGACAATAGACTGCATGAAATCTTCAGGCCCACCTAGGACATCAGTCGCCATCATGCCGTCCGGGTCAATAAATCTAATAGGATTGTCCAAACAGTAGCTGTATGGAGAATTTCTCCTCGCTTTTTCCGCTAGAGGGTCTACTACATGCCACCTTCCAATCTGCCCGTCATACATCCGCGCCCCATAATCATACCACTCTAACCCTACACCATCCGCAAACTCTTTCCGCTGCTGCTCTTTCCCGTTATACAAAATCCTGTTTTCCAAGTTCCCGAGAGCACGAGAGCTTATCCCCGCCATCGTCCCACCAAACGGATAATAATGCGTCTCCTCCAACACCGCACCCGGTACAACATCAACAGTCAGGTTATCAAAGAACACATCACCCTCGGTTTCGTTACTTGCGTACACGTACAGGAAACCGCTCTCTTTCACGACCATCTTGTCTGTCGCCAGGGTTTGCAGCACGTCGGGCGATTCCTGCACCTGCCTGACGCCGCTGTTATCTTCTACTAATTTAAACTGATCGTCGAACAGTACAAAATTAACGTAAGCTTTAGGGCGCAGCAGGCTTGGCTGATTACCGTTATCCCGGTCTTTCAGGCGCTGGTATTGACTATTGGTGAGATTTCCTCCGAACGGGGTCTGGTTGGTTTCGCTGCCGGCACTGGCATGATTATCCGTTGCTACTTTGCCGCCAAAGGCCTGTACAAGGGCCGCAGCCATGTCGGCGGCTGGGGCGGCGTTTTTAGGAGCGCTGTTGCCGACGGATTTGTAGAACGCGCGGGCACCAATGGCTACGGTGTCACCGGGCATCACTTTCAATACCAGGGACGGGCCGATTCGCTTGTCTTTATGTTTGCCGTTCAGCTTCGCGACATGACTGTTCGAGGTACCATCCTGCGGATATCCGACTGGCTTCGCGGCGCGGGTAGCGTCTATGTTTGAGAACAGGCTGTTTTCAACAGCGGAGCGCTGGGTTTCCATACTAGCCATGTAACGCTGCGTGGTACGTTCTTCCGTAAGCACCATACGCACATTACCCAGGTGGTCTTTTACAAAATAATCATAGATGTAGCTTCCGTCTTGCGGCCTTAAGCGGCCTTCCTCGTGGGCAAGAAACTGAAGGGTATCATTTTCATAAACGGCACCACTCAGGTAGTCGGTCACCTTTGTTTTATGGGGGCTGGAGGTTTGATCTACTACGGTTTTACGGTGTTTAACGCCGCTCGCATCATAGAGGTAACTGATCGTGCCCTTGCCGGATATAGTTATCTGTGTAGGCAGGTTCAGGTAATTGTAAACAATGTTCTGAATGCCTTTGTTATTGTCTGTCTTCAGGTTACCAGCCACGTCATAGCTATAATCCGAGGTAGCCTGCGAGGGTTCTTTGAAGTCGCCAAGAGTAGAGGAAGGATTGAAAACGGTATCGACTACACCCAGCAATTTGTTTGTACCAGGGATGTAATCATAGCGTAGTTTATCCACAGCCGCGGCGCCGCCCCATTGCTGCATGGCCAGGATATTACCATTAAGGTCATAGGCCGTATTAGCAGCAAGCCCATTACCCATTTTTACGTCATAATTAACGGAGGGATTATCTGCCCAGCTGCCATTCTTTTCCATAAAGTCGGCCTGCAGCAAACGATTTGCCGCATCGTAATGGTAACCGTACGAACGGGATGGCCCGGCTGCTCCGCGCCACTTGATGCCGGCTATGTTACCATTATATTGAGGGGTATTGTAGCCGAAATCGTAGTTTAATTCCTGGCCGAAATAGTGGCCACCCCCACCGTCTACATACGACTTATTTACAGAACTCATCCAGCCACGGATATTATAGGCATATTCCAGGCTTTCCAGCACTGAATTGTCAGAACGATAGAAGTTTTTTTCCTTTAATTGTCCCAGGGCGTCATAGGTATTTTCAGCGATCGTTACTTGCTGACCGGTTACATCATTGGTTACTTTTAGCAGGCGACCGGCATGATCATACTGGCGGCGGATATGTTGAATAATGTCAGCGTGGCCTGCCGATTTAGGATTGCGGAGTTCCAGGCGGGTGGTGAGTACGCGGCCGGCAAAATCGTACAGGTTGGTCGCTACGTTCACGCCGCCAGTGGCGTTGTCTGATAAGGTTTGGCGAAGCCGTCCTTTGTCATCGTAATAGTTCGTAGTGGTTAACCAGGTGTTACTGCCATCGAGCAGCTTCGCCCGCGTGCCGGTTGTTAGACCTTTGACCGCAGTTGTTGTTCCCCGGTCGTCCAGGTAAGGGCTTCCCAACGCATCGAGCGAGTGCGCAACTGCACTTTTTGCGCCATCGTAATTATAGTTGTCGTAGTAGGTATAAGTGAGCGGTTCCAGGTTGCCTTGCTGCAAATTGGGCAATGGATTACTGACAACAGTCCGTTCGTTATACAGGACAGATCCCGGTCCAATTTCAGTCTCAAACTCACTAGCGACGTCGCTATCAAACCCTACTACAAATGTGATCTCCCCGGTAGCTTTATATACTGGTCGCCCGTCGTGGTAGTTAACCTGCAGGTGTGCGGAGGCCGGTACGGTATGTGTTATCGAAGATGTATCGCTAGAGATATTCAGCGCTTCCTGAAGCTGGGTTCCGGTTTCATTCGTCGTATAAAAGGCGGTCATTACGGGGCGGTTGAGCGGATCATAAAACGTTACCAACCACTTGTTTTCTCCCCGAAGGAGCCCGTCCTGCGTCATCACCAGGCGATCGCGTACATCATACAACATGATTACTGGCGCTGCGCCCGGTACCTGCTTTTCGATTAACCTGTTACGGGTATCATAGACATAACGGAAACATTGTTCCGTTCTCAGCGTGAGGTTTGCCATACTCCAGGTTGCGGCCTGGGCTGCTCGGACAGCCATCGGCGGGATCACGTATCTCAAATGGCCGAACGCATCGTAAACATAATAAGTGCACATCCATCCCTCATGGCCCGAAGCCGGGGTTGCCGAGATACGCACTTTTTTCAGGATCACCCGACCATCTTTGTCTTTAAACTCGTCTACACGCTGACCGTTTTCGTCGGTCAGCACATTTTTCATCAGGGCGCCCGCCGCATAATTGGTGGATCTTGCAACAGGATAATCCTGGGCCCCACTGCTTATGTCCCATATCTTAACACTGTCCGAGGCGGTATTCGTGAGATATTGTTGTTCCACACCACGTGCAGACCCTGCCCAGCTATTACCAGGAGCCATGGTACTGAGCACCCGGTTAAGCGGTGACGGTTCGTAGGTTGTCTGCCCATAAAACACCGACTCACCTGGATATTGCCCACCACCAAAACTTACAGCTTCGGTGAACGGGTCTGTTCTGAACCCGCCGGTAGCATTGTCGGCCTGGTAAGGCAAATACTTATATTGCTCCCTGCCAAGCGCATCGTACACAATGGGGCTTACCAAATCCTTTTGAGCCGGAGTAACTCCCTTAGCCACCGTCTGTAGTGGCCTGCCTAAGCCATCAAAATACTGCGTTTGCTGTAATACACCGGTTGCCTGGTCATAACCCAGCAGGCTTGCTGTATCAGCTACTGGCCGCGACGGCGTCCAGGTCCGTATGTAACTGATTTTTGTACCCGATGGGTAAACGCCGGGAGCGGTAACTGGGGTCGCGACCGGCTGAGTGGTGCTGTTTGGCGCATTCTGTGCCTGCATCCGTACCGGGCAGGTACACAACATTAACACTACGACCCACTGTATTGTATATAACTTTTTTGAAGACATGTCAACAAGTATTTACACAGCTACTTTTCGCTGTAGTCGTAATTAATAAGTTTGAGAATGTTCCCGTCCTGGTCGCGTATCAGCCGCAGGCGATTATGTCCGTCGTATTCATAAAACGTCGTTCTTCCGTTTACATCCGTCTGGCTGGTTATTCCCACCAATGGTTTGTATGTATAGGTAGTCACCAGCGCGCCCGGAATGGCCCGCAGCTTATTCAACTCTGTTCTGAGCGCGGCGTCATCGCCTCCCTGAGCGTTATCCAGTATAGTTTGTGAGATGTAGCTCTGCGCCGTACTGAAATCAGTCCCTATCAATTTTGCTACCGGGTAAACGCCTTTGTATCCCCAGAGATAAACTTCTTTAACATCATTCACTTTATGTTGCTCGGCGATGTTACCATAACTATTCACTACTGGATAAAGCAGCCTGTCTTTATAGCGGCTATCTGCCTGAAAGGTGTTGCGCGACGTAGTATTGAATGGCAATATGCCCTGGTTTACGTTCGCAAACTTGAACTGACCGAATGGTAAGGGACTATTATTCTCGAGTATTTTCAATCGGTCAAGTATACCTTTACCTCCGGGTTTATAGATTGATATCGCTCCCGAGAGCAGGTGTGGATTATCGGATGCATCCAGCTCATAGTTTAGCGCTTCGATTGGTGCTGCGATAATATGATTTGCGATCATATCATCGATGAACGGTGTGCCGGCTGCGTAATCCGACGCGTAATTCATATAAGTGACCTTCTTTTTGCCGTCACTGGCTGTGCGCTCGGTGCGGGTGGGCAGCATGTGGTTTTTATTATCGTAGTAGTACTTAATGAGATTGGATTGCGGATTAGCACCATTCTCGTCATAGGTAAGCTGTTCCGTAGATAATAGTTGCACCCAGGAGGTAATGTGATCATAGAAAGCGTGTGCAAAATCGTGTGGGTATCCCCAGTGACCAGGCCCCCAGAATGCGCTTTCTTCTAAAGGCGTACCGCCATTCTGATCGAACTTTAATTGCCGGATCCTGACATTCCGCTGCCTGTAATAATGGTGTTGTGGATTATTGTCGTTGAATCCGTATTTATTTTCAAGAGTATCCTGTTTTATATAATCATTTCCTACGCGCTTATAAACGGCCTTCGTTTGCAATAAGCCCCTTTTATAGTCGGAGGAATTAGGCGGGAATCGAGGGTCCAGGGCAGACGGGCTGGGCCAGTACGACATTATATAAACCTGGTTGAACTCATCCGGCGTATATGAAAACTGGTAGCGAGTGTAACCGTTGTTGTTACCGGCTGCATCGAGATCCCACTCGCAAACTTCAGGATATCCCACGATCGCCCCCTGCGTAACCCCCAGCAAAACCTGGCTTGCACTGCTGATTTCCGATAAGCGTGCCTCGTAGTGACAAAATGCATGGAACGGCTTTCGCCAATGTTCATAACAACTATAGTAATCCGGATAGGTTTCCATTTTACCAAGGCTGTAACCGAAACGTTTTCTCGCCGCCACCTGGTTGTTGCCTGTGTAATTAATGATCTCTTTCACCCTCAGACCACCGGCGAGAGGCAGTGCTTCGGGAAGATCTTCATATCCCATGTAGCCGATTGAAGCAGTTGCCATCGGGATAATCCACATATCATCGTCCGGGTCCGGATCAGGGTAGTTGGATTCGAGGCAATTTGGGCCCATCATTATGGAACAGGAATCATTCACAGTAACGCGATAAGTACCGGCCGTGAAGTTGAGGTTCGTCAGGTTGAGTGAATAATCATACCACCCCCTGCCGTTCGGGGACATCCCACTGGTAGGGAAATGATCGAAGGCATCCCAATAGTGAACAGTGCTGACGGATACGTTACCTCCGGATGTGGTGATCCTTTCAATTCTGACATAAGGTAATACCGTGAGATTTTTATGAGGCGGCTTGGCATAGTCGTTAAAATGAATGGACACACTTACGTTAGATTGATCAAATGGAATAGTGAACTCACCTACTCCCTTCACCGGCTGCTGAAAATTCATAGCAGCACCAGCGGTCTTGTATATGATTGGTTTGGGAGGGGACGGATTAGCGGTGCCTGTATTATCAAAACGATTCGATTCATATGAGAAGGTTGTCCACCCGCCTGTCGGATAAGTGATTTTATTCAACGTGCCAGTTTGGGCAGCTACCGTGTCCACCTCCCTCCGGGCCGTCAAAACATAAGATGCGGCAACGGAGGCTGCGCTGTGGGATGGCAGAAGATTGTTATTGGTATTAAAACCATTATAATATCCCCAATGATCCTGTGCATTGGAGTTTCTGCCGCTAGTACCCACTAATGGCTCACTCGGCGGCAGGGATGTACGGTCAATATAGCCGAAGGCATGTTTTAAAGGCGCAACGCCGGGGCCACCTGTTTCCCTGAGTGTATCAAGATAATACCTGCCGTTCACATAGGCGTACTGCATCCCGATTCCCTTGATCCTGGCACCTTTTCTATCATACACCACCACGCTGTCGAGCATCCTGCCGGTGTTGAACATCATATCCTGCCGGACAGTAGCAGCATTAAATTCTACTTTACCACCGCGCCAGGTAATCCGCCTCAACTGCGAGTTGCCGGTTACAAACGACGAACTTCTTTGGGCCTGTCCCAGTTCTGCACCATTGTAAAGGGTTTGGTTGGTCATAAATACCTGCTCGGCTGTTGGACAGTCGTTGGCTGTGTTGCTTATCTGCAGGAAGTGATTGATCCACCGGCAAGCCTGTGTATATGGGTGTGCATAGCGCTCGTTCTTTTCCACGTACTCGAAGTAGATCGTATCCGCCTTATTAGCGAGAACAATTTCTGTAAGATAAAATGCAGTTCCGCCCTGGCCTGTGATTTCTCCGTTTGGCCTCCTGATTTGCGTATTTTCCAAACCTTTGCCATTGGCGCCGAAACGATAGATGTTACCTGCCTCGTCCAGTACTTCCCACCTGGGGTATGTTGCCGAATATAGTGGCGGGTTAGGTTGATACCAGGTAAAGGGCGTCATCCTGAATAGTAGATTATTGGCTGGCAGGCTCCTCGGGTTAAGGGTACTGTCAAATATCAGCTTACCCGATTTTCCAGCGAAATTATAATAGTAGATATCCGACTCGAGGTCTACATCTCCCCTGCGCACATCCAGGAACAAGGAATAGTCTTCATGTGATTCGATGTCGTAAAAAGATTTAAGCCGGCTACCGAACTTCGAATGGTTAGCGATGCCATTCTGGTCGCTGTCATCCAGCCCGACAATCGTACGGCCGACCATCCCTCCTGCGTTGAGAGTCCAGTTAGTGCCTACCCAGGATGCTTTTTCGTCGATCTTCACGCCGCTGGCGTGGTAGCTTAGTGAAACAGGCAGCTTAAATCCATTGATATTAATCTCGTAAATAGGTATGGATATTCCGGGCGTACCTGTGTACTGCGAAACTGGCCACACGCCGTATTTTCCCAGAGAGGCTGCCTCCGGCGAAGGTGGGGTGATCACAGGTAAAGTGGGATTGTCTTTTCCCTGACCGAAACCCTGCATCCACGTCCCCAATAGCAGGCAACAGGCGCACAATACCATGCGCGCTGCACTTCTGAATGTATTCATTACAATAATATTGATGCTGATTAATTATGGCTTTACGACCCTTTTCATATCTGCCATTTCCGCCTGCATAGCTTTGATCTGCTTCTGCTGTTCGATCACGTACAGGGTTAATTCTTCGATTTTTCGGAGCAGTCGGCTATCCATATCGCCAAGGTCTATCCCATCTTTGGCGACTTCTTCCGCGCTGGGCACGTCGGGCAGATGACCATGTGTATTGATGAATGCTTCCAGTTCTGGTATAGATCTTAATTTATAATCCGGTTGGAATACGTAGTCCGCCCAGGCAGCTTGTGTGACGCGGACTTTTCTGGCCCCGATAATACCTTCTACGGCAAGGCGATAAGCGCCCGTGCTTGCAGTCCCGATACCAATATTGCTGTTTACAAACAGGCTGTTGGCTACGCGAACATTATAATCCCCCTCCGCGATACTCATAACCTGACCCGTTGGCGTGCCGTCATTACCGTAACCGGCGTAAAATCTGATACCTCCATAATTATAATAACCTACCATCTTTATCCCGGTGTGGTAGTTAATAACCAGTTTGGGATAAGGAAACGTCCATGGACCTGCCTCCTGGTATATCCCATAATGAAAATGCGGTTGTTGGCTATCGTTATCAACTCCACGGAAAGTGTAAAGTTTGGCAGCCACGCGTCCTACTACATCCAACTCCACATTAGGAGTGGTGGTTCCTATGCCGACAGCCCCGGTGCCAGGAAAAGTATTTTGTGAAAAAACGGGCCGTGCTGCCATGAGCATGGCCACCGACAAGGGAATAAAAACAAGTGCTTTCATCTCAACGAGTATTCTTTAGGGATAAGTGTCTAATCTCCGACGCGATTCTATACGCCGGTATTGCATAAATTGTATCCAGGAAAGGTAATTATGAATTGACGGGTTACGGCAAAATAAGGTCTGATGTCGATTTCATAGCTAACACATTCGGGTACAGGGTTGATAAAACTCGATACTTACACGAGCTATACGATTACGAATGTATCATCTTTCTGGGGTAGATAAAAATATTCTGGTGTGTTTTTTTTAAGAAAATACCCGCCGACTCCTCCCAGTCCACCGTTCCAAATATCACTTCAGCCCAACCAATTGCCGCTTCAAACACCGCCCCTTCCCTACCTGCAGCCATTCCCCTAATTTGCCATCCTGATAACTACGCAGCACTTCTGGCAATGAGCAATACTATCGGTAACAGCAGCACGCCGCCCGGCGAGCATACCTGGCGGATGAACATATCCTGGGTGGAAGGCACGTGTTTCTTCCTACTGGTGATGTTGATCAGCTTCCTGTACGGGATGCCGCAATATCTTTCCGGCAGGATATCGTGGTTCTCGTTACTGGAAACGTTGCTGGACTGTGTATTTATGACGGTAGCGGCATTGCCGGCCTGGTGGTTACACTTCAGGATGGGTGCCAGGTGGCAGTTGAAATGGCGATTATCCTTGCACTCGTTTACCATCCTGGTATATTATGGGAACTGGTTGCTGTGTTACGTGGTATACAATCCTATAGCGGGCCACCCCGTGATGACGCCCTGGCAGGTATTATACAATGCCGGGCCGAATATTTTGTTCTATCTGCAACTGTTTAGCTTTCTGCATATCTATCATTTTTTCAGGGAGAGAGAGGCGCAACTGAAGCGGGAACAAGAACTGGCGTCGCTGGCGTACAATAGCGAGATACAGGCATTAAAAGCACAGATACAACCACACTTCCTGTTTAATACACTCAACTCCATCAGCGCGAGCGTACCGCCGGAACAGGAAACGACCAGGGAGCTGATCGCGCAGCTGGCCGATACGTTTCGATATGCTTTGTATGTGAGCCGGAACGAATGGGTGGCGCTGGAGGAAGAAGCCACATTCATCCGCACAATGCTGGAGCTGGAGCACCGGCGTTTCGGTAAACGGCTTCAATATGAGATCACCCCGCTGGGCGAACTGGCAAGCCTGATTGTTCCATCGATGTTATTGCAACCGCTGGTAGAAAATGCGATACGACACGGCGTAGCGCCGCAGGTAGAAGGCGGTAAGATTACGGTGGCTTTTGAGCGACACGGGCAACGGCT
This sequence comes from Chitinophaga horti, assembly GCF_022867795.2. Classification (NCBI taxonomy): domain Bacteria; kingdom Pseudomonadati; phylum Bacteroidota; class Chitinophagia; order Chitinophagales; family Chitinophagaceae; genus Chitinophaga; species Chitinophaga horti. The sequence goes on along the minus strand of NZ_CP107006.1, from coordinate 1,654,427 downwards.
GAAAGTAAGCGTGAGCGACACGGGAAACGGCCACCAGGCCGCGCGGGAACAGATGCTGAATAGTGACGGCGTAGGATTAAAGAATGTGCGGCGAAGACTGGAGTTGTTGTTTAAAGAAACCATCAACATAGAAAAAAATGAGCCTAAGGGCCTGATCTTTTACTTTTTCATTCCTGCTCAATACCATGTCAATCAAAACCGTACTTATCATCGACGACGAAGAAGCCTCGCGGAGCCTGATACGGCAGTATCTTTCCGCCCACCCCACGTTGCAGATCCTGGGTGAATGTGAGAACGGACTCGAAGCAGTAAAGGCCATCAACCTACATAAACCACATCTGGTGTTCCTCGACGTGCAGATGCCCGGATTGAACGGCTTCCAGGTACTTCACGAGATCAGTCATGTGCCACTCATTATCTTCACAACAGCCTACGACCGCTTTGCGATCAAAGCGTTTGAACTGAATGCAGTGGACTATCTCCTGAAACCCTACACCCGGCAACGTTTCGACCTGGCAGTAGAGAAGGCGCGGCAACGGACAGATCAACATGCATTGTATGAGCTGGCCTCCAGCTTACCCGTACGGCAAGGCACCTGGCCCACCCGTATTTTCGTAGAGCTGCCCGGGCGATTGCGCAGCCTGGACCTGCACCTGGTGTTGTACCTTAAAGCAGAAAAGGAATATACCCGCATCCATACCGCGCAGGAATCGTACCTCAGCTCGCAGGGCATCAACGCCATGGAAAAGCGGCTCGACCCGCAGCGGTTTATGCGTGTGCATCGCTCGTTTATCGTAAACATCTATCACATTAAAGAAGTGTACCGTGACATTTCCCGCACTTTCATCCTGCTAAATGGAGGAACGGAAATCAGTGTGAGCAGGAACTACATCAATCACCTTAAAAAACTAATTTACTGATCACCTGGTAGCCAAATAATGCAGTTCGTAGCCATTTCCTGCACTTCGTAGGAAAGGGTCAGGTTGTTTGTGGTGTGTGTTATAATTTCATGGATCATCCATTAGATAAACACAACAGCAGATATATGAAAATTCTTTGCAAGGACCATGAAATGGCCGCCGCGAAACAGCTGATCGCCCTTGTTTCCTCAATCGACCCCAGGATCGAGATCGTGCATGAACCTCAGCGGCCCGCCGCTCAACGCTTCCTGGCCCGCTCCGGCAGCAGGCTTTGTTCCGTGCCTGTAGAAGACATTGCGTACTTCTACATCCGCAACCGCCTGTGCTGCATTCGAACGATCCATAACACCGACCACTTCATCACCAAAAGTCTCGACGATGTGGAGCAGGAAACCGACAACACCCTGTTCTTCCGCATCAACCGCCAGTTTATCGTGAACTACCGGCATATACAACAGGTGCAGGCCTGGTTCAGCGGCAAGTTGAAAGTGAAAGTAAAACCCGAAGTGCCCGAAGACATTATCGTAAGCCGACTTAAAGCCAGCGAGTTTAAGAAGTGGCTGGGCGAATAAACTGTTTTACAAAAAGTGTCGCCCCATTTGTGATTGCTGGCCCCAAAGGGTTGCCGATTCCGGCAGCCCCTTTTTTATTTTGCCCGCGTGGAATAAATAATCGGTACCTTTAATCATACCAGTAACCAAATGAAAGCATTGAGCAGTGAGCTGTTGAGAGACATAGCACATATACAAAACATACCTATTATTCCGCTGATCCTCGAAGTAGTATGCCGCAGCACCGGCATGGGCTTTGCTGCCGTGGCGCGAGTTACAGAGGATAAATGGATCGCCTGCAGCGTGCGCGACGAAATTGCATTCGGTTTAACTCCAGGCGGTGAACTTCCCCTGGAAACCACCATCTGCCATGAAATCCGGCAGAGCGGGCAAGGCGTGATCATCGACCAGGTATCAGCAGATGCACATTTCTGTACACACCGTACGCCGTTGCAATACGGTTTTCAGAGCTACATTTCCATCCCGATCATTTTGCCGGACGGCCAGTTCTTTGGCACCCTTTGCGCCATCGACCCTGCTCCTGCCCTGCTAAACAATACTAAGACCATCGGGATGTTCACCGCCTTCACCGAACTGATCGCGTTTCACGTCGCGCAGCAACGCCTGCTGGAGCAACAAACGCGTGCCCTGGCGGAAACCGTTCAGGAACTGGGTGAGAGCCGCGATGAGAACAGGCAGTACCGGCATATATCGAATCATAACTTACAGGAACCGCTGCGTAAACTGCGCATGTTCAGCAGTATGCTAACCGATCCGATTACACCGCCCGACGCAGCGAAAACCCAAGCCCTTGCCGCGCGGATCAACGATAGTGCGCGCCGCATTTCGATGATGATACGCGACTTGTCAGATTTCTCCGGCACACCGGCCCAGCATAATTTCGAACAGGTAGATTTGCAACAGGTGATACGCATCGTGAGCTCACAGCTCGGCGTTACCGTGCAGGCAGGACCTATCCCGCCGATTAAAGCCGTACGCGAACAAATGGAGCAGCTATTCTTTCAGTTGCTGGATAACGCGGTGAAGTTCGCAAAGCCAGGCGTGGTACCTGAAGTACATATTACTACAATGACAGATGCCAACGAGATGGCAATTATTGTTGATGATAACGGCATCGGGATCGCCCCTTCGCAACTGGAGAAAATCTTCGACCTGTTCTCCCGGTTATCGACCGACTTGCCCATGGATAGCTTTGGGATGGGACTGGCGTTTTGCCGGAAGATCGTGCGGCAACATGGCGGGCGGATTGAGGCAGAGTCGAGAGACGATGGAGCCAGGATTAGAATAGTATTCCCCACTGCATAAAAAAACCGGAAGCTTTACACTTCCGGTTTTTTGCTGTAGGAGTAGGAGTCGAACCTACACGAGGCAGTTAGCCAGCATACAATAACTTGAAATGGTTAGTACGTTATACGCCGGTTTATCCCGTTATCCTCACCCCCGAGACAAGAGGGCATGTCTGCCAGTTTCATCACCCCACAGTGTGTTGCTATCCTTTCTGATAACAGTACAAACATACAACAAAATGGATTTACATTCCAAATTATTCAAGCATAATCTATTTTATTTAGACAACATCTAATAAAATTCAACTTTGTTAGATAAACAAAAATAACCACTGTTTAAAAAACTGCAAATTGAATAATTGCTAAGCCTTTTTCAACCCATTCAACCAGTAAAGAATATCCGCAGAGGGGGTCACCAGCGTAACGGTGCGACTAAAGCGGGCGATATTGATGCCGTGACAAACTCCATCAGTGTCAAATACCGGGCTTCCGCATTCGCTGGCGGTAACCCAGGCGTCGTGTGCAAACACATGCCGGAACCCATCAGCACGGAGACTGGCGCGGCCTTCGAAATGTTCTGCAGGATGTTGAGAGCGCTGAGGTTCGGCCAGTACCACTTCCTGCGTGAAGAGACTGTCTTGCCGTTGCAGCGTGAAACTCACCTTTTCCCCCGGCGAGCGAGGTTGCACCTGGATGGCATAGTCCTCCGGCTTTTCGAGACTTACGCCATCGACCTTTAACAACTTGTCCCCCCGCTTCCAGCCGGCCTTATCGGCCGGACTGCCCGGTGCGATGTTCGTAAGCGTTACCGCATTGTCGATAAACCGCGCCGGCGCACCCAGAAAACCGGGATGCTTTTTTACAGCCAGTGCGAAGGGCGCACAGCTAATCACCCCATGCTTTTCCTCCCCCTTTGGCAGCGCTGTAAACAGCCAACTGCCTATCGAAGGCGTAAGCGTGTCCGCAGACAACCGAACCCCGTTGCTAATACGCGCATCAATTTGTAAAAGCACCAGGTCCTGCTCCTCATTGCGTGCCAGGATCTGTGCCTTTTTGCCGGCTATTACCGGCCACTCTCCCACACAGGAGCTTTTGCTGATAATAAAAGATCCTTTCAATTTGCGATAAGCCGGAGGTGCTTCTGCCAGTACCGTTCCGCATTGCAGTTGTTCGCGGCCGTCCATATCGCTTGTAATCGTTACACTTCCGGTAAGGCCATTCGGCGCGATAGCCGTCATGGCTGCGGGGGCAGGCGCGATCTGCTCTCCCGGCAGCGAATCAGTTTGATCAGGCCACTGGCCCCAGGCTTTTCTTTGTTGTAAAGCCGTCCAATAAAGTTTATACAGATCGACAGGCACTTCATAGTTCTCCCGTATGGTGAGGTTGCAACGACTGTTCATCCCGATCACACGCCCTGCCAGATCGAAGATCGGTCCGCCCGAATCGCCCGGCTCCATGGCACAACTGGTCTGCATGAACCGATACCGCGTATCCGGCTGGATCACCGTACCATAGCGTACCGTGGGAAATGTTTGCGCCAGCTTTTCCGGGTACGAGATCCCTACTACCCCATCCCCCTTCCTGACTGCCGTAGAAGCCCCCATTGGCGCAAACGGAAATGGCCCATCCTCTATAATCTTCATCATCGCCATATCCGGCATCCCGGACGAGTCCCTCATGGTGATCGTGCCCAGTCCCGCTGCGATGGCCGTACGCCCATCCGGAAACCTAAGCTTGTACGTAAGCCCTGGCCTGATCGCGTGCGCGACCGTGAGCACATATCCGTCGGCACTTACCACTACCGCGCTGAACTGCGAACTGTTTTGCACCTGACGGGCCGTATCGAAACCATGAGCCCTTACGCTGGCACTGTACGCGCGCTGTAAAGCCTCATTCATCGCCGGCTTGAGCTGCTGACTGGAAGCATGAAATGCAGTCAACAGGGCCATGACTGCCAGTATGTGTCTTTTACGGATCATCTTTTAATGGTTGGTTGTGATGCGAAAGATAGGGAGATTAAGTGCTGGAGTTATACCGGTCATGTAAAACCCTTTCTTTAATTTATTTTGAAAAAAGAAAAAGATAATTACCTTTGCATCCCCCGCTACGGTTTACACACCGTTGGACAGTTCGGGACGTAGCGCAGCCCGGTAGCGCGCTTGCATGGGGTGCAAGAGGTCGCTAGTTCGAATCTAGTCGTCCCGACGAACAAAGAAAATGCCTTGAATTGCTTTATTACAGAGCGTTTCAAGGCATTCTCGTTTTCTGCAGTCTCCTCTTTTTTTACTTAAATCATATCCATTCCTGAACCCGGAAAACATTCATTTTTGGTCAGGAATTGTTCGTACTTATGCTGTGGTACGTAAGCGCTCACAGTGTGCTCATTGTACAACTGGATAGCGTCGAAATTCGACAGCCATTAATGAACGCGTCGGGATCTGGCGCCTGAAGGCTGCGACTAGCGTGTCCTTGTTTTTAGCACCGAAAAACACCAATTTCCCACCAGCTACTTGCATTTCGCCGCCATTCACCTCGAATCATCCACTACTGTTTTTGTGCCGCATTATATTTGTTTGCTAAATAAATGACCATGAAAAAGTTGACCTCCATGTGGTTGCCCAATCGCAACAGACACTTACTTACGGCTATCATCGCGCTCTTCGTATTGCTTCTGAACACGGGCTGCAAGAAGGATAAGGATGATAATTCCGGCGGGACCTATAGTTTTTCCAACACTGAATACACCGGCACAGCACGGGTTGGGAATCATTACTATCCGCGGCCGCTCTCTTTACGGTTTGGTGCAGACGAAACAGTATCTGCATTTTCTTACCTGACCCTCTCGCAATGGCAACGCAATTTCGAAGGGAAAATAACTAAGGTACAAGAGAACGCGCAGGGGCAAACCGAGGTGACGGTATTGTTTGATCTTCCCGGGAATGAGCAATTTAATTCGCCTCAAACGTTCACGATTTCGGCGGATAAGAAGACTATCACCGGTGGTACCCCACCTATCGTTTCGATGGTAGACATGAAGCTTTACCCAAAAACTTCTCACAGTATTGTAGGAAACTGGTCGCAGCCTGCCAATATTGGCTGGTTTCCCGATGTAAACGCTATTAGTTTTGATAAGAATGGCCAGACGACTTATACCCAGGGGGGCAAGCCTATTATGGCCACTGCGGACCCAACTGATCCCAGTCGCTTCAAGCTGAACTACAAGCAAGACGGTTCACGGATCACCTTTTCCGGGATTAATATAACCGCATGGCCGGAGGTGTTTATTATTCCCTACTACGGGGTGATTTCTGCAGACGGGAAAACTTTATACCTGGATTCGTATGATTTCTCCGCGGCCAGCCTCACTTCTTCGTTCAGTACTTTCGAATGGAATGGGCCCAAAGGCGTAACGCCGTGGCTGCTGAGAGAGAAGTAGCCATGATATGAAAAGGTCCGCCGATCAGCAGATCCGCGGACCTTTTTTTATATCGCTCAATATCGTTAGAACAGGTCTTTCAGCCATCTCCAGGCATCGCGCATTACCACCATCTGCGATACCCAACCCGGCATCTACCTGTGTCCTTCTCGCTTCCACGAAATCAAGGGCTTTACCAAGAGCTTCTTTTTCTGAAGCGTCAGCTTCACTGGCGATCTTTAGTTTTGCGAACTCGCCATTTACAGTCTCTATATATTTACTTCTAACAAACAAAAAAGGCCACCCCCATGTAGCCTTTCCTATAAACATAAAAAACCTACTTCCGCTTCAAATACTTCGTCCGCACCACTCCTTCCAACTCCACATTCTTATCCGCCTGTTCCGACTTCATCTTCAACACCTCCGTCACCACCAACGTATCCCCACTCCACGCATAATGCGCCCTCACCGGAGCCACGGCAGGCAACATACCGTCCGCACCAAAATGCGAAATCGACGCATCGATCTGCAAGGAATCAGCGGCAATTTGTTTATAAGGAAAGGTTACATCCAGCTTCATCATAGTTTTGTTCAGCGGGGCCGATTCGGGCAGGGTAGCCATGTCGCCGGATACTTGCTGCATTTCGCCATCGGTATTCACTGTGTACGAAAAGCCCTGATATTTAATGCTCTTGGCGTCAATTACAGCGGTCCCTTTTACGGACTCGCCCTGGTAAGCGTTGGTCCAAACGGTTTTAATGGTACGCCTGCCGGTTTTGGGCGTAACGGTATAGGTTGACTGCAAACTAAATCCTGCTATGTCATAACTTCCTTCTATGCCCGGGGCGGTGGTAGCCGACAACCCGATGTAACCAGCCAATAAAACGGCTATCGGGTAAACAATCCTTCTCATCCTATAATTATTTAAGGGCGTTAAGCTAATGAAATTATTGCGAATAAGCATAATATTATAATTAAATACATGATTTTCAGCAATACTTTTTATATTTACTTACACACGGGAACACGAGTTTCAGCGTAACACTGAAAAAGCGACTATCATTTTAACAACTATTTTTTCGAGACATATACTCCCGCGAATCCATATTTGTCGTTATTAATATCGGAAAAAGTTGATCAATCTCCGTTTAGCCTACCAGGAATAACATCCTTACATTTTAAACGTTAAACAATGAACGTTTTACTTATCGAAAGGGCTGATAATTTAACCGTACCTGCGGCACAGGTACCGTCACATCTTGTGAAGTATCTCATTCCGTACGCACGCACTTATTTTAAAGGTGATGCTAACGGCGAACTGCTGGACCTCAACATCAAAACGGGGCCCTTCTCCTTCTGGATGCATTATATCAATATGCGGGAGCTGACTACGCTCAACCCGTTCTCCGCCAGTCATGTGCTCGCACTGCATCATTGGTTCGGCGGCAACCTGCCGGCCAAGTTGCGCGAAGGCAACCCGATGATACTGGGTGATAATGAGTGTAATCTGTTTAATATACTTCCGGAGGTTCACACAGTGTGGCCGACGATCGATAGTTCGCTGAGTATTCATGTGAACGTAGACCCGCTGAAGGTGAAGGACCTCGCGGCTAAACACCCGGATTTCGAGGAACTGGCGCGGCTTCCGTTGCTGCAACACAGTGGCATTGTGAACAGTGCGCCTTACCGGATAGACGATGTGCGACGGGAAACGCTGAACCGGGTTATTTCCTGCAAATATGTGTACCAGCCGGCATACTACTACTTCCGCCGCAACTTCCTGGACATGTACCTGCAATTCCTCACGCAGCTGCGGAATGAAAAGCAGCCGGCGTTGCCCCTGGACCAGCGGTACCGTGACCGCCTTTCACTGGTGAGGATACATATTAATAATCACCCGGATGCCGATATCACACTGGCCAACATGGCCGAGCGGTCGCAGTTATCGGTGGATATGCTGGCGCGTGGGTTTGAACAGGTGTACAATGTGCGGTTCGATAATTATCTTCACCAGATCAGGATGTACCGGGCGTTCGACCTGCTGATGCAGACGAATGCTGGTAAATCGGCGATTGCGCAGAAGGTGGGATACAGCAGTTACATGGGATTTATACGCGCCTTTATACGCTTCTTCGGCTGCGATCCGCTGACGCTTCGCCGGGAACAATAATTTTAACAGTTCTCCAAGTTTCCATTAAAGTGCAGCCCCTGCCCGGTTACGGCAGAGGTTTGCTTTTAGGGGCCATGCCTCACATATTCATCTTTAGTACATTTATATTACATTTGCCCCGGATTGGTTATAGACCATAAAGATCAGATTCTGCAATGCATATATTACTCAAAAACGTACGGATAGTTGCATCTCACTCCCCCTTTAACGGGCAACAAAAGGACATTCTCATTTCAAACGGCATTATTCAGCAGATTGGCGACGAGCTTTCGGCCCCGGAAGATGCGCAGGTAATTTCTTCGGATGACCTGCATGTATCCACCGGCTGGGCAGATGTTTTCGCGAACTTTTGCGACCCGGGACAGGAATATAAGGAGGACTTGCAAAGCGGCTCCAGGGCTGCGGCCGTAGGCGGCTTTACGACGGTGATGGTAGTGCCGAATACGCAACCGGCTATCCAGACGAAACCGCAGGTAGAATATATTCTCAGCCAAACCCGCAACGGACTGGTAAATGTGCTGCCGATCGGCGCCATCAGCAAAAACCTGGAAGGCAGTTCTCTCGCAGAAATGTATGAGATGCGCCTGACTGGTGCAGCGGCTTTCTCCGACGGATTGAAACCTTTGCAGTCATCCGGCCTGATGCTGAAAGCGCTCCAGTACGTAAAAGCATTTAATGGTGCAGTGATACAGGTGCCAGATGATACAAGCATTTCCGGCCACGGACTGATGCACGAAGGCATCCACTCCACCCGCCTGGGCATGCCCGGCAAGCCGGCGATCGGCGAAGAGATCATGATCCGCCGCGACCTGGAACTGGCGCGCTATACAGATTCGCATATCCACTTTACCGCCATCAGCACGGCTAAATCTGTGGAACTGATTACTGCAGCCAAAGCGGAAGGCGTAAAAGTGACTTGCTCCGTTACGCCCTACCACCTTACGTTTACCGATGCCGACCTGGCAGATTACGATACAAACCTCAAAGTAAATCCTCCCCTACGCAGCGCGGAAGACGTGGCTGCGCTGAAGGCGGCGGTGAAGAACGGGCAGATCGACTGCTTCGCTACACACCACCTGCCACAGGACTGGGATGCCAAACAAGTGGAGTTCGAGTATGCTAAACACGGCATGATCGGGCTTGAAAGTGCTTTTGGTGCACTTGTTACGGCTTTGCCGGAGGTTCCGGTGGCGCAGCTGGCGGAAATGCTGGCGACTGGTGGCCGCAAGGTGTTTGACCTGCCGACGCCCGTTATCGAAGAAGGTGCTAAAGCGGAACTTACCTTGTTCTCCCCCTCACGGGAGTACACTTTTAGCGAGGCGCACATCGGGTCCAAATCAAAAAATTCGGCTTATCTTGGCCGCCAGCTGAAAGGCATGGCGCTGGGCATTATCAATAACGGAAAAGTTTACCTGGGATAAAAGACATGAACAACAAACCACATTTGAAATACGGGGTGCCCTTTGCGGCGGTGAGTGTCTTGATTTATCTCGGTGGATTGATCTTACTGAAATTACCTGCTACCCACTTCCTCGTGAACTGGAGCCCTACCCTTCTGCTGCTGGCCGCCATTGTACTGTCTACGCTTGAATACCGTAAACAGAACGATAAAAACGGCTTCGGACATTTGTTCGCCAACGGATTTCGTACAACAGCGGTGTTCACGGTAATCGTGGGTGTGATCATAGCGGCCTATCTGGCCAGCTCTCCCGGTTTCCAGGACCTGATGCTGAAGTACACGATGGAAAGTGCGAAGCAACAGGGGTATACAGCGGAAATGATCCAGGAGAACGACGCCCGGATGCGTTCAATGCTCATCCCATTCGTACTCGGCGGCATCGTTATCAGTCAGCTGATTGCAGGAGCGATCTTTTCCGCTATCAGCGCAATCGCCTTCAAAAAACAATAGACCTATAATCCGGACATTAACATGAGTTTAGACATATCCGTTATCGTTCCCTTAAAAAACGAAGAAGAATCTCTGCCGGAACTGGCCGCGTGGATCGACCGCGTCATGCAGGCTAACAATTACTCCTATGAAGTGTGGATGATAGACGACGGCAGTACGGACGATTCCTGGGAAGTGATCACCAAACTGGCCGCCGGCAACAATCATATTAAAGGCATTCGCTTCCAGCGCAACTATGGCAAGTCAGCCGCGCTCAATGAAGGTTTCCGCGCCGCTAAAGGTGATGTGATCATCACGATGGACGCGGATTTGCAGGATAGCCCGGACGAAATTCCGGAACTCTATAACCTGATCATGCGCGACGGTTATGACCTGATCAGCGGCTGGAAAAAGAAACGGTACGACCCGATCATGAAGACGATCCCTTCGAAGTTCTTCAACGGCGTAACGGCAAAAATGAGCGGTATCAAACTGCACGACTTTAACTGTGGCCTCAAATCATACCGCAGGAAAGTGGTGAAGTCAATAGAGGTATATGGAGAGATGCACCGCTACATCCCGGTAATCGCCAAGTGGGCGGGCTTCCGCAAGATCGGTGAAAAGGTGGTGGAACACCGCGCTCGTAAATACGGCGTAACGAAGTTTGGCCTCGAGAGGTTTATCAACGGCTTCCTGGACCTCGCGTCTATCATGTTCGTCGGTAAGTTCGGTAAACGCCCGATGCACTTCTTCGGTGCTATGGGCTTCGTGTTCTTCTTCCTCGGTTTCGTGATCTCTTTTTACCTGGCGTTTGCCAAAATCGTGAACCTGCAATACAATATGACAGACAGGCCGATCTTTTACCTGGCCCTGTTGTTCATGATCATCGGCTCGCAATTGTTCCTCACGGGCTTTATCGCGGAATTGGTTACCCGCAACTCCGCCGACCGTAACAGTTACCTGGTGGAAGAGCGACTGGAAATTAAAGCTTAAACGCAGTTCCCTTGACGAAGATCACCCATAAGAAAATAGTTATACTTGGTCCGGCCCACCCGTTACGCGGTGGGCTGGCGGCTTTTAATGAGCGCCTGGCTTACGAGCTGCAAAACAATGGCAACGAGGTGCGCATCGAAACGTTCTCTTTCCAATACCCTTCTTTCATGTTCCCGGGCAAAACGCAGTATGCGGAAGGCCCGGTACCAGATGGACTGAACATTCGCCGCTCCGTACATTCCATGAACCCGCTGAACTGGCTACTGACGGGCAAACGCCTGCGCCGTGAAGCGCCCGACCTGATCATTGCAGCCTTCTGGCTGCCATTGATGGCGCCAAGCTTGGGTACGGTGATCAAAGAAGCGAAGAAGAACGGAAAGACGAAAGTGATTGGCCTCATGCACAACCTGATCCCTCATGAAAAAAGACCCGGCGATGGGCCATTTACACGTTATTTCGTAAAGCAGTGCGATGCGTTCATCACGCTCAGCGATGAGGTGTTGAATGACGTGCGTATGCTGTCTGACAAACCGGCAATCTGCTCCCCCCACCCTGTTTACGATAGCTTTGGCAGCGCAGTACCGGCACCTGCGGCACTTACGGCACTGGGACTGGCACCGAATTACAAGTACTTGTTGTTCTTCGGTTTCGTGCGGGCTTACAAGGGCCTGGACCTGCTGCTGGAGGCCATGGGTGATGTACGTATTGCCGCCCGCAAGGACATTCGCCTGATCGTGGCGGGTGAGTTTTATGAGGACAGGCAGCCTTATGACGAGCTCTTACAACGTTTCCAACTGAAAGATAAGCTGGTGATGGCCAATGAGTTCATCCCGAATGAGATGGTGAAGTACTACTTCTCCGCCGCGGATGCGGTGGTGCAACCTTATCGCTCCGCGACGCAGAGTGGCATTTCGCAGATGGCCTATCATTTCGAAAAACCGATGGTGGTGACGAATGTCGGCGGCCTGCCGGAAATTGTACCAAACGGGCAGGCCGGTTATGTGGTAGCACCGGAACCAGCGGCTATTGCGGAAGGCATTCTGCGGCTGGTAGATGAAGGTCCGGAGAAATTCGCTGCGTTTATTGCCGCGCAAAAGCAGCGTTACTCCTGGGCAAACTTCGTGGACGCACTGGGAAATTTGGTGGCCATACAATAAAACCAGTCTTAATTTGTTTTTATGTTGATACCTGCTGTTTTCCCTGGCAGGCTCAACTATCCTTACATCATGACGAGAAGATTCATCTGCATATTATTTGCCTGCTTCACCGCACTCACGGCATCCGCACAGCGCATCAGTCCGGCCAGCTTCAAAGCGCTAGCTGAAAAGGAGGATTCCCTGCGTTACTTTGCTTCCCGTATCATTTTTGAGCAGGAACAGGAGCGTCGCGAGGAAGCCTGCGATCTCTTTATCCCAAAGCTGGTGCAGGCGCTTAAAACGCCCGGCTCCTTCTACTACCCGTTTGACTCACTGCGCACGGTATCGATCCAATACCCGAAAGATAGCACTTTCCGCATCTTTACCTGGGCCTTACAGCGGGAAGACCGCTCGTTCCGGCATTACGGCGCCATCCAGCAGAAAAGCGCGGACGGCCAGCTGAAACTTTATCCGCTGTTCGACAACTCGGACTTCATCAATAATTGGGATACCATTACCAGCCCGAAGGCCTGGATCGGTTGCCTGTACTACAAAATTGTTCAGACACAATATTTCAATAAGCAATACTACACCCTCTTTGGCTGGGACGGTAACAACTTCCGCAGCCAGAAGAAAATGATGGAAATGCTTTCCTTTGAGACGGGCCAACCGGTATTCGGCGCACCCATGTTCAGCTTCGCAGAGGACACCGTGCGCAAACCGACACTCAACCGTTTTGTGCTGGAGTATAAGCAGGATGTGAATGTGTCATTGAACTACAGCCCCGACATGCAAAAGGTAATGTACGATCACCTTATTTCCGAAACCAACGAACCGGGTAAACTCGCTACTTATGTACCAGACCTGGATTATGAAGGCTTCCAGTGGAAAGCGGGCAAATGGGTACACATCGAAAAGATCTTCCACGACGCGTTAGAGCAGGGTAAGGCACCAATTGTTGCGCCGTTGGATCAAAGTAAAAAAGACTTAAAGCGCATCCGGACGGATGATGAGGTGTTTGGGGAGCAGAAAGCGCAGCAGGAAAAGAAGAAGAAGAAAAATTAGTCGCTGATAAAATGAAACGGGGCTGTATCGTGTGATACAGCCCCGTTTTTATTTCTTTTAAAACAGTTCCCCCTGCACCTGCCCGTCTTCCGTCTCCTCCTCTTCATCTTCGGTCAGCAGCTCCACGCTGATAAAGTCCTCGCCTGCGATGCGGGTACCTACGGTACGCCAGCCAGTCACTTCAAGGTATTCGTGCAGTGCAACTTCTTCCTCTTCGGGATCGCGCTTCTTGCCGGTTTTGATTAACACAACAGGTTCGGCCTGTGTGGTCACCAGCTCCAGGTAGTTTTTAGCGCCTTCCTTAATGAAGGAAAACTTGTTGTTCATCGTAAGCGTCTCAATCTTGAAACGTTTGGCGTTGAATTGTTTCTTATCGGAATCGAAGTAAATCGCGGATACAATCTTCTCCGGGTTGAATTTCTCGATGTATACCGCTTCTTCGGGATCGTAGCGGTTCGTAAGTTCGAAGTTGGTCAGTTCATACGTACCGTTTTTATAGAACACGATGATCTTATCCTCGTTCTCGAAACTACCCACGTATAAACCACGGCTGTCTGTATTTAAACGGCCCACCGCATCGTCGTACCATATCTTGATACCGGCCAGGGTAGATACACCTTTCTCTTTAAACTTCACGGCGCGCACAGGGTATTTGGTCACCTGGTTACCCATAGAGCCACGCCCCTTGATCGCAATCGTTTCGAAATAGAGATCGAGTTCCTTGATACGGGCGGCGGAGTTGGCAGTCAGTTTAACCGACACCACTTCGGCTTCGCCGTTGGCGTTAGCGGTAAAGTACAGTACTTTAGAGTTCTTCTCGCCTTTTGTGAGATCGTACTCTTTATCACGGGTAATGCCGGTTACATTGAAACGTTTCGCGAAGCTGATGCCACTTTTACCGTCGACGTACACCATGTTATAAGTCATACGTTCGTCGTTCTTGCGGAACACGTCTACGTGAATAATATCTTTACCTACGAAGGTTTTGTCGGCCACTTTGGTGACGAGCATTTTACCGTCGCGGCGGAAAACGATGATGTTATCGAGGTCCGAGCAATCGGCTACAAATTCATCTTTCTTAAGCGACGTACCGATGAAGCCGTCTTCGCGGTTCACATAAATCTTGGTATTGGCGATGGCCACCTGCTGCACCTGGATAGTGTCAAAGGTTTTGATCTCGGTTTTACGCTCGCGGCCTTTACCATACTTCTTCAGCAGGTTTTCGTAATAGGCTACGGTGTAGTCCGTGAGGTTCGCCAGGTCATGTTTTACCTGTTTGATGTCGGCTTCAATACCTTTGATCTGTTCGTTCAGCTCATTGATGTCGAGACGGTAAATACGACGTACGGGCTTCTCTGTCAGTTTAAGAATATCCTCTCTCGCAATCTCCCTTTTCAGCAACTTTTTATACGGACCGAAAGCTTTATCGATCGCAGCGATTACCGCTTCCCAATCTTTGTGTTTTTGTTCCAGCTCCTTATAGATGCCTTTCTCGAAGAAGATTTTCTCCAGGGAAGTATAATGCCATTTCTCTTCCAGTTCACCCAGTTTGATCTGCAGCTCGCGTTGCAGTAAACCTTTGGTAAACTCGGCGGATTCGCGCAACAGGTCGGATACGCCGATGAACTTCGGCTTATCGTCCACGATCACGCAGGCGTTGGGAGAAATAGACACTTCACAATCGGTAAACGCATACAGCGCATCGATGGTAATGTCCGGCGAAATGCCGGGTGCCAGCTGCACTTCCACTTCAACATCTTTGGCGGTATTATCAATTACCTTTTTGATCTTGATCTTACCGTTATCGTTCGCTTTCACGATCGATTCCATAAGGCTGGTGGTGGTCACGCCATAAGGTACGTCTTTTACGATCAGCGTCTTTTTATCACGCTCTTCGATATGCGCCCTTACACGCACTTTACCGCCGCGGCGACCGTCGTTATAGTTGGCCACGTCGATCATACCGCCCGTCAGGAAGTCGGGGTACAATTCGAACTTTTTACCGCGCAGGTATTTGATAGATGCGTCTATCAGCTCACAGAAATTGTGTGGTAATATTTTGGTCGAAAGGCCCACCGCAATACCTTCCGCTCCCTGTGCCAGCAGCAGCGGGAACTTCACGGGCAGGAACAGCGGTTCGTTTTTACGGCCGTCGTAGCTTAGCTGCCATTGCGTGGTTTTCGGATTAAACATAATATCCAGCGCGAACTTGGACGGACGCGCCTCGATGTAACGGGCTGCCGCTGCGGAGTCGCCGGTGCGAATGTCGCCCCAGTTGCCCTGGGTATCGATCAGCAGTTCCTTTTGCCCCATATTCACCATGGCGTCGGTAATGGACGCGTCGCCGTGGGGGTGATACTGCATGGTTTGGCCGATGATGTTGGCTGCCTTATTGTAGCGGCCATCGTCCATTTCTTTCATGGCATGCAGGATGCGCCGTTGTACCGGCTTCAATCCGTCTTCTATACTGGGTACCGCCCTTTCCAGGATAACGTAGGAGGCGTAATCCAGGAACCAGTTTTCATACATCCCACCAACGTGGATCACGTTGTGCAATGATTCGTCTGATTGTACTTGATCTTCCATGATAGTGTTATTATAAAGTCTTAATCCTTTCTTCAAAATCTTTTCTCCAGATGCGTACAGAATCCTGCTGCACATCTTCGAGTGAGTTCATTTCCATCAGCACGCAATCGGTGATAGCTTCTACTTCATGCCATAACATGATCGGAATTTCTATACGGGCAGGCGCTTCTACAGTAACGGAGGCAATTATTTTTTGATCAAGACCACAATAATGTACCTTCACTATACCATGCACAAGGTACTGCACTTCGGGGGCCTTAAATGCGCGTTTCCCTTCATGATAGTGCTGACCACTGGTTGATCCTGCCTTGCGGGTACAGACCATAAAAGTGCCCGTACGATCGCATTCCCAATTGTAGTTGGCGCCACGCTCGTCTGAACCTGTTACTTCCAGCGCTGTTACCTTCACATCAGCCATTATCTTCGGTATTGGACGTTTCCTCAAATTCCAGTTCGCCACTCGGTATTTTCACCTCAAAGTCACGCATGGTTTTTAATTCACCCCGCGCCTGGAGTATTTCCATTTTCACCAGCTCCTTCAAACGCCAGGAGAGGAACAGATCCATCACCGGGTATTTAAATTTACCTGTAACTGCTGTTACCACCTTAGACGCCTTTTGGAACTCTTTTGTCGCCAGCGCCACCAGGTCTTTATCATAAAAATTAGCCGCTTCTCCCCTTATCTTCTTCCCACCTTCCAGCAGTCGGACGCCCGCATTCTCATTCATGAGCCGGCGCCATTCTTCTCCGTCCAGCTCAAACTCGGCGGTAGATACGGCACGTACTAACTTCTTAGCTTTCAGGAACTCTTTCGCCAGTATCTGGCTCAGATGGGTAGGGTAAAACACCCCTCCCTTTTCATTCAGGAAAGGAAGGTTGTTGAGGTACAGGATGTGAATGCGGCCAGCGAAACGGTCGAGCTGGCTCACGAGCCAATAGTACCCGCATACATCCGTGGCATTTTGCCCGGCCCATATCCATACTTCCAGTTCTTCTTCTTCCCGCAGGCGGCCTTTCAGCTCCTTCACGGGATCAGGTTCCGGAACGGGTTCCGGCGCAGGTGCTTCGGGATCTATAACGGGAACAGGCACATCCAGTACCTGGTTCCACCATTGTTTGCGGGCCGATCGTCCATCTGGTGTGTCCAGGATGAACAGGGGCCCTACGGACAAATCGTCTTCAAAACAAAGTAACTCGCCCTCTAGTAACGGGTCCAGCTCAAAAGCCGCTTTTAAACTAGCGGCGGACGATTGGCCGAATACGATATGTAATACCACTATATTGTACGTTTAAACTTCTTCGATAAGGTCTTTCTCGTAACGCAGGTTGCCGATGATAAACTCCTGGCGGTCCTGGGTGTTTTTGCCCATGTAATATTCCAGCAGTTTCTGGATATGTGTATCGGTGCTGAGAATGATCGGTTCTTTG
This sequence comes from Chitinophaga horti, assembly GCF_022867795.2. Taxonomy (NCBI): domain Bacteria; kingdom Pseudomonadati; phylum Bacteroidota; class Chitinophagia; order Chitinophagales; family Chitinophagaceae; genus Chitinophaga; species Chitinophaga horti. The sequence continues at coordinate 1,636,968 of NZ_CP107006.1, read as the reverse complement.
CGCATGTTTTCGTTGATGAACATGCCAAACTCCTCGGGAGAAATCTCACCTAATCCTTTAAAGCGCGTGATCTCGGGTTTGTTGCCCAGCTTCTTCACTGCTTTCTGTTTTTCTTCTTCAGAATAACAATAGATGGTTTCCTGTTTGTTGCGTACGCGGAACAGCGGCGTTTCCAATACATAAACGTGGCCATTCTTCACCAGGTCAGGGAAAAACTGCAGGAAGAACGTCAGTAACAGCAGGCGGATGTGCATACCGTCAACGTCAGCATCGGTTGCCATTACGATATTATTATAACGTAAGCCTTCCAGGCCTTCTTCAATGTTCAATGCGTGTTGAAGCAGGTTAAACTCCTCGTTCTCATAAACGATCTTTTTGGTAAGACCAAAGCTGTTCAGCGGTTTACCACGTAAGCTAAACACCGCCTGTGTTTCCACGTTGCGGGATTTAGTGATGGAACCGCTCGCAGAGTCACCCTCAGTAATGAAGATCGTTGTGTCCAGCCGTTTCGCTTCCTGTTCTGCCTTGTCTTTACCGGTTGCTTCCTCGTTCATGTGTATGCGGCAGTCACGTAACTTCTTATTATGAAGATTCGCTTTTTTTGCGCGCTCGTTCGCGAGTTTCTTGATGCCGGCCAGTTCTTTACGCTCTCTCTCACTCTGCTCTATCCGTTTTTTCATGGCCTCGGCCACCGCCGAATTCTTATGCAGGAAGTCATCCAGCTGTTTGCTGAGGAACTCCAGCACAAATGCTTTCATGGAAGGACCTCCCTCATACACTACGAGAGAGCCCAGTTTGGTCTTGGTCTGCGATTCAAACACCGGCTCCTGTACCCTCACGGACACCGCCGCACAAATGGAAGCACGAATGTCTGTAGCATCATAATCCTTCTTATAAAAATCACGGATCGTTTTTACAAAAGCCTCGCGGAAAGCCGCCAGGTGCGTACCGCCCTGGGTTGTATGCTGACCGTTTACGAACGAGTAATATTCCTCGCCGTAAGAGTTTTCGTGGGTAATGGCCACCTCGATGTCCTCCCCTTTCAGGTGAATGATCGGGTAACGCAGGTCCTCCGCATTCGTTTTACGTTGGAGCAGGTCGAGCAGACCATTCTTCGACACATATTTTTTACCATTGAAGTTGATGGTTAAACCAGCGTTGAGGAAACAATAGTTCCACATCTGGTTTTCCAGGAACTCAGGTATATAATGATAGTTCTTAAATACAGTATCATCGGGTGTGAAAGTGACATAAGTGCCGTTGGGTTCTGTGGTGGCCGTCTCTTTATGTTCTTTGATCAGGTTACCCCGGTCAAACTCCGCCACTTTCATTTTACCATCTCTTACGGACTGCACCTTGAAGTAGCTGGCCAGGGCGTTCACCGCTTTGGTACCTACACCGTTGAGTCCCACCGATTTCTGGAAAGCACGGCTATCGTATTTGGCGCCGGTATTGATCTTGCTCACCACATCTACCACCTTTCCGAGGGGAATGCCACGGCCATAATCCCTTACCGTCACAGTATGCTCGGTAACTTTAATATCTACCTGTTTACCAAAGCCCATCGTGTGCTCATCGATACAGTTATCCACCACCTCTTTTAGTAAGATATAGATACCATCGTCCATGCTGGAACCATCGCCCAGTTTACCGATGTACATACCGGGGCGAAGCCTTATGTGCTCGCGCCAGTCAAGTGATCGTATCGAGTCTTCCGTATAGGCGGCAAATAAATCTTTGTTATCCGTTGCCATATTACTGCGTTTATTTCTTTTTCCTTTTATTGAAGATGAAGGGGTTACGATTTAAGCCAGCCGCTTCCCGACCATCAAATATATGCCAAATACTAAATCTTTTAGCAAAATCCGGTTAATGGCAAAAATAAAGGATTACCCGAATATGCCAAGTGAAATTTATACACGTCGCAACAAATCTGCCTCATGATAACACTTTTGTGTAGACTTTATGCCTTCAAAATAAATTCCATGCAAAAATTAGTTTATATGATTAATATCTCTATATTTACAATATCGAACTTCTAACAACAGAAAAACCTTATTCTATGAAGCTATTATTTTTTTCCCTGGTGTTCTCTGTTCTGATGGTTGCATTATTGATCACCTATATTGTAAAAAGAGAACAGGCATCTATGTACAGATTTAAAGACTTGTTCATCCGCCTCATGCAAAAATTTGATGCATGGCAGATGATGCGTTGATACGAGTGCGTTCCGCACAAATTTCCCTTCAGTTATTTATCCATATCCTATAAATCCCTATTCCTATGAAAACCGGCTTACTGTTCAAACTGGCGTGCCTTTCTATCGCCTCCGTCGTATTGATGGTGCATTTTATGCGCAAATACGTTCAGAAATTGCTTCACAAACCTAAATTGGCACACTAGCGAACGAACTTTACCTATTTGTCCATCTATTTGCGAAACAGCATTACCTGTTTGGAAGGGAAATATCTGCGGATTTTTCCCTTTTTTCGTTTCTTTGGTGGACGAACTATAACTGATGAAATACCTGCTGACCACTACCCTGCTGCTGATTACGCTTGCTGTCAACGCACAAAAAGAACAGAAGTTCCATCGCATTACCGACACTACCGATGCTTATACCATCTCGGTGCCGGAGGGCTGGCGGTATTTGACCAAACCGGAACGCGGATCTTTCGAGGCATGGCGGCCGGTGAGCACAGATAAACCAGACATCGGAATGGAAGTCGCAACGCTTGCCATCCTTAATTTTGATCACTCCCTTTCTGAATTGATAAGGCACGAGATTTCCTATATAAAAAAGGACCTGAAAGCGGAGATACTCGATTCTGCCACCGTTAACCTCAACGGCCGGCAGGCATTTGTGATGTTTTCGCGCTACGTGGATGCGGAGGATAGCAGCCGATGGCAGTCGACTATCGTGTTGCATCAGTTTAAAAATCAAAGTTTTATTTTCGAAGGTACCGCGCCTGACAATGCCGGTAGCGCTTACATGTTTTCGATCTTTAAGTTCATGGGCATTTCGATCGTGCCTACAAATCCTTAAACCTTACCCATCCGAAAATGAAACGGCTCTTTATTATTATATACCTGCTGCAGGCTGTCGTTACGCAAGCGCAGGAACTAATCATTGTAAAAGACACCACCGACAACTTTTCCATCGGCTTACCCACAGGCTGGCAGTTTCAGCGCGAGCCGGCGAAGGGAAAATTCTTCGCCTGGCAAACCGACACAGCGCAGCCCAGGTTCTCGGGACGATGCAATTTATCAATCAACTACGTCCCCTTCCCCAACCCGACGATGGAACAGGTGGTAACAGAAGTCGTGAACAGCATTCCGGGTAGAAAGAACGGCAAACTGGTTGACTCGGGTTCGGTGTTCATGTATGGACAGCACATGGTTTGGCTGGATGTAACGTCGAACAATCATGTTACCGATACGCCCATGTTGTCTACCACGTATCTTTCCACCGACGATAATGGCTGTTACATCCTCGTAGGTGCCGCCCCGCAAAGTTATGGGGCTTCCTCCACGGCTTTATTTCACACGATCGCCGAATCTTTCCGGCACGGTGATGCTGTAAAGGAAGAACGCCTGCATCTCACCTTCCCCGCTACTGTAAACCTGCGCCAGCAAAGCTATATGGAAAATACAGAGATACTCCGCACACGCTGGCTGCCTAATGGTCAAACGATCGATAACTGGCAGCTGGCGATTAACGTACTGGCGTGGAAGAATAGCCAGGTGGACTCGGTGGAACAAGCCATTGCTACATTAAATGGCAGCGTACTGCTGCAACAACCCAGCGCGAAATTTACTGTGCTCGAAAAATCAAATACACCTGGTAACATCTGGGCGCTGCTGCAACTTGAAAATGTGAAACCGTCAGACGGCCGCCAGATCGCCGAGGTATATTACATCGTACAAGGGAAAACAAATTTTCACGTTGCTTCCGCCTCTCTCCCGCACAAAACATTACCGGCCGCTTTTGTAAAAGAATGGACGACGATATTCAAACAGGGCCAATTGGTACTGGAATAAAAAAAGAGGCTGCTCGTATGAGACAGCCTCTTTCATTATCATAAACAGGAAATTACCTGTTAAAGTACTTATTCACGGCATCGGTACGACTCCGCACGTGTAATTTCTCATAAATGTTATGTACGTGCCGGCGCACGGTTTCAATACTGATAAACAGGTTGCTGGCGATCTCCTTGTACAGGAAGCCTTTCGACAGCTGGTCGAGTATTTCCTTTTCACGGGAGGTGAGCGCTTCCAGGGCCGGGTTAGGCTTCGCTTGTTTCTGGAAATAGGCTACTACCCTACGCGCGATCTGCGAGCTCATAGGAGAACCGCCGTCGTGCAGATCACGGATCGCGTCCAGCAACTCGCCGGGAGATGTTTTCTTTAAAATGTAACCGCTGGCGCCTGCTTCCAGGGCCATGAAGATCTTATCGTCGTCCTCATATACCGTGAGCATCATAAACTGCATGTCTGGATACTCGGCTTTGAGGCGGGCTATACACTCAATGCCATTCATACCGGGAAGGTTAAAATCCATCAGTACTACATTGGGCAACAAATGTGGAACACGCTCCAGGGCCATCTCGGCATTATTGAACGCACCAATACACGCATATCCTTCAGAACCATTGATCAACAACTCCATGGCCGTACGGATATCATGATTATCTTCTACGATAGCTACAGAAATGATATCCATGCTATTTGGGAGCTTTTTTTCGAATATACCATCTTTAGGATTTAACAGGAATAACACGTAAATGTTATTAGAAACAAATTTATATTAATTTAATGGTATATCTAACAAAACTGTTGTACCATTTTCGGAAAATATCTGGGCCTGACCACCAACCACCTCCATACGCTTCTGTATGTTTTTCAGCCCGTTGCCGAACAGGCGTACCTTTTCGGGGTCGAAGCCCTTTCCATTATCCTTAATCCTGATCATCATATTTTTTTGCACATTCACCTCAATCATCACCTCGGTTGCCTGTGCGTGTTTCATTACGTTGTGCAAAGATTCCTTCACGGCCAGGTAGATATTACGCCTGGTCCCCCCGCTCAATTTGATATTGGGAATATTTTCGGGGATGATAAAGTGGTGTTTGATATGCGCATGTTCAAGGAAGTCGGCGGCAAAACTGCGGATATAAGCCAGCAGGTTAGCCAAGGAGTCGTTTGAAGAGTTCATCGCCCAGATGATCTCACTCATTTTGTCCACCAGCTCCCCGGCCGCTTCAGAAATACGTTCGATCTCTTTGGTCTGACCACTGTCTTTGATTTTCCGTTTGGCAATCTCACTCAGCAAACGAATGGTACTTAACCCGGACCCGAGATCATCATGCATATCGCTGGAGATACGCGCCCTTTCCTGGTCTACCGCCTGCTCTTTCTCCAGTTTCAACTTCTCATTCCTGATCTTATACTCGAGGTACAAGGCCGACAGGTAGTAAGCGCCGCCTAATACCAGCAGCAGCAACAGGAAGCGGAACCAAAGCGATTGCCAGAAAGGTATTTTGATATTGATTTCCAGGGTGGTTGGCTCTTCGTTCCAGATGCCGTCGTTGTTACAGGCTTTTACTTTAAATACGTAGTGCCCCGGCGCCAGGTTGGTATAACGTGCCATACGCTGGTTGCCGGCGTTCAGCCAGTCTTCGTCCGCACCTTCCAGCATGTACTTCACCCGGTTTTTTAATGGATTGGTATACTCCAGCGGCACGTACTCGATTGCGATGGTATTTTGGTTATAAGCGAGTGAAACCTTTTTCAGTAAAGCGATATTGGTATCCGACGCGAAGGGTTTGTCCAGCACTTCGAGGCGGCGGATGACCACGCGGGACGGATACTTGTTGTTAACGAGGTTACGCGGGTAAAACCCGTTTACGCCACGTATGCCGCCGAAGAACAGTTCTCCGTCTACGGATTTATAGTAAGAGCCGGTGTTAAATTCGTTAGACTGCAAGCCATCTTCATGGTTGTAAACGATGATGCTGTCTTTCGCCGCAGGATTGATCTGGAACAGGCCACGATTGCTGCTTACCCAGATACGATCTTTGTCGTCGAGCAGCACGCCGTACATGTAGTCGTTTACAATATCCGGATAGTCATAACTGTTATAATGTTTGATGATGCGGTGATTGTTATCGAACATGAACAGGCCTTTGTTCGTGGCCACCAGCAACTGTTTGTGGGCGTTTTTGTTGATAGACTTTACCTCTGCGCCTGCAGGCAGCGATATGCTGTTCCAGTTGCTGTTATCGGGTGTTTTATAATAGATGCCGGCTTTTGTACCAATATATACGGTGCCGAAGAAATCCTCAAAAAAGCAACTTAGGTTTTCACCATCGAAACGGTGCACGATTGCGGCGTTGTAACCTTTGTCGGCGGTGGTGAACATGAGCAGGTATTCGCCCCAGTTAAAATACACTTCCCCGTTGGAACGTTTGGCCACAAAGGGGTTCGCGTCGCGCTGTTCCGGAACACCCAACGCATTTACCTTGGCTGTCAGGTCTCTAAACTCTTCGCTCTCCACTTCAAATAAACCAATAGCATTGCGGAAGTGCAGCCACAGCCGGTCGTGGTCTTCACGGCAGATCGCGTGCAGGTCGGCCGCAGGAAACTTACCGGGCGTTTGTTCGTTGGAAATACGTTTGAGGAACTTCCCTCCTTTCTCGAAGATGTCGAGCCCGTCCTGGAAAAGTCCTACGTACAGGCGGCCGTCTTCATGTTTGTAGATCGCCTTGGTCATACTGTGGGTGATGTAGGGCGACCGGTACAGGTTAAATACTTTCTTATGCGGACTGTACTTCTTCACGCCATCGCCATCCAGCCCCACCCACATGTTATCCGCACCATCACGGTACAGGCTGAATACGAAGTTGAAGGACCGCGACTCCACGGTATTAAAGCTCACAATATGTTTGACGATCTCGTTGCGCGACAGGTCGTAGATCAATATACCATTGTTTCCGCCGATCCAAACGTTATGTTCACTGTCGAATTCCACGGCGGTGGGCATAAACGGCACGCCATATATGTTACGCACGTCGAACGGCAGATCGGTGTAGCGGTTTGTTTTCTTGTTATACACGGTGATGTGACCGTTACTGACGAGTAACAGCGAGTCTGCTCCCATTACTTTTACGACAGGCTGCCCGATCACGGTGGGGATGCACAGGGTGGCATAACGTGCGGTAGACAAGTCCATACGCAGCATTTCGCCGGACTGGAAGTTGAACCAGATATGGTAGCCATCCTTCACGGCGGCCAGCGGCGTCATTTTGCGCTTCTGGTAATCGGGGGGATAGAGGATCAGCTTTTTTACTTCGAAGTCCTTATTGTCCAGCACATAAATGCCTTTCAACGGGCGCCAGACGTACAGGCTGGCGGAATCTTCCCCGAGGATGGTGAACTTTTCGCCGAAGTCGCGCTCATGTTCATTTACATAACTCGTATCCACGAACACATTGCGGAACACGTTGCGGTAACGGTCGTACAGGCTGATGCCGTGGTTGTGCGAAACGAGTAACTGGCGGCGTTTATCGCGGTAAAAGCGATAGTTGCGGGTACCCCCAATGCCGAATATGTTGATCACCGAGCGGCCTTTACCGGCGGAACCGTATAACAGGCTGCCTTTCTGCTTCTGGCCATCTTTTTTAAATGTAGGATTTGCACGGTATTCGTTGAACACATAACCGTCAAACTGGTTAATACCGTCGCCGGTGGAGAACCAGATGAAATCTTCCTGGTCCTGGATGATACTCAGCACGCTGCTTTGGGAAAGTCCGTCGTTTACGCTGTAGCCATCAAAAATATAACTCTTCTCCTGCGCGGATGCGGACAGGCATATGGTCAGTAACCATAGGATCGTCAACTTGCCTATCTGGATCGGGTTTCGCACTATAACTTAGCAGGTTAGGTAGATTGCAAATATATAAATCTGTGCTACACTTTCGAATGTTTTCGTATTTTTCTTATGACTAATCATTTGGAACTTATGAAACCGGGTATCCCTTACTTGTTTATTTTGATGTTGATATGTGTGCTGCAAACGAGAGGCCAACAAACCACTTACAGTATTCAGCCCCTTATGAAAGCGCCCATCAGCAGTATTCGCGGGCTGAGTGTAGTGAGTGATTCTGTGGTGTGGGTGTCGGGCAGCCAGGGCATGGTAGGCCGCAGCACCGATGGTGGCAAAGAATGGAAATGGATGAAAGTAAACGGATGCGACTCCTGTGACTGGCGCGACATTGAAGCGTTCAGTGCCACGAAAGCCATCATTATCAATGCCGGCGAACCTACACATATCTTCTTAACGAAAGACGGCGGACACACCTGGCGCAAGGTGTACTTCAATAATACCAAAGGCATTTTTTATGACGGCATGGACTTCTGGAACGACCGGGAAGGCATTGCCGTTGGCGATCCGCTGAACGGCGTATTCACTTTGTTGCAAACGGCAGATGGTGGAGAAACCTGGCAACCATTTGCGGTTAAAACGCCACCCGCCCGTGAGGGAGAGGCCAGTTTCGCGGCCAGCGGTACAACGATCCGCACGCTTGGACCAAAAAGTTTCTGTTTTGTGTCTGGCGGTGCGGCTTCACGCCTGTTTGTTTTTAACGGCAGCAGCTGGACGGTACATCCGACCCCTCTCATACAAGGCCAGCCGAGCACTGGCGCCTTTTCCATCGCTTTCTCAAATGACCGTAGGGGCATTGCCGTGGGGGGCGACTATCAAAAAGATACCATTCGCACCAATAATTGTTTTATGACGAAAGATGGCGGTGCTACCTGGGACGCTCCATCTACGCCCCCGCTGGGTTTCCGGTCGGCGGTAGAGTATATTCGCCCTCAAATGTTAATCGCTACCGGTACTTCGGGCACCGATATTTCCGAGAACGGGGGTATACATTGGCATAATATTTCGAGGGAAGGCTACCATACCGCCAGGCGGGCAAAACAAGGTGAAAAGGTGTTTCTGGCGGGTTCAAATGGCCGTATCGCAATATTATTGTCGAAATAACAGTCATTCGCGGGTCGTCGGCCGGTAAAAAGTACTTGTTAATAAATAAGATAATATTTGCATAAACATGGCCAATGCTGTAATTTAGTTGTAGAAGGCACCTACGAAAACGTCACGACACAGATTTTTATTAATTTCGCCCGCAATATGTATCAGTATTGATGCCGGGACTTTAGAAAATGTGAATTATGCAGATTACCACCTCATCAGGTAAATACTCAGTTAAGCACTACCCAGACGTAATCAAGTCATGGAAAAAAGAAGGAAACTATTTTTATTTCTATACTACAGAAACGATCCTCGAAGTGAGGGTAGTTTCAGACAAAATCATCCGGTTCCGGTATGCGGCCGATGGTAAGTTTCAACGCGATTTCTCCTACGGCGTTACCGAAAAACTGGAAGAATCACCGGTAGATTTCGGCATCCGCGAGTGGGAAGAAACATTCGAGATCTACACTTCCGCCGTTCGCATCTTCATCGCCCGTGATAACCTCCGCAAAACCATCACCGACCTCGAAGGCCGCATCATCAACCAGGATGAAATGGGCTTTCACTGGCAGTATTACCTGTCTAAAGGCGGAAAGATCATCTATAATACTAAACTGATCCAGGAAGGCGAATGCTTTTATGGTTTGGGAGATAAGCCTACGGAACTGAACCTCCGCGGGAAAAGAGTGGAGAATTATGGTACGGACGCTTACGGCTACCTGAAGGATACAGATCCGCTGTACCGCAACATCCCCTTCTACTACGGGTTGCACCACGGTATTGGCTACGGCATCTTCTTCGATAATACGTTCCGCACGCTGTTCGACTTCGGTAAAGAACGCGAAGATGTATGCAGCTTTTGGGCAAGAGGTGGCGAGATGAACTACTACTTTATTTACGGGCCAGAACTGATGCAGGTGGCGGAAGCTTACACGCGCATCACCGGCTCCGCTGAACTGCCGCCTCTGTGGGCGCTCGGTTATCACCAATGCCGCTGGAGTTATTACCCGGATACAAAAGTACAAGAAATAGCTGCCCAGTTCCGTAAACGTCAGATTCCCTGCGATGCGCTGTACCTGGACATCGACTATATGGAGGGCTTCCGTTGCTTCACCTGGAGTAAAGAAGGCTTCCCCGAACCCGAGAAGTTTATTAAAGGCCTGGCCGACGATGGTTATAAAATGGTAGTGATCATTGACCCGGGTATTAAATCCGATCCTGATTACGAGATTTACCAGGAACTGATCAAAAACGACTTTGCCTGTAAACGTGCCGACGGTGCGCCGATGGAAGGCGATGTATGGCCGGGCAAATGTGTATTCCCCGACTTTACCGATCCCAAAGTGCGCGACTGGTGGGCCGGATTATTCCGTGGCCTTACCGAAGCAGGCGTGCGCGGCGTTTGGAACGATATGAACGAACCGGCCGTATTCGAGATCGGTTCCTTCCCCGAAGACGTTCGCCACGATTACGATGGCGAAGATGTGAGTCACCGTAAGGCGCATAACGTGTACGGCCATCTCATGAGTAAGGCTACCGCGGCTGGTTTGAAGAAGCACCTGATGCCGCGCAGGCCGTTCGTTATAACCCGCTCTGCCTATTCCGGTGCACAGCGCTGGAGTTCCGTATGGACGGGCGACAACTGTTCTACCTGGGAACACCTGTGGCTGGCTTCCGTACAATGTCAGCGCCTGTCCGTTTCGGGCATTTCGTTCGCTGGCAGCGATATTGGTGGTTTTATCGGCGAGCCGGATGGCGAACTGTACACCCGCTGGATACAACTCGGCGCCTTCCACCCACTGATGCGTACCCATAGCGCGAGCAACGAAACCAACTTCGACCAGGACCCATGGAGCTTTGGTGAAGAATACGAGGCGATTGTTAAAAAGTTTATCCAGCTCCGTTATAGCCTGCTTCCTTATTTGTATACTACATTCTGGCAATACGCCGCTTACGGAACGCCTATGCTGCGCCCACTGGCCTTCGTATCGCAGAAAGATCCGAATACACATGACCGCAACCACGAGTTCATGATGGGCGACTCGCTGCTCATCAGCCACGTACACGAAGCCGGCCTTAAGCAGAAAGAGGTATACCTGCCTGAAGGCAACTGGTATTACTATTTCAACGATAAACACTTCGAAGGCAAACAACTCATCACCATCGATACTCCTCTTGAAGAAATGCCTTTGTTCGTGAAAGCCGGTGCGGTGGTAACCCACTATCCGCCGATGCAATATGTGGGTGAGAAAGAGTTTGAAGAGATGATCCTGCACGTATACTTCGGCGAAGAAGTAACGCACAGCATTTTGTATGAAGATGCCGGCGACCACTATGGCTATAAAAACGGTCAGTATAACCTGGTTCGCTTTAAACAGGGTTCCGATAAGAAACAGTTCAGGCTGAAGAAGAAGTTTGTGGGCAGATACAATGCCAGCTACCGTAACCACCACGTATTCGTACACGGCCTGCCGTTTACGCCAAAAGAGTATGTGCTGGATGGCGTTAGCCACGCCCTGAAAGCGACCGATGTTAAAAACGGCGTCGTAGAGCTGGTGCTCGAACGTAAATTCGAAGAATTAGTGATCCGTTAATTACGGAATACAAAGTAAAAAAGCGGCTGTTTACGAGGTAAGCAGCCGCTTTTCATTTGCAGATAATGTCCGCTGACCTTCTATAACCAGGCCAAAACAGCGGCTTTTCGTTCGGCAGATAACGCTCGCTTTCCTACTTTAACCAGCGCCAAAGCAGCGGCTTTTCATTTGGTTGATAACGACCGCTTTCTTGCATAACCAGCAGCGGCTGTTCATTTGAGATACCACCTGTCCTCTCATACCAGCGCCAGCTAAGCCGCTTTCATTCAGCAGACAATGCCATCTGTCCCCTCATAACCAGCGCCAGCGCAATTTACAGACTATACGCCCTGCTCAACTCCCCGCTCCCCCATCAAATAATATTTTGCTTATTTCCTGATTATTCTATATTTGTCCATAAAACCTGTAGACTAATGGAACTAAACCTACTCGCCTTTGCGATCATAGGCTTTTTACTATTCATGGGAGTTGAATATTTGTTGGCCCGTAAAACCGGTAAGAACTATTTCCAGTTCGCAGAATCGGTGGCTAATATCAACGTGGGCATTGCCGAGCGCCTGCTCGACGTGTTTACCACCGGCATCTTTTACTTCTTTTTCGCCTATATACATGAACACTTTGCGCTCTTCGACATTAAGCCGCACTGGGCGACCTGGGTGGCGCTGTTGCTCTTCACCGACTTCATCTGGTACTGGTACCACCGCCTTGCACATGAAGTAAACATCCTTTGGGCGGCGCATGTAGTGCATCACCAGAGTGAAGACTTCAATTACACCGTATCTGCACGCATTACTGTGTTTCAGGCGGTGATAAGATCATTGTTCTGGGCGGTGTTGCCGTTTATCGGGTTTCCGCCGGCGATGATCACTTCGCTGCTGCTCGTACATGGACTTTACCCGTTCTTCATTCACACGCAAACTATTGGCAAACTGGGCATCCTGGAGTACTTTATGGTAACGCCTTCGCATCATCGCGTGCATCACTCATCCAATGAAGTGTATCTAGATAAAAACTATGGCGATGTGTTTATCATCTGGGATAAGTTGTTTGGTACGTTCGTAAAAGAGAAAGAGGATGTGAAGTGTGTATTCGGCCTTACTACGCCTTTAAAGAGCTACAGCTTCCTTTGGCAGCAGTTTCATTTTGCACTGGAATTGTTTACGGCATTCCGCCGGGCAAAAGGCTTTCGCGCAAAGTGGAAAGTAGTGTTCGGCAAGCCGGATGATATTGACGGGAACATTCGTCCGGAGCTGGAGCAGAAATGGCTGTTCGCGCCGGCAAAAGCGAAGAACACGAAGTTTCAACGTGTATATATCATTGCCCAAACGACGCTCAGCCTCGTACTGCTGTTCTTCACGGTGCTTTTCGAAAAGGCCATTCCGCACGGACTGGCGGCCTTATCGGTGCTCTTCATTCTTCTCAGCCTGGTGAATACCGGCGCGATACTGGAACAGCGTAAATGGATCTTCTACCTGGAGTATACAAGGATGCTCGTCATACTGGCAGCCCTCATTTTCTACTTCCCGCACCTGTATGCGGTGGGCACCGTAGTGTTCGCGATATTACTGGTAACGCTGTATTTCAGAACACTGCAACAGCGATTCGACAGAATACTTTACCAACGGGTGAATCGTTAAGCTCACACGCCTACCCTGGCCGGTACATTCGCCGGCCAGCTGATCAGGAAGTTGGTTCCCTCGCCCAGCGTGCTGCTGATTTGCAGGTCGCCGCCAAGTAGCTCTATCTGGCGTTTAGCAATGGCCAGACCAAAGCCGCTACCGCCATACTTACGGCAAATCTCCCGGTCGCCCTGGTCAAACGGACGGAAGAGGGAAGGTATCTTATCCATCGCAATGCCTGTACCCTGATCACATATTTGTATGAACAGTTTGCCGGCGTTCATAAAACCACGTATACGCACGCTTTTATGGGCTTCGGTAAATTTAACGGCGTTGGAAAGTACATGATGTATCACATCGCCCAACACATCGGGATCGGTGATCACCGCGGATGGAAAACGTGGGTCTATTTCTTTCAATAGTTCGACAGACTGCCTGCGTGCATCCTGGCTGTAATACCGTATCGCATCATCCAGCCATGCTTTTATTTCGAACGGACGCAGATGTAGTTGTGTAGCCTTCCCTTCCTCCATTTCGGACAGGTGGTGCACGTTGCGGATCAGCTGTTGCAGTTCATCGCTGTTAGCGCGGATGCTCCGTAATTGTTGTGGTGTAATCCTGCCACCAGAGGCCGGGTCTGACAGTTGCCGTGTCACTTCCAGGATACCTTGCAACGGTCCGCTGATCTCGTTACTGAGCTCGGAAATAAAGATGGCTTTGGATTGATTGGCACGGTCGAGTTCTGCGGTGCGGGCCTTTACTTCTTCTGCGAGTTTTTCGCTATTCACCTGCAGTTGTTTCTTTTGTTTCTGGTTCTCGTCGCGGCTTTTGCGTAAGGTGTTGTTGCGGTTGCGCAGCGTTACCAGCAGATCTTCTATCCCTTTCTGGTAAAGGCTTACAACCAGGTAGTTCAATACTACCACGATAGGAATGATCAGCCAGCGATACATTTCCAATACCTCGGCGGTCATCGGTGCTTTTAAGCCAAAGAAGCCCCAGTTATACTTATACCCCAGTTCCACCACGATCAGGAAAATGAATGGTATGACCATCGCAGATCCACGCGGAAGCTTGTCCCCATCTGGCTTAGACATCAGTACTGTGATGCTGATAATAAATATCGCCAGCACCTGTACATCGGCCTCTTTACTCAGGATGCTGCCGTAATACAGCATGATGAATGAAAAGATACCCAGCAATCCGAAACGGGCGGCATCGTAGCGGCGTTTATGATTCAGTAATAAGATGCCCCAGAACATCGGAGTGCAGGCGATGGCCGGCCAAAGAATAATCTGGTTGCGGCTGATCAGGAAAAAAACAATGCCGTAGATCGCTACGAGGATCGATGTAACAGCAGCAATAACGTTTACTACGCGGATACGACGACCGTCTTCTTTGCTGTAAGTATCCAGCACGCCCAGGCCGTAAATACGGTCGCGCCAGGTCTTTAAATTTTGGAGTAGATCAACACCCATGTAACAAAGTTGAAGATTAACAGATAGATGCAGGGATCAAGATTTATTTCAACACTGTAAGTCGAAAGCTCAAGCTAATATCAGTCAACATACGGGGGTACTGCAGCACCTGCCGTAAAACCAATGTACTTACGTAAACTTCCGCCCGGGCGGATTGATCAAAATCTGGTAATTCCGCATCTTTTCCGATGCATTTTTCTATGTGTCTGATAAACAAAGCAGGAGCTTTACACTCCGCTTGCCGGTCCTTGGGGAAATAGTTGTAGGTAGCGTATAATTATTGTTTTTTCTTCTTCGGTAAAGCTGACTTTTGTTCGTGCGGTAAAGCCGTACTCTTTGGTTTAGCGGCTGGCTGCTGCGTTGTGTCCGCAGGCGCTTCCGCAATCTCCCCGAACTGGTAATACTGCGTTACATACTTGCCCGTTTCTTCATCATAAACTCTCCAGGACCCGTGCATTACTGGGTTGCCCTGCCGCACGATCTCTATTTCTTTCTCCTCATTCGTTTGCGGATCGATCACGCGAATCGTGTCCTTCTGCCCATCAATATCGGTAGCAACAAAGCTGCCACTGGAGTTTAGTTTGCCGGTACTGAAATAGTACTTCGCCGGACCGTTCAACACGTTGTTCTTATATGTTTCTTCGGCGATCAAAGTACCGGTAGTAGTGTACTTTTTCCAGACGCCTTCTTTGCGGTTATTGCGGTAAGTGCCTTCCCAGCTGAAGCCTGGTTCGCCTCTCAATTCCGGCACCTGTTCGACCCATGAGCCTTGTTTCTGGTTTTTCTGATCGATCTGGTTAATTTTACCCTGCGCCATGCCGTACAACACAACGCACTGCAGCACGATGACTACGAATAGTTTCTTCATTCAGGAATAGGATTTAATAACAAGTTAGAGATAATAGCGGAGAAAACATAACAGCACTTACGTAAATGGCAAGGCCGGCTGATAGCATCAACCGGCCTTGCTCTTATTATTATGAAAGAGATTTATTTACGGAGTGTGATGGACGGTACTTTTGTTTCCTTGTTCCGTTTGATTTCTATGCCGGTTAGCGTCGTATCGCGGTAGCCGTTGCCTGCATTTACGAACAGGCTGTAGCTGCCTTCTTTCAACCCGCGTATCTTGAAGTCGCCGCGTTTGGTCGGCAGTGCGTACAAGGTGTCGGCGGTGTTCCATACGGTAATTACCGGGAAGGCGTCGGCCGGGGTTACTTTTCCGGACAGGCTGCCTGTCACCTTAGGCGTCCATACCAATATGTACGGCTTCAGCACGAAGGTACCTCTCCTCACTTCCACAATAGAACGGCTTACGTCAAAGTCGAGCCACAGGCGTAACTGGTCAGGTGAATATTCTTCCCACTCGTCGCCGCGGATGTTCACGATCAGTTTCGTTTCGCCGGTAACGGTTTTAAGTGGATAAGTAACACTGTCTTTTACCAGGGAGTTATTGTTACCAATGGTGATGCGGATCTTCTTCACGGTGCCTTTTGGTACAACACCGTTCGCAAAGAGGGTGTCCACACCGTTACGGAAGCTCAGGATGTCATAAATACCGGAGCGGATGGCCAGGGTGTCCCATACTTTACAAGTGTCTTTTTTACGGTCCCAACGACCATCGTCCCACCAGCAGCGGCTATGTTTGTCCCAACGATCGTCATCGTCGTCGCTGCTGCAGGTATCTACTAACACTTCCACATTGCGGATGTCGATGAATACCTGGTCAAATAGCCCGGGATCATCCGTAAGGTACACTTGTAGTCTTTGCTGGTTGGCGCCGATGCGTTCACTGGAGGCTGAGTCGTCTTTGGAACAAGACCAGATAATCGTCGATAGTGCCGCCACGCCGAGTACGGACGCAACTATCCTGCGCGCTAAGTTTTTCATAAATGCCAAGGTTTTAAGATTAGGAATTTTAAATCAATTAAAACTAGCAACTAAAGTTATGGTTAAATAGTACCGTAAAACGATGAAAAGCAGTTGGTTATTGTACATATACCAAACTTAGCCTTATCATGTTTACGCGAGGTTAGATGGTTGGAATAGGGAAAGGTTTAACAAAGCGCTAACTTTTTTTTCCAGTTTTCTCAAATGGATAAAAGATATGGTTCATTGATTACAATCATCAATTTAAATCACGTTCTATCTCAGCATATTATGCCCTTCGGATGATCCTTAATAAAATTGCAATAACAGCGATAACAAGTAAGATGTGAATCAGTCCGCCCGGTGTTCCGAAGCCGTTGAAGAAATAGCCAAATATCCAGAGCAGCACAAGAATCACAGCGATAAGGTAAAGCAGGTTGCCCATAGTGTTGAGGTTTTACTATTCGTATTACAATCTTTGTTCCAAAGTTGATGCGTTGTAACGGCGGAGAATAAAAAACCCCGGCATTGCCGGGGCTTCTCTTATTGCAGTTTGAGTATCGTTGCCCCCAAAGGCGGCACTCTCAGTTTTATCGTGTAAGGCTGACCGTTATACGTTTCTTCATATGATTCAATCGGACCGGTATTCACTACGCCGCTACCATAATATTTAGCATCATCACTGTTCAGCACTTCTTTCCACTTCCGCGACCAGGGCACGCCAATGGCATATTCCTCATGGGCATTCGGCATCATGTTCAGCACCACCAGCAATACTTCTTTATCGCTTTCCCCCTTACGTGCGTAAACGATCACGCTGTTATCGCGGTCGCTAAGGCCAATCCATTCAAAGCCTGCTACGTCGAACTGGGTTTGATACAGTGCGGGCGTACCGGTGTACAGGTGATTAATATCTTTCACGAACTGTTGAATGCCTTTGTGTGTTTTATGTTCGAGCAGCTGCCAGTTCAATTCTGTTTTGTAATTCCATTCGGTGGTTTGCCCAAACTCGTCGCCCATGAACAGCAGTTTGGTGCCGGGATGGGTGTACATGTAAGCATACAACAACCGCAGGTTCGCACACTTCTGCCAGTCGTCGCCAGGCATTTTGTACAGCATCGGCGACTTACCATGTACTACTTCATCGTGGCTTAACGGCAGCATAAAGTTCTCGCTGTATGCATACATCAGGCTAAAGGTGAAGTGGTCCTGGTAGTATTTACGTAAGTAAGGATCTCTTTTGAAGTAGTCGAGGGTATCGTTCATCCAACCCATCATCCATTTCATACCAAAACCTAAGCCGCCCAGGAACACGGGACGGGACACGCCGTAGAAGTTGGTAGATTCTTCGGCAATGGTCTGCACGTCCGGAAAGCGCCCATATATTTCTTCGTTCAGTTCCTTCAGAAAGGTGATGGCCTCCAGGTTCTCCGGTCCGCCATGTTCATTCGGCTCCCAGGTGCCTTCTTTACGCGAGTAGTTCAGGTGGATCATAGAGGCCACGGCATCGACGCGCAGCCCGTCCACATGAAACCTGTCGAGCCAATAGAGGGCGTTGCTCCCCAGGAACGAACGTACTTCCCCACGGGCGTAGTTAAATACATAACTATTCCAGTCCGGGTGATAACCTTTGCGCATGTCCGCATACTCGTACACGTGCGAACCGTCGAAGCGGAACAGGCCGTGGTCGTCATATGGAAAGTGCGAGGCCACCCAATCGAGGATAACGCCAATGCCTGCCTGGTGAAAGGCATCTACAAAGGCCATGAACTCGTCCGGCGTGCCGTAACGGGAGGTCGGTGCATAGTAACCTGTTTGCTGATAGCCCCAGGAGCCATCGAAAGGATGTTCGCTGATCGGCATCAGTTCCACATGGGTAAAACCCATCTCCTTCACATAAGGCACCAGTTTCTCGGCGATCTCGCCATAGGTGTAAAACACCTCGGCTTCATTAGGATCGGGTTTGCGCCACGAGCCCAGGTGTACTTCGTAAACGGTGTACGGACTTTTCAGGCTGTTCTTCTGTGCACGGCCGTCCATCCACTTCTTATCTTTCCATTTGTAACCGGCTTCATAAGTAATGGAAGCGGTTTTAGGACGAACTTCCCAGTAACGGGCGAACGGATCTCCCTTCCATAACTCCTCGCCTGATTCGGCACGGATAAAATATTTATAAAGTTGCCCTTGTTTTACATTGGGAACAAACCCTTCCCAGATGCCGGAGTTATCCCAACGGGGCAATAATGTATGTGTATGTGGCGTCCAGTCGTTGAATTCTCCTACTACCGACACAAATGCGGCAGATGGTGCCCAAACGGCGAAGTAGGTGCCTTCCACGCCTTCGTAGGTTACGGCGTGTGCGCCAAATTTTTCGTACAGCCCGTAATGGCGGCCTGCCTGGAACAATTCAATATCTTTTGCAGAAAACAGCGTAAAGGGTTCTACAGCGCCCAGTTCGCGGAAGGTGGTTGGCGTTTCGGACAAGGCTGCGTTGGTTTCAGAAGGAGTGATAGTAGCAGTCTTCTTTGCCTTGGGCGCCGCCTTCTTCTTCCTGGCAGCACCATCAATCCCAGCCTCTGAAGCTGTTTCGCTCACCGTCACTTCTACACTTTCCACCTGCACAGCCTTCTTCTTTTTTGCCGCGCTCACCTTTCCTTCACCATCGGCCGCCTTCTTCGCAACACTCCGCTTTTTTACCGGCTCCTCCCCATCAGTGGATGTTGCTGCAGGTTTAGCTGCTGCTTTTTTCGGGGTAGCCTTCTTCTCCGTCGCCGGTGTTGCCTGTTCTTCGGCCGATGCCTTCTTTTTTGCTGTCGCCATGAGGTGTTTTGAATTGGGTTTGATACAAGATAAATAATTCACCTTAAAGCAGGGCATAAAAAAACTCCGTGCCTGCTTTGGTAATAAAACCTTAGCAAACACGGAGCCAATAACTGATATTAAGTACTAGGCTTTTTTACCTTTATAAGCCGGACGTGAACCGTATTCACGTTTTTCGCGGAAGCCGCGGCTGCCGGAGCTTTCGCCACCTTGCCAGCCTTTACGGAATCCACCGCTTTCGGAGCGTGGGCTGAACTTACGTTTCTCGCCGCCGCCGCCACCATTGCTGTCCTGCGACATTTCAATGCGTACGGTACGACCGTTGTAATCCAGCTTTTTGAAGCTTTCGTATACTTTGCTTACTTCATCGTTTTCCACTTCGAAGAAAGAGTAAACACCTTTCAGATCGATGCGGCCGATTTTGTTACCACGGATGCCGGTGCTGTCGCACAGGAAGCGCAGCATATCGCCACGGGTAAAATCGTCTACAGATCCCAGGTTGATGAACAGGCGGGTGAACTTGCCGGCACCACCTCTCATGGTATTACCGTCGCCAGCTGTGCGGCGTTCTTCCTTCACGTTCAAGTCCGGAGCGTCCTGGTAGTATTCGAGGAACTCGTTAAATTCCAGGGAAGCGAATCGTTTGATCAGTTCTTCCTTGGTCATATCTTTAAATTCTTCGTTGATGCGCTCCATGTACGGATCGATCTGCTCTTCGTTTACCACTACGTTGTGTACACGGTGTACGAGGCCGAACAGTTGTTTTTCGCAAACGGCGAAGCCATCGGGCACTTCTGCTTTGATGAACTTTTTACCGATCACGCGCTCGATCTGGCGGATCTTACCGGTATCGCGACCGCTGATGATGGCGATAGATACGCCGGAACGACCAGCCCTCGCGGTACGGCCGCTACGGTGGGTATAGTTCTCTACATCATCGGGCAGTTCGTAGTTGATAACGTGTGTTACATTGTCAACGTCGATACCACGCGCCGCTACGTCGGTAGCTACCAGTACCTGCAGTGATTTTTCGCGGAAGCGTTTCATCACTTTATCGCGCTGCTGCTGGGTAAGGTCGCCGTGCAGGGCGTCTGCATTGTAACCGTCTTTGATCAGTGATTCCGCAATTTCCTGCGACTCGATCTTGGTACGGGTAAATACGATGCCGAAGATCTCCGGATTGAAGTCTACGATACGTTTCAGCGCTGCGTATTTTTCGCGGGGACGTACTACATAGTATTCGTGCTCGATGTTCGCGTTACCGGTATTTTTACCGCCAACGGTCAGTTCGAACGGATCTTCCATGTACTTCTGCGCAATGCGGCGAACTTCGTTCGGCATAGTGGCAGAAAACAGCCAGGTGGTTTTCTCTTCCGGCGTGTTGGACAGGATGCTGTTGATGTCTTCCTGGAAGCCCATGTTCAGCATTTCATCCGCCTCGTCCAGTACAGCGTAACGTACCTGTTCGAAGTTTACCGCTTTACGCTCGATAATGTCGAGCAGGCGGCCGGGTGTAGCTACTACGATGTGTGCACCTCTTTTCAGTTCACGCAGTTGCAAACCGATGTTGGCGCCACCATATACGGCTACGATATTGATATCGCCTAAGTGTTTGGAAAAGTTTTTAAGGTCGTTCGCGATCTGCAGGCAGAGTTCGCGGGTCGGACAAAGTATCAAGCCCTGTGGGAACTTGGACTTTACTTCCAGCTGGTGCAGCAGGGGCAGGCCAAATGCGGCGGTTTTACCGGTACCGGTCTGGGCCAGTCCCACGAAATCCCTGTCTCCGCCCAACAGTACTGGAATTGCTTTCTCCTGAATTGGTGTTGGAGATACGAAACCCAGGTCCTGAATAGCCTGTAAAATGGGCTCCTTCAGCCCTAATGATTCAAATGTTGTCATCTTGTGTAAAGCAGGCTTCCTTCGCCTGTTAATTGCAACGGCTCCACGCCGTTTGGTGATAATATCAACCCGGACGTTCTAAACGAGCTCTCCTTCCAGGTCGTAGTCAAATGCTTTTGTAATTCGCACGTTCACGAACTCGCCCGGCTTCAGCTTCCTGTCGGTACTAATGATTACCTCATTATCTACCTCTACCGAATCAAACTCAGTACGTGCCAGGTAACGGCCGGACTCTTTCTTGTCCACGATCACGCGGAACACTTTGCCGACTTTTTCCTGATTTTTCTCTAATGAAATTTCCTGTTGCGTTTCCATGATATCCTGCGCCCGGCGCTCTTTCTCTTCTGCAGGAATGTTATCCTCCAGTTCGTAAGCGCTGGTGCCTTCTTCGTGGCTGTAGGTAAATACCCCCACCCTGTCGAAACGCACTTCCTCTAAAAACCGTTTTACATCTTCCACATCCTCCAGCGTTTCACCGGGAAAACCAGTGATCAGCGTCGTACGCAGGCAGATGCCCGGTACCTGTTCGCGGATAGATTTCACCAGGTCTAATATCTCCTGGCGGGTAATCTGCCTTTTCATGGCCTTCAGCATCGGATCAGCGATGTGTTGCAGGGGCATGTCCAGGTAATTACAGATGTTATCTCGCTGCTTCATCACCTCCAGTATCTCCATCGGAAACTTGGTGGGATAAGCATAGTGTAAACGAATCCATTCTAATCCTTTCACGTCTGCCAGGGCGTTCATCAGGTCGCCCAGGCGGCGCTTTTTGTACAGGTCCAGGCCATAATAGGTCAGTTCCTGTGCAATCAGCATGATCTCTTTTACACCAGAACGTACCAGCTTCTCCGCTTCTGCTACCAGCTGTTCGATCGGGCGCGAAACGTGCGTGCCGCGCATCATCGGGATGGCACAAAATGCGCAGGTGCGGTTACAACCTTCTGCGATCTTGAGATAAGCGTAGTGTGATGGTGTACTGAGCAAACGCTCGCCGATCAGTTCCGATTTGTAATCCGCGTCAAATCGTTTCAGGATCAAAGGCAGTTCCATCGTGCCGAACCAGGCGTCTACCTCCGGTATCTCCGATTCAAGATCACCGCGGTAACGTTCGCTAAGACAGCCCGTTACGTATACCTTGTCCAGTTTACCCTTCTTTTTAAGGTTTACCTGGTCCAGTATCGTGTTAATAGATTCTTCCTTGGCCTTATCAATAAATCCACAGGTATTTACGACTACGATGTTGTGGTCCTTTTTCGTGCTTTCATGCACTACATCAATGTCATTGGCCTTAAGCTGACCGCTTAAAACTTCTGAATCCACCATGTTCTTGGAACAACCAAGCGTAATAATATTAACCTTATCTTTCTGTAATGTTCTCGTCTTCAAAAGCGCTGTTTTTAAGTCCCGGTTGCAGGATAGCTCCTGGTAACCGTTACCACTACGAAGACGCAGACACGAAATGCGAAAACGGCAGACTTACCGTTGTTAATGTGACTTGCCTTAGTGTGGCTGAGGAAGTCGCAAAGTTAAGCATTAATTTGGTAAACCAAGTTAATTATTTATTAAGCCAGGCGGGCCATGGCTTTTTCGGCCCTCTGTTTTGCCACGCGGCGCTTATAATGGTACCACCATTCGGGGGCCATTTTGATGAGCAAATTATTCATGTTTCTCAAGCCCAGCAAGTGATACAGCCCGTTGATCTTACCGCCCAGGGTATCGTCCATCGCTCTCAGGCTCATCGCAAAACCGGGTTCAATATATTCCATGTGATGCCAGTAACCGGCCGGCATAAACATGGTTTCGCCATGTTCCAGGGTGGTGGTATACGCCTGGGCGTAATTAATGGCGGGGAACTTTTCGGTATCCAGCCTTTCGTACCATTTCACAAAGCTGGCTGCGCTCTCCACTGTAAATGGCATGCGGTAAATGAGGTCCGACTGGTCGTTGCCCAGCAGCAATACCTTTTTGCGCCCGATAAACTGGGTATGCATAATATGACTGAGGTCGATGTCATAGTGCATATGAGCTACGGAGCCCTGCCCGCCGACGAATAGCATAGGGTACTTTTTCAGGAACCCTTTCATCAGCTGGTCGGGCCAGCGAAAGTCGTTTACCAGCTGGGGCGCGTGTTGAAAAATGTTGAACAGGAAGATGCGCAGTTCCACCGGCCCCTTCTGCACCATGTCCAGGTAATCGCCGAAAGGGATGTAATCGTCAGCCCCATTTACCAGCACCTTCGCTCCCGCCCTTTCGTTATTGTAAACGCCTACTTGTTTGTCGCCGACCGCCGACTTGAAATGTTCCCAGGTCCACTTGTTCTTTGCTGCCCATTTATCGGCCAACCCGGTAATAATAAGGGGCTTCTTTTTCTCATAATAATCCTTTCTGAACGCTTCCGGGCTAATATCTGCCACGCGGTCTATTTCTTTGATCTGCATAAATTATGGTGGAATAGTGGGAGTGAAACAATTTTGCAAGATCAAATTTAAGAAATTGAGCTTTTCAACGCGCAGTAATTGCAGGAGTGTGCATTGCAAGTGGATAATTATCAGGGCATCAGCTTTTCTCCTTTCTTCAGCCCCCGTTGCGTCGCACTCTTCAGCAGCAATTTCGCTGCTGCCCATAAAAACGGCCGCCTGTGGTACAGGCGGCCGTTCTATTTATAGCTTGATAATCTTATTTCACACTAAACAGCGAATCAACAAATTCGGTACGGTCAAATACCTGCAGGTCTTCCATCTTTTCGCCGATGCCGATGTATTTTACGGGGATCTTGAACTGGTTCGCAATGGCGAGCACCACGCCGCCTTTAGCGGTACCGTCCAGCTTGGTGATAGCCAGGGAGGTTACCTCCGTAGCCGCTGTAAACTGGCGCGCCTGTTCCAGCGCGTTCTGACCGGTAGAGCCGTCGAGCACGAGCAACACTTCATGTGGTGCATCGGGAATGATCTTGTTCATTACCCGTTTGATCTTGCTCAGCTCTTCCATCAGGTGAATTTTGTTGTGCAGGCGACCGGCGGTGTCGATGATGATCACGTCCACATCGCGGGCTACGCCGCTTTGTACCGTATCAAAGGCCACAGCACCCGGATCGGAGCCCATTTGCTGTTTTACGATGGGCACACCTACGCGGTCGCTCCAGATCGTGAGCTGGTCTACCGCCGCGGCGCGGAACGTATCCGCAGCACCCAGCAACACCGATTTCCCTGCTTTTTTAAAGTTGTAAGCCAGTTTACCGATGGTAGTGGTCTTGCCTACTCCGTTAACCCCAACCACCATGATTACATAAGGCTTTTTGCCGGAGGGCGTGGCAAAGTCGCGGAACCCGGAATCCGGAGCGTCTACCAGCAAGGCAGCTACTTCCTCCTGTAATATGCGGTTCAACTCGCTCGTGTTCATGTATTTGTCTTTCGACACACGCTCTTCGATGCGGTTGATGATTTTCACCGTTGTTTCCACGCCCACGTCTGCTCCTATCAATGCTTCCTCCAGGTTGTCCAGCACTTCGGCGTCTACGGTAGACTTACCAGCGATGGCGCGACCTATCTTGCTTAAGAAACTCTCTTTGGTCTTCTGTAACCCTTGGTCCAGGCTCTCTTTCTTTTCGCGGGAAAAGAGTTTATTAAAAAAACTCATCGATTCAAAAGTTGATGGTTAACGGAAAAACACAAAAAGCCGTCCCTATGAACGGACAGCTTTCGTGCAGTATGATTAGTAAAGCCGAATTACTTCTGATTGAAAAACTCCTGAACTTTATCCTTGTGGATAATCTGGTCTTTAAAAGTATAAGCGCCGGATTTAGGAGAACGCACAGCTTTGATCACTTTCGTCCACACTTTAGATTCCGCAGCCGCTTTGGCATCTTTTACTTTCGAGTTCTTTGATGCTTGTTTTGCCATCTTGTATAGAATTAGTCGTTAATTGTTAAGGTTGTCAATCGTCAAGCGCTAATCGTAGTTCTTAAACGATTAACAGCCAGTCAATTAAGTTTTGACCTTATTTAATTTCTTTGTGTACAGTTACCTTTCTCAGGATCGGGTTGTACTTTTTCAACTCCAGACGCTCAGGAGTATTTTTCTTGTTCTTGTTGGTGATGTAACGAGAAGTACCGGGTTGACCAGAGGTTTTATGCTCTGTGCATTCCAGTATCACTTGCACCCTGTTACCTTTTTTTGCCATTTCGTATAAATGTTAAATTATCTACTAAACTAGATTTGCTGGCCAGCCGCACGCAGTTCTTTTACCACTACGTATAAACCTCTCTTGTTGATAGTTCTCAAAGCATCAGCAGATACTTTCATTGTGATCCAGCGATCCTCTTCTGCGAGGAAGAAACGTTTTTTCTGCAGATTGGGCAGAAACCTTCTCTTAGTTTTGATGTTAGAGAAAGATACGTGATGACCCGTAATAGGCTTCTTTCCCGTCACCTGACATACTCTTGCCATGTTTCTTAAAATTTTGGACTGCAAATGTCGCACTCTTTTGGGAAAATAGCAAATTATAAAAAGTCTATTTATTCACAAAAAAGAGAGCCGTCTAATAAATTAGACAGTTTTGCACTATTGTTTAGACATAATTTCCTTACAAAACGGCCGTGGTAGCTTACGCCAGCACAACTACGAGGCTTTTAATTACGGCGCCTAATCTTACTGCATCGGCTACCCTTTGCTGGGCTGTACCATGTTTCAGCAGGGCTTCCTCGTGCGAAGTCACACACATTTCGCAACCGTTAAGGGCAGATACTACGAGGCTCAGCAGCTCGAAAAACTCTTTTCCGAGAACCGGGTTAGCCATAATGCTCATCCGGATGCCGGCTGGTGCATTGGTATAAAACTCCTTGTTTACGAAGTGACGGAAACGGTAATACACGTTATTGGCATTCATCAGGGAGGTGCAGCTGATCGCTTCGGCTACTTCTTTATCGGTAGCGCCTGCCTCAATGGCCAGTTTTTCAAAAGCTGCCTGTAAAGCACCGAGCTTCTCGTTCATCGCCACAGACAGGCCGATCAGGTAAGCTTCTTTCTTCGTCAGCGTTTGGGCCTCCAAAGCATTGGTTACGTTGATCTTCAGGTCTTTCAGGTACCGCGCATCGGTAGCGGCCAGTTTATCCAGCTGGGCAGGCAAAGCCATACCCGACAAGCCAACCACCTGTAAAAGTTGCTGGGCAGTGTCTTGGTTAGTTGTTGCAAACATATTATTGATTCTATTTTTCGGGTGAAGAAAAGCCGGTGGCAAGTACCACCGGCTTTAAAAAGATTAAGCTGTAAGGGTAGCTTCGCCTTTCTGCCAGTTGCAGGGGCACAGCTCGTCTGTTTGCAGCGCATCCAGTACACGGATCACTTCTTTCACGTTACGGCCTACGTTCAGGTCGTATACAGAAGTCCAGCGTACAATACCTTGCGGGTCTACGATGAAAGTAGCGCGGTAAGCAATTTTCTCTTCTGCTTCCAGGATGCCCAGTTCAGCAGCCAGTGATTTAGAAGTGTCAGCCAGCATTGGGAATTTCAGGCCACGCAGGTCTTCATGATCTCTTCTCCACGCAGCGTGTACAAACTCGCTGTCAGTAGAAGCACCGATCAGGATCGCGTCGCGGTCAGAAAAGTCCTGGAAGTGATTGTTGAATTCGGCAATCTCGGTAGGACAAACAAAAGTGAAATCTTTCGGCCACCAGAACATCACCATCCATTTGCCGGAAGAGCGGATCTCTTCAGATGAAATGTCGTAAAACTCTTTACCTTTCTCGATGGAAACAACTGCCTTCTTTTTGAACTCAGGGAATTGTGCACCTACAGAAACAACTGCATTTTTCATGTTACTATCTCGGTTTATTGATTTTTTAACGGTCGTTAATTCGTTTTTCCGGGTGCAAAAGTCCCAAATACGCTTATTATAATCAAATCGATTTTATAGCTAAGGCTATAAATAAAATCTATATCGATTTAATTTCTGATAGATTAAACTATAGTAAGCCGCGCCCAGTATGAAGTAGAGTTGCAGGCACGTATCGTAGATTTAAAATATTAATAAAAATTAATCCCAAAACTGGTTAACCCATAACCTTTTGGCACGTTATTTAGTTATAAGTAGACAACGAATTAAATCGACCGGATATGAAACTTAGAAATGCACTTTTTGTTGTACTTACGATTGGCCTTGCTCTGATCCCGTTTATCAAAAACAGTATCGGCAAACATGATGAATTTGACGCCACCAGGGACCTGTTCATCTAGTCACAGCGCTTATGTTTACATTACTTTTTTACACAAAAAGAGGGCTGCACATCAACGCATGATATACAGCCAACATAACGTAATCGCGGCGGGCACAATTGTACCGTTTTAAAACTGTTCTCCAATGGGGATGGGCGTCCATTTGCTGCCTTTCTCATAATGACCCCAGATCGTAAAGCCGACTGCCCTCAGTAACACGAGGGCTTCGTTGTTTTTAGCCCATCGCTGGTCCTTATTTTCCTTCGTGATAATGCAATACACATAATCCCCATGCGGCGCGTTCACCATAATCACCTCCGACCGCGACTCGTCTACCGCCCCGTTCTTGGACGCCGTTCTCACCTGCTTTGGCACCTGCTGTAAACCCTGCGCATCCCAGAAGTTCCGGGTAAGGTTTCGGTAGATGCGATCGCTGATGACCGGGGAAATCACTTTGCCGGTGTAGATCATTTCCATCAGCGTTGCCATTTCCCGCGGTGAGGTTTGCCCCCAGCCATACACCCGCTGGTTATCGCGCCTGCCGGGCGTGCGGGAGTTCACGCGGGTATGCACAAAACCCTGCCCCTCCAACCAGGCATTGATCGCCGTCCCCCCACCGGCCAGGGACTGCAGCCACAGGCTGGCGGTGTTGTCGCTCATGGTCAGCATCAGCATCATCACTTTATTCAGGGCGATCTTCTCCCCGCTCTTAAACGATCCGAGAATGTCTTCCCCGGCGTACAACAACGAATCTTTGTATTCCAGTAACGAATCATACTGCAACTCCCCCTTCGCGATCTTATCGAACACCCCGATGGCGATCGGCGTTTTGATCATACTGGCCGTAGGAAATACTGTATCTGCATTAATGGCGACGAATTTGTTCTTCTTCAGATGATGTACATACACGCCCGCTACACCGCGATGCGCATCCAGCAGGGGCTTCAGTTTGGCGTAGAGCTGTTTATCTTCTTTCTGGGCGAAGGCGGGCAGAGTGGCCAGCAGTAACAGGCAAAGGAGTTGTGTTCTCATGATGTTAAAATAGGGATTAAATCCTGCTATTCCACTCCGTACATCCTTTTCACCTGGAACAATACCGGATAATCCCGCTTCACAGCGTCGATATTAGCCGGATCCTCCAGCAGCCCGGCGGCTTTAAAGGTTTCGTTAAACGAACCCTTTATCGACTGTCCATCGCGTCCGCGCAACAAGGCATAGGCGGTATAAATCTTGAAATCGGGATCTAAAAGATGCCCAAGTAATTTACCATCAGGGCCCACCATCGCGTAGTAGGGATAACCCTCCTGTCCGGCAATGGCCACGGCGGGCGATAATAAGCCGCCATTAAAAAAAGCCTGTCGTGTACATCAACGACAGGCTTTTCTATACAAACAACGTTTTCTTATCAGGATACGTGGCTGATCATATCGTTAAAGCTCCGTAAACCGAGCATTTTTTCGGACGTGTAGCCTTCTGCGTACTCTACACCGATCATCTTACCAAACATCCTCGCGCGGTACACGATGCTGTCGAAGAAGCCCTGGCCGGAGATGTACGTTTGCGGTTCATTATCTGCCGCCGCCAGGAACTGGGTGCGGAAACATTTAATCGCTTCGATCTTTTTCTCCATAAAGGGCGTGATGTCGATCACAAAGTCGGGTTTATAGTAGCGGTCCTGTATAAAATGAAACACCTGCTTAGGGCGCCATGCTTCCTGGGGCACCCCGTCCACACTGGTTTCGATACGGCGTAAACCAGCCATAAAACAGCTGTCGGCAATCAGTTTGGCGGCACGGCCATGGTCGGGGTGACGATCGTCCTGCGCGTTGGCGAGTACAATCTCCGGACGGTATTTACGGATGGCGGTAATGATCGCCAGTTGTTCTTCGGTGTCGTTGCGGAAAAAGCCGTCCTTCAGGCCCAGGTTCTCTCTCACATCTACCCCCAGCACTTTCGCTGCCTCTGCCGCCTCTTCGCGGCGGGTATCCGGGGTACCACGGGTGCCCAGCTCCCCACGGGTGAGGTCCACAATACCGGTTTTAAGCCCCTGTGCCGCGTGCGTCAGCAAGGTACCTGCACAAGCCAGTTCTACATCGTCCGGGTGGGCGGCTATCGCCAGAATATCGAGTTTTATCATCTTTGCGTATTAACAATTGTTCGTGCGTTGCAACAAATAATTTGCAAAGATGAGTAAAATGCGGGAGGTAAAAAAAGCTTAGTTGTAGTAGTTGTAGAGCTGGATCTCCTGTACGATCTGCTCAATATCGCGGTCATCCTGGATGTCGAACTCGCTTTTGAGGTTACCACCGAAGACGAAGGCCACGGTTTGGTAAAGTTGCGCATTAAAGCCACCCTTGAGTTCTTTGATGATCTCGAAGCAGTTTTCGCCGGTTTCACGGTGAATGAGCTTCATCAGCACCTTACCCTGGTAAATGGAAAGATTGGTCAGTTTATCGCCGAACTGGGCTTTCAGTTCTTTTTCTTTGGATTTGAGGTATTCTTTGCGCTTCTTTTTGTCGGGCATGGTCGCCAATTGTCCGCCAACATCTTTCAGGATGCGGGACGCCTGTCTCGCATAAGGATACGTCACATACACCGCGTTACGCAACCTCGTCCACTTTTCCCGCTGTTTACGGAGGCGTTTGGGGAGCCTGTCCACCACTTCAAAAATACCGAGTGTAATAGATGGGATCGTATCCGTACCGTAAATAGCCACCCGTACAGGGATGGAATCCCTGCCGGTACGCTGCTGCGCCTGCCCCCGGAGGCCGGTTAACAACAGGCAGCCGAGGATGGCAAGTAAGGTGCTGATACGATACATAATTCCACAGGCTTCGGGCCTTTTAATTAAACGGGTTTGTCTGACTAAAATTACACCCATCAAGTTAAAATAAAAAACGATGGGAGGTGTTACATATGTTAATGCCGCCCGGGCGAAAATGTAACCCGGTGAGCGGACGGTTTTGTTCCGGTCGAAAACGGGATCGGATGGTTGGGTGATGGTTGGGTGATGGTCGGGTGATGGTTGAGTATGCCTGTCGCGCGCCGAAACTGCACCGATCACATCAATACCTGGCTGGTTCGTTAACGCCGACCGGTGCCAGTTTAAGCACCTCCACCAGGAATTTCGTCATCTCCTCCTCTACCTTCGCCACATCCTTAGAAGTTATACTCGACCCGATCACATGCGCCCCTGCATCAGGAATGGCCACGGCGCGCTTCAGAGCGGCCGGGGTGCCGAGCTGCCCGTGCATTTCGAGGATGGCGGAAACTTTTACAGTTGGGTCCTGCTCCTGCTCATTTTTGTAATAGTAGAGGTTAAGAACGGGCTGATGAATAGTAGCGAACGTACTGGGTAACATGGTGTTGTCTACCAGGTTTTGCAATTCCACTATAGCCTCCAGCCGATATTTGTTATACCAGTATTTAGGCTGATCCGGGTACTTGGGTTTGGACACCATATAGTCGCCACCGCTCACCATGCGGGTGATCTGCAAGCCCCAGGGCGCGTCGACCAGGGCGATCATGGGCTGATTGATGGCGACATTTGCTGAGAGGTTCACCACCGCATATACCTCCCGGGGGAAACGGGCGGCCAGGGTAAGCGCAAGCGTACTGCCGGTGGAGCAACCTACCAGTATCACCTTGTCGCCCAGGGCACGACCGATGGCCAGGGCCTGGCGGGCGTCGCGGAGCAAACCGGAGGCAGTCATGTTGTACAGGGCGTCGGAAGTATCGATGCCATGGCCGTCTAAACGGGCCATATAAAGGTTGGCGCCGAAACGGCGGGCAATGTCGCGGTGAACGGGGTCGCCCTCCATACGAGAGGCGGAAAAGCCGTGCAGATACACGATACTCACCGGCGTCTTCCGGCGCAGCGAATCGGCCCAGATGATTTTGGCTTCGTTATCCGGCTTCAGGCGGTGCAGGCTTTCGCCGGCAGCTATAAATTGTTCAAGTTGATCGGGATCGGTGGGTACTGCAGGTAATGTACCTGTGAGTACCGGGGGCTCCGGCTGGGGACCGAAAGCATAGGTGGCAGTCAGCATGCTGACAATGGCCAGGAGGATCAGCCATTTCTTGCGGCGCATAAGGATATATTTAAACGTAAGTGGTCGGGGCCGGCGGAAGGACAATCACCCTTCCGCCGGACGCCGGCCAACGTTATCGTTTCTTTATCCTGTAGTACATACTCATCAGGAAGCCGGCGATCATCACGATGATCCCTATCCAAAGTACGTTAATAAACGGAAATACGAGCGCACGAAGCACGATATAATCATCGGAATTATCTACTTCCCTGATCATCAGCTCGATCTGTTTTTCCTCAGGAAGTATTTTCGCAAACTGTACGTTCAGCGCCAGCGGTGCGATGGAATCTTCCACCTGGTGCACTTCGGTGCCGCGCAGCACGAACAGCGGGCTCAGTTCATATTTCTTGTCGGTCTTGGTAAACACATCCAGCTTGGCAGCTACGGTAATATCGCCAGGTTGTGGCGTATAGCCGGCTTTTACCGGGTTGTTCTCCAGTCCGCGCATCACCAGGTAACCCTGCGAGAAGAACACGGTATCGCCGTCTTTCAGCTTGTAAGGTTTAAAGGCTGCGGCCTCTTTCTTATGCTGCTTGTCCGGCAAGCCGGTTACGTAAGTAAAGATGTCTTTGGTCAGGTAGTGTTTGGAAGCCGGGTTCGGGGTAATTGTACCCTCCTGTCCTTTCGCGTTCATGAACGCATCGGGGTACAGGGTAAACCTTTCTGTTACCGGCGCATCGCGGTTCGCTTTGCGCTCGTAACGTACGATGTAGTAAGATTTAGGATCGCCTAGGGCGGAAGAGTCGCCTGCGTAGGTTACGTAATAATCACCCATCTGCATCGGCATGCCTTTCGGCAGCATCAGGTTCTCGCGGGAGTTCTGCTTGCTTTCTTCGGTAAAGTAACCGTCGAGGATACCGGCTTTGTCGAGCGACAGCACCTGCATCTTCGAAGAAGAAATCAGTACGCCCAGCAACACCATACCAAAGCCGATGTGCGCTACGGAAGCGCCTGCAGCTTTCAGGTTACCCTTAATACCGATAAAGATGTAACTGAAGTTACCTACGATCGCGAAGATGCTGGAGAACAGCATCAGGTAAATCGCCACCAGGAAGCCAGCGCCGTATTTGCTATAGTTTACTTTACCAAACACGATGATCGCAACTGTCGCAGCCAGCGTTATCGCCAGCGGCACCCATATTTTCTTCAGCACGGTGCCTTTCGCAGTGTCTTTCCACTTTAGATATTGGATCAATCCCGTGAGCAGACCAATCACAATCGCCACCCATATCTGGATCTTGTTATAATAAAACTCAGGCTCCGTGGGCGGTGCCAGGTTCTTAAACCAGGGGATCTTTGCCCATACCGGGATAGAGGTTGCGTACGTGATCTGGATCGCCGATACCAGCAGTACCAGGGAGCCTACGAACAGCCAGAACTCACGGCTATAAGAGCTTTCCTCCTTTTTAGGGGAAGGGATCAGTTTGTTGTATCTGATCAGCAGCCACAGCGCCGGTATGGTAAAGATGCCCATGAAAATGAGCAGCTGTCCGCTCATACCCAAATCGGTAAACGCGTGTACAGAAGTCTGTCCCAGGATGCCGCTTCTCGTTAAGAAGGTGGAATACAGGATCAGTACAAAAGAAATAATAAAGAAGAAGAAGGTAGACTTGAGGGCATGACCGCTGTGTTTATAGGCCAGCAGCGTGTGTATACCTGCTACGAGCGTGAGCCACGGCACCAGGGAGGCATTCTCCACCGGGTCCCAGGCCCAGTAACCGCCGAAAGTGAGCGATTCATATGCCCAGGCGGCACCCATCATAATACCCGTGCCCAGCATCATCGTACCAAACAGCGCCCAGGGCAATGCAGGTTTGATCCAGCCGGAGAAGTCTTTGGTCCACAAACCACCGAAAGCAAAGGCAAACGGGATAATGGTACAGGCGAAACCGAGGAACAGTACCGGCGGGTGAATCACCATCCAATAGTTCTGCAGTAAAATATTAAGGCCGTTACCGTCTTTCATAAAGTCCATCTCCATGTAGTTGGCAGACTGGAAGATAGGCGCGTTCACATTCTCCTCTCTCATGAGGATGAAAGGGTTGCTGCCCACGTGGTAATCGAAGATGTAGATGCCCAGCAGCATTGAGCCAAGGCAGATCTGTGCCAGCGAGAGCACCGTCATTACCGGGGCTTCCCACTTCTTCGTGGTATGTATCAGCACCAGGCCTAACAGGCTATGCCAGAAGCTCCACAGCAGGAAGCTACCCTCCTGACCTTCCCAGAAACACGCCAGCAGATAGTTCATCGGCAGCGAGCGGCTGGAGTGCTGAAAAGCATATTTATACTCGAAGAGGTGATTTGAAATGATGTAATACAAGATACCGAATACCAGCAGCACAGAGGCTGTTTGCACATAAAAACTCCAGCGGCCCAGTTTACGCCAGCTATCGCTGCGCAGGGGATCTTTTACCGTTACCGCACAGGCGTAGGCGACAGTCGCCAGGATAGACGCCACGAATGCGAGTACCGCAAAGAAATGCCCTAACTGACCGGGTAGTAAGTGTTCTCCAACAAATTTCGTTTCCAAGATATACAGCAGGATTGTTTAAGATTGCTAAAATACTGATTAGGGGCAACGATACGGATGACTTTTGTCATGAACTGATCATCCCTTGTAATGGGATAGCCACGAACAGCTTGTCCGTGGCTATTTCCGGGGAGATATCATTTTAATTGATACCCGTATTTAGACCTCCCTGCCGCTGGAAACGGTTTGCTGGTCTTTATATTTAGACGGGCACTTCATTAATATCTTGTTGCAATAGAACTCGCCGTTCTTCATTTTGCCGGTGAGTACCAGTTCGGTAGATTTATCGAAATCTGTCGGGCGTGTACCGTTGTAGATTACCTTACGGATTTCGCCGGACTTGTCTTTCATATAGAAAGTAAAGTAGTTGGCGTCTTTCTGCGCGTCGTAATGGATCGTTTTAGTCGTATCCAGGGCTCCTACCACGTGGTAGATCTTACCCTCTTTAGCGTTGGCGGTGGCGAAAGTTTCGTAGGTGCTGAAGTCACCGATCGTCATCACCAGTGCAGCTACGCAGGCTGCAATCATGATCAGCAAAACAATATTAGTCTTTTTCATTCCCTTACCAGATTAATTGACTGCGCAAAATTACGTCAAAAAATGTTTACCTCGGCTAAAAAAGGAACAACGGAAAAAAGGGAGGGATGAGTTCGGCCATAAGGTATTGTCAATTTACCTTAACTTTGCGGCGAATTACGAAAAGTACGACATCTCATGGCTGATTTATCGCAATTTGACCCCAACTCGGTCGGTTTGCTGTCCAACAACATTTTCGGCCTTCCTTTTACGGAGGAAGAAGCCCGCCTGGTATTACTGCCCGTACCCTGGGAAGTAACCGTTTCCTACAGCAATGGCACCGCACGCGGGCCGGAGCATATCTTTAACGCGTCGCTGCAGGTAGACCTGTACGACCCGGATGTAAAAGACGGCTGGAAAGAGGGTTTTTATATGCGTACGCCCGACAAACAGCTGCTGTTGCGCAGCGACTACCTCCGCAAAGAGGCCGAGCTGTACCTGAAATGCCTGATCGAAGGCGGCGACGTTACCCAGAACGACTTCCTGAGACGTTCGATCGAAGACGTGAACACCGGTTCGCAGAAAATGATCCAGTGGGTATACGACCAAACCAAAGAACTGCTGAACAAAGGCAAGCTGGTAGGGCTCGTTGGCGGTGACCATAGCACACCCCTTGGCTTCTTTAAAGCCATTGGCGAGCACAAAGGCGATTTCGGCATTTTGCAGATCGACGCACACTGCGACCTGCGCGACAGTTACGAAGGCTTTACCTATTCGCACGCATCTATCATGTACAATGCCCTTAAAGAAGTGCCGCAGCTGAAAAAGCTCGTACAAGTAGGCATCCGTGATTATTGCGAAGAGGAAGTAAACTATATCAACGATAACAGCGACCGCGTTACCACCTTCTTCGATAAAGATCTGAAAGAAAGGATGTTTGAAGGCGAGAACTGGAAATCCATCTGCGACAGCATTATTGCAACTTTGCCGCAGCAGGTATACATCAGCTTTGACATTGACGGGCTGGACCCTAAGCTGTGTCCTCACACGGGCACGCCGGTACCGGGTGGTTTCGAGGCGGAGCAAATGTTCTACCTGTTTCGTAAATTAGTAGAGAGCGGCCGCCAGCTCATCGGGTTTGACCTGAATGAAGTGAGCGCCGGGCATGATGAGTGGGATGCCAACGTGGGTGCCCGCGTATTGTTCAAGCTCTGTAACTACATGATCAAAGCCAATGCATAAATTCCGGATACTTCATCCCAATGCCGTAACCCGGTTACGTTTACAGCCCGTGATGCACGGGATGGTGGGCGTGCTGTTCCTGTTCAACGCCATTGGCGGCTACCGGATGGCGCAGCCTAACTGGGGACTGGTAGGATTGTTTATCGTGGCCGGTTTAGCCAGCCTGGCCCTGCCCTTCCAGCTGCGTAAAGTGCGGAAGTTTGCAGAAGTAAACACCCTGGCGCGGCTGGTGCAGGCATTTTTGCTGCTGAGCGGCTGCCTGTTCTTCCTGAGCCACATGATCCCGTTCATAGCCTTTTTGCTGTTGTGCGCGGGCATCGGGATCGCCTACATCGGGTATGCGGAATACAAAATATTACAACCTGCTTATGCCGTGCTGGACACCAGCGGCGTAAGCCTCCCTACCATCTTCGCTAAAAAGCTTTACCCCTGGAACGAGTTGAATAACGTAGTTTTGCGGAACGAGCTTTTTACCCTCGACTTTAAAAATAACAAACTGATGCAGCTGGAAGTGCTGGACGAAATGGGTCCGGTGGAAGCGGCGGAGATCAATGATTTTTGTGAACACCGCCTGGGTAAAAGAGCGGATCAGTAACGGTTACCAATAAACGAATGCAATTGAATATCACACCATACATATTATACTCCGACGGTAAAGGAAACATTTTCGAAGACCTTTCACTTCATCCTGCAGGCCGCAGCGGCTGGGATGCACTGCCCATTCCGGACGACGAATGGATAGAGCTGCCAGAAGGCGGACAGCTGTACGAGCTGCCAGGCCGCC
The DNA here is from genome assembly GCF_022867795.2 of Chitinophaga horti. Taxonomy (NCBI): domain Bacteria; kingdom Pseudomonadati; phylum Bacteroidota; class Chitinophagia; order Chitinophagales; family Chitinophagaceae; genus Chitinophaga; species Chitinophaga horti. The sequence continues at coordinate 1,600,289 of NZ_CP107006.1, read as the reverse complement.
GTGGCATAGGGCTGGATGCGGAAACCGGGGAGATGGCATTGTGTGATAAAGGCTGGGCCGTGGCGGCTTTTATTCCGCCAGCGCATACCGGCTACTATATTGCCGCTTACGAAACCATGCCAGATGCACCTACCCTGCCCCTGTTCTGTTACACGGCCGTAGGTTGGTGGGACGGTAAGTTTTATGTACCCGCACGCCGGGTAGAGCAGGACATTCGCCAGGAGTGTGCCGGTTTCGACGATAAAAAAGTAAAAGCAGGCGTACAGCAGATGCAGCAGGCTTATCCGCACAACCGCCTGGTACAGCACCTGGCCAACAACTGCGCGTTAACCTATGAGTGCCCTGCGGCGCGTAATTATTTTATGGGCAGATGGGAATGCCCCATTCCTTCATCGCCCGCCTGTAACGCCAACTGCGTAGGTTGCATCTCCTTCCAGCCGGAAGAAGAAAGCATTGTGAGCACGCAGGACCGTTTGACGTTCAAGCCTACCGCACAGGAGATCGTAGAGTTTACGGTGCCCCACCTGGAAAGCGCCCCCTATCCTATCGTGAGCTTCGGCCAGGGGTGTGAAGGAGAGCCTTTACTCATGTGGGAAACGATCCGCGAATCGATCCTGGAAATGCGTAAGCATACCCCGAAAGGCAGCATCAACATCAACACCAACGGAAGTAAACCCAATGCCGTAAGGGCTTTGTGCGAAGCAGGACTTAACAGCATCCGCGTAAGCCTCAACTCCGCCCGCGAGCATATCTATACACCTTACTACCGCCCGAACAACTACCGCTTCGAAGACATCATCGAAAGCCTGAAAGTAGTACGTGAGTTTGGCGGCTGGACTTCTATCAACTACTTCGTATTCCCCGGCATGACCGACAGCGTGGAAGAGTATGAAGCACTGCGTAAACTGATCAGCGAAACCGGGTTAAACATGATCCAGTGGCGTAACTTTAACATCGACCCGGACTGGTATCTTGGCAAGATCGGCGTGTCCGACACGGGCGAAATTTTAGGCATGAAGCAGTTGATGGACCTGATCCAGGAAGAGTTCCCGGACCTGAAATACGGCTATTTTAATCCGCCGATGGAAAGGATCACAGGGAACTATGAACAGGACTTTGCACACCATTAGTTTCCGCTACCACCTTATTATACAGCCACCTGAAACCGACGAAGGTTAACAGGCAAATTACGCTCGTCATCAACCACCAGTTGGTGAAGCCGGCCCACTGTACCATACGTGCGCCCAGGGTTGGCGCTACAATGTGTGCGACGGAATAAGAGATCGTATAAAGAGCCGCGTATTGTCCGCGATTGTGCGCGCCACAGCGGGAAATCCAGAAGGCGTTCATGAACGGCAGCGTGAGTATCTCACCAAAAGTGATTGCGCCCATAAACACGAAAGCCACCCATATTTCCTTAGGCATTAATACAAACCCCAGGAAACACGCCGCCTCCAGCACCAAACCGTAACCGATGAATACCAGTGCATGCCGGCGGCCTTCGAGTTTAAAGATCAGCAGCATTTCCACCGCGGCAATGATAAACCCGTTGAGGCCCATGCAAAGCCCGATGAGAAATTTGCTCATGTGCATCTGCTCCGTAAAATATACCGGCACGATGGTGAACATCTGGAAGAAACACACCGCATTGATCATCGCCAGGAAGATGAATACCAGGTATAATTTATCACGGTAAGCGGAGCCGCCCAGTATTGCAGCATCCTTCGCGTGATGCGCCTCCCCTTTACTTGCCCTGGCAGGATCGAGCAGGAATTTAATCATGAACGCGGCGATGATACAGGTAGTACCGTCGGTCCAGAACAATAATTCATAACTGAAGCTGGCGAGTATACCGCCAATGGCAGGGCCGATCGCGAAGCCGAGGTTTACGGCAAGGCGGTTGAGGGAATAGGCGCGCGTGCGGGAACCATCATCCGCATAATGCACGATAGCGGCTGCATTGGCCGGACGGAAAGCTTCCCCCACGGCGCTCATACAGAATATACAAAGCATAATGCCGTGCAGCGAGTGTACCTGCCCCAGCCCAAAAAAGAAAAGTCCGTTTAAAAAGAGACTCCAGAACTGCACCTGTGCGAAGCCGATCGTGTCCGTCAGTTTGCCACCGATGTAAGCACCCACGACTGCACCAAGACCAAAACAGGCCATGACCAGTCCCGCATTTGTTAACGAGAAGCCGAGCGATTGCGTGAGGTACACCGTCATAAACGGGATCACCATATTTCCGCAACGATTAATAAACAGCACGAGCGACAGCAGCCAGGAAGACGGGGTTAAGCCTCCATAGGCCCCTTTATAGAGCGCAATAGTCTTGTTGAGCATAGTTACCCCGCGAAGCTACCAATTTACCCGCACATTTGTACCTTTGCGTACATGTTGGAAACATCAATTATTGTGTTGTGCGCATTTTCTTTCAGCGCCGGCTTTGTGGACGCGATCGTGGGTGGTGGTGGTTTAATACAAACACCCGCCCTGTTGTTTCTCTTTCCGCAATACCCTGTTCCGGCTTTGCTGGCGACCACTAAAATCCCGTCTGGCTCGGGTACCGCCCTTGCCACCTGGACCTACGCCCGCAAAGTTACACTTCATACCAGACTGCTCGTCGTGATGGGTATTACTGCCTTTGCGTTTTCGATGTTCGGCTCTTCGATGGTGAGCAGTTTGCCGAACCAGTTCCTGAAACCGTTCATGCTTTGTTTGCTGACGGGCATTGCCATCTATACTTTCATGAACAAGAATTTCGGACAGGCGACCGAAGCACGCCCCCCAATTAAGAACGCATGGCCTGTTGCGGTGGGCATCGTGGCATTGATTGGTTTTTATGACGGGTTTTTCGGTCCGGGTACGGGCAGCTTTTTTATACTGTTGTTTATTGGCGTGATGGGCCTCGACTTCCTGCACGCCAGTGCGCATGCCAAGTGTGTGAACCTGGCCACCAATGCCGCTTCTATCCTTTACTTCGGCGCCAAAGGACTCATCATCTGGAAGATGACCATACCTATGGCCATCAGTAACCTGGCCGGCTCATTTTTAGGCGCACGTTTTGCCATATTGAAGGGGAATAAAATGGTGCGCTGGTTCTTTCTCGGCGTTATCTGCTGCACTATCCTGCGCTTTGCCTGGGACCTGTTCGTTAAAGGGCAATAAGCGGCACGGTTTACCGTTCCCTTAAATAAGCAGGTCAGCATAAAGAAATATATTAACTTTGAAAGCATCATGAAGGAACAAACGCAACAAAAGAATACCAAAGCGGCGATCGTAACGATCGTAGTACATGCGGCGATCATCGCCATATTGCTGGTTATTCCCTTGTCGCAACCTGCGGCACCGCTACCTAACCAGGAACTGGGAATGGAAGTGAACCTGGGTACTTCTGATGACGGTATGGGCGAAGAGCAACCGCTGAACCCTAATCCACCTGCGGCATCCGCTCCCGTGCAAACCCCGCAGTCTGCCCCGGTAGTGCAAACCACCGAACAGGGTAATACGGAGGAACTGGCTACGCAAACCGACGAAGATGCGCCGGAAGTGCCCGCACCACCTAAACCTACCCCGCCGAAGGAAACACCGAAAACTTTGATGCCTAAGCCGGAAAAAGCAAAGCCTAAACCTGTAGCAGAAGCACCAAAACCAACGCCTGCTCCACCGGCGCCAAAACCTAAAGCGATCTTTTCTTCCTCCGGTACCAATACAGCTGCGAATGCAGGCAATGGTGCCAATGGTTCCAATAATTCCAACGGCGAAGGTAACACCGGTAAACCAGGTGACCGCGGCAAGATCAATGGCGATCCAAATGCCAAAGGTTATGATGGCGATGGTGGTACCGGTAATACCCGCGGCGCATCATCCCTCCGCTTATCCGGCAGAAGCCTGGTGCATGCCCCCAGCCTGACTTATAACAGCCGTGAGAGTGGTTATGTAGCGGTAGATATCAAGATTGACCGGAACGGTAATGTACTGGGTGCAACGTTGAACCCTAAACGTTCTACCTTAACCAACTCCGCGCTGGTGCAAATCGCACTGGAAGCGGCGAAGCAACTGAAGTACAGTGCAAATCCGGAAGCTGCGGAAGTACAATACGGCCCGATCCGTTTCTACTTTAAAGGACAGTAACAAAACTACTCGTTCAAGGAGTTATTGGTTTTAGTGCGCCAGCGCTACATTTCAGGCGTATTTTTTGCAAATCCCTGATACCTGGCTTTCATGATCCAATAAGCGCGTTAATTTAGCGTTATAGGACGAACGCCCGACTGAAAAACCATGAGACTTCGAACCTTTAGATTGCTCACATTTACAGGCTTAATGGCTATTGCCGGGCATTTGCAAGCGCAGATCTTCCCGGGTTACCATGGCAGCCATTTCGCCGGCATACATGGCGTTTCTACCAACCCTGCTGCGGCGGCGGGCACCCGTTATAAATGGGATGTCAACATCGTTGGGCTGGATGTAAAAGCCGGTAACACCTACACTTCTTTCCTCAAATCATCTGTATTTAATCCGCCGGACCGGTTACGCCGCGACGTAGATTACTTTTTAGACACGGCAGCTTCGGGTAAACAATATGCCTGGGGACAGGTGGATGTGATGCTGCCTTCTGCGTTGTATTCGATTAACACAGAATCGGCCGTTGCTTTTACCTGGCGGGTTCGCGGGATGGTAAATGGTGGCGGTATAAAAACAACGACCGCAAATCTCGTAGGCGACCGCTTCCCGGATAATCCTAAGTACTGGGGCAAAACCGTAGCCGACGATTATCTCGGCGTCATGGGTCATACCTGGAATGAGTTTGGATTTACTTACGCCCGCACCATTCGCGACGATCATAACGGCCGATGGAAAGGCGGCGTTACCCTTAAATTCCTGAGCGGATTTGCAGCAGCCTACGGTACGGCGCGCGACGCCTCCATGCTGCTGACCAGTAACAATAGCGCTGATCTCACCGGCGAAGTGCATACCGGCTACAACCGGCAGCTGGATGAACTGAACGACGAATGGCGTAACGCCGTAGGGTTGTTCGATAACCCGGGCGTGGCATTAGACATCGGCCTCATTTATGAATGGCGCCCCGACAGCGATGGCTTCGGGCCCAGCACCGACAGGGATGGCGGCAGCTGGAACCCGGACAGTGACGACTTTAAAGCCCGTTTGGGTGTATCTATTACCGACATCGGCGGCATCAGTTACGCCAAGTCTGACAACAACCGCGACGTACTGCTCGACCAAAAAGGCTTTCTTATTGACCCGGCGCGGAAGCGTCGCGGAGAGAGTGTTGGAGATTACGTGAACCGGTTGGGCGCGATGTTCGAGGAAGTACCTTCCAAAGATAAATTTTATATGAACCTGCCTACCACCTTAAACCTGATGGCAGATTATAACATCAATGGCCGCTTCTTCGTATCCGCGAATGCCGCTATTGCCCTGAACAGCTTTACCGGTGATGATCATAAAACTTATGCGTTAACGCAATTACAGGTGACCCCCCGTTTCGATATCAATATGTTCGGTGCTTATCTCCCTTTGCAGGTGAACAGGTTTGGTCAGGCAGATGCGGGTGTAGTATTACGCGCCGGCCCGTTAGTGATCGGCTCCGCCAGTCTTTTCAGCAACCTTTTCCGGAATCAGCTCAATCATGCAGACGCTTTTGTAGCTTTGCGGGTAATTCCTATTCACTTTAAAAAAGGTGGTGGCGGCTGGTTCCGCAAAAAGGCACAGCCAGGCATAGACTGTCCGCCCCTGCCTTGATGATGTCGGACCATGAATTACGAGCAAACCATCGAATACCTGTACAGCCAGCTGCCCATGTTTACACGTGTGGGTGCCAGTGCTTACAAAGAAGACCTTGATAATACCCTTGCGCTGGCGGAAGTATTAGATCAGCCGCAACGAAAATTCAAATCCATTCATATTGCCGGCACCAATGGCAAAGGCTCCGTCAGTCACATGCTGGCAGCTGTGTTGCAGCAAGCAGGTTATAAAACCGGCCTGTACACCTCCCCTCACCTGAAAGATTTCAGGGAGCGCATCCGCATTAATGGTGTGCCTTGCCGGGAAGACTTCGTGATCAGTTTCACAGAACGTATGCGCGAGAGCATCACCAGCATCGAACCTTCATTTTTCGAGCTGACGATGATGATGGCGTTTGAATACTTTGCCACCGAGCAGGTAGACGTTGCCGTGATAGAAACCGGGTTGGGCGGGCGGCTGGATAGTACGAACATTATTCTGCCCGAGCTGAGTGTGATCACCAACATCAGCTTTGACCACATGCATATTTTAGGCGATACGTTACCCAAGATTGCGTTCGAGAAAGCAGGCATCATCAAACCCGGCGTACCCGTTGTGATCGGCGAAACGCAACCGGAAGTAAAACACGTGTTCGAAGAAACGGCTGCGCGTCATCACTCGGCGATTCACTTCGCGGACCAGGAGTGGCGTATTACGGACAGGCAGCCGGATGTAGAGGCGCTAACCCTCACCATACTGGAAGATGCCGATCCCGAGGCCCGCACCTACACCCTTGACCTTACCGGCCATTACCAGGAGAAGAATCTATTGTCTGTGCTGAGTGCCGTACGCATTTTACGTAGCCAGGGCTGGCGGTTGAGCGAACAGGCAGTGCATACCGCCCTTGCGGCCGTTAAACGGCTGACGGGCATCCGTGGCCGCTGGGACGTTATCGCCCGTGATCCATATATCGTGCTGGACGTGGGGCACAACGAGGCGGGTATACAAGAAATACTTCAGCAGCTTACTCTCGTTAATTACAAAAAACTACATATCGTTACTGGCTTCGTAAAAGACAAAGACGTTGCGAAGGCTTTGGACCTATTGCCCGGTTTTGCTCAATACTATTTCACCAAAGCACAGATACCACGCGCTATGGACGAGCAGGAGCTGTACACGCTTGCCGTGGCAGCGGGGCTTTCCGGCAGCACGTATCCGACGGTGGCGGAGGCCTTTAACGCGGCGAAGGCGAATGCGGCTAAGGAAGATATGATACTGGTATGCGGGAGTTTCTTTATTGTGGCGGAGGTGTTGTAGGGTTAACGCGGAGACTACACACGAAGTTTACTTCATTTCATTTATAATGACATTCCAGCTTTTTCATTGTTTATCAATTATTTGCAAAAACAACTTTGCCACCGAGCTTAGCTACTTCTCTGTTTAAACGAGCGAGTTTTCGCTCTCTTATCTTTTCTTCATCCAGCACTACCATCTTCGGATCGTACTTTGTTTGCTTGCTTACCATGTTGTAGAAAATTACAGCCAGACGCCTTGCTACTGCCTTAATAGCTTTCTTACTGCCTTTTGTCGCTGACAGTCTTCTATATAGTTGGCCTAACTGACCTTTGTTCTTAAACATCGTTTGAGCTGCCATTCTAAATGCCTGGGTGGCGGTATTGTTGGTGATTCGTTTTTGATAACCAATCACTTTGCCGCCACTGATCTTCGGGCGCGCTGCAAGATTGAGCCAACTGGTAAAGTGTCCCGCTGTTGGCCACTTTTTCATGTTAAGACCGGTGACAGATATGATCGTCAGTACAGTGTTCTCTTCCAGTCCATCAATTTCCGTCAGATCAACGCCTACAATTTTGTGCAGATACTCTTTAATATTATAGTGGTATTGGTTTTTACGCACCTTTGTCGCTTTTTCTTTTTTAGCGACAGAACCTGCATGCGGTGGTACAAGCCTGGTGAGTAAATCGGTTATCTCTTTCTCAAATTCCAGCATTTTGGATTTATAATAATGATAGTCGGCTAAATGGTTTTTTAACAACGTGATTTGATATGGTTTGTATAAGCCCACCAACGATCGCTCTAAATCTTCTTTGCTGGCTTTTAACTGGTTGATTTTCACTCCCGCAAGAAGAGCCGCTGGATCTGTGATACCTGTAGAAATACGTTCTATGATCATCATTCCTGTTACCCCCTCTATATCACTTATGATATGCTGGACTTTAATATTCATCTCAGTTAACACTTTTTGTATTCGGTTGAGGGTATCACTTTTCTGAGATTGCTTAATATTTCGTTGATGAATGTAGGCTCTTAATTCACGATACTGTTCTTCTGCTATATGCGATGAACGTAGCAGGCCATGAGCATGCAACTGCTGTAGCCACTGACTATCATTTACATCCGTCTTTTGAGCGTCAACATTTTTATAATGGGTCGGGTTGGCTACCGTTACTTCAAAACCGCGCGTAGTTAATACGTCGTATACTGTCAGCCAATAAGAACCTGTTGCTTCCATGGCAACGTAATGGACGCCAACCTGTTGTAAATGATCTGCCAGTGCGTGTAAATCATCGGTATAAGCATCAAACTCCTGAACTTGCTGGATGCCATCTGCTCCGGGATAAGCCACCATCATGTTCATACTACCTACATCTATACCTGCAGAATTGGGTTTAATAATACCTAATTGAAGAGGAAATTTGGCTGTAGACGCCTTTTTCATAATTTTACCTTCTTGTTTTAAACAATAGGCAGGCTGTCTTCGATGCTCGAACAATATTTTAACCTTATAAACAGGGTCAACCTCAGGTTGCCACTAAGATATTTTTCAATAAGCATCAATCCTAATCTCGCAAACGAACTCCGGTCAAGGGTATCAATGAAGGGAACAGGTTATTTAGACAGCCTGCTTTTATCTCCACTAAGGTAAGAATGTCATCAGGATATTTTGCCCGTTCGAGGGCTGCTTACTCGCAATGACAAAGGAGCGGCCGATCGTCTCACTCTTCGTCCTTGCGACCGCAGGGAAGCAATCCTCCGCTACCGTCTCCGCGTTTGCAGCGGGTTGTATAACATTAAAACTTCACTAACCCCAGTTTCGCCAGCCCGTAAAACAGGCAGCTTGTATGCAGGCTTTGAATGATCTGGTTATTTTTTAGCAACTGTATTACCTCTTCCGGTGTCATCAGGATTACTTCTATATCTTCATTGTGATCGAGTTGTTGCTCCTGCACTTTTTTACCGCCTCTCGCCAGGAACATGTGCGTTAGGTTCGTGTTGGTGGAAGGGTTTGCGGATACGGCACCGAGGTTCTCGAACGTATCGAACTCGTAGCCGGTTTCTTCCAGCAGTTCGCGGCGTATACCAAATTCGGGCGTTGGATCGGTGTCATCGAGTGTGCCACCAGGCACTTCGATAATAGTACGGCCGAGCGCGTGGCGGTATTGTCTGATCATGATGATCTTACCATCTTCCGTCACCGGCACGGCGGTTACCCAATCGGGGTATTCGTGTACGTAATAGTTCTCTACCACTTTGCCAGCCGGCGTTTGCGCCTTATCCTTCCGCACAGTGAGCCAGGGCTCGCGGTGCAGGTATTCCGATTGCAGTACTTTCCATTCCATAATGCTACCAGCCTTTACTTTCTTTCAGGTTTACGATATGTGTGAGGTGGTGTAAGCCGTGCCAGGAGTAGCTGGCCAGCGTTTGCCACAGTTTAAATGTTTGTTTGCTTTCCGGGTGAACGAAGGTACGCTCGTACTGCTCGTCCGTCAAAGCCTCCAGCAAGTTGCTCCAACGCGTATGCAGGGCATGCAGCAGCGTAATCGACACGTTTACCGGCGTGTTGCTTACATCGGGCAACGCTGCCCAGGCAGCTTCGTCGTAAGGCTTGATGACAGGATTATATTCCGTCAGCGCCAGCTTAAAACGCGTGAGCGCGTTCATATGACTGTCCACCAGGTGGTGTACGACCTGTGCGATGGTCCAGCCATCGGGACGGTAGGGCGTTTGCAGCTGATGCTCATCCAGGTTCTGTACGGCGATTTCCACCAGTGTTGGGAGTTGGCGGATGTCGTTGATTAAACGCGTGCGTTGCTGAGCACTTGCGCTTTGCGGCGTGACAAACCTGCCGATGGGGTATTTGAGTGTTTCGAGGTCCATGTCTGTGTATTTAATGGGCGTTGAATTATGCTTCCCTTAAATCCTTCCCGGTGAGGTGGATAAACACATCTTCCAGGTTGGCCTTCTTCACTTCTTTCTTCCTTTCGAAGCCGGAGGCTACGAGGTTGTCGATGAGCGCATCGGGACTGTCTACCGCGATTACGCGGCCGCTGTCGACGATCGCGCAGCGATCGCAGAGGAACTCGGCTTCGTCCATATAATGCGTGGTGATCACCACCGTGGTGCCCTGGTCGCGTACTTGCTGGATAAGGTCCCAGAGGTTGCGGCGGGCCTGCGGATCGAGGCCGGTAGTTGGCTCGTCCAGGAAAATCACTTTAGGTTTGTTGATGAGCGTGGTGGCGATGGAGAAACGTTGCTTCTGTCCGCCCGAAAGGGCTTTGTAACGTGCATTGGCTTTATCTTCCAGGTTGAAAAGTCGCAGCAGCGCTTTGGGATCTACCTGTTGGTTGTAAAGTCCTGCGAACATTTTGATCAGCTCTACCAGGTTAAGGCCCGGATAATAACCGGAGGACTGCAGCTGTACGCCGATGATCTTTTTGATCGCTTCAGGGTTTTCGTCCAGGTTGATACCGTCGACCCATACCTCGCCGGATGTCTTCTGGCGGAGCGTTTCGATTATTTCGAGGGTCGTGCTTTTGCCGGCGCCATTGGGCCCGAGCAGGCCGAATATTTCGCCTTCAAACACTTCAAAACTGATCCCTTTCACGGCTGTAAAGTCGCCATACTGTTTTACCAGGTCCTTTACAGCGATCATCGTCCTTTTTTCCATGCCGCCAAATTACAAAAAAAGGGGGAGTAAAGTGTTGTGGTTGAAGGGAGTGACACAACGGCGGCTGACTGTTGCTGCAAAAGCCGGTGCAAGATAAAAATAAAAAGGGCAGCACCCGGTGGCGCTGCCCTACGTTGATTGTTCGGAAAATCTATTTACTCGCCGCTTTCGGCTTGTTGATGAAAATCTGGGTGAAGAACGTGATACGTCCTTTGTCGGCGGTGCCGATGCCGATTACATTGTAATTGCCTTCCAGGTTTTTACGGTGGCCGGGACTTTTGATCCAGCCTTTTACTACCGCTTCCGCATCGAGCGTGCCATAGGCAACATTTTCAGCGGCACCTCTCACGGAGCCCATCTTTTTGGAGATGTCGTCAATTCTTTCTTCAAACCCGTCGTGGCCAAAACCCGTGCGGCCTTTAGCCATATCGCGGCTATGTTCGCGGGCCTGTACACTTACGGTTTCAACGAGTTCCAGCGGGGCCAGGCCCTTCGACTTACGGTATTTGTTGGTGTAAAAAAGAATCTCTTCTTCCAGGCTGCCTTTGTTGACAGTGCTAACGGTGCTATCGGAAGGGATGGTGTTTCGGCTGCACGCAGATGCTTGCAGGGCGGCAAGTACCGCAAAGGATAAGGCAAAAATTCTTCTCTTCAATGACATGATTTCTAAACGCATTATAAAAACAAATATTGTTTATTATAACGGTAAAAGAAAAAAGTATGCCATATTTATGAGAGTATCGCCTGCATCTGCTCCATCAACAGTTTAGACCCGATAAATACGGGTATACGCTGATGCAGTTGCTCCGGCTGTACGTCCAGCAGCCTTGTTTTGCCATCCATTAACGCTACGCCGCCGGCTTTTTCTACCAGGAACGACATCGGGTTACATTCGTAACATAAACGCAGCCTGCCATTTTTGTACTTGCCGAACGCCGGGTAAAAGAACACGCCGCCCTGGATGAGCGTGCGATGTATTTCGGCCACCATACAGCCTACAAAGCGATGACGGTAGATCTTTTCAGCTTCGTTTTTCGCCATAAAATGATCGATGGTATGACGTACTTTTTCTTCGTAAAGATGGTAATAGCCTACGTTTACGGAGAAAATGTCGCTATCCGGCGGGCACTTCAGATCGGGATGCGAGAGGCAGAACTCCCCTATCGACGGATCGAGCGTAAATCCCTGTACGCTGCGCCTGGTGGCGTAAACGAGCATCGTGCTGGATCCGTAAATGATGTAACCGGCGGCGATCTGCTCGCGGCCCGGTTGCAGGAAGTCGTTCACATCGCAGGGCGAGCCGTTTGGCGTAAGGCGGCGGTAAACAGAGAAGATCGTACCGATCGAGACGTTTACGTCGATGTTACCTGAGCCGTCGAGCGGATCGATGAGCACAACATACTTCGAGTTCATGGAGTGCGCGTCCGTAAAGGGAATAAACTCTTCATTCTCTTCGGAAGCCACGCCGCAGCAGTAAATGCTGGAACGCAGGGAGTTGATGAACTGGTCGTTGGCAAATTCATCCAGCTTTTTAACTGATTCGCCCTGTACGTTGGTTTTACCAGCCTCGCCGAGGATGTCTGCAATGCCGGCCTTATTCACTTCTACATTCACCCGTTTCGCGGCTCTTCCGATATCGCGCAGCAAGCCGGAAAGTTGTCCTGTGGCGGCGGGGTAATTCTTCAGGTCCTGGATCGTAAATTCGTCCAGGGTCATTACTTTTTGGTGGTTGTTCATACTATTCATTCAAAGATGGTGTGGTGTCCGCAAATTAGGCTAATTGGAGAGTTTTTTAACGGGGGTGTCATTTCTTACTAATCATATTTTTAAACTAATCTAAAGTTGCCGTACTTTGCCGGACATTTTTTTAACAGAATCTCCCCCTGTATATGAAGGTTTTCAAATTTGGCGGCGCAAGTTTAGAAAGTATTGAACGTATAAAAAACGTGGCGGCCATCGTGCAATCGTTCCCGGAAGACAAAATCCTGATCGTTATCTCTGCCATGGGCAAAACCACCAACGAACTGGAGAAGGTGGCGCAGCACTATTTCATGCGTAAAAGGGAGATTGCCGCCCAGTTACTGTTTAATATCGAACAACAACATATACAGCTGGCGGAACAACTGCTCGGCAACAAAACCAACTCCGTATTCACCCAGTTGCAGGAGTTTTTTACAGAAGCCGAATGGACGCTGGGTGAAAAGCCCGTACGTCCCTACGACTATTATTACGATCAGATCGTGGGCCTGGGCGAACTCTTATCCACGGCCATCGTCAGCGCTTACTTTAACCAGATAGGCCTTAACAACGCCTGGCTTGACGTGCGCGACATCTTTCTTACCGACAGCACCTTTCGCGATGCGAACATCGACTGGGAGGTAACACAGCGCCAGGTGAACGAAAAAGTACTGCCTCTCTTCAACACCACCAATGTAATCGTGGCGCAGGGTTTTATCGGCAGCACCGATCAGAATGAAAGTGTGACCTTAGGCCGCGAGGGCAGCGACTTTTCAGCTGCCGTATTCGCCAATACGCTGAACGCAGAAAGCCAGACGATCTGGAAGGACGTGGAAGGCCTGAAGAACGCCGATCCTAAGCTATTCCCCAACACGGTGAACATCCCGGAGATCAGCTTCAGCGAGGTGATAGAAATGGCTTACTACGGCGCGCAGGTGATTCACCCGAAAACTATTAAACCGTTACAGAACAAACAGATACCATTATACGTAAAGTGTTTCCTGGACAAGAACCTGCCAGGTACGGTGATTAAAGAAGATACGGATGCAGCACAACTGCCGCCGTTAATCATCCTGAAGCGTAACCAGGTGTTGTTAACGATCACCTCGAAGGATTTTGGCTTTATTACGGAGGATAAGATTGCGGACATTTACGATATGCTGTTCCGACTGAAGATCAAGATCAACCTGATGCAGAATGCGGCGATCAGCTTTAGCTGCTGTATCGATCACAATCCCGAAAAGATCGAGCAGCTGATGAAAACGTTGCATGATCAATATAAAATCACCTACCACGAAGAGTTAGAATTGCTGACCGTGCGTTATAACAAGAACGGCCTGCTGGAAGAGCTGATCAAAGGCAAAACGATCCTGCTGGAGCAGCGGGCATTACACACGACGCAGGTATTGATGAAACAGCCTTCGGAGCAAACGATATAACACACGATTAAAGGCCGTTGGTTAAAACAGCCTTGCGATGACAACAGCCATAGGATCAGGTTATGTGGCATACGACTAAGGGCCGTTAATCCAACAACCCTTTCGAATGACGATACCGACCTTTACTGATGTGTGCCGTTGATATACCCTTCCAGGCTCTGGATGATGGTCCGCTGTTCATCAATGATGAACTTCACCAGGTCACCGATAGACACTACGCCTACCAGGCGGTCGGCATGATCGGTGATCGGCAGGTGGCGGATGTGTTTGTCCGTCATCTTTACCATACAATCTTCAATAGAATCATCTTCTTTCATGACAATGGGGTTTTCGGTCATGATATCGCGAATCGGCGTTTCCCTTGACGAGCGTCCTTTGAGGATCACCCTACGGGCGTAATCGCGTTCGGAAAAGATACCCAGGATACGGTCGTTTTCCGTTACCAGCAATGCACCTACATTGCGGCTTACCAACACTTCCAGCGCTTCATAAACCGTTGTTTCCGGGCTGATGGAGTATACTGCGTGGCCCTTGGCCTGCAGGATGTTTCTGACTCTCGCTCCCATAACAAGCCTTATTTAAAGTGTGAAAACTATTCATAAGTTAAGTTTTTTCAGGGGGATAATCAAATAAAAGAACAAGGCCGCAGTACTACTGCGGCCTTGTTGTTATGCACAGGTGTTTACCCGGTGTATGTCGACCACGTTGGGTATGTCGAACTCCTCGAATTTGTCCAGGAGACCTTCCGCGCCGTGTTCCAGTTTATAGTCCAGTTCTTCTTTGTAGATGGGGTACAGGCAGTAAAAACGGATGGTTTGTTCTTCATTCACCACCAGTTCATGAAAATCGTTGGGCAGGTTGATGGAAGGCAGCAACAGCATGCATCCCAGTTCCGTATTATCTGCCATCGGATGCGCCGCCTCGCCGTTCGGGATCGTATGGCCCCAGGCCAACCAGGTTTTGTATTCATGCGGGAAGCGCGATAACAGTTTTAACCAGCGCACGGGCCAGTAATTATTTTCGTCCTTGAACGCTTCTTCTGAAATGGGCCAGTCCGCCGGCAGCAAGATGCAAAGCTCGGCATAACGGTGCGCCTCAAAGCCTTCGGGCACATGCATTGGCCGGTCGCTCATGCCGGATGTGACCAGTGTATGGAACGGGTAATCGGCCGATGGTTTCACCCAATGCACGTCGATATGCACAAGGTCTGAAATCAACTCATGAAATACCATATCCACCGGGCCTACATGTTGTTCAATGTGACTAGAGATAAGTTCGATATTATCCCCGCCGGATGCATATTCGAAGGGCCGCTCCTGGTCGGGGTTATAGCGGTAAATAGGCGCGCCGCTGCCGCTGGTTTCCTGATCTGACATAAGATGGTTTTTACGGGTTATAAAGGCAAGATACAAAAAACGATCGCGGAGGTCGTATTACATTTCGGCTTCGACAAAAAAGGCATAAAAAAAGCCGGTCATTACAATTACGACCGGCTTTTTCATTGATCACTATCTGATTAAAGATTGTTCTTTTTCAGTTCGTTCACGGCAAAGTCCGCAGCACGCGCAGTAAGCGCCATGTACGTGAGCGACGGGTTCACGCAGCTGGCGGAAGTCATGCTTGCGCCGTCTGTTACAAACACATTCTTCACAGCGTGCAGCTGGTTGTTGCCATTGAGTACAGATGTTTTAGGATCGCGTCCCATACGGGCAGTACCCATCTCGTGGATAGCCATGCCAGGATAAGAACCGTTATCGTACGTTTTCACGTCTTTAATACCGGCGGCTTCCAGCATTTCTGCGGCGTCGTTCATCATATCCTTACGCATCTTTTCTTCATTCTCCTTGAAGTCTGCATGGAACTTCAGCACTGGCTGACCCCAATCATCTTTCTTGGAATTATCGAGTGTTACGTAGTTGTCTTCGTAAGGCAGACACTCACCGAAGCCACCGAGGCCCATCGACCAGTTACCTGGCTCTGTAAGCATTTCTTTGAAGTCTTTACCTACACCCAGTTCGGCAATACCGCGGCCCCATCCGCTGCGGCTTGCACCGCCCTGGTAGCCGAAGCCACGCAGGTAATCGCGCTTGTCGCTGCCAACGTTGCGGTAGCGGGGAACGTAGATGCCATTCGCCCTTCTGCCGAAGAAGTATTTATCGTCGTACCCTTCTGCCCTGCCGGATGCGCCGGTGCGGAAGTGGTGGTCCATCAGGTATTTACCCAGTACACCGCTGTCGTTGCCCAAACCATTCGGGAAGCGGCTGGAGGTAGAGTTCAGCAATACGAAGGTGGTACCAAGTGTAGAACCGTTTACGAAGAAGATCTTCGCAAAGTATTCGGTCATTTGTTTGGTGTTTTTATCGATTACCCTTACGCCGGTCGCTTTGCCCAGTTTCTCATCATAAATGATAGAGTTTACGATGGAATCCGGACGCAGGGTGAGATTGCCCGTAGCCACAGCCGCCGGCAACGTAGACGATTGCGTGCTGAAATAAGCGCCAAACGGACAACCGCGGCTGCACAGGTTGCGGAACTGGCAGGTAGTACGGCCAGGCAGCGGCTGCGTAATGTTCGCCACACGACCGATGGTCATCAGGCGGCCGTTAAAATTGCTCTTAATAGCGGCGGCCACGTCCTTCTCCACACAGTTCATTTCCATCGGCGGCATGAACAGGCTGTCCGGCAATTGCGCCAGGTTTTCGGCCTGACCACTGATGCCTACGAACTTCTCTACGTATTCGTACCAGGGCTTCAGGTCTTTGTAACGGATAGGCCAGTCAACGGCGATGCCGTCTTTTGCATTGGCCTCAAAATCGAGATCGCTCCAGCGGTAGCTCTGGCGGCCCCACATAATGGATTTACCTCCCACGATGTCCGGACGGTACCAGTCGAAACGTTTCTCTTCCACATAAGGGCTTTTGGAGTCGTTGATCCAATAGCTTTCGTTATGTTCGCTGTAAGGGTAATCGCGTTTCAGGTAAGGGTGTGTTTCCTTTTGTGCATTGGTGATGCGGCCCCTGTGCGGAAACTCCCAGGGATCTTTCATGGCCGTTTCGTACTTGCCGTGTTCGAGGTTTTTACCGCGATCGAGCATGAGTACTTTCAGACCTTTTTCGGTTAGTTCTTTGGCAGCCCAGCCACCACTAACGCCCGAACCGATCACGATGGCGTCGTATGTATTTTCTTGTGTTGCTTTCAGATTCAGATTAATCATTTCCCGTAATGTTTTAAATCAGTTTAAACGATGGATACTCAGGATGCCCAGGCTTTGTCGCCTTTTTTGTAAGGCACGCAGCCCTCGTATTTGGCGGGTACCTTCACATAACGCAGTGCTTTGGTAGCACCGGGTTCGGAAGAGAAATAACCGGTAAGGGTCAGTTCCTTCATCAGCTGGAAGTAGTGAGGACCATCGTCTTCCTTCTTATTTTCGCGTTTGTTGTACGCGATACGTTCCCGGTCGATCTCGGTGAGTAACTCGGTACGTTGTTCGGGAGTGATGTTCATGAAAGAAGCTTTGTACTTCTCGTTGGCTTTGTCGTTAATGTCTTTCAGCCCGGCTACAAAAATTTTCTGTGACTTCTCATCGTAACAGTCGTTCATCATGGTGAGCATAAACTCGTCGACCTTCGCCGCTTTTGCGCCCGGGGTGTTGGTTTCCGGGATGATCGTTTCCGCGACCTCCGCCAGCATGGCCTTGGTTTCAGGCATTTGCAGCGTATAGTTTTTTGGTCCCGCGGTATTACAGCCTTCGAGGGCCGCTAACGTGGAAGCAGAAATGGCCGTTCCCATCAGGATAGCCACATTCTTGAGGGCATCTCTTCTGTTCATAATTTTAAATTGATTTGACCTTAGCTCAAGTTCTATGATAAAAAATGCGTTCCTTAACAGATTACAACAGAGGAGGATGGCGTGTCTCAGCTGCTTTCATCGGGTTGGAAATCCGTGCTTTGCAAGACGTGTAGATTGCATAACGTGGGTTCCGGAGGAAAAATTAGTAAATAAAACGGAAATCAAAACAAAAAAATAGGGCAACGGCGTCCGTTACCCTACTCTTTTATCTTTAGTAATACTTTTTTTACATGATGTATTTGCCTTGCGGGTTTACCATGACTACGGGCAGCTTATGATGCTTTTCGAAGTAGTCGTACGCTCCTTTCAGGTTCACCCAAAACTTCTGCGACTCGTTATCGTTCAGTGATACCGTGCCCAGGTAGTCCATGGAACGGCTGTTACCGAACTTTACCGGGAATACGTGCACCGGGATAAAGTCCTGGCCTGCATTCTTGGCGTTTACCGCCATGATGTAAACTTCTTCGATAAAGTCGTCCGTGAGCGGAATGCAACCGATGGTCAGGCAGCTGCCGTGAATATAGATCTCGCCACCAGGCTTTTTCTGGTCGCTTAGTACTTTATCCGAAAAGTTCGGGTAGTTGATACCCAGGCTCAGGTGGTAGTTGCTGTTCGGGTTAAAGTCGTTGATGTAATAAAAGCCTTCCGGCACCTGACGGTCGCCTTCCTTACGCTTGGGCCCCATTTTACCGGAAAGCGAACAAACCCTGTAAGATTTAAACAGGCGGAACGTATCGGTGACGCTATTCTTCACCCAGATCTCCATTTCGCTGTCCAGCTTGAACGAGCGCACATACATGTACTTGGCGGGATAGGTTAGCCCCTTTTTAGCAAATTCGCTTTTAATTGCCTCTTCTCTCTCACGGAAAGCTACCCCTACTCTGGGGAACAACTTCTGGTTTTCCAGGAAAGATTGCTGTGCTTTCACTCCCCCCACGATCAACAACATCAGCGCCGATGCAATGATTCTTTTCATAAACAATAACAAATTCTATTTTGACAAATTTCTATAGGCCAGGAAGAACAATAATAGTGCAAAAATAATATATATTATGATTCCCAGTTTCTTTCCGGTAATTTTTAATATGTAGTGGGGATTGCCCGCCCATACCAAATACGCCGTAAGTAATTGAAAAAGACCCGCTAATGCGAACAAATAACCGAATAACGTTTGAGTGTTCATATAAAAAAGAGCACCTCATCCGGACTATTAACGAATGAGGTGCTTACAAAAATATCCAAAGCTTAAAATAAAATCAAGTTTTTAACAGGCCTTTAGGATTTAGGCGCCTGCCTGCTTACAGGTTGCCCCTGGCCTCCTGCTCTCTTTCGATAGACTCGAACAGCGCTTTAAAGTTACCCTTCCCGAAGGATTTGGCGCCTTTACGTTGAATGATCTCGAAAAATACCGTAGGCCTGTCCTGGATAGGCTTGGTGAAGATCTGCAACAGGTAACCTTCATCGTCACGGTCCACCAAAATACCCAGTTCGCGCAGCGGCTTAAGGTCTTCGTCGATCTGGCCTACACGGTCGAGCAGGGTGTCGTAGTAAGAACCTGGTACAGTCAGGAACTCGATACCACGCGCTTTCAGTGCAGAAACTGTTTCGATGATGTTATTGGTGGCGATCGCTACGTGTTGTACACCTGGACCACCGTAAAAGTCGAGATACTCTTCGATCTGCGATTTCTTTTTACCTTCTGCCGGTTCGTTGATCGGGAATTTCACACGGCCGTTGCCGTTGCTCATTACCTTACTCATCAGCGCCGAGTACTCGGTAGAAATGTCGCTATCGTCAAAGGAGATCAGGTTGCGGAAGCCCATTACCTTTTCGTAGAAATCAACCCAGGTGTTCATCTCGTTCCAGCCTACGTTGCCTACGCAATGGTCTACATACTGCAAACCTGTAGATTCAGGATTGTACACGGTTTTCCATTCTTTGTAGCCTGGCAGGAAAGCTCCATTGTAGTTCTTCCTTTCCACGAAGATGTGCACCGTTTCGCCGTAGGTATAGATACCACTGCGAACAACCTCGCCAAATTCGTCTTTTTCCACTACCGGTTCCATGTAGGACTTAGCGCCACGTTTAATCGTTTCCTCGTAAGCGGAACGGGCATCGTCAACCCACAGGGCCAGTACCTTAACTCCATCGCCATGTGCTTCTACGTGGCGGGAAATATCGGAGCCTGGTTTTAGTGGTGTGGTAAGTACAAAACGGAGTTTGTTTTGCACCAGCACATAAGATACGCGGTCTTTCACCCCGGTTTCAGGGCCGGCGTAAGCGAGCGACTGGAAGCCGAAGGCGGCTTTGTAAAAATGTGCGGCTTGTTTGGCATTACCCACGTAAAACTCCACGTAATCGGTGCCGTTAAGCGGCAGGAAATCTTCTGCCTGTACAGGCGACTCTTTTACAACTGCTGTGTTCATAAAGACAAATTTGGTTGGTTTTTGATTTTTACCCTGATCAGGTTAATGTTAATGCGTTAAGATGTTTATTAATGAAATCAATTTCTTCCGGTGCCAGTTTCAGGTCGATCGCTTTGGCGTTCTGAATCGCCTGATCGGCGTTGCGGGCGCCTGCCAGTGCCACGGTAATACCCGGGCGCTCGATCGTCCAGCGTAACACCAGCTGCGACAACGAAGCATTTTTGCTTTCGGCCAGCGGCTTGATCAGCGACAGGAAAGCGTTGATACGTGCGATGTTGTCCGGCGTATAAAAGCGGTTACCCGCGCGGCTGTCTCCTTCGTTAAACTGGTGATCGGGTTTGATCTTACCGGTGAGCAGGCCGCGTTGCAGCGGACTGTAAGCCAGTATACCCCGCTTCTTTTCAATGCAGTAAGGCACCAGCTCCTGTTCGATCGTTCTTTCCACCATACTGAAAGGCATTTGGTTTGATGCGAGTGGCAATACGCTTTCTGCACGCTTCATTTGTTCTACCGTGTAGTTACAAACGCCGGCTTCGCGGATCTTTCCCTGCTCTTTCAGGCGCAGCACCGCTTCGAAAGTTTCTTCGATGGGCGTGGTATCGTCAGGCCAGTGGATCTGGTACAGGTCGATGTAATCGGTGCGCAGGCGTTTAAGGCTGGCCTCACACTCTTTGATCACCGCTTCTTTGCCAGACCATTTATAGATATCGATGTCTTTGCCATCGTTATCCTTGCTTTTAAAAAAGAACTGTCCTTTGTTGCCTTCCCAGCTCATGCCGAACTTGGTCAGCACCTGCACCTTATCGCGGCTGATACCTTGCAGCGCTTCGCCGAGTATGTCTTCACTGGTCCCCTGTCCGTATATCGGCGCCGTATCAATGGATGTTACTCCCTGATCGATCGATGCGCGTATAGCGGTGATGGCGTCGCGGCGTTCTGCGCCACCCCACATCCAGCCACCGATGGCCCATGCACCAAACGTGATGGCCGATACCTTCAAATCACTTTCTCCTAGTTGCCTGTATTCCATAATGATTAACGTTTAGGCCGTTAAGTTAGGCAATTATTCCGCCCAGCTTGTCGTATAACTTCCATCTTCTATCTGCAGCGCTTCCTTCGTGATCTGTAAGGGATGGAATGTATCTACCATGACGGCCAGCTCTTTCGTTTCCTTCGCGCCGATGCTCTTCTCTACTGTACCAGGGTGCGGACCGTGTGGAATACCAGCGGGGTGCAAAGTGATCATGCCTTTGGTAACATGTTTACGGCTCATAAAATCGCCGTCTACATAATACAATACCTCATCACTGTCGATATTGCTGTGATTATATGGCGCAGGGATCGCCTGCGGGTGATAATCGAATAAACGTGGGCAGAAGGAACATACCACAAAGTTGTGCGCTTCAAATGTTTGATGCACGGGCGGCGGCTGATGCACGCGGCCCGTAATCGGTTCAAAATCGTGGATCGAAAAGGCAAACGGGTATTCGCAGCCATCCCACCCGACAACGTCGAACGGATGGTGGCCGTAATGAATGGGATACATCACACCTTTCTTTTTGATCATGATAAGGAAATCACCTTTCTGATCTATGGTTTCAAGATGTTTTGGCTGGCGGATGTCCCTCTCGCAATAAGGCGCATGTTCCAGCAACTGGCCGTAGCGGCTCAGGTAACGCTTTGGATAGCGGATGGGGCTGAAAGATTCTACAATGAACAGCCGGTTCTGGCTATTGGAAAATTCTATTTTATAGATCGTGCCGCGGGGAATAACGAGGTAGTCGCCGTACCCGAACTCCAGGCTGCCATACTGCGTGCGCAATACGCCGGTGCCTTCGTGCACGAATATCATTTCATCGGCATCTGCATTCTTATAAAAATGATCGCTCATGCTTTGCTGCGGTGCGGCCAGTACGATGTGCAGGTCATTATTCACTAACACCGCTTTGCGACTTTCGAGGAAATCAGCAACGGGCTGGATGTTAAAACCCTGGAAGCTGCGGTGCTTCAGCATCTTTTCCTCCGCTACGGTGGGTGCAACGATATATGGATCGTCGACTTTCACGATAGCGGTGGGCGGATGGCAGTGGTACAATAACGTAGAATTTGATGAAAAGCCTTCCGTGGAAAATAACTGCTCCGAATACAGGCCGCCGTCCGGTTTACGGAACTGCGTATGCCTCTTATGCGGAATCTGCCCCAATTGATGGTAATGTGGCATAAAGGAACGATTAGATGAATAATACCCCGCCCGCAGGCGCCAGGATTATAGACAATAAACAGAACGGGAATAAAGGTGCGGGCCGCTGCCTAGCAAACGGTAGAATCCATGGCCAGGGTGGCCATTAAGTAATAGTATCCTAATTGATACTTATGTGTGGATTGTAAATGCACGGACTAAAATTAGCATAATTATCAGAAGTGCAAAACTTTTTATGAAAAACGTTGCTAGAACAACGTTCGAAATTTATCAAGCATTTGCGCCATTATTGAAATATTTCAAAAGTTGACCTTGGTGCATTGTTTTATCAGTTCAATTTTTAACCTTTGTAACAGTTAAGTCATAAAAAGATAGTGCGTTTTAATTCTTCACATATTATCACTAACAGCCGTTCCATCTCCGGAGCGCACGCCACTATTATGACGACAAACACAACCCCTTACCGGGGTTAATCATCACATATCGTCCTACGACCAGGCTTTACTGGTAGCAAGCAAGCAAAGAATGCCAGGTATTCTCTACGTATAAATTATTTTCCAGATGCAAGTTTTGAAATTCGGCGGCACCTCCGTAGGTAACGCACAGGCAATAGACCAGGTTTGCCAGATTGTTAACCAATATCCCAGGAAAGGACAACTCGTTGTGGTGGTTTCTGCCATGAGCGGCACGACAGATAAGCTCATTAAAGCAGGTGAATTGTCAGGCAAAAGTCATGACGGATATAAAACCTTATTGCAGGAGATAGAAGCCCGGCACCTCGACACCATTCGCGAACTGTTCCCTATTGGCGCGCAGAGCGGTTTATTAAGCCAGGTAAAGAAACGCCTGAATGAACTGGAACTTTTGTGCGACGGCATTTACCAGGTAGGCGAACTATCACGCCGCTGCCTCGATCAGATCATGAGTTTTGGAGAACTCCTCTCCTCTTACCTTGTAGCAGAAAGATTAAAACTGCTCGGACTCAACGCCGCCTGGAAAGACAGCCGCGAATTGATCATGACCGACGACCACTTCGGCAACGCGCAGGTGGACCAGGAAATGACCGAACACCAGGTAACCAAATACTTTCAACACGCAGCTGCAGAATATATCGTCGTGCCTGGCTTTATTGCAGCCAATGCAGAACGGGACACTACTACTTTAGGGCGTGGCGGGTCTGATTACACCGCGGCCATTATCGCCGCAGCCATGGACGCTAACCGGCTGGAAATATGGACCGACGTAAGCGGCATGATGACTGCCGATCCACGACTGGTGCCGCAGGCCATTCCCATTCCGCATATTTCTTATGCAGAAGCGATGGAGCTGTCGCACTTCGGGGCGAAAGTAATTTACCCGCCTACCATACAGCCGGTGATGGATCGCCGTATTCCTATCTGGATAAAGAACACTTTTGCGCCGCATGATTACGGCACGCTTATACAAGACAATGGCGAAAAGCCTTTTCCGGTTACAGGCATTTCGGGGATACAGCATATTGCGTTGCTCACCCTCGAAGGCAGCGGTATGGTAGGCATCCCGGGCTTCTCTAAACGCCTGTTCGATGCATTGCTGCGCGAGCGGATCAATGTGATACTGATTACCCAAAGTTCGTCGGAACACTCTATTACCGTAGGCATTCATGAAACAGATATGCTGAAGGCCAAAGCGGCCGTAGACAGTGAGTTTTCGCAGGAGATCTTTGATAAGAAGATAGCACCGCTGCTGGTGGAAAAAGACCTGTGCATCGTGGCGGCCGTAGGCGATAACATGAAGAACTACCATGGCCTTAGTGGCAAACTGTTTGGTGCACTGGGCAGGAATGCCATCAACGTAAGGGCCATCGCACAGGGCTCCACCGAAAAAAATATATCAGCCGTGATCAACAAAGCTGACGTAAAGAAAGCGCTGAACGTGATACACGAAGCTTTCTTCGAAAACGAAACCAAACAGGTAAACCTTTTTGTTGCCGGCGTAGGGAATGTGGGCGGCAAACTGCTGGAACAATTGCATCAACAGCAACATTTCTTATTGAACGAACTGGGGATACAGGTACGCATCATCGCCGTGGCCAACAGCCGCCAGATGGTATTTTCAGAAGACGGGCTGTCCCACGATAAATGGAAAGATGCACTGGCGCAAGGCGATAGCATGGACCTGCAGCAATTTGCAGCTAAGCTGAAGTCGATGAACTTACGCAACAGCGTCTTTGTTGATAATACCGCCAGTGAAGACGTTGCCCGTATTTACGAAACCTTCCTGCAGCACGGCATATCGGTAGTTACCTGTAACAAGATCGCCTGTTCCGCCAGCTACGCCTCTTACAAAAAACTGAAGGACCTGGCCCGTAAGTTCAACGCCTCGTTCCTTTTCGAAACCAATGTAGGCGCAGGGCTACCGGTGATCAACACCCTTAACGACCTGGTGCGCAGCGGCGATAAAGTACGAACGATAGAAGCCGTATTGAGCGGTAGCCTCAACTTCGTGTTCAACAACTTCGTGAACGGCGCCGACTTCCGCAAAGTGGTGAAGGCCGCGCAGGACGAAGGTTATACCGAACCCGATCCACGCATCGACCTTAGTGGCAAAGACGTGATGCGCAAAATATTGATACTGGCGCGGGAAAGTGGTGCAGAAATGGAACTGGAAGACATCGAGAACCACTCCTTTCTGCCGGCGGAATGCCTGGAAGCAGCCGATGTAGCTGGGTTTTACGAGCAGCTGGACGTTCACGCAAACCATTTTCAGCAACTGCTGCAGAACGCGAACGACGAAGGTAAACGCCTGAAGTTCGTGGCCCGTTACCATAACGGCAAAGCATCTGTAGGCCTGCAGGCAGTGGCGCCCGATCACCCGTTTTATAAATTAGAAGGTAAGGATAACATTGTGCTGTATACGACTAACCGTTACGCCGAGCAACCGCTGATCGTACGTGGTGCAGGGGCTGGAGCAGACGTTACCGCCTCCGGTATATTTGCGGACATTATGAGAACCGTCAGGAACTAAGAAAAAAACAAACGATGAATAGCGACTGTATAAAAGTATTTGCGCCCGGCACTGTAGCGAACGTAGCATGCGGATTTGATGTAATCGGCCTGGCCCTGGACGCACCCGGCGACGAGATGACCGTTCGGAGGAAAGACACGCCGGGCATTACCATTTCGAGCATAGAAGGTGCCCCTTTCCTTTCAAAAGAACCTGGCAAGAACGTAGCCGGCGTTGCCCTGCAGGCGTTTTTGCAGGAACTGGGACAACCGGATATGGGGCTGGATGTGACGATTAAAAAGAATATTCAACCCGGTAGCGGTATTGGTTCCAGCGCGGCCAGTTCCGCGGGAGCTGTAGTAGCGGCCAACCTGTTACTCGGTAAACCTTTCACGCAGGAGAAACTGGTACGTTTCGCGATGGAAGGCGAACGACTGGCGAGCGGCACTGCGCATGCAGACAATGTGGCCCCGGCCATCATGGGCGGCTTTACGCTCGTGAGAAGTTATCAGCCGCTGGACCTCATCCGCCTGCAAACCCCGGATGACTTATGGGTTACAGTGATACACCCGCAGATAGAGGTAAAAACTTCAGATGCACGCGAGATCCTGAAACAACAGGTGCAGCTGAAAGACGCGATTCGTCAGTGGGGTAACGTAGGCGCGCTGGTGGCGGCTTTATATACGAATGATTACGGTTTGCTGAGCCGGGCTTTGGAAGATGTGATCGTAGAACCGGTGAGGGCGATCCTGATTCCGGCGTTTTACGAACTGAAATTGAAATGTAAGGAAGCAGGCGCACTGGGCGGCGGTATTTCCGGCTCCGGACCATCTGTATTTATGATGAGCCGTGGCGAAGAAAACGCCAGAAAAACAGCTGCTGTGATGGACCAGGTGTATGCGCCCATGGGCGTGGATTACAAGATATATGTATCGCGGATCAACACAGAAGGTGTGAGGCAGATATAACATTATCCAACTTAAAAAACGACAACATGCAATACTACAGCTTACAAAACCCGCAGCACCGCGTTTCGTTCCGCGAAGCGGTGATACAGGGCCTGGCGCCGGACAAGGGATTATACTTTCCCATGCAGCTGCCAAGGCTGGAAAAAGATTTTATAGAGCGATTGGAGGAGTACGACCCATTATACATCGGCCGGCACGTGATAGCGCCGTTTATCGGGGACGAAATTCCGGAACACCAGCTGAAACAAATTGTTTCCGAAACTCTCTCCTTCCCTTTCCCGCTGCGGGAAGTGGAACCTAACGTGTATGCGCTGGAGTTATTTCACGGTCCGACCCTGGCATTTAAAGATGTGGGTGCACGTTTTATGGCCGGCTGCCTGGGCTACTTCCGAAAGCATGACCCAAGGCCGGTAACTGTGCTGGTAGCCACTTCCGGCGATACCGGCGGCGCGGTGGCTAACGGTTTTTATAATGTGCCGGGGGTAAACGTGGTGATATTATACCCGAGCGGCAAAGTGAGCGCCCTGCAGGAAAAGCAACTAACTACCCTCGGTGGAAATATCACTGCCCTGGAAATACAAGGCACCTTCGACGATTGCCAGCGCATGGTGAAAACCGCCTTCCTGGACCAGGAGCTGCAGGAGCAATACCTGCTTACTTCCGCCAACTCCATTAACGTGGCGCGGTGGTTGCCGCAGATGTTCTATTACTTTTTAGCGTACCGCAAGATCAAGCAATGGAAGAAGGATGTGGTGTTTGCAGTGCCCAGTGGCAACTTCGGCAACATCTGTGCAGGCATGCTGGCCGCGCAGATGGGACTGCCCATCGCGCATTTTGTGGCGGCGACGAATGTGAACGATACCGTTCCGCGCTTCCTGCAAAATGGTCAGTATGCGCCAAATGCGGCCGTGCCAACCCTGTCCAACGCCATGGATGTGGCGGACCCGAGTAATTTTGTGCGGATACTGCAACTCTTCTCCAAAAGCGAAACCGCTTTAAAAGCGAAGCTTTCGTCGTACAGCTTTACTGATAACGAAACTGTGTCAGCCATAGAATCGGTGTTTGCGGAGCATCATTATTTGATGGAGCCACATGGCGCGGTCGGTTACCTGGGTCTGAAACAATACTTGCAGCAATCCCCGAACAATGTAGGCATCTTCCTGGAAACTGCGCACCCTGTGAAGTTTGACGATACCATGCCAGAGCAATTACGCAGTGAAATACACGTGCCGGAAAAAGTAAAGCAGCTGTATAACCGCGAGAAGCAATCGGTGTTACTGCCCAACGATTATGAAGCATTGAAAAGCTGGATGATGGCGGTCCCTGCAAGGTAAGCCGATAGTAAAAACTCCGTTGAAGTGAGTGACACAACGGGGGATGAATAGTGAACAAATGATGGCTAAAAAGAAAGAAATTTAAGGTCAACACACTACCGGGGCAAGGCGTATCGTTATAGATGCGCCTTGCCTATTCATAAAATTTGTAGGTTTGACCTTATGAAATACCCGATTTACGCTTCCCTACTGCTTGCCGGCGCCCTCGCGGCCGGTTGTAACAACCATCAACCTAAGGAGCAGGCAGCTGCCGGTCCAGACACGCTCCTATACACGCCGCTTGTGAAACCGCTCACCGACTCCATCGCGCAATTTCCCAAACAACATGAATTATACTACCGGCGCGGTTTAGCGCTGTTCAATGACGCGCCCGAACTGGCGTTAAAAGACTTTCAGTCGGCGGCGCAGTTAAACCCTACTTATACAGATTACTGGGCCACATCGGGCGAAGCAGCACTGGTGATGGAGCAATACAAAGACGCAGCGATTGCCTTTGAGCAGGCGCTTAAAACGGCGCCGCAACATCCTTACATTCAATATAAACTGGCGATCGCGTTAATTGAGAACGGACAGCCCGCGGCGGCCGACAGCCTGGCGGGCGTGCTGGCAAAGTCCGAAGAGGGGCAGGATAAAGCGTATTACCTGAAAGCCCGCATCGCAGAGGATAAAGGCGATACGACCACTGCCATCACACATCTGAAGGCGGCTGTAAAGGTTGCAGGCATTGAAAGTGACTATGATGCGGTGATGGAACTCGCCTCGCTGCTAAAAGACCAGGAGGCGCTGCAATATTACGCCCTGGCCTCTAAAATCGATCCGACACTGGCCGATCCGCATTACGCGGCCGGGCAGTATTTCGAGTTGAAAGGTCAACCCCAGGAGGCGATCAAAGCTTACCAGGAGGCGATTCTGGCCGATCCGGGTTATGAAGAAGCGTATCTTGCCATTACAGATATTTTTGCCCGCAGCGGTAAATGGAAAGAGGCGAAACATTTTGCCAACCTCACCGTACGTAACAAACCAAACAGCGCGCGTGGTTACTACAACCGCGGTTATGCGGCCGAGCAGCTGGGCGATATGGCGGCGGCGAAGGCAGACTACCAGAAAGCCTTAGGCTTCCGTAAAAACTTTCCGGAAGCGACAGAAGCACTGGCAAGGGTTTCTGGCAAGAAATAACTAGGTTTGTGAGGATTAAACCTTTACGCTTTGGAAAAACGGAATGTTATCGTAGCCCCTTCCCTGCTGGCAGCCAACTTTCTGCAGCTCGACCGGGAAATAGAAATGATCAATAACAGCGAAGCCGGCTGGCTGCACCTCGATGTGATGGATGGCCGCTTTGTACCCAATATCAGCTTCGGCCTGCCGGTGATTTCGCAGGTGTCGAAGATCGTTAAGAACAAAGTTTGCGACGTACACCTGATGATCCTGGAGCCGGAGAAGTACGCCGAAGCCTTCCGGGATGCGGGCGCTCATAGCCTGACCGTTCACGCGGAAGCTTGTCCGCACCTGCACCGCAACATTCAACAGATCAAAGACCTGGGCATGAAAGCCGGTGTGGCCCTTAACCCCCACACGCCATTAAATGTGCTGGAAAACGTGATCAACGACCTGGACCTGGTACTGATCATGAGCGTAAACCCGGGTTTCGGCGGACAAAAGTTCATTCCGCACACGCTCACGAAAATAAGGCAGCTGCGTAAAATGATCGACGATGCCGGATCCTCCGCGCTGATCGAGATCGACGGTGGTGTGACGGTGGCCAATGCAGGCGAGATCGTTGCTGCGGGCACAGATGTGCTGGTAGCGGGCAATACAGTGTTCAGTGCTGCCGATCCGAAAGCAGTCATCAGCCAGTTGAAAAAAGCGGGAAGTTAGTCTGCGAGCTGCATAATCACATCGTTCGTGAGGGGTTTGGTAAGATAACCGCTCACAAAATCATACGAAGAAACACGTTCCTGGTCCTTTTCATCGATGGAAGACGTAAGCACGTATACGCGTATACCCTTTGACATCATCGGGCGTATCTGCTGGAAGCGGTCGAGAAATTCCCATCCGTCCATCACCGGCATATTAAGGTCGAGGAGAATTATATCAGGAAGTTTAGAAGCATCTTTACCAACGTCGCGGAGGTAGTCGAGCACTTCCTGTGCGTCACTGAATTTGCTTACTGCGTTGGTAATGTTTAAACGATCCAGCATAATCTCGGTGATTTGCTGATGTATAGGGTCATCGTCTACAATAAAAATTGTATTTAACGGCTTCATATCTTCTTATTCGGGCCTAAATGTAATAATAAATTTTGTTCCTTTTCCAGGTTTGCTCTCTGCCAGAATATTGCCGCCCATAGCTTCTATCTGGCTTTTGGTGATAAATAATCCGATACCTTTTGCGTCTTTGTTTTTGTGGAATGTTTTCCTGAAGCCGAACAACTTGTGACCGTAACGATCGAGGTCAATGCCCACCCCATTGTCTTCCGCCGTGAGCATTACCCCCCCATCTACCTTACGGCTCTGGAAGTGCACCATCGGCGACCGGTCGTTCGCGCGATACTTGATCGCGTTGGTGAGCAGGTTCTGAAGAATGCTGTCGAGGTAGATCTTAGGGTATTCAATGTCCGGCGAGTCGGAGAAGTCACTGGTAAGCCGTATGCCGCTGGTTTCAATGTCCACCGTTAGTATTTCTTTGATACGCTGCAGTCTTTCCTGGAAAGATAGCGATTCCCGTTCGAGGTTGAGGTCCTTGCGGATCTGCACAATTTCGATCAGGTCGTTCAGCGTTTCATCGATGTTCATGATCACGTCGTGCTGCATATTGATATACAGTTCGCGCTCGTTTTCAGATTCGGTGTTGTTATATATCTGCATGAGCGCCTTCAGGTTGGCGATTGGCGCGCGCAGGTTATGTGACGTGATGTGTGCAAAATCTTCCAGCTGCTTGTTCTGGTTTACCAGGTATTTATTGAGGCTGAGCAGCTGCTCGTTCGCCTTGCGCAACTCTTTCTGCATACGCCGGCTGGACGTGATGTTGCGGGTGAAGATGGACAGGCTGCCATCCTGCATGGAGGCCAGCAGGAACTCGTACCACGTGTTCGTTTGCGGCAGGTAATTGATAAAAGACACCGGCCTGCGATGCTCTATACACTCGTTTACCTTTGCGTGGAAGGTACTACCTACCAGCCATGGAAACACTTCGAAGATATTATTCCCCACTACCGCTTCGTGATCAATGATCTCTTCTGCCTTTTTGTTGATGAAGTTGACCTTACCATCCTGCCCCATGATCGCATAGCCCATATCGATCGTGTCGAAGAAGAGGCTCATCAGCTCCGTATTTCGCGACAGCTGATCACGGATCTGGAACTGTTCGGTAATATCCTGTATAACGCCGTGTATGCGTACGATGCGGCCGTTCTTGAACTCCGGCCTGCCGATCATTCTTATTTTGATACTGTTGTTGCGCGCGGTCACCAGCGTGAGCTGCACATCGAACGATTTGCCGTACTGCGTGCAGTCCAGGATCGCTTCTTCCATACGCATACGTTCATCGTCGCTAAAAAAGGTGCCCATCTTTTCCATGGACATCTGCGTGTGCGGCGGCAGTTCGTGTATGCGATAGGTTTGCGGCGACCAGCGTACCCGGTACGACGGCACATCAATCTCCCAGCCGCCGATCTTACCGATTTCACCCGTTTGCAGCATAAACTCCTGCGACTTGGCGTTCTCGATTTCCTGGCGCTTTTTGTCTGTGATATCGTTTACCAGCGCGACTACGATCTGGTCTTTATCCACCGGATCGTATACCGGGAACATGGTCAGATCGAGGTACACTTCCCGCTCCTGCTTTGACCACTCCTTGTCCATGGACAAGTCAAGCCGTTTTTCCGTACGCACCATTTTGCCGTGCTGTAGCACCTGCATAAACAGCTGGTCCAGCTCAAAAAGTTTGGCGAACGGATCGTTTATCATATTATAGCTATCCTCCGCACCATCCGTTACATTGCCGAAAAACAGGCGTTGCGTTTGGTTGACGCGGCGAATGAAGCCGAAGTTATCGAACTGTATGTACCCGATGGGCAAGTTCTCGACGATATTATTCAGCAGCCTTTCACTCTTTTCGAGGCTTAGTTCTGCCAGCTTCTTCTCTGTAATTTCACTGAGGATGAGGAACATGTACGCCAGCTCGTTCTGCTGCCCGATCACCGGGAAGCCTGTAGCTTCGTAATAAGCGGGCTGGATGCGGGTAACCGCGCCGCTTTGTACCTCCGTATATTTAAGCAGTATTTCTTTTTTGACCGGCACCCGGCGGCGGATCACTTCTTCGAATAACGCGTTGAGGCCGTTGTGGCGGTTGATCGGATCACCTAATACATTGTAAGGCAGGCCGTTTACCGACAGGTGGTTTTCGCCCAGGATGTCGCGCATGTAGTTGTTGAGGTCAACGCTCCAGCCATCAGCAGTGTATTGATGCAGGCCCACCGGCAGGTTTTCGAGCACACTGCGGTAGAACTGTTCGTTCTCGCGGGCTTTTAGCTCCTGTTGTTTGCGGGCAGTAATATTGAAACAGATAACAAGATAGCCGCCTTGTCCGCCGCCCGTACTGAACGGACTTACGGTCGCATCCACCCAGATAAGACTACTATCGGCGCTGTTATATGCTACTTCGTTATGCCAGGTGTTGCCTGTTTTAAGCGTGCGCCATATTTCGTCTGCATCGCAGGGCGATTCTACCTGGCTGATGATTTGTCCGAACGAGAGGCCTACCAATGCAGGCGCCGGCAAACCGGTAGCCTCGCAGAACATCTGGTTTACGCGGATGATGCGGGCACGTTCGTCGAGCAGGGCCACCATGGCGCATGCGTCCATTGCTGCCTGTACCTGGTGCAGGTGTGCATTGGCATGCAACATGTCCTGGTAAAAACTCAACTCGTGGCTTACGTTACGCGAAAGCATAAACGCCCCCGTTACTTCGCCATCGTTATCGTAAAGCGGTTTAAAGGAAATGCGGTGATGCGCGCCCCCGGGAACCACATTTGGTATGGAGCACACATAGGTGTTGCTATCCCCGGCAAGTGCCCTTTTACAATGATATAACCATTGCTGGGCCCATTGCGGGTACGCTTCA
Source organism: Chitinophaga horti (assembly GCF_022867795.2). Classification (NCBI taxonomy): domain Bacteria; kingdom Pseudomonadati; phylum Bacteroidota; class Chitinophagia; order Chitinophagales; family Chitinophagaceae; genus Chitinophaga; species Chitinophaga horti. Next base: position 1,567,522 of record NZ_CP107006.1, on the reverse strand, counting down.
CAAAGGGATAAAACACTGATGCCGGGCCTGATATCCGCTCCGTACAGTCTGCGGCATTCTGCCGAAAAGACCTTGTTGACGCGGACGAAACGACATTCCATATCGAAGATGGCGATGCCGTCCTGGATATCATCCAGCACCTGACTTAAAGCAGCGTCGTTCATGTTGTAAGTAAGTCTGTTGGCATTTTGTACTCCCGGAAATTCATCATGCTCTGCTTAGACGGCCAATTAAATCAAAGTTAAAAGTAGTCATAATATAACACATTTCCTTGTTAACAGAAAAAATCAATATTATCATTGACGGGCGGCCGGGGATAATCTGTGGATAACTGAAACCCTTTGCCCATAAGGCATTGATAGCTAACAGGCATTTGGCACCCAACCTTTTATCCGTTTTTTCAAATATCTTTGGTTCAGGACGTTAAGCATCTTTAAACAGCATCACATCACTGCAACAGAAAAAGGGTTTGGCGTTGTTATTGCTGCTGATTACATGGCAGCTGCTCTGCCCGGTGATGTATCTGCCTATACCTGTAAATAGGTATCAAGGTAATTGCTCTGGACGACGGTTTTCATGATTACAAATTATACGGGTGCTGACATGGAATGACAGTTATCCGGGATTGAAACAGTATTATTTATCTTAAACTTTAGGTCCATTGACAGAGTCGATCATTAACCTGGATAGTGTAAATCCTATCGAATTTTTCGGGGTGAACAATGGTAAACTTGATCTGCTGAAAAAGAAATTCCCCTTGCTTAAGATCCTTTCCCGCGGAACGCAGCTAAAGTTGTCGGGCGCGCCTGAAGAGGTAGCGACGGCACAGGAGAAGATCGGCCAGATCGTAAAGTACCTCGAGCGCAACGGCAACTTGTCCGAAAATTATTTTGAACAGATCCTGGGCGACGAAGAAGTGAGCGTGGACCATTTCAGTGACCGCAACCCCAACGAGGTATTGGTATTCGGCCCCAACGGCCGCACCGTACGTGCTAAAACCGCCAACCAGAAAAAGATGGTGGGCATGACCGACAAGAACGACATCGTTTTTGCAGTCGGTCCGGCAGGTACCGGTAAAACCTACACCGCCGTTGCCTTAGCGGTACGGGCACTGAAAAACAAGGCCGTGCGTAAGATCATCCTCACCCGCCCTGCGGTGGAAGCCGGCGAAAGCCTGGGTTTCCTGCCCGGCGACTTGAAAGAGAAGATCGATCCGTACCTGCGCCCGTTGTACGATGCGCTGGACGATATGATCCCGCCGGACAAGCTCACCTACTTCATGACCAACCGTGTGATCGAGATCGCGCCACTGGCTTACATGCGCGGACGTACGCTGGACAATGCCTTTATCATTCTCGATGAGGCCCAGAATGCGACCGAGTTGCAGCTGAAGATGTTCCTTACCCGTATTGGTTCCAGTGCGAAAGCCATCATTACAGGTGACCTTACGCAGATTGACCTTCCCAAGAACCAACGTTCCGGGCTGGAAAAGGCGACAAGGATACTCAGGAACATTGATGGTATCGGTTATTTGCAGCTGGATGAGGAGGACGTGGTGCGCCACAGGCTGGTAAAAGCCATCATCAGGGCGTACGAGGCAAACAAAGACAATTAATTTTCATCGAAAGCCAGGCGTTACTGCCGCACGGACCAACCGGCCCGTGCCAGTACCCGCCTGGCTTTTGTCTAAAACAGTTTAACAGGACCTTAACTTCCGATATTGTAAGTTGCGCAATTCAAACAATCCCCCTATTTTTGTCGAAATTTTTTAACTAACAGCCACATGAGCTATTATAGGCGACTTGTACTTTTGTTTGGTGTTTTAATTGGCCTTCTGATTGTTGGTTGTCAAAAGCAGACCAAGCCGGACGAAGTAGCACTGGATTTTATGCACGCCATCCAGCAGTCTAATTTTGACCAGGCTAAAGAATACGCTACGAAAGAATCGCACCAGGTAATTACCCTTTACTCGATCTTCGATCGCCGCAGAACGGACGAGGAGCGGGAGAAGATCAAACTTGCGGAGATTAAGGTGCTGAATGCCAAAGAGGACGGCGATAACGCCACTGTTACCATACTCAATTCTTCATCCAAACAGGAGGAAACCCTGCAGCTGATAAAAGAGAGTGGTAAGTGGAAGATATCCCTCACCTTCGAAAGCATCATCCCGAACTTCCCGGCCCCAGGCGCCATGGAGGGTCCAATTATGGACTCAGCGACGGTCGTACCGATGGACTCATCGGCCGTAACCCAATAGCAACCTACATTACGGAAACGGAACATGCACCATCCCACCCTGTAAGCAAGGCAATCCCCTTTATATTTCCACACTTCATTTACCTGCAAGGATATAATTGCCGGTATTTGTTCCTTATTTATTAAATTTGCCCCCCTCGGATAACGAGGATATGCAATATTGAACCATATAAACAAACAGAAAGCATCAAGATTATGACAACAAATCCTTGGCATAGCGTTAGTTACGGCGATAAGGCACCGCACATCGTTACAGGTATTATCGAAATCCCCCAGGGCTCGCGTGCCAAATATGAGCTGGACAAGGAAAGTGGTCTGCTGAAACTCGACAGGGTATTGTATTCATCTGTATATTATCCGGCCAACTATGGCTTCATCCCGCAAACATATTGCGATGACCATGATCCGCTGGACATCCTGATCATCTCCCAGATCACCTGCGTGCCCATGTGCCTCGTAGAAGCGAAGGTAATCGGTGTGATGCAGATGATCGACAGCGGTGAGGCCGACGATAAGATCATTGCCGTTGCCGCCCACGACCAGAGCGTAAACCACATCAACGATATATCTGAACTGCCTCCGCACTTCATCCACGAAATGCGTCACTTCTTTGAAGAGTACAAGAAACTCGAGAAGAAGACCGTAAAAGTAGAGGAGTTCCAGAACAAAGCAGTAGCTGAAAGAATCGTGATGGAAAGCATCGAGCTGTATAACACGACTTTTAAGAAGTAAGTACATCTAAGTAATAAAGGAGAAGCGCGGCCTGTAACAGGCCGCGCTTCTCCTTTATGTATATCGGCTCTGACATATGACTGGCGCTGGCGATGTTTCCTGGTGCCGCCTGAATTTGACAATCAGCATCACCGACGGGTGTTGCTGCTGTTTGCAATGCCGCCACGATCCAGCGCATTTTCTATAGAGAGATCGCCCCAATCCCCTACCAGTACCGCCTGATCAACCGCAGCTTGTGCGTTCGTTCACCCGTATCCCTGTTTACAATACCCTCGTTATCGATATCGTCGATCCGCACCTTGCCGGCGGAGTGTATGATTTCGTGATCGTTGAGCAGCACGCCTACATGGGTAATGCGCCCCTCTGCATTATCGAAGAACGCCAGGTCGCCGGGCTGCGCTTCCTGTAAAAAGCCTACCCCCTGCCCCTGCGCAGCCTGTTGATATGCATCGCGCTGTAATGGTATACCCGCCAGGCGGTAAACAGTTTGCGTAAAACCGGAACAGTCCACCCCAAATACAGACTTGCCACCCCATAGGTAAGAGGTGTTCAGGAACATAGGTGCGTGCTTCAAGACCGCTGCGGGATCGACGGTAGCAGGCAGCTCTGTTAGCGGAGACTCAAACTGTAGGTCGTATTTTCCCCATTTCGTGACCTGGCTGCCGTTCGTGCTAAACTCGCAGCCGAACGGGACATGCATCGGCTGACCATTGAAAATGATGCGGTTGACCCAGGCCGGTGCGTAAAAGCGGGCAGGTGCATCGAAAAGATCTTTTTCCACTATTTCGACATGCGATACCGTTACCCAACCTTCATAATTATCATAGCGGTTCCGTACCTTCACCCAGCCATCCGTAACAACTGGTTCTGTTTCAACAAATTCCCCAAACAAAACCTGTGAAATAACCTCGCTCCGATGTTTGGGCTCCGCCCGCATGGGCATAACTGGTACAATGGTCACGGCGTATGGCATACTAATTGTTATTTTTTATTATAAGTGTGTCGAACATTTACACGAAAATGCGTAAATTATAGATAGGATTATGCAGCTGCTATTAAATAATATGAGTGATAAGGAATTGCTGAACCGTGTTCGCAAACTGCGGGACGAAGAGGCAGTAGGTGCCCTGCTGGAGCGTTACAGCCATCTGCTGGTAGCATACTGCATGCCTAAACTGGCGAGCCGCGAAAAGGCGGCGGAGGTAATACCGGCGGTGTTAAAATCGCTGGACCAGAACATCCGTACCATGCACGTGCCGCGCGCAAACGACTGCGTACAGCAAACGCTGGCCACTCACTTCAATCCAAAGGCTAATATTCATCCGAACCATATATCCCGCGACGTACAGGCAATTTACCGTGCCGAGTACCGCGTGCAGCAGTCGGGCAGCAACCCTATTGAAAGACAGCAACTCAGCGGCGAACTGTTACAGCGGTTCGAACAACTTTCGCAGGAAGATCAGCAAGTGGTCGCTCAGTTTTACGCGGAACAGCAATCCTTCGATGAAATAGCGGCAGCAAGAGGTATTACCAGGGATAAAGTAAGGAATATGCTCAGAGCAGCGCGTAAAAAATTAGCCACTCAACTGATGGACCAGGCCTATGAATAACAAGTTTCCCATACAAGAACGGATCTTAAAGATCTTTACCCCGGTAAGGTGTGTTAACCGCGACCAGCTGCCCCGTTACATCGACGGTAAGATGACGCCCATCGAGAAACATCTCGTAGAGCAACACCTGGTCGATTGTGACCTGTGTTACACGGCGTTGCAGTCGCTCGAGAAGCAGGCTAACCGCGAGACTTACGAGCAGCTGACGACCAATACCATTACTTACATTTCTCAGCATTATATGCCTGCACCACGTAATGTAGTGCAGCAAAAGGCCATTCGTAAAGGCCGCAAACAGGAAAGCCTGCTGGCCTACTTCTGGACGCTCGCCTTCATCGGCTTCATCGGCGGTGGCATCTATATCGTACAGGCGGCGATCAAACACCGCGGCTCCAGGCCACAACACATGGCCGCCGCATCGCCGGCAGCCGTGCCGGAGAACGTATCGCAAACGTCAGGAGACGCCCGTTACGCCACCATCACTTCCGTAGCCGACAACAACTCCGCTCCGGCCCCTGCGCAGCCCGCAGTGGCTATCAGTCGTGATACTGCACAACGCAAACCGGCAGCTGCTGTTAAACGTGATTCTGCACAACTGCTGGCCGCGGCAACGCCTCCGGCTAAACGAGATTCTGCCGCAACTCCTGCGCCGAAGAAAACTGTAATAAAGGATTCCGTAGTGCATCACACGCCCCCTCCTGCCCCTGCCGCAGCGGAGAAGAAAGAGGTAGAGAAAAAAGAAGAGCCTAAACCGGCAGCACCCGCATCCAAAGAGAAAGAAAAAGAAGAACCCAAAGCCGTCAACGTAGACGAATCTCTTTATAAATCAGCGCAAATGCTGCAACAACAAGGCGACTTCGACAAAGCCATTGACCGGTATAAACAAGTGTCTTCCTCCAGCAAGTTTGGAGAGTTGGCCCGTTACCAGATGGCCATATGTTACAAGAACCGCGGCCAGTCCGGCAAAGCCCGTAAACTATTCAAAGAGGTGGTAAAAATGGATGGCAGCATGAAAGTAGCCGCCCAGAACGCCCTGAAAGATTAATCCTTTTTTATGGATTTCTAAAAATGCCGCATCTTAGTCACAGATATCTATATTTACACTGTGAATTATCCTGGCTATCAAAACCTTACTGACCTGGAATTGCTGCAGCGGTACAAAACCGACGGCAATAGCGAATGGATAGGCATCTTGTTCGATCGTTATGCCATCCTGCTACTGGGTTTATGTATGAAGTATCTCAAGAACGAAGAGGATGCACGAGACAGTGTTCAGCATATCTTCCTGAAAGTATTATCAGACGTACATAAGCATGAAGTATTACATTTTAAAGCCTGGATTTACCAGGTAGCGAAGAACCATTGCCTCATGCAGCTGCGTAAAACGAATACACGCTACAGCCGTGAGCTGGACGAAAATACGATGGGCGGAAGCCTGGAGATCGACCAGGAAAAGGAGGCACGGGTGGAAAAGGAGCAGAAAGACCTCCTGCTCGAAAACATGCAGGACGCTATGAACATGCTGAACCCGGAACAACAGGCCTGCGTGAAGCTGTTTTATTTAGACAAACGCTCCTACCAGGAAATAGCAGACCATACCGGCTATTCATTGTCACATGTGAAGAGTTACATCCAGAACGGGAAGCGTAACCTGAGGCTATTATTAGAAAAGTACAGTAAAAATAAACGCTAACTTGCATAACGGTTAGCGACAACAGTTTATGAACGATAATTTTCGCGACATATTTGTAGAGACGAGCTGCGTATCCCAGCAGGAGCTGCTGGACTACCTGCAGGGAAGGCTGTCTGACGCCGACAGGCACCGCGTGGAAATGCACGTGGCCGACTGCCCGTTTTGCAGCGACGCGCTGGAAGGATTGTCCGCCATCCCCGAGAAGGAAAAGATCCCCGCCGTCATCCGGCAAATGAAATGGAAAGTGTTGCAGAACCTGCGCCGTAAGAACCGTCGCAAACGCAGTAAAGAGTTTTATACGTCACTGGCCGTTACCACACTCATCATCCTCTTCATCGTACTGGCCTGCTTCTTTGCTTATCATTTTATGGTACGCCGGTAGCGGCTAATATAACGTCCTGTCCTGCTTTTCCGCCCACATCTTAAATACCGCTATCGCCTGCTCGTCCGGCAGCGCTACCAATGGAATACGTTTCTCCGCATGCGGTATATTCAGTTGCTGGTAGATGTCTGAATCATCGAATAATATGTTTGCAGCATCTTCTTTGGTATTGGCATAATACACCCGCGCCGGCCGCGCCCAGTAAATGGCGCCTAAACACATGGGACAAGGCTCGCAGGAAGTATAGATCTCACAACCCTCCAGCTGAAAGGTGTTCAGCCGTTTACAGGCATCACGAATGGCCACCACTTCGGCATGCGCGGTGGGGTCACTGTGCAGCAATACCTGGTTCCACCCCTCTCCCACGATCTCATCTCCTTTTACCACGATGCAGCCAAACGGACCGCCATCGCCGTTCTTCATACCTTTTTCGGATAAGGCTACTGCTATCTGCATAAAATGCTTTTCTCGCTTACCTGCCGGGTGACTCATATGGTGTACGTTTAGTTTTAAAGATACTGATTCCTCAAAAAAGAAACCCGGATGAAGAATCACCCGGGCATTTCCTGTAACTGTATATCGTCGTATTTGAAGTTATTTGTTGCGGATTACCACCACGCCGTCGAACACATCTACCAATACTGGTTTGCTCTTTTCCACATCCCCTGCCAGTATCTTTTTACTCAGCAGGTTTACGATCTGTCGCTGTATCAAACGTTTCAGCGGACGGGCGCCAAACTGAGGATCATAGCCTTGTTCAGCGAGGTAATCAATGGCATAATCAGAGAAATCTAATATCATGCCATTTTTAGAAACCAGCTCTTTCAGCTGCTGTAATTGTATGTTAATTATACCACGCACCTCACTCTTCATCAGTGGCTGGAACATAATCACTTCGTCCACCCTGTTGAGGAACTCCGGACGAATGGTTTGTTTGAGTAATTCCATCACCTGGTCGCGGGTATTTTCCACTACTTCGTCTTTGTTCTCCTCAGTTACTCCCTCGAAGTTATCCTGGATGATATTGCCGCCCATATTGCTGGTCATAATGATGATGGTGTTCTTAAAGTTCACCGTGCGGCCCTTGTTATCGGTAAGGTGACCATCATCCAGCACCTGCAGCAGTACGTTAAACGTATCCGGGTGGGCTTTCTCGATTTCGTCGAGCAGTACTACGGAGTAAGGTTTGCGGCGAACGGCTTCTGTGAGCTGACCACCTTCATCGTACCCAACATAGCCCGGAGGCGCGCCTACCAGGCGGCTTACGGAGTGTTTCTCCTGGTACTCACTCATATCGATGCGGGTCATCATACTTTCGTCATCGAACAGGTATTCGGCCAAAGCCTTTGCCAGTTCGGTTTTACCTACACCCGTGGTACCCAGGAAAATGAAGGAACCTATAGGTCGTTTAGGGTCCTGCAGTCCGGCGCGGCTCCGGCGTATCGCATCTGCGACCGCACTAATCGCTTCCTCTTGTCCAACCACGCGCTGGTGCAGTTCCTCTTCCAGGTTCAGCAGCTTTTCCTTTTCACTTTGCATCATCCTCGCCAGCGGAATACCGGTTGCTTTCGCCACATTTTCTGCAATATCTTCCGCATCTACTTCCTCTTTCAGCAGTCGCTTCTGGTTATCGGAAATCGCGCTTAATACGGCGGTTTGTTCTTCCACTACTTCTTCCTGCTCCTTGATCTTGCCGTAACGGATCTCCGCCACCTTACCATACTCACCATTTCTCTCTGCCAGCTCTGCTTCATGCTTCAGGTCCTCTATCGCTGCTTTCGCCTGCTGTATTTTATCTACTACTTCTTTTTCCTGTTGCCACTTGGCTTTGAACGTATTTCTTTCTTCGCTCAGGTTCTCGATCTGTTCGCCGAGTTCCCTTAATTTATCTTCATCCTTCTCCCGCTTGATCGCTTCCCGCTCAATTTCGAGCTGGCGGATGCGGCGTTCGAGCTCATCCAGTTCTTCGGGCATGGAGTTCATTTCCAGCCTCAGTTTGGCCGCGCTTTCATCGATCAGGTCAATGGCCTTATCGGGCAAAAAGCGATCGGTAATGTAACGGTGCGATAACTCTACTGCGGCAATGATCGCATCATCCTTGATACGCACATGGTGATGCGTTTCGTAGCGTTCCTTTAGTCCGCGCAGGATAGAGATCGCGTCTTCCGTACTGGGCTCGTCGATCAGCACCTTCTGGAAGCGGCGTTCCAGCGCTTTATCTTTCTCAAAGTACTTCTGGTACTCGTTTAAGGTAGTAGCACCTACCGCACGCAGTTCACCGCGGGCAAGGGCCGGTTTCAGGATATTGGCTGCGTCCATCGCGCCTTCCATGGCACCTGCACCTACGAGGGTATGTATCTCGTCGATAAAGAGAATGATATTTCCTTCGCTTTCGCTCACCTCTTTGATCACCGCTTTCAAACGTTCTTCAAACTCACCGCGGTACTTGGCACCCGCCATCAGCGAGCCCATATCCAGGGCAAAAATGATCCGGGACTTGAGGTTATCGGGCACGTCGCCGTTGACGATACGATGCGCCAAACCTTCTGCGATAGCGGTTTTACCTACACCAGGTTCGCCTACAAGTATCGGGTTGTTCTTAGAACGGCGGCTTAAGATATGCAGCGTTCTGCGGATCTCTTCGTCGCGGCCGATTACCGGGTCCAGTTTACCGGCGGCGGCCAGCTCATTCAGGTTCTTCGCATACTTTTGCAGCGAGTTATATTGCGCATCGGCCGTTTGCGAGTTCACCGTACCACCTTTACGCAGTTCAGCGATGGCAGACTTCAGTCCTTTCTCGGTTAAACCCGCGTCTTTCAAAAGTTTGCCAGTATCATCGCTGCCGCTCAGGATGCCCATCAGCAAGTGTTCGACACTCACAAATTCATCCTTAAACTCTTTAATTACCGAACCTGCGCGCAGTATCGCGTTGTTCGCATCGCGACTGAGCATTTGTCCGGGCTCGCCGCTGGCGATCGGATAACGTTGCAGTTGCTCGTTCAGTTTATTGTCGAGGAAGCCCGTGTTTACATCGTTCTTCTTTAATAAATATTCTATAGCGTTATCTTCATCGTCTAACAGCGACTTCAGGATGTGGCCTGTTTCAATCGACTGGTTTTTGTGATTGAAAGCAAGTTGCTGCGCCCGTTGCAGCGTTTCCTGTGATTTGATAGTGAAATTATTCAGGTTCATAGCTTTACTTTCTTCCTTTTTGCCTAACAATTCTTTGATTGCTTTGTTGTAGTAAGCAAACGTTGCACCAAACAAAAAAGACGCAATTTTGGCAGCATTTAACGATAAAACCTGCAGCTTTATCAGTTCAAGGCGCGTTTTCCTGCTAAAATTTCCGATTCACCCCTTCATCCTAACCTTTTGGGTGATACGTTAACCCGCCAACGAACATGAGAAGGCCGCTTATCACTGATGCGAAATGGGATGTGCCCGGCCGTAAAACACCAATGGGGCCGTCGTTGCGTCGCACACTTCAACTATCCCACCCTGGTTATCTTCTTTAACACTCAAAACAACGCATTATGTCTTTTGACCTGCTTCAAACCGTTAGATCGCACTTTACAGGCGAGTATATTGCTAAAGTAGCCACCCAACTGGCCGAGCCGGAAGCTGGCATCCAGAAAGCACTGGCCGCCGGCATTCCTACCATCCTTACCGGCTTACTCAGCAAGATCAGCGCCCCCGGCGATGCCACCAATATTTTCGGACTGGTAAAAGACGCTGCTGCACACCCTGCGGGCAACGTTACCCAGGGCGTATCCGGCAACCTGATCCACAAAGGCGAACACCTGCTGCAAACCTTCTTCGGCAATCGTACCGAGCATGTTTGTAATGGCCTGGCGGAGTATGCGGGTATTAAAAAAACCTCCGCCCACGCACTGCTGCAAACTACCGCCCCGCTCTCGCTCGGCGAAGTGGGCAAATACGCCCTCGACCACCGCATGAGCCCCCTGGGCTTCCTGGCTTTCCTGAATAACCACAAGGAGGAAGTGCTGAAAGCCGTTCCCGCCGGACTTAACCTTCCTTCGCTAATGGGCATCGGCCGCCTGGATAATATCGGGCGTAAGTTATCCGGCATCATTGCCAGCATCGGCGGCGGCGAGCACCACGAACACCCCGAGATGCCCGCCGAAACCAGCCACCGCAACCTTACATGGCCTGCCCTGATCTTGCTCGTATTGGGCCTGATGATCTGGTGGCTCCTGCGCGGTTGCGGTAATACAACCAATGTGCAGACGCCTCCGCGGGATACGGTGATTACGTCACAAATGGAAACAGACGCGGTAAAGGCGGTTTCGGACGCTCAATAGAAGTGGTTTGAACAGGGAGCAGATGGCTGGGTGATGGTTGGGTGATGGTTGGGTGATGGTTAAGTAGCCTGTACGACCGACCAGGGGCTTGTACTGAAACAGCTTGACATCCGGGTGAAATCCTCCGGATCAGGATGTATATAAACAATGAGGGCCGCGGGAGCGGCCCTCATCAACTATGCTTTAACGATCATTTTCCCTTTGTTCTCCCCGGAAAACAGGCTCAAGAACGCTTCCGGCAGCTTGTCGAACCCCTCTACGACAGTCTCCCGGTACTTCAGCTTGCCTTCCTTTACACCTTTGGCGAGAGCAGCGAAGCCTTCCTGTACGCGGTCGATGTAGTCGCTGACAATGAAGCCTTTCAGGAGCACCTTGCGGGTGAGCAGCCTGGGGAACAGGCGCGGACCCATCGGCACTTCGGTGGCATTGTAATGTGCGATCTGGCCGCAAAGGGCGATGCGGGAGTGGAAGTTGAGGTTCATGATAGCGGCATCAGATATCTCTCCGCCGACGTTATCGAAGTATACGTCTACACCGTCCGGACAGGCGGCAGCGATGGCGGCGGTTATGTCCGGGGTGGTTTTGTAGTTAATGGCTTCGTCGAACCCGAACTCGTGCTTCAGCAGCTCCGTTTTTTCGTCGCTACCGGCGATGCCGACTACGCGGCAACCTGCCTGCTTAGCGAGTTGTCCGACCACAGTGCCCACGGCACCTGCGGCACCGGATACCAGTACGGTTTCGCCCGCCTTTGGTTTACCGATATCCATCAACCCGAAATAAGCCGTAAGGCCTGGCATGCCCAGTATACCCAGGAAGTGCGAAGGCGGGGCAATAGAAGGATCTATCCTTGACAATTCTGTAGCGGGCACGGTTACTTCCGTAGCCCAGGGCACGCGGCCGGTAACAAGGTCGCCCACGGCGATGCCCGGCGCTTTACTTTCCAGTACTTCGGCTACAATACCGCCAACGATGGGCTGGTCCACCTCGAAAGGTGCGGCGTAAGATTTCGCATCGCTCATACGGCCGCGCATGTAAGGGTCTACTGAATAATAGAGGCCTTTTATCCTCACTTCTCCCTCGGCGGGCGACTTCACTTCCACGTTTTCGAACCGGAAGGTGGATGCGTCTGGCAAACCTTTCGGGCGTGCCGCTAATACGATCTGTTTTGCACTCATGATTTATCTGTTTAAATCTGTTTCGTATGTGTAAGATAACGCGGCTTCGTCCCAAAAGTTGAGCCGCTTTTATCAACAAATAATAACGGCCCGCGTGGCTAGTTGCCTGCGGGCCGCCGGGACGAATGTATCAATTTTATTGCTTTACGAAAACAATACGCTGCCTGTCTGCCTTATACATCTCTTCATAAAAGCTACGCAGCGTTTTCAGGTCAGATGGTGGAAATACCCCATCATAAGTTTCCCTGGCGCGAACGTAAGTGATGCGGTTGCCTGTCACAGTCGCACTACACGTATACTTACCGAACTTGTTCGAAACCGTCACCGGCTGAAAGCTCGTTTCCGGAGTGTAGCCTTCGGGGATCGTGATCAACACCGTATCCACTGACCGCGATGAGAAAGGAAGAAATATCTCGGACCTGCGCGCCGTATCTTCCTGGATGCGCACGCCGCTGCGCGACAGTATATTGGGCGTAATGAACATCCGTTTACCGGTCACCGAAGCGTAAGCGGCGGCGGAGATGTTCAGTTCTTCGTCGATGGCTGGCAGCTCACCGGGAAACTCTTTATAACCGAAATTTTTGATTTCGTAACTGGGCAGGTTGATATTATCGCGCAGCTCTTCCAGTTGCTTCTCGCGCGATAAGGAATGAATCGTGGCGTGCAGATCGTCCTGCAACTGGCCGGTGGCATGCGTACGCACTTCCATCTGTGCATCGCCGTTGTCGGTAATGGTAGCGGTAAGACGGCTACGACGCAGGTTTTGCTCCATGCCATATTTTGGCGTGCGTACCAGCTTGCCGCCGCTTTCATCTACGAGCAGTACAGCGCGATTCGCCGTAAAGCCGCTCAAATAGCCCGGCGGCAAAGTCTGGCTGGTACACTCCAGCCACACGGTATCTTGTGAAAGGGGCACACTTACGATAATATGATTGAACTGGCTGATCGGAAAGTCTTCTATCATCTCCGTTTCGCCACGCCCCGCCTTTACCAGCGTGTAATGTGAGCGGATGCCGGCTTCCTTCAGCAGGGCACACATGTAATTACTCAATGCCTTACAATCCCCGTAACCTTTACCTGCAACGTACGCTGCATCAAAGGTTTGCCATCCCCCGATACCGAGTTGAATGCTGATGTAACGGGTGTTCTGCTGCAGGTAACGGTAGAGCGAAGCGATCTTCTGCTTCGGATCTGCCAGCGCATCGGTCAGTTCGTGAACTTTTGCTTTGATGTTATCGGGCAGCACATCTCGTCCCTTATTCAGCTCATACACAAATTTGCCCAAATCCTGCCAGGTAGCCATCTGGCCCTTGTATGCGTCCATCTGGAACTCACCCGGCCCAAGGTATACGGCGGTGGTGCGGTTATGCCATTCCTTACTGAATGGTTCACTTTCCAGCGCGGGCATATCTTTTACTTCCCAGGTGTATGTCTTCTTACCCTTCTCTGTTTTTTGCAGCGGCTGCGCGGGATAACCGAATGCACGCCAGCGCAGCTGGTAGTCCTCCGGCACACTTATCTCGAAAAGGCTTTGCTGTACTGCGTATGACGGTGCTGATTGTGGGAACCAGTCAGGCAGGAAAAAGGTTTGCTTTTCCTTTGTCTCGATTTCGTAAACTATCGTGTAAGGATATACGCGATGATAAAAATTATGGTGTTTATAACGCGTATCCGTCATCAGCGAACTGTTATCAGACCCGCTCAGGTCCTTTATTTCGGAGGATTTCAGCTTACGTAACTGTTTGCCGTTCGCATCATATAACGCACCATGAATGCCACGCACGTCGCCCAGCTGCCCGTAACTCTCAAACACATTGGCATAATCATCCCCATTCTCGTTCATAATGGTGAGTGCGTAAGTGCGTACGATGACTACATCTTTCAGTCCGTCCAGCTTTACGGTGATGCGCTCCATTCGTTTCACCACGTCTGCATTCTCCTTCAGTGCTTTCGGTATCAAGGCCGCATTATAGTCGGGATCAGCAGCCAGCGCAGGCACCGTCAACAACAACAGCAGCGTACTATACAGGTATCTTGTCATCGTTACTTTTTCTTTTTCAAAACTATTTGCTCGGCTTGTTTCTTCACGATCATGTCGAAGAAGCTGCGCAGGTCATTGTACTCATCCGGCTCAAAAGTAGCGCGGTTCAGTTTGAGACGGCAGCGCATCTGCAAGGTGCCGCCAGCATCGGCCAGCAGGTATTCGAACAGGCCTTCGTTATCGCCGTAAGTCACCTTTACAGACTTGGGCAACTCCTCTGCGGCATAACCTTCCGGCACGATGAGCGCAAAGGTGAAACTCTCATCGATCGCGCAGGGCATTTCTACGGGATACGTGCGCTCCGTGGATTTGAACGGATTGTGTTTATAGGCTTCGGTAAACATCGGGCTAAAGTAAAGCACATCTGCCTTTGAGTCTTCCTGCGCAAGAAACTCATATTCAATTCCCAAAGAAGATTCCTTTTCCGCGAGGTGATCGATCTTTGTCTTGGCCAGCTTAGCCTCACCGGCGTAGCTTTTCGAGAGATTACTGAAGTAGCTGCTTTCCCCGCTTTCTTTGATACGCTCGCGCATGGCGCAGGACTCGAAATACGTCGGCGTTTGTTTCCAGATACCGCGTAGCTCACCGTTCTCGTCAGGGCTCACCATCACGGTCGTAAACTTACGTTCGCGCAGCGAGTCCGGACTCAGCTCCTTACCCACTGTCAGTGGATTCAGGATGCGTGCATGCCCGTTATAACACGATGCGTCCAGCCTGCCGAAGCCAAGATACGGATGGCTCGCATCGAGGTAATAGAACTTTTCGCCGTCGTTTACCGCACACACGGTGTAGTTGAACATATCAAAAATGGGATAAAACGAATAAGCGACACCGTTATTCCGCGTACTGAGGATCATAGGATATGCGTCAATTTCGGCCTTGTTTAACATGGCGATCAGCAGCATATTGATCTCTGTGACGTTACCGTTCTTTTTTGAGAACGTCGTTTTCAGGGAATTGTCCATCCCTACACGGCTATGATTGGTACAGGTATAGTTGTCGCGTACAAATTCGTAAATACGCCGGGCTTTTTCCTTTTTACTATCTGCCCCCCTGGTAAGGCTGGCTACCTGGTCGTCCAGGAAATAGTTATTGGCTTTTAGCAATGCTCCCAGGTTTTCGTCTTCCATATACTTCTCGTACAACTTTTCCCACGTGGTCAGTACCGGCTTTACGGGTTGATCGGGAATACGCACGGCGGACTGCTGAAAACGGACAGACGCGAGGTGGTTATCGATCGTAGTGGTAAAGTCCTCCTGCTTCAGGGCTGGTACATCTTTATATACCCAGCGGTGGTGTACGACAGACACTACGTCACTATAGGTCTGCGTAGCGGCGTGGCCTCCACCTTCGAAACGGAAGGAGTACGTGCGGCTCTTTGTTTCGGGCTTATCAGGAATGTGTTCTTTTACATATCCTTTGCGCAACATGATGTAATCTATCCACGAAGGAATGCCCACTTTGTATTCGCTCCACAAAATCGGGTAATCCGTCGATTGGAACTCCCAGGGCTGCAGGTTAAACAGGAAGTCGGAAGTGATGGTGTACGAGTATTCTACGATAGAGCCTTCTTTTACATTCGGCATGGTAAACTTCTTCAACGCACGTTTCTTATCGTATTTGTCCTTGAACACGGATTTACTTTCCAGTTCCGTCGCTACCACCTTGCCGTTCTCGAGGTTGTACGTAGCGCCTTTCAGGTTAGACAGGCGTTCTTCGTCCATGCCGTCGACGTATACGGGAATAGCTTCACTGGCCGCATCATAGCCGTTCTTGTTCACGATCTTCACGCGGCGATGGCGTTTAAATATCAGCTGAAACCAGCCACCATCCGTTTCGAAAGTGGTACTGCCAATATCGAACAGCACAACAGCCGGCGCATCCGGATCTGCGGTAAAAGTCTTATTAAAGTCTTCGGGAACAACTTTTCCGAACGTAACGTCCAGTTTATCCTGGGCAGTGGCTTGCAAGGTGAACAAACCACAACATAGCATCACGATGCTGGTAAATTTCAAGGGCATAAAGGGATCAGGTTAAACGCAATTGGCGTAAATGTAATAAAAATGAGCCTGCTGCGAAATAATCTTTCGTGTCATACCGACCCGAAAATGGTATTTTTTCAACCATCCGGCATTGATTTTCAATATAGTAACATACAGTTGTCGGAAGAACGGGCGGGAATTGTTAATTTAGTCCCGAATAAAACTACCCAGTATATGAGTAAAGCATCCAGGAGACAGTTTTTGGCTAACGCCGGTAAAGCCGCAGCCGTTACCGCCATCACGCCTTTTCTGGCGAGTGCACCCGCCGCAGCCGCCGCCAATGCAGACGGCCCGTTTATCCATCACGTTTACTTCTGGCTGAAGAATGCTACCAGTAAGGACGATAAGGCTAAACTCGTGGCAGGACTGAGGAAACTATCATCCGCCAAAACCATTGCCCAATTCTATATTGGTCAGCCCGCGCCGACTAACCGCGACGTAATCGACCGCTCTTACGCGGTTTCCTGGTTGCTGTTCTTCAAAAATAAAGAAGACCAGGACGCTTACCAGACAGATCCTATCCACCTGAAATTCATCGAAGAATGTTCTTCTTTGTGGAGCCGTGTGGTAGTGTATGATTCGATCGACGTGTAATCTTTGACATATTTCGATGCAGGCTTCGGCCTGCATTTTTTAGCATTGTATATGGACCATATTTATAAAGCCGCCCTCTTTGGCGTGGCTGCAGGCGACGCACTGGGCGTGCCTGTTGAGTTTACCAGCCGTGAAAGCCTGAAATCCAACCCAGTTACCGACATGCGGGCATTTGGCACCCACCGGCAGCCCGCAGGCACCTTTTCCGACGACGGCTCTCTTACTTTCTGTTTGGCTGCGAGTATGGCCGAAGGCTTCAGCCTGGAAGATACTGCGCAGCGTTTTATTCAATGGTCGCGGAACGGCTATTGGGCGGCGCATGGCGAAGTATTCGATATCGGCAACACCACCCGTATTGCGATCGACCGCCTGGCGCGGGGCATACAGCCCGATCTGGCAGGCGGCTTCGGCAGCGAAGACAACGGCAACGGATCACTTATGCGCATCCTGCCACTCGTATTTCACATACGCCATCTTCCGGTAGAGGAACGGTACGCACTAACCAAACAGGTATCTGCCATCACACACGGGCATATACGCTCAGTGATCGCATGTTTCTATTACCTGGAGTTTGCCCGGCAATTGCTGGATGGCGTGGACAAGTTCCAGGCTTACAAACGCGTGGAAGACATCGTAAAGTCGTACCTGCAGCAGTTGCGAATCAACCAGGAAGAGGTAAAGATATTTTCGCGCCTGTTGAACGAAGAGATATGGCATATACCGGAGATCGCGATCCAAAGCGGCGGCTATGTGGTACATTCGCTGGAAGCCTCCATCTGGTGCTTGTTGAACAATGATAATTTTAGCGATACCGTATTACAGGCGGTGAATCTTGGCAGCGATACCGACACCACCGGCGCCATTGCAGGCGGACTGGCCGGGTTGCTGTACGGCTTTGAGGCCATCCCCTCCGACTGGGTAAATGCGATGGCGCGTAAGGACGATATTATGGCGCTGGCGGAGCAGCTGGCTGTGAGATATGGCGCATAGCCGCCATGCCGGCGATAGCGTGCTGTGATGGCACCGACAAACAGCTGGCTGCAAGATATATCGCTTAACGGATGATGCCACCGAACGTCAAGACGATATTATAGCTCCCTTAGATATAACCCATCTTAAAACCGGCGGGCCGCGGGCCTGCCGGTAAGCACCGCGCCTCCATCTGTACCGGCATGCAACCGGTCATACTGCTTCCTTCCCCTTTTACTCCCCTACTCCGTATTTTGCGGCCCGTCTAAACCCTTACTGGGAGCGACTTATATGATATTATCCATTTCTTAACCGCAAATATCCCCGGACTGATGACGGCGTCTCATGGCGGCGGCGTATGTCCTTATACTTTATCAAAACCTGTAAATGAATGAAAAAAGCGTTACTGTTTTCTTTCTTCCTGCTGAACCTGCAGCTGTTAATGGCGCAAAGCCAACCTGCTGCAAAAGCCAACTACCAGTTGGCCTCTAAATTCTCGCCTAAGAAATTGGGTAAGATGGTCTTCTCTACCGCCGTAACGCCCCACTGGTTCAAGCAATCGGACCGGTTCTGGTACATGTACGAAACTACCTCCGGCCGCAAATGGTACATCGTAAACCCGGCCGCGCGCGACAAACGTGAGATGTTCAACAATGACAAACTGGCGGCGGAACTCACGAAGATCGTAAAGGACCCTTTCGATGCGCAACACCTGCCCATCGACAGTCTTCGCCTGAACGAGAACGAGACCGCCATGCGTTTCGAGATCAAGAGCAGCATCGACGAAGAAAGAAAAGACACGACCGTGAAAAAAGGCACGCCTCCCCCCGCGGTAAAAAGATCTTCTACTTCGAATACAACTTTGCGAGCGGTGAAGTAAAAGAGCTGAAAGACTTCAGGAAACCAGCCCGCAGGCCAAACTGGGCTTCCGTTTCACCCGACAGTGCTACGATCGTTTTCGCCCGTAACTATAATCTGTATAAGATGGATAAGGCCAACTACCAGAAGGCCCTGAAGAACGAAAGCGATACCACGATCGTGGAAACACAGCTCACCAAAGACGGCATTGAGTTTTTTGCATATGGTGGTGGTGAAAAAGATGACGATAACACGAGCGACAGCGCAAAAGCAAAACCTAAACGCCGTGCGGCCTACGTGTTATGGTCGCCCGACAGCAAACAGTTTGCGATGGTACGTTCAGATACGCGTAAGCTGAAAGAAATGTGGGTGATCAACAGCATTGCCGATCCCCGTCCTACCCTTAAAACATACAAATACCAGCTGCCTGGCGAAAAGGAAGCACCGGAAGAATTTGTACTCCTCTTCGACGCCGCCACCGGCAATCAACGTACCCTGGCCGTAAACGCCTTTAAGAACCAGGACGTAGCCATCTGGTCGGCCAACTTTAAACAGAATGAGCGTGACGACGACTGGCGGCCGCTTACCTGGTTGGGCACAAAAGATAAGTTCTACCTGCACCGCACCAGCCGCGATCTCAAACGTATAGACGTGATGAGTGTGGATGTGGCCACTGGTACTGCCAAAGCATTGATCGAAGAGCGCATGAATACTTATGTGGAAACGCGCAAACTGGGCCTGGTAAACGATGGTAAAGAATTGATCCAGTGGAGCGAAAGAGACGGCTGGGGCCACTTCTACCTGTATAACGGTGACGGCACTTTGAAGAACCAGATCACCTCCGGCTCCTTCCATTGTGAAGATATTGTTGGCATCGACGAAAAGAAGCGTGTACTCTACTTCTCCGCCAACGGGCGCGAAGCCAAAGAAGACCCCTACTATCTGCACCTGTACAAAGTTAACTTCGACGGTAGCGGCCTTACCCTGCTGAATGCCGGCGACTTTGACCACAGCATGAGCCTGAACGATAACAACACTTTCTTTGTAGATAACTACTCCCGCGTGAACACGACGCCGAAGTCGGCCCTGTACAATGCGGAAGGTAAAAAGGTGATGGACCTGGAAACCGCAGACCTTAGTCAGCTGTTTGCTGCAGGCTACAAGTTCCCCGAAATCTTTTCTGTAAAGGCGGATGATGGCATCACAGACATCTACGGCGTGATGTATAAGCCTTACGATTTCGACAGCACGAAAAAATACCCGGTAGTAGCTTATGTATATCCCGGCCCGCAGACAGAAGCCGTACTGAAAGCCTTTAGTAAAGGAGCCGACCGTACCGACAGGCTGGCACAAATCGGCATGATCGTCGTGACTATGGGCAACCGCGGTGGAAACCCGAGCCGTTCAAAATGGTATCATAACTACGGCTATGGCAACCTGCGTGACTACGGACTGGCAGATAAAAAAGCCGCGATCGAACAGCTGTCTGACCGCTACAACTTTATCGACATCAATCGCGTAGGTATTCACGGTCACTCCGGTGGCGGGTTTATGTCTACCGCAGCCATGCTCGTGTACCCCGACTTCTTTAAAGTGGCCGTATCCTCCTCAGGTAACCACGATAACGCCATCTACAATCGTTGGTGGAGTGAAAAACATCACGGTGTAAAAGAAGTAGTCGGCGATAAAGGCGACACCACATTCGTATACAACATCGATAAAAACCCGGAACTGGCGAAGAACCTGAAAGGCCACCTGATGCTGACTACCGGCGATGTGGACGATAACGTGAACCCTGCCAACACCATCCGTGTCATCAATGCACTGATACGCGCGAACAAACGTTTCGACATCATGCTGCTGCCTGGTCAGGCCCACGCCTATGGCGACATGCAGGAATGGTTCTTCTGGGGACTAGCGGACTACTATGCCAAATGGCTGCTGGGCGATTTCTCGCAACCGGTAGATATCATGGAGATGAACCGCGAGGTAGAACAGAAAAGTGGTGCGCCACGTGCAATGGGCGGAAGAAGATAACAATTTTCATCCTGCCGAAAGGTTGTAACATAGATAAACGAAGGACTTGAACGATCACTTGCTTCGATCAGGTCCCCAATAAAAAGAGGCTGCTCATTGATAATGAGACAGCCTCTTTTATGTATATAAACCCAGATTTTCAGAAAAAAGACGCCTAGAAACTTTTTCGTACGAAATATTTCCTACCTTTAAGCTATGAAGAAAGAACAACAAGACTTACAGGAACCTACCCGTTCCGAGCTGGAGATCTTGCAGGTGCTCTGGAAGTACGGTGCGTCGACTGTACGTGTGGTGAACGACAAACTGAACGAAGAGAAACGGGAAGTACAATATACCTCTACCCTTAAGCTGATGCAGATAATGGTAGAAAAAGGTCTGCTCGTGCGCGACGAGAGCCAGATGAAACATGTGTACAGTCCGGCTACAGAGGAGAGCAAAACGAAAGGCTTCCTGTTGGACAAGTTTGTGGAGACCATGTACAACGGCTCTGCCAGCAGCCTGATGATGCAGCTGCTCGGCAACCGTAAGACCTCTAAAAAAGAGCTGGACGCTATTAAAGCGTTTTTACAACAGGTTGAAAAAGGCAAATAAAACCTTCGCCCATGTTTGCAGAACAATGGTTACATCACCCGATCGTAGCGGCATTTGGCCGCACGTTGTTACATTCCCTCTGGCAGGGCGCGTTGGCTGCGGCAATAGCAGGCCTCGTGATCCTTTGTACGAGGCGATCGGCCGCCTCCCGCAGGTATGTGCTGATTGGTGGTATACAACTGTTGTTCCTGGCCGGCACCCTGCTAACCTTTTACTTAACTTATACAGCCCACAGCCCGGGCCAGGTGGCGTTTAACACCGCTGCTGGCGCTCCTTCCGCCATTCAAGCTGCGCGGCCCGGGTTCGTGGAAGCTTTGGAACGTTTCCTTAATCAATACACCGGGTGGATCGTACTTACCTGGGCATTGATCTTTATGTTCAGAACAGCGTGTATGGGCGCAGGTTTATGGCACATCCGGCAGCTGCGTACCACCGGAACCCAACTGCCCGACAACGCCTGGCGCCACCGCTTCTACGACCTGAAACATGACATGGGCATTCGTAAAGTAGTGAAACTGCTGGAGTCTGCCCGCGTGAAGGTGCCGCTGACAGTGGGTACCTTTAAACCGGTAGTACTGGTGCCTTTGGGCTTACTGGGGAACTTACCGGCCGAGCAGCTGGAAACCATCCTGATGCACGAACTGGCCCACATCCGGCGGAACGATTACCTGGTAAACCTGGTACAACATATTACGGAAACCATTTTCTTTTTCAATCCCGGTCTGCTATGGGTATCCGCGCTTTTGAAAGAAGAGCGGGAAGCTTGCTGCGATGAGATCGTACTGGCGCATACCAAACGGGAGGATGCTTATATGCAGGCATTAGTGTCGTTCCAGGAATTTACGCTCACTCAAAATCAATATGCCATGAGCTTAAAAGATCATCCGGGGCAGTTATTTGCCCGCATCAAAAGAATGCTTACCGGCGAGAACGAGCAGCTGGGTGGCACGGGAAAACTGATGCTGATGGCCGGCGTGCTGGTACTGGCAACCCTTTGCTTTATCAGCGCAGCACCGGTAGCCGTAACCACCGTGCCCGCATCCTGGGAAACCGTAGCACCCGTGAAGCGTATCCTGTTTATGCAGGAGCCAACAGCCGTGCCAACCAGGCGTATGCTGGCTGCGGAACCGCAGGTGCGCCGGGCAGATACCCTCCCTACTCTGAAGAGAGACACCCTCGTGTTCGCCTTTGCGCCGGTAACCATGCAGGTGCAACCGTTATCGAAAATCGATACGTTGACCTTACAGGTGAAAGCCATTGCGAAAATGGACGCGATATCACCCATACAGGTGAAGCTCAATAAAATCGTAGCGATCGACCCGATTTCGCTGGATACGAACGTGCAGGTTAACACAAACGTACGTACATCCATAAACGTTAGCAGCCAGGTTCAAGTTAATGTACAGGAGCCGCCAAATGCTGCCCGTGAAAATAATAGGCCGACTAAAAAATAAAATGAAGGCTTTGTGAATCGCTTAAACGATGACAGGTATCCATCTGGTAGCGGTATAAATTAGGTCTGACCCAAAAGTAAAAGAAGGCTTTGAGAATCGCTTAAATGATGACATGTATCCATCTGGTACCGGTATAAGTTAGGGCTGACCCAAAAGTAAAATGAAGGCCTTGTGAATCGCTTAAACGATGACATGTATCCATCAGGTAGCCGAATAAATTAGGGCTGGCCCAAAAGTAAAATGAAGGCTTTGAGAATCGCTTAAATGATGACATGTATCCATCAGGTAGCCGAATAAATTAGGGCTGGCCCATACTTTTGGTCAGCCCCTTGCTTTCCCCTCTCCCTGAGAAATATTACATTTTAGTGCTATGTAACACCTGAAGAAAATCGCTCATATTTGTTACACCCTGAGTTTAAGTAACGCAGGTGCCATTTCCTATGATCATTGGTGGATCTAAAAGCGCCCATGCCGGCGCTGAGTTACTACAATTAAGCTGCCCGACATGTGGCAAAGAAAGGACGGTAACGATGCACATTCACCAGCGATATGTACACATCCTGCACCTTCCGCTAATGCCTGCCGGCAGGACCGGCCGGAGCCGATGCAGTTATTGTAAGGACAACCTGAATGACAATCAGATGCTACCGGTCTTAAAAAAGGCCTATGAATCGGTAAAGCGGCGCACCCGCGTACCCATGTGGACCTACTGTGGAAGCATGTTGCTCGTTCTCATCACCGCCAGCAGCTTCTTCGTTAGCCAGCGGCATGTGTTTCAAACAGCCTCCATGGCAAGATCGCCGGAGGCCGGTGATATTATCAAAATAAGAAGAGATTCGGGTACTTACACTTTGTACAAAGTGATGACCACCACGCCGGATTCTGCCTACTTATTGATGAGCCAGTATGAAACCAACCTGGTGAGCGGACTGATGACCATCAAAGAAAAGGCCCTTCCGCTTACTTGTCCACCCCCGTGGGGCTTTCGCGAAAGGACCTGAAAATATGGTTAGACGAAGGACTGATCGTGGGAATAGAACGTCAGGCTACAATGTTTCGTGAATAAAAAAGGAAGTAGGCTTTGCTTACTTCTTTTTTCTTTTTTGTTTTTGAGCTCCTTCTCGTGTTCATCCAGCAGCAATTGCCAGTTATCGTTGGGAATATCCTCTGAGAAGCTGAGCGTTTCACGGTAATCCTGGCTATCGATTTTCATGACCACTACCGGCTTACCGATATAGGCCTCTATGGCTTCGAGCAGCGGTTTTTCTTCTGTGCTGCAGAACGACACTGCCTGTCCGCGCTGTACCCCCCTACCCGTACGACCCACGCGGTGTACATAGTTTTCCGGCACATCGGGCAAGTCATAATTCACAACATAATCTACATTCGGAATGTCGATACCGCGGGCGTTTACATCCGTGGTAATCAGCAGTTTAATATCTCCTTTTTTGAACTCTTCCATCACCTGCAGGCGATCTTTTTGCTCCTTGCCGCCGTGCATTGTCAGCGACTTTACGCCCACACGCTCCATAGCAGCGAACACCCTTTCGGCACGCACCTTTGTACGAACGAACACGAGGATCTTTGCATCAGGCAGCTCTCCTACCAGGCGTTCCAGGAAAAAACGTTTATCGTCCATCTCCACGAAAGCCACTGCATGATTTACGTTTTTAGACACCGGGTCCTGCGGTGATATCTGGATACGAATCGCATTTCTTACTACCGAATAAGCCAACTCCTTGATATTCTTATCGATCGTTGCCGAGAAGAACAGCGTTTGATGATCGCGAGGGATATGCTTCAGCACATCTCGGATATCGCGGATGAAGCCGAGGTCGAGCATATGGTCCGCCTCGTCGAGGATGAGGATGTCGAGATTACTAAGGTCGATATGTTCCTGGTTGATGAGGTCGAACATACGGCCTGGCGTGGCGATCATGACATCTACTCCCTGATCCAGTTTTTTCACCTGTTCCGCTTGTTCTACCCCGCCGAAGAGGCCGAGTATATTGAGTTTCGTGTATTTAGCCAGTGTTTCAAACACCTCTGCGATCTGGATGGCCAGTTCGCGGGTGGGCACCATCACCAGGCAGCGCACCTCTTTACGGCCAATGCGGCGGCGTTTGCGTTGCAGGATATGCAACACCGGGATAGCGAAAGCCGCCGTTTTACCCGTACCGGTTTGCGCGATGGCCAGCACATCGTCCCCATTCAGGATAGAGGGGATCGCCTTAAACTGGATGTCTGTAGGCCTTTTAAAGCCTAAGTCTTCCAGGCTGCGTTTGATTTCCGGTGAGATATTGTATTGTTCAAACTTCATGTGGTCGCAAAGGTACGAATTTAGCCCCAAAGGCGGGCGGCCCGCTATTTGAGGCATATATCCAAAGCAATTTTATGGCAAAGCAAAAGAAAAAGAACAAGCTGGGCGTGGAGAACTCGCTCGTGAACAACATAAACAAGCGCAAAAAGAAGGGTATATCCCGGAGTAAGAAGAAAGGGACCGTTAAAAAGGAAGATTATGACAAGATGGAGAAAAAAGAATGGGATTAATTGACATTACACAAAGATGTAAATTGTTTTTTTGATAGATATTGTTACTTTTAGGTATTCGCCCTCCCGTGTAAGCTTGCTTGTTAGGGGGAGTTGAGTAAATCATGTGAAGTAGTATTTACAGTGAACTATTGGTTTGCCGCCTTCATCATGCAAGTTTTGGAAGCAAAATGGCAGCCTTAGGAGAAAGTTAAAAATTGCAAAGGAATGTTCGACGAATATGCTCTACTGGAGAATCTCCGCTTATGGGGAGGTACGTATATACCATCATACGGCCTACTTCAAGCGCAAAATAGTAATGCAACAGGCCGGATAATACCACTCAATTATTTGAATCCTACTTTTCATCCCGGAGCACTGCGTGATCTTCTCCAATGTTATTCTGGTGCACATTACGTTTACAATTGCAAATGGATTTTGTGATCTAACTGACTTTTTCCTGTTCTCCATACATCACTTCACGCATTTCCAAGTACACCGAAACATGAATACGACGCTCTATTGCCATGAAATCTCTTTTTTTAAAGTAAGCCGGCCTTAGACAAGGCCAGGCGGTATTCCTATTTTTTTATTTGAAAACCAGTAGTAAATTATGAAAAAGTACATTTTAAGTTTCGCGCTGCTTGCAGCCGCGACCGGAGCATTTTTTGTCGTGAAAAGCCAGGCTGCTGCTCCAAGCGCGGTAGGTTATTATTTGTTTGTTGGTAATATGTATGATCAAACAGAGCGAATCGATCCTGCCAATTACATTTATATCGATGCAAATCCACCGTATGATCCAGACCCTTGCGCTGCTGGAACCCAGAGCTTATGTGGAGTTTATGTGCAAGGCAATGGCACCAATCCTTATATTGCTCCAAATTCGATGCTCGAGACAAGGTTAGAAAATAATCAAACCTGGCACGGCTACATCTACTACCAATCCCCGCAATAAATCTTTTTAATAATTAACTCATCTTGGTCGATTTGTTAACCCCAACACATATCCTGGGGCATCAGGCAGCAAGGTAAACACGGAATTATCTATCCTCCTGAACAATGTATCCTTAAACATACCATTTAAGTTGAACCTCCTTAAATCACTCCACCTCATTCCCCTAAATGCAAGCTCCTTCCTTCTTTCCATCATGATCAAACGCAGTGCTTCTTCAATCGACGTTGCTGAAAATTCAACGAGCGTTCCCTGCAAGTATCGTTTTCGCGCTAACGCATTAAGATCTGACATTGCGCCATCAATGTCGTTACGCATAGCACGGCATTCTGCACGAATCAAATAAATTTCGTCAACCGCCAATCCATTGAATAGAATCTCATTTGCTGTACCGTTATAGTTTCCCCTAAATTGATAAGTCCCATCCGCATTGCTTTTGAAATACAGAAGCTTTCTTAAGTCGTTGCTTGGATATAACCGATAAAGTAAACTATCCACCTTACATATGTCTGGCGTTAAGAAAAACGAAGACATAAAAACAGAATGGAACAATATTTCGCTGTTGTCCTTGATAGAAATGGTGCCGCCAACGTTGAATCGAGATGGTTATAATCCAACAACAAACTATAGAGGCTCAAACAGGAGTCTGCCGCCTGACCGGCCAATTCATAATCTCCAATGGTTAAATACGTTTTAGATAGCAACGCCCAAACGGCTGCACGACTAGGTCGTGATATATATACTTTAGTTTCTGAGAGTAAATTTTTAGCGTTAAGGCAGTCTTGTATTATTCGCTCGTACGTTTGCCTGATAGATGCGGCGACCGGTATGTCGTTAGTACTCGTATTAATTTTCAGAGGTATGCCAACAGCGTTAGCTGTTGCGGGCGAATATTGATCAGTAAAAGTTTGTGCAAGACAGAAAAAATTGTAGGCTCGCAGAAACAGGGCACTTCCTTTTATTTGCTTCACCTCTTCTGTCTGAGAGCTGGATTTCCCAAACTCGCCAAGCTTCTCAAGTGCAAGGTTGGCATCGAATATACGGCGGTAGGCAGCACGCCAGGCATCATCACCATTTGCGGTGACAGACCAAACATGCATCAACTGATCGTTGGCCTCACCCGACTTGTAGTCGTTCGAAGTTACGTAATAATCATCTGCCGCTAAAAGTGGATAGTTAGGAAAGTCAACGTTCTGCGTGCTATGATCGAGCATTTTTTGCAACTCCTCCAAATCGGTTAACTCCTCACTATCCGGATTCGGATTTTCCGCAAGGAAATCACGGCATGCAGCCATAATCAGACAGTAAAAGACAACTATCCCGACTAGCATTATTCCTGATTTAGTATTCCGATTATTCATGGCGCATCATTTCTGCATATTAATTTTTATTCCTCCTCCAACTATAAACGGCAGCGGTACGCCGTAGGACGGATCTATCTTAAGGCTCGTCTGCTTCCAGATAATTCCCAGGTTTGTAGCATATGCCTTCAGAGATATGCCGTAACCTGCACGCCTAAAAGACGGCGTATTAAGGCTGTAATCCAACACGATGTCCTTTAACCTGATATGATCCCCCCGTTCGATATTTACGGAAGACGTTGAGTAAAAGTTATCGCGAAAACCATTTGCAGGATAAATCATTGACGGCGCATTCGTTTTCAGCTCATCTCCGGGCCTATTCCATCGATTCAGATAATCATTGTAGCCAACCTGATTCCACAATTCAAAAAGAGCATTATAATTTAACAAGTATGGATTTCTGAAGAAATACTTTAGTTCATAAGTAATATTTATTGACAGCGATAGCTTTTTGTAAGAGAACGTGTTCCGTACATTGCCAAACATGCGAGGCCTTGCGGTACCGTGAAATACTAAGTTCGTCCTGTCTTTACTAGCCCCCATAGCAACATAATTATTACTTGGCACACCATCAAGGTAGCCTCTGGGATCGCCGGTAACAGGGTCCAGACCAGCCCACTTGTAGCTTACTATGCCATAAATTATTTGGTCATCCTGCGGATTTAGACTACCAACTCCAATGTAAGAACTGTTATTTTTTACAGTCTTGTCATATTCGGTAAGCTTTGTTTCATTATACGTGAACGTTAAAGCTGTAGCCCATTCAAACGGTTTCTTTATAGCCAGCACATTTACACCAATATCCAAACCATTCGCGTCAAAAGCGGCGCTGTTTCGTGGCAACAATGAAAATCCGGTCGTATAGTTCATCGGTGCGCTGATTATTAAATCCTCCGACTTTTTTACATAATATTCCGCGCTTCCGCTTATCCTGTTGTTTCTGATCGCAAAGTCGACTCCCACATTACTCGTACGGACCACCTCCCAACTCAGATCCGGATTTGGAACGTCTTTTATCCGCACGGCGGGCAAACCGGATAAAGGATTAGTGGCTGCATCCTCAATAGTTACAATGCCAGCGATATCCGTATTAGCGTTCCCGCTACGCCCATTGGCGATACGCAACTTTAAGGTAGATATCCACGGAACGTTGAAGAACTTCTCGTTAGATACAATCCAACCTAAACCCAGAGACCACAGTGGTTCCCATTTACTGTTAGCGCTAACGCCGAATACGTTGGAGGCATCCCGCCTCAAACTTCCGGTCAGTATATAGGTGGAATCATAGTTGTAAGAGCCATTCAAATAAGCAGAAACGAATCGCGTAACCCTTGATTGACCTCCTACACGGTCTGGTAGCCTGTAAGAGTTCCCCTGTAATAAGTAATAACTCGGAACGGATACATCCGGGCGCTCAACCGAAAAATCCGGCCCCACGTCATTATAACCATACAAGCGACCGATATTAAAGCCCGTACGCTTCTCCCTCACCTCACCCCCTAACAGGAAATCAACCTGGTGTTTCGAGAAGAAATTGCGGGAATAGTTTAGTTGGGCCCGGGCATTATGGGCATAGAGTTTTTCGTTCCGGTAGTCGAGGATATCGCCCCAGGGGGTGACGGATTTACTGGTTTCCCCACCGGTGGGTGTTGCGAGGTTGATGAGCGTTCGGGTGAAAAAGCTTTCCAGGTCGTGGCGTTCCCTGCTACGGGAAGTGGCTTTCTCGAACTGGTACATCAGGTCAAAGTTCAGCGAGTTGTTGAAAGCATAGCGGGCACCTAGATACAGCACTACATCATTCAGCTTCGTGGTATTATTGTTCAAACGCAACTCATCTAACGGGCGGTATTTCCAGTCTAATATCTTACCAGCGCCAACGGTATCCAGGAAGCTGCTGCGATACAGCATAGGCGTCGGAAGAGGATTACCATCTTCATCTGCGAGGCGGGCATAAGGATAGAGCGTTTTACCGCCAGGGGTAACTACAGCCGATGTGGTTGTGCCCAGTGGAGCGTCCAATGCGTTGTTCCTGGTATCGGTTTCGGTAAATGTTATGCGTGTTTCCAGCGACAGTTTCTTCGTCAGCTTCGCATTCGTTACACCCCGGAAGCTCATACGCTCCAGAGCATCGCCTACCTGGTTGCTGCGATTCAGATCGTAACCGGCAGAGAAATAATAATTGAGCCGGTCGTTGCCGCCACCCGCAGATAGCGCATATTGCTGGTTAAGGGAAGGTTGAAACAGGTACTTCTTATAATCCCGGCGAACATCATAAGTCTTCAACTTCGCGATCTTCGCCTCGGCTTCAGCAGCATCAAGTCTGCCTGCGCGCACAGCGGCAAGCAGTTCCACTACGGGCGATACGACTGGCCGGTTGCGGGTGTTGTTCAGTGTTGAGTTATAATAACCGTTCTTAAAAAGTGTGCGTTCCAGTTCGATGTATTCGTCCGAACTGAATTGCGGGGCGTAGAACAGGTCGGGCTTCCCTCCCACCAGTACGTTCGAGTTGAAGGATACGTTGAGCTTCCTGTTGTATTCACCTTTCTTTGTTGTAATTACGATTACACCATTACCGGCGCGGGCACCCCAGATTGATGATGATGCGGCATCCTTCAGGATGGTAATACTCTCCACATCATTTGGATTGATATTGTCCAGGTTGCCATCATATGGAAATTTATCAACGACGATAAGCGGCTGCGCATCGGCACCGTCGGTGGTACCGATCGTACTGACGCCCCTTACGCTCATATCGTTGGGCCTGTTTTTGCCGAGATACCTGTTAAATACGAGCCCTGGTACTGTGCCTTCGAGGCGGCTGAGTACGTCGGTGGACATAGGGCGGTTGAACAGCGTATTATTTACTTTGGAGATAGAGCCGGTAGTTTTGCCCAGTTGTACGAACTGGTAGCCTGTGCTTATAACCTCTACGGCATCGATGTTGCGGATGTCGAGTTCGAGGCGAATAGTTGAACTGCCTGTTCTGGCAACGACCACCTCACGCTGTTTGAACCCGATACAACTGATGGTCAGTTTCGATCCGGCCGGAATACCTGTAAGCGTAAATCGTCCGTGCTCATCGGCAATGGTGCGGGCGGTATGACCTTTCACCATGATCGTAGCGCCGATCACCGGGTTTCCGTCCTCTCCGACAATACTGCCGTATATCGAGATCGGCGCTCCATTGGCGGGCCTTGCAGAGGCGACTAAAGCGGGTGGCTTTTTGACGATGAGCAGGTAATCGCCGCTAACCTCCACGTCATAGACAGGGCCGAGTGCTTCCTGCACCACGTACGATATCGGTTTATTGCGGGCGCTCATATTTACTTTGCGGGTAACGTCGATATCGCCACGATCGAACTGCAGTGTGTAGCCCGTTTGTGCTTTAATGGCATCGAAAACCTTCTGGATGGTGATACGGCGGCCTGTTACGGTAATAGACCTCGTATCTTTTTGTTGGGCGAGGACGACGTTTACGCACGACAGCGCCAGCAGCATAAGGATATGCTGTATCAGGTGCTTTGGTTTGAAACGGTCCATCATAGATGCCATTAAAATATCTTCTTTCTTTAGGCTAGGATATTAACAATTTGAAGGCTACAAGCTAACGGAGAATTTTAAAAATGCTTCTCGCAAATTGCAAGTTATACTATCACACTTCCGCTTACCTTTACACTGTTGACTCCCCTTTTCTGCTGCCACAACCGGGGACCCAAAACAAAACAACCCTGCAACCTGATAGGCTGCCGGCGATTTAGTGTCGGGATACACAAGTTTCACTATTGGATAAAAGATGCTAATGAGTGTTGGACAGGCTTTCATCCCTGAAAAAAGTTGTGTTTTTATAGTCGATTTAGACAGAATATCCAATAACAAGACGGACAATAAAGCAATAGTTTACGAGAACAGCAGACTCAATAAAATCAAAAATGCATATAGATCTTTCAAGTGTTTACGCAGCTTTGTCAGCGCGACCTTTAGATGTTTCTTTACAGTGCTGGCCGAGATACCCATCTGGGCGCCGGCTTCTTCATGCGACATTTGTTCGAACCGGGTATATACGACCACGAGGCGTTGTTGCTCGGTGAGGTATTTGTTCATGGCAAACGCCATTTTTGAACGGACGTCGAAGCCTTCGCTGTACTTTTCATCTTCCCAGTATTTGAGACCGAAAACGTACTGGTCATTTTTGTTACGCTGACGACCATCGACTTTACGGAGGTCGAGGAAGCGGTTATGTACTGAGGTAAAAAGATAACCTTTGCGGTTTGTCATCTCGTAGATTCGCAAAGAATCTTTTTTCTCCCAGATGGAAGCGAACAGTTGGAGCACGACATCCTCAGCCTGGGCCTCATCGAGTCCAAGCGCTTTTGCGTAGAGAATCAGTTCCGGGCCGTAAGTTGTAAATAGTTCTTCACATGCTTCGGTCATGGCTTGCGCCTTGTTCTTCATGTCGGACTTAGGTTTTATTCCCTTCTCGGGAGTGGCATCTAAATCTTGCAATTTATCCATGGTTGATACATTTTAGTGCCGTCCTGCCGCAGTTGATGGGAAATAGTCCCCGCCAGCCGTCGTGCCGGATCGCACAATTTTGAATAAATCACTCCTTAAGCTTGGATTGGATAAATAGGATGTATCGAAATGCGACAGCTATGTACATCTACACAGTTACTTCTCCATTTTAGCCATTAGCCTATGCAAATTTCGCTTTACATGTAGGGTCGAATATACAACTTTTATTCGTTAACAAGCGGTTATTAATGCGTACTGCATCATTACCGCATCGCTGAAAAAACAGCTTTTACTAGTTAATACACTGTTAACACAAAAGTGCACATAAGATCCTCACTGTAAAGGAATTACAGTTATCCAAAATAAAGCTTCCCGTAAATAAAGAATATTTACGAATGTGGTTCGTCTTAAGCTAAATTGTGGGCCTGCAAACGTGGATGGCAATAAGCTTGTCTAAAGCTAAACCGGAGTGTCCGGTATGAACCGGCAGCGTGAAATAATTTACTGCCTTAAGTAAAATTGGGGCTTCCAAACATGAACATCGTCAGCAAAGAATTTGCTGTCTTAAGCGAAGCGGGAATGCTCCGATGGCTACAAACAAAGATGAACGCTGGGTCACTTAGCACAGCATCTGCTTCGCGGTCGTGTGCGAAATGAAATGCGCGTAATGACAAACAACGACGAATCAGGCAACTTCCCGGCGACTAAGCGCGAGCTGCCTGCAGGGCAAACAACGATGAACCATATAACCGTCATGCAACAAGGCACGAGGTCACAGGGGCAAACAACGATAAACAATGTAACCGTCGTTGCAGAAGCACGAGGCTACAGGGGCAAACAATGATGAACTATAACCGTCATGCAACAAGGCACGAGGTCACAGCGGCAAACAACGATGAACCATATAACCGTCATGCAACAAGGCACGAGGCCACAGGGGCAAACAATGATGAACCGTATAACCGTCATGCAACAAGGCACCAGGCCACAGGGGCAAACAATGATGAACAATGTAACCGTCATGCAACAAGGCACGAGGCCACTGGGGCAAACAACGATGAACAATGTAACCGTCGTTGCAAAAGCACGAGGCCACAGGGGCAAACAACGATGAACAATGTAACCGTCGTTGCAAAAGCACGAGGCCACAGGGGCAAACAATGATGAACAATGTAACCGTCGTTGCAAAAGCAGGAGGCCACTGGGGCAAACAATGATGAACCGTATAACCTTGTGCGACAAAGCACCAGGTTGCGGGGGCAAACAACGGTGAATGAAGGCTTCCTTCGGCCGTTAAGCACGAGGGCCCCAGGGGGCAAACAATGGATGGAAGGGTCGTCGCCTGGTGGGCGGTTTACCTCTTTTCGCGGTCGTGTGCGAATGAAGGGCCGCCCGGGTGGCGCAAACAATAGTGAAACAAGTGGTTAAGCAAATCAACGGACGATATCATATTGCTGTCTTAAACTAATCGGGGTAACAAGGGCTCTCAAAGGATATGTGTAAAATATTGCTGTCTTAAACTAAAAACAGGGAACCCTGAAAAGGCTTCCCTGTGAACATGGCTATATATTTGAAAAATGGAGAAAAGCGATTTCATTATTAATTATATTCCTGACTTTCACTATTCAAATTTTAGATGTTTGCCTTCTATTTTATACTTCACTTTCTCACTGGAAATCTTACGCAGACGTTTTAATGCTTCTTCTACAGGTTCTGATTTGTTGATTGAGAGATCATATGATCCTTCCTTCAGCTCGGGCCGGGCGAAATCTACTTTTATGTCATACCAGCGACTAATGATAGCGGCAATTTCGGCAACAGAAGCGCCTTCCAGGTCAACGATGCCTTTGGTCCAGCCATAAGGCCTGTCTTCCTTCACTTTACTCACGGTAAGTACGCCATCCTGCACCCTGGCCGCCTGACCAGGTTTAAGTAAGGTATCCTTGCCACCACCTTGCATCCTTACGCTGCCGCTGCGTAAAGAGGTGATAATATTTTTGGGGTTATACGAGTTAACATTAAATTCGGTGCCCAGCACCACAACTTTAGTACCGTGGCTCTGCACAATAAACGGTCGCTCCGCATTCCCGGCTACCGTAAAGTAAGCCTCTCCCGCAAGCTCCACGCTCCGGTTCGCCCCATCGAATTGAAGAGGGAACTTAAACGTGGATGCCGAATTGAGCATCGCCACCGTACCATCGGTTAACGTTACGTCCAGCTGTTTGCCGACAGGAACGTTTAGGCTGGCGATACCAGCGCCGGCTCCATGGCCGGCTGAAAGAACGAGTTTTCCTTTACTATAACTGAGGCTAACATCACCAATAGTCATCTGCTTATCAGACAAGGCTTCATCAAGTGTGACCGCCTCGCCGGATGGCAAAATCATCTCAGCGTTTTCTGTAGTGTTTGTGGCTAACAAGGGCTTGGATGATGGCCGCTCCTCTGGGGTCCTAAGCACGAAAAATCCGATGGCCAGCACTGCTGCTGCTGCGACGCCAGACACAACGTAACCCCGGATCTTCCGGACGCTTGCCTCACGCTCCCGTTGGGGACCACGCTCCTCGTATAGGTTCTTTATCCGCTGCCAGCGCTGTTTCGTTAATTCGGGGTCCTGCTGGCGCGTAACTTCTTCTGGTGTTAAATCGCGATCCCATTCTGCACACAATGCCCGCATTTCGGCATCTTTCCTCAGCACATCCTCGAGCAACCGCAGATCATCTTCACTGATGCTGCCGACCACTTTCTGGACGTATAGCTGCAATATGTAATGGCTGTTGTATTTCATTCTATCCATAAAACGACGATTTATATCACCAGGGACCATACCGAGAGAAAAAATATTTTTAAACTAAGTGGAACTTTCTCAAAATAGGGATCTATGTGATTGATTTTCAATTAAACATTCAAGTGATTGGCCAGGAAAAATGTTTGGGGCATGGCAGGATATTTGAACCCAGTCCCATTATTTAAAGTCTAAAATACTATTCTATGGCAAATCTTACTGGTAAAAAAGTGGCGATCCTCACAGAAAATGGTTTTGAGGAAGTGGAACTCACCAGCCCCAAACAAGCGCTCGAGGCCGCTGGCGTGCAGGTAGACATTATTTCTTCGCAAAAAGGAAAGGTCAAAGCATGGGATCATGACCATTGGTCCATCGAACTGGAGGTTGATAAGACTTTTGACGAAGTGAGTGAAAGCGATTACGACGCCCTCCTGCTGCCAGGCGGTGTTATGAACCCGGATAAACTGCGCGCGGTACCCAAAGCGATCGAACTGGCCAACCAGTTCTTCGATAGCGGCAAACCGATTGCAGCGATCTGCCACGGTCCGCAGCTACTGATCGAAACGGGTAAACTGAAGGGGCGGAAAATGACCTCCTACCCTTCCCTCAAAACTGACCTGACCAATGCCGGCGCAGACTGGGAAGACAAGGAGGTCATCGTAGACCAGGGACTGGTAACCAGCCGTTCCCCGGAAGACCTGGAAGCGTTTAACCGAAAACTGCTCGAAGAACTCGGCGAAGGCATCCATAACAGGAACTAATTCGAAGGCGGTCCGCACGGACCGCCTTCTTTTTTTGATGGTGATCCGCAATCCCGGTGCCGGCAGCCTCACTCCCAACCGATACGCCCGGATTAACACATATAGGTGTAAACCTTAATTCGGATTATCTCACGAGGGTGTAAACCAAATTTAGGACGTGACACCCAACTCTTAAACCGGTAATATCGTATCATCATCCTCCGACCATCCTTGCTCCATCGTAGGCTCATCCTAGGTTGAACCTTCGTTCAACCTTCGTTCGCTAGCCTAACCTGAACCTAATTTAAACCTAAGTTTAACCTAGGATGAACCTAGGTTCAAGCAAGGATCATTAAAGGATGCCTAAAGGACTGAAGGACGATGCAGCCTGACCCGAGGAAAAGTTAACCGTTCGGGCCAGGGAAAAAGTAGAACAACTACTAAAGAGGTGATAGTATTTTAACTTTTCTTGAGGCGAAAACAGTCGCCCAAGTGTGCGACGCAACGGCGGCTCAATAGCCATCCCTAAGCTGACTACCACAGGAGAAATACTCACATTTCAGCAATCCCTATCTCTAACTAACTGATTGATAGCTAAAGAAATAACCTGGCAAAACGTGTGGATAAGGTGATTTTGAAGTCTGCGCTAACTGTTGTTCTTTTGCTGGTTGGATGTAAAAGAAAACGGTACCCGTGCCGTTAAACCTAATTAGACCGTTATATGAAGTTTTCTCACCTGCACGTTCATACGCAATACTCCCTGCTGGACGGCGCCGCGGACATTAAATCGCTTTACAAGAAGTCGATTGCCGACGGCATGCCCGCATTGGCCATTACCGACCATGGTAACATGTTTGGCGCGTTCTCGTTCGTTGCAGAGGCCTATAATCACAAGCTGAACCCGGAAGATCCGAAAGATAAACGCCTGAAGGTTAAACCGATCGTGGGATGTGAGTTCTATCTCGTGGAGAACCGCCACAAGCGCGCTTTTACCCGAGAAGAGAAGGACATTCGCTACCACCAGGTATTACTCGCTAAAAACGATGAAGGATACCGTAACCTCATCAAACTATGCTCCCTCGGGTACATGGAAGGCCTGTACGGTAAATACCCGCGTATCGATAAAGAACTCATTCTCCAATATCATAAAGGCCTGATCGCTACGACGTGCTGCCTGGGCGCCTCTGTACCTAAAACGATCCTCAAAAAAGGGGAAGATGAAGGGGAAAAGGAATTTAAATGGTGGCTGGATATTTTCGGCGAGGACTTTTACGTAGAGATGCAGCGCCACGGTATTCCGGAGCAGGATAAGGTGAATGTGCTGCTGGAGAAATGGGCGCATAAGTACAATGTGAAGATCATTGCCTCCAACGACTCGCATTATGTAGATAAGGAAGATGCGAATGCGCATGACATCCTGCTGTGTATTAACACCGGCGAAAAGAAGGCCACGCCTACGATGAAGGATTTCGACGACGATGTGGTGATGAAGAACAGGCGCTTCGCTTTCTACAACGACGAATTTTACTTTAAGAACACAGCCGAGATGACCAAACTGTTCGCAGACATCCCGGCCGCGATCGACAATACCAACGAGATCGTGGATAAGGTGGAGCTGCTGGACCTGAAAAGGGACATTTTGCTGCCGAACTTCCCGATACCTCCGCAATTCTTTACGCAGGACCAATACCTGCGTCACCTCACGATGGAAGGCGCGCACCAGCGTTATACGGAAATGACGGCCGAGATCGAGGAGCGCCTCAACTTCGAGCTGAATGTGATCGAGAACATGGGATTTGCGGGTTACTTCCTGATCGTGTCTGACTTCATCAAAGCGGGGCGCGACCTGGGCGTGTTTATTGGCCCGGGACGTGGATCGGCAGCGGGTTCGGCGGTGGCTTACTGTATAGGCATCACGAACATCGACCCGATCAAATACAACTTGCTTTTCGAAAGGTTCCTGAACCCGGAACGTAAGTCTATGCCCGATATTGATACGGACTTCGATGATGAAGGCCGTCAGAAGGTAATTGATTATGTAGTTGATAAATATGGCAAGAACCAGGTAGCGCAGATCATTACCTACGGTACGATGGCTGCCAAAATGAGTATTAAGGACGTGGCGCGTGTGCTGGACCTGCCTTTGCAGGACTCCAACGCCCTGGCGAAACTGGTGCCCGATAAACCAGGTATACAGCTCGACAGGATCTTTAACGCGCCGCTGGAAGGTGATAAGAGCCTGCAGGATAAAGAAGGCCTGATGGGCGAAGACATAGAGAATGTGAAGAAACTGCGGGAACTGATCAAAGGAGAAGATCTGCAGGGTGAAGTGTTGCGTGAGGCTTGTGTACTGGAAGGATCGGTGCGTAACACGGGCATTCACGCGGCGGGTATCATCATTGCGCCGCAGGACTTATCAGACCTGATTCCTGTATCTACCGCTAAAGACTCGGACCTGCTGGTAACGCAGTTTGAGGGTAGTATAATTGAATCGGCCGGCGTAATCAAGATGGACTTTTTGGGTCTGAAGACCCTCACCATTATCAAGGGCGCGCTGGACCTGATCAAACAAAACCACGGCATCACTATCAGTATTGATGATATACCGCTAGATGACGATAAGACCTACGAATTGTACCAGAAGGGCGAAACCAACGGTACGTTCCAGTTTGAGAGCCCGGGCATGCAGAAGTATTTGCGTGAGCTGCGTCCGGACAGGTTCGATGACCTGATTGCGATGAACGCCTTGTACCGTCCGGGTCCGTTGGAGTACATTCCGTTGTTTATCCGCCGTAAACACGGGTTGGAGGAAACGGTGTACGACCTGCCGGAGATGGAGGAGTACATGCGTGACACCTACGGCATTTCGGTATACCAGGAACAGGTAATGCTTTTGAGCCAGAAGCTGGCCAACTTCTCCAAGGGGGATGCGGACGTACTGCGTAAGGCAATGGGTAAAAAGCAGAAGGCTGTACTGGACAAAATGAAGAAACAGTTCATGGACGGTTGTAAAACCAACGGCCATGATTTGAAGATATGCGATAAGATCTGGACAGACTGGGAGGCGTTTGCATCCTACGCGTTCAACAAATCGCACTCCACCTGCTACGCTTTCGTGGCCTACCAGACGGCGTACCTGAAGGCCCACTACCCTGCCGAGTACATGGCATCCGTACTGAATAACGCCAACAACCTGGAGAAGATCACCTTCTTTATGGAGGAGTGTAAACGTATGGGCATTGACGTATTGCCGCCCGACGTAAACGAGTCGTTCAAAGGTTTTGCGGTGAACAGTGCGGGACAGATCCGTTTCGGTCTGGCCGGTCTGAAAGGTGTGGGCGAAGGTGCGGTAGAAAACCTGCTGGAAGAACGTACGAAGAACGGGGCTTACACCTCCATATGGGACATGATCAAACGCGTGAACCAGCGTGCGGTAAACAGGAAATCGCTGGAGGCCATGGCGATGGCGGGCGCATTCGACTGTTTCCCGGAATTGCATCGTGCGCAGTACTTCCATAAGCCGGAAGGCGATAACAGCACAGGATTAGAGAAGATCGTGAAGTTCGGGCAGCAGGCTTCTGCGGGCAGCAGCGGCATGGGCAGTCTTTTTGGTGAGATGGACATGCCGGACGTGGTGCCGCCAAAGATGCCGCCCTGCGATCACTGGCCGCTGACCATCAAACTGAATAATGAAAGAGATATTACCGGTATATACATATCCGGCCACCCGCTGGACGACTATAAGTTCGAGCTGAAATATTACAACATGAACACGATACAGGAAGTGTTGGATTACCAGCAATTCCTGCAGGCGCCGGGTGAAGACAAGAAAGGTAAGGAACGCTCGTTCCGCCTGGCAATCTACGTGACCATGGCGCAGGAGCGCATCTCCCGGAACAATAAGCAGTTCGGTATCATGGCCATGGAAGATTATACCGGCAAATTTGAGTTTGCGTTGTGGAGTGAGGACTACTTACGATTTATCAACTACATGAAGGCAGGCATCTGTTTGTTCGTAAACGCCGCTTTTAAACCGCGCCGCTTTAACGAGAACGAGTACGAGTTTAAAGTACAGAGCATTCAGCTGTTGCAGGAAGTGAAAAAGACACACACCCGGCAGGTGGCCCTGGTGACCATGCCTAAGTTCCTGACGCCGGAAATGGTACAGTTCCTGACGAAGAATGCAGCGGAAAACCCCGGTAAGGCCGAGTTGTATGTGCAGCTGATCGACAGGGACGATAACATGAGTATTCGCATGCATACGGTAAACAAACACATCGAAATGAATGACGATTTGGCGCACTACCTGCAGAAACAGCCGGATATTGATGTGTATATAGATACTATCAATAAATAAGCTGTCAAAAAAACATTACTTTTACACCGGTTTAATATTTGCAGCGTTAGAGATACATGACCGAAAATGTGGATTGCGCTGACAATCAATAATTATAAACTTTTAAATACATAAGCAAAATGGCTTTAGAATTCACAGACGCGAACTTTAAGACAACCGTGCTTGACTCGGAGAAACTCACAGTTGTAGACTTTTGGGCTGAATGGTGTGGTCCTTGTCGTGCGATTGGTCCGGTTATCGAAGAGCTGTCTAAAGATTACGAAGGCAAAGTAAACGTAGGTAAAGTGAACGTGGACCAAAACCCACAGATCTCCTTCAACTACGGTATCACCAGCATTCCTGCTATCCTTTTCATTAAAGGTGGCCAGGTGGTAGACAAACAAGTAGGCGCCGTGCCTAAATCTGTACTGGACAAGAAGATCCAGGCCAACCTCTAATCCAATTACTGGTTATACGAAGCGCTCCGGGTAACGGGGCGCTTTTTTTATGTACCGGCCCCGGCTACATCTATAGATGATAATATTTTACCTTGAAATATGGGCCGTTGATCGATATTTACTGCTGAAAAGCTTATTTTCCGTTTTATTTGTTAAAATCTAAATCATCTGCTGAATGACGTTTCACTGGGATAACCTGTTACGTGGTGGAATTGGAATGTTGTTCCTCGTCGGTATCTGCTATTTAATGAGCAACAACCGCAGGGCTATTAACTGGAAACTGATTGGGATGGGCATTTTTGCCCAGGTGATGTTCGCACTTGGGGTGCTTAACACAACGGTGGGCGGTCAGCCGGCCTTCTGGTTAGCATTTGGGGTGATTCTGGTGTACGTGATCATTAACCGCGCCATCAAAAAGAAGCAGGAATTAAGTGGGTCGCCCGATCTGCTGAGCATCGTGCTGGCCGTCGCCTGGCTGGCCGTTTTCTTCTTCGGCATGATTCGCAGCAGTGCATTTGTCTATCCTTCGCAGGCCATTTCGGTGAGCGTAGTCGTGATCGGAGTATTGATCAACCAACTGCGGAAGCGTAGTACTGAAACGTTGAAGTGGTCGATACTGGGTGCGCTGGCGATATTAACCGTGAGCGTATACATGAAATGGTGTGCGCCGGATGTGTTCCGCAATGTATTAGGTTCCGTATCCAATGCTTTTGTAAACCTGATCAACTTGAGTCATAAAGGCACCGAGTTTATGTTCGGCAGCCTGGCCGACGATCGTGGCTCCTGGGCGTACATCTTTGCGATACAGGTGTTACCAAATATTATCTTCTTTGCAGCACTTTCCTCTGTTTTATATTATTTAGGCATCCTTCAGAAGATTGTTTTCGTATTCGCTTATCTATTGAATAAACTGCGTATTTCAGGTGCGGAAAGCGTATCTACTGCAGCCAACATCTTCCTGGGACAAACAGAAGCGCCGCTGATGATTCGTCCGTACCTGGAGAAGATGAACCGTTCTGAAATATTGTGTGTGATGA
Source organism: Chitinophaga horti (assembly GCF_022867795.2). NCBI lineage: Bacteria > Pseudomonadati > Bacteroidota > Chitinophagia > Chitinophagales > Chitinophagaceae > Chitinophaga > Chitinophaga horti. The sequence goes on along the minus strand of NZ_CP107006.1, from coordinate 1,526,059 downwards.
TCGGCGGCATGGCCAATACGGCGGGCAGCGTGATGGCCGCTTACGTGAACATGTTGGGTGGAGCAGATCCTTCGCAGAAACAGATGTTCGCATTACACATGCTGAGCCAGAGCATCATGAGCGCACCGGCGGCCATCGTATGTTCCAAACTCCTCTTCCCGCAGCCGCCCGAAATGGAGCTGGCCAAAGACCTGAAAGTACCGCGGGAGAAGCTTGGCGACAACTTCCTCGATGCTTTATCGATCGGTACCACCGACGGTTTGAAGCTCGCAGTGAACGTGGGTGCGATGCTGATCGTATTTACCGCTTTGATGTATACCGCCAACGCCCTGCTGGGCTGGGTAGGTGATATCACGAATATTAATCCGGGTATAGCGGCAGCGACTGCGGGCCGTTATAAAGAGTTATCTTTAGAACTGATACTGGGATATATTTTTGCTCCGGTGGCCTGGCTGATCGGCGTAGGCAGTAACGACCTGCTTTCCGTAGGGCAGTTATTGGGAGAAAAGACCATCCTGAATGAGTTTGTTGCTTACGACCACCTCGGCAAAATGAAGATGGCGGGTGTTATACAGGACCCTAAATCAATCCTGATCGCCACCTACGCTTTGTGTGGTTTTGCCAACTTTGCGTCTATCGGTATACAGATTGGCGGTATTAGTCAGCTGGCGCCGAACCAGCGTAAGAACCTGACAGAACTGGGTGTGAGAGCGCTGGTCGGTGGTACCATCGCGTGTTTGATGTGTGGATGTATTGCAGGTGCGTTAAGCTAGAAAAACGGCAGTGCCTGCAAAGCGCTGCCCCTACGGATAAACCATAGATTGATAAAAACGATTCCCTTGCGTACCGCGACCTTATTGCTCCTGTTGAGCAACCTTATTTGGCTACCTGCAACTGCACAAAGAAAATGCGGTACGGCGGAAGCTTTACAACAACAGCTCCAGTCCGATTCCAAAACCTTACTTCGTTACCGGCAAACAGAGGGAGAACTGCAAAGGGCACGTCCCTCCCACCTCGGTAAAACGGCTGCGCTGGTGAACATCCCGGTGGTGGTACATATCGTGATGAAAGATCCCAGCCTGGTGACCGACGCGCAAGTACTTTCGCAGATACAAACCCTGAATGCCGATTACCGCGCCGCCAATGCCGACCGCAGCAAAGTGCCGACCGTATGGCAATCCCTGGTTGGCGATGCGCAGATCGAATTTACCCTGGCGCAACGCACGCCGAACGGCGATCCTACCAATGGCATCGTGCGCAAAGTAACTACACGCGACAACTTCAACGTAAATCAAAGCGCCGCGATGGCGGTGAAACATAGTAATACAGGCGGCAGCGACGCCTGGGACTATACCCGCTACCTGAACATCTGGGTATGCGTGCTGGCCAACAATTACCTGGGCGTGGCCACCCCTCCCGGTAATGTGTACCCTACCTCTGAAGAAGGCGTAGTGATTACTTACACTGCGTTTGGCACCACGGGTACCGCCTCCGGCAACTACAACCTGGGTCGCACGGCCACCCACGAGATCGGCCACTTCCTGGGTTTGATCCACATCTGGGGTGACGATGACGGCGCCTGTACCGGCACCGACAATGTAGGCGACACCCCCAACCAGGGCAACAATACCTATAACTGCCCCACCTTTCCCGTAACAGACGCCTGCAGCCCGACGGCGCCGGGCATCATGTTCATGAACTACATGGACTATACCAACGACGCCTGTATGTACATGTTTACATCAGGCCAGGTAACGCGCATGCAAAATGCGCTGGCTACCCCCTCCCGCGCCGGACTGACCAGTTCGAACGGCGGACAGCCTGTGAATCAGAAGGCGCTGGACATTGGCGTGGAAACGGTAAGCAATCCGCTGGGCAAAGTATGTGTGACCGGGCAAACGCCCATGGTAGTGCTGAAGAATAAAGGCACAAACGTATTGACCAGCGCCATCATCCGCTATAGGGTCGACAACGGTGCGGAAGTGAGTTATAACTGGACAGGCAGCCTGTCGAGCCTGCAATCGGCCACCGTGCAGCTGCCAGCGTTCAATACCACCGAGGGTACGCACAACTTTGTGGCTTATACCACGGCGCCTAACGGCGGCAATGATGAAGACGTGGCGAACGATTCGAGCCGGGTGACTTTCCGGTACGATAATGAAGGCATCATCCCCTACAACGAAGGCTTTGAAGGGGGTACTACACCCTACGGATGGACCGTGAACAACGCCGATAACAGTTTTACCTGGGAGGTAACGGAAGCAGCGGCAAAATCCGGCGGCTACTCCATAGTGATGCGAAACCTGGGCTATGCGTCCAACGGCCCGATCGACGACCTGTTATCGCCTGTATTCGATGGCGGCAATAACGACTCTGTGTTCCTGTTCTTCGACATAGCGGCTGCAACGCAGACCAACACCAACGATCCCGGTAACGTTTGGGATACCTTACAGGTGCTCGTAACCACTGATTGCGGCAAAACGTTTACGGACGTGGGTTACAAGAAATGGGGCAAGACGCTGATCACCCGCACCACCCCAACTTCTGCCGAGTTTGTACCTACCGCTTCGGAATGGCGCCGCGACAGTGTGGATCTTACTAAATACGCACGTAACAGCAAGTTCCGCGTGGTGTTCCGGAACACTACGAACTATGAAAACAACATCTATCTCGATAATATCAGCGTAATTGCCAGGGGCGTAAACCCGAACCTGCGCGACAAAGGCGTCCTTATTCGTCCAAACCCTTTCAGTTCAACGGTTTATGTAGACTTCTACGAGTACCCGACGGAGCTGGAACACATTGGGATATATAACGTTTCAGGCAGGCTGGTGCGGCGTTTGCCACTGTCGGGGCTGATCAACAACCGCTTCACTTTTGATTTGGTAAATGAGCCAAATGGTATTTACTTTGTAAAGTTATTCTATAAGAACAAGGTAAGGACTTTTAAAATAGTGAAAGCACAATGATGACGAAAGAAACGTATCCTGCCCTGCCAACTATTCTCCAGGAAGCATCGCTAGATCAAGGTTTAAAGAAGATTGCAGACAAAGTATTAGCACAGGAAAGGCTTAGCCAGGAAGATGGCATCATGCTGTTTGAGAAGGGAGACCTGGGATTTGTGGGGGCATTGGCCAATCATGTGAGAGAGCGGATGCATGGAGACAAGACTTATTTTAACAGGAACTTTCATATAGAGCCCACGAACGTTTGCGTATTTACCTGCAAGTTCTGCTCCTATTCCAGATTATACAAGAACCGCGAAGACGGCTGGGAACTGAGTGTTGACCAGATGTTACACATCGTGCAGAAGTACGATAATCAGCCCGTTACGGAAGTACACATCGTAGGTGGCGTACATCCTAAAATGGACCTCAACTTCTTCTGCGAACTGCTGCAACGCATCCGTGCCCATCGCCCGGACCTTCACATTAAGGCCTTTACACCGGTGGAGCTGGATTACATGTTCCGCAAAGCAAAACTGACGGTAGAAGAAGGCATGAAAAAGCTGTTCGATGCCGGCCTGCAATCTATGCCCGGCGGTGGTGCAGAGATCTTCCACCCTGACGTTCGTTCGCAAATCTGCCATGATAAAGTGGATGCAGAAGGCTGGTTACATATTCACCGTGCCGCGCACGAACTGGGCATGCACAGCAACTGTACGATGCTGTACGGCCACGTCGAAAAGTTCTGGCACCGCGTAGACCATATGGACCGCCTGCGTTCCCTGCAGGACGATACGCATGGATTCAACACCTTCATCCCGCTGAAGTTCCGTAATAAAGATAACGACATGGCCCACATCCCGGAATCTTCGATTATCGAAGATCTGCGCATGTACGCCATTGCCCGCCTCTATATGGATAATATCCCCCACCTGAAAGCCTACTGGCCGATGTTGGGCAGAAGCACCGCACAACTCACCCTCGCCTTCGGCGTAAACGACCTGGACGGCACGATCGACGACACCACGAAGATCTACTCAATGGCCGGCTCCGAAGAGCAAACACCTTCTATGAACACCGCACAGCTCGCGCTGCTCATCCGCCAGGCAGGAAGAAGGCCGGTGGAGAGAGATACGGTGTACAATGAGATCAAGGATTATACGGATGTGGAGTTTAGTGATAGTGAGATTTTGGCGAAGGCTTAGTCTTACCGGCTTGTCTCTCACTTCATTGCGCTACGTGTGATTTTGTCCCCGTCATCGTATGCTTGCAAACAATGACGAGGTATGAAAGATTCGTCCTCATATGTTTGCTTGAACGATGGTAAAGCATAAAAAAATCGTCATTGCGACGAAGGAAGCAACCTTCCGCACCAGTCTCCGCGGATTACTAGCGCGGAGACTGCACACGAGGGTCGCTTCATTTCATTCGCGATGACGCTCGAAAGAAGCCTCTCCCCGCCGTCATGACAACGCAGGGAAGCACCCGCTTTGATCTCCGCGTTTGCCAGCATGCCGATTTTTTGCTTACACCGGGTACTTCCACTCTCCCCTATATGCCCGCTTCAACAACTTGTTCGCCTCGTCGTCCTGCACTACCTGCTTTCCATCCCAGACAATACTGCGCCCTACTTTGTGCGACAGCATGCCCAGCAAACTCATATTCGTCGAGCGTTGCCCGATCTCTATGTCGCAGACCGGCGTCTGGCGCTTTTCGATGCAGGTCATGAAGTTGGCCCATAGGCCGGCAATGTTCTGCTGGTCGGGCAGGTCGAGCTGAGGGGCCTGGTGGATGGGCTGCTTGTTTTTATCGGATGGATAAAACGTCCAGCCGTCGAGCCAGCCCATATGAAAGGTGCCTTCGGTGCCGTAATAGTAGCAGCCGATGTTTGTTTTCTCTGCTTCGTTGCCAGCGTACGTGCGGTGTTCCCAGGTAGCCGTGAAGGATTCAAATTCGAAAATGACGTTCTGCGTATCGGGCGCGTCGGTGTTATCTTTTTTGATGTGCCGGGCGGCGGAAGAATATATTTTACGCGGATGCTTTTCTTCCGTCCACCAGAGTATCTGGTCCATCCAATGAATGCCCCAGTCGCCCAACGTACCATTCGCATAATCGAGGAAGTTGCGGAAACCCTTTGGGTGGATGGCAGGATTATAAGGGTTCAAAGGTGCCGGTCCGCACCACATGTTCCAATCCAGTTCTTTCGGCGCTTCCTCGTTGGGAACGGGTTTACCTGCGCCGCCGGGGTAATGCACGAACGCGCGCACCATACCGATCTTACCTGCTTTTCCTGATTTAAGAAAATCCATGCCCGACATGTTATGCGGGGATACACGGCGGTGCATACCTACCTGTACGATTTTGCCGTGCTTACGGGCGGCGTTCACCATGGCTTGTCCCTCCAGTATCGTGTGACTGATGGGCTTTTCTACGTATACATGCGCCCCCTGTTCGATCGCAGCGATCGTGATGAGCGGGTGCCAGTGATCGGGCGTAGCGACGATTACGATTTCGGGCTTCTCTTTATGTAATAATTCGCGGTAGTCTTTGTAGACCCGCGGCCTGTCCGAAGTAAGTTTATTGATTTCCTGCATTGCCTTATCCGACTGCCGGGTATCTACGTCCGAAATAGCCACCAGCTTACAGCCGCCGTGCTTCAATGCGCAGCGCAGGATGTTCATGCCCCACCAGCCGGAGCCGATAAGTGCCAGTTTATAACTTTCGGTGCGTTTAAAAGAAGACAGTAAAGGCAGTGCAGACCAGGCCACGCCGGCCTTTGCGGAGGTGAACAGGAAATCTCTACGATGCATGTACGCGGAATTTTAGTAAGATCAATATAGTGATCTTTCTTATCTTTCCGTAGCACAAAAACGGATACTATGGGAACTTTACAATACTGGGCGCTGGGATTAGTGTTTGCCCTGCATAGCTGCGGCAACCAACCGAAACCTGCTACTGCTGCGGATAATCCCGTTGCAGTATCCACCGATAAGGGACCTGCATTCACCAAAGAAGGTGAGCTCTATTTCATCAGTAAAACCACCGGCGATACGATCAGCCGCATCGATATAGAACTGGCCATCACCGACGAAGAACGCGCCACGGGACTCATGCACCGCAAAGCAATGGACGAGTCCCAGGGCATGCTGTTCCTTTTCGAAGCGGAAGGCCCGCAGGCGTTCTATATGAAAAACACCTATATCCCGCTCGATATCGCTTATGTCAATGCGCAGCAGGAAATCGTGTCTGTCACGAAATACGCTACGCCTTTGTCGGAAGAAAGCCTGCCGAGTTATAAAGATGCCATGTACGTGGTGGAAGTAAACGGCGGCTACATCGACCGGCACAAGATCGCTTACGGGGATAAAATTGTTTTTACTAAAACAAGATAGGAAGCCAACATCAGCGCCCACTTCAGCCGCCGTTGTGTCACTCACTTGGACGGTAGTTACCCCATTCGGCGAAGCGGATTCGCCTCATCGGCAAAAATCTAAAGGTGACTCAGTTGAGCGTTGTATCCTATTCCATCTCTACCGGCGGAGGAGGTGGCGGTAGCGGCGTTTTAGGATTGCGCTTCGGCCCATTTGCCGGAGGCGGAGGTGGTGGATTCTTACGGTCCCGCTCCATCAGACGCGGTGGTGGAAGTGGTGTTTTAGCATCCTCCTTAATCACCGGTGGCGGAAACTTAACACCTGATTTAGAGGCTTTCTTCGCAGACGGTTTATCCTTCGCCTTTGCCGGTGTAAACACCACTGCCGGCTTGTGCGCGGACTTCTTCACAGACGGTTCGTCCTTAAACTTCGGCGGCGTGAATACAACACCCGGCTGGTGGGCAGGCTTTGCCTTCTTTACCGGTTCGGCCGGCGGTGGTGGCGGAGGTTTTTCACCTTCCCTGATAATCAATTTAGGTTCCTGTGGTGGCGGAGGAGGAGGTACTTCTTTCTTCGTTTGAGGTTGCTGCGCCACAGATGAGAGCACCAGGGCAATAGCAGCACACGATAACATGAGCTTTTTCATATCGAAGGAATTTTGCAGGAAGATGCACTGCCTGCAAAATTCCATATCTATATCATCATAGTTTCAATAATTCTTCCACCGTAAATGCTTTCTGCCTGCCTTTCAGCTTCAGGCGTGTGGCTTTCACATCCTTATCCGTAATCTTATCGGCATTATTACTCCAGGCCTTACGCAAAAAGCTCAATAACTGCGCGATGTCCGCATCGGAGAACTCGTCATTGTTACCAATGCCCGGCATATCCCCGCTGATCTCAGGCGCTTTGTACACCTTGCCATTCACCTCTACCGGACCGGTAAGCCCAAACAGCACGATAGCGATCAGGCGCTCGCGTTCACCGTTCACCCACTGCGATTCGTTCAGCGGTGGCGCCAGTGACTGTATACCATTGCCATCAGGGCCGTGGCAGGTTTGGCAAACCGTAGTGAAGATCTTGTAACCGCGGGGGTATTCATTCAACACAGCTTCACTTAGTTTGGCCTTCTTACTCTCCGAGATATCGCGCAGCACTTTTTGCAGGCGTTTGTTGATGACGAGTGCTGTATCGCTGTTCCAGGCAGTGATGCTCTGCAACAGTTCCTTTTCCCGGCCGGGGGCTGCGCTGATGAGCGCATCGGCTACGTAACGATCGTCGGCGTACAGGCGGCTTAGCTGGGTGAGCAGGTTATCCGCAGCAGGCGCGTCGTATTTCCGCAGGAAAGGCAGTAAATAACCGAGCATCGGCGCGGTGCGGGGATCGGCGTCAAATGTTTTGAGCAGGGCGATAATGGCCGCCTGATTACTGTTATTGAGCACCGCAGGCAACGTAGCCATTGCCTGTTGTTTCAGCTGCGCGTCGCCTTGTAGCAACAGCGGTCGTACCAGGTCGAAGTCCAGGGCGTTCATGCCTTCGAGCGTCCAGAGGGCATGCAAGGCGCCGATGGGTTGTGCGGTATTGGCCAGCCGCGCCTTTAACGGAGCGATGGCTTCTGCAGGCCGCCTGTCTACCAATAACTGCTGCGCCATATCGCGCACCCACCCGTTCGGATGATCGAGCAGCGCGACCAGACCGGCCGGCGATACGTTGAAGTCAGGCATGGTTGCGGCTTTGCCTTTCGGTGCAATGCGGTAGATGCGTCCACAGTTCAGCGGCAGGCTGAGGTTGCGCATCCGTATCTCGTTCTTCAGGTAATCGGTGAGGTAAGTTTTATGCTGGATGATGCCGCGATACATGTCGAGTACGTAGATCGCTCCATCTGGGCCTGTCGATAGATTCACCGGGCGAAAGCGCTCGTCTGTACTGGCCACGAACTCGCTGTCCGCATACGCCTGCCGGCCGGTAACGGCGTAGCCACTGTCCTTCAGGATGTTTCGTTTGATCAGGTTGCCCGCGGGTTCTGCTACAAAAGCGTTGTTGTCGTAAGCCGCGCCGAATAAGGCGCCACGGTATACGAGCGGTCCGCAGGCAGCGGTGAAGTTAGCAAGACGCAGACTATCGGTGAGCGTATTCTTCGTATAGCCACGGTTTACACCCGGCGTAGCGCGCATCGGGTATACGCGGTTGTTGCGCACAACACGTTCGGTGTAACCGCCTACGTCGCGCTGGCTGCTGTTGCCGGCACCGAAACCTGGCGGAAAGTAGTCGCCCTCTAAGTTTACGGAGTTGTTGTTTACGTACAGGCGGCCGTAGTTATCCTGCGAGATGCCCCATTGGCCACGGAAGTGAGTTTTCTCGATCAGCCATTGGTTGCCTTTTTTACGGTATCGTTTGTCTGACTTCGCATTATAGATCCAGTTGTCCATCGCGCGCAGCAGTCCGTTCGGCTGGTGCTCCACATTGCCTTCTACGGCATAGGTACTGTCGACCAAAGTTCTGCGACCCGGCGCATCGCCGTTACGTTCAATGTACCAGAGGTAAGGTGGCACAGCGACCAGTACGCCATTCTCTATAAGGCAAACGGCACGTGGCAGCACAAGGGAATCGAGGAACACCGTGCGTTTATCGGCTACGCCGTCTTTGTTGGTATCTTCCAGAATAGCAATACTACCGTTCCGCATGTCTTCCCCTGTACCAACGGTGTCGGGCATGTAGCCCATCATTTCCACCACCCACATGCGGCCACGCTCGTCGAAGCTCATGGCAACGGGCGCCACGACTAGCGGTTCGGAGGCGGCGAGGGTAATGTCAAAACCTTTTTCAACGTGGAGTTGGGCGAGACTTTCCTGCGCGGATAACACAGGAGAACTGGCAAATTCTTTCCGGGCGGCCAGCGAGTCGGCTGCGCGTTTCTGTTCTGGCGTGGAATGTTGCTTGCAGGCACCTGCCAGCAGGCTGAGTAACAGAGGCAATAAGAGATGTTGGCTGCGTATCTTCATTCTTTCTATCGATTGCAAAAACACCGTTCCTTTGGAACGGTGCGCACTAAAATAGTAGGAAAATATCCAAATCTGCTTAAAAATAGATTAAACGGGACGAGCGCTCAATGAGTGGTTAGTTCAGGCTCCTGAAATCCACCGGCACCAGCTTACTTACACCCGGTTCCTGCATGGTTACCCCATAAATCACGTCTACCGCCGCCATCGTTTGCTTGTTGTGCGTTACGATGATGAACTGTGAGTTATCGGAGAACTTGCGGATCATGTTTGTGAACTTGCCTACGTTGGCATCGTCCAGCGGCGCATCCACCTCATCGAGGATACAGAACGGCGCGGGTTTGATCAGGTAGATCGCGAACAGCAACGCGGTAGCGGTAAGGGTCTTCTCTCCACCCGACAGCTGCGTGATCGCGGCAGGACGTTTACCTTTCGGTTTCGCGATGATCTCGATACCGGTATCGGCCAGGTTAGACGGATCGTTGAGGATCATGTCACACTGGTCTTCTTCGGTAAAGAGGGCCTTAAATACGCGGATGAAGTTTTCCTTCACCTGGTTAAAGGTATCGAGGAACTTCTGGTTAGCGGTGGTTTCTACCTCCTGGATCGTGGCCAGCAGGGATTCTTTCGCATTTACCAGGTCGTTCTTTTGTTCGAGGATGAACTCGTAACGTTTCTTCATTTCCGTATACGCTTCGATCGCCGTGGGGTTAATCTCACCCATGTTCTCGAGGCGTTTCTTCAGGCGTTCGGCGCTGCCGGTCAGTTCGTCTACAGAGAGCGCGCTGCTGCGGGCTTCGTCGAGTATTTCGTCGAGGTTTACTTTAAACTCCACGCTCAAACGCTCTTTCATAGAGGCGAGCTGCAGCTTCAGTTCGTTCACCTTGTCTTTGATGATGGTGAGCGCCTGGTCCATCTGCTCGCGGCTACGCTGTTTGGCGCGCAGGGCGCTTTCGCGTTCCTGCAGCATGTTGCGGAAGTTGTAGTATTCCTGGTCCTTTTCGTTCAGGTCTTTCTCCTCCTCTTCTTTCTTGCGGAACAATTCCACGAGTCCGTCTTCAGCGGAGGCCAGCTTGTCTTCGGCCGCGGCCAGGTTGGCTACGGTATCTTCCAACTGGGCTTTATTATTCGTGATCTGGATGTGCAGGTCACTTAACTGTTTGCGTTTAAACTCCAGTTCCTGTTTCAGGCCGGCTACCTTACTTTGCTGCCTGGTATGTTGCAGGTTCTGGTTATTGAACTGTACGTTCGCCTGGTTAAACTGCGATTCGGCTTCCTGTGCTGCACGATCGGCCTCTACGATGCTATCGTGCAGCACATGCACCCGATCGTTGAGGGAGTCCAGTTCATCACGCACGCCGGAAATACTGTCGATGTTGGTTTGCAACGACTGCTGCATTTCGGCCAGGCGTTTGTCGCCCGTCTCGATGAGGTGGTGGAAGTTCTCGATCCTGTTCTGCAGGCCAAAAACCTGGTTATTTAACTGGTTGATGCGCTCTTTCGCCGCGTTGATGTTGTTCTCGTTCAACTGGCTGTTATAGCCCAGCACTTCGTTATGTTTCGCCTGGATGGCGTCTTTCAAATCGCCTACAACGTTCTCGAGATCGCGGATCTCTGCTTCCAGCTTCTCCAGGTTTTTGGCACGACCGAGCTTCTTACCTTCGAACAGTCCTACAGAACCACCGCTGAAGCTGTACTTACCGCGGTGCATACGGCCGCTTTTCTCTATGATCAGCACATCCTGTTCGGGCAGCTGGCCAAAATCGATAGCGGTAACATCTTCCGTAATAAATACTTTAGCCAGCAGGTAGTTGCCCAGGCCTTTGTACTTTTCGTCGATCTCCACTACATCCAGCGCAGGAATGCTGCCCGGAGGCGTAAACAGCGTGCCCGCCTGGTGGTTGAACTGGTCAAGAATGAAGAAGTTCGCCTTTCCTTTCTTGTTCGCATCCAGCAGGTGAATAGCCTGTACCGCTTCTTCCGCATTGTTCACCACATAGTAGTTCAGGTACGGCTCCAGCAGGTTTTCCACGCAAGTGCGGTATTCTTCCTTACAGAAAAACACATCACTCAGGATGGGCGCTTTATTATTCCATTCGTTATTTTTCTTGAGGAACTTGATGCTCTCCGGGTAACCTTCGAGGCTGTCTACAAGTGATTTTAACAGGTCATACTCGTTCTTGCGGCTGTCCAGTTTACGGTTCTCATCTACCAGTTTATCGCGCAGCGATTCAATGTCCGACTGCGTGGCGAGTATCTTACTTTTCGTCTCCTCCTGGAAGCGCACCATCTCTTCCAGTTCGTCTTTCCGCTGATCGACAGTATCCTGGAGAATTTCCTTTTCGTCTTTCAACTGCGCGATCTGTGTTTCGCGGGCTGTTTTTTCTTCCTGTAACTGTTGAATGCTGCGTTGCAGGTTTTGTACAGACGTATCGGCTACCGCTACTTTCTTTTCGGCCTCGAACTGCTGGCGTTGCCATTGTTGCTGGTCGCGGCGCAGGTTTTCGAGTTGTTGTTTCTTTTGATGGAACTGTTCCTTTTTGCCGTCCACCATTTCCTGCAGGGTTTCCAGTTCGTCCTGCATCGATTCGAACACCTCGGCTTCTTCTTCGCTTTGCCTTTGCGTAAAGCTGATCGATTCCGTGAGGCCCTGTAGATTGCTTTCCGCGTTGTTGAGGAAGTCGCTGAGGTTCTTTTCCCTTTCGCGCATGTACGTCAACTGTTGCGAGGCCAGGTTTTTATCGTTCTCTTTGGTACGGATGGTGGATACGAGCTCGTTGAAGGAGCGCTGTAACACCTGCAGTTCGCGCTCTTTGGCCACGAAGTGCAGTTTATCCTCTTCCACCGAAGCCTCTTCCGTAGCTATTTCCGCTTCGAGTGCCGCTTTCTTGTCGATCTCGGCCTGTTGCTGGTCGGTAAGGTCGCGGAAGGTTACGTTAAAGCCTTCCAGGGCGGCCTTGGCCAGTTCTATACTGATCTCTTTGTATTCCTTTTTGATTTCGTAGAAGCGTTCTGCCTTACGGGCCTGGCTTTCGAGCGTTTTCAGGTTATTGTTGATCTCGAAAAGCAAGTCCTCTATACGGTTCAGGTCACCCTCGGTGGCGTCCAGCTTGGCTTTGGCCTCTTTCTTACGGGTTTTGTAGATAGAGATACCGGCTGCCTGTTCCAGCATGCGGCGGCGGCTGTTTTCCTTATCCTTGATGATATCGTCTACCATGCCCAGCTCGATAATGGCGTAGGAGTCAGTGCTCACCCCAGTGTCCATAAAGAGGTTGTGAATGTCTTTCAGGCGGCAGGCGACATCGTTGAGGCGGTATTCGGAATCGCCGTTTTTATAGAATTTACGTGTAATAGTTACCGTAGTAAACTCGGTAGGAAGTACGTTCTTGGTATTTTCAAAAGTGAGGCTAACCTCGGCCATGCCGGAGGCGGAGCGCGTGCGGGACCCGTTGAATACAAGTCCGGCCTGGTTTTCGGAACGCAGGTTGCTGATCTTGTGCTCCCCTATCACCCAGCGGATAGAGTCGATAATATTACTTTTGCCGCAGCCGTTAGGCCCGATAACGCCCGTTACGCCCTCATCGAAGTGCAGAACGGTTTTATCGGCAAAACTTTTAAATCCTTTGATCTCTAATGTTTTTAAGCGCACTGGTCCTTTTTTAAATAAGCCGTCAAAGATATAATTTTAAACCATTCCCCCGTTAAAATTAGCCATTGGCCTGGGAACCAAGCGATTAGCAGGATTTTCTGTCGAGGTATGGTTAAAAAGGATTCGTAATTTAATCGTCTCCCTGATAAGATGCCCGATTTTTTATGCACAGTTGTTGATAAGGCTTTATGTGCTGGCTTAATAGACTGATAATTAATATTTTTAAGATAGATAAGGCAAGAAGTGCGATGAACGGGCACATCATTTGCGCTTTTCGGAATGCAGTTAATTGTACCTTTGTAATTAAATCAATTTCATTCGTTTGCAGACAGAACGTTGGCTCAAGGAAGTAAAGGCATTTCTCTATAGTTACCATTTCAGCAACGGGTTGCGCGTATCCCTGAGCGTTGTTGTTCCGTCGGTGATATTTGCGCTGCAGGGCCGCCTGGACGTGGGCATTGCCATTTCTATGGGCGCGCTTTGTACCGCCCTGGCCGATGTACCAGGCACGATCATACACAAGCGGAACGGGCTGCTCATCAGCACTACACTCATTTTTATTACGGCCCTTGTAACCGGACTGGTAGCCTCCAATGTGTGGCTAACGGCAGGATGGGTGGCTATTTGCAGCTTCTTCTTCGCAATGTTACTGGTGTATGGCAACCGGGGCGGCAATATCGGGATCGGGTGTTTGCTGGTGATGGTGTCCACGATTGGCGAGCAATACCCCATGGCGAAAGCCCTGGAGGCCTCGTTGCTGGTACTGTCGGGCTGTATATGGTACTCCCTGCTCGCACTGCTGCTCTGGCAAATTCGCCCTTACCTCACGATACAGCAAACGCTGGGCGACTGCATCCAGGAAACGGCCGACTACCTGCGCCTGCGGGCGAACTTTTATAAGGACGACATTGACATCACCGAGAACTATAAAGCTGTACTTGCCCAACAAGTACTGGTAAGCGAGCGGCAGGAAGCGGTGCGCGAGCTGCTGCTGAAGATGCGTTCCGCCCAACAGGGTACAACGAGTATAAGCAAAAGTATGGTGCTCATTTTCCTGCATATGGTGGATATGCAGGAGGAGATCATGGCCTCACAGATTGACTACACCTCCCTTCAGCAAAACTTTAAAGGCACGCCCCTGCTTAGCCAGTTGCACAGCACGATACTACAGGTAACGGAGGAACTGGAGTCTATAGGGATGTCCGTCGCCTCAGGACAACGCTCCCTGCCGAAAATGAACCTGAAGCTGGAGATCGAAAAGGTAAAACGGGAGATAGAAGCCCTGCGCGACAGCATGCCTACGCTGCGCGAACGAAGCATCAAGCTGCTGCCGCTCAGCAACGTAGTGGACAACCTGCAGCACATCGCGCAACGTATTTACAACCTGCACCGTCTTACAAGGCTGGAGCGGGTGAAAGACGAAGAAATAGATCCGCAGCTTGAACTGTCGAAGTTTACGACCCGCCAGCGTTATGACTTCGAAACCTTCCGTAACAACTTATCCTTTAACTCGCACCTCTTCCGGCACGGCGTACGTACCAGTCTGGCCATTGTGACCGGTTACCTGCTGGGCCACGCCCTGGACATCAGCCGCACCTACTGGATCCTGCTGACGATCGTGGTGATCATGAAGCCGGGCTTCAGCATGACCAAATCGCGCAGTTACCAGCGTATGATCGGCACGATCATCGGGGCACTGTTCGCGGTGGGCGTGCTGTTTCTCACCCAAAACCATACGGCTATATTCGTGATCATGCTGATCTGTATTATCGGCTCGTATAGTTTTATGACGTACAATTATACGGTGAGCGTGATCTTTACGACACCGTTTATCGTTTTCCTGCTGCACTTCCTCTACCCTGCCGACTTCCAGAATATCAGTCTGCGGGTATTAGATACCCTCATCGGCGGCGCGCTGGCGTTTACGTACAACTACATCTTCTGGCCCAGCTGGGAATACCGCTTTTTGCCCGATTACATGTTTAAGATGCTGCACGCCAACCGCCAGTATTTTGTCCAAGTGATGAAGTTGTATACCGGGCAGGCATTCTCCCTCACAGATTACAAACTGGCGCGTAAAGACGTGCATGTGAGTACCGCCAACCTCATGGCGGCCTTCCAGCGGATGTTGTCCGAGCCGAAGAATAAGCAGAAGAACGGGTCAGAAGTATATCATTTCGTGGTGTTGAGCCACTCTTTTTCCTCCCACATCGCGCAGCTGGCGCACTACGGCCTGCAGCACCAGATACGTTACCCACGCGTGGAGTACGGCGCTATTGCCGACTACATAGTAACGATCATCGACCAGGTAGAACATTTCATGAACACGGGCGGCCACCTGGAAGACATGCCGAAACTCGGCGCGTTCCAGGAGCTGGAAGCACATCTTGACACGGTAATAGCCACCCGCCAGGAGGAAATTAACCAGGGACAGGGCAATACGCCCGCCCGGGAAGAGCTGTTGGAGATCAAACACGTGCGTGATCAGCTACATGCGATCTATTCTGTGCTAAAAGATATGAAGAAAGCGGCGGTGCATGCGAAGGCCTTGCATGAACCGGTGAAGCTGGCTGGTATCGGAAAATAGCCGGATCAAACCCGGATCGGATGGTTGGGTGATGGTTGGGTGATGGTCGGGTGATGGTTGGCAAACAGCCCTAACGACTAAGCCTCCTCCGTAATTACACAGAATTTGTCCGTAACAGGCGTTAACGCCTCCAGCAGCCGGTCGAAGAATGCCGGTCCATGTTCGGCGTAGTAAGGCAGGAAGTTCTCGCGCCGCTCCTGCAACGAGTTGCCGGGGAACAGGCGCGCCTTCAGCTGACGGATCTGCTCCGACTGCCAGGCGAACTTCTTCTTTTCTGCCCGCAGGAACTTATGTTCGATCTTACCCAGCGATTTCATGGCTTTTTTCAGCTCCGCATTCACGGAGGCGACCAGCGTAACGTCGATGCTCTTCGCCTTGGTTTCCATCTGGGCGAACAGGATCTCGATATCGTCATATTCCTTTTTGAGTACCAGGTTAGCGTTGGTATGCTTCAGCACGAAACTGTTGATCAGCAACTCTGTTTCCTGGAAAAACTCGGTGATGGAGATGTTCAGCTTCTGCAAACGTTCGGCAGAAAACTTATCTACCCATAAAAAGGAATTACGCAGCAGCAATACCGGGTACGGCACGTTATGATGCCCGAACAGCGCTTTCAGCTCCACCCAATAAGCGATTTCGCCGCCACCGCCGATGAAAGCGATGTTTGGCAGGATCGTTTCCTGCAGAATACCGCGGAGAATAACGTTGGGGCTAAAGCGCTCAGGATGCTCGTCAATCTCACGTTTCAGGGATTGCTCATTGAACTCCACGTTCGTATGTAACACCTTCCAAACCTCTCCCTCTTTTACAATACGTTCGCGGGAGCCTTCCTGGAGATAAAACAGGTTAATTTCCCGGGGCGACGCCTGTACCTTATGATGCTGCAATATTTTCTCGGTGGTAGCGGAAACTACTTTGTAAGACGATTGCTGCCAGAGTTCTTCCTTTAACACATGTTTGATCTGCTGCTTGAACAACGGAGTATCCGGCACCAGCACCACCAGCCCGTAACGGCCGAACAGGCGGTTAACGAGATACAAAGTAGCCTCCTGAATGTTTTCGTGATGTAAGTAGGCCTCGTCGAGCATTTCCTTCAGCTCAGCGGCATGCGGGCCGTAGCCGACGTGTTTCATGATGCCGTCGATCATCGGCTGCAGGCCGTCCGTCTTCATACGGCCTACGGCACCTGCCTGGTCGGTTTTCCAGGTAAGTTTTTCGTTACCGAGGTAGATGCTCCCCAACTCGTCCAGATCGGCATCCTCACTGCCCATATAATAAACAGGTACGAAGTGTTTGCCCGGGAACTGCGCTGTCAGCTCACCCGCGAGTTTGATGGTCTGAAGGATCTTACATATGAAATAAAGATAACCTGTGAAAATATTAGGCTGGTGTGCGGTACAAACAGAATACGTATCTGCCTGACCCAGCAATTGAATATTGGCTTTTACCTGCTCGTCCTGCTCCAGCTGGCTATATTGTACGGTCAGCGCCTTTACCAGCAGTTCCCTGTCGAGCGGCTGCGTGCTTTTGGCCCGGATGGCCGCCTCGAAGTCGGGCTTCACCGGGGAATATTGATAAAAAGGCCTGATGGAGGGATGTTCTGCCAGGAAATCGGCTACCAACTGACTAAAAAAACCCGTCTCACTATAAGGTATATGATGAACGCCCTGCTTCATAATTGCGTATGTGGATCAAAAAATGAATGCACGAATTTAGGGATTTTGATGGTGGAACAAGCATTTTTTGGCTGAGTGTGCCAATCCACTGTTTGCCGGTTATTTTTCACAGTTGCTCCACACATCGTCCACATCTTACAGTCGCAATACATTATGAAATAGTGAATGGCTGGCTTTTTGTCAATATATCCTGTCCGGGAATGACCACCCCTGCCCCTAAAAACCTGAAACAGACACAAGTAATACCATAAACCGAATTATATGAAGATAGCGTACATTGCCTCTTATCCTCCCAGAGAATGCGGGATCGCCACGTTTACCAATCACCTGGTGCAATCCATGGTGGCTTGCGGAAGTAAAGAAGAGAAACCGGAAGTGGCCGTTATAGCCATCAACGACAGCGATCAGAAATATGATTACCCGTCGGAGGTGGAGCATGTAATACGGCAGCAACACCTGGAGGATTATCATGAAGCGGCGCGCTTTATTAACCAGAGCGGGGCCGACATCTGCATCGTGCAGCATGAATTTGGCATTTTCGGGGGCGACAATGGCGTTTACCTGCTGCCGTTGCTGCATGCGCTGGAGATTCCTTTCTTCGTAACCTTCCATACGGTATTAAAAGAACCATCATTTATCCAGAAGTCAATCGTACGTGAAATTGCCCAGCGCGCTTCGCGCATCGTGGTGATGAGCCAGTTGGCCATCGACTTCCTGGTGAATATATATGGTGTATCTTCTGAAAAAGTGCAGCTGATCGAACATGGCGTGCCCGACTTTTCGGAACTCACCAATCCGCAACAATACCTGGTATCAAACACTTTAAAGCGTAAGCTGATATTTACTTTCGGTCTGCTGAGCCGCAACAAGGGCATAGAAACGGTGATACAGGCACTGCCGGCAGTGATTGAAAAACATCCGGACGTATTATATATAGTAGCAGGTGCAACGCACCCGGCCGTACTGCGCCATGCAGGCGACGAGTACCGCGACAGCCTGCAGAAGATGGTGGAAGATCTGCAACTCGAGAACCATGTGCTGTTCCTCAACCGCTTCCTGTCAGAGAAAGAACTGTTCGCCTATCTTACCTGCTGCGATATTTACGTAACACCGTACCTCAGCGAAGCACAGATTACCAGCGGTACGCTCACCTACGCGCTAGGCGCAGGATCGGCAGTGATCTCTACACCTTACTGGTATGCGAAAGAACTGCTGGCCAACGATCGCGGACTGCTGTTCGACTTTAAGAACAGTCAGCAGCTGGCCAAGTGCGTAAACGATTTGCTGGATACGCCTGGCAAATTGCGGGAGCTGAAGCAAAACTCGGCTACCTACGGTAAAAAGCTGCAATGGTCACAGATGGGTGCCCGTTACCGCCAGCTGGCCCGTAAAATACTGGCTACACCACGCCCAACCGTGGTAAACACCAAGCCGATACCAGATATCACGAATATATCTCCGCTAAACCTGTCGCATATACGCAGGCTTACAGACGACACCGGAATTGTTCAACATGCCAAATATGGCATTCCCAACCTGAAGGAAGGTTATTGCCTGGACGATAACTCCCGCGCGCTGATGATGATGCTGATGGCACAACACTACCGCCGGAATAAAGAATCGCTGGAACTGATTACCACCTACCTGAGCTTCATCCAATACATGCAGCGGGAGGACGGTAACTTCCGCAACTTCCTGAGCTTTAGCCGCCAGTACCTCGATGAAGTAGGTTCTGAAGATAGCTTCGGTCGCACGGTGTGGGCTTTGGGTTACCTGGTGCGATTCGCGCCTAACAACTCTTACCGCGAGTTTGCACAGGAACTGTTCCACCGCTCTACCCAACACTTCGCCACCATGGAACACCTGCGTGGTCGGGCCAATGCGGCCATCGGTGTAAGTCACTACCTGGCCTATCACCCTACTGACGAAGGCATGTTTAAACTGTTGGATATTTTGATCCAGCCTTTGCTGGATAGCTACGACCGCAACCACACCGACGACTGGCGCTGGTTTGAATACAATATGAGCTACGATAACGGCATTCTGCCACTGGCGCTGCTGCATGCATATGAAGTAACCGGCGATGAAAGAACGTACCGCATAGCCATGGAAAGCATCGAATTCCTGGAGCAGATCACCATGTGCGACGGCTATCTTACGCCGGTAGGCAACGATGGCTGGCACCAACCCGGCAAATGCAGTCCGAAATACGACCAGCAGGCGATCGAGACCATGGCGATGGTATTGCTTTACCAGCAAGCCTACGCGGTGAGCAACGAGCGCGATCACCTGGAAAAAATGTATACCGCTTATCGTTGGTTCCTGGGAGAGAATTCCCTGCGCGTACCGCTGTATGACAGCGAAACGCATGGTTGCTGCGATGGCCTGCAACAAGGCAGCATCAACCGGAACCAGGGAGCAGAAAGCACATTAGCGTACCTCATTTCCCACCTTTCCGTATTAAAAGAAGCAGAAGCACTGCGCCAGGAAAAACCGGTGCAAACTACGCTCATTACCGCCAGTGTGTTGAGCAGCAAGATCAGTTAAGAGACGAGATACATTCTATGAAAATAGCCATCCTCGCGCCAGTGGCCTGGCGCACCCCTCCGCAACATTATGGTCCCTGGGAACAGGTAGCCTCCAATGTTGCGGAAGGGCTGGTGGCAAAAGGCTTTGACGTAAGCCTGTTTGCTACCGGCGACTCCCAGACAGCTGGCACCTTATATTCCATTTGCCCCCGCGGTTATGAAGAAGACCGCAACCAGGACGCTAAAGTGCTGGAGTGCCTCCACATCAGCCACTTTATGGAACATGCGCGGCAGTTCGACATCCTGCACAATCACTTCGACTTCCTGCCCCTCACCTACACCCCTTTTGTGAAAACACCGATGGTGACTACCATTCACGGGTTTTCGTCCGAAAAGATATTACCGGTGTACCAGCGGTTTAACGGCAACAACCACTACGTTTCCATCAGTGAAAGCGACCGGCATCCTTCGCTGCATTACGCGGCCACGGTGTATAATGGTCTGGATGTAAACACCTTCACCTTCGTGGAAAAGCCGGATGACGATTACCTGCTGTATTTCGGCCGCATCCATCCGCACAAAGGCACGGCAGATGCGGTGCGCATTGCGGTTAAAAGCGGCAAACGTATCATCATTGCAGGCATTGTTCAGGACGCGGGTTACTTCCGCGAACAGGTGGAACCCTTAATAGACAATGAACAGGTGCAGTATGTAGGCGCTGCCGGACCGGACATGCGTAACAAGTTACTGGGCAACGCCCTCGCACTGTTGCATCCCATCCATTTTGAGGAACCTTTCGGCCTGAGCGTAGCCGAGTCGATGTTATGCGGTACGCCCGTTATCGCCTACAACCGCGGATCTATGCCCGAGTTAATAGCGCATGAGCGTACAGGCTTTCTCGTTAGTTCGGAGGACGAAGCCGTAGCGGCGGTGGCACAACTGGGCAGCATTCAGCGACCGCACTGCCGGGAGCATGCAGCCGCTAAGTTCAGCCGGGAGAAAATGGTAGAGGACTACATTGCCGTGTACCAGCAAATCTTATCCTAAACCATCCTCTTTAATCTTATTCAATAACTTCTTTAAGGAAACGTTGGCGAAGCCCGAAGCGTAGTCAGACAGGCCGTATGGGATGATCAGTGTATCGTTGTTGATCATGGAACCGCAGGAGTACAGCACGTTGGGAACATATCCTTCACGCTCGTCCTTATTTGGGATCACCAGCGGTTCGCGCAGGCGGCCGATTTCCTTTTGCGGATCGTTAATGTCCAGCAGGCTGACGCCGATGCAATAAGTACGCATAGGTCCAACGCCGTGGGAGATCAGCAACCATCCTTCCTCTGTCTCTATCGGTGAGCCACAGTTGCCCATCTGCACCAGCTCCCAGGGGTAGCGCGGTGTTTGCAGGATCTGCGGATTTTCCCAGATGTTGATCCGGTCGGAGTACATAATGTAGTTGTTGATACCGTCGATGCGGGAGAGCATCGCGTATTTGCCGTTGATCTTGCGGGGGAACAGTGCCAGGTTTTTATTCTGTGCGCCTTCGCCGTAGAGCGGCATAATGTTGAAGTGATAGAAGTCTTTGGTGACGAGCAGTTTCGGCTGGATCGTTACCCCGTCGAAGGCAGTGTAAGTGGCGTAGAAGCGCACCTCTCCTTTTTCGTTGGTGTAGCGTACGAAACGGGCATCCTCAATACCACGGCTTTCCGCATCAGAATAAGGGAAAATCACACGGTCGGAGATATCCGTATCCAGCGAAAAGTTGATCTCGTAGTAAGAGTCGGCGAGCCACAACAGGCGCTCAAGGCTTTTCTTCAGCACATGGTCGACCTGGTAACGCTGCTGCATTTCGCGGATCACCTGTTTGAGGGCGACGTACTCGAAGTTTTCGGGCAGCTTGTCCTGCACCTCACGCATGATAGGGTCGGGCAGTTTGATGGATACTGCGTTCTGGAAGAAAGTTTCTTTCTGGTAAATAGAATTGCGGACAATATCCGGTTCATCTACATAACTACCGGCAGGCACAAACGAAACGTTGTTAAACTTATCTATCAACCCGCGGCGGAACACGATGGAGGATACGTGGCCTTCACCTACCGCCCTGAAGCTGATGATCACCCGCTTTTCACCTTCCTCTAACCCACTCTGGTCCACATCTTCCACGATGGAAGGATTAAAGAAGGCAGCCGATTCAATGGAGTATTCGTTGGTGAAGTAAGATCCGATGAGCAGCCTTCGCTTGTACGAAAGGCTGCTCATATCGATCTTCATGGATGTAAAAACGTTCTTAAGTTTGTCGCAATGGCGCTCGAAGATTCGCGTAATGTTGCGATGGCGCTTCGAAAATTCACGGAGTATCGGGGTGATGATCACATCTACCTGCTGATCATTCATCTCCAGCACCTTTTGAATGATCGCCTTTGCCCTTGGTTCACCGTTATAAAAGAAGCGTGCAACTACACGCTTCATGTCCGGGTATATCCTGGTACTCTGGCGCTCAATGGAGAGTCTCATATGCTATCGTTTTAAAAGGACCACTGCTAGATGGTAAACCCATCGGGCAGCACTGCTCCTTTCTTCACAACTACAATGCCATCTTTTACCGTATATTTCTCAAATTCACCGTCCGTCAGGTGCGGCCCTCCGTTGATGTGCACGTTGTTGCCGATGCAGGCATTCTTATCGATGATCGCGTTATTGATCACACAGTTTTCACCAATCCCCATCAGCGGTCGGCCAATCTCTTTCCATTTGGCTATCTCTTCCAGCGTCTGAAAGAAGTCGTTCCCCATGATGTAAGTATTGGTTACCTCGCTGCCAATTCCAACGCGGGTACGGATGCCCAGCACCACACGCTCCAGCTTTTTCGCCTGTACGATACAACCGTCGGAGATAACTGCCCGCTCCATGCTGGCAACCGACACCTTCGCAGGTGGCAGCATACGTGCGCGGGAGTAGATGGTCTGCGCTTCATCAAACAGGTTGAACTGCGGAATCTCGTCGGTCAGTCCCAGGTTGGCTTCCCAGAAGGAAGAAATATTACCGATATCTGTCCAGTAACCGGTGTACTGGAAGCTTAACACTTTATGATGCTGAATAGCATAAGGCAGTATCTCTTTACCAAAGTCCGCCGCACCTGCCTGCGTTTCCAGCAGCATGTCGAACAGCAGTTTGCGGTTAAAGATGTAGATACCCATAGAAGCCAGGTAACGACGGCCCAGCGCATCCATCTCATCACTCACGGGTGACGTCCAGTTTTCCAGGCCTGTTTTAGGCTTCTCCGTAAAAGAGTGGATAAAACCGCGGTCGTCCGTTTTAAGGATGCCAAAGTCCGTAGCATCTTTCGCATTTACCGGGATGGTAGCGATAGAGATGTCCGCACCTTGTGCAATATGATGGTCGATCATTTCGCAGAAGTCCATCTGGTACAGCTGGTCACCGGAAAGGATCAGTACATAATCGAACTCGAAGTTCTCCAGGTGGTGCAGGCTCTGGCGCACCGCATCGGCCGTGCCCTGATACCAGGTAGGGTTATCCGGCGTTTGTTCTGCCGCCAGGATGTCTACAAACGCTTTGGAGAAGTTCGAAAAGAAGTAAGTGTTCTTGATGTGTTTATTCAGTGAGGCAGAGTTGAACTGCGTCAACACGAAAATACGGTGTAGGTCGGCATTCAGGCAGTTGGAAATCGGGATGTCCACCAAACGATACTTGCCCCCTACCGGAACAGCCGGTTTAGAGCGTTTGCGAGTGAGGGGATACAAACGTGTTCCGGCACCACCGCCGAGAATTACTGAAATAACCTGGTTCGACATACTTTAGCTTTTTATACTGGTGTAGAGATCTATATATTCTTGTGCGGACTTGTTCCAAGAGTGATCGAGTTTTAGTATCGTTTTCCTGATCTTGTTAAACGTGGTCCTTTTTTCAAATAATTCTAATGCTCTTCTGACGGCCGCACAAGCATCCCATATAGCTGCATGTACAAATCGGATACCGAAACCGCCCTTGTCGCCAAAGTCGATTACCGTATCTGCCAGGCCGCCGGTGATGCGTACGATCGGTATGGTACCATAACGCAATGCATACATCTGGTTCAGCCCGCAAGGTTCCACCCTTGAAGGCATCAGCAGGAAGTCGGCCGCAGCGTACAACTGGTGAGCCAGGGCTTCGTTATAACCGATGTATACGGCCATGTTATCCGGCGCAAAAAGGCGCGTCTGTTCCAACCTCCACTCCGTATGTTTATCGCCGCTGCCCAGTACCAGGAAGCTCGCTTTGTTCCCCGATTCGTGGAGCGAACGACCAATGATCTCCGGCAGCAAATCGGCGCCCTTATCATCAACAAGCCTGCCAATAAATATAAACAGCGGCAGATCGGGGTTCAGGTTAAACTGCTCGCATATACGCAGCTTGTTCTCCCGCTTTCCTTTCTCTACCGTCGTTGCCGTAAAGTTATATTCCAGCATGGGGTCTTTGGCAGGATCCCACACCATCGTATCGATCCCGTTCAGGATGCCCGTCGTTTTACCCACTTCATAATTCAGCAACGCTTCGAGTCCGTTCGCTTCGCTCAGCAGCTCGCGCATGTAGTTGGGTGACACTGTATTAACCTTCCAGGCCGATTTGATACCGGCGGCCAGCGGATTAATAGCCCCTGCCCACTCCAGCAACCCCGATTTCCAAAGGTCGAACGATGGCAGCAGGTATTGTCGGTCCCAGCCGAACTGTCCCTGGTATTGTCCGTTATGAATCGTAAGCACCGTTGGTATTTCCGCCAACCGTGTATACTTGTAGCCATATTTCAGCAAAAAGGGGATCAATGCCGTGTGGTGGTCATGGCAATGCATGACGTCCGGGTGGTGTTGCCATTCGTTTACCCAGTCGCACACCGCTACCTGGAAGCCCAGGAAACGCTCCGTGTCATTATAGTAACCGTACACCCCTTCGCGGTCGAGCAGCCCCGGGATGTCGACCAGGTACAGGTCGAAGCCCAGTACATTACCTGTTTCCTTGTACACATTAAAGTGGTACCAGTCGTGACCCAGCCACATGCCGGCCTGGTGTACCACCTCAAAAGCGTTGTTATGAAAAAACTTATTCCTGTAGGCGGGCATCACGACTTTGGCCACGTGGCCTGCATCGCGCTGGTACTTGGGGAGCGCCCCCACTACGTCGGCCAGCCCGCCAACTTTTGCTACCGGGTAACATTCCGCGCTAACGTGTAAAATTTCCATGCCTGTATGTATGAATGATATATAAGTTAAAGAGGAAAATCCAGAAATCAAAGGCCTTGCCAGATCCTGCGGCAATTTAAGCCGTTAATTGCCAGTAACCAAGCTGTAAAGCAGAATGTATCTACTCAAGTATGCGTCCCTGATTTTTTTTATGAGCCAGGCCAAAGCTTAACCATTAAGCCGCCGTTGCGTCGCACACTTCATCTTCACACATATAATTATTTCATACCTGATTTCAGCTTAAGTAAAACCGGGATATTCTCACCCACCTGTACAAAGCAACTGGTGTAAATTTAATCTTCAAATCATCATACACCAATGGCAAAGAAAAGAGCGATCACCGTGCAGGATAGCGTGATCAATATTGTCCGTCACCGCGAGGAAGATTTTTTATCGTTGACGGATATGGTGCGAAACCTTCCGAACAGCCACATCATAATCGGCAACTGGCTTCGGCGGAAAGACACCATCGAGTTCCTGGGTTTGTGGGAACAACTTTACAATGCCGATTTTAAACTAATCGATTTCGAGGAGTTTAAAATCGAAGCTGGCACCAATAGGTTCACATTATCGCCGCAGCAATGGATCGGCAAGACTAATGCTCAAGGCCTCCTGTCCAAATCTGGCCGCTACGGCGGCACGTTCGCGCATAAGGACATCGCCTTTGAGTTCGCCGCCTGGATTAACCCTGGGTTCAAACTGTACCTTATCAAGGAATTTCAGCGACTAAAAGAGGTGGAGGGCCGCGAGCGGCATGCGGAGTGGGACCTGCGGCGTGCCTTGGCGGCCACCAACTACCGCATCCACACAGACGCAGTAAAGGATAAACTCATTCCCTGGGCAGAGGTGCCGCAAAAGAACGACGTATTCATTTACGCAGAAGAAGCTGACCTCATCAACCTGGCCTTGTTCGGCCTCACCGCCAAACAATGGAAGGAACAGCATCCAGAAGAAGCCGCCCGCCGGCTCACCATACGCGATAGTGCCGATACATTTCAGCTGATCGTTTTATCCAACCTGGAAAGTCTTAACGCCATTCTCATCCACAAAGACTTCAGTAAAAAAGAGCGATATGAGATGATGCGCGAGGCCGCTATCACGCAACTAACATCTTTGCGAAAAACATCCGCGCTGCAAAAGCTGTAACTTTTGCACCCCCGCCACGTTTTATTATTAGCACCCCGACCTAGACTGATGGCCTTTCCTGATGCATGCAGCACATTGCATCACCATAAAAACATCTTAACGATGAAAAACTACATCTTAGCGGCTGCATGCTTGGTATTGGCAGGACTTACCGCCTGCTCGAAGGAAGAAAAACCACCGAAACCTACGACGGGTACTACCCCGCAATTCCTCTTAAAAACGATCGAGTACCAGAATAGCGGTACCAAAGCGGAACTGACCTATAATGCAGACAGCACCCTGAAACAGATCGCTTATACCAACCAACAGGCGGCGGCAGCCATCTATTACAAGTACGACCAGAAACGGGTTATTGAAGGAGGTTATACCAACTCCATCTATGTAAGTCTTTTTACTTACAACGGAGCGGGCAAAGTGACAAAGATCTTTACGCAAACACAAGGCAATCCCACCAACGGCTACACGATGGAATATAGCTACAACATCAAAGGAGAAGTTGTATCGCAGCGATACTTTCAGAATAATGAGGCTGGAAGCCAGCTTAAAGCGTTCTCCGACTATACTTACAACGCCCAGGGACTACTCAGCAAGGTGATTACCACCAATGGCAACAATAAGCTGACATATAATATCGAAGCCTACTCCGACGAATACGCAGTATCTCCCTGGGTATTTGTGCCGATGTCGCTGACGGAATTTTATCCTATTTACAACTACCCGGTGTTGAGCAGCATGAAACGTTTGCCGGCGAAAATCACCAGGCTGCAACAACTGAACGGGGGCACAGTAAAAACGGAAAGAATCGATCAGCAAAAGTTTGAGATCACAGATAAGAAGATCAATAAACTGATTACCCTGGTAGATTACCCGGAGCATCCCGAACTGCATGCGGAAGATACGGCCGTATTTAAATACTAGTACATAGTGCGGGCCGCCTGTCCACACCCGCCGCCCGCACTATTCCCACATACAGCATCCGGATTCCCGCAATTATCAATAAATTGCGCTGTAAACTAACACCATATGGATTTCGGACGCGTAGATGAAACCCTCCTCGATGAGATAGACTTCAAACTTGCTGCAGAACCACTGTTCAACAAGCAGGCGCTGAAAGGCAAACCGGTTAAGAAACCGGAGGTATACCTGGGCTGCGCCAAGTGGGGTCGTAAGGAATGGATCGGTAAGATCTATCCCAAAGGCACGAAGGAGAAGGACTTCCTGCAACAGTACGTGCATCACTATAATAGCATTGAGCTGAACGCGACGCACTATAAAACCTACTCCCCCGCCGATATTCGTAAATGGGGTGAAAAGGCCGACGGTAAACATTTTAAGTTCTGCCCGAAGGTGCCGCAATCCATCAGTCACTACAGCCAACTGGTAAATACCGACGTACAAACGACAGCTTTCCTGGAAGGCGTAATGGCGTTCGGCGACCAACTGGGACCGATCTTTTTGCAGGTGAGCGATAAGTACAGCCCGAACCGTAAAGACAATCTCTTTAAATACCTCGATTCTCTTCCAAAGGACCTCTCGTTCTACCTGGAAGTTCGCCACCCGGACTGGTACGAGCCGGCGGTAAGCAAAGAGCTGTTTGGAACATTGCGCGAACTGAAAGTAGGCGCGGTGATTACCGACACGGCCGGCCGCCGCGATTGTTGTCACATGCACCTGCCCACCACCGGTGCGTTCATCCGCTATGTAGGCAACAGCCTGCACCCTACGGACTATACACGCATCGACGACTGGATCAACCGCATTAAGTTTTGGCTGGACAATGGCCTGAAGGAGCTGTACTTCTTCATGCACATGCACGACGAAGCTTACTCCCCGGAGCTTACCGTGTATATGGTCGACAAGCTGAACGCCGCCTGTGGGCTTAACTTACAGAAACCACAATTTGTATCCGGCAACACATTATTTTAAACAAAAAGCCCATGAAGCATAGGTTCATGGGCTTTTTCAATTTGTCAGGGTACGTTAGTCACCCCGGTGATCGTGTACGTGGACGTTAATCCCGGGTTGATGATCGAACCCGTCATGCCCACCCAAATTTCATACGTTACATCTGCCAAAGTCATATTGTTGGCCGAATTACGAATGGTGCATCCCGCATTCTGCATCAGGAAGTGGTACTGCGCCAGGTAGGAATTGGTGGGCGAGGAATTGGAATACACCGGGTAAGTACTACCGGAATAAGTGTGGCTGATGTTCGTGAAATACAGGCTGCTGAAGCCTCCATAGCTGCCGTAATTCACCACCACCGCGGTTACCGAGTAGCTGACACTGAGCGTACCGCCGATGTAAGCCACCGTTTCGGCATCGGTAAAGTTGCCATAAATAGTGGTGTAGGTCACTACCGAACCGATGGTAAATGAACTGGAGCCCGTTACCTGCAAGTCGGCGGTGCGAGTGAACTTGAACGCCGAGGCGGTGCCACCGCAAAACAGGATACAAATGCATGCGCATAACAATCTGGGAAGCATTTTCATAGCTAACATATTATGGGTTTAAAAAATACAATATCACCACGCTCCAGGCGAAGCGTTGAAAAGTAAGGGTGAACCAATCTGCGGGCGGTGAAAAATCTGGGTAGCACGGGGTCTGTTGGCCCAATTGCACAGATAGTGGCTGATAAAGCTAATTTACCATAGATAAGGCTGTCTCCGTTCGTCAAAATTAGCAGGGCGTGGGCGTATTTTACCCAAGGTTGCCCTATCAGCTAAACCTTATTTTAGCAATCACTTCACTTTTAGGGATTAAGATTATATTTTCGCCTTCTCTAATTGCACGGAAGAATATGATGAAGCGTGAAAAACTGCGGGAACTGGCCAGCCAGCTGGACGGCACCTTTTACGACGACCTTACCACGAGAACGCTCTATGCCACGGACGCCTCCGCCTACCGTGAAATGCCCCTCGCCGTCGCTATTCCCGAGAATATCAAGGACTTAAAAAAGCTGATCGCCTTTGCCAAATCGGAAAAAACTTCGCTGATACCCCGTACCGCAGGCACCTCCCTGGCCGGACAGGTAGTAGGTAACGGCATCATCGTGGACGTTTCGCGGCGCTTTACCAATATACTCGAACTAAATAAAGAGGAACATTGGGTACGCGTACAGCCCGGCGTTATCCGCGACGAGCTCAACATGTTCCTGAAGCCGCACGGCCTCTACTTTGGACCTGAAACCTCCACCGCCAACAGGGCGATGATTGGCGGTATGGTGGGAAACAATTCCTGCGGCTCCAACTCTGTAGTATATGGCAGCACCCGCGAACACCTGCTGGAGGTAAAAGCCTTGCTGAGCGACGGTTCCGAAGTACATTTCAAAGATATGTCGATCGACGAGTTTCACGCCAAATGTGAAGCGCCCGATTCACTGGAAACCACCGTTTACAGGCAGGTGCGCAGCCTGCTGAGCGATTATCATAACCAGGAAGAGATCCGCCGCGAGTTTCCCCGCAAAAGCATTTTGAGAAGAAACACGGGCTATGCGGTGGATATGCTGCTGGAAACGGCGCCTTTCACTTTAGGTGGAGAAGCATTTAACTTCTGTAAACTGATCGCCGGCTCCGAGGGAACGCTGGCCTTTATCACCGAAATAAAACTGAACGTATCGCCCATCCCGCCGAAAGAAACAGGCCTGATGTGCGTGCATTTCAATACGATCGACGAATCATTGCGGGCGAACATCATTGCGATGAAGTTCAAACCCAGCGCCAGTGAGCTGATCGACCACTTCATCCTGGAATGTACCAAGGATAACATCGAACAACGTAAGAACCGCTTCTTTGTAAAAGGAGATCCCGGCGCCATTCTCGTAGTGGAGTTTTGCCGCAACACCCGTGAAGAGATCGAAGCGATCGCGGGACAAATGCAGCAAGCCATGGAAGCGGCCGGCCTTGGCTACCACTTCCCGCTCCTGTTCGGCGAAGACACGAAAAAGATATGGACGCTGCGCAAAGCGGGCCTGGGCTTGCTCAGTAACCTGCCCGGCGACGAAAAGGCGGTACCGGTAATTGAAGATACGGCAGTAGACGTAGAAGATCTGCCAGCGTACATCGCAGAATTTAACGAGATATTGAAGAAATACGGTCTGTACTCTGTTCACTATGCGCATGCGGGCAGCGGCGAGATTCACCTTCGACCGATCATCAACCTCAAAACTTCCGAAGGTAATATGTTATTCCGCAAAATCGCGGAGGAGATAGCTACCCTCGTAAAAAAATACCAGGGCTCCCTGAGTGGTGAACACGGCGACGGCCGCCTGCGTGGTGAGTTCATCCGTCAGATGGTAGGCGAAAAGAACTACCAGCTGATGCGCCAGCTCAAATACACCTGGGACCCGGACAACATCTTTAATCCATTTAAGATCGTTGACACGCCGCCGATGAACAGCATGTTACGATACGAGCCCGACAAGCCCGCACCGACGCTCAAAACGATCTTCCACTTCCCGGACCAGACCGTTTTGCAGCATGCGGAACAATGTAACGGTTCCGGCGATTGCCGTAAAACGCAGTTGAGCGGCGGTACTATGTGCCCAAGCTATATGGCTACGCGCGATGAGAAAGATACCACCCGCGCCAGGGCCAACATCCTGCGCGAATTCCTTACCAATTCTCCGAAAGAGAACAAGTTCGATCATAAAGAGATTTACGAGGTACTGGACCTCTGCCTGGCCTGTAAAGGTTGTAAGTCGGAGTGCCCGTCGAACGTGGATATGGCGAAGCTGAAAATGGAGTTCCTGCAGCATTACCACGATGCAAACGGCCTCCCCTTCCGCAACCGTCTTATCGGCAACTATGCCATGATGAACAACCTGGCGGCCATTGCCCCGGGCGTGTACAACTGGATGGTGAACACCAAAGCCACCAGCAACCTGATCAAACGCATCTCCGGTTTTGCGGTGGACCGCTCCATGCCTACACTGCAAAGCACCACCTGGCGTAAGTGGTTTGCCAATAATAAACCTTCACTGGGTCAGCATGGTGGCGGCAAACAAACCGTTTACCTGTTCTGCGACGAGTTCACGAACTTTAACGATACACATATCGGTATTAAAGCGGTGGAGCTGCTGCGTAAACTGGGCTACACCGTCGTGATGACCGAACACCCGGAAAGCGCGCGTGCTTACATGTCGAAAGGCATGTTGCGCAAAGCCCGCACGATCGCCGAAAAGAACGTACGATTGTTTAAAGACATCATTTCGAACGACATACCACTGTTAGGCGTAGAACCTTCTGCCATCCTCAGCTTCCGCGATGAGTACCCGGACCTGGTGGGCGAATCGCTGCGGGCCGATGCAAAACAACTGGCCCGTAACGTGTATATGGTAGACGAATTTCTTTCTATGGCGGCGGAACAGGGGCATATTCATAAAGACCAGTTCTCCCGCGAGCCGCGTAAGATCAAACTGCACGGGCACTGCCAGCAGAAGGCGTTATCGTCCGTCTTACACAGCAAAAAAATACTCTCCCTGCCGGAAAACTATTCGGTGGAAATCATTCCTTCCGGCTGCTGCGGTATGGCGGGATCGTTTGGTTATGAAAAGGAACATTATGATCTGTCGATGCAGATCGGTGAGATGGTGTTGTTCCCTGCAGTACGTAACGCCGGCGACGACACGCTGATCGCCGCACCGGGAACGAGCTGCCGGCATCAGATCAAGGACGGCACGGGTAAACATGCGTTGCATCCTGTAGAGATATTACATGCTGCCTTAGCCTAAAATATCTATCCCCGTTGGCCTTGCTAACGGGGATTTTTGTTTGCAGCGTCATCAGAACAAAGACAACTGCCCACTGTCCGGCTTCGGTGCTTTAGGCGGCTTCGCCTTCCCCATTACCGTACGGCCGCCATGCAGGTACGACGTATCCCGCTCATGTTGTACCCATTGGTCAAACTGGTCGTTCGGGGTAAAATCCTTTTCCAGCGTGGCCGCGAAGTCCGACAATTGGCGGATGGCCTCGTTCTTATCGCGGTTACCAATTTTGGCTTTGTAGATCGCACCCTTGAGAATACCGATCGTCTCATCGTACACCTTTGTTGGTACCGGGAACGGATGCCCGTCCTTACCCCCATGCGCGAACGAAAAGCGGGCGGGGTCTGTAAACCGGGAAGGCGTGCCGTGGATCACTTCACTCACCAGGGTTAACGACTGTAATGTACGCGGCCCCACACCTTCCAATAACAACAATGATTCGAAGTCGCCGGGCTGCCTGTCGTACGCCAGTGCCAACACCGCACCGAGGCGCCTCAACTGCACATCTTTTTGCCGCACTTCATGGTGATTAGGCATCACCAGTTCTTTATAGGCAGGCAGGATTTGCGCGGTTTCCTGTTGCACCATCTGCAGGATGCTGTTGCGCGTCACATCGGCCTGTTCGTGCACCAGGTTCAGGATCATACCCTGGTTAGGGCCGTAAATGCCCGCATGGGGTGCATCCACAAAAGAAGTAACCTTTGGCGCATGCCAGTGATAGCGCCTCGCCATACGCGATTGCTCATTCATCCCTTGCTGCACCACTGCCCATTCGCCCTCATTCGTCACGATAAAATTATGCAGGTACAGTTGGAAGCCATCCTGGATGGCGGTGTTATCTACCTTAGCGGCCAGTCGGCTATGATGTACCATCGCCCTGGCATCGATGCCGGTACGGTCGCCCAGTTGCAACAACTCCTCTGGTGTTTTGCGGGAATGCGTGCCACGGCCGCCGCAAATATGGATACCTAAAGCGCCGGACATCGGGTTAACAGCTCGTTTTAAGGCCCCCATGACTGACGTAGTGATGCCGGAAGAATGCCAGTCCATCCCCATCACGCACCCCAGGGCCTGGAACCAGCAGGGATCACTGAGTCGTTGCAGTACGGCCGATTTGCCATAATCCATCACGATCGCTTCCACGATGGCGCCGCCCAAAGCCGTCATCCGCTCTGCCAGCCATTTAGGTACATGGCCGTAATGGAGCGGCATATCTGCATGTCCCGATCTCTTCATGCTAACAAATTTAGCATTTTTTTTGCCGGAGAAGATGCGATATTTATGCAACAGGAAGCAGCGTGTATTTTCGTAACTTTCCGGCCAGGATTAACAAAGAAAGATGCATAAACCAGGACCGATAGGCGTTTTTGATTCAGGATATGGCGGATTAACCGTGATGAAAGAGCTGGTGAAGGAACTGCCGCAGTACGATTACATTTATCTGGGCGACAATGCCCGCGCACCTTACGGCACGCGTTCGTTCGATACCGTTTACCACTACACGCTCGAATGTGTACAACACCTGTTCGACATGGGCTGCCGCTTAGTGGTACTCGCCTGCAACACTGCCTCTGCCAAAGCCCTGCGCAGCATCCAGCAAAACGATCTTCCACGTATCGATGCGGACCGGCGGGTGTTAGGTGTGATACGTCCGACTACCGAAATAGTGGGCGAGTACACGAAGAGCCGCCAGGTGGGCGTGATGGGCACCGCAGGTACTATTGCGTCCGAATCCTACCCGATAGAAATAGAAAAGTTCTTTCCTGATATTACCGTTTACCAGCAGGCCTGCCCTATGTGGGTGCCCCTGGTGGAAAACAACGAGTGGAACGACCAGGGCGCCGACTACTTCGTTCGCAAGTACATCGGCCAGCTGCTCTCCCGCTCTCCCGAAATCGACACTATTGTACTCGGTTGCACGCACTATCCTTTATTGATCAACAAGATCAAAAGGTTTGTACCCGAAGGCATGACGATCCTGTCACAAGGCAGCATTGTGGCCCACAGTTTGTCTGATTACCTGCAACGGCATCCTGAAATGGAAGCCGTTTGCAGTAAAGGTGGCCAACGCACATTTTATACTACCGATGCGCCGGAAGGGTTCGACAGACAGGCCTCTATCTTTTTTGAAGCCCCTGTTGCCTCGAAACACCTGGCGTTGTGATCCGAAAAAACGTATATTTACTTAACTAACAACCGCTTATACTTATGCTTAGCAAAACGTTACAAGAAGCACTGAACAAGCAGCTGGCGCTGGAAGCCGCCTCTTCGCAGGCATATCTCGCAATGCACTCATGGGCCGATATACAACCAGGTTTGCAGGGCGTTGCCGACTTTTTCGATAAACAATCGGAAGAAGAGCGCGTACATATGCTGAAACTGTTGAAATACATCAACGAACGTGGCGGATTTGCCGTGGTGCCTGCCCTGGAGCAGCCCATTATCACCTTCCAGTCGCTGAAACGCGTATTCGAAGAGTTCCTGCGGCACGAACTGCAGGTGTCTGAAAGCATCAACGACCTGGTAGACATGGCGCTGAAAGAGAAAGATTATGCTACTTACAATTTCCTGCAATGGTACGTATCCGAGCAGATCGAAGAAGAAAGGCTGGCACGTACGCTCAACGACAAACTGGAACTGATCGGCGAAGACAAGAGTGGCCTTTACCTGTTTGACCGTGACATTATGTTCTACCGCAACCAACAAAGTGGTACCGGCGGCAAAGGACACTAAAAATACCGCTTAAAAAAACGAAAGCCGCGTAGAAATACGCGGCTTTCTTGTTCCTTGATTCCCGTTTAATATTTTGTCAACGCACTGCGGGAATAGCCTGAAAAGGCTTAGCTAACCAAAAACGCAATACGCACGGTGGCGGATTGCTATCATCATGTTACTACTTCGAATGTCGGTAAGCAGTAGCAACACGTCTCCTTCTATTCAATCCGGATGCCAATCCATAAGTTATTGATCTACAGCAACTAAATCATCCTTTCCATGTTCAAGTCCGTACATTTTCGTACGTTTTTGTACGGATTCGGACAATTCGTCAAGCAGATCGGCCCCTTCATCAAAGCCGCGGGGACCGCGTACGGGTATTCCGTTGCTTTGTACCAGAATTAATCACCTTAAAACTGGTTTCATATGCAACAATTTCTTTTGAAGACGAATGCAGTTGCCTTATTGCTGGTTGCCTTGTTCTCTCTTTCCGCCAAAGCCGGTGGTGAATACTACCGCATTTTCCTGAACAACAAACTGCTATTCGAACGCCATGAAAGCGAGCCGCTGGACCTTAAAAGCCTCCCGCTCGACAACGCCTCTCCTACCGACCAGCTCGTTATTTACTACAGCCATTGCGGCGCCGTGGGCGAGTCCCGCCAGCTGTCCGTCCGCGATGAGAACGGCAAAATTCTTAAACAGTGGAAGTATGCCGACACGAACGACAAAAAGGGCGGCATGAGCATCCCGGTAAAGGAGCTGCTCGCCCTTAAGCAG
This sequence comes from Chitinophaga horti, assembly GCF_022867795.2. Lineage (NCBI taxonomy): Bacteria > Pseudomonadati > Bacteroidota > Chitinophagia > Chitinophagales > Chitinophagaceae > Chitinophaga > Chitinophaga horti. The sequence goes on along the minus strand of NZ_CP107006.1, from coordinate 1,490,674 downwards.
GCGGCTGGTGGAGGGTTAAACCTATATTATGTGTCGAAACAGCTGCCTAAAGGGTGTACGTTGGCGGCACTGAGGAGCAAGGTTAACAGGCCAATTGGTCGGTCTTGATGAGCGTTGGGAATGGACTAATAATGAACTTAGAGTAGAATTGTAGTAGAATTACAGTAGAATTACTGGCTATTTAGCTGCTTTTAAGGACGGGCTTGCTAACGCGGAGATCACGCACGAAGGTTGCTTCATTTCATTCGCGAGGACGTAAGGGGGACTACGAACGTTCCCCTTACGTCCTTGCGATCGTGAGCGAGGTAATCCGCCTGTTACTTCTTCATCTCCCTGCTCAAATCCCTCAACTTCACCCGCCTGAAATCTACCGGCTGCCCCTCACTCTGCAAGGCGATAAACCCGCTCTTCAGGATCTTACCATCCTCTTTGATTCGCGGATCGAAGCGGTTGGCCACGTCACCGCCGATCTGCGGTTTGGAGTAGCGCATCACGGTGTCGCCGTTAATGATGTGGGTGATGAGGGAATCGCCCAGGACGATCAGTTCGGCTTTTACCCACTGGTCGCCGTCGTAGGTTTTAGAGGTAGAATTGATGCAATGGCGGGTATCGAGTTTGCCTTCGTACACGATATGGGTGCCCGGGGAGCACATATTGCCGGTGGTGCGCTCCTTGCCGTCGCCAAGGCCGCCGAGGAACTGCATCTCGATAGAAATAGGCCAGTCCTGCTCTTTAGGCATGGTGCGCGGGTCCTGGGAGTGGTACATGACACCGCTGTTGCGCAGGGTGTAACCCGGGGCGCCACGATGCAGCTCGCCTACGAAGCGGTATTCCATCGAAAGATGGTAGTACGAGTAGGGTATTTTATAGTAAAGATGCCCGAACTGGTCGTTAAAATCCCCATATTGGTCATACCGTACCTGTATCACGCTATCCTCCACCCGAAAGGTTTGCCCGAAATTAACACCCACTTCATGGTGATGGATCTTCACAAACCAGTCTTCGATATCCTTTCCGTTGAAGAGCGATTTCCATTCGGCTTGCGTGGTTTTGGCCGGACGGGCAGTTCTGCAGGCGGAAAAAAGTCCCAGGAAACAGAGGGCGTATATGGCATATTTCATAACTTCAAAGCGTACGTTGGTGATCGTACAAGATATAACAATCTTACCCCAATTTCATGCGCGACATCGATCAATATTTTCAATCGAAGGATGAACCGGTGAAAAGCTGTCTGCTGGCGCTTCGCAGCTACCTGTTACAATATAGTCCCACGCTTACGGAAACCTGGAAGTACCGTATGCCTTTCTATTGCTATAAAGGAAAGATGTATTGTTACCTTTGGACGCACAAAAAGTACGGGCAGCCTTACCTTGGCATTGTTGACGGTAACCTCATCGACCACCCCGACCTGTTACCGGAAACACGGGCAAGGATGAAGATACTGCTCATCGACCCGGAAGCCGATTTACCCGTCGACACCTTAAACGAGCTGATGCAGCGAATGCTCAAAATCCGTCAATAGCCGCGCCCGGCGCAGGAAGACGTGGCACCGTTTTAGAGGCACTTCCCATCTAAATGTAACACTATGACGGCGCTGCAGGACTTTTTCGCCCGGTATGCCCGAACTTCTACAAGTGAGGCATATGAGGATTTAACCAGCTTTTACGCCCCCAGCTTTATCGCTGCAGGCCCCAATGGAAACGAAGTTTACAAAAACGACGAACGCTTTGTCGAGTGGCTGGCACAAGTCCATCAGTTCAATCGTAAAACAGGCCTGGTAGATATGCAGGTATTGAACACTACGGGCGATTCGATCAGCAAATCCTATACGATGGTAAAGGTCACCTGGTCGGCCAGTTACCGGAAAGAAGGGGCGCAAAATATCGTGTTCGACATGCATTACCTGTTGTACCACCGCGCTACCGACCCACAGATCGTGATGTACATTTCGCATGAAGACCAGGAAACAGTCATGAAAGAGAAAGGGGTATTATAAATGAACGATCTGCTGTTCTGAAAGCTGTTTGATTTTGGGCAGCGACTTACTCCATGCGACCACCGCCCCCGGAAAACAGGCGATATGTTCTTCCGAATCACTGAAGTCTCCCACCGAAACGGACAAACGTGTGCCGCATTCGATTTCCTCCAGTTTATAAATGATGTCTTCCTGCATGGCAGGTTCCTTCCCGATCACGCTAAAGCTGTAACTTAACAACAGTGGCGGGTTAGCAATAAACACGCGGCCTTCAGCACCTATCTCCTCTTCGCCGGTCATCCATTGCACCGGGCCAGCTGTTTTCCATTCGGTTTTTACTTCTTTTATTTCAGGCCACCATTCGTGTATCCATTGAATATTGAAGTCGGGATGCGTGAGTACTTCCCATACAATACTGGCTGGGGCGTTTATGTCTATGGATTGATCTACAAAAAGTTTTTCCATGCTCAGGGGTGTTTAACAGCGCCGGCGCGATCCACCTTTACCCATCCACTTTTATCTGCCTGCTCGATGTCCACCGGCTCTACCTTATTAAAAATACCCAAAAACGGGCTAAGTTTTACCTCACGGCTACCTTTGAAGCCCAACGCACCTACGTCCAGCAGTTGTTCGGCCATCCGTATCTCCCGGTTGTCGCGCTTTTCGTAGGTGACAGTCACATCCACCCAATTGGCGTACAGGGGCGAACGTTGGGTTAACAGCATGCGCACACTCAAAGCGGCTATGAGCAAAGTGCCCACCAGTATGAGGGTATTTTTCCCCGACGAGAAACTTTCGCGAACCGTGACCACCAACGTCGCCAATATAGCGACCGGCAACAGCCAGATCATGTTAGTATAATATTCCTGCCGTAGATGTGCATCTTTAAATTCATATGGAAGCTGCTGGCCTTTGGTGATGGCAAACGTAGCGGTTAAGGCATAGAGAATAGCGAGGCTGCAGATCGTCCAGCGAAAAATTTTCATGGGTTACAGTATTAGCGGCACAGGTATTGTTGATATAGAGCGCCTGCAAAACGGGCTTACTAAAAGTAGTAATCCATTGTCGATGTTGATGCAACTTCCGTTGTTAATATTTTTATAAACCGGCTGCAATGCCTATATTTAGCGAACAGAATGGTAAACAATAACGATAGCCTCAAAATCAATTTTAAACATTGCCGTTAAGCAAATAGGACCGTCTAAAAGACCAACAAGTCATGAGAAAAATGCTGCTACTGGCAGGTCTGGCTATGTACCAACTTCTTAGCCCGGCGCCAGGCTACGGCCGTTCCGCCCCCAGGTACGAAGCCGACATTATTATTTATGGAGGTACTTCTGCTGCCGTTACTGCTGCCGTTCAGGCCCGCAAGCTGCGTAAAACCGTGATCATCGTTTCTCCTGACAAACATTTAGGTGGATTAACTTCCGGTGGATTAGGCTTTACCGATACCGGTAATAAATCAACGATCGGTGGACTGGCCCGCGAGTTTTACCACCGCGTTTACCTTCACTATCAAACGCCGGGTGCATGGCGCTGGCAGGCACAGGTGGATTATGGTAACAAGGGACAAGGCACACCAGCCATGGACGGTGACGAACGTACGATGTGGATTTTTGAACCACATGTAGCAGAAAAGATTTTTGAAGACTTTATCCGTGAACATAAAATCACTGTTTACCGCGACGAGTGGCTCGACCGCAAAAGCGGCGTTGTTAAAAACGGGCCCAATATACAATCTATCCGAACGCTCAGTGGCAAAGTGTACGCCGGCAAAATCTTTATCGACGCTACTTACGAAGGTGACCTGATGGCCGCTGCCGGCGTAAGTTACCATGTAGGCCGCGAGGCGAACCGTGTATACAATGAGCAATGGAATGGCATACAGGTAGGCGTGCTACACCATGGTCACTACTTCAAAAAAAGCATTCATGCTTACAAAATTCCCGGCGACCCTGCCAGCGGACTACTTCCCGCATATCACCGGAATTGCCGGGCCGCCGGGGCGATGGAGACAAACGGATACAAGCCTACTGCTTTCGACTATGCCTCACGCGCGAAAAGGCCAACCGCCTCCCTTTCAGCAAACCGGCAGGCTACGATCCGCAGCAATACGAACTTTTGTTACGTGTATTCGAATCCGGCTGGCGCGAAACATTTAACAAGTTTGATCCGATCCCCAATTTTAAGACCGACGCCAACAACCACGGTCCTTTCGGCTTCGATAATATCGGCATGAACTACGATTATCCTGAAGCCGATTACGAACGCCGTAAAGCCATTATCAAAGAACATGAATTGTATCAGAAAGGATGGTTATACTTCGTGGCAAACGATCCGCGTATACCGAGAGACGTTCGTTACCAGATGTCGCAATGGGGCTTAGCGAGAGATGAGTTTCGCGACAATGGCAACTGGCCGCACCAGTTGTACATCCGCGAAGCGCGGCGTATGATCGGTAAGGAAGTGATGACCGAACATGAAGTACTTAGCAAGCGAGGCATCAGGCAGTCGATCGGTATGGGCTCGTATACCCTGGATGCTCATAATGCGCAACGATACGTAACCCGCGATGGGTATGTGCAGAATGAGGGCGACATCGGCATTGATGCACCAAAGCCCTACCGCATTTCCTATGGTGCCATCATTCCTAAAAGAACTGAGTGCCAGAATTTACTGGTGCCCGTATGTGTGTCCAGCTCCCATATCGCCTATGGCTCCATCCGTATGGAGCCTGTATTTATGATCCTGGGGCAAAGCGCGGCCACGGCTGCGGCGCAGGCGATTGACTGCAAATCATCAGTACAGGATATTGACTACATCCGTTTGCGGGTACGGTTATTCGAAGACGGGCAACGACTCGAACTCTCACAGATCATATAAAAGACCACAGGCAATACCATTAGTAAGCCCTTGTGCGGCCGATGTAAATGTTACGTGCCTTCAGGTATGTATTGGCGCTTGGGCCGGGCGTTCCGCTGGAACCTTCCATCTGCATGTTAATAATCACATACAAAGGTTTGCCCACGAAGTTCGCGTTATGTTGCGCCTTCCACACCCCATCGATGTAATAGTGAATCGCTACGTCCGTGGCGCTCGTTTTCGTAATCCACACCCGGTAAGTATGCCAGGCACCGGGGTTAGATACCGCCGTGATGGTACTGCTCACGTCAGAGGATGTACGAAAGGTGTTCTGCCAGTTATTGTTATTTCCTTTAAACTCCATGATGTCACTTTCCGGCGGCCAGCTGTTTACACCGGTCAGCCAAAACGCAGGCCAGGAGCCTAATACAGACGGCGCCTGGAAGTCACATTTCACTTCCCAGTTCGGGAACTGGTCATTGATCAATACATGTTGTTTCACATTTACGGCACCTGAATGGTACTTGATCGCGTAATAAGGCGTAGACGTGCTGTTACCTTCGTTCCAGCTGATCTTTGTGGCGAGGATGTGCAACTCGTCATTGGTGAGATAAACGTGATTGTGATCGGTAGCGCTGGCGTACATCCTTGCGCTGCCGTTATGGTCGGAACCCCATGGGTACAGGTAGTTCCATTTCGATTCAAAGGCAGTGTAATTCGCAAATGAAGTATTATCCAGCACTGTTTCCCAGGTAGCGGCGGCAATGGCTGCCTGCTGGTCATCAATGCTTACTTTTTCCGTGCGCACTTCCTTCTTGCAGGAAAGCATAAACAGGGCTAATAAAGCGGGTAAGATTCGAGGAATCAGTTTCATAAAGTGGGTTTTGGAATTGAGAATAGATAAACAAAGAGGGCTTCGAATGATATGCCTGTGGCCGTGGAATTGATCAGATTTGCTATAAGTCTTCGCTAATGGTAGTAGTAAGATAGGTAAAATGAATGTTATTTTGACATTTATTATTGCACTGCAGGTACACCGCATGGGCACAAAAGGGGCTGACCAAAAAGTAATGGCCAGCCCCTTTTTATCTGGATACCGGATGCACCATCCTGCAAGCCTTCATTTGACTTTTGGGTCAGCCCCATGAGAGGCAATTTGCTGTCCGGGCTATTCGCTCAGTTGTTGCTTTCCTTCTTTCAGTTTCACGGTTTTGCCATTCCATACAAACTCGCCACTGAGGCCAGCTGGTAGCGTGATATCCGCGGTAAGGCCCTTCTCCCCTTTTCTTTTAAAAGCTACGATAATTTCCCCTGCGGGATGCGGCATTTTGCCAGATGCCGTTTTCAGTTCACCCAGGGCCGGCGCAATACGCACGGTGCCAAAACCAGGACTGGCAGGCATGATGCCGCAGATTGTGGCCAGGAAATCATAATTGGGACTGGCGCTCCACGCGTGACAGTCGGAACGGGTAGGTTCTTCTTTTTCGGCAAACGTAGTAAGCCCCAGGGCCAGCATATCCCGCCAGGGTTTCAACTGACCATAATACATATCTGCCATGCCCGCCTTTTTCAAGGCACGCATCAGGTAAAAGCGGTAATAAGCGGTGGCCTGGCTCAGGGTATTATCCGTCATAAGCGTACGTAACACCATCTTTTCTTTATCAGCAGGAATAGCCCCGGCCAGTACGGCGATGATGCCTGCGTGCTGACTGTAAGTTTGCTGAGCTGGCGTGTTAGCCATCGCATTGCGGGCGGTGTTAAAACATGCCGCGTAGCTACTTTTATTCAATGCTGCCGCCCGTTCGCGTGCACGCTTCGCGGCTGCGGGCTGACCGTATGCGTCGTACAACTCCGCTGCCTGTTGCAACGTATAGGCGTAATGCAGGCTTAATATGGAGCTGTTCCCGTCTGTAGCACCATCGGGAGTACCATTAGGAAACGCGGCGTTCCAGTCGGTAAAGTTCCACCACTTCATGGGGCCGAGCATTTGTGTTTTTGCATCGATGTGCCGCTCATACCAGTCCAGCACACCCGTAACGGCCGTCAGGTATTGTTGAACAAAGGCATCGTCCTTTCTATGCATCCAGTAATCGTACACCATCGACACCCAGTACAACGAAAACGGGGGTATCACCTGCAGCCGGTTGCTCGGGTAGCGGCCCTGGGTGAGGCCTTCGGGCACCCTGGAACAATAGAAGTCATGAATAGCCTTACGCATTAGGCGATCGTCGCCGGTAACGTAAAGGCTGATCAGTGCCTGGATGCGGGTGTCGCCTTCGTATTGCAGCTGCTCGTAGTACGGGCAGTCATAGTACGTTTCGCCTGCGCAGAGACGGGCGGTGCGCCAACCAACATTCCAGATATCCTGTAACGATGGATCGCTGGAAGAAAAGGCGGCTTTTACTTCGAAAGGGTAACCGGTATAAACACCACGGAGGTCGTTGATCACCAGCGGCTCGTTACCAGTCGTAATATCCAGTTGAAGATACCGGAACGTGCGCAGCCACAGCGGGCGAAACAATCGTTGTGCACCACCATCCGGCAGGAAAATATCATAGTTACCCATTATCTCCATGCCCTCGATCTTATCGCGGTGCACCTTCTGACGGTTTGCAAAAAGTGCTTCTGCATAAGTTACTTTGATGCTGCTGCCAGCGCCTTTGCTGACGAGCAGTTCGGGGTAAGCCACCGTATTGAACGATTGATCGAGCAGTATGCTGACGGTCTGATTAGCTGGTATGGTAAGCGGCGACTTACCGGACAGGAAGCCGTCATTTGCCTTGATACCGTTCGCCCTGGCTACCTTCGGAATACGTTGCAATGTTTCTTCCATCAGCGGGATCGTGCGTGGCGTAAGCGTCCAGCGGTTATCGGTGCCGTAGCCTGCAACCGGAGCATTACCGAGGCCGGCGGCGGATGACCATGAGGCATCGTTGTATCCAGGCTGCTCCCATCCCCAGGGGAAATCAGCACCGGTTACCTTATCACCCGGACCAATTACCATATAGGTGCGTAGCCGCGCACCATTGTCCTGCGAGCAGGGTGCGTACGCTTTGTTGTGTAACACTTTCCATGAGGTGTTGGTGTTCACGATCTTCTCCGCCTCTCCGTTACCTTGCACCACGAGGCCCGTCTGGTTAGTGACCTGTGCCACCGGCGCATCGATACCCATATTCCATACCAGGGCGGCCAGCACGTTTTTACCGGGTTGCAGGTAAGGGGCAATATCCACCGTTTCAAAATACCAGTTATATAAATCGCCACGCGCCGGGCCACTGCAAATGGGTTTACCATTGATAAACAGGCGATAACGGTTGTCGGCAGATACATGAATGATAAACGAAGCCGGCTTTGCCGCCACCTCGAAAGTCTTTCGGAAATGAAACACGCCATAATCCTTTACCGGGGCGGAGGCGCAATAGATCCAGCTGGCAGGCCATTGACCGGAGAGCAAAGCGGGGTTTACCTGCTGCGCGGGGGCGACCATCGCCCATAACAACATAATAGTGAACGTGAAAAGCGTTTTCATGACGGGAATTATAGTCTTGGTTAGCACCGCTGACATCTATGCGGCTAGGAGTAAGATACAAAACGTCCGCATAAAAAATCGTATACATTGTAGCCTGGGCAATAGACTGCCCGATGCGCTAATTGGAATTGCAGTTCCAAAATCTTAATTTTAGGAAAAGAACCGGATGGTAAGGACCAAAAAGTTTGATGAGGACGCTGTGCTGGACAAGGCCGTGGACCTCTTTCGCCGCCAGGGTTACCAGGGCACCACGCCCCGTGAGCTGACCGAGCAACTGGGCATCAGTCGCTCCAGCCTCTACGATACCTATGGCGACAAACGTTCGCTGTTCATTAAAGTAATGAAGCGCTACAAACGCAACCGCGCCAACCAGTTAAAGTCGGTACAGCAACGTTCCGTCAACGCGCTTCAGTCGATCCGGACCATCTTTCAAATGACGGTGGATGAATGTTTTGTTGATGCCGATCCGAAAGGCTGCTTCCTCGTCAATGCCATCATCGAACTGGCTCCACGCGAAACAGAATTGATCAACCTCGTGTCTGACTGTATGAAAGATCATGAAGACGTTTTATACCAACTGATACGGCAGGGCATTGCCGACCGGCAGATCAAACGCATTGCTCATCCAAAAGCCGCTGCCAGGTATCTCGTAAATGCCTTGTACGGCATTAGCATCTCCGTTAAAGCCGGGGCCGACCGTAAGCTTTGCAGCGAGATCATAAGGAATACACTATCACCCATAGAACCATAAAAAAGGGAGCCAGACCGGCTCCCTTTTGAATACTTTTACACCTGCTCTGCGACCGACTTAATCTGCTCCAGAATTGCCTGCCAGCCCCCTTCTGCTTCTGAATCTTTAAACCGGGCTTCCCCGTTGGCCACTTTGCTATAATCGCCCTGGGTAACAGTGAAGCGTGTTTCCCCGTTCAGCTCCTGCAAATCGTAAGTAACGGTAAGATAGTTTTCCGGTACATCAGGAATCTCCTGGTTGTTGGGATCGATCACCGTGTAAGACAAATGATGACCAGGCCTTACCTGTACAATATGGCCCTTCACCGCCGTCATTTCTACGCCATCGAATACGCCCTTCCATAAAATAGGGCTGTTAGGTTGCCAGTCTGTTTCCGGTACGCAACCGAACATATATTGTTTAGTGTATTCAGGTTTAGTGAGTACTTCCCATACTCTTTCCGCGTGTGCACTGATTTGAATCGTGTTGGTGATAACTTTGGGCGTTTCCATAATTTCCTGTTTTGATGTCAATATTAACCTGCTTCGTTACAAACCGATTGCGTTTTACGGATTATTTCTGACGGCGTTCGGCGTAAGGCCAAAACGTTTGCGGAACATGTTGCTAAAATGCTGCGGCGTAGCGTAACCTAATTCATAGGCAATCTCCGCCGCGGTCTTATGCGTGTCCTGCAAATAACGCCGCGCCAGGTGCAGGCGTTGTTCGGCCAGATAACCGAATACCGTGGTACTGAAAATCTCCCGGAAACCGCGCTTCAATTTGTATTCGTTCAGTCCCACCGCCCGTGCTATTTGCGACAAGTTCGGTGGGCAGGTAACGTGGTCGTTGATCAAATCGCGTACCGCTATAATTTTCTCTTTATCTGATTTACTTTTGATGAACAGCTCTCCCCGCTGCATAGCCGCGTCGTAAGCATCGCCGCAAAGCGCCAGCAACTCTATGCTTTTTGACAGCAGGAACATCTGTTTCAGGTCCCCCCCGTACTTACAATAGATCACTTCATCTATTACCTGTTGAATGGCAGGGCTAATACTTCCCCAATGCGGCGACAGCATTACATTGCGCCCTTCCGCCACCTGTTCGGCGAAGCGTTTAAGCGTATCACTGGCCTTTTCGGTGTAACGCAGAAACTGTTCCCGGGGAAACTGCACCCCAAACGTTTCTACTTCCAGGGTTTTATTATGTACAGTGATTTCAAAATCCTGGCTGTACATCAGGTTATGATGACTACCTACCAGGTCGTAGGAGTTGTTCAGCTGCCTGTAGTCAAAGCAATAATCGCCCTTGAGACCGAAGTGTAGACGTACTACATCTTTGTCGCTCTTACCGGTAAAGCTGGTCGCCTTGCGGAACACCGAACGGGAGTGCCCCATTTCAATGCCGTCGACGGTCCAGGATACACCATTGGTTTCCCCGTCTTCATGCGTACGATGCAGCTTTGTTTCCATGTAATAAAGTTATTCAAATATCTCCAGCTCGTCGCGGGTAAGGGCCTGGTACATGTTCTGGAGTTGATGAACGTGTACGATGGGGCGCCCGTAAGGCAAAGTGCCGTCTGCGTTCAACACCGGCTGAAAGGCATCGTTGGCGCACAAAATATGGATACTGTTCAAACGGCTGTACTTCAGCGAATACACAGCATCGCTTTCCCCATAGGCCGGATCTCCCTGGATAAAACCAAAACGCCGGAGCAGGTACAGGTCAAGAATAAGCGGATGTGCTTTATCCGCGGGAAGTTTGCTAAGCGGCAGGCCTGAATTGTAGATATATCCTTCAAAAATACCTTCCACCTGGAAGGCCGTTTCCTCCATGTTCCGGTCGTAATACCAAACCAGGTTGCCAATGCGGATGTCTGCGAGATCTATCATTTTGCCGTGCAAAGATAGGAAGATGCGGCGAGCGGCGCAACAGGGGGAGTCCTATCAGCACTTTGCCAGCTTACACGGTTCCCCTGCCCTTTCGATCTCTAAAGTCGGGTGCTGGATGTTGGCGCCGTCCATCACCTGGCGGGCCTGCTGTTTGATGTTAAACACCTGCGTATCGCCAAGGTTTGCATCCACTACGAGGTGTACGGTAAGCACATTTCGTTCGCCATCCATCGTCCACACATGCAGATCGTGTACACCGATAACACCTGGTAATGCGCGCAGTGAGTTGACCAGCGCCGCCTCATCGAAATTTTCAGGCACGGCCTGCAGGAAGATCTTTAGTACCGCCATGATGTTACGGATAGCATTGTAAAGAATGAAGGCTGCGATACCTAACGACAGCAGCGGATCTATCCAATACCATTGTGTGAAGTACATTATTACACCGCCTGCCAGCACAGCGATCCAGCCCAGCACATCTTCCACCAGGTGCAACATAACTGCGCGCTGGTTCAGCGATTTACTGCCACCGGAGCGGAGCCGCAGTACTGCGAGCCCGTTAAAAACCAGTCCGGCCACCGCCAGCCAAAGAACGCCCATCACCTTTACCGGTTCCGGGGCAAATAACCTGGGCACCGCTTCGAAGATGATAACGACGGCCCCTATGACAAGTATAAGTGAAGTGATAAAGGCGGCGAGTATGGACAGGCGGCGTTTGCCGTAGCTGAACAGCGGCGTGCGGCCTTTGCCTGCCTGTCGCTCCAGTACCAGCGATGCCGCAATAGCCGCAGCGTCGCCCAGGTCGTGCACCGCGTCTGATAAAATGGCTACCGAATTAGTAAGAAAGCCACCGATAAACTCCACCACAGCAAAACCCAGGTTAAGCACGAGTGCGAAACGCAGGTTCTTTACCACCGGATGTGCATGCAGCATACCGTGGTGGTCATGTTGATGCGTTTCGTCGTGTTGATGGTTACAATGTTCGTGTGCCATGTTCAATTCATTTTATTTCCAAAAGCCCAGCGCTTTAATGCGCCCGTTAAAACCGGTTGCTTTAATTTCCTTTCTTATGCTGATGCAGTCGCGCATGTTGCCTACTACATATACGATGCCCGTTTCCTGCCGTTGACCGCGCCACCAGCTGGTCAGCCCTTTTAACACGGGGGTAACGTCCAGGGCGCGCAGGTAATCATGATGCCCGGGCTCCTTAGCCTCAATCGCAATATGGACAGCGTTATTGTGCGACAACTGCCGCAAGGCCAGGAAGTGTCCCAGGCTACTAAGATCGCCCAGTGCGTACTGAGTTACCTTCTCCGGACGATGCTGCGCCGAGCCCGGGCCTACATAAGTGATTTCATCGCCCGCCCGCAGGCCCTGCACCCACCGGCTACCGGGGCCATCATGCACCGCATCTACATACAAAGTACAAATTTTACGATCGGCATCCCAGCGGGCAGGGGTATAATCACGATATATTCCGCTGGCAACCTTTACTTTCAGATGCTGTACCACGGCCCATCGCTCCATGGACATTTCAGGGAAATGCACCTCCAACTCGAAAAACGTAGCCGGTTCCCAGCTTTTGACTGACAATACCCTTCCTGTTTTTCCCCAGGCGCTCTCAATGAGCGTTGTCGCTGCTTTTTTAACAAGATTCATACTGCAAAACAACAACAACCCGCCCGGCGGGAGAATGCATAAAAGGATGTAATCTTTGGACTATTCGCGGTATAATTTCCGGAACTGTTGCGGAGGCATGCCGGTTACCCTTGTAAAAAGGCGGGTGAAGTAGGCCTGGTCTTCATAACCCAGGGCGTAGGCGATTTCTTTGATGTGACTGTCGGTGTAATATAACATGCGGCGTGCTTCGAGCATAATCTCCCGATGAATCCAATAACTGACGGGGAAGCCTGTTACGGCTTTCACCGCTTCGTTCAGGTACGCCGGCGACAGATTCAGCGATGATGCATAGGCTGCCGGACTTTTCACCATTTTATAATCGCGGGACAGCAGTTGCCTGAACGACCGGGTGATACTGCGCATGCGCGATTCGCCGCTGGCTGTGCTGTTTTCATGAGTGAGATAGACCGATGCAAACATACCCATCCAGGCGTCGGCAAGACTGTGTAACACCTGCATGGCGTGCGGCGTGCGACCTTGATGTTGGTAAACGTTGGAGAACAGGCGCAGGGCATCGCTGAGAATACGAGCGTCTTCACCCTGCACCGGCAATGGCGCCAGCTTTGTTACCTGCGATTCTAACACCGCACGATTGGCAGCATTCACCCAGGAAAGGTCGGCTGCTATGAACCAACCTATCGCATCGTGCGAATGCAGCAGCTTATGCACCTGGCCTGGCAGTACACAAAAAATACAGGATCCCTCCACCGCCACCTCTTCGAAGTCGATGATAAACTGCGTACTACCCGTTTCCTGCAAAGCGAAAATATAATGCTCGTCACGGTGAGCAACGAACGGATCACGTGCCTCGAGAAAGCCCTGGCTGTCGCTTCGGGTGATCTCCAGTCCGTACTCGGAAGTCTGAGTAATGGAATGAACCGGTATATGCTCCTGTTTGGCCATGAGCTATCCGCAGAAGATGTCGAACTTATCGGAGCCGGGTACCCGTTCGAGGTCGGTGCCTACCGGGAAGTGGAGGTAAGGAATGATGGCCTTATCATAATTGGCGATAGTATTAACGCTGTAAATCGACCAGTTGTTGGCATCATCGACGTACTCCTGCGTTTCGGTACCGGAGTAAAACTGCCAGCCGCTATCGCTTTCATCGGTAGGCGCTTCGCGGTACATGCGTGTAATGCGCAAACCGTCTACAGTAATTCGGTCAGTAGCCACACAGCCGCCCATGGGAGGGATCAGATCGATAATATCCGCTGCTTTCAGTTTAAAATTTTTCTCTTTTCTCATGCCCTGTATTTTAACTGATAGTTTACCGAAAATACAATTATTGAGAGAAAAGGTGGAGGGTGTTGCTATAATTTAACACAGCGGGCGTTTCGATTTACTTGTGTGACCATCATAAAACAAAAAAAGCACACCGCGGTGTGCTTCCTTCGTGACCCCGCAGGGGGTCGAACCCTGGGCCCACAGATTAAGAGTCTGTTGCTCTACCAACTGAGCTACGGAGTCATGTAATTAAAGTAACTAAAATCCGATAAACTGCCAAATTAGCGATATTGCTGCGAGGGCACATTACCTGCCTTCGTTTCACGCGCGATCAACAGACGCTTAATCTGTAGGCCTTACAATCTATCTGCATACCACCGCTACCCGCCTTTGTCCAACCGCCAACATGCAGCCGCGCAACAGATTCGCATCTGCGCCTTACAATCCATCTGCATGCTATCACCGCCCGCCTTTGCGCAACCATCAGCATGCAGCCGACGCAACAGCCTCTTATCCGTTCCCCTTACACCACCAACTCCCCATGCAACTTCTCCAGCGTCGCATCCAGATCATCCGTCAACCCGGGATGCACTTTCGACGACTGCACCACCGTACTGCGCGTCGCGGTCAGCCAGCGGAAACGGGTGGGCATGTCGAGCCGGGCGATGGGGCCGCCCGTAGCCGGATTGCCAAGGCATACGTTCTCGATCACAGAAAGGTATTCTTTTATTTCAGCGCAGTCAGTGTCGGCGCACAGGGCCTTCAGGCGACTGTCGTTGAGTGTTAACCTGGCTTTCAGGTACTTTTGTTTTTTACAGAAAACGATGATGCCGGCATTAATAAATTCTTCACGTTCCACCCTTGGTACAACGCGAATCACGGCGTACTCAAATAAGTGCTTTTCTTGCATTTTGGGCTTCGTTTACAAAGATTTCGGAAGAATTGATACGTGTCAGCAGGAAGTTCGCATACACCTCACGCCGCTCGGCGGGCGAAGCATCTATGCCATAACCGGTAAGCCATTCGTCAGGCACCATCGCCACAATGTTGTTTACAAGTTCAGGCGTGAGCTTCGCTTTAAATTCAGCATCCACCTCCGGCAACTGACTGGCCCATGGCAGCAGCACATGGTCTTTCACCTGCACGAACGGACGGCGTGCCTGTTCCTCCCAGTTATCCCAGGAGTGATGGAAGTATAAGGAAGCGCCATGATCGATGAGCCATAACTCACGATTCCAGCTGAGCATATTGGTATTACGAGGGGTGCGGTCTACGTTGGTGATGAGGCAATCCAGCCATACGATCTGTGAGGACAGGCGATCGTCTACCCGCATCACCGCAGGTTCATAAGTAATAGCACCTGAGAGGTAATGCAACGCCAGATTCGTTCCTTCGCTCGCACGCAGCAGGTCCTGTATCTCTTCGTCTGGCTCGGTACGGCCAAATGAACTGTCAAGATTAGCAAATACGATTTCGGGCACTTTAAAACCCAGGGCGCGGGCAAGTTCGCCTCCTATCAGGTCGGCTACCAGCGCCTTTAGACCCTGGCCGGCACCCCTGAATTTCAAAACATATAAAAAGCCGTCGTCTGCTTCCACAATGGCGGGAAGCGAGCCGCCTTCGCGTAGCGGCGTCACGTAGCGCACTACGTTAACGCTTCTGAGTACGGGCGTTTGAATGGTCATCTCCTCTCCTGTTATAAACGTCATCAATAACTAAAATCAGGCGAAAATTAGATATAGTTTTTGATATGAACGTTATTTTGTCAACTCACCTGGTGGTATACACTTCAATTAACTCAGGAGCGCTCCCAATCACTGCCGCCCTTAGAGCCTGTTAGCACATGCCACAATAAGCCGCTATTACCACTCCGTTGTTAACCAACACCGACATCACGCGGCAACAACCGACGCCTGCGTCGCATGGCAACACGTCCAAAATATACTATTACCACTTCTCCGTCAGCAACCGCCAATACCGCTTTGGCACATGTCTCAAATGCAGCTTCGTATTCTTACGCTCGCTAATATTGACACGCTGAAAATACTCCTTCCACAAATCCTGGTACAACTGTTCACCCTCGTGCAAGGCATCCGAAGCATCCGGCCCTCCGCCATCAAACATCACTTCTTCCACGGTTTGCAGGTTATAGTAAATGCCATACCCTCGCTTAAAATCATAGATCAGCCAACGCTGATCGGCGTACCGATGCTGAAAGTGGTCGGCAATCAAGGGCAATACGTTAAAATCTGGTTCTACGGCGGCATAATACAGATCATCACCGGTGCGCTGAAATCGCACAAAGGCTTTCATCCTATGCCGCTCCCGGTCAACCGATTTGGCTACCTGGGTGATGCGCAGCACGTCACTCTTGCCATAAGCTAAATGAGGATCCTTTGCACCGGAGAAGTAGAAACGCGCACAGGACAGAATGACCATTTCTATACCCGGCAATTCGGAGAGATAAGCGCAATACAACTGTCTGCAGGCATCAGCAGGCACTTTGCCATGCAGGCCTTTCCAAACGCGTGCGGCCTTTTCCAGGTCGGTGGGCACTTCCATCTGGCTGGCAAACACGTCCTGCTGCGAGAGCCTGTCCAGCGCACGGATGCCCGCCACCCAAGTATTTGCATACGCCTCGAACACGGCCGTAAGTAAACCCGGCCAGCTGCCATCATACACTAATATCGTTTCCATTAAAACAAACTCCCTTGTTGTACGCCCCGGTGAAATTTACTCTTCGACTCATTCAAAATAAACTGCCTGATCTGCTCGTGCGGCCTGTCCCGATGAAACTGCCCGCCCGCACAGGTAATGAAATACCGCGCCCTGTTAATCGCCACGCCTATTTTCTTCAACTGCTCCCAATCCAGCTTCCCGAACTTACGGGCAGCTACGATCTTTCGAGCCGACTGCACACCAATACCGGGTACACGCAGTATCAATTGCAGGTCATCTTTATTAATATCCACGGGAAAGGTTTGCATGTTCCGTAAGGCCCAACTCAATTTAGGATCAATGTCCGTTTCCAGCTGCGGATGCTCGTCATTCAAAATCTCCCTGATATGAAAGCCGTAAAAACGCATCAGCCAGTCGGTCTGGTACAACCTGTTTTCCCTCACCAGCGGCACCCTGCTTTGCATGCCTGGCAGCCTGCTGTCGGAACTCACAGGCACGTAGCCGGAGTAATACACACGTTTCAAGCTAAAGCCTTTATAGAACTGGTGAGCGGTGTACATAATATCTTTGTCCGACTCGCCTGTGGCCCCAATGATCATCTGGGTACTCTGTCCGGCAGGTGCAAATAATGGCGCGTGCCTTAAGGTCTGCCGCTCCGACTCCGACTGCTCTATCGCGCCTTTGAGGTAATGCATCGGTTTTATCATATCCTTCCGGTCTTTATCAGGCGCCAGGAGTTTTAAACCCTGCTCCGTCGGTATCTCTATATTTACACTCAGCCTGTCAGCATATAACCCGGCCTCGTGCATCAGCTCATCGCTGGCACCGGGTATCGACTTCAGGTGAATATACCCATTAAACTTATGCTCGGTGCGCAGCTTCTTTGCCACCAGTACAAGCCGCTCCATCGTATAATCAGCATTTTTGAAAATGCCGGAACTCAGGAACAATCCCTCTATATAATTTCGCCGGTAAAAATTAATGGTAAGATCTACGACTTCCTGGACCGTAAAAGCGACGCGTTTGATATCATTACTTTTCCGCGTTACACAGTAGGCGCAATCATAAATGCAGAAGTTGGTCAACAAGATTTTCAGCAGCGATACACAACGGCCGTCTTCGGTATAGGTGTGGCAAATCCCACTGCCATACGCATCCCCCAGGCCCTTATTATCGTTCTTACGCTTACTTCCGCTGGATGAGCACGATACATCGTATTTCGCAGCATCCGCCAATATTTGCAGTTTCTCACTAATTCTGTCTGACATACGATTACTAAATTACTAATTTTTTTAGCAAATACATCAAACTAATTTATTTTAGACTCCTGACATACTGCTGTCACTAACCGGTTTTTTCTTTGTATCATAAATTGGTAGATCATGTTACAACTTGTACAAGCCGGCCCTTCCATAAGCGCTGGCAGCTTAATAAGGGATTATGCGGCCTTCAATCAATGGGCTACGCATCGACTGATCAATTGGCTGAAGCGCAAGCCCGCCAGCATTATTGAGGCGGAACTGGCCTCGAGTTTTTATAGTCTCCGCAGCACGCTGTTACACATCTGGGCCACAGAAGCGCACTGGTTCTCCTGGATGGCCGCCGGCAGGGAATGTGTCAATATTCAACAAACGTTCAACGGCTCGCTGGAAGAATTGTACGACGGTGTATTGGAACAAGCGGAGGTGTTAAATGAATATGTGCAGTCGCTGGACGAAGAAACCCTTTACGAACCCTGTAACTTTACAGAATCTTATGGCATGACACCAGCCAGGCCACGGGCGGAATTATTAATGCACACGCTCATGCACAGCATGTATCATCGGGGGCAGCTAACATCTATGGGCCACCAGGCGGGCCTTCACGATGCGCCGATGACGGATTATATGTTTTACCTGCTTCTGGGGAAACATCAATAAAAAAAGGCAGAAGCTTTCGCCCCTGCCCCTTGCTGTTATTTCTTAGCTGCGTCTATCTTTTGCTGAATATCGCGCCAATCGTAGTAGTGAAAAACTTTGCCGTTACTCATCGCCACGAACAGTCCTTTCGGGTACTTCGCACCCAGCGGCACGGCCGTTACATCCGATCCGTCGCTTTCGTCGGTGGATACGGGTACGGTGGCCAGGAAGGTGTTGCTACCCTCTCGGCTAAACACTTCAAATGTATTGTTCTGTTGATTTGACACCAGTACGTACCCGGTGCTATCGCCAGTCGGGTAAATAGAAATGCCCTCATGGTCAGACGCAAAGCCTGTTTTAGCGAACATGCCCAGCTCCTGCTCGTTACCCGGATTAGCGGAATATTTACGCACGCCCACTGTTTCATCAGAATAGTACACGTACCCCATCTGGTTATCCACCGCAATCGCTTCAATCTCTTTTTTACCACTGTATGCCCAAACTTGCGTACCACGGTCGCTTTGATGGTACCATTGCCCGCATCTTCCAAACGATATTGCCACAGGTAACCCTGCGCAGGACCGGATTTGCGGCCGACGATGGCAAATATCGCCGAATCGGCCGGACGGTTATACAAGGCAATACCCATCGGATCGCGTTCTGTTTCGCCCTCAAAAACGGGGATACCACCATTGTCGAGCGGACGCAGGTCGGGCAG
Organism: Chitinophaga horti; assembly: GCF_022867795.2. Taxonomy (NCBI): domain Bacteria; kingdom Pseudomonadati; phylum Bacteroidota; class Chitinophagia; order Chitinophagales; family Chitinophagaceae; genus Chitinophaga; species Chitinophaga horti. Next base: position 1,471,490 of record NZ_CP107006.1, on the reverse strand, counting down.
GCTGAAGATGCGGATCTTATTCGCTTCTCTTTCCGTTACGACCGCGATGTCTACGGGCACGCCATTCAACATAAAACCATAAGTGAGGTCTACGTTGTTCGGACGTTTCAACGGCACGCTCTTCTGGATTTTACCGTCCAGGTCAAAGGTGTATAAACCGCCGTTGGTATCTTTATCGGTCCCTACGATCAGGCTATGCGCTGTATCAGCTTTATTGATCCAGATCGCAGGATCATCAGTATCAAACTTTGTTTCTTCCGTTACTGCTATCGGCTTGATAGCGTCTGCATGTACCGGTAGCTTTTTTTCGCCGCAGGCCGCCAGCGCCAGAACGGCGAGGCAGGCTGCGTGCGTTAATTTCTTTCTAAACATTCATTCACAGATTATAAGTCAAACTTCACCCCGAAATTGTAACGGGGACGGTAGTATTCGTCCTGCATAGTGCGGGAAGAAATACCCTGGTAATAACGTAACGACTGGTTAGTCAGGTTGTTCGCTTCAGCGAAAATACGCCAGTGGTTCGCAATTTTGTAAGATGCGTTGGCATCGAGGAAAAATTGTTTGTCGTAGAAACGGTCGCTGAAGTCATCACCTCCCAGTTCATCCAGGTAAGCTGCTGTGTAGTTGCCGGAAACACGCGCCGTGAAACGTTTGTTCTCGAAAGACAGAGATACGTTAAACATGTGCGGTGCAGTACCAGGCAGCATTACATCGGTACGTTTGTCGCCATCAGCATTGTAAATACCGTCTGCTTTAGATTTAGTGTAAGTATAGTTCGCATACATTCCCAAACCTTTCAACGCACCTGGCAGGAAGTCGAGCTGGCGTTGCAGCGCTACTTCGAAACCGTAAACTTTCACGTTATCGCCGTTGCGGGATTGTTTGTACACCCAGTTGTCTCCAGCAGGGATCGGGTTGGTCAGATCTGGATAATCAGCCGCGTATTTTGCAGTGTTATACTGCTGATCGCGGTATACGTAAATGAAGTCTTTGATGTTTTTGTAAAACACACCACCAGAAAGGATACCTACTGATTTAAAGTAGTATTCACCCATCACATCGAAGTTCCAGGCGTAAGCGGCTTTCAGGTTCGGGTTACCGGCAGACAACTCCTCATCGTCAGCCACAGTGCTCACGTACGGTGCGAGGTCGTAGTAATTCGGGCGGGCAATAGAAGTAGTAACGGCAGCGCGGAGGATGAAATCGTTGCTTACATTGTATTTAAAGCTCAGGTTCGGCAGGATGTTCAGGTAGCTGTTAGAGATACTGCGCTCTCCGGCCAGGTCTTCTTCATTTTCCACCACGTTACCAGTATAATCGATGCTGGTATTCTCGAAACGCACACCGGCGATCATAGACAGCTGGCTGGTCAGGTCCTGGTCGAAACGCAGGTAACCGGCTGTGATGGTTTCTTTTGCTTTAAAGTTGATAGCGAGATACTCGTCAGCCTTGTCTTTTTGCTCAAACAGGCTGGTGTTCTTCAACTGCAGGCCACCCAGGTATTCCTTCTTAATGAAAGCACCACGGTTAGCATATTTGGATCCCGGCTCGTAATTACCATCAATAGTGAAAGAGGTAGATGGGCTGCCGAAAGCATCCAGTTCGCTCAGTGGCTCATATTCAAAGAAGTTGTTATCACGTTTCTTGTCTTTCAGACGAACGCGGGTACCGAAACGCAGGCGACCTTTCTGACCAGGCACGATGCTTAAAGGTACGCGGAAGTTCAACCGCAGGCCCAACTCATTCTCACGGGTGTGGTCGTGGTTTTCGGAAATAGCGGCCAGGGAAAAATCGGGATTAGTGGCTCCTGGAGCGCTCGCCATCGGAAACTTCGGATTAGCAAGATCCAGGTTGATCGCCTGATCTTCCAGTTCATATTCAATGTAACGCTCGTTCGGACGATCCTCACTCGCGGTGGAGAAGGATGCACCCCAATCCAGGTTTACTTTGCTACCCAGCAGGTGTTCACCGCGCAGGGAGTAGTTCTGCACGCGCTGATCTTCCAGCCTGCGGCCTTTGTTACGGTTGTTTTCGATACCACCTTTAGATTCACGAACAACGGAACCAGTGTAGCCGGTAATGTTATCGTTGCCATCATAAGCAGGCTCGATATCTTTATAGCTAACGCGGAAACGGTTTTCACGGTCGTCGCGCCAGTTATACATAGCATTGGCAAAAATTACGTTACGGGCGTTGAACTGGTAGTCCAATGCTACTGATGCACTGCGACGTATACGCTGAACATTGTACGTACGGATCTCTGATTCTTCTACATAAACATTACCTGCATCATCCTTCGCCCAGGTAGCTTCCATATCGTCAGAACCGTAATCATTGTTATTGTAAGATGCGCTTAATACAGCACCCAGTTTATTTTTCATGAAACGGTTGCCCAGTACCAGGGAACCGGTGTAAAGCGCCTTTTCGCGGATAGGATTGTAACCTCCGGAAAGTGTAGCTGAAACACGAGGACCGGTAGGCGCAGCACGGGTTACCAGGTTTACGGAACCACCGATCGCGTCGGCATCCATATCAGGTGTTAAAGTCTTATTCACCTCGATGGTCTGCACCATGTCGGAAGGGATCAGGTCCATCTGCACACGACGGTTATCACCTTCGGCAGAAGGGATGCGGTCGCCGTTAAGCGTAACGGAATTCAGTTCCGGGGCCAGGCCGCGGATGATGATGTTACGCGCTTCGCCCTGGTCGTTCTGCATGGTTACACCGGGAATACGTTTGATCGCATCGCCAATGTTCGCATCCGGGAAGCGGCCGATCTGGTCGGCAGATACGATGTTGCTGATATTCGGCTTGTTCTTTTGCTGGTTCAATGCTTTGGCCTGGCCACGCAGACGGTCGCCCATTACCACCACTTCTTTACCGGAAACGCCGCCGCTTTCGAGCTGCATTTTAACGGTGGTAGCTTTGTTCTCTTCAACTGTTACCGATTGCGTAGCAGTCTGGTAACCCATGTAAGTCACCGTCAGTGTGTAACTGCCTACAGGCACCTTTAAAAACTCGAACTTGCCAAACTGGTTAGAGATCGTGTATTGGTTACCAGGTGTAAGTTTTAAAGTAGCACCAGGGAGGGACAGGTTTTGACCCTTGTCGATAACCGAACCGGTTAACAGGCCACTTTGTGCATAGGCACCGATGCAGGAGAATACCATCAGTACGAGCGTAAAAATCTTGCGCATATCTAGCTGTTAAAATTTGAGTGCAAGATTAGTCGATGTGCGCCGAAGCCCCCAATGAATAACGTTATCGAAAGGTTAAGGAATTGTTGCTGCAATATTAACACTGCGGTTAAAATGCTGCAATAATGCAGCCCTGTAGCCTAATATTGCAGAGTGCATTCATTACTGTTTTAACCCCCGCATTGCTTAAGACATCACTAACATCACATCAAGCTTCCTCCGTTTCATGAATTTCAGGATACGACAATGTAATAAGCTTCAGCACCTATACCAGCTAAGAGACCCGCAACAACGGGAACTGTATCACGCGGACCTGATACCCAACGCACAGGCCTACCTCCCCCCTGTTCCTTTCGGTAAACTGCTGATCCAGCGGGTAAGCCTGGTGAATCTTGTGTACTGGCATTTTAACCTTACTGTAGAGCAGATTACACAATTCGAGTTTTACCCCGATGTTCCCTCCACCTCTTTCCACTATATGCTCGAAAACAATATGCAACTGGTGCTGGACGGCCAAACGAACCATTTCAGAGAAGGCGAAGCCTCCCTGTTATACCTGCGCAATATCAACTATGAAATTACATTGGAGCCTGGCCGCTACCAGTTCGTACAGGTAGACCCATCGTGGATTGTATGGCAAAAGCTGTTTGAAAACTACCCTGGTATCAGGAAGGAAGTGGAAGTTGCCGGACAAACCATGGGCACCTTTCTGAATGTGGGTCCGTGCCTCATCGACGAAGCCGAAAAGAAGCTACTGAAGCATATCAGCACCGAGCCAATTACCCGCGGACGGTCGGCCCTGCAGCAAACATCGATCAGCCTGGTACGGTTATTTCTGGATAAATGCAGTATATCAGCCAATCAGCACTCGTAAACGATTATGTTATAATAACATCCCGTTAACTAAATGCTGACAGATTTATTCTAATTTGTTAAGGTATTCTATCTTTTCCAAGCATCCGAGAGCCATCAATCGACGAATTATGACCAGCATTTCATCAGGCACAGACACACTTATCTTTGACAGTAACCAGAAAGGCGGGGTTGATTTTAATGCGGTATGCCGCAGCGTGGCGGCTCAATTGCAGTTACCGGAAGCATTTATCTGCTACATGTTGTTTGATCGGTTATATCCGCTCGGCCCACGCCAGGCGATCAGCTTTCTGATCGACAGTGAGCTGGTACGTTACCTTTACAACAACAGGGGCAAATTCGAACTGGAAGCTACCGGCGACCATGTGACCGTCACATTCGAAGATGGCGGTACGCTGGGCGGCGAAGATGCTGACCTTACCTGGGAGCAGTTTTTTGAGATGGGATACATCGACTGCAGCCGCGAACACCTCACAAAGGTCAATAAAGCCCTTTCTGAGGAGTTGCTCGATGTAGTTGGGCGGCTGTCTTAAGCCGCTTTATTTAGTGGCGGCTTTCGCACTTTTCTTCGCAGCCGCCTTCTTCGCCACTTTTGCTTTGGCTTTAGCCTTAGGCGCAGCAGCTTTTTTAGCGGCCACTTTCGCTATCGCTGGCTTTTCAGCTTTGGCGGGCTTTTCTTTTTTTAATTTTTCTGCTTTGGGTGCCTTTTCTGTTTTAGGCGATTTGTCATCTTCCAGCCCTTCGCTAATCAGCTTGGCGGCCTTCTCGATACGTTTGGCGAATTTCTTTTCTCCCAGTTCTTCCTTAAAGCTTGCTAATGCATTCTCGAGCAAAGAGGTTATTTTTTTGCGGGTTTCTTTCTTATCTGGCATATCTCGCTATTGTTTACAATTTGATAATATAAAAATAACACTCCTCCCGCGCATCCCAATGTTAAGTTTTTGCCCAGCTCGCCTCTTGGGCTCACCATGCTTACTACTGAAGGTCTGATAACGCCGCCCGGATCCTGGTGACCCGCGCAGCCCACAAGCGCCCCAGCAGAAAGAGTTGCACACCGATTACCACCAGTGCGCCTGCCAGCAGCCAATACTTCGTAGCGTTAAAAGTCATGCCGGCACAAAAGAACCACAACAACGCTGCCACACCTAACGCCCTACCCAGTACGGCCACGGCGCCAAACACCTGTAACCGCCGTACATAACGGTGCAACGAAGCCTTTAAGTCGGTACCATTAATAAGGTTGCGCGCCGCCAGCAACCCAGATACATTGTGCGCCAGCATGAACAGCACTGCCGACGCTAATATTACGTTCAGGTAAAGCGGCTTCTCATCACCATCGAAGATATCACGGAATACCAATAGCAGTGCAGTCCAGGCGATGCTTTCAATTATCAGCTGGCGTTTGATCTGTCGCGTTACTTTTTGTTCACGTGGTTCCCAGGTGGCAGTAGCTGGCGACATATTTTTGTTTGCCTCATTCCAGGCGGATTTCAGTTCGTCCATTTTTTATTGTTTTAGAAGTTGTTTCAATTTTGTGCGGATGCGATTGAGCTTTACGCCCACATGGTTTTCAGAGATGCCGGTCACCTCCGCAATTTCGCGGTAATTCAGGTCCTCCAGGTAAAGCACCATCAATGCCTTTTCCCCATCAGGCAGCTGGCGCAGGGCCTGCCAGAACAACTGGAGGCGGTACTCCTGTTCCTCATCGGCGCCCTCTGCCTGCTTTTCCGGCATCTCGCCGGGGTACCGGACATCCGGCCGCCTGCGGCGGAAGGCGGCTATGGCAGTATTAAGGGCAATGCGATACACCCAGGTACTATGCCCGGCCTCGCCCCGGTAAGCGGGGTATGACTTCCAAAGCTGGTACGCGATCTCCTGGTACAGGTCCTCCCGATCTTCCCGGCTATCGCGGTAAAGGCGGCAAACCTTGTGAATGATGCCCTGGTGAGCCCCAAGCAGTTGTTCAAATTCCATATCGGCTAAAAGTTACTGTATTAGTTGCGCCCTGATGGAAAAACTTACAGTACCGATGGATGGTCATTGCGGATGGACTGAAGCGAGCCGCCTTCGTATAAGGATGCCGTTGCTTTATTCGTCATGACGAAAGGGATGCTGCCGCTGAAGGGAGTGACACAACGGCGGCTGAAGGATAGGTAAAAGCCGGCGTACAAATCAAAACAAAAATGCCGGCACCACTGAGTGGTACCGGCATTCCGATTACAATATGATAAAGGCTATTGGGCCTGCTTCTGCTCCTGGTTGCCTTCCTGGCCAGCCGTGCGCTCTCCGTCGCCACCGCGGCGTTTTGGATGGAACTTACGTTTACCACCTTCCCCCTGCGGACGTGATTCGCCGTTTTGGCCTTCACCCTGCGGACGTGGCGGACGTTGAGGACGTGGACCATTATTATGCGGCTGTCCTTGCGGACGAGGGCCACGCTGACCTTCGCCTTGCGGACGTGGAGGACGCGGACCACCTGAGCGATGCCCACCCCCTTCTGGCCACCGCCGCCGGGCCTGCGTTTACCACCACCGCCGCCACCAGGCTGGTAAGCAGGCGTAGGGCCAAACTTTTCTTCCACTTGCGCCTTGGTTACCTCACGGCCTATCAGCTGCTCGATCCGGCGAAACTTGTTCTGCTCTTTCGGACTGATGAACGTGTAAGCCGTACCCTCAGCGGCCGCGCGGGCCGTACGACCGATACGGTGTACGTAATCCTCACCGTCGTTCGGTACGTCGTAATTGATCACCAGGTCAATATCTTCAATATCGATACCGCGGCTCAGGATGTCTGTAGCCACCAGTATTTTCAAACGATGACTGCGGAAGTCCATCAGCACCTGCTCGCGGGTTTCCTGCTCCAGGTCGGAATGGATCTGTTCTACGGAAAGTTTCGCGCGTTTTAACTCCGCGCACAGTTGTTTTACGTTTTGTTTGCGGGAGCAAAACACCACCACACTGTTAAAGTCGCGCTGACGCAAAATGTCTTTGATCAACGGGGCTTTCTGCTCTTCGAACACCACGAAAGCTTCCTGGCGGATCTTCTCCGGTGGCTTGCTGATTGCGATATTGACTTCTACCGGGTTGCGCAGGATCGACATGGCGAGCTTACGCATTTTATCCGGCATGGTAGCGGAAAACAGCAGATTCTGGCGCTCCTTCGGCAGGTAGGAAATGATCTTTACGATATCGTCGTGAAAGCCCATGTCCAGCATGCGGTCGGCCTCGTCTAACACGAGGTAACGCAGTTCATCCATCTTCACATACCCCATGTTGAGGTGGGCGATCATACGGCCAGGCGTACAAATCACCATATCAACGCCCGAAGACAGTGCCTTCTTTTCGATAGCAAAGTTAGCACCGCTGCCACCACCATAAACGGCGATAGAACTGATATTAGTAAAGTATGAGATACCCTCTAGTGTTTGTGATATTTGCACCGCCAACTCGCGCGTAGGTACAATTACCATGGAGTTGATCTTTTGTGCGTGATGCGGTTCCGTCAGCAGCTTATGCATAACGGGAAGCAGGAAAGCAGCAGTTTTACCGGTGCCGGTCTGTGCGCAGGCCATAATGTCCCGGCCTTCAATAATGGGGGGTATTACTTCTTCCTGTATAGGGGTTGCCTTTTCGTAGCGCATAGCATCAATGCCATCCAGCAACCTGTCATCAAAACCAAATTCTGTAAAATTCAAAATAGTCGTATTTGTTAATATATTCGCTCAATACGGTAAAGATAACGAAATAGCGACGGACGCGCAAATAACCTTGAGCCCGGCCGGCCATAACGCCTAAACCCGCTGTTGACGGCAGTTTACGATCCACAATGCGCTCATTTTCAGCACTGCAAACTTTCCCAGTGTAATATCTGAGGCTGGTTACTGCCGCGTTTGGCCCCAAAGTTGCACGATAAATTCACTAAAACACGGAAGGGTATGTCAGTAATTCACCAGTTCCCTGCGCGGATCAATGGCAAGTTATACCAGCTTACTGTGGAGGAGAAAACGTTAGATGGCTGGAAGGCGTATCACATCCTACATAATGATACGTCCAAACTGTTCCAGGACTTCATCCCAAACGACCTTACACTCGTAGAAAAAGACACAGGTATTCAATTTGAGCCGGCCATTTCTTCACCGGAAGGCCGCGCGATCGCGCAGGACATTTACATCGCTTTAAAAACACTTCAATCCGGCCACCAGTCTAACATCCAGCCAGACGGACCAGCGTTGGGTTAATTTTTTTCGGGACGAGCTTCAACCACTCCTCTCAGCCGCCGTTGTGTCACTCACTTCAGCTTTTACTTTACTATCACCTTGCAACTTGTGTTACAGGCGTAACGATCCCCGAAGGATAACCGGGACCAACGAACCGGAAGTAATAAAGATCGTCGCTACCACATCGGTTAGAACTAAAGTAACCAGTGTAACCATCTTTGTTCAGCAGCACACCGAAATCGTCCCGCGAGGAATTAACGGGATAACCGAGGTTAGCCGCCTTACCGGCGGGCAAATCGTCCTGCAGGCGAATGAGGAAGATGTCCAGTCCGCCCAGGCCACCCTTTCCGTCGGAAGAAAAATAAAGGGTGCCATCCTTGCTGATGTAAGGAAACATTTCATTGCCTTTGGTATTGATCGCCGGGCCCGCGTTCACCGGGGCCGACCAGCCATTACTCATTTTACGGCAATACCAGATGTCGCTGCCACCGCGGCCCCCGGGCATATCGGATACGAAGTACAAAAAGTCGCCATCCGCGGTTAAGGCCGGGTGGCCGACGGAGTATTCATCGCTATTGTATGGAAACTCCGTAAAGTCTTTCCAGTCCCCGTAACGGAATATGGCGGAGTAGATCTTCAGGCGGTTCACACCCTTTTTATCTTTGCCAGACTTGCCTTTGAAAACGTTGTTGCGGCTCATAAAGATCGTATCACCGCGACTGTTAAAGCTTACCGGCCCCTCATGGAAGCGGGATTCCAGCTGTTTGTTGAACAACACAACACTTTCCTTCGGCACGGGCGGCAACTCCATGGGAAGTCGTAGTTCCGCTGCCGGGGCCGATACGCGGCGGCTATCGTTAGGCGTGGGCCGGTACACTCCCTGGTATTTATCCATATCGATATGCGGTGCGGCGGGCGGGTCTACCGTTTTCACGATGCTCGTATCAGCTACCTGGTACAAACTGAGGAACGGTGTGCGATCCCATTCAAAGGTATTTTTGCTCACCACCGTACGCGGGCGGTTGCTCACGAATATTAGTCCGCCATCGAACCAGGACGGGCTAAACTCATCGTACCCCGTATTGATGTTTAGGAAACGAATGTCCCAGCGGCTCGAGTCCATGAAGCGGTCAAGGTGCATGTACGTATCCAGGAAGTTCCTGGCAGTTTCGTCGCTGCCGGCTTCGTCGAGGTGTTTTTCGTACCAGATTGCCGCCTTTCCGTATTCGGAGTTAGCGGCCAGTAATTGCGCGTACGGCAACGCGAGTCGCGTATTCGAGGGATCCATCTTTACCGCTTTAGCGTACCAGTATAGCGCATTGGGATAGTCCCTGATTTTGTACAGGCAGTCTGCCAGCTTCGTTACCACCTCCGCATCGGATGAGTCTTTTTCCAGCGCACGCAGGTAAATGGGAATGGCATTACGATAACGCAGGGCCACGTATTCGCGGTCTGCTTTCTCCACCTCTTTCTGGGCCGTGGCGGCATGGGCCACCAACAGCAGGATCAACAAAAACAGTTGTGTACAGCTCTTCATACTTTAAAAATACCTAGGTGAAAGGATCTCGCCCCGCTCCCATCCGAATTCAAAACGTAACATAATTTCATGTGTGCCCTGGTTATACTTTACCAGTTTTGAGATGCTGTGATCATATGCATAACCCAGCCTGAACTGGCTGCCCAGCTGCAATTCCAGCAACCCGGCTATCGCGTCGCCGGTGCGGTACGAGGCGCCTACAGATACGATATCTTTTATCCAGAGATTCGCATTGATGTCAGCCTCTATCGGCGCGCCACTCACCGCTTTCACCAGTAATGACGGCTTCAGCTTATAATCCTCTCCCAGGTCAAACACATAACCCGTCATGAAAAACAAGTGCATGAAACGATGCGCCACCACATCTGTCTGGTACAAGTACTGCTCCTTACGCAGATACGTGCGCACGATGTTGGGAATCGAAAAGCCGGCGTAAAAGCGATCGTTATTGTAGTACAATCCCGCCCCGAAACTGGGCATCATGGCATTCACGTTTTGCATGAACGCCGGATCGCCGTTCTGATCGATCAGATCTACCTTGGCGAGGTTCGCGCGAAAGTTCGTAAACCCGCCCTGCAAGCCGATCCCTAATGAACTTACATCATCTTTAAAGTTGATGCGATAGGCGTACGTCATATAAAATCCCGTGGACTTCGTGATGCCTATTTTGTCGTTAAAGGCTTGCAGCCCCAACCCTATTTTCCGGTCGCGCGTGGCCATGTCGAGCGACACTGTTTGTGTTTCGGGCGCCCCCTCCACACCTATCCATTGCCGGCGATACATCGCTGTAGCGCTCAGGTTACCACGGCTGCCCGCATAACCGGGGTTGATCGCCATGGTGTTGAACATATATTGTGTATACATTGCATCCTGCTGCGCCTGTCCGGCCAAAGCCAGCAGCAACATCCCTTTTAACAATAACAGCTTTTTCATCGGATTAACGCATTATTGTGATGTAACTAACAAATTTTTCTCCCGTAGTCAGGTTCCTGACGATGTAGTAGTAAGTACCGTCCGGCACATCTTCGCCATAGCGGATGCCCGTGTTACACTTACCATTCCAGTTGTTCTGGTAACTATCGCTGCGGTATACTACGTTACCCCAACGGTTATATACTTCCAGCGCGATGCGGTCGGTGCCTACACCCTGCAGTACAAAGAAGTCGTTCTTACCGTCACCGTTCGGCGAGAAGCCTTCCGGTATGCGGATCTTGATCTCTGGCAAACCAACCGGCGTTACCTCATTTTCATCCGGCATGCCGTCGTTGTTGGTATCCGGGTTAAGTCCTACCGTAGTCAGGTCCGTTACCGTTGCCCCGCCTGAAGCGGTACCACCGGCCGTAGCACGGTTGTTGAACGTACCGAAGCGGCCATTCGGGAACACCTTCATATCCAGCTTCACGCTATCCGTCACACCAGGTGCCAGTGCGCTGGAAGCAGCCAGTAGGTTGATATTACCGCGACCGTTGTACTGCGCGTTTGCCACCAGGTTGCCTGTCGCCGTTACTGCCACGACTCTCGCGTCCATTGGTGCCGGGAACACATTGGTGAGGTCATCATTCAGTGAAATATTGCCTAATGCCGTATTACCCATGTTTCGCACGACGAACGTGAAGGTGAACTGGTAAGAACCATCCGGCAGCAGTATCGGTTCAGATACCGCTTTGGAAGCGCCTATCATCGCACGGGTGATGTCGGAGATCACAAAGACGATCTTACCTTCATCGCAAAGCGCCGGCGAGCCATTGTCGCAGATCCTGTACGTAGCGCTGTCGAGGCCATAGTAGCCGGCATCCGCAGTGTAAGTCACACTACCGTTCGCATTGATTACCAGCGTACCATTGCGCGGTCCTGTTACCAGGCTGCTGGTGAGCCCAGGCCTTCCGTTCGGATCGGAGTCGTTGGTGAGTACATTACCATTCACTGGTGTTGGCCCTGTTACCCGCAGCGTATCGTCTATAGCAACTGGCGGCAGGTTAGGCGCTACGATGAACGTAATACGGCCCGTATCACAACGTTGCGGTGTACCGTTGTCACACACCCTGTAATCCACCGCATCAGTTCCTACGAAACCAGTATTCGGTGTATACGTAAACGTTCCATTCGCACTGAAGTTGATCGTACCATTGGCAGGTTGTGTAATGAGACTGCCCGTCAGCGTATTACCATCCGCATCGCTGTCGTTGGCAAGCGCGTTGCCTGTCACCGGCTGTGGACTAACTGTGCGGGCCGTATCATCCACCGCTAACGGAGCCCGGTTACCCTGGCCAACCACAAACACTACCCTGGCCGTATCGCAACGTTGCGGAACGCCGGCATCACACACGCGGTAGTCCATAAACTCGGTACCGGTGAAGCCCGTGGCTGGTATGTAAGTGAAGCTACCATCGCTATTGAGCGTCACGCTGCCATTAGCTGGTGCGGTCAATATGGTGACAGTCATCGTACTATTCTCAGGGTCCCTGTCGTTCGTTAAAACATTGCCCGTAGCCGGCGTCAGGTTGTTCGTCCGTACCGTATCATTATTGGCTTCAGGCGGCAGGTTACCCTGTATCACCCTGAACACCATCCTGGCTGTATCGCAGCGTTGCGGCGTACCGTTGTCGCAAACCCTGTAGTCTGCGAAATCGTTGCCGGTGTAACCTGCATTCGCAGTGTAGGTGAACGTGCCGTCGTTATTTAATACCAGTGTACCGTTTGCAGGTGCGGTTACGACAGACGGCGTTAATGTACCTCCATCCGGATCGCTGTCGTTCGTTAACACGTTGCCCGTAGCCGGAACGAGGTTGTTTACATTCATCGTATCGTTGTTTGCGATCGGTGCCCGGTTACCCTGAACTACTGTGAAGGTCACACTAGCGGTATCGCAGAGCGATGGCGTACCATTGTCACATACCTGGTACACAAGTGTGTCTGTACCTGTGAAGTTTGCGTTCGCAGTGTAAGTAAGGCTGCCGTTTGCGTTCAGTACTACCGTACCATTTAACGGAGCCGTTACCAGCGACGCGGTGAGGTTATTACCATCCGGATCCGTATCGTTGTTCAGTACGTTACCAGTAGCAGGCTGTAGGTTGTTTACGCCGATGGTATCCCTCATCGCAACCGGTGCACGGTTACCGCTTACCACCGTGAAGGTCACGCTGGCCGTATCGCAGAATGAAGGTGTGCCATTGTCGCATACCTGGTACACGAGTACATCCGTTCCGGTGAAGCCAGCGTTGGCGGTATAAGTAAGACTGCCATCTGCATTCAATACCACCGTACCATTCACAGGTGCCGTTACCAGTGAAGCCGTGAGGTTGTTGCCATCCGGATCGTTGTCATTCGCCAGCACATTCGCATTGGCCGGTTGCAGGTTATTTACATTGACTGCATCATCCATCGCGATGGGCGATCTGTTACCTTGTCCTACGATGATGAATACGTATGCAGTATCACAAAGCGCCGGCGTTCCATTGTCGCACACTGCGTAGATCGCCGTATCAATTCCTGCAAAACCGGCGTTCGGCATATAGGTGGCGCTACCCAGACCGTTGATCACGATCTGACCATTGGTTGGTTGTTTCACTACCGTGGCGTTCAGGATCGAATTACCATTTGCGTCCGTATCGTTCGTGAGCAAGTTACCCGTTACCATCTGTGAGCCGACCGTACGTAACGTATCGTCATTCGCCACCGGCCGCTGGTTTACCACTACCAGGAAGATCGTCGCCGTATCACAGGCTGCAGGCGTGGCATTGTCGCACACCTGGTAGGTGATAGTTACCGTTCCTACAAAGCTATTATCTGCGGTGTACGTGTAGCTGCCGTTACCGTTAGACTGCAGCGTACCGCTGGATGGCGCATTCAGTAGCGTTACCGTCAATGCGTCACCATTTGGATCGCTGTCGTTCGTAAGCACATTGAACGTCGCGGCAGCTGGCACCAATACCTGCACCGTATCATTCACCGCAACCGGTGCCTGGTTCGCCACAAATACCATCACCTTCGCCGTATCGCAGGCACTTGGCGAACCATTATCACACACCGCATACAGCAGGCTGTCGCGGCCCTGGAAGCCAGGATTCGGCGTGTAAACAATACTACCGTCCGCATTCAGTACCACCGTACCATTTACCGGTGCTGTTACCATTGAAGTCGACATATCATCTCCTTCAGGATCCACATCATTATCGACTACACTGCCAGCAATCGCACCGCCGTTCGAGTATAACGTATCTGGCAATGCGACAGGAGCATCATTTACAGAAGTTACCGTAAACTTAAGCACAGCCGTATCGCAAAGCGATGGCGTACCATTATCACAAACCTGGTATACAAGGCTATCTGTACCGAAGAAGTCTGCAGCAGACGTATAAGTAAAGCTGCCATCGGCATTCAATACCACCGTACCGCTCTCCGGTGCAAGTACCAGCGAAGCCGTTAACGTATTTCCTTCAGGATCCGTATCATTCGTAAGTACATTGCCTGTCACCGGCACATCTTCCGTTGTCGTCACCGTATCATCCTGTGCTACCGGTGCATCATTATCTGCCTCCACATCGAATATTACTACTGCACGGCTACAACGGCTGGTAGGATCACAAATCTCATAAGTAATACTGTCTATACCGTTGAAGTCCGCCGCAGGCGTATATACCAGGTTGCCTGTAAGGCTCAGCGTCGCCGTACCATGTTTCGGACCGGTAATAATAGTAGATGAGATCACATCCCCATCAGGATCGTAATCGTTCGTCAACACATTCGCATTCGCCGGCTGATCTTCTGTTACAGCCACGGTATCCCTCACTGCCACCGGCGCATCCGGCACGGCAGTAAAGGAGAAGCGGACCACACCCGTATCGCACAATGCAGGCGTTGAGTTGTCGCAAACAAGATATCTGAAACTATCTACCCCATTGTAATTCAACGCAGGCGTATAAGTAAACGTTCCATTCGGGTTAAGCACCAGCGTACCATGCGCAGGATTGGTCACCACCGTTGCGTTCAGCGGTCCGCCGTCCGGATCGATGTCGTTCGCCAGCACATTACCAGTCGCCGGCTGATCTTCCGTTACATTGATCGTATCAGCCACCGCGATTGGCGCATCATCTACCGCACCTACGATAAACCGCACGATGCCTGTATCACACTGAGATGGCGTACCATTGTCACAAACCAGGTACACCAGGCTATCCGGGCCGTTATAATTTGCATTTGGCAGATAAGTAAAGCTGCCGTCAGGATTAAATCCTATCGTACCGTGCGCCCCGCCATTGATCAGCGTAGCCGTGAGCGTACCGCCCTCTACGTCCGTATCATTAGTCAGCACATTACCGGATGCCAGTACATCTTCTGTCACCAGCACCGTATCATTCACTGCGACTGGTTTATCGTTTACAGCCGCTACGAAGAAGCGCACTACACCTGTAGCACACTGCACCGGCGTACCATTGTCACAAACACTGTACACCAGGCTATCTGCACCATTATAGTTTGCATTTGGCGTATAAGTGAAGCTACCATCGCCGTTCAACACCACCGTACCATTAACGGGCGCTGTCACCAAAGTAGCCGTAAGCGTGCCTCCTTCCACATCGATATCATTGGCCAGCACATTGCCTGTAGCCGGCATATCCTCTGTTACTGTAATCGTATCCGCCACTGCAACCGGTGCGTCATTCACTGCACTTACGATAAAGCGTACAATGCCTGTGTCACACTGCGATGGCGTACCGTTGTCGCATACCAGGTATACCAGGCTATCCGGGCCGTTATAGTTTGCGTTCGGCAAATAAGTAAAGCTGCCATCCGGGTTAAATCCAATCGTTCCGTTTGCGCCACCATTGATCAACGTGGCCGTCAGCGTACCGCCTTCTACGTCCGTATCGTTAGTCAGCACATTTCCAGATGCCAGCACATCTTCCGTCACCAACACCGTATCATCTACGGCCAGTGGCTTGTCGTTCACAGCCGTTACAGTGAAGCGTACAATCGCAGTGTCGCAGATCACCGGCGTTCCGTTGTCGCAAACTGCGTATACCAGGCTGTCGGCTCCGTTGTAGTTCGCGTTTGGTGTGTACGTGAAGCTGCCGTCAGCATTCAGTACGACAGTGCCGTTCACCGGTGGTGTCACCAGTGTTGCGGTGAGGTTGTTTCCGTCTATGTCGGAGTCATTCGTTAACACATTGCCTGTGGTTGGAGTATCCTCTACTACCGTTACAGCATCGTCTAAGGCCAGCGGCTTGTCGTTTACGGCTGTTACGGTGAAGCGCACTATCGCAGTGTCGCAGATTACCGGTGTTCCGTTGTCGCAAACCGCGTATACCAGGCTGTCGGCTCCGTTGTAGTTAGCGTTCGGTGTGTACGTGAAGCTACCGTCAGCGTTCAGTACGACAGTGCCATTCACCGGTGGTGTTACCAGTGTTGCGGTGAGGGTGTTTCCGTCAATGTCGGAGTCGTTCGTTAAAACGTTGCCTGTGGTTGGAGTATCCTCTACTACCGTTACAGCATCGTCTACGGCCAGCGGTTTGTCGTTTACGGCTGTTACGGTGAAGCGCACTATCGCAGTGTCGCAGATTACCGGTGTTCCGTTGTCGCAAACCGCGTATACCAGGCTGTCGGCTCCGTTGTAGTTAGCGTTCGGTGTGTACGTGAAGCTACCGTCAGCGTTCAGTACGACAGTGCCATTCACCGGTGGTGTTACCAGTGTTGCGGTGAGGGTGTTTCCGTCAATGTCGGAGTCGTTCGTTAAAACGTTGCCTGTGGTTGGAGTATCCTCTACTACCGTTACAGCATCGTCTACGGCCAGCGGTTTGTCGTTTACGGCTGTTACGGTGAAGCGCACTATCGCAGTGTCGCAGATTACCGGCGTTCCATTGTCGCAAACGGCGTACACCAGGCTGTCGGCTCCATTGTAGTTCGCGTTTGGTGTGTACGTGAAGCTGCCGTCGGCATTCAGAACTACACTGCCGTTCACTGGTGGTGTCACCAGTGTTGCGGTGAGGGTGTTTCCGTCTATGTCGGAGTCGTTCGTTAACACGTTGCCTGTCGTTGGAGTATCCTCTACTACCGTTACGGCATCGTCTACGGCCAGCGGCTTGTCGTTTACAGCTGTTACGGTGAAGCGCACTATCGCAGTGTCGCAGATCACCGGCGTACCGTTGTCGCAAACGGCGTATACCAGGCTGTCGGCTCCGTTGTAGTTTGCGTTTGGTGTGTACGTGAAGCTGCCGTCAGCGTTCAGAACGACAGTGCCGTTCACTGGTGGTGTCACCAGTGTTGCGGTGAGGGTGTTTCCGTCTATGTCGGAGTCATTCGTTAACACATTGCCTGTGGTTGGAGTATCCTCTACTACCGTTACAGCATCGTCTACGGCCAGCGGCTTGTCGTTTACGGCTGTTACGGTGAAGCGCACTATCGCAGTGTCGCAGATTACCGGTGTTCCGTTGTCGCAAACCGCGTATACCAGGCTGTCGGCTCCATTGTAGTTAGCGTTCGGTGTGTACGTGAAGCTGCCGTCAGCGTTCAGAACGACAGTGCCGTTTACCGGTGGTGTCACCAGTGTTGCGGTGAGGGTGTTTCCGTCTATGTCGGAGTCATTCGTTAACACATTGCCTGTGGTTGGAGTATCCTCTACTACCGTTACAGCATCGTCTACGGCCAGCGGCTTGTCGTTTACGGCTGTTACGGTGAAGCGCACTATCGCAGTGTCGCAGATTACCGGTGTTCCGTTGTCGCAAACCGCGTATACCAGGCTGTCGGCTCCATTGTAGTTAGCGTTCGGTGTGTACGTGAAGCTGCCGTCGGCATTCAGCACAACCGATCCATTAGCCGGTGCAGTCACCAAAGAAGCCGTCAATGCATCCCCATCAAGATCAGCATCATTCGTCAACACATTACCCGTCGCAGGAGTATCCTCAACAACAGTAACCGCATCGTCCACAGCCGATGGCTTGTCGTTTACAGCCGTTACCGTGAACCGCACCACCGCCGTATCACAGATCACTGGCGTACCATTGTCGCAAACGGCGTATACAAGACTGTCAGCTCCGTTATAATTCGCGTTCGGCGTATAAGTAAAGCTGCCGTCAGCATTAAGCACCACCGACCCGTTAACCGGCGCGGTCACTAAAGACGCAGTCAATGCATCACCATCCAGATCAGAGTCGTTCGTCAGCACATTGCCAGTGGCTGGGGTATCCTCTACCACAGTCACCGCATCGTCCACAGCCAACGGCTTGTCGTTTACAGCGGTTACTGTAAACCGCACCACCGCCGTATCACAGATCACAGGCGTACCATTATCGCAAACGGCATATACAAGACTGTCAGCTCCGTTATAATTCGCATTCGGTATATACGTAAAGCTGCCGTCAGCATTCAGTACCACGCTACCATTCACCGGTGCAGTCACCAAAGAAGCCGTCAACGCATCCCCATCAGGATCAGCATCATTCGTCAACACATTACCCGTTGCAGGAGTATCCTCAACGACAGTAACCGCATCGTCTACGGCCAGCGGCTTGTCGTTCACAGCAGTCATCGTAAACCGCACAATCGCCGTATCGCAGATCACCGGCGTTCCGTTATCACAGACCGCATACACCAGGCTATCCAATCCATTATAATTCGCATTCGGTGTATACGTGAAGCTACCGTCAGCATTCAGCACAACCGATCCATTAGCCGGTGCAGTCACCAAAGAAGCCGTCAACGCATCCCCATCAGGATCAGCATCATTCGTCAACACATTACCCGTTGCAGGAGTATCCTCAACAACAGTAACCGCATCGTCTACGGCCAGCGGCTTGTCGTTCACAGCAGTCACCGTAAACCGCACAATAGCCGTATCGCAGATCACCGGCGTTCCGTTATCACAGACCGCATACACCAGGCTATCCAATCCATTATAATTCGCATTCGGTGTATACGTGAAGCTACCGTTAGCATTCAGCACAACCGATCCATTCACCGGCGCAGTCACCAAAGATGCACTCAACCCATCCCCATCAAGATCAGCATCATTCGTCAACACATTACCCGTCGCAGGAGTATCCTCAACAACAGTAACCGCATCGTCCACAGCCGATGGTTTGTCATTCACAGCAGTCACCGTAAACCGCACCACCGCCGTATCGCAGATTACCGGCGTGCCGTTATCACAAACCGCATATACCAAGCTATCCAAACCATTGTAATTAGCATTCGGCGTATAAGTAAAGCTGCCGTCAGCATTAAGCACGACCGACCCATTTACCGGCGCGGTCACTAAAGATGCAGTCAATGCATCACCATCCAGATCAGTATCATTCGTCAGTACGTTGCCGGTTGCAGGGGTATCTTCTGTAACGGTCAGCGTATCATCTATGGCTACTGGTTTATCGTTTACATTAACTACAGTAAAGCGCACTACCGCGGTGTCGCACAATACGGGGCCTCCATTGTCGCAAATGCGGTACACGAGGCTATCCGGACCGTTGTAGTTCGCGTTCGGGGTGTAGGTGAAGCTGCCATCGGCATTCAACACTACGGCTCCATTTACGGGCGCTGTTACCAGGGTGGCGGTTAGTGCGTCGCCATCAGGATCGGAGTCGTTGGTGAGGACGTTGCCGGTCACCAGGCTGTCTTCGCGGGCCGTCACATTATCGTCTACAGCCAGGGGCTTGTCATTAACGTTTTGAACGTTGAAGGTGACGATAGCGGTATCGCAGAGATTGCCGGTATCACAAACGGCGTATACGACCTGGTCGATACCAATGAATGGTACGTTCGGCGTATAAGTAAAGGTGCCGTTCGGGTTAAGGGTGAACACACCATTGGCCGGACCAGTCACCACACTCGCAGTCAACGGATCATTATCGGGATCGCTATCGTTGGCGAGAATGTTGTCGGACACGGAACTGCGCTCGTCGAGGGTGTATACGTTATCTACTGCGACTGGCGCGTCGTTTACGGTATTAACGGTAATGAGCACGGTACCGGTATCGCGCAAACCAGCAGCGTCGTATACCACGTACCAGAAGGTATCCACGCCAAAGTAATTGGGCGCAGGGGTATACAGGAAGGAGTTATCGCTATTTACACGCAGGGTGCCGTGCGATGGGTTACGGAGAATGGTGACGTTCAGTGCGTCATTTTCATCCACATCCACGTCATTGGCCAGTACACCCGGAGCAGGCACACTAAGGGCTATGTCTTCATTCGTACTGTAATTATCATCTCCCGCTACCGGCGCGTCGTTCCTCGGTTCGATGATCAGGCGGATAAGGCCGGTATCGCAAAGGCCACCCGGATCGCATACTTCGTACTGGATGCTGTCTACTCCATTGAAGTTCGGCAGCGGACGGTAGGTGTAGGTGCCGTCAGGATTAGCGGTAAAGCTACCTTTGGTGAGACTGCCAATCGGTCTGCCGTTAAGTACATCGCCGTCGGGATCGATATCGTTGATCAGCGCCACGCTCGGCGGGAAGGTGATCACGGTATCCTCAGCCCGCACAAAGAGGTCATTTACGGCGATTGGCGCATCGTTTACGGCTGTTACGGTGATGTATATCTTCGCGGTATCGCAAAGGCCGTTGGCTTTACACAGCTGGTACACGGCGCTGTCGAGACCATTGAAGTTCAGGGCAGGTGTGTACTGCAGGTTGCCACCTCCGTCCAGCGACAACTGCCCGCGGGTAGTGGTGGTTACAATGCTTGCCGTAACCGGATCATCGTCGCGGTTAATATCGTTTGCCAGAATGCCCGGAGCAGGTACGTTCAGTACGTTGTCCTCAGCGATAGTGAGTGAATCGCTCACCGCAACAGGCACATCGTCCACGGCGGCAATATTGAGTACAACAGTGATTTGTCCGCAGGATTGTGGCGTGCCATTGTCGCAAATGTTAACCGTAAACGCATCCTGTCCATTATAATTCGCATTCGGAGTATAAGTGAAGCTTCCGTCTGGATTCAATACCAGTGTGCCCGATTGCGGACCGTCTATGAGGGTGGCCGTCAGCGGATCACCATCAGGGTCTGAACTATTACCAAGTACACCAGGAGCTGCCACTGTGAGCGGTGTATCTTCCGTTGCGTTGAAGGTAATACCAGCAACCACCGGCGGATCATTCACCGGCAGCACATCAAAGTAAGCGATGGCGGTATCGCACGCAGCCTGTATGTCACAAAGCGAGAAAATCACGCTATCCCTGCCATTAAAGTCCCGGTCAGGCACATAGCTAAAGCTTCCATCCGCATTGAGGGTGAGCGTGCCATGGATCGGACCGGCTACCAGTCCGGCCACAATGTCTTCGCCATCGGGATCTTTGTCGTCTCCGATAATACCCGGCGCAGGTTCGGTCAGCGGCTGATCTTCTGTTACTGAATAATAGATCGGGCTGGCGACAGGCGCGTCGTTCACCGGGGTGATAATTAACCTGATCAGGCCAGTATCGCACAGTCCTGCAGGATCGCACACGACGTAGTAAATACTATCGGTGCCGTTAAAGTTCCGCGCCGGTGTGTACGTGTATGTGCCGTCAGGATTGGTGGTGAAGGTGCCTTTTGTAAGCTGACCCAGCGGCGTGCCCGTCAATACATCTCCATCCGGATCAAAATCATTAGCCAGCACCACGCCCGGACCGAAAGTGATCACCGTATCTTCTGAACGGGTGAATACGTCATCTACAGCAACCGGCCGGTCGTTCACGGGCGTTACCGTGATCCTCACTACAGCCGTGTCGCAGGCGTCAGATATATCACAGGCACGGTATACAAACGTATCTACACCATTAAAGTTAGGATTAGGCCTGTAAGAGAATGAGCCGTTGGTATTCAGTAATACTGTACCGTTGGCAGTAGTTACCAGCACAGACGCCAGCGCCTCTCCGTCCGGATCGGTATCGTTGGCAAGTACGCCGTTAGCCGCATCCACTTCCAGGAAGCCATCTTCTGCCAGCGTGTAAGTGTCGCCCAATGCAACGGGTGGGTCGTTCCTCGGCACGATGATGAGTACGATATTGCCGGTGTCGCAGAGCGATGGGTTACCGTTATCGCATACCACATAGTCAATGTAATCGATGCCGTTGAAATTCGGCGCCGGCGTATATGTGTACGTACCATCAGGGTTTGATACGAAGGTGCCGTTGCTCAGGGAACCGATCGGGTAGCCTGAAAGCACATCCCCATCTACATCAATATCGTTGATCAACACCACGCTTGGCGGGAAGGTGATCGTCGTATCTTCTGCACGATAGAACGTATCTGCAACAGCTACCGGCGCATCGTTAACCGGCAATACGTTGATGTACGCTTTCGCTACACCGCAGGCGTTACTTACGTCGCAGGCGCGGTAGGTGAAGCTATCCAGACCATTAAAATTCAATTGCGGGGTGTATACAAAACCACCGTTTCTGTCCAGCGTTACCTGTCCACGCGCAGGTGGCACGTCGAGCGATGCCACCATGGGCTCTGCATCCCGGTCGAAATCATTATTCAGCACGCCGCCCGTAGAGGCTACGGTAAGCGTATTGTCTTCGTTAACCGTGTATAAGTCGTTGTTTGCAACAGGAATGTCGTTCACCGGCGTGACGGTAATATTCAGCCTGCCGGTGTCGCAAAGCGACGGGTTTCCATTATCGCACACGATGTATACCAACTGGTCGGATCCGCTGAAGTCGGCGTTAGGTGTATACGTGTAACCACCTGTGGCATTGATGGTAAACGCACCAAAGGCCGGCGATACCAGGGTCGTGTAAGTAACCGCATCGTTATCGACGTCCAATGCAGCGGTAATCTGTCCGCTTACAGGCGTATCCTCTGCAGTGGTAACACTATCAGAAGCAGCTACCGGCGCATCATTCACCGGCCTTACAGTAATGGTAACCGTACCCGCATCGCAGGCGTTGTTGGCATCACATACATTATACGTAAACTGGTCAGTGCCGTTGAAGTTGAGATTTGGAATGTATACGAATGATCCGTCTGCGTTCAGCGTAAGCGTACCATTCGCCGGCGGCGTTGCTATAGTTGCAGAAAGCGTGGTATTATCCGGATCGGTATCATTGGCCAGTACGCCAATAGCGGCAGGGATCGTTAAAGTGCTATCCTCTCCTATTGCGTACTCTGGCCTGTTATCATCTACTGCTACCGGCGGATCATTGGTTTCCCCTACATTGATGATGATGGTCGCCGTATCGCAGGCCCCGTTGGCCTCGCAAACGCTATAACGAATGGTAATTGTACCGGTAGTATCCGTCGTCGGTGTAAACTGGAACGACCCATCAGGATTAAGCACCAGCGTACCCTTCGTAGCAGGAATGCTACCGATGAGGGAAACCGTCAGCGGATCATTTTCCCGGTCTACATCGTTGCTCAGTACGCCCGGTGCTGCCACATTCAGCGGCACATCTTCCGGGGTATTGTATTCATCGTCCCTGGCCTGAACCGTATCGTTCACCGGTGTGATATTAATCACGACCAGCCCGATGGCGCAGGCTCCGCCGGGATCACATACATTGTACCGGAACGTATCCACGCCATTGGCGTCTGCATCGGGCGTATAGGTGAAGCTACCATTGTTGTTCAGCACCACGGCGCCTTTTACCGGCTGGGTATTAATGCTGGCTATCAGCACATCTCCATCCCGGTCGGTATCGTTGCCTAACAAACCTGGTGCGGCGATCGTCAGCGGAACGTCTTCTACTGCGTTGAGCGTATCGTTCACAGCTACCGGTGCATCATTTGTATTGTTTACGACGATGCGCACCACGCCGGGCGAACAATTATTGGAAGGATCACATGCACGATAGGTAAAGCTATCGATACCATTAAAGTCGGCGTTAGGGGTGTAAATAAACCCACCATTGGCTGATACGGTCACCACACCATGCGCCGCCTGTACCTGCAATGCCGCCGTCATCGCCTCTCCATCCACTTCCACATCGTTCAGTAACACACCTGGTCCCGGAACGGTCAGCACCGCATCTTCGTCTACCGAATAGTTATCGCTGGCGGTTACCGGCGCATCGTTTACGGCCGTAACGGTAATGGTCACGGTAGCGGTATCACAAAGTGAAGGCGCACCGTTATCGCATACACGGTACACGAACCGGTCAATACCGTTGAAATTCGCTCTTGGCGTGTATACAAAGCTGCCGTTGGCATCAATAGTGATGGTGCCGTTAACCGGAGGCGTAAACACGCTGGCGCTCAATGTTTGCCCCTGGTCAGGATCAACATCGTTGGCCAGCAGCCCGGGAGCGGCGATGGTCAATGGCAGATCTTCGGCCACAGTATAATTGTCATCGCCCGCTACCGGCGGATCAGATACGGGTGTGACTGTGATCACCACCACGCCCGTATCGCACAGCGACGGGGTGCCGTTATCACAGGCCCGGTAAGTGAAGGTATCGGTGCCATTGTAGTTAGGCGCAGGTGTGTAAGTGAAATTACCTGCGGCATTCAGGGTAAGTGTACCATGCGCTGGCTGACGTACCACCACAGCGGTGAGCGGGTCATTATCCAGGTCTACATCGTTAAAGAGTACACCTGTACCGCTGATGGTGAGGGTCGCGTCTTCCTGCACGGTGTATGCATCATTGCCTGCTTCGGGCGCATCGTTGGCCGCAGCCACCGTGAGTGCTACCCTGCCGGTTACACAGGCGCCGGATGGATCACAAACGCGGTAGGTAAAGGTGTCGGCCCCATTGTAGTTGGCGGCCGGTGTATAAACAAAGCTGCCGTTACTATTAACAGTTACGGTACCATGTACCGGATTGGTAGCAATGGTAGCTGTAAGCGCATCTCCATCCGCATCGGTATCGTTCGCTAACAAGCCGGGCGCAGCTATGGACAAAGGCACATCTTCGGTTAATGTATAGGTATCATTGCCCGCCACCGGCGCGTCGTTGACGGCAGTAACGGTAATGGTCGCGGTTGTCGTATCGCAAAGGTTGCCACCGTCACATACGCTGTAACGGAAGCTGGTTACGCCGTTGAAATTTGCAGCCGGCACAAAGTTGAAGCTGCCGTTTGCGTTCAGCGTGAGCGTGCCATTCGGTGTGGTAGATACAAGGGTTACGGTTAACGCATCTCCATCTGCATCACGGTCGTTGAACAACACACCCGGAGTTGCTACGTTGAGCGTATTGTCTTCTGCAATGGTGTAAGCATCCGCTGCTGCTGTTGGACGGTCATTCACAGCGGTCACGGTGATGCTGACAGCGCCGGTATCACAGGCGCCGCTGTTATCGCAAACGCGATAGGTGTACGAATCGGGACCATTATAGTTGGCGGCAGGTGTATATACAAAGCCGCCATTACTGTTCATTGTTAGTGTGCCATGCAGCGGCCCAACTAAAACGGCAGCCGTTAAGGTGTTTCCATCCACGTCGCTGTCATTACCCAACACACCCGGGGCAGTTACCGTCAACACACCATCTTCCGCAATAGTATAGGTGTCGTCCGTTGCCACCGGCACGTCGTTCACCGGGTTAATGGTAAACGTTACAAGCCCGGTATCGCATAGCTGCGGCGTACCGTTATCGCATAACCTGTAAGTGAACTGGTCGGTGCCATTGAAGTTAGCGTTTGGCGTGTAGGTGAAGCTGCCATTGGCATTCAGTGTCAGCGTTCCGTTTACCGGACCGGCCACTACTGCCGCGCTCAGTGCGTCGCCGTCGGCATCAGTATCATTACCCAGTATGCCCGGGATCCCGATCGTCAGGGGTACATCCTCATTGAGTGTATAACTATCGTCCACGGCCAGCGGTTTGTCGTTTACGGCAGTCACCATAAGATTGACCGTAGCCACGCGGCAGGCGCCGGAAGCGTCGCAGGCACGATAGGTATAGCTATCATTGCCGTTGAAATTAGCATTCGGTGTATATATAAATGAACCGTTGGCATTGAACGCCAGTGTGCCACGGGCAGGCTGCGTAACCACAGTGGCCGTAAGCGGATCTCCATCCGGATCGGTGTCGTTTGACAGCACGCCGGGCGCGCCTACGCTCAACGGAACATCCTCCGCAGTGGTGTAATTATCGGCTGCTACAATTACAGTATCATTCACCGGAGATACGGTGATCGTTACCACACCTGTGTCGCATAATTGTGGCGTGCCATTGTCGCAGATGCGATAAGTAAAGTTGTCGATACCATTGTAGTTGGCGTTCGGCGTGTAGACGAAATTGCCTGCCGCGTTC
The DNA here is from genome assembly GCF_022867795.2 of Chitinophaga horti. Lineage (NCBI taxonomy): Bacteria > Pseudomonadati > Bacteroidota > Chitinophagia > Chitinophagales > Chitinophagaceae > Chitinophaga > Chitinophaga horti. Next base: position 1,445,501 of record NZ_CP107006.1, on the reverse strand, counting down.
AGCGTTACGCTGCCATTTAGCGGCTGCACAATCACGTTGGCTGTCAGCGGGTCGTTATCGGGATCGGTATCATTGGTGAGCAGACCAGGTGCTGGAACCGTGAGCGCCACGTCCTCATTGGTATTGTAGGCATCGTCGATCGCCAGCGGCTTGTCGTTCACGGCGGTCACATTGATGGTGACAGTCGCGGTGGAACAGGCGCCGCTCGCATCGCAGGCGTTGTAGGTAAAGTTATCCGGACCGTTCGCATTGGCGTTCGGTGTATATACAAAGGAACCATTCGTGTTTAGTGTTAAAGTACCTTTCGTGGGACCAGTTACCAGCGCCGCTGCCAGCTGATCGCCATCTGCATCGGTATCGTTGGTGAGCACCCCGGCTGCGGCCACGGTAAGTACATTATCTTCCGCCACGGTGTATGTGTCGGCGTTCGCTACCGGCACATCGTTCACATTACCTACATCGATGGTAACGGTTCCGGTATCGCAGGTGTTGGATGCGTCGCATACTTTATAGGAAAACACATCCTGCCCGACATATCCCGCTCTTGGTGTGTAGGTAAGTGACCCATCGGAATTGATCACCAGCGTGCCATTGGCGGGGAACGATACCACGCTGGCCGACAACTGCTCGCCATCCGCATCGAAGTCGTTGGCCAGCAGTCCGGGTGGCGGAAGGTTCAACACCTGGTCCTGCAGCGCGTTGATCTTATCGTCGCCTGCAACAGGTACGTCGTTCACAGGTATGATCGTAAGCGTTACGGTAGCCACATTCGATACCGTACCAAGATTATCTTTAATGGTGTAGCTGAAGTTATCAGTGCCATTGTAGTTGGCAGCCGGAATATAGATCACAGTGTTGTTGGCATTCACGGTTAAGGTACCGTTTGCAGGTTGGGTAACGATGACTACGCTGCCAGCCTGCAAAGTACCGTCTGCATCGCTGTCGTTCGCTGCTACGTTAATCGTTACCTGTGTATCTTCATTCGTGGTTGAGGCGTCATTTTGTGCTACTGGCGCCGCGTTCACCGTGATGGTTACATCATCGGAAGAGGCGGTACAAGGTGCATTGCTGATCGTCCAGCGGAATACATAGTTACCCGCCACCAGTCCGCTTACGCTGGTACCTGGTTGTGTCGGATTTTGAATATTGGCGGTATTGGGGCCTGATACCTGCGTCCAGGTGCCGTTACCGACTGTAGGCGCATTGCCTGCCAGTGTAACGGCCGTAGCGTTGAGAGGTCCCTGGTCCGCGCCGGCATTGGCCGTTGTTGGTGCGGCCGTAACGTTGATCTGTACGATATTGCTGGCTACTTCGCCGCAGGCGCCGGAACTTACGATCCTTCTGAAGATCGTATTCTGCGAAATCGCGCCTGGCGCGTAGTTCTGCGCGGTGGCAGTACCAGCTGCCGTCGTAAAGTTTGCGCTACCTGTTGTGCTGCTCTCCCAGCGATAAGTAAAGCTGCCACTACCGCCGGCCGGCACAGACCCGGTGAGGGCTGCCGGAGTACTACCTGCGCAAATCGTCTGGTTGGCCGATATGGTATTATTTCCAATGGCCGGATTGATGGTCACCGTCAGCACGTTACTGATGGCATCCGCACAGGCGTCGGAACGAACGATGCGGCGATAGTAAGTGGTCGTAGAGATAGATGGCGCATCATAAGTAGCGGAGGTAGCACCGGTAATATCTGCAAAACCAGTAGTAGCACTCGTTGTTGAGCTTTGCCACTGGTACGAATAAACGCCGTTGCCCCCCGTAGGTGCCGCCGTTTGCGTGAATACGGCCGGATCACCACTGGCACAAAATGCCTGCGAAGCTGCAACCGTACCGGCCGTCAGCGCCGGCGTAACCGTTACCGTAATCGTATTACTAACAGCATCCGTACAACCTTCAGAACTTACCACCCTGCGATAGTAGGTGGTGGCTGAAACAGACGGCGCATCATAAGTAGCGCCCGTTGCCCCGGTTATATTTGAGAAACCGCTTGTAGCGCTGGTTGTAGATATCTGCCATTGATAAGTGTACACACTATTCCCACCGTTGGGAGCAGCCGATTGTGTAAAGGCAGCCGGATCACCGCTCACACAGAAGGTTTGATTCCCGGCCACCGTGCCGGCTGTGAGCGCGGCATTCACCGAAATGGTGACCACGTTACTGATGCCGGCCGTGGTACAGGCTCCGGAAGTGACCAGCCGCCTGTAATACACCGTTGCGGCAGCAGGCGGCGGATCATATGTTTGCGCGATCGCACCGCTGATATTACTCCAGGTGCTGTTATCGAGACTACTCTGCCACTGATAGGCAAATGTATTATTGCCGCCTGACGGGGTAGTTCCTGCGATAACGTCCGCATTACCAGAGCCGCAGAATACGGCGGTTGCAGGTGCGGTGATGGTGTTATTGGAGATTGCCGCCTGCACCGTAATCATAATTACGTTGCTGCTGGACGGCGTACTACAGCCTCCGGAAGTTACCTGCCGGCGGAAATAAGTGGTGGCCGAAATCGCCGGTGGGTCATAGGAAGTGCCTGTAGCACCGCTGATATTTGTAAACGTTACATTGTCGGTGGAGCTCTGCCACTGGTAACCATAAACACCCGTGCCACCTGTAGGCGTAGACCCTGTAATCACAGCCGGATCGCCCGACGCACAGAAGGTGGTGGTCGCCGGTGCTGTAACGGTATTGTTCGCCAGCGCCGGCAGTACGGTAATCGCCACATCGTCGGCACTCACGGTACATACACCGCTGGCAATAGTCCAGCGGAAATTATAGGTACCTGCTACCAGTCCGGTAACGGTGGTGTTACTGGCGCCAGGCGTGGTGATCGTGGCCGTATTCGGACCGCTTACCTGCGTCCAGGTGCCGGTACCGGCAGCAGGCGTGTTACCCGCAAGTGTAGCGGTCGTAACAGCACATAAGGCCTGGTCGGCTCCTGCGTTCGAAGTAGTAGGCACCGGGCTTACGACCAGTGTAGATATTTTGATATTGTTACACCCTACACCCGAAGGCGCACTGTCACACTCCGACTGCGGATCAGTCGGTGCAGCGGCGTCAGGGTTGGTCGCATCCGGGTCGGTGTAATCGGCAGGACGCATAATACTGGCCGTTACAGCGAGGTTGCCGCCAGCAGGTAAAGAGGATATGGTACCAGTGATGGTAAACGTTACCGTACCACCATTGTTCATATTTAAGGTCGCATTCAGTTGCGTGGCAGTAGTAGAGGACGCCGTGACCGTTGCACCGGACGTAACCGGTGTACCAAAACTTAATCCCGTCAGGTTAGCAGGAAACACCATTCGTGCCGTAGCACCGGTCACCGCGCTGGGACCGTTGTTGCGCATGGTAACAGTGTAAGTAACCGTTTGTCCCACGCACAATGCGGCCACATTGGGCGTTACACTCACCGTTTCAAGATCGGATTCGCGCAGTTGTATCGCTACCGAAGAAGTAAGCGGTGCACTGGTGGTGTACGTCCAGGTATCGAGAATAACTTCATTACCGAAGTCGGATGAACTGTATGCCGTGGAGCCCCACCTATGGCCGTTCGTGGCGCTACTGATACCATCGATCGTGGTTTTAATCGGGTTGGATGGTGTGCCTGTAAACGTAATGTTAGTATCGTCCCAATACACAATATTTCCCTGGTTACCGCCATTCGTTCGGGTGATAACAATGCCGTTTACATTGTTCTCCACATCAATAAAGGGGAAGTGTAACTCCCCCGTGAATAATATCACCCGCATGTTGACCGTCGTACTTCCCGATGTCGTCACTTTCACACCTTGTCCATTCAAACCATCCCAGAACACCGAATTGGCCCCGACGACCGCCGTACCGGTAAGTCGCCGGTCTACCGCGTCGGAATACACCCCGTTGTTATTTACATCGATATCTACTGCATAGTTGGTGGTAACGTTGGACGAGAACCCGATATAACCGCCCGTCGGGTTTGTACCGGCCACGTTCTGCGTACCTTCCGCCCCCTGAACGAATAGTTGGTCGCCACGGGACTGGTCGGCTGCGTAATCAGCCAGGTGGTGCCGGTTCGCGTGGTGGCCGATGTGGGCATTGTTTCATCCGGCGCATTAAAGAAAAGTTTAGCGGTATAGTCTGTTTCCGTATCCTCTTCGCGGGGATCCTGCATATTGAAGCCGGAAAGGTCGTTGAAGCTTTTGTACGAAGGCTCTCCTGCCGCGGTTTGTACACCCTTGTTATTTACGAAGAAGGAGAAGCCATAACCGGTTTGCCCGTTGTTATTGATCGTGTAACGATAACCGTCGCGGGTAAGTGCATAGAACAGCGCATTAAAAGGCTGGTTAAAGTTACCAAGGCTACCTGTGAAAATATTAGTGTAAGTACGGCCGGTAACCCATCCTGTGTTAGCCGTATTTCTTACCGATACGTCGAAAGCCGCAATGTACGCGGTGTTAGGCTGCGTCCAGTTGCCGGATGCACTGATAGCGGCCGGCTGCGTAGTACTGTTGGCGTTAGGCGGCAGGAAGTCGATTTCCCAGATACCGCCCTGGGTATTACTTACCGGGAAAGTTGCCGACGCGTAACCACCGAGGTTGAGCAAGAGAATAAAAGGCCCTGCCACTTCCTGTGAGCGGTTCGTTATTCTTCCCGTAGCGCCATAGTTTTGCGTTGAATATGTTGTGCCGTTAGGTGCACGAAGTACGATGTATCCTCCGCCTATCCCCTGCGCACTGGAACCCACGTGAATCGTTTCGCCGGGGCGTACAAATACCTTTACCGTACCAAGTGTAGGATAGATATTGGTAGCGTTGGGCACCGTGGTGCTATACATAAATGCCCGGCTGCCGCCATTGGCGTTCATTTCCTTACTACCCTCTGCGAGCGTTTGTTTAAAAGGGTTAAAAACAAACAACAGTAACAAAAATCCGGGCAATAAAAATCCATTCAATTTACATTGCTTGTAAAATTGAGTCATCGTTTACAGGAATATGGTGATATACTATGTGTTCTTTACAGGTTAATGAGCGCTATGGCGATTTTGAAACCATAGCTGGGGCTAACGCCTTACCGGTTAAGGCAAGACGATAGAAAGATTTTAGTATCTGGATTTAGTATTTCGTGTATCTGTTATTGTGAAATATTTCTGCTCGTTTCCGGGAGTTAAATTCGGATTTTTTCGCTGCTTCCTCCCGAAATAAAATGTTAACCGACTGTTAACCAGACTACGGCTGTGGCGGCTTCCCGCTGATTTATTTGCGACTATCTCGTGTATGGTTTGGGAGAGTTGCTGCATGCTGTGAGTATTGCAGCTGCTTGCTTCGGTGATCGTTCGATGATCCTTTAGTGATCCTTTACGGACCCTTCGTTCATCCTTCGTTAATGTTTCGTTCATCCTTCGTTAATGTTTCGTATCTGAACGTAGGTTGAACGTAGGTTGAACGTAGGTTGAACCTAGGATGAACCTAGGCAGTTGCAAGGATGGTGCAAGGATGTTAAGTGGATAATACTTCGGAACAGGGTTTACACCCTGGATATCTGACGCCCGGCACCGACAGCTATTCCTGAGCAAAGACTATCGACGAAGATTGCTTCATTTCATTCGCAATGACGGAAAGGGAAAATTGAAAAGTGGAAGCACGCGTTGCCGCTGAAGTGAGTGACACAACGGGGGCTGATAAGAGAGAAAAAAGATGGCTAAGAAAGAGGAACGATCTTGTAAACACAGCGTTTAGCGCCGGACAAGAGGTGATCGATACGATCGACGGAGGCATGTTCGCCGAAAATGCGGCGGAAGGTTTTGAGTTCGGCCTGGCAGATGTTTCCGCAGACTTTGGCAGCCGAACAGATGGGGCAATGGTGTTCGATAAATAAAAAAGCTTCGCCGTCTTTCCGCCATTCGGCCAGGTAGCCTTCACGGTGACGCATTTCCGCGAGGCGGGCGAGTTTATCGGGCAGGTTATCGATGAGCGACAATGCTTCGTAATAGCGGTCGCTGATGGCCTGCTCGCGGGCCACGATCACATTATTGAGCGCGTCGGGGCCCAATACTTCTTCGATGGTGTTAATAAGTTGAACGGTAAGATCAGAATGCGAATCGGGGAAACGCCGGTTGCCGCGTTCGGTGAGCGACCATATTTGCTGCGGACGCCCTACTCCTTTAGGCTCGGTTACGGCTTCGACCAGGCCCTCCTCCTGCAGCTTCAAAAGATGCAGCCGGGCGCCTTCGCCGGTAATGCCCAACTCCTTCGCCATACCGGATGCCGTCTGCGGGCCGCCGGTTTTCAGCAGCGTTAAAAAACGGTCTGCCGCGGTGGATATTTGAGCCTTATAATTTTCCAAGTTCCTACTTGTTTTAATACAAATGTCGTAACTTTGCTTCATATTTCAATCAGCACTGGAAATAAATTCCCGATCAGATCATCCGGAAAAACTTCCCGAACTGATTCAATAACTCATTTAAATACAATCGTTTATGATAACCGTTTCAGAACAGGCGAAGACTTATATAGATCAGCTGATGGTGAATGAGAACCACGTGCCCGGTACTTTCGTACGCGTTGGTGTAAAGGGCGGCGGCTGTTCGGGGCTTGAGTACCAGATGAAGTTTGATACCGAGGAAAAGCCGCACGACCAGGTATTTGAAGATAAAGGTGTAAAAATAGTAGTAGACACCAAAAGCCTGCTGTACCTTTACGGCACAGAACTGGACTACACAGGCGGCCTCAACGGCAAAGGCCTGGTTTTTAACAACCCGAACGCGTCGCGCACCTGCTCATGCGGGGAAAGCTTCGCGGTTTAGCTTATTTTTGCAGCCCGGGGTTAAAATTTTGACGAAGAATAGCATATATACACAACCAAGGTATGAGTACGGACAACGAAATATTACAAGAGATAGCGGAACGGGATTACGAGTTCGGCTTTGAGACGGATATCAACATGGAAATTGCCCCTCCGGGCCTCAATGAAGATATCATCCGCTTCATCTCACAAAAGAAAAATGAACCGGAGTGGATGCTGGAGTGGAGGCTGAAAGGCTATCATACCTTCCAGAAGCTGCGCATGCCGGAGTGGCAGAACTTTGATCTTCCTGAAATAGATTTTCAGCAATTATCTTACTACGCCGCCCCTAAAAACATGAAGAAGTACAACAGCCTGGACGAGGTAGATCCTGAGCTGCTGGCCACTTTCGAGAAACTGGGCATTCCGCTTAAAGAGCAGATGGCCCTTACCGGCGTAGCGGTGGATGCGGTGTTCGACTCCGTATCTGTAGCCACCACCTTTAAGAAACAACTTTCTGAAATGGGCATCATCTTCTGCTCTTTCAGCGAAGCCGTTCAGGAACATCCTGACCTGGTGCGCAAATATGTTGGTTCTGTTGTTCCGCACTCCGACAATATCTTCTCTGCACTTAATACCGCCGTTTTTTCCGACGGTTCCTTTGTATATATTCCAAAAGGCGTTCGTTGCCCGATGGAACTGAGCACGTACTTCCGTATTAACGCGAAGAACACCGGCCAGTTCGAACGTACGCTCATTATTGCCGACGAAGGCAGCTACGTAAGCTACCTTGAAGGCTGTACAGCTCCCATGCGCGATGAAAACCAGCTGCACGCAGCGGTGGTGGAACTGATTGCGCTGGACGACGCCGAGATCAAGTACTCTACCGTTCAAAACTGGTATCCTGGTGATAAAGACGGTAAAGGCGGCATCTATAATTTTGTGACCAAACGCGGTATCTGTAAAGGCAAAAATTCAAAGATTTCCTGGACACAGGTAGAAACGGGTTCGGCCATCACCTGGAAATACCCGGGCGTAATACTGGCGGGCGATAACTCCATCGGTGAATTTTATTCCGTAGCGGTAACTTCCAAAAAGCAGATTGCCGATACCGGAACAAAAATGATCCATCTCGGTAAAAACACCCGTAGCCGTATCATTTCGAAAGGTATTTCCGCTATCAACGGTCATAACACCTATCGCGGACTGGTGAAAATCGGTCCACGCGCGGAGAATGCAAGGAACTTCACCCAGTGTGATTCTCTGCTGATCGGCGACCGTTGCGGTGCGCACACCTTCCCTTACATCGAGTCTAAAAACGCATCTGCGATGGTAGAGCACGAAGCCACTACCTCCAAGATCGGTGAAGACCAGGTGTTTTACCTGAATGCCCGCGGCATCGACTCTGAAAAAGCAGTAGCGATGATCATTAACGGGTATGCGAAAGAAGTATTGAACCAGCTGCCGATGGAATTTGCGGTAGAAGCACAGAAATTATTGTCCATTACGCTCGAAGGCAGTGTGGGCTGATTTATAAAAATTAAAGTAAGACATGCTTAACATTAAAAACCTGCAAGCAGGGGTAGAAGGCAAAGAAATTCTGAAAGGTATTGATCTGAAGGTCAACGCAGGCGAAATACATGCCATCATGGGCCCTAACGGCTCGGGCAAAAGCTCCCTGGCTTCTGTACTCAGCGGCCGTCCGCAATATGAAGTGAACGGTGGAGAGGTGATTTTCGACGGTAAAGATCTGCTGGAAATGTCGCCTGAAGACAGAGCCCGCGAAGGTCTGTTCCTCGCTTTCCAGTACCCGGTAGAAATACCTGGTGTTTCCAATATCAACTTCCTGAAAACTGCAGTGAATGAAGTGCGCACTTACCACAATCAGCCAGCACTTACTGCAAAAGAGTTTTTGGCCCTTACCCGCGAAAAGCAGGCATTGGTGGAGTTTGACGCTAAACTGATGAACCGCTCGCTGAACGAAGGTTTCTCTGGCGGCGAAAAGAAACGTAACGAGATATTCCAACTGGCTATGCTGAACCCTAAACTCAGCATCCTCGACGAAACCGACTCTGGTCTGGATATTGACGCACTGCGTATCGTTGCTAACGGCGTAAATAAACTGCGCAGCAAAGACAATGCATTTGTGATCATCACACACTATCAACGTTTGCTCGATTATATCGTTCCCGATTTCGTACACGTACTGTGGAATGGCCGTATTATCAAATCCGGCACCAAAGAACTGGCACTGGAACTGGAAGAAAAAGGATACGACTGGCTGAAAGAAGAAGCAGCTATTCAGGAAGTACAATAAGCAAACATGACGACACAAGTACAGAACATACCATTATACGAAAGCCTTTCCAAAAGCTTCGATGGCTTCATCAGCCAGCGTGGCCAGCAGGAAACGGCCGACCTGATCGAGCGCCGTAAAAGCGCCTTTGGTCGCTTCCAGTCGATGGGCTTTCCCACGACGCAGCTGGAAGAGTGGAAATACACCAATCTCCTCCCCTTCCTGAAAGACCAGTTCGAAACGGATTGTACGAAACTGTACGAATCTGCTGACGGCCTGTCCCTGCCGGAAGAAGCGATCATTCAGGGCCTGGATGCATACCGCCTGGTACTGCTGAATGGTCAGCTGATTCCCAGCCTTTCCTCCCTGCCACCCGCAACGGAAATGCTGATCAGCCGCCTGAGCGAAGCGCGCAACGAAGCGGCTTACACCCAATATTTTTCTACCAACGAAATACTCGAAAAACAACACTTCGGCAACCTGAACACCGCGATGTTCTCCGATGGACTGTTCTTCGAAGTAAAGGCGAAAGCGGTAGTGGAAAAACCACTGCACATCATTCACCTTTACCATACCTCGCATAACGCCTTCCTGCAACCGCGCCACCTTTGGGTAGGCCGTAAAGGCAGCATGGCCACGCTGATCGAATCGGCCGTTTGCCTCGATACGAAAGCTACCCTGTTGCTGAACAGCGTAACAGAAGTGGTGACCGAAGCGACTGCTAACCTTACGCATTACCACGTGCAAAGCGGCGGTAAGAACGCAAGGCTGATCAACAACGTGGTGATCCGCCAGGAGCGCGATAGTGTGTACAGCAATTACACGCTCACTATTTCTGATGCAGACCTGGTGCGTAATAACCTGCAGGTACGCCACGAAGGCGAACACCTGGAAACAAACCTGTTTGGCTTGTACCTGGTGAATGGTTCTCAGCTGGTAGATAACCATACTTTAATGGACCACCGTATTCCTAATTGCAACAGCAATGAGCACTATAAAGGCGTATTGTCAGGCAAGGGAACAGGTGTGTTCAACGGTAAAGTTTATGTGCATGTAGACGCGCAGAAAACGAACGCCTTCCAGCAGAACAACAACCTGCTGTTAAGCGATACCGCTACTGTTTACAGCAAACCGCAGCTGGAAATTTTCGCAGATGATGTGAAATGCAGCCACGGTATGACCGTAGGTCAGTTCGACGAGGAATCGATGTTCTACCTGCGCTCCCGCGGTATTGGCGAAGCAGCTGCACGTACCATGCTGGTACACGCCTTTGCTTTCGACATTACCGAAAAAATCAAGATCCCCGCACTCCGTGCCCACGTAGATGAACTGATCGCCAGTCACCTGCCTGAGTAATACGGTTAAAATGAATGAGTCATGAAGGTAGCAGAAACGATGGTACAGATACCGCTGGATATTGAAAAGATAAGACTGGATTTTCCCATTCTTCATACGACTGTGAACGGCAAACCGCTGGTATACTTTGATAACGGGGCTACCACGCAAAAGCCGCTGGCCGTTACCCGTGCGATCGAAACTTACTACAACACGTATAACAGTAATGTACACCGCGGTGTTCATACGCTGAGCCAAAAGGCGACGATGGCGTATGAAGAAGCCCGTACCACCGTAGCAGGGTTCATCAACGCACAACCAGAAGAGCTGATCTTCACGAAAGGCACAACGGATGCGATCAACCTGCTGGCTTATACCTTCGGTAAAAAATTCATTAAAGAAGGCGACGAGATCATCATTTCGGCCATGGAGCACCACTCTAACATCGTGCCCTGGCAGTTATGCTGCGAAGAACGTAAAGCCGTACTGAAAGTAGTGCCCATTAACGAAAATGGGGAACTGCTGATGGACGAGTTCGAACGTATGCTTTCCGATAAAACGAAACTGGTAGCGATCACCTACGTGTCAAACACGATGGGCACGATCAACCCGGTGCGTGATATCATCCGCCTGGCACATGCCCGCAAAGTTCCGGTAATGCTGGATGCTGCGCAGGCCGTGCAACACATTGCAGTAGATGTAAAGGAACTGGACGTTGATTTCATGGCTTTCTCCGGCCACAAGCTGTATGGTCCTACAGGCATCGGTGCCCTGTACGGTAAACTGAGCTGGCTGGAGCAACTGCCCCCCTACCAGGGCGGCGGCGACATGATCAAAACCGTTTCTTTCGACAAAACAGTATATGCAGATCCACCACTGCGTTTCGAAGCCGGTACGCCTAATATCGCAGGCGCCATCGGTATGGCCGCAGGGGTGAAATATATCATTGGCATTGGCTTAGACAAGATTGCTACCACAGAACGTATCCTCACGGAATACGCACTGGAGCGACTGTCTTCCATCGACGGACTACGACTGATCGGTATGGCGGAACACCGCGGCCCGACCTTCTCGTTCGTGATCGGTAACAGTCACCCTACGGATGTGGGCGAACTACTGGACCAGCAAGGCATTGCAGTACGTACAGGACACCACTGTACCCAGCCGTTGATGGACCGGTACTGCATTCCCGGCACTGCCAGGGCCTCGCTCTCCTTCTACAACACTCCTGAAGAGATCGAGCGCCTTGTGGACGGTATCAACAAAGCCATGAAATTGCTTAAAAGGTAGAAATGACGATCAAAGAAAGCCAGGATAAGATAATCGACGATTTTGCCCTTTTTGAGGAGTGGTCGGATAAGTATGAGCACATCATCCAGATGGGCGAAGATTTGCCCGCCATGGACCCGAAATACAAGGTAGACGAGAACCTGATCCGCGGTTGCCAGTCAAAAGTTTGGTTACATGCGGAATTTAAGGACGGGCTGTTGCACTTTACCGCCGACAGTGATGCACAGATTACGAAAGGGCTGGTAGCGCTGGTCGTAAGTGCGGTATCGGGCCATACACCCGCCGACATTGCAGATACGGATTTTTACTTCATCAACGCGATTGGTCTTACAGGCCATTTGAGCCAGACACGCGCGGGCGGACTGGCGTCGATGGTGAAGCAAATCAAGATGTATGCGTTGGGTTATAAAGTTCAACAGGCACAAAAAAACTAGGATATGGACGCAGCACAGATCAGAGATAAAGTGGACGAAGCGCTGAGGACCGTGTTTGACCCGGAGATCCCGGTGAACATCGTGGAACTTGGCCTGGTATATAAGACAGACATCCTGGAAAACGGCGGCGTGCTGGTGATAATGACCCTCACCGCGCCCGGTTGCCCCGTAGCAGGCAGTATTATCGAGGAAGTAACCCAGAAGATCCAGGCGATCGAAGGCGTTACCAATGCCGATGTTCGCCTCACCTTTGACCCACCTTGGAACAAAGAAATGATGAGCGAGGAAGCGCGGTTGGAACTGGGTTTTATGTAGTGTTTACAACAACGAATTATAGAAGGCTGAGGGGATTCCTTTCAGCCTTTTTTGTTGTGAAAAAGTGTCAGTCTTTCGCGCGTTCCAACAGCAGTGGAAATATTTTTCAGTCAGCTGAAACACGCTACCAGAGCGCCGTTGCGTCGCACACTTCAACAGCAGCAAGCCTTCCGGGCAGGTAAAAAATATTTGGCAGCAATAGAAGAATAGCTATATTTGCATTACTAAAATTATTAGCAAAATGAATGCAGACATGTAGTACGTTAATCCTTGATTTTATGTAAAACCATTGTGTACTTCTCCACACAGTTAACCCATTAATCGAATCATTTCTATCATCAATTAAACCATCTTCTTACAAGAAAATGAAAACGAATTTTATTGCCTGCCTGGCACTGGCAGTGCTGGCATTCTTATGCGGCAGCTGCGAACGGGCGAACACCAAAAAACAACAGATCAGTACCCGTCCGTCCCTCTCTACACTGGCGATGGCGAATCCTTTGGAATTAGGATACCGTGAGCTCAGTGTGGACGAATTGCTGAACAGCCGTTCCGTGAAGATCGTTCCGGAGCGCCGCAAACAGGCGGTGGCGGCCGACTTCCTGCGGAAGTTCATAGTGTACCTGAACGACGACAACCATACGATCTATATTCGTTGCCGGGACGAGCGGCCCGCTACAGATGGCGCTTACAGCTACCTGATGCGCTCCTTCGACTGCGCGGGTAACAGCATTTCACCCCGGGTTGAAACACCGGGCCTCATTATGGAATGCCATGAAACCGACTACTACGGCGCAATAGGCACCACCTATCTTGCACACGCCCTTGGCGAAGCCGACGGTCAGCTGATCATCCGCAGCGAAGGCCGCCACAGCTACCTGGCGGGCGAAGAGCTGGAATGTGCGTTGAACCTTAGTGCCACCGGGCAGGACGGCCTGTGCAGGGCTGCGAACCAGGAACGTACCGGGTGGTTGCGGGCCTTTTAATGCAAATAAGGGGCTGACCAAAAAAGCAAAATGAAGGCGTTGATAATCGCTTAAAGGATGGCATGTATTCCTCAGTTATCCGAATAAATCAGGGCTGACCAATAATTTTGGTCAGCCCCATAATCTTACGCCTGGTAGTAAAGACAGCTACGCTGCCTGGAGTCTAAAAGTTGAAAGTAAGGTTGGCGCTGAGCCCATACCGGCTTCCGTGCGGATAAAACGTTCCATCAGCAGTAACAGGCGCATCGTAAGCGTTTAATGCGGTTTCACCTTTCATGGCCAGGTAGAACAATGCGTACTGGTGATTGCGCAGTTGCTTTATGTAACCGGCTTTGGCGGCCACATTCAGCTTGTTCGTTTTGTAGTACTGCCATTCGGGATAGGCCACCCCCTTGGTAAAGAGCGACTCCTGGTTAGCCGGCAAACGCAGGCTCGTACCCATATCGAGGTACGCGCCGGGTTGTACTTCGAGCAGCCATCCGTTGTTATTGGCTGCTGGCAGGTGCCAGCGGGCGGTGGCGGAAACATTGCCATATACGGCGTATAGCTTGTGTTCTGTGTTACCGTCCAGTTTTTGGATATTATGCACCTCGGCGGCCACCGTGTATGTACGGCCCGCATTGAAAGCCGGATAGCGACTGTTGGATACCATGGCGCGGGTGTAATCGTGGATGTAGCGGTAGTTAAAACCATTCAATACTACGTAGTTCATATCCTTTCCTTCCTGCATGGCAGCATCTAGGAAGAAGTCCCACTGCGTGGCCGCTTTGCGGGTCCAGGCGATGGTGCCGCCGTAGGTTTTGAGACGGAAGACGCCGAGCTTACGGTTCTCCACGCCGCTTGAGCCGGTAAAATCGCGGAACAACGTGTCCTTACGATACTGGTAACGAAGAGAAGTGAAGATCTGGCCGCCTGCAACCGGTGCCGATACGGTTGCATTCAGGGCACGCAGCATAGATCTGCTTTGCACTGTATTCTGAATGCGGGGCAGGTAGTATCCATAGCCCATAAAATCGTATACCAGGTAGTTCGTGGCAGACGGAATATTATGTTCCGCATCATTGGAATAGTTTACGCTCGTTTTATCCGTGCCATAGCCATATTGTGCACCGAGGCTTATTTTAACGTTCGTCGCAGGTGTGAAGGCAACATCCGCCAGCATGTTCAGGCGGTATTTGTCATAAGCCGGGCGGGGATCGATATTACGGGCGCCGTTGGCTACGTCATACACAACGCCGGCACCAACAGACCAGCGTTTACCGAGGTCGTAGGTGGCGAGGCCTTTCAGGTGGTAAATTTCTTCATCCCAGTGACCGGCTTTAACGCTGGCCAGGTAATAGGGATTAGGTTCCATATAGTCGGTACGGTGAGCAAAACCGAGGCTATCGTACAAATTGCGCGAATAGTTAAACTCGCCGTATAAAGTCCAGCGTTTGATAGATGCAAGGCCACGGGTGTTTAGTTTGATGTTTTGCTGCGACTGTGCCTGTTGGGGAAACCGGAGATCACCGGCTTCGAAACCGTAGGATAAACCTACTTGTGTGAAGGCATATCCTGCCTGCCGGATGCCGGAGGGCGTGAAAGTGTAAGCGCTCCATTTCTCGCGCTCGATGGTATTATTGAGCAGTACACGGCTGCTGTCCGGTTTATTCTGCGCAACAGCTGTTAACTGCGTCAGTAACAACATGGGCGCGCATCCTGCTATCTTCTTTAATTGCTCAATCATGGTATTACTTAAATGCTCTCGGTGTTGCCGGTGAAATAATGTCGAAATCGTTGGTGGAATTGTTACTGTCCTGCACGACAATACGACCGTTTACGGTACGTAGTGTTTTGCGGATGAGGGCTTGCGACGAATACTGACCGCCCGGCACGAAGCCATAACCTGCATCCTGCGCGGCACGCAGTTTTTTCGGAAACCGGCTCGAAACGGTAGCATGCTGAACTTCTACAGCGTCTACAATTGCAGCGACCGGCACCTGGATGTTCAGCCTTACACTGGCCGATGGGGCTTGCCCGTCCGCACGTGGTACCGCGTAAGCTGGCAGGCTGGCGACATCATCGTGGAAGAATATTGCGAAGCCGTCGCGCCCCGGATTATCCAGGATCATGTCTGTACCGAAATAACTGATCACTTTCATATTGGGTACTGCGGGATTGTCCAGGTCAGATGCGAGCCCAAGACCCAGGAATGTTTCGTAGTCTGCCCCGCTCAGGTCTACGGTCAGATCAGGACGAGCGGGTGATATGGTTTTACCATCGTTGGCTACGTAAGGTGCTTTATGATTCTGCGCATTCTGCGCAATCACGATACTTTGGCCCGGTGGAAGAAATTTGTCCGCTTCCGGCGGCACCTGGTATACGGTTTTGCAGTATACATAGTTGCGATTGGCATCAATATTATCGGGCATGCCGTAGCTACGCTGCCAATCATACTGACCGTCTGCCTGGAATACGTTAGTACTGCTCATCCCCGCGGAACGATTGCCTTCCAGTTGCGCAAAACAAAGGCCCTTCACATTGATCGTGTCACCGGAGTTGTTATAGATTTCGACAAACTGATCTCTAAAGCCGCTGGCGGTAGAAGTATTGGAACCGGCGTAAAAAATTTGTTTCAATACCAGGTCGCCTACCCTGCCGGTTGCCAATGGCATGTTCAGGTCGTTTACAGAACCTGCGTTGACGGTTTGGCGGGTAGCAGAGAAACTGAAGTTCACTGTATCCTCAGCTGCTATTCCTGTAAGGGCAGTAAACACCGCTGGCGCGTAGGCGATCGTTGCGCTGAAGTCATAGTAACCGGAAGGTATCTCAGAAAAGCTGAGTTTACCCGTTGAATCGGCTATTTGTGTGTAGCTGCGTCCTGTCACGGTATTATATACCGTCACTTTAGCGCCGGCCGTACTCAAAAAGCTGTATTCATCTTCATACTGTATGTTCAGCTTCACATCGGCCGGCTTCACGTCTGGCAGCTCCCGCTTGTAGCAGGCGCCCAGCACGGTCGGCAGCAGCATCAATATCCATATTAAACGTTTCATATAATGTCTTTAATGTTCTAGAATTGTAAACTGATCTCCGCACCAAAAGCCGGGTCCTGGTTGTAATAAACTCTTGAATTGGAGGCGTTGATCACAAAAGGACGATAGTTAAAGAAGTTGTTCGAGTAAAAGGAGAAACGATACTTTTTCAGTATTTCTTTACTGATACGCAGGTGGTAGTTCGTAACAATGATCGGCTGCTTCGTATCCGTACTTTCAGTCGGCTGTTTGCTAATACCGTTATAGGCTGGGTTGGCACGGTCTTTTTCGGGAATCAGCACTTTTTCGAAATTGTTGCTGATATAAGCGTAAGGGCGGCCATCATCGTCGGAGCTGTAGCTTTCCCGTAACCAGCTGGCCTGCATGCGCCAGTTGATCAGCAAACCAATCGCGCGGATGTGGTGCGTGGTGCTGAGTGTAGAGGTCAACTCCTGGTAACGGTTGGTCCTGTTCTTTAACACGCCGAGCAGCATCTCCCTGGTATAGTCAATTTGGGCAGGCACCACGAACTGATCACCCGGGTTGTAAGTATAGGTTTGATTGTATACGGTGGAGAAGTTCAGTGCCGTTTGAATCACCTCGATCTTTTTTGTCGACGCGATCAACTCCAACCCGCGGTTACGACTGTACGTGCCGTTTGCCATTGTACGGTAACTCGTGAGGAACCTGAAGTTGCCGTTCGTTTCGTACGTTGGCTTCTGGCCGGGCACGCTGCTCGTGATAGCATAAGTCGGTAATACGACCGTGTTGTAATCTGTATTTGACAGGAAGCCGTTACGATTGATCTTGTGATAACCGGTTAGTGAGAAGCTGAAGAATGGACGGCGAACGTTAATACCCGCTTCATATGTCATACTGATAGAGTTCTTCAGGTCCGTATTGGTAATATCGTACACCTGCGTATGCACCAGGTAGAGGTTCTCGGCCGGATTG
Organism: Chitinophaga horti; assembly: GCF_022867795.2. NCBI lineage: Bacteria > Pseudomonadati > Bacteroidota > Chitinophagia > Chitinophagales > Chitinophagaceae > Chitinophaga > Chitinophaga horti. The sequence goes on along the minus strand of NZ_CP107006.1, from coordinate 1,428,124 downwards.
TTCGTGTAATAGCTTAACAGCGGTATGTCATAATAAAGCGGGCCAGGATACATATGAGCCAGGCCAGGCGCCTTGCTGTTCATACCAAAAGCAGCATTCACGCTAATGTCTTTCGTGATTTCCAGTGAGCTGTTCAGGCGGGGCATCACGCTAAAATTATTTCCCTGCCTGTCGAGACGAACACCCCAGTTGTTGTTCAATCTCATGCCGGCCACGGTAGTGGTCATATCGTCCTGCAGGTACAGGCCGTATTGCGCCAGGTGGATGTCGCGGCTAAAGTAGTAAGGACGTTCTGCCAGGCCGGTACCGCTTTGCTCCCGGTTACGCGGACGCAGCGGGTTGAACAGGCGGCCTTTACCGAAATTGTCGTCATAACTGACGGTGATACCGGCGGAAAGCTGGTGTTGTACGTTGCCTGTAAATAACTTCGCGGTATTCATTTCGAGGCGGCCGGATGCGGTAAATGGTTTACCATCGATCTCGCGCACGGCTACGTAGAAGGGTGGAACGTACTCACCTTCGTGAATACCGGTTTCCATGGCGTCGCTGGCGCCGAACACACCTGGATTGTAAAACGTTTCATCCCGGCTATTCTGTACGCCGTATGAAACGCCCAGGTTATAGGAAACGTTATCCAGCCACTTCTTTTTGGCGCGATAGCTGCCGCGGGTACCATAGCGGAAACTATAATCGACGAACTTCGAGATATTACGATTATCCAGATCCGGATTTTGTTTAGCATTATCAAGACGGGTGGATACGTCGAACGACATGGTATTGGTAAACCGTTCCTTCGCGCCAAATGCGCGGGTCCACATCAAACCACCACCTACACGGTTGTAAGTTTTCAGGTTATCACGTTTGTCGGCAATGCTGTTCACGTAGTCGATGCTACCGGTGATTACGCCATTGCGGCCTTTCAGTTTGCCGCCTTTATTAATGGACACATTCGTAATACCATTCTGCAGGCGTACGGAGGCGCGATAGTCAGACACGCCGGCTTTGCGCTCGATGATTACGGCACCATCGGTCATATCACCATACCTGGCAGGCGCCACCCCGTAAATCACCTCTATCTTCTCGATATTGGAGGCGGGGATCTGGCGCAGGTCGAGGCCGCTGCCTGCTACGTCGCCATAGCCGAAAGAGGAATTGCCGTTGATAAAGGATTGCATAAAGCCGGAACGCATATCGCTGGTCTGCATATTCGCATTGTTCGATATCGCCATCCCATCGATCATCAATTGCGTACCGAACGAGTTGTTACGGTCGGCCGAAGGATCGCCGGTAGCGGAACGCAGCGTCAGCTGGTTAATGGATTGCAGATTCGGATTCAGTATCTCCTTGCCCGGCAACAACTGCATCACATCCGCCAGGCTGTACGCCTGGATGGCCTCAATCGCCTCGCGGTCGATGACGAACGACGAGTTGGATTGGGCACGCATGCGTACACCGTTCACTTCTACGTCGCGCAGTTTAAGGGAGTAAGATTCGAGGAAAACGGTAAAGGAGGCGGCACCGGCGGGAATAGTATCAGATGCTTCGCGGCGGCCAACGTAGGTAGCTTTTACCGCTATGCGCTGTCCGGCAGGCACCTCGAAACGGATCATGCCCTGCTCGTCGGTAAAACCCGACTTGCCCAGGGCGGGAAGTCCCACGGTGGCGTAAGGTAATGGCCTGTTCTTGTCTTTGTCTATTACTTTAATAGTCAGCTGTTGTTGTGCATAGGCAGGAATACTAACAACAAAAAACATCAACACTAGTATTAATCTCATCGGTCGGCTGGCTTACAGTGATAAATAAGCCGCAAATTTCCTGAATCCGCCCACCTAATCTTGCTCGAATCGGGAAATTATATTGTCAAATTGGGAATTAACCTCACTATTTGAGTAGGTAACGCTTAAAAAAAGATCAATAGCGGCGAAGAAAGTACAAGTGAGTGACACAACGGGGGCTGAAGAGAATTGCAGCAGTTGGTTACATATTCATTATATTAGCCATTCAAAAATCAAATCCTATGCAGGAAATGGAAGAACTGGTACTTGGCGTGGGCTCCCGTGTACAACATACGCAATATGGCCCGGGGGTGATCATTGGCGTGAAATACGCACAGTATGTGGTGACTTTTATGAACGAGGGCATCCGCGAGGTGGATAAAACGGACCCGCGCTTCGAGGTGTTGAATGCGGAAAACAAAACGGTCGAGGTGGAAACGGTATCGGAAGTGGAAGCCTCGCTGCTGAAAATACTTCGGCTGTGGGGTGGCTTTACCGAAACGGTGAAGCTGGGCGACCGGTGGACGGGCGGCACGCTGGTGATGCAACCGAAAGATGCGACACTGAAAGCCAAAGAAGTGCCTATTGACGTGTTTTTTCATAAGATCGTGATGGTGCGCGACCGGCTTCGGGTGCTGGAGCAGCAGATTAATGCGCATAAGCTGCTGAGCGATGAAGACAAAGTAAACATGCAACAGTATATTACCCGCATCTATGGCTCGCTTACGACGTTTAACGTGCTGTTTCGCGATAAAGAACATTGGTTTACAGGCGAGAAAGGTTCCAAAGAAGAGTAGCGATCCCTACAAATTGGAACATGTTTTGTGAGTCATGGCACATGAATACAAGACATACCTATCAGACCGGCATTATTGGAAACTGTGCCTTCCTTGCGCACATTAACCGCAATACGAATGTAGATTGGCTTTGCTGGCCACGCATGGACAGCTCCTTTGTATTTGGCGGCTTACTGGACAAACAGAAGGGCGGCGAGTTTTCCATCCTGCCTGAAGGGGAATACGAGTCTAAACAGTATTACCTCGACAACACGAACATACTCTGTACGGAGGTAACGCACGGTGATACCAGTTATCGCATTACTGATTTTGCACCGCGATTTTTGCAGTTTGAGCGATTTTTTAAGCCGCTGATGCTGATCCGCAAGATCGAACCGCTCTCCAGTTCCGCGCGCATTAAAGTGACCTGTAAACCTGTTTGCGACTACGGCGGTGCCCAGCTGGGCATGTTCCGCGGCAGCAATCATATTGAATTTGCAGGTTGTGAAGAACGCATTCGCGTAACCACGAACATTCCCATCAACTATTTGATAGAAGAGCAGTATTTCGTGCTGAATGAAACGAAATACCTGGTGATGACGTACGGTAATCCGCTGGAAGCGCCGCTGCAAAGTACGGCAGAACACTTCCTGCGGGAAACGACCGCTTACTGGCGTACCTGGATCAAACACTCTTCGATCGCGGGTTTCTACCAGACTTACGTGATACGTTCGGCCCTAACTTTGAAAATACACCAGTACGAAGACACCGGTGCGGTAATTGCCGCCAGCACCACCAGCCTGCCCGAATCGCCGGGTAGCGGTCGTAACTGGGATTATCGTTATTGCTGGTTACGCGATACTTATTATGTGCTCACGGCGCTCAGCCACATCGGTCATTTCGAGGAGATGGAGCATTACTTTAATTATGTGACCGATATTTCACTTTCGGAAGATTTCCGTTACCAGCCGCTTTATGGCATTACCGGCCAGAAGGCGCTGACAGAGACCATCCTCCCCCACCTGGACGGCTACATGGGCAACCAGCCTGTGCGTATCGGCAACCAGGCATACGAGCATATACAGAACGATATTTACGGCCAAGTGTTGATCTCCATGCTGCCGCTGTACACCGACCACCGTTTCATCTTTTCGGAGCGGAAGGACAGTGAGCGCTGGATCGATTTTATTCTGAGTAAGATCGAACGTACGATAGACGAAAAGGATGCGGGCATCTGGGAGTTCCGCAACATTGCGAACATTCACTGTTACAGTAACTTGTTTCAGTGGGCGGGCTGCGCTGCGGCGGAAAAGATGGCGAAAACGATCGGCAATAAAGAGCTGGAGCAAAAGGCTGCGAGGCTGAAAGACCAGGCTGGCATTCACATCGAAAGCTGTTACGATGCCACGCGTAAAGTGTATACCAACGCCGCCGGCAGCCTCAATCTCGATGCCAGTACGTTACAGCTGATCATGATGAACTACCTCGACCCGGCTTCCGAACGCGCCCGCGATCACCTGGCAGCAGTGGAGAAAGAACTGAAAGCCAGCAACGGCCTGTTCTACCGCTACCTGCACTCCGACGATTTCGGTAAACCTAAAACGACGTTCCTCGTGTGTGCGTTCTGGTATGTAGAGGCACTGGCCTGCGTAGGCCGGCTGGACGATGCCATGCGTGAATTCGAGAACCTGCTGCAGTATTCCAATCACCTGCTGCTGTTCAGCGAAGACGTGGATGCTACAGATGGCAGCCAGTGGGGCAACTTCCCGCAGGCATACAGCCACGTGGGACTGATGAACGCAGCTTATCGCATTGCGATGAAGCTGGACAGACCGATATTTTTGTAAATAAGTAAGGGCTGACCAAAGCGGTCAGCCCTTCTTCTTAAGTATGGATCGTGACTTTCTGCAGTTAAGCAGCCTTTTTTTTATCGATTCCTGATAATCTGTTACTTCGCAATGGTTTGTCCACCCGCTTTGGTAAGCATTTTCAGCACATGCCTCACCTCCTGGTGACTACGCAGGTAAAAGCGCGCAGCACTCATATAACTGCCTACCTTAATGGTGATCGCCTCTTCCGGTAATGCTTTAAAGATATCTTCATCCGTAAGATCATCTCCCATGGCCATCACAAAATCGTAGTCGTGCGATTTGAACCATGCGTTAGCGGCTTTACCCTTGTTGATCTCCACGTTCTTCACTTCAATTACCTTGTCGCCGGCCAGCAGTTGTAACGCTTTGTCGGCGGTATAATAACGCAACGTGTTCATAAGTTCATTGGCGCGTAATTCACCAAGCCCCTCTTCTACTTTACGATAATGCCATACCAGTGAATAGCTTTTTTCCTCGATGAAAGATCCCGCGGTGCGATCGGTAAAAGTTTCCAGCACAGGCTGAATATCCTTTTTCCATTGATCCTGCAGGCCTGGCTGTTGCACCCATTTGGTGTCTTTCAGCTTCACCCACGCGCCATGTTCGGCGATCAGGTCGATCGGCAGGCGGCCGAACCATTGTTCCATGGTTTCGTATTTACGGCCGCTGATCATGACCAGGCTGTTAGCCGGATCGTTGGCCAGCTCTTCTAGCAAGGCGTACAGTTCTTCATCCGGACTCGCCTGGTCGATGTTTACCTTAAAGCCAACGAGTGTTCCGTCGTAATCGAGGAATAACGCGCGTTTGCCGGAGGCCGCGTAGCGGGTGGCGAGCTGTTGCGCCATTTCTGTATTGATTCTTTTTGCCAGCATCGATTGCTGGTTTCTCTTCACATCGTTCAACGTATCCATAAATAATTTTACCCAGTGATGAATATTGAATTTCTCTACGATTTGCCGCATGGGCAGCATCCTGCGCCGTTGTTCCAGTATCGGCATATTGATCGCTTCGTCGATCGCGCGGGCGATTGCGCCGATGTTGTTCGGGTTTACAATCACCGCATCGATCAACTCTTTTGAAGCGCCAGCCATTTCACTCAGGATCAACACCCCGTCGTGATGGATGCGGCTGGCCACATACTCCTTACTTACAAGGTTCATACCATCGCGCATGGGCGACACCAGGCAGATGTCGGCCAGGTTATATAGAGCAGATAGAATTTCAAGCGGAAAACTGCGATAGAAATAATGGATCGGCGCCCAGCCCATGGTGCGGTAGCGGGCATTGATGTTGCCGACGAGTTTATCTATATCATCGCGCAGCGCACTGTATTGCTGCACATTGTCGCGCGAGGGCACTACGATCATACACATGCCGATCTTTTCGATGTACTCGGGGTGCAGCTGCAATAACAGTTCAAACGCCTGTAAACGCTGCAGTATGCCCTTACTGTAATCGAGCCGGTCGATCGTAAGCACGATATGCTGTAATTGAAAACGTTCACGCAGGTTACGTACCTGGTGAGCGACAGATGGCATGTGAGCCAGTGATTCATACTTTTTGTAATCGATCCCCATCGGGAAAGTTTCCACCACCACCGAACGGTCGTTCACCGTAATCATGTTGGAAGAAGTGATAACAGGCAGCAAACGGCTGGTCGCCTGTAAGAAGTGCCGCGCATCATCAAAGGTGTGGAAACCTAATAAATCGGCACCCAGCATACCTTCCAGCAGCTCGTTGCGCCACGGAATGAGCCGGAATAACTCATACGACGGGAACGGAATGTGCTGGAAAAAGCCAATCGTGGCATCCGGCTGCTCTTCGCGGATCATTTGCGGGAGCAGTAATAATTGATAGTCATGTATCCAGATGACATCACCAGGTTCGGCCACTTCTAAGATGGCGGCCTTAAACTTCTGGTTCACCTGTACATAATAATCCCAGTACTGTTGTTCGTAGCGGGCGTAGGTAGACATGTAATGGAATACCGGCCATAACACTTCGTTAGAAAATCCTTCATAAAAATTGTTGATTTCCTCCTGCGTCAGAAATACAGGTTTCAGGTTCTGGCTTTTGAGTTTTTCCTCTATCTGGCCGTAATGCTCTTCGGCCGTTACCGTGCCAGGCCACCCGATCCAAACATTGTCACCTTGCCGGTAGATAGATCCAAGCCCTGTCGCGAGGCCTCCTTCGCTGGGCATGGGGATGTACTCCCCGTCTTTCTCTTTCATCTTCACCGGCAGGCGATTAGAAACTATAATTGTCTTCATAGGCCAATTTTTCGTTTTATAAGTGAGCGTTCGTCTTTACTATAGTCAGGCTTTATATATTAACAAATAATGATACCGGGCGGGCCGGAAGGAGTTATTACATCAAAAATCGACCCAACTTTAACACAAATACGATTATTAATCAATACGTTAACGATTATCAAACATCATATTCAGAAAAAAAGGCCGGTGTAAGTCCCCTGGTATAGGGCGGTATAGCCCCTCCTCCACCCCGGTTCCGACTTCTTATATTTTATGACAATTCAGGCTACTTTTGTCATATTTTCTATTACCCTACTATTTTTATAGACTTTATGGGTTTGTATTTAAAAAGTACTTATCTTTACTAAGAAATCAGTTCAAAACAACGTAAAAACGAATCGCATGAACAATCAAAAACCAACCATGCCTTTTTATGGCAGACAGCAAATGGCCACTTGCAGGCCGTACCTGGGCGCTCACTCCGCGTGTTGTGTCATGTGCGGCATGTGATAAAATGCATAACGAACGATACCTACAACTTCGACCCCCATTTTTTAAACGACCTTAAACCACATTAAAGATGTCTACAAACAACCATAAATACGGCGATTACATTACCTACGCTTTACCTGAACGTTTTGTAAAATATTATAAGAACAGCGCTGCCCGTTTACCAGTAGCGGTAGCAGGCGATAAAGTGCCGCCGCTGTTTTTTCATGAAGATGAGATTATCCAGAACGCGGATCTCTCCGGTGCCAATGCACAGGGTTTTGTAGCACTGGTAGAATTGCTGGAGCGCCCGCTGGTACTCAGCTTCTTCTCCATACACTGGAACGACTATGGCATTCAACATTTACAGCATTTACAGTCACTGCATGCGCAGGTCCGCCAGGCGGGTGGAACATTGCTGGTGTTGACTTCCGAAGACAGGAAATTTATTGAACCGTTGATCGCGCAATACGGGTTAACATTCGATATTATTCATGATAAAGACAACGCGGTGGCCGAAAAGCTGGGCCTTTACCACGAAGCAGCGCCTATCTGGGACCTGGTTTCGGGCATCAATGAGCACGTACCGGTACCGGGCACTTATGTGGTAAACCCTGCTAAAAACATTGTGTATGGTGGTAGCGATACTTACCTGCAACAATCGGTAAATGCAGAAGAGTTACTGCACGCGTTGAACTATGCCGCCAATGCGAACAGGCTGGTGGCCCGGATTCATAATTGACCTTAACAGCAGATATACATAGAGATATAAAGGGCGCCTTCTTTTGGGCGCCCATCTTTTTACCCCAACTTCCCTCCTGCCACTTTCTCGATCGCATCGGCATAAGCCGCACCAATACTGATGGGAAACTGGTTTACGTACAAATAGTTGCGGTCGATGCGCTGTACTTTGTTATTAGCAACGATGTAGGAGCGATGCACCCGTGTAAACTGCGCTGATGGCAGCAACGACACGGCCTCCTGCATACTGAGACGCGATAACAGCTTGCGATCGGCGAATACGAAGTTTACATAGTTACCCGCACTCTCCAGGTACAGGATCTCATCTAACTCCACCCGAAACTGCTCGTAACCACTTTTTATAAAAATGAAGCTGGCCGCAGCAGGCTGTACCACTTTTTCCGCTTTGAACTGAAGCAGGGCATATGCTTTATTGCAGGCCTTCAGGAAACGGGCCAGCGAAAAGGGTTTAAGCAGATAATCGATCGCGTCCAGCTCGAAGCTTTGTACGGCATGTTCCGAATAGGCGGTGGTGAAAATGACCATGGGCGGATCGGGCAGACTTGTCAGGAAGTCGATGCCGTTGATGTCGGGCATTTTGATATCGAGGAACAGCAAATCGACCTTTTCGCGGCGCAGGTAATCTGCTGCCTCGAAGGCATTGGTAAAAAAGCCTTTCATGTCCAGGAAAGGTACGCGGGATGCGTGGGAGCGGATGACTTCCAGCGCTACGGGTTCGTCGTCGATGGCGATGGCATTCAGCTTCATATGTTCAGTTCTGCTTCCAAGTTAGTGAAATAATTACCACGTCCGATGCAACATCAGCATCTTACGCGCCCTCGTCCACAAGGCAGGATACCTTTTACCGTCCTGCTCCTTCCACTCCTCTACCAGATCACGGGCGTGCTGGCGGCGGGCGTCGCGGGTCAGCTCGAAGAGTTGGTCCATCGTTTCCTGGTCGGCGGCGGTGGCAATGTCGTGATAGTGATGCTGCAGCACCTTTCCTTTCTCTAAGCCAAGCTGCGCGTCAGAAATGCTCTGTGCGGTAATGGCGGCGAGCTTTTCATCATATTCGCCTTTGGGCATCAGGAGTTTTGTGAGCAAGGGCATTACTTCTATCAGTGTGATGAGAAAAACCACCAGGCGGTAACGCTGCTTCAGGGGCGGATGTTTTTCCGTGAGGTCTGTCAGTGCTTCGGTCTGCGCAAGGAAGCCGTCGGTAAGTGTGATGATGTACGCCTGTTCCTTCACGCTATCTTCCTTTACCAGCTGCTGCAGCTGGGCTTCCCGTTCCAGGATCTTAGGCGCATTGGCTTTGCGCAATTTGATCAGATCCTCTTCTGCCTTCAGGTATTCGCTCTTCTTCACCCGGGCGATGGCTGATTCACCAATCCTGCCGGAGCCGCCGGTACCGTCGGTTTCACGGATGTAGGCATCTTTATAATCTTTTACCTGCTCTTCTTTGGTCCGCACTTCTGCATTCAAGCCATCAAGCCCGCCCTGGATCTCGCTTTTACGCGCGGCGTTCAGTTCGCCGAGTTCTTTGCGGAAGGTATCCAGTTTGGTTTGTTTGTTCAATACGATCTGCGCCTGTATATCTTTCTGGAACAACATTAATACGACGGGCTGCGAAATGAACAGGCCGATCGTTACCGCCAATAGCAACCGAAATGCAACGGGTACAAACTTATTGCCACTCTGGTTGCGCGACATCGCGGCGATCAGGCTGCGGTCGATGGATAATATTGCGAAGCCAAAGAATAAGGCCAATGCGGCCACAATCATATCGTCATTCAGCACGGTAGAAAAGAAGTATCCCCAGGCTAATGTCGCAAACATCCAGGTAACGAGCACGGCGATGCCTACGATGCGATAGCGTTCTTTATCGGCTTTACAATCTTTCAAAATGTCCGCATCAGCGGCGGCCAGCCACCAGAGGAAGCGGCTGAGGCCATCTACCGGCGTATCGGTTACAGGTGGATTGGTGGGTTGTTGCTGCATAGGTGTATTTTATTTTGATACCTGTATGGTAAGGTGTACGAAAAACTCCGCCGCCGTTTGCCGGATCGATAACTCATGCTTCTTCGCATACAGGAGGTTCAGGCGATTCTTTACATTATTGAGACCGATGCCCAGGCTGTTGCGCTCCGGATCATTGTCGGGCCGCTGGTGTACGGTATTGTGCACGTCGAAATAAATATGCTTGGCATCACAATTCAATGTGATGGATATACGCGAACGGTTGCGCAGACTGATGCCATGTTTAAAGGCATTCTCCACGAAAGGAATCAGTAGCATGGGGGCGATATAGTGATCACAATGCGTATCGTCGATATGCACTTCTATCTGTATATCGGGCGACTCCTGTACACGCAGGCGTTGCAGGGAAATGTAATTATGCAGGTATGCCAGCTCTTTTCCCAGTTTGATTTGCTCCTGGTGATTTTCGTGCAGCATAAAACGCATCATATCCCCGAGCTTTTGAATGCCTTCGCTGGTGCGATATGCGTTTTCCTGCAAAGAGGTGCCGTATAATGTATTCAGCGCGTTGAACAGGAAATGCGGATTAATCTGCGAACGCAGGAAATCAAGATTGGCGGACGAGCTGCCCAGTGCAATTTGCAGGTCTTTCACTTTCTCTTCCTGGGACAAATTACTTTCATATCGCTTCCAGGTGAGCGGTAATATCGCTCCCAACACCAATACCGCCGTAAAACCAAGCGCGAACATCACCGCGGCATCACTCCAGCGGCCTCTGACCACAATGAACATGACTACGCAGGCAAGTGAAGACAGGACCAAATAAGCGATGAGTTCCCGAAAAAAGAACCAACGGTTACGCGCTACTTTATAATACCGCGGTAGCAACCGGTACTCGATCATCATGTAACAAAATATCAAAGCCGGCGACATGGCCAGCCAGTAACGGGCCACGGAGTACTGATCGATCGCGAAAAAGCCTGCTGTCAGTACCGCCCAGGCAGCCATACCGATCATTACATCCGTTACTTTCCTGCGCAGACCCGCATTACGCTCCATATAGTCCGCCAGGAACTCGAAGTAACACAATTGCAGCAAGGCATAACCGGCGTACATGATGCCGAACAGCATAGTAGACGAAAAAGCCAGTTTCGCAAAGTGCATATGCGCACCGCGTTTCGTGGCATATACCCCCAGCAGATCGCCCTTCAGGTAGGAATTGGCCACCAGGGTAACCAGGAATAAGATCAGCGCCAGTCCTGCCGCCACCAATGCCGCCTGCACATATTTCCGTGCCGGTACCAGCCGAGCCATGATCCAGGCGCCCGCCGTCACGAACACGCCGTACCGCGCCAGCCAGATCGCCAGCGTGGGCAACAGGTAGTGAATGTAGTAGTCGAATACCATCCCTCTCCGCGCAAAGGCGCTGCCGTAAATAGCATGTAACCGGTAAATACTCAGGTTCACCGTATTGTAAAAGGTGCCAAACAGTACAAACAAAAGGAACACGGTCGCCAGCCAAAATTCGATCTTCCGGAATTGATTCATGTGCGGAGTGATATTTACCGCAATGATAATAAACAGGCGGGAGCACGAGCGGGAAATGTGATTAACAAGATCAAATATGGGATGAACCCGAAAAACAAGAGGCGGTGTTTTTCACCGCCTCCCCTATTATAACAAAAATACGGTCATACTTTTCGACCCATGCGCCCCCAGCACCAGCGACTGCTCAATGTCGGCGGTTTTGGACGGGCCCGCAATGAAGGTACCGAACCCGTAATCGCCATTGCCGATCAGCTCGTAGGCATGGTGCATCGTGGCTACCAGCCGCTCGCGCCGCACGATCACCGCCAGGTTTTGGGTAATAAAGGGCAACACACGCTGCTGCAACAACTCCTCCGTCACCCATACCGCACTGTTCTCCGCCACGGCAAAATGGGCGGGCAATATCGCCAGCTCTACGTTCTCGAACTGATGCGGGTCCACTTCCGATGGCTGCTCACCCAGGTCGCGCAGCTCCGGCACCATCGATACAATGCGTCCTTTGCCCAGCCAATGCTCCTGCAAATGCTGGCGAATCTCCTCCATACGCTGCACCATGACAGCCTTACCACCAATGCCATCTAATACGATCGCGAATTTGGCGACGAGGTCCTCCGCCCTTTCGGGTTGTATATATTCCGCCATCGGCGCCAGCTCGGGCTGGTTCTTTTTTACGGCGGCCAAGATCTTTTCCCTGCTGGTCATTTTTTCCTGTTTTGTTGATACCATTCGCCAAAGGATTGTTTAGGTGCCTCGGGCATGTCACGCTGCTTATACCAGGGGTTCAGCGGATTGTTCACCACGAATGGCACGTTCCGTAAGAACCAGCGCCCTGCTTTGCCCGCAGTGCGATACACGCCGGGCGAGGATAACGTAAAGTTCATCGCCTTCATCGAAAGACCTTTAGCGGCACCACCCTGACCATCTTTCATCAACACCTGCCGCCATTTATACAGCTGGTCATGAATGTCGATCTTCACCGGGCATACGTTGGAGCAGGAGCCGCACAGCGTGGACGCGAACGGCAGATCTGCATATTGTTTCATATCCAGGTTAGGCGCCAGGATAGCCCCTATCGGGCCCGCGATGGCAGTATGGTAGCTATGTCCGCCACTACGGCGGTAAACGGGACAAGTGTTCATACAAGCCCCGCAACGGATACATTTTAATGAATTACGGAACTCCTCGCGGCCCAGTTGTGTACTGCGGCCATTGTCTACCAGTACAATATGCATTTGTTGCCCGGCGCGCGGGCGGCGGAAATGGCTGGAGTACGTTGTTACCGGCTGGCCGGTGGCGCTGCGGGCGAGTAAACGTAAATAAATACTCAGGTGCCTGCGCTGCGGGATCAGTTTCTCGATGCCCATGCAGGCGATGTGTACATCCGCGAGGTGCGCGCCCATGTCGGCATTGCCTTCGTTGGTACATACCACGAACTCCCCCGTTTCCGCGATCGCGAAGTTGACGCCGGTAATGGCCGCCCGCCTGGTTAAAAACTTCTCACGCAGGTGTACCCGCGCGGCGGCGGTCAGTACCTGCGGGTCTGCTTCGCCTTTGGCAGTGCCCAGGTGTTCGTGGAACAACTCTCCTATCTCTTCTTTCTTTTTATGAATGCAGGGCAGCACGATATGGCTCGGCGGCTCATCCGCCAGTTGCACAATACGTTCGCCCAGATCGGTATCGATTACATCAATGCCTTTCTCCGCCAGGTAAGGGTTCAGATGGCATTCTTCCGTCAGCATCGATTTACTTTTCACGATGCGGTTCACGCCTTCTGCAGCCAGTATACGATGTACGATCTCATTATGTTCCTTCGCGTCGGCGGCCCAGTGTACGGTTACGCCGTTCTGCTCCGCGTTCGCTTCGAACTGCTGCAGGTAGTCGTTCAGGTTAGATAAAGTGTGGTATTTGATACTGGAGGCTGCCTCGCGTAACTGCTCCCATTCAGGAAGCGTATTGGCGGCCTTATCGCGCTTCTGGCGCACCCACCAAAGGGTTTCGTCGTGCCAGTTTACACGCGGCTCGTTGGCATTAAATTCCTGCGATAATTGTGCGTGGTTCTTCATGATCCGGCATTGAGTATTTCTGTAATGTGCATCACTTTAACCTGACTGTTCCGGCGGCGTAATATGCCTTCCATATGCATCAGGCACGACATATCCGTGCCGGTTATAAATTGTGCGCCGTTTTCGAGGTGATCGCTTACCCGGTCTTTCCCCATCTTTACAGATACCGCTTCTTCGGTTACGCAAAAGGTACCCCCAAAACCACAGCACTCATCTTCCCGTTTCAGCGGGATCAGCTCTATACCTTCTACCATGTTGAGTAACTGCAAGGGTTTGGAGAACTTGGGCGCCACCAGTTCGCTCATGGCCGACAAATGCAGGCCGCGCTGTCCGTGGCAGCTCTGATGTAAGCCCACCTTATGCGGAAAACGTCCGGGCAAGGCCGTCACCTGTAATATATCGGTAAGAAAAGCGGTGATCTCGTATACTTTCGTCCGTACCTGTTCGGCCTCCTGCTCGCGATCATGCAGGTGCAGGTGATCTTTCACATGCAACACGCAGCTTCCCGAAGGCGATACGATGTAGTCGAAACCGGCAAACTGGTCCACGAACAGGCGGTTACATCCTTCGGTAAGATGTTCGAAGCCCGAGTTGGCCATCGGCTGCCCGCAACAGGTCTGGTTCGCCGGGTACACCACTTCCACGCCCAGCTTTTCCAGCAGCTGCAAAGTGGCGATGCCCGCGTTGGGATAGAACTGGTCTACATAACAGGGAATAAATAATCCTACTCTCATAAAGCTCAATATCTGTTCGTAAAATTAGGCGCTTCCCGGATGTGATTTTTACCCAAAGCTGGTACTATATTGCCTCATTTAAAAACCGGGACGGGCATTTTACGCCATTATGTAATCAGCGAAAGATCAGTTTTTCATAACGGCCCCTTAAAAATAAGTCCCGCGACGAGTTTTGGCATCCTGTACCATCCTTCCCAAAAGATTTGCTTTTAAAAAGGCTTTTGCTATTTTTAGGTGTCCCAGTTGCTTTTTTACATTGATCTGTTCTTCCGGTTTCGCCGGCAGTATGTCTTTGCGCGCTTTACACTTTTTTACATTCACATCATGCTGAGAACTATGAGAAAGTTGCTGACAGGCATCCTGATTATCTTTGGCGCCCTGCAGGCGCGGGCACAAACGGCTGCGCCTATCCGTTTTGCCTTTTTAACCGACATACACGTATCACCCGGCATTCCCAGCGAAAAAGGACTGGCCGGTATCGTGAGTGAGATCAACACCCAGCCGTTCGACTTTGTCGTGTTAACGGGCGACCTTACTAACACCGGCACTGATGCAGAGCTGAACGCAGTGCATACGATCCTCAAAAACCTGAAGTATCCGCTGTACGTTATTCCGGGCAACCATGAAACTAACTGGTCCGAAAGCGCCGCGCAAACATTCGTACGACTGTGGGGCAACGACCGGTTCTATTTCGAGAAAGATAAATACATCTTCGTCGGTTATAACACCGGTCCGTATATGAAAATGGGCGATGGCCATATCAAGGAAGAAGACATTCATTGGCTGAAGAAAACCCTTTCCCAGCGCGTTACGCCGGGCAAAACGGTGATTTCGCTCTGCCACTATCCGTTAGGCGACGGACTCGATAACTGGCAGAATATTACGGGCTTCCTGCAATCCAAAAACACCCGCCTGGCGCTTTGCGGGCACGGACATAAACTGTCTGTGCACAACTTCGGCGGCATTCCCGGTGTGATGGGCCGCTCTTCCCTGCCGTACAAAGGCACGGATTTGCCGGGGTATAACATTGTAACGTTGCGGAACGACAGTGCCATCTTCCAGGAAAAAACACTTATGCAGGAGGCAGTGCCTTTCAAAGCCTTCAGCCTGCAGAACGCGGATGCGATCAAAGACGTGAAGCCCTCTCCCCTGCCCGATTACAGCATCAACGATAAATTTCCGCAGGTAAAACCGGTGTTTACTTTCCAGGACACCTCCGCCTCATTTACCGGCCCTTTACCGCTGGAAACGCAGGTGATTTTCGGCAACTCACAGGGTGAAGTGATCGCCCTGAACGCCGCGAACAAGAAAGTAAACTGGCGCAGGCAATTTACCGGCTCCATTTACGCCACGCCGCTGGCTGGCAAAGGTATTATCACCGTTGGCACCGTAGACGGTTACATTCACGGCCTGGATGCGAAAACCGGCAGGGACAAATGGAAACTCCCGGTGACCGAACCTGTAATTAGCGAGGGTATTGTGGAAGGCGATCGTTTATACATCGGCGTGGGCAGCCATGCGTTTTATTGCATCAATATCAATAATGGAAAGGTGTTTTGGAAGAACGATTCCATGAACGGACAAATGCAGGGCAAACCCGCCACCACCGATAAAGAGATCGTGTTCGGCGCCTGGGACCGGCACCTGTATTGCCTTAACAAGGCCACGGGCGAACTGAAATGGAAATGGAACAATGGCAGTCAACAAAAGCTGTACTCCCCCGGCAACGTGAAGCCCGCCATCGTTAACGGCCGCGTATTCATAGTAGCGCCCGACCGCTACATGACGGCAATCGATCTTTCGACCGGACAAACAATCTGGCGCAACAACCGCTATCGCGTGCGCGAGGCCATGGAGGTGTCGCCGGACGGAAAGGCTGTATACGCCAAACTGATGGAGGACACGGTAATCGCCGTATCCACCTCGGCACCAGCGATGGAGCTGCTCTGGTACGCCGACGCGAAATATGGTTACGAACACAACCCCTGCCCGCTTTTGGAGAGCAACGGCACCTTATACGCCGGCACCAAAAACGGCCTGCTCATCGCGATCGATGTGGCTACTCACCAGGTAAAATGGACGCATAAAGCGGGCAATTCATCTATCAATAAAATTGTTGCCGACAAAAACGGCGACATCTGGATCAGCCTGATCGAGGGCAAACTACAGAAGTTTCCCCGTAAGGTATAAAAACACGAAAGCGGGAGGTACTCTCCCGCTTTATCTTTAATATTTTTGAGCAAACATTATCACTTTCATCAGCCCCCGTTGTGTCACTCACTTGTACGGCAGTTTCGCTTTTGGGCGAAGCGGCTCTCCCTTCCGTCATGGCGAACAAAGTGAAGCCAACATCGTGTTCGGTCTTCGCCCAAGTAGTTCAGGACTGCCATTCTTATACCGCGAAGAGCGGAGGTTCGATTCCTTTCAGTCGCGATGACGGCGGAAGCGATGCTCAGTCATTTCCTGGGTTCGCCTATCGCACAAACCTAAAAAAAACTCCCTTCAACGGCATTTCCCCCGATGTTACTGCCGGGTACGCTGGGCACAAAATGCACTGCGGAAAGGGCCCCGAAAGGGCCTCGAAAGGGCATAGCGCTTATCTGGCGGGCCTTTCAAAAGGGCTATTCCCTGGAAATGCTTGTAAACAGGATGTTTCAGGGCGTGCGTTACAGTAATTCCAGGTCCAAATGTTGGTATGGCGACAGGAAGTGGTTGTCCGCCGCCAGTTCGGTGATCAGGTAATCGACCTGGTTAATATCACATACCTTCATTCGCTGGGTGGAGTTGAGTTTTTCGGCAATACTCATGACTGCCATCTTTTTGGAAGCCCGCAACATCGCCTTCTTCACCTGCACCACCTCCCAGTCCGAATCCGTCATGCCTTCCTGTACGGACAGTCCATTGGTCCCGAACAGGCAAAGGTCGACCTTGATATCTGCCAGCTGGTTAATAACACTCGAGCCGATATGTACGTTGGAGCTTTTGCTGAGCTGTCCGCCGATGGTAATCACCGTTAATTCTGAATGTTCGGCCAGCTGAATGGCTACCAGTGGACTAATCGTAAAGAACGTGGCGCGCAGGTTTTCGGGTATCTTTTTGGCGAACTCGATCATCGTAGTACCGCCACCGGTAAGGATGAACATGTCGTCCTTCAGGAGACGGATTGCCTTTGCGGCTATTTGCTGTTTTGCGTCGAGCGCGTACACTTCACTGTTCCCGTTAAACGGATAATGGAACGATTTTCCGATGGCGCCGCCGTGCACCTTTAGCACCTTGCCTTCTTCTGCAAGCTCCTTCAGGTCGCGCCGGACTGTGTCTTCGGATACGCTGAGCATCGCGCTGAGATCAGCCGAGAGCACTTTGTTGTGCAGGTTGATCTGGCGCATGATAAATGTTTGCCTTTCTTCTTTTAGCATAGCTGGTATCGATGTGCAAAAATAAAAATTATGTTGGATTGCGCTATGTCTGATTCTTGCATCTTTCCTTAACCTAAATTACATTTCCTGCCGGAATTTGCGTTATTTTTCCATGAACTCTTTTTTATTTTCGATTTTCTCCCTAAATTGAACACGTAAAAACGCACAAAAACGCAAATAGAGAACAGACATCAACCAAAAAGCACCTGGGACGGTGAGTAACCAGACGACCAATTAAAATCATAGGACTTTACTTTAAACGACTTATTTATCTATTCCGAGTTATTGTTTTCGCTACGCTAAACACAAACTATTTATGAAAAAAGTTACTAAGCACTTTGCTGCTATTGCTGCTTTTTGCAGTATCATGGGCACAAAGGAAGATTACCGGCGAAGTATTGGACCAGGCTTCCGGCGGGCCGGTAATTGGCGCTACGGTACAAGCCAGTAAAACATTAGGCACCAGCACCAATGCAGAAGGCAAGTTTACCCTTACCGTACCGGAGGAAACCAAATCCCTCACTGTTTCCTTCATCGGCTACAAAGCGCAGACCATTACCCTGGGCGCGTCTAACGACTACAAAATATCCATTGCCGTAGACGATCGTTCGCTCGACCAGGTGGTGGTAGTGGGTTATGGTACGCAGAAAAGGGCTAACCTTACGGGCGCTGTTAGTACGGTGGATGTGGCCAAAACGATGCAGGCCCGCACCGTTACCGACGCAGGCAGAGCCATGCAGGGAACTGTTCCCGGCCTGACCATCACAACGGTGAGCGGCGACCTTGGTACCAACCCGAGCATCCGCCTGCGTGGTATGACAGGTTCTACGAACGCCAGCGGTGGTGCACAGCCGCTGATACTACTGGATAACGTGGAAATTCAGAGCCTGCTGATGGTGAATCCCGACGATATCGAATCTATCTCCGTATTAAAAGATGCGGCATCCACGTCAATTTATGGTAGCCGCGCTGCATATGGCGTTGTGCTTATCACTTCTAAAACGGGTAAAAAGAATACGCAGAACAGGGTCTCTTATTCCAACAACATAGCCTGGTCTAAACCTACCAGCCTGCCTGATGTTACGGACGATGACGGCCTTACCTACGCTCTCCTGGCCCGCCAGCGTGAAGCGCCCGGAGCAAAGTTCTTTGGCCATATCGGCAGCCGCGTAGACTCGCTGAGCATTGAACGCGTAAAACAATGGAAGCAACAGTATGGCGGCCAGGACCTTGGCCCTGAAATGGTGGAAGGCCGCGATTACGAGATCCGTGATGGTGCACTGTTTTACTTCAGGCCGTGGGATGTAAACAAATTGTTCATCCGCAGCTGGACCCCGCAACAGAATCACAACCTTAACTTCACGGGTGGTAATGATAAAACGACTTATAATTTAAGCCTGGGCTTCCTGAACCAGGAAGGCCTGATGAACGTGAAGACGGACAAGTTTCAGCGCGCTAACGTTAACCTGACGGTTAACACGGCGGTAACCAGCTGGCTGGACCTTCGCAGCCGCGTAATGATGGCCCGCACAGACCAGAAAACTCCGTTCTCGTTCCAGAACACGCAGTTCGACCCGCTGTACTACCTGTACCGCTGGCATTCTATTCACCCGTACGGCACCATCGATGGCAAACCCGTACGTAACGTAGTGTCGGAAATGCAGGCAGCCCAGATGTCTGGCACGAAAGTGAACTACAACCGCTACGCACTGGGCGGTACGTTTAAAATCATCCCGGGCCTTACCCTCGATGCCGACTACACGTATACCAACCAGCAGGCACGCGTCCGCGAAGTTGGCGGACCGCTCACGGCATGGAACTTATGGAGCGGCGTTCCCCTGAGGTACGAAACGTATACCACCACTTACGACTACGCACAATACCTGAACCGTGCGTACGAAAACCACACTTTTAAAACATTCGCTACTTATCAGAAAGACATTTCCGACCATTCAATTAAAGTGATGGCGGGTATGGATGCCGAGACGCAGGAGAACAACTATGCCCTCACGAGGAGAAACGGCGTGATAGATCCTAACGTAGGAGAACCCAACCTCGCGAATGGTGACCAGATCGTTGGGTCTTCGCATGATGACTGGGCAACGATGGGCTTCTTCGGGCGTATCAACTATGCGTTTAAGAACCGCTACCTGTTAGAACTCAACGGTCGTTACGACGGTTCCTCTAACTTCCCTGCACATGATCAGTGGGGCTTCTTCCCCTCCGCTTCTGCCGGTTACATCATCACAGAAGAGGAGTTTATGTCCGGCATCAAAAATGTATTACCCTACTTCAAACTGCGCGCATCTTACGGTTCTATCGGCAACTCCGACGTAACGCTGGGCAACGCGACTTTCCGTCCGTCGATCACTACGGCCGTTTCAAACTGGTGGATCGGAAGCGCCAACATGCTTTCGACCAACGCCAACTCACCTAGGATCGTACCACCGCTGTGGAAATGGGAAACGATCAACACGCTTGATTTCGGCTTCGATTCCAGGTTCTGGAAAGAACGTATCGGGCTTACTTTTGACTGGTATCGCAGGACTACCAAAGACATGGTGAGCGCCGGTGTTGAATTGCCGAGCACTTTCGGTGGCAGCGCCCCTCCCCGTAACTATGGCGAATTGCAGACTACCGGTTGGGAAATCAGCATCGATGGTAACCATACATTCGACAATGAGTTGTCTATTAACGCTACCCTTAGCCTGTCTGACTTCAGGGAGAAACTTACTAAGTTTTCTGGTAGCGCGATCACAGGAAACTACCAGGGTAAGTATATTGGCGAGATCTGGGGTTATGAAACAGACAGGCTGTTTACAGAAGACGACTTTCAGCGTGATGGCAATGGCAAGCTGATTACAGATGCCACTGGCAAATATATTCTGAAAGAGGGTGTTGCAAGCCAGAAATACCTGGAAGGACTGGGCGCGGCCTGGTTCTGGTATGGCCCCGGCGATGTGAAATTCAAAGACCTTAATGGCGACAGCGTGGTGAATAACGGCCGCAACTCCATTACCGACCATGGCGACATGCGGGTGATCGGTAACAGCACGCCGCGTTATCAATATGGCATTCGCCTGGGCGCTAACTGGAAGGGCGTTGACTTCAACATTTTCTTCCAGGGTGTTGGTAAAAGAGAACTCTGGGCTCCCAGTATGATGACCATCCCATCTTTCAGACCATACGACGCTGTGTATGAGCACCAGATGGATTACTGGACGCCGACCAACACAGACGCCTTTTACCCGAAACCCTCCGTTACCACCGAGGCAGCTAACCAAAACTTCTTCCCGCAAACCAGGTACCTGCTCGACATGTCATACCTGCGCCTGAAGAACGTATCATTGGGTTATACGTTGCCTAAAAGCCTGGCAGAAAAAGCCAGACTGCAAAGCCTGAGGGTATATGTGAGCGGTGAAAATCTGTGGGAAAAAGACAACCTGCATGTGCCGATCGATCCTGAAGTAGATTACCGTTACAGCGGCATTTCCACCGCTACATTCGGCAGAAACTATCCGTATCGCAGATCGTTTGCATTTGGCCTCCAGGTGACTCTCTAAATTTAAAGCGACAACAATGAAAAAGATCCTTCATATAATTGCATGCTGCGCCCTGGTAATCACCGGGTGTAAAAAAGACTTTATCACCCGTCCCCCGAAGGACGAGTTATCCGACGCCACCTACTGGACTTCGGAGAGAAATGTACGCATCTTCTCCTGGCGCTACTACCCTATTTATTTTAGCGGTTATGGCAGTGGTAACACCTGGGGTACTTACTTCTCCATACAAAGTCTGAATGACGACTTTGCACCGATGACTCCAACACCGTTTACCAAACAGGCACCCAACAGCGGTGGCGGATGGAGCTTTAATAACGTGCGCCAGATCAACACCTGGATGAGCAGGATTAAGATCGTTCCCATGGCAGAAGAAGCCACCAATCACTGGATTGGCGTCGCACGTTTCTTCCGTGCACTTGAATATGCAGACCTGGTCCGCCAGTTTGGTGATGTACCATTTTATAACGCACCTGTAACAGAAACCGACTTCGCCCAGTTATACAAACCGCGCGATCCACGTGTATTGGTTGTTGACAGCATCCTGGCCGACCTGAAATACGCTGCAGCGAATGTTCGCGTGGAAGATCCTTCGGTAACAGGCGATGCGGGCCTGGTCGTGAACCGGGCAGTAGTCAACGCTTTCTTCTCGCGTATCATGTTGCACGAAGGCACCTGGTTCAAATATCACAATCTTGACCAGGCGAAAGCAACCGAATACCTCACCGCTGCGAAGGCAGCTGCAGAAGCAGTGATGACTGCCGGCAAATATTCACTGGACGCTGACTATCGCGGCATCTTCAGCTCCATGAGCCTGGCCACTTCGAAAGAAGTGCTGCTGTACCGCAAATACGAAACGAATCAGATTACGCATGCGCTGATGAGTTATAACAATAAAGAAGCGCAAAGCGGTGCATCTAAAAATGCGATCGAATCGTACCTCGCTTCCGACGGTTTGCCTATTGGTGTATCTCCCAACTACCAGGGCGATAAAACGATCGACCAGGTATTTGCAAACCGCGACGGCCGTTTGGCTGCTACGTTCGTGAAACAATACCGCGTGATCAAAGTGGCATCCAATTACAGCACCACCGGCTACTCCAGCCACAAATTCCTCAACGAATCTGTAAAGGATGTAGCGGAAGGTAATAATGCACTTAACCAGACAGATGCACCTATCATTCGCCTGGGCGAAGTATTGCTCAATTATGCAGAGGCAACCTACGAACTGGGCCAGTTAACGCAAGCTGATCTCGACAAGTCTATCAACCTGCTTCGCGACAGGGCTAAGACCGCCCGGCTGAAAACTGTAGGCGGTTTACCGGTGGCAGCAACAGCGGGTGGCGATGTGCCTTACGACGATCCTAAACGCGACCCTACCGTAGCGCCTATGTTATGGGAAATTCGTCGTGAACGCCGCGTAGAAATGATGTTCGAAGGCAACCGCCTTACCGACCTGAAACGCTGGAAGAAACTGGCTTATACCGACACGAAACAAAATGTCGACATTAACCGCGGCGCATGGATCACGAAAGCGCAGTTCCCCGCAACGGACGCTACGCTCACCAATGGTACAGAGGGATATATTATTCCCGCGCCATTGTCATCTACCGATCGTGTGTTTGACAATGACCGCCTGTACCTGAACCCGCTGCCGGTGAATCAGATCAATCTTTACAAGAACAACGGATACACCCTGGTGCAAAACCTGGGTTGGGAACAATAGTATCACCTACATGTTTATGAGCAAAAACCGGCACTTTTTGGTGCCGGTTTTTTATTTAACATGACTGCACCTTCAGCGCAGCCATAAACGGATAGATATCAACAACTTATGACTGCGGTAAATTAGCGCAGTACAATAACCAACGATTAAGGAATAATCCAGAACTTTTTATTTATCTATGCTGTTCTAAAGACGAAGGGGATCACCCAAACCAACGTAACAAGGCTATATATTTCTATCAATTCCGATCTATGACCTACACAAACGTGACGGAGAAACAAATCTATTTACGGTTTCCTTCCTCCCACTTTCTGCCCGGCGCGGTGTTAAAACCGTTTTTCGTCGTGCTGCAGATCCATGGAGTGAACGAAGATTTCACCTCGGTGCAGTTTGGCATGCCGGCTAACGACACCTTACTGGAAACGCAGCTGGCACCCGTGCTCGAGCGCTTTGGCATGTTCAACGAACTTAACCAGATTCGCGAGCAAACCTACGCGATGCCGGTGGAACTGCTGATGTACCTGATGGTAGAAGCACAAACCGTTAAGAGAGTAAAAACATCGCGCATGCGCACTAATGTCAGCATCTCCGATTAAGGTGCAGCGCAAAAAGGTTCCCTGCTCCTTTCCGGAACAGGGAACCTTTTCTATTATCTTCTGTCGCTTAAAAGTTGATACTGGCCTTTACACCCAGGAAGCCCGCAGAACCATCCCGGAACCAGGCTTCATACTTACCCTGGATGTCGAACATCAGGATGCGCACACCTACACCAGGCGATACGATAAACGCCGTTCCTGCATCTTCTTTGGTAAGATGCGCTGTTCCTGCCTCCACCTTCGCATACAACACCGAAAACAGCTTATACTTTAAACCCAGTCGTACTGGAATAGCATCGAAGCTTTTTACTTCCGCCTCTACCCCATTGTCGAGCGTAATATCTTTACCGGGGAAGTGCATGTAACCAACGGAGCCCGTCGCGGTAAAGCCTGCCAGCAGTTTGATATCGGCATTTAAACCGGCACCGATACCAGTGTTGTGGGTTTCGCTAAGATCGCCGACAGGAAAGCCGCCTTCTACATAAGGGCCGATACTAAAACGTTTCAATTGAGCGCTTGCTGAGCTCACCGCGAGCAGCAGCAGCATGGATGCCATGAGGGGCAAAATGGTTCTTTTCATCAGTAGGATATTTGAATTGACAAATTAATACATATCTCGGGATCGTTTGCGTAGAAAAACGTTCATCACTTGGCGACAATCCTTATTTTGATGCCTTGTAAATTCACGTTATTCATGGCCAGATCTACTACCAACCTGCTACTGGCAGGCTCCCTGCTGCTGTTATCATCATTTATCATTCCAAAAAAGAAAATAAAAGTATACCTGGCTGGCGACTCCACCATGGCTGTTAAAGAACCGCGTGCCTATCCCGAAACCGGTTGGGGAACGCCTTTCGCCTGGTTCTTCGATTCTACGGTGACCGTGGAGAATTATGCAAAGAATGGCCGCAGCTCGGGCACGTTCATTACCGAAGGCTTGTGGCAAAAGATAGAGAACGACCTGCAGGAAGGCGACTATGTATTGATCCAGTTTGGTCATAACGATGAAGTATCGACGAAGAAGAGCTACACCACGCCCGGGCAGTTCAAAGCTAACCTTACCAGGTTCATTACGGCAACCCGTGCAAAGAACGCAACCCCAGTGCTGATCACACCCGTAAGCCGCCGCCGGTTCGATAGCACCGGTGTTGTTCCCGAAACGCATGATTATACCCCTTACGTACTCGAAGTAGCCGCCGCGCAAAAAGTCGCCCTCATCGACCTGGATGCCGCCAGCCGTAAATTATACCAGCAGTTCGGTCCCGAAACGTCCAAACTCCTGTTCCTGCAGTTGCAGCCGGGCGAACACCCGAATTATCCCGGGGGTAAGGATGATAATACGCACTTTTCAGAACTGGGCGCGAGACTGGTAGCGCAGCTGGTATTGAAGGACATAAAAGCACTGGGGCTAGAGCTGGCAGAGAGGGTGGTTAAACGGTAGAAAGTAGGCGCTAATTCTACTGTAATTCTACTATAATTCTGCTACAATGCTACAGGAAGTCCATGGCAACTCCTTTGTTAGCCCTGTGTAACAGCTATACCGTTCCACTATAACGCCGCTATCAGCAGAAGGCCGTTTTTCGTTTCTTACCCAGCTTTCCTGCTGCCGCCACCTTTTGAATGTAGGCTACGGCATCCGGCACTTTACAGGCCGTACCGTTCATATCGACGGTAACCTGGCCGACCGCTGCGGCCTGCTTTTCCGCTATCCCGGATAAAGCGGGCACATAGGACCCGACCGCAATCAGGAAGCCATTCATGGTATATTTAACGCGATTCTCTTCGGTGTGGATGTCAGTGCCGACTTTATTAATAAGCCTGGTAATTTCGGTGGTATCCAGCTCCGCATCGCTTTTGATAGCAACCAGTGAGCTGTAGGTATTCCAGCCGGAAGCACGCAGCTTGGGATCGGCTGATTGTATCCACTCCATGGCCAGTTCACGGGAAAACCTGCTTTCGGCGGTAGTCCAGGGAACGGTGTACTCGATCACCATACTCCAGTTAGCCAGGTCGGCCCACTCCTGCAGGTCCGCCTTTGTCATTTTGACCGGGTCGGAAATGAGGCCGGCCAGGTACATAGCATCGCCGTTGCCTGTCCGGTACAATTCCATGGATAACGGGTAATTCTTCTTCTCGCGCTTCTGTATCACCTTCATATCCTGCACCTTCACACCGAATATCGGCTCCTGCGCGCCGTGGTTCAGCCAGGTTTTCCTGGTTTGGGCAGTGCCCAGCTTCTCCAGCTCGGCCAGAATGCTTGCAGCGGTACTCATAAAGGCGATTTTATACCTAAATATAACGCAATTGATTCACATCCAGCCACATAGGCAGGACCAAAGCTCGATAGCTCGTTAATGGGTTGTTAACAACGGCTAAACTGTTACGTTTACCAACTAAAACCGGCCGTTCACGAAACGCCATTCTCACCATATACCCACCGGGCGTACCTTTGGTGTAGGTTTTTCATAAGATATGGTTAAAATTTTTGAGGGCGGTATTCTTACCGCCCTTTTTCTTTTCCGTCCCATGGCATAAAACTTGAACCGGTCTTGCTAAAAAAGACACACGTTATGCCTTACAGCCAGGACATTGCCCAACAGCTTGCACAATCCTCCCACAGCCTCGCCGTAGCCGAAAGTGTTACGTCCGGACATATACAGTCACTTTTATCGCTCGAAAAAAATGCGACGCAGTTTTTCCAGGGAGGCATTACGGCCTATAACCTCGGGCAAAAAACATTGCACCTTGGGGTGGAACCAATAGAAGCAAATAATACCAACTGTGTTTCCGGTAAGGTGGCCGAGCAAATGAGCCTCGGTGTAGCCAGGATGTTCCTCAGTGATTACGGCCTCGCGATTACAGGATACGCAACGCCGGTTCCGGAACAGCAGGTTTATAACCTGTTTGCCTACGTTGCCATTTCATTCCAGGGTAAAATAGTGTTATCAGAAAAAATTATCCCGAAGGAAGAAGAAATGGAGGCCGTACAACGGGAGTTCGCCTCTAAAGCCCTGGAACTGCTCGCCCAATGCTTGAACAAGTAGTATTCTGGCATAGAATTTATCATAACTATACGTCCTCCGGATCGTAGAAATACATCCACACCACTGCCGTCTACTTAAAATGCAATCATGGATTCAACGCCTGTACAAGCAAATCAAATTAAACACTTTACAAATTAAAAGAACAAATATTTCATTTATCTATGATGAAAGAGAAAGACTTATTTTAGCTTTATCTGAAACGAAAAGCAGTCCATTTTAACGGCTGTACCAATTTTGATAGTAACACCTTATTTCAGCGAAGGAATTTTGTGCATTTCAGCTAATGCCAACATGCAGCACCGCTTAAGACAGAGAAAATTTTTTTGAAGTATTTATGAGCAACCAGCACGTTAAAATATTACTGGCCGATGATGATCCGGAAGACCGTTCGATCATGCAGATCGTATTTGACGAACTGTCCCTGTCTCCCAATATCTATTTCGTGGAGGATGGCACGGGGGTAATCGATTACCTGCAACAAACACAAATACAATCTAATTTACCGGACCTGATCATTTTAGACCTGAACATGCCCAAGTTATCGGGCAGCGAAACGCTCAGAATACTGAAGGCGGACGAGCGCTACCGTAATATCCCGATCATCATCTTCTCCACTTCACTGAACGAGATACAGATGAAGGAATGCATGGCCATGGGCGCAAGCTCTTACGTAATCAAACCAAACACTTTCGAGGAGTGCCTTACCACTGGCAAACGCTTCTACGAGTTTAGCCAGAAACGCTATACGTTCCCGGCACTCATGAGCATGTAACAATATTATTAAGCGATAGATACTTCCGGAATGGAAGCTTTACCGGCTGGCTTTGGCACCCTGATGCCTTTCGCAGCCGGTTTCTTTTTGCGTTTACCCCACCATACCAGGAAGCCTGTCACCGGCAGCGTAGCACAGATCAGCGAAACGAAAAAGGCGATTACTTTACCGGTTAATCCTCCAATAGCTCCCACGTGAATATCGTAGTTCATACGGTACAGCTTATCGGCAAAAGAGCCCTTTTCATACTCTTTACTGTACAAGGCCTTACTTGGGATCTCCGCCAGGGAATGGCGGTCGAAATAACGGAACAGGCGGCGGTAATAAGTTTTATCGTCGGGGTTGAAGTTTACGACGATCGGATCTGCTTTGGCAGCCGGGAAGGAAACAGACAGGTATTTGTATTTACCCACGTACTGCTGGTGCATTTGTGCAAACAGTTTGTCCTCCGGTAACGACACGCTCGCCAGTGCTGTGCTGTCAGAAAACACCTTCTCACGAACTACCGGGCGCGTTTTACCGCCGGATGCCACGAAGTAACTGCCCTTGGCAAACCATTCGAAGCCCCATACCAGCCCGGTCAGGGAGATGACCAGGGCGAGCAGCATTACATAAAAGCCGAGTACATTATGCAGGTCGTAGTTCACGCGCTTAAAGCTCGCGCCCCACTTAATTTTGAAGCTTTTGTCGCGGTTGCCCTTCTTCAGGTTTTTGGGCCACCACATAATTAAACCGGTAATCAGTAACACCACGAAGATCAGGATGGCCCAGGCTACCACCGGGTGACCGATCGCAGGCGGCATCCAGAGGTAAAAGTGACCATCGAGGATGAAACGGAAAAAGTCTTTGTTCCAGTCCTTTTTGCCGACCACCTCGCCGGTGTAAGGGTTCAGGTAAACAGCTTTGAAGCCGTCTTTGCGGTTACCGTAGTTCACAATCGCCGATTTACCCGGACCATAAGCCACGCCGCTCAGTTTATTAACACCCCCTCCCCTTTTTCGCCAAACACCTCCTTCGCGGCGATAGCTCGCAGCTGGGATGGCGGCAGGTAAGGCTTGTTCTGTTGTTCTACAAACTGGTAAGGTTGTGTGATGTCGGTAATCTCCCGTTGAAACGCATAAATACAGCCCGTCACGCTCACGATAAACACGATGATGCCGCTTACCAGGCCCAGCCAGAGGTGCAGCCATGCGTTTACGCGGCCGAACGTCGATTTGCCCTGCTTTTTCTTCTTAGGAGCTTGATTTTTAGTTGATTCCACAGTATTGTTACCTTTTCCGGGTTGCATAATCCTCAAAAGTACTATGCCTCTTTTTGCCGGTTAGATCGGATCGGGAATTTTTTTATCAAAAAGGGAAAACCGCTGCCAATTCCACGAGGCAGCGGTTTAGGGGGTATATAACTGTTAAGACGACTCAGGAAAGGGAGAACTGTCCGGACAGGCGGCGTACTTTCGGAGCGCGGCTGTCGAGCAGCTCCATGATATGCTGTTCGCACAGGCGGTTGGTGTCGTATGCCGCGAACTCCGCCCCCAGTTTGGCGACGTTCGTACGGTACGTTTCCTCCTTCAGCACCTTTTCTACCGCACCGCGCAGCTGGCTTACCGAAGGCGTTTCGGTACGCAGGTTTACACCTAATCCGAAATAACCGGCGCGGGCAGTGATCTCGCTTTTACCCTCGTGTATACCCGCCAGCACCATCGGCAAACCGTGGTGAATGGCCAGCATCACACCCCCGTAACCGCCGTTGGTCACGTACACATCGGCCAGGGGCATGATTTCATTGAAGTTGATGAAGTCTTCCACGATAATATTATCGAACGGGTAACGCTCACGCAGCTCCTGGGTGCGGGAGCCGCCGGTGGTCGCCACCACCAGGTAACGGGTGTTTTTGTAAGCTTCCAGCACGGGTACCAGCAGCTTTTCCACATCCCGTTCGGCAGTGCCCTGCGTTACGAGGATCACCTTATTGTAATGGGCAAGTTTATAGCCGAGTTTAAATGGCTTCGCCTGTTTCAAATGCTCGGGCAGCAGGGCACCAACAAAACGAACGTTTGGATTCATATCACTGCGTTTGAACTCGAAACCGGGCACACCACTTTGCAGCAGCAGGTCGCTCTTCTGCATCCAGCCGTCGAACAATACGCCTTTAACGGGAGCAATGCCATAGCGTGCGTACACCTCGTTCATAAAATCGCCCACTTCTTTGAAGATCACCTTACGTGCAAACCAGCGCAGCAGCTGGTGTTGCACGCGGCCGAGGAAGTTGCTCGCCGGCACCATGCCCATACCGGTAGGCGGCAGGTCGCGGGAGCTTTCCATGAGCGGACAAACGCCGATGATCACCGTTGGTACGTTCAGTGCCTCCCGCACCAGCGGGGCACCCACAAACAGGATGTCGGCTACCAATACGTCAAAGGCAAATTCTTCGTAAATCTCTTTAATGTCCTCCGCAAACTCAGGTCCGCGCAGGATAAAGAAATTCTTCATGTCATATTTCAACTTGGCCAGCTTGCCTTTATTTTCCTCGCGGTCCGGGAACACCTCGTCCATATTTTCGGCACTCACTTCCAGCGCACGTTTGTAACGATAGGTGGGAATGTTCATTCGCTGTATCTTTTCTTCATAAAACTTGCTGGTGTACCAACGTACATCATGCCCCTGGTCGCGCAGCCAGGCCGCTATACCGGTGAGGGGATTAAAGTGGCCATCTGCGGCCATGTTCGCAAAGAGTATTTTTTTACGTTCTTGGGGTTGCATGTCAAACTGTTTTACGATACAAAGTAACTCCACAAAAACGGACCGTACTTCCGTTACAATCGTGATTTACAGGATTACGTACTTCTACCGAGGGGTACCAGCATCAGGTTCGCTTTTCAGCCGCCGTTGTGTCACTCACTTCAGCGGTATTGCATGTTTAAACAGTTTATTTCCATACCATTTAGCACGTTTTCATCGCAGTGATTGCTCTTGTTTTTCTCATCAGAATGATTAAATTAGCATGACTAACTATTAAACCATATACAACTATGATTGCTTTTACCTCAATGCTCGTGTTAGCGATTGCTTTCTTTATTGCGCACGTTGTTTTGCTGTTTACCTCCTTCGGCAAAACAGGATTCCAAAAGAAGAAGTATTTCTGGTCACATCTCACGTTATGGATTACGGGTGTCATTGCTTACCTGGTTACCGTGTTGTACGCAGGTAAAGGTATTTCTCCCATTGTCGATCTTTTTGATACTGCAGGCAAACAGGCGTTGTTACTGCTGGTGGTAGTGGTACTTTCCATCGTGGCACACACGATCGTAAAGTTGTTCGTGCTGCCTAAGTATACATCGTCGAAGGTGTAGTATCGTATCAAACTAAAGAAAAAAAGGCATGACATCACGTTATGCCTTTTTTTTATCTTCGCCTTATGCGTAACTTTTTGAACAAGCCCTATAACTGGTTGTTGTTGCCCAGCCTTATTACCTTACTCATATGGCCATTGCAGCCGGAGGGCTTCGACATCCACATGCACGACACTTACTTCGTGATCTCCCCTATCTATCTGTATCTGCCCGTCATCATTTTCTTTATCGTGAACTGGTTGTTGTACCGTATTACTGATAAACACTTACGTTCCCGCACACTCAGCTGGGTGTCTGTTGCGCTGATGTTACTCACGTATGTTTTGATCGTTGGCTTCTTCGTTTGGTTTGTGCGCGGCGCTGCAGGCCAACAGGCTTATGTGGACGTGAGCACTTATCAACGCACAGTATGGATTTCAGTACTGCTGGTTACAGCACCCGCAGTAGTGCCGGCCATTGCGCAGGTGATATACCTCATCAACCTGGTGTGGGGCGTAATGGCTAACCGACCACCTAAAATAGAAGATTAAAAGTCTACGGTATACAATTTATCGAACTGCTTCATCCGGAACGAGGCTGGCATAGACCGCAGCAGCAAATCGCGCGCGCCGATCAGTAAGCTGTTCTCTAACTGCGCCACCTGCCCGATCGTACGGCTCTGGTTGATAATATCTGTCGTTCGTGCAAGCCTGCGTTGTTCGAATGCGGGGAATGCATATTCGAACGTACCATGCCGCTGCCACTCGTCGGCTAACACCACTGCGTCTTCAATTGCCTGGCAGGCTCCCTGTCCCATATTCGGCGTGGTGGCGTGCGCGGCATCACCGAGTAACAATACATTCCCGTAAGCGAAACGTTTCAGGGGCTTCAGGTCGTAAATGTCGTTCTTCAACAGCTGCGTGTCCTGGGTTTGTGCGAGCAGTGAAGGAATGGGATCGTGGTATTGACGGAAGTGTTCGTACAGGTTGCGGGCAGTATAATTACGATAGCGTTGCTCGCCGGCCTTGGCGTTGATGCAGGCAAACCAATAGATGCGTTGTTTCGTTAAAGGTATCACGCCCACGCGGCCTTGTGCGCCCCAGGTTTCTGTGGCACCGGGCGGCTCATCTCCGGTATAATTAATCACGGCACGCCAGCAGGTGTATCCGGAATAACGCACCTGCACATCGGGTACTATTTTCGCGCGTACGGCCGAATTAATACCATCTGCCACCAGCAGGCAATCGGTATCGTGGGTACTGCCATCTGCAAAATGTAAACGGATGCTTTTGCCAATCCGTTCCAGGTCTACAGCACGTTTGCCGGTGAATATATCAGCGGGATTCAACTCCGACAACAACGCTTCATGTAATTCCGCACGGTGAATGGTAAAGTTATCCAACCCATACTTTTCACCGATCACGTTACTGTCGTTGCGCGATATGACTTTGCCTTCGCGGGTGAGAATGGAGAAATGGGGTAAACGGGCGCCGAGGGGAATGATCTTTTCGGAGAGTCCGAGTTTCTGGAGGGCCAACATGGCGTTGGGCGCTAATCCTAATCCGGCGCCTACGGCTTTAATTTGTGGGGCGGCCTCAAATACCTGCGCAGGTATGCCGGCCTTTTTCAGGGCAATGGCGGTGGTAAGTCCTGCTATACCCGCGCCGAGAATCGTTACTTTCATACTGCAAAGTTGAAGCAAACAAAACTAAAATCACTTTTCATATGATAATTAATTGGGAGGGCGCAACCTGTGAGCGTAACCAGTTGAACTGCATCATGTTTTTCAGCGGTGCGCGCATCCATCCAGCTGCGCTGGCAACATGCCCGGGCTTACGGGTGTAATGGCCGGGGTGAGGTGCAACATAGTTCATAGCTGTGCGGTTTAATCCAGCTGCGACCGCAACCTGCTAAGGCTCACGGGCGTGATACCCAGGTACGACGCCACATACTTCAGCGGCGCACGATTCAGCAGTCCCGGGTACTTCTGGTCCAGCTCGCGGTACCGCTCCTTTGCTTCGTGAAAGCGGATGGACTCGATACGGCGTTGTCCTTCCAGGAAGGCGAAGGTAACAAGGCGACGGCCGGCACGTTCCACTTCATGGTATTCGCGGCTCAGTCTTTCCAATGCCTCCGACGAAATAGCATACACATCGCTGTTCTCCAGCACTTGTATCGCCTTTTTAGATGCCTGCCCCGTAAACAAACTTTCCACCCCGCCGATAAACTGCTGATCGATAGCGAAATAGTCTGTCACATCCACACCCTTATGGTAATAATACACCCGGGCCAGGCCGCGTTGCAGGTAAAAAAACTGCCGGGCCACATCGCCCACTTCCAGTAATTGCGTGTATCGTTGTACCCTGGGCATGTGAATTACTTCCGCATCGAAAGCTGCTATAGTGGCGGGCGACAATGGACTTATCGTATGTATGGCTGCTGTAAAAGGGGTCATATGATCCGGTTAAACGATAAAGATAGCAGACTTTAACTTTATTACTGCAACCCACATTGCAGATTTTTTTTATCTTTCCATCTGTAATTCCCTACGTTTATGTTAAAACCATACAGACTGTTCGACGCTGTTAAGTTCCAATCAGAGAAGTTCCCGAAACAGGAGATGCTGGTATCGAAGGTGAACGGCGAATGGAAACCTTACAGTACGCAAGATGTTAGCACGATCACTAACAAATTCAGCGCAGGATTACTGCAACTGGGTGTAAGCGGTAACGACTACACGCCGGAAGGCGCCGATAAGATCGCCATCATCAGTAACAACCGTCCGGAATGGGTGTTTACGGATATTGCCGTACAACAGACTGGCGCCATCCTGGTGCCCATCTACCCTACCTGCAGCGTACAGGAATTACAATTCATTTTAAACGACGCGGCTGTTAAATACCTGTTCGTAAGCAGCGAAGAGTTGTTATTAAAAGCACGCAGCATCAGCCATGATGTTCCCTCCCTGCGTAACATCTTTACGTTTGACGAAACGCCACAGGCCGATCACTGGACCAAAGTAATGGACGGTGCTACGCCCGAACTGTTGCAACAAGTGGAAAAGGTGAAGGCGGAAATTGACTGGGAACACCTGGCGACGATCATCTACACCTCAGGCACCACCGGCCAGCCGAAAGGCGTGATGCTCACGCACCGCAACATCATCAGCAACGTATTCTTTTCCAAAGAAAGTTTTCCTTTTGAAGATGCGCCGGAGTCGAAGGTACTGAGCTTCCTGCCGCTTAATCACATTTTCGAAAAAACATGTACTTATATCTACCTGTACAGCGGCATCAGTATTTACTACGCCGAGAGTATGGAAAAAATCGCCGACAACCTCCGCGAGATCAAACCCGATGGATTTACTACCGTGCCGCGCTTGCTGGAGAAGGTGTTCGAGAAGATCATGTCGAAAGGTAATGAACTTACCGGCCTTAAACGTAAACTCTTCTTTTGGTCGGTATCGCTCGCAGGCAAATACGATGTGAAGAAAGATCATGGCGCCTGGTATAATTTTAAACTTAGGATTGCCAACAAACTCGTGTTCAGTAAATGGCGCGAGGCGCTCGGTGGTCGCATCACCTTTATTGTAACCGGTGGCGCCGCCTGTAACGAAAAACTCCTGCGTATTTTCAACGCCGCACAAATTCCTGTATACGAGGGCTACGGCCCCACCGAAAACAGCCCGGTAATCAGCGTGAACCGCAAGAAGCCATTGGGCGACCGCTACTTTGGTACAACAGGCCCGGCTATTACCGGCATTGAAGTAAAGTTAGCAGAAGATGGAGAGATCCTGGTGAAAGGCCCTACCGTCATGAAAGGCTACTATAAACGCCCCGACCTTACCGCAGAAACCGTTATTGACGGCTGGCTGCATACGGGGGATATTGGTGTGTGGATCGATCAGAAATTCCTGAAGATCACCGACCGTAAAAAAGAATTGTTCAAGACCAGCGGCGGCAAGTATGTAGCCCCGCAGCCGATCGAAAATAAAATGAAAGAAAGCCCCTTCGTGGAGCAGATCATGGTAGTAGGTAACGAGCGCAAGTTTGTAGGCGCCCTCATTGTTCCATCCTTCACGATGTTAAAGCAGTGGATGCCGCAAAACGGCCTCACGTTTACGACGAATGAAGCTGCTATACGCGAACCCAAAGTGCTGGAAATGTTCAAAGAAGTGGTCGAGAGTTTTAATAACTATTTTAACCATGTGGAACAGATCAAACGTTTCGAACTCATGCCTCGTGAATGGAGCATCGAAACCGGGGAAATGACGCCCAAGCTCAGCCTTAAGAGAAAGATCGTGATGGAGAAATATAAGGATGCCATCGAACGGATTTATGATGTTCATCCATAAATTCTGCCCATTAACAAATTAAATCTGTCAATTTCGCGAAGTGTGGTTAACTTAAGGGCCGTGAACTAAAACTCGGTACCCGTGATGCGTGATCTATTAGAAGGCAAGGAAATCCAAAATCTGGTTACAGCAAAACACTACCCCCGTCCCTGAGGCCCGCAAACGGAGTAAACCCGAGCTAAGACAACAGACATTTTATGCTTGTATATATACGCCATTGGTAACGGAGAAGTATTGCAACATAGTGAATAAGATGTCATCAAACTAAAAGAAATAAGGAAAGCATTTATACACACTAATTTATACCATCGACTATGAATTATGCATTACTTACCTCCCTCGTCGCTCACCTCGAAACATTCGAGCAGGAGCACAGAGCCCCCGGGCAGGCCGATATATCGGACTTTGCCAGCTGGCTGGGGAACAAGGTGCGCAGAGAGCGGAAAACAGTGAAACAGTCTGATAACACAGAAGTAGATGTTACCCTCGAAACAGCTATCGGGCGAAAGGTAGTGCGGCTGCACCGCTATGTTCGCCTGTATTCGCGTAACGCGCTGCAGCACACCCCGCTACAGAGCGCAGAAGAGTTCAGTTATTTGGCCACTTTGCTCAAGGACGGTCAGTTGAAAAAAACAGAACTGATCACGAAAAACATTCACGAAAAGCCTACCGGTATGGAAATCATCCGCCGCCTGTTAAACGCGGGGTTGGTAGACCAGCAGGACGACACGACCGACCAGCGTAGCAAGTTACTGAGTCTCACGCCGAAAGGCAGATCAGTATTAACGGAGGTGTTTGCGAAAATGGCGAGAGTGAGTACGTTGGCTTCCGGCAACCTGTCCAGGGAGGAAAAACACGATCTGTTGTTCCTGCTGAGCAAGCTGGACGATTACCATGACCATCTTTTCAATAACGAGCGAAAAATTATATATGCGAGTTTACGCGGCGATGAACCTGCCGGCGTATAATGCGTAAGCTGTGTGTAGCTGGGTATTTGTCTACCCATATATGGGAAATTCGTATACGCCGGCTACCCCACTTATCTTTTTAGCATTAAGCTGACTTATGCTTCAATGCAGGATTAGCATCCTGTAAATAGCGCGCAGAGAGTTTCAGGATCATGTCCCGGAAGCCTTCGAAGGAATCTGGTTTGGTGATGATCTGATCTGCGCCGCCGGTCATGCATTCATTGATCAGGCGGGAATCGTTGTAAGTAGAATATATTACTACGGGAATATGCGCGAAACGGTCATCTGCCTTCAGTGCAGCCAGTGTTTCCCGGCCATTCATACGGGGCATGTTCTGGTCCAGGATGATCAGGCTGGGCAATTCTTCTTCATGCCGCTTAAGGTATTGGATGACGTCAATGCCGTTTTCTACGGTCTCAAAGACAAAGTCGCTTGCATTACCGAGGTCATTCACAATGGCTGAAAATATGAGCCTGTCGTCCTCATCGTCCTCTGCCAGTAGAATTTTTTTGTATGTTATTGCGCTGCTGGCTGCTTCTATAATACTCATTGGTCCATGGGTAAAATTATTGTAAATACCGCACCTTCTCCCTCATTGCTTTCCGCAGTGATAATACCGTTGTGCTTTTCCACTATCTTTTTGGTAATAGCAAGGCCTATGCCTGTACCTTCAAACCTGTCTTTAGAATTCAACCGATGGAAGAGCCCAAAGATGCGGTTTTTATATTCTGTATCAAAACCTATTCCATTATCTTTTACAGAGATACGGCACCAGCGGCCTGTCGGGTCTTCCGGAGCGGTAAATGACAATTGGGCGACCCGGTAGCCGGTAATGCTTACTTTGGGTGCTTCGCCCGGCGTCGTAAACTTCAGGGCGTTACTGATCAGGTTCTGGAACACCTGCTGGATTTGCAGGCGGTTAACGGCCAGCGGCGGAATATCCCCCACTTCTATTACCGCATTCTTCTCCCGGATGATCACCTCGAAGTCGTCCATTACCTCTTTTACCACCTGCGCCACGTCCGTTTTGGTGTATTCGGCCTGGTCGGCAGAGAGTTTAGAGAAGTTCAATATATTGATAACCAGCGCTTTCATACGCCTGGCCGACTGCATAATCTTATCCAGGTAGAGATGGGTATCCTCCGGCAGATCGCCATCGTGGCGGTCTTTTACCAGTTTGGAGAACATATGGATCTTACGCAGCGGCTCCTGCAGGTCATGGGAGGCCACAGAGGCAAAGAGTTGCAGGTCGTTGTTGCTGGCTTCCAGCTCGCGGTTGATGGCGAGCAGCTGGCGGGTACGCTCCTCTACTTTTTCCTCCAGTATCTCATTCATTACTTTTTGTTCGTGAATATCGGTAGTGGTAATCACCCAGCTGATCAGCGCTCCTTTCTGGTCCTTACGTGCTTTTGCGCGTAACAGGTTCCAGCGGAAGTCCTTTTTGCTCACCATCACCCGTACCTCGCAGTGGAAGTCGGCCTTGACGGTGGCAGCACGTTGCCAGGTATCCAGCAGCATGGGCAGGTCTTCTTTCCAGATGGCTTGCTGCCAGCCACCCTCCATGGCATCGTCGTAGAAGATGCCGGTATAAAACTCGAACTGGCGGTTTACGAAGTCGACCTTGCCATCGGCGTCTGCGGTCCACACCATTAATGGCATCGACTCGGCCAGGAACTGGCGTTGGGCGATATTGCTGGCCACTTCCAGTTCCGCCTGCTTTTGCGCGGTAAGGTCGAGGATGGAACCGAGCATACGGTAAGGCACGCCAAACTCGTTATGCAGTACGTAACCGCGGTCGAGGATGTGGGCATATTCGCCATTCTCCCGCCGGAAGCGGTATTCGCAATTCCACTGGTTTTTGTTTTCGTTGATGACGCCGTACAGCGCCGCCTCTACCTGGGCGCGCTCGTCGGGGTGAATATGCTGCGCCCATTCGGCACGGCTAAAGTCGGGCTTGGAAAACCCGAACATTTTAGCGAACGATTCGCTCCACCAGATTTTATTGCTGGCCAGGTCCCAATCCCACAGGGTATCGTTCGTCGCCCGGGCTACCAGGCGGAAACGTTCTTCACTGAAGGAAAGTTCGCGGGTACGCTCCCTCACCTTATCTTCCAGTTCGGCATTCAGCTTTTTAAGCGTTTCCTTTGCCTCGTTCAGTTCACTATAACTTTTGCGGATGCGCTGTTCGCCACGTTTTTTATCCGTAATGTCGGTGAACGTGCCTACGAAGCCTTCGTGCATCTTCACGGCAGTCAGCTCAAACCAGCGGTCTCTATCTTCGAGATACACATCCCTGGTAACACTCTTATCATTCTCTACTACGGAAATGTACTGGTCCATTAATTCGCTGACGGAGAGCTGCGGTAACAGGGCTTTCATCCCCTCACCTTCCAGTTTTTTCTCTTCCAGTTCGAATAACCGGCGCGCCATGTTATTGGCAGCGATCACTGTAAAGTCGGATATCTTACCCCGGTTGTCCCGCACGGCCCTGAACGCGAAAACGCCACTCACGCTGGCATTGAACACACCTCTTACGATATTGTTGAGATCAGTAATGGTGGTAATGTCAACAAACGTGATGATCAGTCCTTCATAACGCCCGTCGCGGGTTACATAAGGCATAATGCGCATCAGCAGGTGGCGGCCTTCGTTCAGTTCCACTTCTTTTTCCACCACCTCGTGCGTACGCTGCACCTGGCGGATGTCTTCCAGCAGGGTTTCGTAGCGGATATTGTTGGAAATATGCGATATCGGCCTGCCCAGGTCACTCTCAATAAAATTGATCATGCTGGCAGAGGCCGGGTTAAACTTCCGGATGTTCAGGTTATTGTCCAGGAAGATCTGGGCAATATCTGTACTGCGGAAATAGTTGTTAAGGTCATCGTTCAATTCCACCAGTTCGCGGATCTTCAACTGGTGTTCAGTATTGAGTGTGTACAGCTCCTCGTTCAGCGATTGCAGTTCCTCGTTGGAGCTTTGCAATTCTTCGTTGGAAGAGAGCAGTTCTTCGTTGGAGCTTTGCAGTTCCTCGTTGGTGGTTTCCAGGTCTTCGACAGCCATCTGCAGACTGTTCTTCACATCCGCCAGCTCCGATTCCAGGTTCATGATATAGTCATGGTCCTGGCCATTAACGGCCTGCTGTACCATGTGCTGCTGACCATTACTTCCTGTTTGTGTACCACCTTTGCTGATCACCACCAGGGTAAGTTCTTCGGAGGACGGTACATGCGGATTGATGATCACATTCAGCAACTGCGTTTCGCTGCTCCTGACGAATGCTAACCCTTCTATTTTCACCTTCTGCCCGGTCTTCCATGCCTTGCGGAT
Organism: Chitinophaga horti; assembly: GCF_022867795.2. Classification (NCBI taxonomy): domain Bacteria; kingdom Pseudomonadati; phylum Bacteroidota; class Chitinophagia; order Chitinophagales; family Chitinophagaceae; genus Chitinophaga; species Chitinophaga horti. The sequence goes on along the minus strand of NZ_CP107006.1, from coordinate 1,388,804 downwards.
TTCCTTATTGAGTGTGATAGACAGGTCTTGCGGAAGCATGCGCACGAAGTTCAGGCTCAGGTTCTTTTTGGGCAGGGACAGTAACAACTCGTAATTACCGATAGTTTCGCGGATCTCGAAACTGCGGTCTATGTAAACCGCCAGGAAGCCAAGATCAGTCGTTACGGTTGCCTTCACATCGTCCCACAAGTCCTGCTGGCCGCGGGTTTCCCCTTCCTTAATGCGTTTAATTTTCAGTTGTTCGTTCTGCAGCGAAGGCAGCACCCGGAAGCCATCTGAAAGATATGGCCGGGGTTTGCTTTCTGCCGTTTTGCGATACATCTTCCACTTGGAGCTAATCTGCTGCACCGTCGTTCTTTCGAAAGTTGGGTTTTCACTCGGACCTAAAAACAGGTATCCGCCCGTATTCACAGCAAAATGCAAAATCGAAAAAACCCGTTCCTGCAAAACAGGATTCATATAAATGAGCATGTTGCGGCAACATACCAGGTCGTTCTTTATAAAGGGCGGATCTTTTATAATGTCGTGCTTTGCGAAAACGATGCGTTTGCGGATGCGCGGGCTGATAGAATAGGTATTGTTCCTGAAGAGGAAGTATTTCTCGAGCAATTCGTGGTCTACATCCTTTTCAATCGTAGCGGGGTATACACCGGCCGAGGCCACTTCCAGGTTGGCAGCATCGATGTCCGTAGCAAATATCTTTACGTCGATTCGTTTATCGCTGCGCAGGATCGCTTCTTCGACGGCAATGGCTACGGAATAAGCTTCTTCGCCGGTGCTGCAGGCAGGTATCCAAACCTTCACCAGTCCGCCATCTTCTTTTGCCGCCAGCATGCCAGGCAGCACCTTCTCCTGTAAAGTCACGAAAGCTTCTGCGTCGCGGAAAAACCGCGTCACCCCTATCAGGAAATCCTTCGCGAGGCTTTTTACCTCCTCGGGGTCCTTCTGCAGGTGTGTAACGTAAGCATCGGCATCCTTAAAATTACCCATCACTACCCTTCGGCTGATGCGGCGCAGGATGGTGGGGGTTTTATAATAGTGAAAGTCCTGCCCCGCTTCTTTCGCGATGAGTTCAAAAATTTGGTTCAGCAGTTCTTCGTCCAGTTCTACCTTATTGAGTGTGGAGGCGCTGGGTTCGTGTATGAGCGACAGGATGGCATCGGGCATTTTTGCCGGCGTGGTAATCACATCCGCATTACCAGAATTGATAGCGCTGTTGGGCATACCGTCAAAGCGGGCCGTATTCGGCTCCTGCACTAATGTCATACCGCCCAACTCTTTTATTTTGGCTATACCCTTGGTACCATCGGAGCCTGTGCCAGATAATACTACCGCGATGGCACGGTCCTTCTTTTCTTCCGCGAGGGAGGAAAAGAAAATATCGATGGCGTTATTAGGTGCGCTGTCATGCTGTTTAACGGCCAGCACCAGTTTATTTCGCTTAATGGAAATGAATTTATTGTTCGGAATAACATAGATGCAGTTTTTCTGCACGGGTTGCTCATCCGCGGCTTCCACCACCTTCATATGAGTGTGGCGGCCTACCAACTCTACAAGCAGGCTTTTAAAATCCGGCGACAAGTGCTGGATGATCACGAAGGACAGGTTCTCCGTGCGGGGCATATGGTCGAAAAATTCCTGGATAGCCTCAAGACCGCCTGCGGAGGCACCCAATGCGACTATGTAATGCTGCTGCATCAACATTAAACTTTATTTTAATTATAAGTAGAAGCGATATGCTCAAAGATAAAGCTTCTCATATTTTCGGCCGTCAGCACTTCCTCTTTCAGCCAGGGGCGGGAGTAGCCTTCCACATTTTCCTGCCACAATTTAAAGGAGTGCCTCGGGTGATAAATCTGTTTATTCTCTTCAAAGCGGATACGCTCCTCCGGGTTGCCACCCCAGTTGATCGTCTGCACATACTCTTTCCGGAACAGCAATACGTATTCATCGCGCGCGGCGTTGATCGGGATCACGAGCAATCCACTGCCGATGCCGCTGTACTCCTTCGCGATGTCGTACTGGCGGGAAAGCGAATCCGTATTAAATACTTTACGCAGTTCTTTCAGGTGCAGCCATAACAGCAGGTCCTCGAGCTGCGCACGATCAGGCGTTTTGCCGATCGAATGCACCTCGTTCCTGAAAGTGATAATGGCCCCGCTCGCGTCAAACAGCTCCAGCAGGTTAGGCTGGCCGCTTAACAGCGTTTGCACCATATTTCCATCCTGGAAGATGTTGCCGATCTGGCGGGTGTACGCATCGCCCAGGCGGCGGTTCAGGTCGTGAAACGCTTTATGTTCCAGTGCGCCTACTTTCGCGGAGATCACGGACGACATCAGCTCAAACACCGCGCACAGCTGCCCGGATACCTCCTTGGCCGTACGGTGGTGACAGGCGATGAGGCCCCACAACTCGTTATCTTTGATGATACGTACGGACATAGAGGCCGTTACGTTCATGTTTTTCAGGTATTCGAGGTGTACCGCCGCTACGCCGCGCAGGTTGCAATCGCTCAGGTCAACGAATGCGTGCGTCACCGGGTTAATTACCGGGAACAACTTAACCGGCTCGAACGTTCTGTCGGGGATGAACCGGTATGGATTACGGAGGTACAGGTCACGGGCAGGTTTGGGAATGTCCGATGCCGGGAACGTAAAGCCCATATAGGTTTCCATTCCTGGTTCCATCGCCTCCGCCAGTACCAGGCCATTCCAGTCTTTATCAAAAGAATAGACCATTACCTTGTCAAAGCCCGATACCGCCTTCAGTTCGCGGGCGGTGACTTCGCACAAAGCGTCAATATTGTCGCAACGCTCAATGGCACTAATGGCCGATTTGAGCGTTTGATAAGTATCGGTGAACGTGCTGTTTACTTCGGCGGTACCGGTGATGTCGATTTCCACGAGCACCAGGTCTTTCGTCGTATGCATCATCACATGGTGAAAGCCAGAGCCGATCTGCCATACGGCGGCCTTCTCGTTACCGGCATCCAACGCCGCAAATGCCTGTAGTTCGGCATTGGCAGCAGCGCCTAACCAAGTCGACACCACTCCTCCCTCCACCATTTCCCGTGCGGACGCATTAAATACGGCAGGCGTATTTTCGCTGGCCTGCACCAGGCGACCGGATACTTTATCTACAATCAGCAACACCCCGTACGTTTGCACGGTGTTGATGATATGGATCGGCAGGTTGCCGCAAAATTCTGAATCGTATTTAGAGAACTGGCTCATAATTAAAAATGTTCGTGGCTGCGGCTCCCCCATGTAGTTGCTGGTACGCACAAAACGGCTCGCGCGCCGGCAGCGTGTGTTCGCCATACCCATTAAAAAAAGAAAAGCCGTTACCGATGGTAACGCCTCGTTGGCTGCAGATCATCTTTACAATAATCGCACCGCCCAAGGTAGAGCTTTCTGAAACACAGCCTGCCCTCTTGGCAAGTGCTGCGAAAGCCCGATCTGCCGGAGGATGAATATTTTCTACTTTCAGACGGAAAATCGCTTTAAAAATACCATAAACATAGAATAAATAACGGACACCACAGTGTGGCATTATTTACACACTTTCCTTCTGACGGGTAAAAGCGGCTGTACAAGCGGGATAGCGGCCGCTTTTTATGCAGGTATTATTTCATCACGCCCGTACGATCGCACCTAATCCGCTGGCCAAAAACGTGTTAAGATGCGTTACCTGTAGTGCTGCGCGACCTCTTCCAGCAATGCCCCAACGGTGGCTATATCTTCCGGTGTCGTGCGCCAGTTCACGAACGCTGTCCGCAGCGGCTAATTTCCCGCATGGCCGCAAGCAAGCAGATGACATCCTATAAATCGCGTCTACCATCTAAAAGAGACACCTGCGTAGTAGTTGCGTTCCGGCGCAGGATTGAAATAGCGTTGGCCCAGGGCATTTAAGTCGTTGCCCAGACTATAATATTCATTCAGCAGGTTGTCGGCACCCGCATAGATAGTGATGTTACGGAAACGCCAGCCGGCCTTGGCCTGCAACAGGTGATACGAATCAGCGAAAGCGGTATTGGCATCGTTAAGCGGCAGCTTTTCTGTATAGTTATGCTGCGCGAACAGGTAAACGTCTGCCGGGAATTGGAGCAGCAGTCCGCTGACCAATACATGGCGCGGCACGCCGGTGAGTTGTTTCCCGGAAAAGTCATCTGCCCCGCTTTTGTAGTCACGGAAGCTAAAATCGCTGAAAGTCCAGGCTTCGCTGAGCTGAATGCCCCTGATCCAGCGGTGGGCAGACGGGCGCAGCAGCCAGGCGTGGCCTTGTATTTCCAGGCCATTTTGTTTTGTACCGCCGGCATTCGCGAAAAACTCTGTACCGTCATCCCGCAACCGGCGAACGATCGCATCTTCCAAACGGTACTGGAACACACTTGCATCCAGCCAGAAAAGTCCTGCAGCATCGCTGGCGCGGAAACCCAGTTCATAGTTCCAGCCGTTTTCTGCCTGTAAGGCGGTGTTGATCACGTTATCGGATGCACGAACTTCCGCAGTGGCCGGGGGCGAATAACCGCGACTCACCGAAGCGCGTAATGCTGTAAACGGTGTGAGGCGATAAGACAAGGCCACCCGCGGCATCAGCTGCGGAGAGAAACGGCGTGTTTGCGTAGCCGTACTATCATTGCTGAAATGATACCGGAAGTAGTTCAGGCTCGCAGCAGCTTCCAGCGTTAGCTTAAATGGAAAACGGAATGTAAAGCGGGTGAAATAAAACTGCTGTCTCGCCGTGATCTTATCCGCTGCCTGCACCGTATCCCGTTTACCGGCGCGGTTGCCGTAGTTGATAATGTCGGTACCGGTTTGCTGCCATTCCAGTCCTACATTCCAATCGTAATAAGTGCTGCCAATGTTTTTATCGTGTAAAGAGAGGTAGGTACGCACGGCACCGGAGTTTTCATCCCGTGCTTCGTAGTTCGTAATAAATGGATTTTCGAAGTGCGTAGTGGCGCCGCTAACCGACACCACATGTTTCAGGAAAGGTGTAAACGCCGCTTCGTGTACCAGCCCGGCCTGGAAAGTGCGGTTGTAGATGCCTGCCTTTTGCGTTTCCGCACCGGGCAACGTAGGCGTGGCAGGCCTGGCGGCACGTGGATCAGCAGCGGCTTGTGCGGCGTTAAGTCCGCCGGGTGTACGATAACCAAGATCGCTGTAAAAGGCGAGCAGCTTCAGGCTGTTACGTTCGTTATACCGCCACTGTTGCAGCGATTGCAGGTACAGGCGGCGCATGCGGCTGTTATCGCGATAGCCGTCGCTTTGCTGCCAGGCCTGGTAAATGCGGGAAGTTACTTTACCCCACTGCGCGTTCCAGCCGGCGCGCTCCTGGAAGGCACCGTAAGAGCCGCCCTGCAGGCCTAACGTAACACTGCCCGTATCCTCCGAAGCAAAAGGCCTCAGCAGCACAACGCCACCGGAGTTAGCGCCAAACAGGCTGCCGTCCGGACCTTTCAGTACTTCTATACTACCAATGCCGCCGGGATCGGCCAGGTTGAGGTAACTGTTGCCGCCCGCATCGGTAAGCGGCATTTCATCCATGTATATTTTCACATTGCGGATGCCGAAGGGCGAACGTAACAGGCTGCCCCGTATAGATAAACGATAGCTGCCGGGCGACCGCTCCTCCATCCGGATGCCCGGCACGGTATTCAACGCCGGCACCAATGTAACGCCGGGCTGCAATTGTAACTGTCGCTGACTCAGCACCGCAGCAGACGCCGGTAAACTTACCAGGGACTGGTTACCCGGGTAGGCCGTTACCACCACTTCTGACAAACGAGTCGTATCTGCCTGTTGCGCATGCAGTAATTGCGTAAGGCCACAAAGCAGCAACGTCGGTATAAAATATCTCATGAGTATTATCACATTAGTTTCCGCACGGCGGCCGTAAAACATGCGCCGCATCTCTCCTGCTGGAAAGATACGGCGTCTTCTTTGTTCGGTTAACAAAATCATTTATTGTAAGTCACCCGCCATATGGTGTTCGACGCATCGTCCGCCACCAGCAGGGAACCGTCTTTCGCTACTGCTACACCTACCGGCCTGCCATATACTTCGCCCTTGGGCTCGTCGGCAATAAAACCGGTGAGGAAATCTTCGTACCCGTTGGCCGCTTTTCCATCTGCAAAAGGCACAAATACTACTTTATAACCAGACAAGACAGACCGGTTCCAGGAACCATGCTGGCCTACGAACGCACCATTACGGTACTTCTCCGGGAATGCCTCGCCTGTGTAAAAAGCCAGTCCGAGTGATGCGGTATGCGAACCTAATGGTACATCCGGCACGATCGCTTTGGCTACCAGCTCCTTACCCTGCCCTTTCATACGCGGATCTTCATGCTGACCGAAATAGGAATACGGCCAGCCGTAAAAACCGCCTTCCTTCACACTGGTCATATAATCCGGCACCAGCTCATCTCCCAGTTCATCGCGTTCGTTTACGGCCGTCCACAGCGTGTTTGTACCCGGTGCCCAGTCCATGCCCACCGGGTTGCGTAAACCCGATGCAAAAATGCGTTCACCGGTACCATCCGGGTTGATCTCGAGGATGGCCGCACGGCGCACTTCCTCTTCGAGGCCATGTTCGGCCACATTACTGGCGGAACCTACCGATACGTAAATGTGTTTACCATCTTTCGATGCCAGCAGGTTGCGCGTCCAGTGATTATTATAACCACCGGCAGGCAGTTCCAGTATCTTTTTACCTTCACCGCTGATGGTGTTGGCGTTTTCTTTATAAGGATACATCAGGATGCCGTCGGTGTTGCCTACGTAGAAGTTGTTGTTCAACAGCAGCATACCGAGCGGCTGATTCAGGCCGGAGAGAAACGTATTGCGTGATTCCGGCACACCGTCGCCGTTGCTGTCGCGCAGCAGGGTGATACGGTCGGCGCTGTTGCCGAGGTTTTGCGATTTGGACTTGCCGCTGGCTACGGCCGCTACCTTGTCTTTGAGTTTAGGTTTGGTAGATGCTTCTGCGATGAGGATATCGCCGTTTGGTAATATATAGATCCAGCGGGGATTGTTAAACCCGTCTGCGAACTTCGTTACCGTAAAGCCTTCCGGCGCAGTGGGCGTGCGGCTGCTGTCCCACCCGATCACTTTACTGAATTTCTTTGTCGATTCCGTGGCAAATGGTGCCGGCAGGGAATCGCCTGTATGCGTTTGCGCTACACTGTCTGCCCCGGCTTTCTTTCCTCCGTCACCACAGGCAGCGGCGATCATGCACAATCCTGCCCCTAGAAATGGTATTAAACGTCTCATAATATGGCTATTAGTCGCGGGAATGCATCAATTACTTTGCCATACCGTAATAATCCCTAAATTTGGAGCCGATAAACATTCCCTGATACTTATGCAATTACGCCTGATCGTTTGTATCCTGGCCCTGGCTTTCTGTTTACCCGCCATGGCTCAAAATACCCAACCTGCTTATCATCATAATAAGATCGCTATTCTGCCTTTTCATATGGAGATCATGCTGCAATCCGTTCGGGACACATCGGCTGAAGCCCGGTTTCGGCTGGAGGTAGAGAAAGGCATTCAATGCCAGCAGCGTATGCACGATATTCTCACAGAAGATGAAGACCGGTTACTGGTAGAGATACAGGATATTGAAAAGACGAATGAGCTATTGCAAAAGGCCGGCATCGACCTGAGAAAAGTGACCTTTATGGACCCTGCAAAGATATCGCGTATCTTAGGGGTAGATGCGATACTCACCTGCGACATTCGCGACAGGCTGGTACAACGTTTCCAGGGATCGCCCCGGTACCATCCGATGACGCCGCAGCAGGACGGGTTGTACCTGCCCACCGGGCACCTGCACGTGCAATTTTTCGATGGCAAATCTGGCAAGAAAATATGGAAGTTCGAAGATCTGAACAATGCCTTCAACTGGCGCAAGCCTAAACAAATAGACAAGGTGATGACGCGCTCTTTCGAGCATGTGCGCAGCGAATTTCCTTACACCAAACTATAACTGATGAAGATGCGAATAGTCCTGAGCGTACTGACAATACTGATAAGCATGCAGGCGATGGCTCAGTCAAACTTTAAAAAGATAGCCATCCTGCCCTTCTATCTCGAAATTGAGGCCAGGTCGGCTTCTGCGGAAGACCACTACAAAGAAGCGGCAGAAAGGGGCGTCCGTTTCCAGCAACGTTTGTACGAGACCTTAACCAGGGAACAGGAGCAGCTTACCGTAGCGATACAACCCTGGGAAACCACGAACCAGTTGTTACAAAAGGCCGGTATCGATCTGCGCAAAGCCACTTTCGTAGATGCTGCCAAAGTATGCCGTATACTAAATGTAGATGCCGTGATGCAGTGCCATATCCGCCTGCTCGTAACACAGCGGCTGCGTCGCACGGGAGCCGTTACGCCGCAAATACCGGAGTTGCGGATGGAAGAGTTTCAGAAAGCGAAAGGCAGCCTGAACGCACAGTTGATGGATGCAAAGTACAGCGATATTACCTGGTTGTTCAACGAAGGTAAATTTCGTTGGGACAAGCCCGAGCAGGTAGACAGTGTGACGAACAGGACCTTTAACCGCCTGCGCAAAGATTTTCCGCACATTAAACAGTAAGCCACCAGGCCTCCTGCGGGTGATGCGTACCTATCAACACCCGCTCTCCTATTTTTGGCGTAACGATCGCCATATCCCGCTCCTTTGCACTGGTAACGAGGCGGTTGATGGGCTCGTCCCAGGTATGCAAGGCCAGTGCGAACTTACCCCAGTGCACCGGCATCAGCACCTTTGCCTGCAGGTCGATCGCTGCCTGTACATTTTCTTCCGGCATCATGTGGATCATGGGCCAGCGCTCGTTGTACTGTCCGCATTCCAGCAAAGCCAGGTCGAACGGGCCGAAGCGGCGGCCTATCTCGGCAAAATGGCGGCCATAGCCGCTGTCTCCTCCCAGGAAGATGCGTTTGCCCGTAAGTTCCAGCACGAAGGCCGACCATAAGGTGCCGTTACGGCGCAATGAACGACCCGAGAAGTGGCGGGCAGGAACAGCCGTTAAGGCAATAGCGGGATGCGCCTGCTGCGTTTCCCACCAGTCGAACTCCAACACCTTCTTTTCCGGGATACCCCAATGGCGCAGATGCGCGGCGATGCCCAGCGACGTGCAGATCAGCTTTACCTTGGGTTGCAGGGCTGTGATCGTGGCATAATCCATATGATCGTAGTGGTCATGCGTGATGATCAGCAGGTCGATAGGAGGCATATCTGCTACCGTGTAGGCGTCGGCCCCGGCGAAAGCCTTACCGGCCACCGGGAACGGGGAGGCATGACCGCTGAACACCGGGTCTACCAGGATATTGAGTCCCTCGTGTTGGATAAGATAAGAGGAATGACCAAACCAGGTAAGCTCCGTTTCGCCGGGCTGCGGGTTGTTCAGGTCCCGTTTCACCGTGGGCAGCGGGCGGGGCGGGCGCGTGTTCCTGGCAGTAAAGAAGTTCCAGAAGTCACGCAGCTTAAAGCCGTCTTTCATCAGGACCGTTGGTTCCTGGTTATGAAATTGTCCTTCGTGGTAGTTGGTGGAGTGAAGGATGCGCGCCATATCCGTGCCGCGCGGGAGCTGACCAAAAACTTTAAGCCTCATGGCTGCTAAGTTCTATATTTGAATGGCTCCTTCAAACTTTTTTTCGACAACTGTGATTTTTCGGCCCATCCTGCGACTAATTACATACAATGAACAAACCATCCGCCGACGAGGCCTTTCTGCAGCTCATGAACGAACATCAGCGGATCATCTTTAAGATCTGCCACTCCTACTGCCAGCATCCCGACGACCGGGAAGACCTGGCGCAGGAGATCATTTACCAGTTGTGGAAGTCTTACCGGCAGGCAGTTGTTCATGTTAAGTTCAGTACCTGGATGTACCGGGTTGCTTTGAATACCGCCATTTCCTTTTACCGGAAAGACAAGAAGATACCGCGTGCGCCTAATATCGAAGGGCATTTGATAGAGATTGCCGATGACAGTAGAGATGAACATAACGAGCAGCAGTTGCAAATGCTGCAACAGTTCATCCAGGCGTTACCCAGCCTGGAGCGGGCGTTGATGTTGTTGTACCTGGATGAAAAGACACATGCCGAGATAGCCGACATCTTAGGCATTTCTGAGAGTAACGTTGGCACCAGGATCGGGAGGATCAAACAGCAGCTGCGGGTGAAGATGGCCGGGATGGTGAAGTGATTCATTTTATACCACGTAAAAAAACAGTAAAGATGGAAGAGGAACTCAAAAACATATGGGCGGCCTATGACCGCAAGCTGGAGCGGAACCTGGCGCTGAACATGCGCATCGTAAAGGAAATCCAGTTACAGAAAGTGGATGCCGTGATGCGTCCCTTGTACAACATCAAACTCGTAGGGGTGGTATTCGGATTGATATGGCTGGCATTCATTGCCTTCCTGATCCGTTACTCACTCACCTTCGATAAAATATTCTTCGTTATTTCCGCCGGCATCCACTGGATCGTTTCTGCGATAGCTGTCGGTGTATACATTTATCACATGTCATTAATACGTTCGATGAGCAACTCCGGCAATGTGATGGACACCCAACGTAAACTCGCCCGCCTGGAATCGTCGAGTTTACAGGTAGCCCGCGTATCGTTCGTACAGCTGCCTGTATTCGTCACCTTCCAGGTAAAGCCTGCGATGTTCAGCGAGCAGCCGCCTGTTACTGCGATCATCTACCTTGTTATCACCGTTATCTTTACCTGGGCGGGCCTCTGGTTGTACAGGCATCTCAGCTATAAAAGCATGGATAAGAAGTGGTTCCAACGACTCGTGATGAATGGCCAGGAGATGACCCCGATACGTAAAGCCAGCCAGTTGTTACGAGAGCTGGATGAGTTTGAAAAATAGCTAACACCTTCAAAAACAACACCCATGAAAGAGGAATGGATCATCGTATTGTTGCTATTATGCAGCGTGGTTCAACACCCCACTGCAGCACACATCGCCTGCCTGATTATAGCCGTGGTTAAAATCTTGTTAACAGCAGCGATCTAAAGACGTTCACTACCAAAAACCAGTCGTTTACGAGATCAGGCATTACAAAGTAATTTGTGCGCCTATCTTTGTATCAGGTTTTTCATAGGATATGGTTAAAATAACTGAAGGCGGTGTTCTCACCGCCTTTTTTGTTTTGTGGTAATTGAAGGATTGATCGTCATTATATGTTGCAAACGCGGAGACTGGTGCGGAAGTTTGCTTCCTTGCGGTCGCAATGACGGTGTGGGAGACGATAGTACCTCAATCGTCATTATATGTTGCAAACGCGGAGACTGCACACGAAGTTTGCTTCCCTGCGGTTATAATGACGGTATGGGAGACGATCGTACGTCAATCGTCATTGCGAGTGTCTCTACTGCAAACCATCCACCACGGCTACCAGCGAAGCAAACCTCCGCTCTTGTCCTCGCACTACCTCACTCGTTAAATTCCAGTTAACAACACTACTTCACATACGTTTACCAAGTAAAACACAACGTTCACCAACTTACAGTTGACAACAAGCTACATGCGCCTATCTTTGTATCAGGTTTTTCATAGGATATGGTTAAAATAACTGAAGGCGGTGTTCTCACCGCCTTTTTATTTTGTATTAATTGAAGGAAATTCGTCATCGTATGTTGCAAACGCGAAGACTAGTGCGGAAGTTTGCTTCCCTGCGGTCGCAATGACGGTGGAGAGAAGACTGCACACGAAGTTTGCTTCCCTGCGGTCACAATGACGGTATGGGAGACGAAAAAGGCCCTCACCAGGAGGACCTTCTTCCTTACAATTATTAACACACACTATCCAGGCAATTCCTGCATTCTCGCACGTTCGCGGGCCACCCTCCTTCCTCTGAAAAACAGGTAAAGGTTGAAGAACAACATGACACCGAGGTAAATACAAAAGCCCCCGATTTTATGACTCAGTACTTCCAGCAATTGCGTATTATCTTCTACATTGTTGTAGATGTTCATGATCCAGAACGCGAAGCCCAGGTTCAGCAGATAGAAGCCTGTTTCGAATAAACGCGTGGTGGCAAATGCGATCTCTGTTTTACCGTTGAATATATCCAGCATAAACACCCGGCCATTTTTGAACAATGTACGCGCTACGTACCAGGTTACGAGGATCACGAGGGGTAAATAGATCAGGTAGGCAAGGAAATTAAAAGAGCGTTCCATATAGTTAAACTTTAGCGTTAAGAATGACGTTGTTGCGTTTCCCGAGGAAATAAATAAAAGCCATGTTACAGAAGTGTACGATCGCCAGCGTAAGCATGATCTTACCGGTCATTGTAGCAATGCTGGATATCAACTCCGTCCAGGTGTGGATCACCTCCCAGGTACGGAGCATCAGGGCTGCATAGCCAAGATTGAAGAGGTAGTAACCGGTCAGTAACATCTTGTTGATAAAGCTGGTAAGCTGCTCGTCGTTATGGAGCAACGACAACATAAACACACGCCCATTGCGATAGAAAACCAATCCCACATGCACCGTAATCACATAAGTAAGCAACAGGTAAATGATGTAGGCGAGGATGTTCATACGTTGATCGCTTTTACTGAAACAAAGATAGATCGAACTATTGAAATTTCAAAATGTTTTGAAAGTTTAAAACAATCAAAACAAGAGTATGGTAGATGTCATATTACGAGTGCTAGTGAATATGGCGTTACTGTAGCTGTGGAATTGCATCATAGCATTGCTTCCATGCCGTCATTCACTCGCGCGAAGAATACACACGAAGGTGGCTTCATTTCATTCGCCATGACCAGTTGCGGAGGGAGCACTCGCCACAATTGGCACGATAGGTTAGCAAACTTTGCGTGAAGCCTGTGCATACTTATCTGCAAGCGAGCAACAGAGACCTCCATGCCTTTCACATAGGACGCAGATAACTATAACTAAGGGATAACTATGCGATAACCATGAGATATACACGGGATAAACATGGGATAAGCACAGGATATCCAAGGGATAACCACGGCATAACCAAGGGATAAACATGGGATAAACATGGGATAAACACGGAATAATCATGGGATCTCTAAGGGATAACCATGGCATAAGCATAGGATACCCAAGGGATAACCATGGCATGAGCATGAGATAAACACGGAATAATCATGGGATCTCCAAGGGATAACCATGGCATAAGCATAGGATATCCAAGGGATAAACATGGGATAACCAAGGGATATCCAAGGGATACCATACCAATATTACCGGAGGTGAGGTGGACTTGATGTGGACTTAATACGGTAGCGCCCCGGAAAGGGTATACCTGCATCAAAATGACGCTTTTGAGCATGGTATGACGTACCATACATGGCATATTCCGTCAAAAATCATCCGACCAGGAAAAAAATGAAGGGGGAAAAGTGTGTTTTGGGGCGTAAGGGCATGAGGGGGCGGGCGACCGGTATTACTGGACGCCATTACGAACGGGAGTCGGCGCTAACCGGGGTCGGTGTGTTGGGTTGGGCGGGTGGTGGCCCGGGTAACAACGGGCTGCTTACGCGGGGCGGGGCGGGATGGGGTGGATTTCTCTTTCTTAGCGGGAGGCAATACTTCGATAATGTCGAAGGCATTGAATTTACGATAGCCCATTTGTACTGGCTTACCTTTCTCACTTCTGCAGGCGATGGCTTCGAGGATCACGATGCAGGCGCCCCGGTTGGCTGTAGGGATGGTAAGGCAGAAGGCGTCTATCCTTTGCTCGTTATGGAGGGTAACGACCTCGCTGGACGTAACGTCGCTCTTTCCCGTTTCCATGTCGGGGAATATGGCGATGGCGCGGAACTGTATGTAGGGCGTCTTGCTATGGAACTGCGCGAGCGGCTGTGTAACGGTCACGCTGATGTTGCCGTTGTGCAGGCGTTGTACGGCGTGAGCGCAGCGAATGTCCCTGTGCTGGTTGATCTGGAAGCCTTTCAGGGCATGCAGGTTACCGGTGGTTACTTCGCGGCGGCCGGCCTTACGTTGGATGTCAGCCTTAACGACCCCGACCATCGCCTTGTTCAGGCGGTTGGCGAAGGTGTCATCGTGATGGAGGATGATTTCCCGGGCAATGCCGTGGCGCAGGGTGGCAGCGGCGTGACTGGCGGTGCCGAAATCGCGGGCGGCGCGGCGGGTAGCGGCCGTTTGTCTTACGGTTTCGGGCATAGTGCGGAAAAGCAGCTTGCCTTTCACGCGATAGCCGACCAGGTTACCCAACCGGCCGGTGAATTGAAATAGAGAGGTAGCGGTCGCCATAGGCAGTACTTTTTGGATGATCTGTAATTTACGAAGCAACTGGTCATGTGGATGTTAACAGCTGTTGCAACAACTATCATATCCCCCCAACTAGCGCCAACGGTATAAACAATCACGTCCGAAGGTCCACTCGGGGGTAGCAAGGCTGGCGCCCCAGGCGGCCTGGTACCATGGGCTGGCAGCAGAAGGGTTATTGAGGATATGGATGCTTTGTGCCGGCATGTAGCTCTGTGCCAGCAGGAAACGCTTCTCCCCCGCCCCGTTCACGGCAACGTCCATCACGATCACGGCATGCCCGGGCGAGCCGCCTTGCAGGACCACATCACCTGGCCGGATATCCTGCTGGTTGGACACACGTGCCAGTTCGCGGCTCAGCGACAAAGTACCGGCATAGCTGAATACCACGTCCAGGAAGGCGCCAAAGGATGCGCGGGAGGTGGAAGGCGTGGCAGACTTTACCTTTTGCAGGCGCGATCCCCTGAGTTTATACCGATACCCATCCCGCCAGCTGGCGTAATCCAGTAAGGTGCCGTCCGTAGCCTCGAAGGCGATCTTCCTATATTCGCCTGCGGCATAATGGTATTCGGCATACAAACGCATCACCGCATCGGCACACTGCTGCAGGTCTTTATTCCCCACGCTTACGTCCAGCACGGCAAACTGGGCCTGCTGGTTGGCCTTGCGCTGACCATTGTACAAATACACGGTCTTATCGGCCTTTAGCGGCACTTTTCGTAAAAAGGCAGCAAAAGATCCGGCTTCCGCTGATAAGCGGCTAAAACCGGCCGGTAAAGGGATATTCCCGGTAGTTTGGGCGAATGATGGTGCGACGGATAGCATCAGCAAGGATAAAAACAGCAGGTGGCGGGTCATACTACAATTATTTTTCAGTAGATGCGGGAGGTGAACCTTTCCATAACTGGAATGTTTTTTGTCTTCATTCGGGAAACAATACATCGATATGAAACCAGGCATCTTATTGCCGCTGATCGCCATGGCGTTCTGCGCCTGCAACCAGGGTAACCGGTCGGCGGAACATTCTGATACAACGCGTACGGATACACCTTCCATCGCTGTCAACGCTCCTGCCAGCACCCTGTGCTTTCAACGGGTGACCGGCAAAGACTCGTTCTACCTTCAACTCACCCGGGCGTCGGATTCAGTAGCCGGTTCGCTTACTTATAATTTCCTGGAAAAAGACGATAGCAAAGGTGCCTTCCGTGGTATAATGCGCGACAGCATCCTGCGTGGGGACTATGAATTCAGCAGTGAAGGTATTATTTCCATCCGCCACATCGTATTCCGCATAGCAGGCGACCATGCCTACGAAGCGCTGCCAGACAGCTTCCTCGTAACAGGCGAACCAGCGTTCCCTTCGGACGATCATAAGCTGATATTTGATACCATACCATGGGGACGGGGGGAGTGCAGGTAATAAAAAAAGCTGCACCATCGGTACAGCTTTTCTATGCAAAAATGTTACTACAACTTCATCGGCTTCACTCCCTCAAACGTCATCTTCACCGGCAATATCTTCCCATCTTTATCAAACGTCATTTCATCTATGCAGGTAACGCGATGGTCCCTGGTGGTTACGTTTAAGGGGCGGCGGTGGTATACGATGAACCACTTGTCCGTCCTGGGATTGTGGATCACGGAGTGGTGGCCTGCACCGGTAGCGATCGTAGGGTCCTGTTGCAGGATTTTGTCGATCCTTTTGAAGGGGCCCATGGGTGAATCGGCAATAGCGTAAGATACACTGTAGTTAGGGCCCGTCCAGCCGCCTTCGGACCACATGAAATAGTACTTGCCGTCTTTGATGAACATGATCGGGCCTTCTACATATTTCTCGGGTGTGATCTCTTTAAAAGTTGAGCCGTCTTCGAACGGTACCAGTGCAGTAAAATCGTTATTCAGTTTGGCAATGTTGCAATGGCCCCATCCGCCGTAAATGATATAGTACTGGCCGTCTTTATCTTTGAAAATATACTGATCGATGGGCTGCGCACCGTTCTTGATCTGGTTGATCAGCGGCTTGCCGATGTGGTCTTTATACGGACCTTCTGGTTTGTCGGCCACCGCAACGCCGATACCGCCTATCTCTGATTCTTTCTGGATGTCGTTGGCAGCAAAGAAGAAGTAGTACTTACCTTCTTTTTCTACGATCGAAGGCGCCCACATGGCGATCTTTGCCCACTTGATGGCAGCGGTATCGAGCACGCTCTTATGCTTTTTCCAACGTTTCAGGTCGCTTGACGAAAAGGCGTCGAAGTGTACCTGTTTGCTGTAGGCGGCAGAAAAGGTTGGGAAGATCCAGTACTTCTTGCCGAATACGGCTGCTTCCGGGTCGGCATACCAGCCTTCGAAAACGGGGTTGCCGGGCTTAGAGGCCTGGGCTTGTGTTGCACATACGGGTAAAAGAAATAACAGGCTAAACAGCGTCTTTTTCATCAAATTACTTTTAGTGAATAGTCAGGACGAATGTAAAAATTATCCCTAAATGTTAGGTGTAAATTGTGATGAGCTGTTACAAAAGCAAAACGGCCCCTTTACAGGAGCCGTTGCTATACAGTTTGATGCGATGACTTATTTAGCCCAGATGGCGCTGAAGCGACCGTTATCGTCGTAGTTCTGCACTTTTACCAGGCGCAGGCCCTGACCGGAGAACTCGTTGAACTTGGTCTGGTAACCGGCGGATGTAAGGCCGTAAAAGGCAGCATAGTTGCTCTTCTTCGGACGCCATACGCCACCCACGGTATTGCCGTTTACGTTGATGCTGGTCAGTTCCCAGTTCTTATACAGTTCGTCGAACTTCTTGTCGAAGTCGGCGGCGTTCATGCCATAATACAGGTAGAAGCCATTGTCGTTCGGTTTGTTCACGAACACGGCGGCGTGCAGGCGTTTACCGTTTACGGTGTAGTCTACGTGTTCCTGTACATGCCACTTCTTATCGGTCACATACTCTTTCCAGAGGGTACCAAAGTTAGCATCGTCGCGGTTGTGGACAGATACAGCCGCCTGTCCGGCAGGCTTCTTCTCCCATATGGCAGAAAACCGCGGATTGCCGCTACCATCTTTCGTTACAGACAACTGGCGCGGACGAAAGCCAGCTTTATCATACTGATTGAAGTATTGCTGGTAAGTGTCGGCATTCATATAAAAACGCGTATACCAGGCGCCCGGCAGTCCCCACTGGAAGGAGCCTGCAGCATACAGGTTGCCGCCATTACGATCTACACTCACGGTTTGCAGGGCCATGCCCATACCGGTGTAGTAGTCCCAATGTTTGTTGATCAGGTCGAGCGGAACGTTGTGGAAACTTGGGTAGAACGGTGCATACAGGCGGGCGAACGGACTGTTAGCCTCCAGGTCGTAACAATCTACGCCGGCATGGTTGTAAGCGCCATACGGATCTACCCGCACCCATTCGTTGGTGTGACCGGGACGCGTATCCTTCACGCTCACTTCGAAGTGCAGGTGCACGTTGTAAGAACGGGTGCCTTCAGCTTTATCAGTAAAGGTACCATCGTCATCGAGGATCACACCGATACCGCCAGAGCCGGTGTTACCGGCATAAGCGATGAATTGTCCGGCCTGTACGAAGTCGTTTGTTTTCACCTTGATGGTTTGTGCGTTGGTACCCCAGCAAAGCTGGCTGGTAGTGCCGTTGTTCGCAAACTTCTTGTACTTGTCGGTTGGTGAGTTCTTCGCATTGGCACGGTCATTATCATAACCATTGCGCAGGTGAAGATAGGTGCTGCGATACTTGTAACCATCGGGCGCCGTGTGCTCGATGACTACCGTATTACCGCCGCCGTTATTCCAGCGCACGTCAATTACTTTACCGGGCGCGATGGAATAGATGGCGAACGTTGGATCTTCATTAGCGGCGACTTCCGTTTTACCGTAGTCGATTGCTGCATGAAGGTCTTTAGCACCGTCTTTGTTGTTATCCCAGCTGTAATAAAAGCCTTGCCATACGCCGGTTTTAGCGTTCTTGTACGGCAGGTACAAAGGCATGTGGGCCTTTACAGAATTGTACACCGGCTCCAACGCTTCGTCTACTACCGGTGATGCGCATACGACGGTGAGCGATCTTGTCGTCATGCTGGGTGCATCGGCTTCGGTAACGATGAGTTGTTGCGCAGGTGTAAGCGTGATGGCTTTGCGCGTGGGTGTGATGGTTTTTAACCGGCCAGTTCTCACTGGTGTAGTGGGTGTTTCTCCGTCAGGTCCCTGTGGAATGGCCATGGTAGGCTTCTTCACTTTACGATATAACAGTTCGGAAGATTCGATTTCTTCCTGTTGGACCTGGGCGCTGAGGTTGAGTGCAATCAACAGCGATGCTGCAGTAGGAATCAGTTTTTTCATTGTAACAATGGGTGTTAACGGTTAAAAGTAAATTATGGCCGCAAAGATAACGGCGACAACATAGCCCCGCAAACCCACACTTAGTATCTGGTATGTTTTTTCATTTTGATGGCGGAAATCCGTTTATAAAAGGCTTACCCGTTATAACGTATAATCAACCCGATGATGATGCCGATAATCGCCGGCATTCCCTGTACGAATAAAATCTTCTTACTCGCAGTAGCCGCCCCGTAAATGCCTGCAACAGCAACGCAGCCGAGAAAGAACAGACTCACATTCATCTTCCAGTACGGATCATCAATAAAGAATGACCAGGTGAGGCCTGCCGCCAGGAAGCCGTTGTATAATCCCTGGTTAGCGGCCAGGGCCTTAGTATCCTTAAACAGGTGTTTGGGGAAGTTGGTGAAAACACCCGGTGCCTTTGTATCCCAGGCGAACATCTCGAGCCACAGAATATAGAGGTGAAATAAAGCGACCGCTGCCACCAATACGTAAAATAGTATCTGCATAAGGATATTTTGCCCCTAAAATACAGCATTACCGGCATGGAACAATCTTTGTAACCCTGTAATACCAAAAACCATACACCATGAATGATACCAAAAACCTGGCAGGCACAGAAGCGATCGCCAAACTGAAGGAACTGGTGGATGCGGCCAATATCTGCATATTTGTAACCAATCTTGCCGAAACTCCCCTCTCCTCGCGCCCGATGAGCACGATGAAGGTCGACGACGACGGCTGCCTCTGGTTCTTCAGCAAAGAGAACACGGAAAAGGAGCACGAGATCAAAAATGATAACCGCGTACAACTTTTCTATTCGAATAAAAACAGCTCCGAATACCTGAGTGTATACGGGGAAGCGGAATTACTGAAAGACCGCCAGAAGGTGGAAGAACTGTGGACGCCCATCGCGAAAGCGTGGTTCACCGAAGGCAAAGATGATCCTACGATCGAGATCATTAAAGTAACGCCCAGGGACGCGTACTACTGGGATACAAAGAATAACAAAGCGGTATCGCTTTTAAAGATAGCCGTGGGCGCTGTTACGGGTCGCCGCATGGACGATGGTGTGCAGGGGAAACTGACGGTATAAGAATGTAGCCATCTGACCACAAAGCGGGACAACAGGTAAAACTGCTGTCCCGCTTTTGTTTTATAGCGGTAGTATGCTCAACTGATCGCGCATATGTTTGGCGAATGATTTCATATGCCGCTCGCCCCAGAAGGTGTTGGACCAGTCGTCGTAGTTGAGATAATGGAACTCCAGGTAAAACAAGAGGAACGTGAAGTTCAGGTACGGTATGGCCGCCTGTTCCTCCTCCGACAGCCCGCGTGTGCCGCGGTACGCCGCCAGTACGCGGTGCAGCTGCCTACGGGCCTCTTCTTCCGTAATCAGCTTATTTCGGAGCATGATCGTAAAGTGACTGTACAAAGATACCAGGTCGTACACCAGCCAGCCACGCCCCGCAAAGTCGAAATCGAATAAGGTGAACTGTTGATCATCGAAGAAGAAATTCTTCGGGAAATAATCGAAATGCACGTACCCATAGCTGAAGTTGTCCAAATCAAACTGCTGCAGTTTCGCTTCTACTTCGGCCGCCGTTTCCTTCAACAGGGCGTAGTCGTCGGGGTAATCCGCATACGCAACTGACAAATTCTGTAAAGGACGGTGCATCGTTGTTTCGAAATCGTATACCGGTCTTTCGTAATGCAGTTGCAGGTTGGCGGTCACGTTGTGATTAAACGCCATCTCGCGGCCCAATACATCGAGCTGCGCATCCGACAGCTCCTGCGAAGATTTGCCTTTCGCAAAGTGTGTGAGTACGCCATGTCGCATACCCTCCGCCGCCTGGAAAGATTCGATCTCCCGTCCGGCGCGGTTCTTTACGGCACCGGCAATGCGGGCGCCTTCGCGCTGCAGGATGTTCATCAGCTCCAACTCGCCCTGGATGGCATCCAGTGAGCGGTGCATATCGCGGTAGATCTTAAATATAAATTTGCCTTCTTCGGCCTCTATGACATAGGTATCGCTCACGCCCCGCATCAGGTAGCGGCAACTGCGCACCTTTAAACGGTAGCTATCTGCAATACGATGCTTCAGCGCCTTCGCCGAAAGGGTCGAGTATTGGGTAGGAAAAATCTGCATAAAAAGGAAATATTGGGTCGGGGGCAGCAAAAATACATAAAAGATCGATCTCTGCGGAAGTATTTTTGAGGCCTCCGTTGCGCATGCCAGCGAAGCACACTTGCGTGGGATCTTCGCGGACACTGCAGCGAAGGTTTGCTTTCTTCGTCGCAATGACGATAAGGGGGCAGCGATCGTCTCTCACTCTGTTATTGCGACCGCAGGGAAGCAACCTTCCGCTCCTATCTTCGCTTTTGCAAACATATGATGACGATGAAGGCTAATGCGCCTCTTTCGCGCCGTTCTTCTGCTGGAAACTGTAAATCAGGTAGAACAACGCCGGCAAAATGAAAATGCTGCCCAACAGCAAAGCCCATCCCAGGGAAGAAATTGTTTTAGCATGACCATGGTGCTCGGTGAGTGACAGGTAACCGCCATCGGCCAGCAGTACGATATTCGGATAGTGCTGCCAGGTTACGGTGAGTAAGATCATCGTCACCTGGAAGCCCGCCAACACCCGTAATATCTTCGTTTTTCCCTGGCGCAGTAAGTACCAGAGCAGTATTAGCGACAAGGTAGCTGCGGTAATTGCCACCGCTCCTACCAGGTTGCCAAATACCCACTGGAACAAAGGAATGCCTTCGAAGTAGGCGGCGGTGAATACGAGGAAACCGCAGAATACGGCCAGGATGTTGGAAGTTTGTGCTTTATGGATAAATCGTTTGCGGTCGGTTTCATTATCCGTTTCTCCAATCAGGTAAACAGCTGCCAGGAACGCGCAGATCGCAGTAGTAAAAAAGCCCACGGCCACGGTAAACCAATCCAGCCAGCTAAAGATGTATGCATCCAGGAAGTTCACGGCCTGTGTGTCTATCCGTCCGCTCACGGCGCTGCCGGCGATAATACCGAGGAAAAGCGGCGTTACAAAACTCGACCAGGTGAAGATGCGGTTGTATACGTTTTGCCAATCGTCCACCACGGCGTCGTGGTGCCGGAACGCAAAGGCGGTGCCCCGCGCGATGATGCCTATCAGCATGATGGTAAGCGGAATATGGAGGTACACCGACATGGTTGAATAGATCGCCGGGAACCCGACAAACAGGATCACGATCGCGATGATGAGCCACATGTGATTGGCCTCCCATATCGGGCCGATGGCCTGGTAGGTGGTTTTACGCGTGCGGTTGCGGTTCTTTTCAGAGGTAAATAATTCAATAATACCGGCCCCGAAATCTGCCCCGCCCAACAGCAGGTACAACAAGATGGAAGCCCAGAGGTAAACGATAACGACGTACAACATGCTTAGTGCTTTTCAGGGTTTTCGTTGGGAAGAACATCATACAGCTTATCGACCATCTGTATCTGGCGGTAAAGCATAAACGTAACGATGAGTGCAAGTGACACGTATACACCGGTAAACAGGTAAAACGAATACGCGATGCCGGGCATTGGTGTAACGGCATCGGCGGTGCGCATCACCCCATGAATGATCCAGGGCTGCCGGCCTACTTCGGTGACGGTCCACCCGGCTTCGACGGCAATAAAGCCCATAGGCGTGGCCAGTACAAAAAAGTTGAGCAGCCACTTACTCCGCAGCCAGCTTTTCTTTTTCCAGAGGGCAATGAAATATATGAATGACAATAACATCATCACCATCCCCAATCCCACCATGATCTGAAAAGCGTAGTGGGTGATGGCCACCGGCGGATGTTCATCTTCCGGGATCGCATCCAGCCCTTTTACTTCGGCGGAGAAGTCGCCATGTGCCATGAAGCTGAGCATGCCGGGCAGTGGAATGGCGTATTTAACGGTTTTATTCTTTTCGTCAGGAATGCCACCTAAGATCAACGGCGCCGACTTCCGGGTTTCGAAGTGTGCCTCCATGGCCGCTAGTTTCGCCGGCTGCCTGCGCGCCACATCCTTTGCAGAAATATCGCCGCTCAATGGCTGCAGCACCGCCGCCACACAGGCAAAGATGGCAGCGATGCGGAACGAACGGGTGTGAAATTCGACGTTCTTGCCTTTCGCGATCATCAGCGCATGCACACCTGCCACGGCAAAGCCGGTCGCCACGAAAGCGGCCACGGTCATGTGCAAGGCCTGGGAGAACCAGGCATCGTTAAACATCGCGGCAATAGGATCAATGTTCAGGTATTGCCCGTTTACGTAATCGAAGCCTGCCGGACTATTCATCCACGCATTGGCTGCCACGACAAGGATGCCGGAAACGAGTCCGCTGATACCTACGACCAAACCAGTAAACCAGTGGAACCAGCGGTTAAAACGATTCCATCCATATAAAAAGAAACCCAGTGCGATCGCTTCAATAAAGAAGGCGGTACCTTCCAGGGAGAAAGGCATACCGAAGATCGGGCCGGCATGTTTCATGAATTCGGGCCACAACAATCCCAGCTCAAACGACAATACGGTGCCTGATACGGCGCCGGTAGCGAAGAAGATCGCCACACCTTTACTCCAGGCTTTGGTGATGTTCTTGTACACGACCTGGTTGGTTTTTAACCAATAGAAGTGCGATACGGCCATGAAAAAAGGCATGACCATGCCGATACAGGAAAATACGATGTGAAAACCAAGCGAAAGGGCCATCTGCGAACGGGCGGCGATAAAATCGTTCATAAGCTTCTGTTGATAGTAATATGCGCTTGTAAAATTATTAACTCAGGGCATTCGGGCACCTGACAAAAGTCAGTTTGCAAAGATTTACAAAGATAAAAAATCAGGGCACTATCCTTGATACCTCTTATCCCCATATATCGTTAGCTTATGAACATGATCGCTTACCCTGGTCACCCTTACCCGCTAGGTGCTACCTGGGACGGAGAAGGAGTGAATTTCGCATTATACGCCGAAAACGCGACAAGCGTGGAACTTTGTCTATTTAAAACCCCAAAGGATGAAATAGAATATTTGAAGATCCCGCTCGCCGAGCGCTCACACCACGTATTTCACGCCTACGTGCCCGACCTCAAACCCGGACAGCTTTACGGCTTTCGCGTGCATGGTTCGTACGAGCCGCAGAACGGCTTTCGCTTTAACCCGAACAAATTGCTGATTGACCCGTACGCTAAAGCCATTGCCGGCCGTATCGACTGGCACGATGCGCTATTCGGTTACGAAGTGGGGCACCCGGATGAGGACCTCAGCTACTCCGGGCTGGACAGCGCCCCGTTCATTCCGAAATCGGTAGTGGTAGATCCGGCTTTCGACTGGGAAGGCGATGAGCCGCCGCAAACCCCTTATCACCAGACGGTGATTTACGAAGCGCATGTGAAAGGCCTCACCAAAACCCATCCCGATATACCCGAACATCTGCGTGGAACGTACGCGGGCATTGGTCACCCGGTAACGATACAATACCTGAAAGAGCTGGGTATTACGGCCATTGAGCTGATGCCGGTGCATCACTTCATCGTGGACAGGCACCTGGCGGACAAAGGACTGACGAACTACTGGGGATACAATTCCATCGGCTTCTTTGCGCCCGACGTACGTTACGCCTCCAACGGCGTTACGGGCGAACAGGTAACGGAGTTCAAGGAGATGGTGAAAGCCCTGCACAAGGCCGGCATCGAGGTGATACTCGATGTGGTGTATAACCACACCGGCGAGGGCAATCATATGGGTCCTACCCTTTCGTACCGCGGCATCGACAATGGCGGGTATTACCGTTTAACGGAAGACCGCCGGTATTACATGGATTATACCGGTACGGGCAACACCCTCAACGCCCGTTTGCCCAACGTACTGCGCCTGATCATGGATAGCCTCCGTTACTGGATACTTGAAATGCACGTAGATGGTTTCCGGTTCGACCTGGCTGCTACACTGGCCCGCGAGCTGCATGAAGTAGACCGCCTCAGTGCCTTCTTCGACATTATTCACCAGGACCCTGTGATTTCGCAGGTGAAACTCATCGCAGAACCCTGGGACGTTGGCGATGGCGGTTACCAGGTAGGTAAATTCCCTCCCGGTTGGGCAGAATGGAACGGGAAGTACCGCGACTGTGTGCGCGACTACTGGCGGGGTGCCGATAGTGTGCTGGGTGAACTGGCCGAACGTTTTACGGGCAGCTCCGATCTGTACAAAGAAGATTATCGCCGGCCTAGTGCGAGTGTAAACTTCATTACCGCACATGACGGCTTTACCCTGCACGACTTAGTATCATATAACGAGAAACATAACGAGGCAAACGGCGAAGACAATAAGGACGGCGAAAGTCATAACCGCAGCTGGAACTGTGGTGCAGAAGGCCCTACCGACGATCCGTTGGTTAACCAGCGTCGTGCCCGGCAGAAGCGTAACCTGCTTACCACGTTATTCCTCTCCCAGGGCGTACCCATGCTGGTAGCCGGCGACGAGATGGGTCGTACGCAGAATGGCAACAACAACGCGTATTGCCAGGATAACGAAATTTCCTGGTTGCACTGGGATAAGGTGGATGGAGACTTACTGGACTTCACCCGAAAACTGATCCACTTCCGCCAGCAACACCCGGCGTTTTGCCGTAAAGGCTGGTTCCGCGGGCAACCGATCAAAGGTATTGGGGTGGAAGATATTGCCTGGTTTTTACCTGACGGCGGTGACATGAGTGAAGAACACTGGAACCAACATTTTGCTAAAACGGTCGCAGTATTCCTGAACGGCCGCTCCATTCACCAGGTGGGCCCTAAGGGCGAAAAAGTAATAGACGACAGCTTCTATATCATCTTTAACGCACACCATGAGTCGCTGGACTTTAAACTGCCTGCCTCTTCTTACGCCAAAGACTGGACAGTCGCCATCGACACAGTTAACGGTGTGGAAGAAGGCGCTACTTATAAAGCAGAAGAGACCATCCAGGTGGATGGCCTCTCGATTATGGTATTATCTCACAAAGTAGTGAGAAAGTAAACTTACATCACACTCACCAGCAGGGCTGCCGGGAATTTCTGTAACACAGATAACGGCAGCCTTGCATTTGTTACCTGTATCACCTCTCCGGTCAATACATTCCTCCATTTAGAAGGCGCGCCATCTGCCAGTATCACGTAATCCTTCTCCGTTACTTCATTCGCTGCACTGGCCATCAACGGCGCAACCACTACCGCCCATTCGTTCCGGTTACAACGCGCGTAGGCAATCACATTTGCCGGACGATTGGTATTCAGGGCCACGTAATCGCCCTCTGCAAACAAGGCTGCATGTTCTTTACGCAGCTGTAAGGTTTTATACGTGAGGTAAAACTTCTCAAAGCCCTGCGCACGGCCTTCCCTGGCCCAGGTAAGCTGGTTATGCACGTTACCCTTTTCATTCAACGCTGACAAATATTGCTGACGCAGATCATAGTCTACATCCCTCCTGTTATCGGGATCCACAAAAGACAAATCCCACAGTTCGCAGCCCTGATAAATGTCAGGCACACCAGGCGCGGTAAGTTTGATCAGTGTTTGAGACAGGGAATGGTCCATCGCGTGATTAGCGATGATGTTATAAAATCCTGCGAGGCTCTCTTTAAATTCCGCTGATGTAAGAATACTGCGAATAAAGTCCGTCGTAGCGGTTTCGTAAGCCTCATCGGGCTCCGTCCAATTAGTGCTGACCTTCCCTTCTCGCAAGCCTTTGATAACGTAGGCGCATACCCGTTCGATGTACGAATCGTCCACTTGCGCATCCGGCGGCAGGCCGGCGAGTACAGACTGGTAAATGAAGTATTCGTCGTTCAGCCCGGGTGCAGCTTCTTCACCTTCGCCTTTGATAAACGATTTGTTCAATGCGTGCCATTCCTGCACCTGCTGTATCCAGCGGTCGGGCACGGCGGTGAGGGCGTTCAGGCGGATGCGTGCATCTTCCCCACGTTTGGTATCGTGCGTGGCCGTAGCATTCAGTGATTGCGGAAATAAGTATTGGCGTGTGGTTAACCTTTTATGAAAATCCTCCGGCGTATGCAGCGATGCACTGGGTGAGTCGCCCACCTCGTTGTGGGAGATGAGGGCGTTGTATACATAGAAGACCGTATCCTCTACTCCTTTCGCAGTTAACGGTCCGGTGATCTGCATCACGCGTTTAAACCAGGCCAGCAGGTTATCGTTGAACTTTTTGTTGTTCACGGGTTGCTCCCACCAGCCTTGTATGGTTTCCAGCACGTTTTCCAATGCCCGTTCTTTCTCTTTGGCCTTTTCCATGGCCTGGTCCAGGATGGCGATGTCTTCCTGTACAGGCGGCCACTCCAGCGGGTACAAGCGATACACGGGCAAATGCACCATGAACATGCCGAGGGCCTGCTTAAACTTCTTTTTGTCGATACCGTCGGCGATCTTGAGCTGGTAAGCATAGTGGGCCAGGCGTTCAAGTTCGCCCCCCATATACTTTTCGAGCATCATCTTCTTTTTACGGTACACAAGCGCGTTGTAATCGGCCAGCTCGGGGAATTGTCCGCGGTAATAACGCGAAAGTTTTTCTACCCCACCATTGTCGGTGAGCAACTGGTTCACCAGCGCGAGAAACTCGTAGCCCGTGCTGCCCTGCAGGGCCCAACGTTCGGGCAGCTGCTCGTTATGTTCCAGTATCTTCTCCGCAATGATGTAACAATTGTTGCCAAACAGTCCGCGCAGCCGGTCGATGTATTTGCCCGGATCTTTCAATCCATCGATATGGTCGATGCGTAAGCCCTGGATGAGGTTTTCGCGGTACAGGCGGTGCAGGAAGGTGTGGTATTCGTCGAACACCTGTTGGTCTTCCATCCTTAATGTGATTAACTCGTTCACCGTAAAGAAACGGCGGTAGTTGATCATCGTATCCGCATCCCGCCAGTAGTGAAACTGGTAATGTTGCAGCTTCAATAAGTTAGTGAGTTGCGTTTTGTTCTGATTCACCTTCTCCACCACCAATTGCGGCAGCTCCGCGTCCTGTCCCGCAAACAGCTTCTCCTTATACGAGCGCCACTCTTTCAGCGGCAAACTGATAATGTCTTCGTCTTTCATCGACCGCAATAGCTGCCGTAAGCGCAGGCCCTCCTGGTCGTCTACTACCTCCAGCAAAGCATCGTAAGCTGGCAGCGACAACGGGTACTGCTGCCCATTCACCGCTACTACAAAACCGGCATCGGTAAAGGCCAATTGTATGTCACCTTTTTCGATCGACTCTTCGAGCGTACTGCCGAGGAAGGGCACCATCACCTTGCCGTTCAGCGAAGGCTCGGGCGACTGCCAGTCGATATCGAAAAAGTTGTAGTACGGCGAGTGCGGACCACGTTCCAGCGCATCGGCCAGCCAATGGTTGTTCATATGAAAGGCCATGTGGTTCGGTACGATATCCTGCAGCCAGGTCATACCGCGCTCTTTCAGCTTTTTGCCTATTTCACGGAACGCTTCGATCGTGCCAATGGCAGGACTAATGAGGTGCGGGTTGCAAACATCGTAGCCGTGCAGGCTGCCGGGAGAGGCTTCGAATATGGGCGCGGCGTAAATGGTGGTAATACCCAGCTGGTGCAGGTAATCAATTATTTTATCGAGATGCGCAAACGTGAAACGCTCGTTGAATTGAAGGCGATACGTGGCGCCGGACAGGTTGATGTTACTATTTTCCATATATCAGATCATTTCATATACCACTGCAGACAGTGGCGGCAACGTAATACTTCCACCAACGGGCACTTCGTCCGGGGCGGTTTTTCCTTTTCCATTCCAGTTGATATCTTCCGAATCACTTATCTTTTTAAGTGAACACCCGGGCGCCGGTGTACATTGCTGTTCTTCCTTCGCGAAGTTCAGCAACACCAGCAGCTTCTCCTCCGGCGCATGTCTTTCGAACGACAATACCGCTGCATGATAGGCAGGATGCACGATCATACTGTCCGGCGCATCGTTCTGCAACGGTGCACGGCCTTTACGCAAAGCGATCAGGTGACGGTAGTATTCGTACATCGGGCCGGATGTTTTCCAGTTCAGCACACATTGTTTGTACAATTCTTCGCTCTGCGGATCGGGTACGTCCTTACCGGTTTGAAAGGCGGCAAACTCCTGCTGGCGGCCTTCGCGCACGGCTTTGATCAATGCTTCGTCGGAGTGACTGGTGAAGTAGCTGAACGGTTTGGTTTCGCCATACTCCTCTCCCATGAACAACAACGGTACATAAGGCGAAAGCAGCATGGTAGCGGCCGCAAGCCTGGCGGCAGATTCACCCGCCAAACTGATCAAGCGTTCGCCCAGCATGCGGTTGCCTACCTGGTCGTGGTTCTGTGTGAACACAACGAACTGGCTGCGCGCATTGTTCTTCGGCGATGCACCGAAACGGCGTTTGCGATGTTTTGAATACTGACCGGTGTATACATACGCATGTTCCAGCGCGGCAGCCATATGTTCCGCCTCACCAAAGTCTTCGTAGTACCCGTTCTTTTCGCCTGTAAGCAAGCCATGTATCGCATGATGAAACTCATCGCACCACTGTCCCTGCATGCCGTATCCGCCTTTATCTGCCGGGGTAATATATCTCGGATTGTTCAAGTCGATTTCTGCGATCAGCACCTTCTTACGGCCCGTTCTTACTTCGAGGTCTTTTACCGCGGCGGACAGTTCCTCCGCAAAGTGGACCGCACTGCTGTCCCACCAGGCGTGTACTGCATCCAGCCTTAAACCATCGATATGAAACTCGTCGAGCCACATCAATGCATTGTGCAGGAAGTAGCCACGCACCGCATCGCAATCGCGATCATCATAGTTGATCGCGGAACCCCAGGGGGTGTGATATTTATCAGTGAAGTAAGGACCAAACTCCGGCAGGTAGTTACCTTCGGGGCCGAGGTGATTATACACCACGTCGAGCACCACCGCAAGGCCTTTCGCATGCGCGGCATCTACCAGCTGGCGTAAGCCCTGGCAGCCGCCGTAGGAAGACTGTACCGCATACGGATACACGCCATCGTACCCCCAGTTTCTCGTTCCGGGAAACTGCGCGATCGGCATGATCTCGATCGTATTGATACCGAGCTGCAGCAAATCGTCGAGCCGGCTGATGATGCCCTGGAAGGTGCCTTGTTCGGTGAACGTGCCGGTATGCAGCTCGTAGATCAGCATATCCTTTAACGCGAGGCCTTTCCATTGCTGGTCGGTCCAGTTGAAGGACAGGCCATCTGTTACTTCGGAGTCGCCGTGCACGCCTTCGGGCTGACAGCGGGATGCGGGGTCGGGGCGGTGAAGTTCGCCATCTAATAAGTAGTGGTAGCGTAGTCCGGACGGGCAGCCTGGCATTTCATAACTCCAGTAGCCCTCTTCTTCCCGTAGCATAGTTAACTGTTCCTGCACGGGCGAACTGATGATCAGCTCTACCTTTTTTCGTTCCGGCGCCCACACCCTGAATACACAGGTGCCTGTTTTCGACATCACTGCGCCTTGTTGGGGATATATCGTCATGTCTTTTCCTGCTTTTGATTGGATGATTCACAATTACTGCGCCCATATGTGAGCGTCCACTCTTTCAACATAGCCACCACCGTTTCGGAGAACTGTCCGGGCAACATGCGCCACAACCAGTTGGCCCCGGTATCGGCCGGTTTGTTCATACGGGCAGAGCCGTCAAGCCCCAGCACATCCTGCATGGGCAGTATAGCCGTTTTAGCGATGGAACTATAGGCCAGCCGGCATAAAACGAGGTGCGCATCTTTATCTGCCACCCGCCTGCCGGTGTACTGGTTCAGACGCCTGCGGCCGTTGCGGTCCATGTCCTGGAAGTACCAGCCCTTGCTTGTGTTATTATCATGCGTACCGGTGTACACGAGAAAGTTTTCTGCATGATGGTGTGGAATGTGTGGCGAAGTACCCATATCTTCCCCAAAAGCGAACTGGAGCACTTTCATACCCGGAAGCTGGAACTTATCGCGCAACGCATACACGTCGTCCGTAATCTCCCCCAGATCTTCAGCTACCAATGGCAGCGATTTCATTTCCTTTTGCAGCAGCCGGAACAATTCATTGCCTGGCCCTTTCACCCACTCGCCTTTCTTCGCCGTCTTCTCCCCTGCAGGCACTTCCCAGTAGGCCGCGAAGGCGCGGAAGTGATCGAGACGCAGCAGGTCGAACCACTCCATATTGCGGCGGATGCGCTGCACCCACCAATTGTAGCGCGTTTGTTTCAGCTGCTCCCAATCGTAGATCGGCATGCCCCACAGTTGCCCTTCATCATTGAAGTAGTCGGGCGGCACACCGGCCACGCTGATCATTTCACCTTTGGGACCGAGGCGGAACAATTCCTTATTCGCCCACACATCCACCGAATTGTAGCTTACGTAAAAAGGCAGGTCGCCGAATATGCGGATACCGAGGCTGTGACAGTAAGCTTTTAACCCCTGCCACTGGCGTTCGAAGATGAACTGTGTCCACTTCTCCCGGCGCATCTGTTCTTCCGACGGACCTTCGCTGCGGTTTTTATACTTTTCCGGCCATTCGTACCAGGGTTTGCCCTTACAAGCCGTCATTTGCACGATAAATGCCGCCCAGTCGTCGAGCCACCATGCCTGCGCCTCGCAGAACTGGTCGAAGGCAGCCTTCAGCGGGGGGAAGTCGCCGTCATTGAACTTATCGTAGGCCTTTGCCAGTAGTTTGTCTTTGATGATACGGGCGGCCTTAAAATCCGCCTTGCCCTGTTGCGGAAGAGCGTGCGCTTTCAGATCACTGGCGTGCAGCAGGCCATCTTCTACCAGGCAGTCCGGGCTGATGAGCAGCGTATTGCCTGCCATGGCCGATAAAGCGCTGTAAGGCGAGAAACCTGAATTATCGGTAGGATTGAGCGGTAATACCTGCCAGATGCTTTGTCCCGCCCGGTGCAACAGTCGGGCGAACTCCCGGGCATTGTATCCCAGGTCGCCTACACCGAAGGGGAAGGCAGCGATGTGATGTGCATTAAAATTCCGGCGTTCCGTTCCTGCTGTTGATTCATAATCCTTGGGTTTGATACGGGGTTATTTTCCAATATGATAACAAAATAAAATCTATGCCAGTTGCATGCTGCGGGAGAAAACTGAATAGCGCTGTGGAAACGGTGTGGGGACTTGTGGAGCAGTTGGCGCATGGATTGTGAAAGAATTACTGCAAAGGCGGAACGAAACATTTATTTTTGCCATGTGAATAAAGGGAATGAACAGATGAATGATCCGAAGAAAGCCAGGTGGGCGATCACCTTATTCTTCATTATATCCGGCTTCGGCTACTTTTCCTGGGCCTCCAGGATACCGGATATCCAGCAAAAATTATCCTTGAACGATGCGGAACTGGGCAGCGTGTTATTGGCGCTACCCGTAGGGCTCATGCTTACTTTACCCGTAACCGGAGCGTTGTTGCAGCGCTTCAGCAGCCGGAGCATCATGTTCGCCGGCGCATTGGCCTTTAACCTTATGTTAAGTCTTATCGGCTTTGCCAACGAAACCTGGCAGCTGGTACTTATCCTGTTTGCCTTCGGCAGCTCCCGCAACCTGCTGAACATTTCGATGAACGGCAATTCTGTAGGTGTGCAGGCTTTGTACGACCGATCTATTATTACCACCTTTCACGGCATATGGAGCGTGGCCGGCTTTTCGGCTGTTGGCTTCGGCGCGCTGATGATCTATTTTAAGATCGGACCTTCCTGGCACTTCCTGGGGGTTGGACTGGCGATGGTGCTGCTCGGCTTCTACGCTTTTCCCGGTAGTTTGAAACAACCGCCTGCCCCTACTGGTCGCAAAGGGTTTGCACTGCCCGATAAAACATTGGTAAAGTATGGTTTGATTTCTTTTGGC
The DNA here is from genome assembly GCF_022867795.2 of Chitinophaga horti. Lineage (NCBI taxonomy): Bacteria > Pseudomonadati > Bacteroidota > Chitinophagia > Chitinophagales > Chitinophagaceae > Chitinophaga > Chitinophaga horti. Next base: position 1,356,260 of record NZ_CP107006.1, on the reverse strand, counting down.
TCGATGAGCTGCGAGGGTACCATGATCGACTGGAGCGGCATCTATTTTCAGAAAGCCGTGCATGTGTCCGATAACTGGGTGGGCGTTGGCTTCTTTGCCTATACCGTGATGATGGCCGCCGGCAGGTTCGGTGGCGACAAACTGGTGAACCGTTGGGGTGCCGCCCCCATGATCCGTTATAGCGGCATCTTATTGTTCTGCGGATTACTGCTCGCAGCCCTGCTGCCCTACCCTGTTACCGCCAGCCTGGGCTTCATGATGGCCGGACTGGGCGTGAGTTGTGTGGTGCCATTAGTGTTCGCGCTGGGTGGTAAAGCCAGCAAAATGAGTAATGGCGCGTCTATTGCAGCTATATCTACCGTAGGTTATTTCGGCTTTTTACTGGTACCGCCGGCAGTCGGCTTCCTGGCTGAAGCAATCGGGCTGCGCTGGACGTTCGCCATCGTTTCCTGTTTTGGTGTACTCATTGCGGTACTGGTTTCGCAGCTGAAAGAAGAACCTGCCACTACCTAGGTATTTGTCCTTTTTATATATTTACCGTCAACCTGATATCCGCCGACCCTGTAAAGGCTAATGAACTAAATAACTGATGACTACTTATGAACAAACCCGCATGTTTCATTTTTGATTGCGATGGCGTGTTGGTCGATAGCGAAACGATCGGCATCCGCGTATTGCTCGACATGACCGCTGAATATGGCGTAGCCATGGACTTTGAAGAGGCCGTGGGCGAATTTAGCGGCCGCCGGCTGAGAGATGTGCTCAGCGTACTGCAAACGCAGGCTGCCTCCCCGTTCCCGACCGACTTTGAACAGTCGTTCCGTAAGCAGTCGTACGAAGTATTTCAGTCAGAAGTATTACCCGTAGAAGGCATCCGCGAACTGTTGACTTCTTTGAAAGTCCCGTTCTGCGTGGCTTCCAGCGGACCGGTAGAGAAGATCAAATTGAATTTAAGTTTGACAGGACTGCTTCCTTTCTTTACAGACCGCATTTACAGCGGCTACGACATCAATAGCTGGAAACCTGATCCCGGTATTTTCCTGTACGCCGCTAAAGAGATGGGCTTTGCACCAGCAGAGTGCATCGTAGTGGAAGATAGTAAAGCCGGTGTGCAGGCTGGTATTGCCGGTGGATTTTCCGTGTTCGGTTACGCGAAACACTCCGATCCTGTGGCCCTCAAGGCTGAAGGCGCACAGGTATTTTACAGCATGTTCGATTTACCGGGACTGATCGGGATGAAGTAGGTACATTGTTCCTTTCACACCTGTTCTCGGGTAATCGTTATGTTTCGAAGCATTTACCGGGACTGCTCGGGATGAAGCAGGTAGATAGCACCTTTCGCACCTGTCAGCGTGATCGGTGTGTTTGACAGCCTTTACCGGGACTGACCGGGATGAAGCAGGTACACGGCTCCTTTCACGCCTGTGAGCGCGTGATTATTGTGTTTGACAGCCTTTACCGGGATTGACCGGGATGAAGCAGGTACACGGCTCCTTTCACGCCTGTGAGCGCGATTGCGTGATCATTGCCTTCCACTGTTACCTTTTCGGATTTCACATTCGCTTTAAGCGGCGTGGCAGCCCTTACTACCAATGGTTTTCCATCATTATTCACGATGCGTGCGGAGGTGATTTTGCCATCCTTCCATGTGATATCGATCGTCATATTACCACGTGCCTTTAGCCCAGTCACGCGGCCTGACTTCCAGGCGGCGGGCAGTGCGGGCAGCAGGTGTACTTCATAAACACCCGGTGATGGCTGGCGGTGACTTTGCAAGAGCATTTCCGCTATACCGGCCGTACCGGCGAAGTTACCATCGATCTGGAATGGAGGATGCGCGTCGAAGAAGTTAGGATATAACCCACCGGCGCCGTTGCCTGTAGGCGGCATGTAGCGCATCAGCTGGCGTAACAATAAGTAAGCATGATCGCCATCGAGCAGGCGTGCCCAAAAGTTGATCTTCCAGCTTTTGCTCCAGCCGGTACCAGCGTCGCCACGCAGCTCCAGGGTTTTACGGGCAGCGGCGAGTAATTCGGGCTGCGCTGTTGTGATCTGGTAGCCCGGGTGCAGGCCGTATAAGTGCGACACATGGCGATGCTCGGTTTCTGTTTCTTCAAAATCCTTATACCATTCCAACAACTGCCCTTTACGACCGATCCTGAACGGATATAGTTGTTGCAGCTGCGTGTCCAGCTTTGCTACCAGGGCCTTGTCGCGGTTTAATACCTGCGCGGCTTCTTTCAGGTTGCTGAATACATCGCGGATGATAGACATATCCATCGTGGTGGCGATAGAAACACCCTGGCCTTTGCCGTCTTTATCTTTGAACTTATTCTCTGGTGTGGTGGAGGGTGCCGTAACGAGTAGCCCATCTTTATCTTTGATCAGCCAGGAGGAGCTGAATTCCGCCGCACCTTTAATGATCGGGTAGGCATATTCCGCCAGGAACTTTTTATCCCCCGTATACGCATAATGCTCCCAAAGATGCCTGGTGAGCCAGTTGCCGCCCATCGGCCAGTTGGCCCAGGTAGGATCACCGCCGCCGATATCGCCTACTGCATTGGCCTGGCACCAGATGTCGGAGTTATGATTAGCCACCCATCCATCTGCATGATAAAAATCCTTTGCTACACGGGCGCCTACTACAGACAGGCCTTTGAGCCAGGTAAGTAAAGGCTCGTGCATTTCTGTGAGATTCGTGACCTCCGCGGGCCAGTAATTCATTTGTGTATTGATGTTGATAGTGTAGTTAGAGCTCCAGGGTGCCCGTAGTTCCTTGTTCCACATCCCTTGCAGGTTAGCGGGTGGTGAACCGGGGCGTGAGCAGGAGATCAGCAGGTAACGGCCGTATTGAAAGAACAGCGATTCCAGTTCCGGATCAACGGCACCAGCAGTGTAGGCTTTGAGGCGCTCATCGGAGGGTATGTCCCTGGCTGGAGTAGTCGCATCTAACTGCAATTTTACGCGGTTGAAGTATTTGGCAAAGTCTGCCTTATGTGCGGCCGCGATGGTTGCATAACCTTTCTGTACGGCAGCTTTCACCAGTGATAACGTAATGGCCTTTTCATCTTTCCCTTCCGAATCCGGGCATTTATCGTAACCGTTGAAGCTGGTGGCCGCCGCGACGTATAACAGTACCTCAGATGCGTTGCTGATATGAACGCCCAGCGTGTCTGTGAGTACTTTACCACCTTTCGTAACGGCGCGTACGCGCACCTGGTAACGCATGCCATTGCAGCTACCCGGCTCCTCGTAGATCACGTGTTCGCGGTCTTTCGGGTTATAATAACTGGGATCTGCATGCGAAGGTGCTTTACCGCTCATGACCAGTTCATTGCTGCCGTTGGAGGTAATGCGATGGCGCAGTTGACTACCGGCGGCTACATCCAGCGAAAGCGCAGCAGGTTTACTCGCCGTAAGCCTGATGATCATTACATTATCGGGAGCGGAAGTAAATATCTCGCGGGTATATTTGATACCGTTTGCTTCAAAGGTGGTTAGGGCCGTTGCCGTGGCGAAGTCCAGGCTGCGTTTGTAGGCAGTTGCTGTCGCACCATTCAGGGATTGATGCAGTTGCAGATCACCCAGGGGCATGAACGATTCGGTGTACAGGCCTTGCATCTTACGCGTCAGCTGATCTGCCTTCGAATAGTCCTCATTGAATAATGCTTCGCGTATGGGCTGCAGGTAGGAGAAAGCCTCCGGGTTCACCGATTTGCGCAGCGGGCCGCCACTCCATAACGTGCTTTCGTTCAGCTGCAGCAACTCATCTTCCACCCTTCCGAATACCATGGCCCCGATCTTCCCGTTGCCGATGGGCAGCGCTTCTACCCACTCAGAAGCCGGTTTATCGTACCAAAGCCTCAATGGTGACTGTGCTTTTACGGCGGTACTGCCTGTTACGGCAAGCGATATGGTCATCAGTATGCGGAATGTTCTCATAAGCGTTGATTAGCAGCTCAATTTACTTCTTCAACACGTACGATCCTAACACGGGATTGGCTGTGAGTGATGGTATTTTCCCGTTAGTCTTTAGATATTTTATAGCAGGTGAGTAGATGGACAAAAAAGCCCCGTGATGTACGGGGCTTTCGAAGTTATTTTCCTTTTGACCTGAGATCTGCGGTTACGACCTCCAGCATCTCTTTTTGCCAGTCTTTGGTTTTGAATACAATATCCGGTGCTACGCCTTTGCCTTCCAGGGATTTACCTTCGGTGGTCGTGATCTGGCACACGGGTATGTACATCGAAAAGTTCTTCTCCGCCAGCATGTTTACCGGGTTACCACCGCCACCGGTATTCTCGCCAATGATGGTGGCGCGTTTCAACTCTTTCATAACGAAAGCGAAGTATTCTGCCGCAGAAAACGTATTGCCGGAAGTGAGGATGTAGACCGGTTTATCGCCCAGGAACGGTCCACCCGGAAGCGGCGTTACCGTCGGTTCGCTGCGATGCCAGTCGGCCTCGCCCCTGCACTTCTTGATCAGCAAGGTTTCAAAACGTTTGTCCTGCGGTGGAAAAAGGTAATGGTACAGGAAAGTAGATGCATTACCGTTACCGCCGCCATTATGACTGATATCGATGATAATGGCCCTGGTGTTACGCAGGAAGCCCAGCGCATTCTGGGCAGTTTTGTACGCCTCTTCACCGGCAATACATTCGTCCCAACGCAGGTAACCAATGTTACCCGGACGAATAGCGATCTCTTTATAACCAAAATTTCTTTCGCCTGGCGTAGTAGCGCTCACGTTAGGCACCCGCTCCGACAAGGCACCATAATTAGGTCCTACCCAGAAGTGTTTATCGTTCGTTTTGGCCCGCAGGAAGTTCACCACCTCGCGCAGGAACGCGCCGGAAGAATCGATCTGCGAATAAAAGCCCCCGTCCAGCATACGCTTAAGGTCGAGCGACATGGACTTACCGAGTGTGGTATCGAAATAAGTATTTCTCAAACCTTTACGCACCAACGCAATCACTTCCTCCTTTTCGGCCTGGCTTAGCTTTGCGCTGCCGTTCAGATAAGGACGGGCGGTGTTACGCACCTTACTTACCGCACTATCCAATGGCGCGCCGCTTAAGGCGCTCTTCAACGCTTCGTCGTTCTTAATATCGTTAATGTTGAGGAAACCTTTGTCGATGGCTTCGTTCAGGCTGGCGATCGCTTTAGCCTTTTGACCGGTACGGGCATATACGCGTGCATAAGTGAACATTTCCGATGCCGTGGTGGCGACCTTTTGCGCGCGGTGTTCATCAGCGACAGCGGCAGCTTCCTTGTACCTGCCCTGATCGTAGAATGATTCAATATGGCCAGGGATGATAGGCATCGTGCCCTTGCGGCGCTGTGCCTGGAGAGCGGTTGCCGATAACAGCGCGGCAAACGCGAGACAGGTTATTTTCTTCATGGTTTGTCTTGAGATAAATAGGCCGCCAAGATAGCGGATAAACATCGGTTTATCTGCACCGTTCAACAAAAAGTAGTGCTAAACGTTAGCGGTGTTGTAGACTGGGATCGTTTTCTGTAGCCTCTTCCACCCCGTCATTGGTAACGAAGTGAAGCAACCATCATGTGTAATCTTCGCGGTAGTTGCTGACGATCAGCGGCGAGCTGACGATCTTGTCCTGTTATCCAGGTCTGCCGTTACCGCTGCCAGCACTTCCGCATCGCTGCTCGTCGCGGGCAGTGGAATGTCTGGTGCAACGCCGACGCCTTCGACGGTCTTTCCTTTTTTGGTGGCGAAACGGGAAACGGGTACCATCATCACATAATAACCTTCGAACCACGGCCTTACGAGGTTGCCCGCACCGGCCGTGTTTTCACCAATGATGGTTGCTCTTTTCAACTCCTTCAGCGTAAAGGCAAACTGTTCGGCAGCAGACATAGTTTTACCGGAAGTGAGTACGTAGATGGGTTTATCTGTCAGAGAAAGTTTGACATTCGATACCGTGATCGAGTTGCTGGCCCTTCGCCACTTCCGGTCGTGCCGTCCCTTCTGCCACATCATGTCGTGAGGACGTTTGTCTCCGGGCTCGAAAAGGTGATAATAAAAGTAACTGTTTGCGATGATCGCCCCGCCGCCATTCTGCCGGAGGTCGATCACAATAGCGCGGGTGTGACGAAGGAAGTTCAATGCGTAACGGGCGGCCTCGTAGCCGAACATCACATGTTCATCCCACCGGATATAACCAATATTGCCCGGCCAAACCGCAGCCTGGCTAAAACCGAAGTTGCGATCGTTCAACGTCCAGGGCACATCCTTGGAGGTATGCTCGTTCACATCACCGTTGATGCCTACATTAAAATGTTTATCGTTCGACCGTTTGCGAAGAAATTCAGAGAGCGTGTCTATGAATACTTTTGCGTTACTTATACGAGACAGGAAGCCTGTATCGGCCAGCTGTCCGATCTCGTCCGCCATCAGTTTGCCCGCTACCGAATCCACGTACATCTGCTGCAGGTTCCTGCGCACCATGTTTGTAATCAGTTCCTTTTCTGACTTGTCGAGTATGGCAGTGCCATCGCGGTAGGGACGCGTGCGTTCGCGGATCTTATCCAGCGCACTGTCCAGCCGGGGGCCTTTCAAAAAATCATTGATCTCGGTTTTAGTCACGTCGTTGATCTTCCAGAAGCCTTTGTCAATCGCCTGGTGCAGGCAAGCCAGGGCTTTCACAGTATCGGCGTTGGCAGCATAGGCACGGGCGTAAACGACCAGGTCACCATCGCTTACTGTCGTTTTTGTGGCGCGTGTCTCATCTGCCAGTGCAGCGGCTTCTTTGAAATCCCTGTTGAACAACAGTGCGCCGATTTTCATTTCGGGGGTGAAGGGTATACTTTGCTGTGCATAGGTCGCTGTAGCGGAGAGTAGTAAAAAGAGGCAGGTTAAACGTTTCATGGTATGAATGGGTTCTGAGCAAGATAAGCGTATTTAGTCAAATTATTATCTTTACGCATGCTTGCTAAAACTGTACTCATCCTGGGCGCCAATTCCGATGTGGCAAAGGCCGCCCTGCTGCAATACACCCAAAAGGGTTACCACGTCATCGCTGCCTCGCGCAGTACGGACGAACTGCACTCATTCGTTCAACGGGAGGTAAAACAACCGGGCCTGGTGACCGTATTGTACTTCGATGCGGCCGACTTCCGCAGTCATGCCGCTTTCTACACGCAGTTGCCGGAGAAACCACACATCGTCGTGTACGCGGCAGGTTATCTGAAAAATAACGAAGAAGCGCTGCTCGACTGGGAAGGCAGCTTCCGCATGATGCAGGTGCACTATGCAGGCGCCGTATCGATTATCAACCTGATTGCGATGGACCAGACAAACGACCGGCTGGAAAGGATCATCGGCCTATCGTCCCTATCAGGTGTGCGTGGCAGGAAAAGCAACTTTATTTACGGTAGTACCAAATCTGCCTTTACACAATACCTGGCGGGATTACGCCAATACCTTTTCCCAAGACGCATCACCGTCAATGTGATCGTGGCCGGTTACATCCGCAGCAAAATGACCGCCGGACTGGGTTTACCGGAATCATTGATGCTGGAACCGTCGTTCATCGCCAATGCGGTGGTGAATGCAGGCAGCGGGTTCATCATCGTTCCCGGGTTGAAGTGGAAGATGATTTACACGGCATTGAAATACATGCCGGAAAGACTGGTGGCGAAGTTGCCGTAGGTGCCCTTTTCAATATGTTACAACAGCAGCGAATCGATCCTATGCGCCTGCACCATCTGCGTTTGCCCCGACCAGGAGAAGATCGTAAAGTTCCCGTCCTGCGAAGCAACGAGTGCGATGGAATCGTTCTGGTCATGCACGAACTGTGCGGCCGACAAGTGCCTCGTGCCGCCGATGCTTGATGGGTGAATCAGCGAAGGATGCCCGCCTATCACAGGTTCCATCCACAGGACCTGCTCCACTGGTTCCGAGCGGCTTGCACGCATGATCTTCGCGCCGAATGCCAGCAGTTCATGGCGATCGTTGATCAATGTAGCCCCATCTACGGCGGTTAAACCGGTGATGTTATCTACCTCGCGGCGTAAGGCGTTCTGCCAGTAAATCTCACTTACTTTATTACTGTCCTGCCGCAGCAAGTCCGACACGCCCGTGAAAGCCGGCGCGACCTGGTATTGCAACGGATGCACGATCGACTCCTTCCAGGTATCGGTGCCATAGGGCGTTACCAGCAGGATGCCACCGTGCTTGTGGGCACGCATGGATACGGCAATCTGGATCAACACGTTTACAGAATTATTCCAAAGTGCAGAGGCATTGTGCCCCAGCAGGGAGCCCAGCATGGCCGGGGTATCGTTCAATAAGGCACTGGCTTCATCCACCAGTTTCACCTGGTCGCCTTTTAAAACGGCCACGTTGGCAAACTTACCTAAACCGATAATACGACGATGTTTTACGACCAGCAGTCCGGGCTCGGATACGTCCAGTACAAAACAGTAATTCGGTAATTTGATGGTGGTGCCCCAGATGTACAGCTCTCCGTCTTCGTACCACACGCCTACGTATACACCAGCCCTCTCTACTCCTGGCGCCAGTTTTACCAGCACCTTCGGCGAGAGCGGCAGTTTCTTTTCAAACATCAGTGGCCGCCCGGCCTGCGAGGGTTTCAGGAAGGCGAGAGAAATGCGTGGTTCATTGCCTTCCTCTTTGCGCAGACTGGCCCAAAAGGCCACGTCGATCATCGTTTCGATAATCTTTGCTGAGGGTACGGCGGCCAGGTCTTCCTCCCCGTTGTCGGCCGCCAGGGCGATATGCTTTAAAAAGTGATCTTCAACTGTTCCGGCAATTTTGGCCCCGGCCTGGTATGTCGATTCGTTCATCAATTCCATATAACTCGTAATAAAGTGCGGTTGGTTGCACCCGCACTTACGGCAAATTTAATACTTTATCCGCGGGAAAAGGAAGCGCCCGATTCGCTGTGGCAACATGTATCTTTTTCCAGAATTCGACTACGTGGTCCGTAAGCTTTTAATTCTAATGCAAAAAGGCTGCATCGTATTTGATGCAGCCTTTTTCTTTATGCTGTTTTCCGATGAATAATCCGGTAGTACACCCAATACCCAACTGCCATCATCAACCACACCGGCCACAATCCCACCAGGCCAAGCAGTAATACCATCAGCAACTTCCAGCCAGCCAACAGTTTGTAGAGGAACGTTTGCATCAATGGCGCTTCCGTCAACGTTGCGGGGTCGGCCATCATGATTACGTCTGCTCTTTCGGGTTGAAATAAGGCGACGGTGATCGTAGCGTAAGCCACGTTTTCATCGATCTGCATGTTGGCGATCATGCGGTCGATTTGCCGGTCTTTTTCATCGCGGTTTACCTGGTTCATATCGATCGCTTTATCATTCTTTGTTGGTCCGATTTGCGCTACGTCTGCGTTCCGCAGGTTATTGGAGATGTAAGCCAGCGAGGCATCTGTATCTGCCAGTGTGCGATAGTCCATAAACTCGGCCAGTGACGAAAGCGTGTAGATCACGGAGTCCAGGTGTTTAACGGGTACACGCACCTTCAAAGTGGAAGTTGCAGTATATAGCTGTACCCGTTTGAGCGAATCTGTGGAATAACGAACGTCGTTTGATGCCGTATATTCGTTGAGTTGCGTACTTTCTTCCACGACGCCGTCGAGGGAACGAACGAGCTTTTCTACGCGCTCCGAGGTTTGGTGAATGTCTTGTACACGGCAGCGGAAATCGGCCGTGCGCATGCGTTTTCGTTCGGGGGATTTGAGTGAAAGTATATCAGCCGGTTGATTGACCGAAGTTGTATCGGCGGCTCCTTCAAAGTTGCCCGCACGGTGCGGTGCTGCGTTACAGGCAATAAGCAGCCATGTGGGCACGATGGCCCAGTAGTACAAGGTTCTGCGCATAAAGTGGGATTTTACTTTTATGCGCAAGCCGTAAAAAGGTAACCTATCAGAAATGTTAAAATGAAAAAAGGGGCTGTCTCAAAAGTAGTTTGATCGTCATGAGAATCGCGTAAACGAAAAATTTCTCCATCAGGTACCCGTATAAAAACGGGTAGAAATTACTTTTGAGACAGCCCCATCTTTTCGTGTCAGTGGTGGTGTAAACGGTTATTCGTTACTGATGGATGCCTGTTTTTCGGGCACATAAAATTGTATGGCGCCATCTTTCACTTTGATTTCGAACACAACGCCTTTTATATCTTTAATGACTTCATCATCTACATGCGCATGTACGCCCTCCCAGGTGATAGTCAGTTCTTTTGCCTTCAGGATGGAAAAGCTGAAAGGTGTATTGCCATCCCGCAGCTTATCCCACACATAGGTAGCGAACTTTTCACGTTCACTTTCGGCGATCAGTATTACCTCAAATTCTCCATCATTTGTGTTCGCTAAAGGATTCAAATCAAGATTCGGGCCAAGCGAAGGCGTGTTCATTACCTCCACTAATAAAAAGTTGCCGGAGTGGTCCACGCCATCAATTAATATCTGGCAATTCTTGGCTTTATAGTTCTCGATAATGTCGTGCAACACGTGTAATGCGTTATCGATACGCTCCTCCGGCGACACATCTTTTTTGTCTGCCCCATCACGCATATCATTCATCAATTTGGGGAAAACACCAAAGCCGAAACCCTCCAGGAAGTACATGGGACGGTCCAATCCACTGATCTTTCCTACATCGAATTTACGTGTATGCTCTTCATGCCAGGAAGCAATGATATCAGCCTCTTTGCCTGCGATCTCCAGTGACTTACCAATATTATTCGCGGTGCCTTTGGGCAGCAGCGCCATCGGGTATTTCAGGTCGTTTTCGAGCAGTGCCACACTTACTTTCCTCACGGTGCCATCACCGCCGGCTACGATCAGGAAGTCCACTTCCGGATCAATATCTTTCCAGCCCTTTTCTTTTACAGAGGAATAAATACATTTAAAGCCTTTCGATTCGATCAGCTTGATCAGCTTATCTTCTGAGTGTTCTTTGTCCCCGGCTTTGGGGTTATGCAAGAGGTTTACTGTTTTCATGTTTTGAGGCATATGTAACTCAGCAGGTCAAAAAGAGTACCAAAGCAATGGCATGGTATTGGGTGAGTTTGGGGTATGAAAATACTTATCACGAACGACGACGGCATATACAGTCCGGGCATTGCGGCCCTGGCCAAGGCGGCTTCCCGTTTCGGGGAAGTAAAGGTAGTAGCCCCCGATGTGGAGCAATCTTCTATGGGCCATGCAGTAACGCATTCCCGACCGCTATCCTATAAGAAATCGCCTATCCAGTTTGAAGGCATTGAGGCTTATCGTGTGAACGGTACACCCGCCGACTGTGTGGCATTGGGTACCCATTTGTCCAAAACGGACGTGGTGTTATCCGGTATCAACATGGGCCCTAACCTGGGTAACGGCATGTGGCACTCCGGTACGCTGGCTGCCGCTAAACAGGCGGTGTTGCTGGGTATCAAAGGCATCGCCCTCAGTACTCCTGTTGGCAAAACGGAGCCTGATTTCGAAGCGCTGGAACCTTATGTAGTAGAAGTATTGGAGCTGTTGCTGAACAAGCCTGGCCTCAGTCTTTATAATGTAAACTTTCCCTCCGAGCCTACAGGCATTCGCTGGACCCGCCAGTCGGTACGCCTGTACGACGGCACGATCGTACCCGGCGTAGACCCGATGAACCGTAAACACTACTGGTTCACGGTAACCCCGCTGGAACCGGCCGAAGAGGGCACGGACCGTTGGGCGGTGGAGAACAACTTTGTGTCTGTGACCCCGCTGCGACTCGATCTTACGCATGAAGAGGAGCTGAACAAGGCACTCGCACAATACGGAGAACAAGTGAAAACGAAATAATAACGAGGGCTGATCAGTGATGGTCAGCCCTTATCTTATTCCCATGCGTCCAACAATCTTCGCAGCACGATGATCTCCCCCACATGATAAGCATTGTGGTCGGCGATCAATACTGCTTCGCGAAACAACGACTGTCCCGATCCCCAGGGGAATGGCTGCAGCAACTCGTCTGCCCTGTCTTTCAATAGTTTGAAGAAACGTTCCTGGTCTTTGGCAATCTGCTGCAAGGCCCCGTTCCATAATTCGTCGGATACCTCCGTTATATGCTCCGACCAATAGCCAGCGGGCCACTCCGGGCTTTCATGTCCTTCGGCGGTGCTGAACTCCACTATGTCCCATTGCGTAAAACGCAGGTGATCGACCAGTTGCCAGATGGAATACGGTAGTCCGCGTACTTTTTTACCGCGTAATTCTGCCGGTAAATCCGCCACTGCATCGGTTAGAGGGACGTGTGCATTGCCCTTTTTAATGAGCGTAACCAGCTCCGTTACCACGTCAGTTTTTTTATTTGTCATGGCCGATTTGTCACAATAATCCGGCCAGCAAAGAATATTTTTTTAGATTTGCGGCCACTTATACAATGAGCCGTTTATGTTGAAGCTGAATAAAGTCCACCATATTGCCATCATCTGTTCCGACTATGAGCGGTCCAAAGCCTTCTATACGGATGTTTTGGGCTTCCAGGTAATTAAGGAAACTTACCGGCTCGAGCGGCAGTCGTATAAGCTGGACCTGTCACTGAACGGCCAATACCTGATCGAGTTGTTCACCTTCCCCTCGCCTCCCCCTCGCCCATCGCGGCCTGAAGCACAGGGTTTACGGCACCTGGCTTTTGAGGTAGACGATGTGGATGCCGAAGCCCAGAAGCTCCGCCAGCATCATGTTCCGGTAGAAGATGTGCGCGTGGACGAGATCACGAAAAAGAAGTTTACGTTCTTTACCGATCCTGACGGGCTGCCGTTGGAGATTTATGAAAAATAAGGGTACCGTGCGAACGCACGGTATTTTTTTGCCCGCGATAGCGGAAAGCGACTGAAGCAGATGTCGGCGACAGTCGCTCCAACAACGCCATCATATGTCTGCGACGCGGAGACTACACACGAAGTTTGCTTCCCTGCGGTCGCAATGACGGTGGGGAGACGATCGTACCTTGATCGTCATTGTGAATGAAATGAAGCAAACATTCGCGCTAGTATTCGCTTCCAAGCATTTTTCCCTATCTTACTCTCTCCACAAATCCACGTTCATGCATCGCTTCCTCCTGATCCTATTATTCCCGTGCGCTGTACAAGCGCAGGCACCGAAGGACGTACTGGCCCCGGTTTACAGGCAACACCTTGAAGGTTACCCTGCCGAACGGCTGAACGCTGCCTACGAGCATCGCATCCTCGCCCAGGACGTTGACAAACTGATTGCGCCATTTAACGACCGGCACGAAGACCGTTGCTGGCAGAGCGAGTTTTGGGGTAAATGGTTTACGTCCGCCGTGCTGGCCTATCGCTATCGCCCGGAACCGAAGCTGAAAGCCCTGCTGGATAAAGCCGTAGCAGGCTTACTGGCAAGCCAGTCCGCGGACGGCTACATCGGCAACTATGCCCCCGACAAACACCTGCAGCAGTGGGATGTTTGGGGACGCAAGTACTGTATGCTCGGGCTCCTCTCCTGGTACGACCTCACCGGCAATAAGGCCGCCCTGCATGCTGCCGGTCGCGCCGCGGACCACCTGGTGAAGGAGCTGCAGGAGCGGAACATGTTGCTCGTAAAAGCAGGCAACCATCGTGGTATGGCCGCTACGTCCGTATTAGAACCCATCGTCTTATTATATCAACGCACCAAACAACAAAAGTACCTGGATTTCGCCGAGACGATCGTACAACAATGGGAACAACCCGAAGGCCCACAGCTGATCGGCAAAAGCACTGTGAACGTAGCGCAACGCTGGCCGCAGCCGGGGCCTGGTAAATGGTTTGGGTGGGACCAGGGACAAAAGGCGTACGAGATGATGTCATGTTACGAAGGATTGCTGGAGCTGTACCGTATTACCGGCAACGCACGATACCGCCAGGCCGTAGCACTAACCTGGGAAAACATCCGACAGACGGAAATTAACATTGCCGGCTCGGGATCGGCGATGGAGTGCTGGTTTGGTGGCGCGGCGCGGCAAACGCTGCCCATGAAACATTACCAGGAAACTTGTGTAACAGCCACCTGGATCAAACTAAGCCAACAACTGTTACGCCTCACCGGCGACGCCAAATACGCGGATGCTATCGAGATCAGTTTCTATAATGCATTATTAGGCGCTATGTCCGCCGACGGCAGCGACTGGGCTAAGTATACACCCTTAGCCGGCTTACGAATGGAAGGCAGTGAGCAATGCCACATGGGTATCAATTGCTGTGTGGCCAGTGGTCCGCGCGGATTGTTTACCCTGCCCTCCACCGCGGTCATGACGGAAGGCAGCGGTGCGCGCATCAACTTTTACCTGCCGGGCAGCTATGAAGTAAACAACACCACTATCACACAACAAACGACCTACCCGGCCGACAGCACTATCACGATTACGGTGAAGCCGCGTAAAGCCACACGTTTCCCTATCAAACTGCGCATCCCTGCATGGAGTAGCCAGAGCACTCTCACCGTAAACGGCGAGCCGGTTCAGGCTATCAAAGCGGGTGAATACGTCAGCATCGACCGCACGTGGCAACCTGGCGATCAATTGAAGCTTACACTCGATATGCGTGGACGCCTGCACCGGCAAAACCACCATATTGCCATCACCCGCGGCCCCATCGTACTCACACGCGATGCGCGCCTCGGCGGACCGGACAACAGCATGCCGGTAACACCTGTAGTCAATAAACAGGGATACGTTGATCTGACGCCCGTACGCGGCGCTACCTGGCTACAGTTGAAAGCGCCATTTATAATGGAATCTTATAAGGAAGGCGGTTCCGGCACCACTACGCTCACGTTGTGCGACTACGCATCGGCGGGTAATACGCAAAGCGAGGCCTCACGGTTCAGGGTGTGGCTGCCGGTGTTAGTGGATCCTGCGAAGGCGGAGTAGCCCCGTTAATGGATCTTACACAACGGGTCCATCACCGCCACGAGGCCCGTCCAGCCGGTCTGGTGGCTTGCACCGTGACCCTTGCCGTTGTCGCCGTTGAAGTATTCATAAAACAGGATGTAGTCTTTAAAATGCGGCCGGTTATACAACGGATCGCCGCCGAATACAGGACGGCTGCCGTTGGCATCTTCCAGGAAAGGCTTTTTCAGCCGCTCACTAAGTGAGGCAGCAATCTCCGCCAGGGAGCTATATTGGCCGGAGCCGGTCGGATACTCTACCCGGAAATCGGCAGTGTAGTAGTCGTGCAGACTGTAAAGTGCATCTACCAGTAAGAAGTTTAACGGGAACCATATCGGGCCGCGCCAGTTGCTGTTGCCGCCGAACATGTTCGTCTCGCTTTCGCCGGGGGCGTAGCGTACGGAGTAGTCGGCGCCGTTCAGCCAGTAACCGAAAGGTTTATCGTGGTATATTTTAGACAAGGAGCGAATACCGTAGTCAGACAGGAACTCGTTCGGATCGAGCATACGGCGTAACAGGAGCTTTAAGCGATGGCCACGCAGCAGCGACATCAAGTGTTGCTCATCGCCTTTTTCATCGCGCCAGCGGCTTACCAGCGCTGCCAGGTCGGGGCGGCGGCGGGCGAAGCGGTCCATTTCTTCTTTTACATCGGGCAACTTTTCCCAGGTAGGCGTGTCGAACAATATCGTGGCGAACATGGGAATTAGGCCCACGATGGAGCGCAGGCGTAACCTGTCCCAGCTGCCATCGGGACGGCGAAGCACGTCGTAATAGAAGCCGTCAACATCATCCCACAAACCTTCAGACTCCTCTCCCATGTGTGTGATGGCGCCGGCAATGTGCAGGAAGTGTTCGAAGAACTTGATCACCATCGATTTGTACACCGGGTTATACAAGCTCAGTTCTATCGCGATTTGTGTAAGATTCAGTGAATACATGGCCATCCAGCTGGTGCCGTCGGCCTGTTCGAGATAGCCACCACCGGGCACAGGCGCGCTGCGGTTAAAGATGCCGATGTTATCCAACCCCAGGAAGCCGCCTTCGAAGATGTTATTGCCGTTGCTGTCTTTGCGGTTTACCCACCAGGTGAAGTTCATCAGCAGCTTCTGAAATACCTTTTCGAGGAACACATAATCCGGCTTGCCTTTCTGCGCCCAGTCTGTTTTAAACACCTTATAGGCCGCCATGGCATGTACCGGCGGGTTTACGTCACTGAAATCCCATTCGTAGGCAGGCAGCTGTCCGTTCGGGTGCATATACCGCACCTTTACCAGCAACGCCAGCTGGTCTTTCGCAAAATCGGGATCGATCGTGGCAAAAGCTAATGCGTGGAAGGCATGGTCCCAGGCGGCAAACCAGGGATACTCCCACTTGTCGGGCATGGAGATAATATCTTCCGCTACAAAGTGTTTCCACTCGCTGTTGCGGGCGTTCCGTTTGTAGTTGTCGCAATGCGTATGATCGGGATCTTCGTGCAGCCACTGGTTTACGTTGTATGCGTAGAATTGTTTGTTCCACAACATACCCGCCCAGGCCTGGCGCTGCATCCGCTTCTCATCTTCGCTTTTGGCTGCCGCGTGTTTTGTTTCGTAGAAGGCGTCTGCTTCTGCTTTGCGATCATTAAACACCTGCTCAAAGGTCGCGAAGGGCTTTTTGAGCGTAGCATTCGTAAGCCGCAAACGCACTTCCACACTGCCGCCGGCGGGTACTTCAAACTGATACCAGATGCCTGCTTTAGAACCTTCCTGTACCGGGCTTACGGCCTCCGTACGTTGCTGCACGACACACTCATGGAACGCATCTTTCACATAAGGCACGTGATTTTGTTTGCCACTGAGACGTTGGTGATTTGTTTCGTTATTGGTGAACAGCAACTGCGGCGCACCATCTACGTAACAACGGTAAGTACCCAATCCTTCACTTTGCAACAACAGTACGCCATCACCGGTATTGGTGATCAGCGGTTGTTGCGCCATGATCTGGCCACTCCAGGTGTTACGGAAAACGAGTTGCGGAATGAGGTGTAAAGGAGCAGGCTCACTTCCACGGTTATACGCGGTGTAGCGAATGCAGATATCATCTGTACCGGCCTTCGCGTATTCAGAAAACACGTCGAAGTATTTATCGTCGGAAAAGATGCCGGTATCGGTCAGTTCAAACTCGGGGTGTCGCTTATCGCGCCGCCCGTTTTCCTCCACCAGCCAATTGTACGGGTAAGGCTGCTGCGGATACTTATAAAGGTATTGCTGATACGAATGTGTAGGAACATTGTCGAGATAATAATAAAGTTCTTTAACATCTTCGCCATGATTGCCTTCCCCGTTTGTGAGGCCAAAGAGGCGTTCTTTCAGAATAGGATCTTTGCCGTTCCAGAGTGCGAGGCTCAGGCAAAGCAATTGTTTATCGTCGCTGATACCGGCTATGCCGTCTTCTCCCCACTTATATGCCTTACTGCGTGCCATGTCGTGCGACAAATAGTCCCAGGCGTTGCCGTCGCGACTATAATCCTCCCGCACGGTGCCCCACTGCCGCTCCGACAAGTACGGTCCCCACTTCAGCCAATTCTCTTTCTTATCGTAATGCTGCGCTAATCTTGTTGCTTCTGCTGTCATATCACCGGTTTTAGCTTCGTGTAGCCGGGGAACGTTATACCCGCTCCCCGACCATCCATGAAGCTACAATTTTTCGATGATACTTTTAGACGTATTGAAGTCCGTATGATGAAATGCGTTGATGCCCAGTCCCCGCGCGGTTTCTGTCAGCATGACACGATCGTCGAAATAATAACACTGATCGGGATTTACCTGCGCAATGCCCATTGCCAGCTGAAAGATGCCCGGATCCGGTTTACGCATGCCTACTTCGCAGGAGGAAATAAATGCGTCGAACACATCGTGAAGGCGAAACTTTTTGATACGGTAATCGTTCAGTTCTTTTCCTTCGTTATTGATGGAAATGATGCGGAACGCGCAGCCCGACCGTTTCCACTCCAGCAGCCATGGCAGCATATCGGGCAATGCTTCTGACTGCGAATACATAAACGCTTTAAAATCCTCTTTCGTGAAATCACGCGGGTGATTAAACACGGTGAAGTCAAGATACTGGTCCAGCGAAATACGGCCGATCTCATACACGTTGAAGATGAAATCGTGCAGCGTATTCATTTCTGCATAGCTGATGTTGAACAGCTGCGCCGCTTTCTCGCGTGATTTATGTCCCCATCCGTTGGTGAGCAATACGCCGCCTACATCCAGGAAAAGTACTTTTACATTGGTTGCATCCATGTTATTTTTTTAACGCTTTTGATCGCCTTACTACTTCCTCCACTGTTAAGCCAAAGTGTTTGTACAATGCCTCTGCCGGTGCCGATTCGCCGAATGTATCGATACCCATCGCATCGCCGTCTTCGGTCGTATATTTCAGCCAACCCAGTGTGGAACCGGCCTCTATGGATACCCTGCGGCGAATACTTTTTGGCAGTACGGACTCCTTATAAGCCGCATCCTGCTTTTCGAACAGCTCCCACGATGGCATGCTCACTACCCTTGCCGCGATGCCTTCTTCTTTCAGCTTCTCCTGCGCCTGTATGGCCAGTTGCACTTCCGAACCGGTGGCAATGAGAATCAGTTCAGGTGTTGCATGCGCTTCTGACAATACATATGCGCCTTTTTCCAGCGAAGTTGCCTTTGTGTAACGCTGCTGGTCTAACACCGGCAGGTTTTGCCGCGTGAGCACGATCACCACCGGGCCGGTAGTATGTTGTATGGCCACACGCCATGCCTGCGCGGTTTCGTTTGCGTCGGCAGGGCGTATTACGAGGAGGTTTGGAATAGAACGTAACGATATTAATTGTTCTATAGGTTGATGCGTGGTGCCGTCTTCACCCAAACCAATGCTATCGTGCGTAAACACGAAGATGGGCCGTATTTTCATGATGGCAGCCAGCCTTATCGGCGGACGCATGTACTCTGAGAAGATGAGGAACGTGGCGCCGTACGGGATCGTGCCCGGCGTGAGCGCCATGCCGTTCAGTATAGCCCCCATCGCATGTTCGCGGATGCCGAAATGGAAGTTACGGCCCAGGCGGTCGTTGGCGGCAAAAGAACTGTATTTGTCCAGGTGCGTGTCCGTAGAGGGCGACAAGTCGGCCGAGCCTCCGAGCAGTCCGGGTAAACCGGCAGCGATGGCGTTCAGCACTTTGCCGGAAGCCTTACGGGTAGCGATGCCGCCTTTCACCGGTTCAAATTCCGGTAAGTCCAGCGTCCATTCTGCCGGCAGCTGGCCTTTACTTTCTTCGAGATAAGTAGCCGCCAGTTCAGGATATTGTTTTTTGTAGGATGTAAACAGGGCATCCCATTCTTTTTCCAGTAATGCGCCTTTGTCGCCGGCTTCGCGGTAGTAGTTAAACACATCTTCCGGTACGGCGAATGAAACCTCCGGATCGAAGCCGAAGCGTTGTTTTACCAGTTTGATCTCATCGGCACCGAGCGGAGAGCCGTGTACACCGGCCGTATCTACCTTATTCGGGCTGCCATACCCAATATGCGTGCGTACTTTGATGAGTGATGGGCGGTCCGTTTCCTGCAAGGCTTTATGCACTGCATCAGACAACGCGCCGAGATCATTGCCATCAGCCACTTCCTGTACATGCCAATGGTATGCCTGGAAGCGTTTGGTTACGTCTTCACTAAACGTCACCGCCGTATCGCCTTCAATCGAAATATGGTTATCATCATAAAAGTAGATGATGTTGCCTAGCTGCAGGTGACCTGCCAGCGAAGCCGCTTCGGAGGTAATGCCCTCCATCATATCGCCATCGCTGCAAATGGCGTAGATGTGATAGTTGAACAGTTCGAAGCCTGGTTTGTTAAAGCGTGCTGCCTGGTGTTTTTGTGCAATGGCCATGCCCACGCCGTTTACGAAGCCCTGTCCCAGTGGACCGGTCGTTACTTCTATGCCGTCGAGCAGCCCGTATTCGGGGTGACCGGCGGTTTTGCTGCCGAGCTGCCTGAACTTTTTCAGGTCATCGATGGTGATGTTATAGCCCGTGAGGTACAGGTAAGCGTATTGCAACATAGAGCCGTGGCCGGCTGACAGTACAAACCTGTCGCGGTTGGCCCAATGTGGATTTTGCGGATTGTAACGCATGTAGTGCCCCCAGAGCGTATGTGCCATCGGCGCTGCGCCCATCGGCATGCCCGGGTGACCTGAATTAGCCGCCTGTACGCCGTCGACGGCCAGCAGCCGAGCGGTATTGATCGCCTGTTCTGCAATGTTTACTGAGTAAGATCCCATAATATGTGCTGCTATTTTTTTTAAAGTTCCTGTAATACGGCTTCCTTTTCTGCCGACATCCAAAGTTTTACGCCGCCCTTCAGCCCGTCTTTGGCCGATACCAGCGTAATGTTTCCGTCGAGACTGAAGTTAATCTTTTCTGCGCTGCCGCCGCTGATGTAAAGGTGATCGTAGTTGAACACCGTTTGCAGTACAGATATGACCTTTTTCATTCGTTTGTTCCACTTCTCTGCTCCTTCTTTTTCCAGTGCGCGGGCGCCAACATACGTATCGTAAGTGTGTTTGGAAGAGATGGGATGCTGCCCTATTTCGAGGTGTGGCAGCAGGTTTCCGTTGGAGAACAAAGCAGTACCAAATCCCGTTCCAAGGGTGATCACCATTTCGAGTCCTTTGCCGGTGATAAGACCTAATCCCAGCAGGTCGGCGTCGTTCCGTACCTGTACCGGCCGGGCCAGCAACTCTTCCAGGCGTTGTTGCAGGTGCATGCCGTACCATTTGTCTGTACCCAGGTTAGGCGCTGTAATTACCAAACCTTTGTCCACAAACCCCGGGAAACCTACCGATACCATTGCATACGGCGGGAAGTTTTTCACCAGTTCCCGGATGATATCGATTACCCGCGCCGGGTCGGGATTTTTAGGCGTTTTAACGGCTTCGTACGGTTGCACGAAAGCTCCATGCGGGTCAATAATGGCAGCTTTGATGTGCGAGCCGCCAATATCCACAGTAAGGATGTTGCCGGCAAGAGGCGACTGGTTCATATGAAATATCATTAACGTTTGATGCCCGGAAGAATAACGTTTTCGCCGCCGGATTGTTGGGCGGCCTCCCAGGTGCCTGTAAAGCTACGTGCCCGCGGAGCGGCGGACAACTTACGAATGAAGGGTTGTGTTGTACATTTTATCGGGGTTAAGTTGCGAAACAGCCGCCGAAGTGAGTGACACAACGGCGGCTGAGAAAAGAACTTACAGATGGCTAAAAAGCTATTACCAGCCTCCGCCACCACCACCACCGCCACCACCACCGGACGAGCCGCTGCTACTACTGCTACCGCTGCTCCAGCTGGAACTACCGGAAGAGGAACTGCCGGACGAACTGCCGGAAGATGACGCTGCAGGGGCTCTGCCCGCCTTTTCGACCGTAGAGGCGAAGCGATTGGTAAATGCATCGTCGAAATGGGCGTAACTGAGCGTGCCACCGCTGTACCATTCGGGGGCATATTGAATATTTTCCAGCACATCCTTAAACTTCTGCCCCCATTCATTCTCCACTCCCAGCGCAATGGCGTAAGGCAGCAGGCGCTCGAACAACTGTGGCGTATGTTCGGGCGGCGTGAGGATATTCAGGCGGTGTTCCTCGGCTACGGTGAGGTATAGGAGGAAACCTTCAATTTGCGCTTGTAACGCGGCGCCATCTTCCGTGGGAGCCTGTATGAGCCGCACGAACAAAATATACGCAGCCAGCAGGATGAACACGAATGCGATGGATACCGGCGGCAGGTGTTGCAGCACGCCGTATACGGCCCCCAAAGGTACTACCAGGAACATAAAGCCCATACCGATCAGGAATACGCCTGCACAGCCCTGTTTCAGCGCGCGTATGCCGGCGAACAACATAGCGGCGCCTGCTGCGGCGAAGGGCACGATGAACACTACGAACAGGGCACCGAAATCTACGCACAAGAGGTAGGTGAGCAGGACGCCCAGGGTTATCAGTCCGCCGATCCACATCTGGCGGCTATTTTTCAGGAAGTAATCTTTCAGGTTGTATTGGTTCTTCACACTGTCCTCGAACGCCTCGCGGCCCGCGCGGATTTTGTATTTGTTGATGTCCGACAACTCCAGCGTGAGGTTACTCTGCATCATTTTGCTGAACAGCTGCCGTTCCTCGGTGGCCAGTTTAGACGGCGCCCCCTCTTTCCTATCCAGGTAAAAGCCGGTATGATCTTTACGAACGGCCACCACCTTCTTCACGGCCATATTCACCAACGCCGCAGCGAGGGATTTGCTGTCGACCACCTTTTTATGCAGGAAGCGCAACACCGCAGGTGAGTAACCGTTGGGCGGATCGAAACGCGCAACGACTACCGGCTTCTCCGGGTCTTTGCCGTGTTTGCGCCAGGTGAAGTAATAGTAAGGCAGCAAGAAACCCAGTCCCAATACGGCCAGCACGTACGCACGGTAAGCATCGATCCAATCCCACAGCTGCTCCCACATGCCTGCCGGTGCAGGCCGTTGAATAATGCCGGGCGTGAAGCCGACGGCCACCGTCAGGCCTTCTCTTTCCTTCAATAAATGGGAAGCGTGGAACGTTGGTTGAAGACTATCATTGTAAGTAATGGTGCAATCAGAAGCCTTTGATCCCTCGGGGCCGGTGTAACAGGCAGCCTGTATCACCTTCGCACCCTCCGGCAGTCGGACCGTTGCAGAGGCCTTTACGATCGGCAGCTCCCACTCCGTCCCTGTCGAGTTCCAGTAGATTTCGTCGAAACCTTCAAAGAAGCCTACGTGGCCGCGCGAGTGGTAACTGATCGTGTACTCGTACACGCCAGTGTTAAGCATGATGTTAGCGTCGCCAATACGGATCTGCAAATAATTCCCTTCCGTAGTGATGACGTGCGGCACCGGCTCTCCGTCCTTTTGCACGTCAGTCACCTCAATGGGTACACGCTTATTGCGGCCATACTTGTTGGGGCGCGTTTGCGGTATCTTCCGGATGATGCCGCGCTGTATGATGTTGCCGGCGGCGAACACTTTGATATGTTCCACCACCTTCAGGTTACCGTCCTTTTCTACCTGGAGGTCTGTATGAAAGTGGATGATGCCTTCGGAATAATATTGTTCGGGCTCCCCGGCGTAAACGGAATCCTGTGCGGACAGGCGGCCTGCCAGTGGTAGCAGGGCCAGGAGGCATAGCAGTAAATGTTTCATCATGAAAAAGAAACGTTGGGCCTTTCGCGGTGAGCAGTATTGTCGATCTCAAAAAACGTATTGGTGGTAAACCCGAACATACCCGCTACGATGTTGGACGGGAAACGTTCTACCAGGTTATTGTTCTCGCGCACCGTACCGTTGTAATACCGGCGGGCAGATTCCAGGTTGTTCTCAATATCTGCCAGCTCTGACTGCAGCTGCTGAAAGTTGCCGTTCGCTTTTAAATCCGGATAAGCTTCGGCCACTGCGAACAGCGAGCCCAGTGCGCGGGTGAGCCCTGTGGCGGCTTCGGCTTTTTGTTCGGGGGTGGTGGCGTTCATCGACGCGGTGCGGTAACTGGTTACTTTCTCCAGCGTTTGCTGTTCGTGCCGGGCATAGCCTTTCACCGTTTCAACCAGGTTAGGTACGAGATCGTAGCGTTTTTTGAGGCTCACGTCGATCCCGCTCCAGGATTCCTTTACCCGGTTTCGGCTGCCGACCAGCCGGTTGTAGAGGGATACAGCCCATACCAGTATCACGGCTGCAACAAGGATAACAACAATTAAAGTAGTGCTCATTCGCTTTGGTTTAAGGATGTGGGAAATTAACAGATTTTTTTCAATCACTGGCAGGTATACAGGTTTTTACTATTTTTAAGCATGCCGGAAACCGTCATTATTTATAACCCATCACTGAAAAGCCGCGCCGGTTACCTGGCGTCGGCACTGTTTACGGTGTGCGTGCTGCTCCTTTGCTTTTACCTGGTATCAATTGTCAAGGGAAGTTTTGTACTTAATTTTGATACAGATAAACAGATCGTCACGATCATCTGCATCCTCTATTTTGTGTTCTCTCTTTTCACCAAACACTTGTCGGACATCAGTTTCGATTACCAGACCAAAACCGTGACGATCAGTGTGCTGCGCGTGCTTAGCGGGTACGCGGACTACGTAATCCCGTTCGACGATTTCTATTATTATGAAGAAAACCGGCGGATCCTGCGCTTTCGAGACCGCATCTTCTTCTACCGTAAAAAGAAAGAATTAGTTGGTGTACCGAAACGGCATTTACCTGCTGACGCACGACACGAACTGGCTACTGCTTTAAGGGAGATAGAAAAACTTTACCCCGATGAAGCCTGATCGTCCAGCTGCAACCTTACGGCAATGCGGGTGCCGTTATCGCCCGTAATACTGAACTCCGCATCCATATCCGAGCTCAATCCCTTCATCAGACTCATCCCGAGAGAATTGCCTGCTGCGCGCTGTTCCGCATCGGGCATACCAATGCCATTATCCGTTACCGTTAGTAACACTTCATTGAGCTTCGGCTGCATTAAGCCGATCACGATTTCGCCGGGCCGCCCGTCCGGAAAGGCATATTTAAAAGCGTTGGTAATCGCTTCATTGAGGATAAGCCCTATCGGCAAGGCTTTGTTGATGTCCAGCACGATGGGCGCAATGTTTAAGGCCATGCGTATGTCCTGCCGCTGGTCGGCATACTCGCGCAACTGGTCGGTAAGCTCCTTGATGTAATGCTGCATATCTACCATGGCCGGGTTATCGGACTGATATAGTTTTTTGTGGATGAGTGAGATGGCGTTAACCCGGTGCTGACTGTTACGGATGGCGGAAATCGCTGTATCGTCCTGCAGGTAATGCGACTGGATATTAAGTAGGCTCATCACCACTTGCAGGTTATTTTTCACGCGGTGATGCACTTCCTTGAGCAGCCATTCTTTTTCGCTGACCAGCTTTTGCAGGGATTCGTTCTTATTGGTGATGAGCGCCTGTTGCTGCCGCAGCTGCTGGTTGTTGCGTTGTTTGAGGATATAGCGGCTGTAGGTGGCGAGCAGCAGCAATACCAGTAATATCGCGGCGATGATCATCAGGTTACGCACACTGCGCGCCTGGCCAAGCAGGGCTTTCTGCATGGCGGCATCTTTGTTCAGCAGGCGGTTGGTCTCCTCCGAATGCCGCAGCGAGTCGCTCCGTTGTTTACTTTCATTACGCAGGTTTAACACGTTCTGTTGTTGTAAACGTTCCTGTTGCAGGGCATTGATCTTCGTTTCCTCCAGCAGCTGCCGGCCCAGTGCCTGCTGGCTGTTCAGCCATACGATCTCCCTCGCATTTTGCGCAAGCAGTTGCTCCTTTTTATCGGTCTCGTAACGAACGTTCAGTTCTTCCATCTGCCGCATTTTCTCTACGTTAAAGAGGCTGTCGCTGAAGTTTTTATGGCGGATATAATGATTGAGGGCGGCCAGGTAATTACGTTGCGCACTGTCGATCTTAAACCGGTAATACTCGGCAGACACCTGGCTGGTAATGGGCACCAGTCCACGCGGGATGCTGTCGGCCCGGTCGAGGTAATATTTCGCCTGATCGTACAACCCGGCATGCCAGGATACCTTCGCCACATTCAGCCACACATCTGCAAACGTCCCCTGGTAGCGTTTATCCAGTCCGGCCATCAGCTTATCGGCCTCCTTCATATGTTGCAGGCTGTTGTTGTAGTCCGACAGCCAGGAGTAATTGACACCCAGCTCCCGGTGGTATTCTACCTTCCGGATCAGGTCTGTAAACGGAACATGTTTAGCGCGATCGAGCAGGTATTCGATAGCACCGGCAGGATTGGAGCGGCGTAGAATCTGTGCATATGAAATTATAAAGAACCAGTCCGTTGACTTTGCCGCAGCACCGCTTGTGCGCATATCCCGCAACAGTTCTTCGTATTCCTTTTCCTTCCCGAAATGCAGCATCACCTCTGCCAGGCGAACGGTGTAGACATTGATATTTGACGGCGTGGCGTCGTACTGCCGGACGTTTTCCAGCGAAGCCCGAGCGTAGTGAAGTGCGCGTGACCCGTTGGCTTTTACAGAGTAAATACGGGCGAGCAGTTCAAACACAAAGGTGCGTTTTTTGATACCCGCATGTAACAGCACTTCTTCCGCTTCCAGCAGCACCGCTTCTGCCCGGTCGATCTTACCCTGCACGTATAAGCCATATCCCAGGTTGAGGTAGGCGTCGGAGAGGTAAGCGGAATGCCCGGTACTTTTGCTGAGTGCGATCACCTTTTCCGCGATATAAAGCCGGTTCGGAAACGATGTGTCCGAGCCATCTTCCCGGCTGGCCAGTACGCCCCAGGCTTCCAGTTCGTTCCTGGGGTTATTCTTCGACCGGTGATAATGGATCATGTTGAGATAGGCCTTTTTCAGTCCCTGCTGATCACCTTTTTTTGCATGGAAGTTACCAATGTAGTATTCCGCTTCATTTGCCACATCGGGCATGTTACTTTCCGCAGCCACCTCCCGCATTAATTTTGCATACCGCATGGCGACATCGATTTCTTGCGGGGTGTTAGCGGGCAAGATGACCGACACGGCGCTACGCAGGTACCACACTTTATATTCCCCACATACATACCGAAACCAGGAGAGCATACGTTCCATATCCAGCGACTCGTAAGCATGCTGCGCCATGATATTGCCCGCCGTTACTTCCCCAAACTTATACCCAATTTTAAGCGACATATCGTATGCCCGTGACACGAGTGTGAACGCCGTATCCAGGTCCGCCTTCAGCTCTCCCCTTTTTACTAGGCAATGATGCCCATACGTCAGCATTTCCCTGATCAGGGTGGTATCTTTCAGCGTGTATACATGGGAGGCCGGCAGGCCCTTCATGAGTTGCGCAGGGCTGTTTTGAGCATTTGTATACAATGCAGGGCAGCACAGTGCCAGAAGCAGCACCACGCGTTTTGCATGCTGTACAAACACTGCAGCCCTGGGGCGCAGGCGGGTAGTAAACGAGGCGACGAGGGTTGTACTCATAAGGCGGCTGGCGTCAGTCGCGTAAAGATAGAAACATCCTGCAGGAAGTTTAATACCTGTCCGCCGACGGCCTTGCCGGTTTTACGGGAAACGATGACAATATTATCGAAAGACCTATTTAAACGTCCACCGCTCCCTTCCTACCTCCACGCCTATCGGCAACTCTCCATTATTATGTGCAGGTGGCGCTACGCCCATCAGGTGCTTCACGAAGAAGTCACGTTTCTTCATGCGGCCATATGGGCCGCCGTCGCTATGGCCCATGCCGGGTACGGCCAGGAAGTCGAAGTCCTTATTGGCCTTGATGAGTGCATCCGCTACGCGGTAGGTAGATTCCGGGGGCACGTTCGTATCGTATTCCCCGACGATCAGCAACAGGTTGCCTTGTAGCCGGGCGGCATTGGTAACGTTGGATTGCGCGTCGTAGTGCGGACCAACAGGGTAACCCATCCATTGCTCGTTCCACCATTGTTTATCGACCCGGTTGTCGTGGCAACCGCAGGCAGATACGCCTGCTTTATAGAACCCGGAGTGGAACAATAGTGCAGATACGGTGTTTTGTCCGCCCGCAGAGGTGCCGTATATCCCTACCCGTTCAGCATCCACGTATGGATACTGCCTGGCAAGCGCCTGTATCCACAGCTGCCTGTCCGGCAGGCCCGCGTCTGCCAGGTTTTGCCAGCACACATCATGAAAGGCTTTGGAACGGTTGGCGGTGCCCATGCCGTCGATCATTACGACGATGAACCCTAATTCCGCGAGGCTTTGCATTTCGCTGTAAGGGGTGAATGTTTTCGGAACGAAGGAGCTGTGCGGACCGGCGTAGATATTTTCCAAAACCGGGTATTTCTTATTCGGATCGTAGTCAGACGGGCGACTGACGATGCCATAAATGTCCGTAACGCCATCCCGGGCCTTCGCCACAAAGGGCTCCGGCGGCTTAGCGCCCGACTGCCTGTACCGCGACACATCCGCTTTTTCCAGCAGCAACACTTCTTTGCCATCGGCTGCCCGTCGCAGCTTCGTTACCGGTGGCACGTTTACCTGTGAATAAGTATCTGTGTAGTACTGCCCACCCGGCGCATACTTCATGTCGTGTGTACCCACTTCCGGCGTTAACGGTAGCAGCCCTTTCCCATCAAAACCGATGCGGTAGTAGTGTACATTGTACGGATCCTCTCCCGCCTGCATGCCGCTGGCCTGGAACCAGATCTGCCGCTTCTTCACGTCTATACTGTCCACACCCCGCACGATCCAATTGCCTTTCGTTACCTGTTGCTCCTTGCCGGTGGTCAGGTCCACCAGGTACAGGTGTTTCCAGCCGTCCTTTTCTGAGCTGCGCAGTAGCAGGTTCGTGCCTCCGGGGTATTCGTTGATCATTGTCGATTCGTAGATGAACGTTTTGGTCTGTTCGTCTACGATCGCTCGTGTCTTGCCGCTCGCAGCATCTACCCCTATCACCCGGAAGCGCTGGTGACCGCGATCCGTCTTTTCGTAGGTAAATTGCGCGGGGGCATCTTTAAGCCAATGCAGTCGCGGCGCATCCAGGAAGTCGATGGGCTCCGCGTCGGTCTTCATCGTTTTACGTTGAGTGATGTCGAAAACGAACATTGTGTACGTCGTGAACGGATCACCAGGTTGCTTGTAGGGTTGCGAACGCAGTTGCCCGCGTGTGGTGTTGGGTACGGCGGTGAGGATGTAGTATACAGAAGAATCCTGTACCGGTTGTATATAGTAGCCGGCCAGGTATTTACTGTCCGGGCTCCAGCTAAGGCGGCCGTAGGGCTTTTGAGGGGTGCCGTCTGTGGTAAACTGTACCGGCGCGCCGCCTTGTGATGAGGCGACAAATACATTCCCGTCTTTGATGAAGGCGGTCCATTTTTTATCGGGAGAGATGCCTGGTTGATTACTTTCCCCTGCCACCGGCGGTTGATCAGGGATAGCCGTCACCTGGCCCTGTTGGTATCGATACCACTTTTTATTCATTTCGAACCTGAGGCCCGCTGCTTCCGGCGACAACGCTGTAATGCCAGGCCGTCCGGACTTAACATTCACACCCGCAGCACGCAACGCCGCTGTTAGCGCATCCATGTCGAACGCTGGTTTCCGCGAGGCGGTCGTTGCATCCACATAAATATATTCTTCGAGGCTATCGGCCAGTATGTTGCAGTACCAGAAGGCTTTGCCGCCCGGCAGCCAATGTGCATCCACCGACGATTTAAATACGGTGTTCTTCGTCGCGCTATCCATCATCGCCGACCGTTTATAACGGGCGATCAGCTCCTGCCGCGAAGGTTGAAAACGTGTAATGGTTTGCGCAGTGGCAGATGTGGCCAGCAGCGCAAGGATGGTAACGATACGAAATGCACTCCCCATAATTCATCTTTAGTAACGAACTAAAATACACACATTGCCTGTTTACAGGTTACCGTGAATTAGCTGATTCTTGACAATCTTTAGCCGGATGATCGCATCCTACGCCATCGGACCGCAACCATTCATTGTCCCTATCATCACATTGTGCTTCTGCGGGCCGCAACCATTCATTGTCCCTATCATCACATCGTGCTTCTGCGGACCGCTATCATTCAATGTCCCGATCATCGCATCGTACTGCTGCGAATCGCTATCATTCAATGTCCCTATCATCGCATCGTACTGCTGCGGACCGCAACCATTCATTGTCCCGATCATCGCATCGTGCTTCTGCGAATCGCTATCATTCAATGTCGTGTAGCTTCAGGCTACCTCTTCGCCCCCTTATCCACCAATTCCCCCTTCACCCACTCCGCCATCTTATCCGTCAGCTTCTTATCCACCTTCCCATACACACACTGAAAACCCCATTTACGTCCGGCATAGGAATAATAGGCGTCGTCCTCCACTACTTTCCAGACCACGAGGGGCAAAGTGCTCATTACATACAGGCAATCCCAGGTGATATAGAACTGTTGCGGCCGGGGCGATATGAGGGCTGCACGGGGATATCCTCCGCCGCTTTTGTCGGGTGGCGTTACGCGGTAATCCGGCCGCAGCTGGCGGATCGGGGTTTCGACCTTAACATCGCCGACGCGCCGCTGCAGGGGTTCGTCGAACAGTCCGCGCCAGAGGTCCTGCAATTCATGTACGTACTGCACATAGCGGATCTTGCCGGTTTTGTCCAGCTCCACGGTCCAGCGCTCGGTGCTGGTAGCTTTTAACCGCACAACCAGGCCGTTAAAAGCCTTCTCCCAGATGGTATTATTCGACCCGAACACCGGCGTAAACTGTAACGAAAACAGTCGCGAACCAGTAACCCGCAGCGGCTCCAGTTCCGCTGCCAGCGAGGGCATCAGGCGAAGATCAGACGCCTGTAGCCGCACAACGCTATTGTTCAGGGCGAAGTAATAGTTTACCCGCACGTCTTCATGCTCTACCATGACCGCAAATTACTAAATTTATTAGCAAACAACACTCATTTATTTAGTATTTTTTTCTGGCATCGCTTATGCTGCTTTATGCGCATGTTATACGAACAACAAGCCAGGCTTGAAATGGAACATTGGCAGTACCGCATGCGTAAACGCCCCTCCTGGATGGAACGTACCACCAAACGGGTGCAGGACCGCATCAATAAACTGATCCCCGAAAAGGTACACCAGGCCATTACGGTCACGATCAAACAAATGGTACGCGGCGTGCTGTTCGGCGCCACTTACACTGCACCTACGCAACAGGAATTTACGTCACTGTTCGAGGTGGAAGAAGCAGTGCGCAAGCGGGTGAATATTTACCGCCACACCGCAGCAGCCGAAGGTGGCATTACCGGGGCGGGCGGTATATTGCTCGGACTCGCAGACTTCCCCATTCTACTGGCGATAAAGTTGAAGTTGTTGTTCGACATCGCCTCGTTTTACGGCTTCGATATCAAAAACTTTAAGGAGCGGTTGTTCATCCTGCACGTATTTCAACTGGCGTTCAGCAGCCAGCAACACAGGCAAAAGGTGTTTGAGCAGATCGTTAACTGGGACCAACGTGCGGCACAACTGCCGGATGATCCGGAATCGTTCGACTGGCTACGCTTTCAGCAGGAATACCGCGATCATATCGACCTGGCCAAGATGGCCCAGCTGGTACCGGTGATCGGTGCGGCGGTGGGTGTGGTGGTCAATTACAGGCTGATCAACAAACTGGGCGAAACGGCGATGAATGCTTACAGGATGCGAAAGCTCGCTCATTAATACACTATGGTATTGGTAAACAGGGCCGAATCGCGCATCGTAAATATAAACTTGCCGAGTATACGCATCTCCATTGTTTTATCATCGCTATCCTGCGTCCATTTAGGCACCCGTACAAAATCGACTTCCATCGAATCGAGGAACAAATAAGTAATGCGCATGTTGGTGTAGCCCATATCGGACATGTCCTGCATAGCGGCGCGGGACTTTTCATTGTACGACTTCAGGATGTGCAGCTCCTGGGGGAAGGCACCGTTCTCTGACCGATATTGTTTAAGTGCCCTCGTAAAGGACGCAGCAGGAAAGGTGAGCGTCTTTTCTTTTTTGCGACCGGTGGGCGCATAACCTATTATAGCATTACCATCGTCATAAGGCGTGGGACGAAAGTTTTTACCGTAAAAACCGCAGCTGCCCAAGCCAACCGAGATTATCAACAGCCAACATCTTTTCATGATCGCAAAAGGGATAAGTAACGTAAATATAGTAAGCACCCGTAAACGGAACTGCCGGCAGCGCGCGAAAATACAATGGCGACGATCGAAATGCCCAAATTAAATGATCGCCTGCAGGTACGCGGCTAACGGAAATTCACCTTACCTTCGTAACATGACTACCGAAAATTTCATCAAACAAACATACGATAAGATAAAGGCTGCGGTAATGGCCTTTTCAGACGAGGACACCGACGATATTTACGTCATCTCTTTTTATAAAAGTAATATCAGCGACGACCTCCGGCTGCCCATGCTTACCGTTGGCTACAATACGGTTACCAACTGGAAACTGAGCGCCCCCGGCGAAGCGCCGTCTTACCAGGAAGAAGCCAAATGGAACTACGCCTTCTGGCTGCAGAACGAAGAACTGAATATCGGCGGTGATGAAGACGACGCGTTTGACGCCTGGGTAAAAACGCTTCCGTTCTACTATTCTGATGAGGAAGAGGAAGCCGATTACGATGAAGCTTTCGAGAAGGGCGTTAAAATACAGGAGACCTTCATGCACATCGTGGTAAGCCTTTCCCGCCGCCTCCATGAAGATGGTGTGATCCGTAAGAAGTTCGGCCGCGATGTACCGGTAATCATCCACGAACTGGAATACTACGACGAACCGGTTGCCTGGACTATGAAAGGTAATCCGGATGGATTGGCAGATGAGTTCGAAGAATGGGTGATGGCGCAATAACCGATAGTTTTTTCGCCTTAAAGCCACTCTAATCAGCATATTTCATTAAAATCCGGGATTTCCCGGATTTTTTGTTTAATATGTGAATACAAACCTACAACATGAGAATTGGCTTTTTGGCGCTGTTGCTGTGTCAGGGTACCCTGGCGCAGGCGCAGCTAAATCCCGACACCGTGCAGCCGGCCAATATTATGGTCAACCAGTCTAAACCGGATACCTTCCGTGTTCCGCCTCCTATCCGCTATTCCCGTCAACAACTGTTCGTTCCCGTGGGGCTGGTCGTTTCCGGCATTCTGACCAATGCAAACGGGGATGATGCGATCAAGATGGAGATCAAAGAGATGCGTAACGTGAATATGCGCGACTTCAGTACCAAGATCGATAACTACCTGCAATACTCCCCCGTAGTGATTGCGTACGGACTGGACGCATTAGGCGTGAAGTCCCGCAACCCGGTAATCGAGCGCAGCCTGATACTCGCTAAAGGCGCGGTATTGAACTACGTTACCGTAAATGCGCTGAAACGGGTAACCCGCCAATTGCGGCCGGATGAAACCACTTACAATTCCTGGCCTTCGGGGCATACGGCCAACGCATTTGCCGCGGCGACTTTTCTAAGTGAAGAATATAAGCATCGCTTTAAGTGGATGCCATACGCTGCTTACGGCCTGGCCTCTACGGTGGGAGCGTTACGCATTGCCAACAACCGTCACTACATCAGCGATGTACTGGCCGGCGCGGGCTTCGGATATCTGTCTATGAAAGTAGCTTACTGGACGCACCAATACCGGTGGAGCAAGAAACATCGCAAATCCTATCCCGTATTCTGAGATTGCTTTACTCCTTTTCATAAAATTTGATATTTTAGCGCAGCTGAGGACAAAACCAACGATACACCAGTCCTGAACCTAAACACAAAAACGCTCCTCATGAAGCCTGCAAAAAATGGCCTGCTCGTCTTATCTGCCTTCCTTCTTCTTTCTGCCTGTAAGGATCCGAATCAATTAAAAGTATTGCTGGGGCATGGCATCAGTCTCAGTAAATTCCGGATCGAACTACAAACGCAGGATACGTTGCTGCGCAAAGTAAGCTTCAGGCGTGATTCCGTCGCCGTTATACCGGACGCTCCGGGGCGTAACGAGTGGCGCTTCTTTTACCGGGACAGCATTACAGCCAGCTTCCCGCACATTAAAACGAACGGCGGTGATCGCCATGAGTACAATTTCCTGGTATATGAAAAAGATAGCCTGATGATGGCGGATATCGCTATCCGTGGCGCTTCGCCGTTGGATACAACGATTGTGTTCCAACAGGTGCAGCGATAACGCTATGGCTCGTTCACCAGGTCCTGGAAGCGCTTATCCGTAAATGTTTCTGAGTAGATAATCAGCAGCTCGTTACCGAGACGCTTCGGCACAAACCGTGTGCGTACCGGCAGGCGGAAGGCGGTGCGTTTCGAAGCTGTGATGGCACCCATGGCCATTTCCAGCTCACGTGGGGTATTAAATTCCAGACTCACCATCGCCAGGTGAAAACGGCGGTCTTCACATTCATAAAACCGCACCGACTTCGCCCCGGCAAAATACTCGGTGCGGAAGTCGCGGTCCAGGAAGGTGGTGCGACCTTTCGCCTGCTTGTCATTCTCGTGCACCTTCGCATCCTGGCAAAGTGCGCCGGGAAGCAGCTGCTGGTATTGATCCAACAGCAGGTGTTTAGGTGCTGGTTGTTGTAATACTGCTCCCGACAGGAGCAGCCATAACAGGTACTTCATGTTATTCCGGTTATCAGTTAACGCTGATCTTGATCACTACTTTCTTCACCGCTGCAGGCGCGTCGATGCGGAGGTTCGGCATATGCAGGTCACTGGGGAAAAAAATTGCGAAATGGTCTTTTTCCAGCTTGCTGAAGAAAGATGGCTTCTCTGCAAACAACATATAATCAGCTTCCGGATCATATGCTTTCGAAGGTTCCTTTTGTTGCAGGAAGTCGTGCCCGATGAGTTCTGCACCGCTTACGATGTATTGCACGTCGATGTATTTCTTATGCGCTTCCATCTGTTCTGCAGACGCATCTACCGTATCATATTCATTGACGATCGCGAAGATGTTTTGTCCGTCTATTTCGTACTTGCCTTTGGGCAGTGCATTAAAATCTGTTTTAACAAGATATTCGAACGCCTTTACAAACTTATCGCCGAGGCCGAAGTAAAGGTGCGCATTCTGAAGCGTGTCTAGGATCATAACCTGGTTATCGGTTTAGGGTGGAAAGATAGGAAAATGCCCCATAACATTTCCTTAATGATTCCTTAACGCGATCAACTGGGTAAAAAGTCCCGTTTTTGCGACTTATAGAATAAACACCACATCATGCAGAACGGAACACCGATTTACGAAGAGATTATCGCCCGCTTTCAACAGGTACTGAGGCAAGTGCAACGCCAGCTGAAGGAACTGAAACGCGGCGACTTGCGCCTGTTTAAGGCCAGGGGAAGGCATATCGGGCTGGTGAACACATATGCCGATTGTATACAGCTGGTGGTGTTCCCTCCCACCCGGAAGTTTGCCCGCAACATGGTGTACGACTATCGTACCGATGAACCCATCAACTGGCACCAGATAGAACTGATCGTCAGAGCCAATTACCAGACGATGTAAAAATAAACGGGGGCGCGGGTTTCAAAAGATGGGAGCATAGGTGAGCGAACTATATATACAAAAAGGGGCCTCTCCGATCAGAGACGCCCTTCACTATAATAAGTTGTAATTATTGCACTTCTATCTCTAAAACCGCTTCGCCCTCGTAGCTTTCAAGATCGTTTTCGCCGTCGGGTTGTTTTACTTCGTAGAAGCGTACCGATGAAGATGCGAAGAGCGCCATATGATCGCTTTCGAAATTGGTTTCGTTGAAGAAGACCAATACCTTAAATATCTTACCGGGAAACTCTTCCTTCAATTTATTGGCAATACGATTGGCACATTCCAGGGTGCGCCGAAGATAGTCCAGCTCATCGTCTTCTTCCGGCGAATCGGTGGTGAACTTGTTATTCGTGTATTCAAAATCCATCCGCTCCTGGTCATCATTGAACACGGGGAGCGTAGTTTGTTCGTTGAGCGCAGTAAGCAGGATCGTGTTATCATGCTGCGAAAATCCCTTATCGAGCACACTGGCTATGGCTTCCGGCAGCTCGTAAGGCGTGGTGCGGAAGTCGTAATTGAGCGTACGGAGGTACTCCTCCATGATATTATTGCTGCGGATGATCATAGTTCGTAAATGTAGCGAAAAAAGATGGTTTAGGCAGACGCATCCGGAAATGACTTTTACTTTTATCCAAGTTTCTTATCTTTCCACAGATGGGATTACTAAAAGATATTTACAATACTTCGTTTTATAAAGAGCTGGCTTCCTGCCTCCACACTGCTGTTCCGGGCTTTAATAAAGCGCGGTTCCTCAGGGACGTTGATGTACCTGCGTTGTACGATATGGAGCTAAAAGCGCGAATGCGCCATACCACACAGGTACTGCACGCACACCTTTCGCAGGACTACCCCACTGCACTGCAACAAATATCGGCCCTGCTGGTGGAACTGCGCAGGCGTAAGTTCGGGGAGTACGCACTGGTGTTCATGTTCCTGCCGGACTATATCGAATGTTACGGCCTGCAGCACTACGGCCCTTCTGTTAAAGCATTGGAGGAAGTAACGCAGTTCATCTCCTGTGAATTTGCCGTACGCCCGTTCCTGTTACAGTATGGTGATAAAATGCTGAAACAGATGGAACGTTGGTCAAAACACAAAAGTCCGCACGTAAGGCGACTATCCAGCGAAGGCGCACGCCCTCGTTTGCCCTGGGCCATAGCAGTACCGATGCTGAAGAAAGACCCCGCGCTCGTACTGCCCATCCTCGAAAATCTGAAGCAGGACCCCGACCCATCGGTGCGTAAAAGTGTGGCCAACAACCTGAACGACATATCCAAAGAACATCCGGCCCTCGTGCTGGACGTGGCCGTTCGGTGGAAAGGCCTGGGTCCGGAAACAGATGCGATCATCAAACACGGTTGCCGTACGATGCTGAAACGCGGCGACGCGGCCATCTTTAGCCATTATGCACTGGACAGCAGCTTTCTCGGTTTCAGTGCTTTTAAAATACATACGAAAACAGTACAGTCTGGCGATTACCTGGAGTTCAGTTTTACGGTGAAGAATAATGATGCGGTCTTGCAGAAGGTGCGGCTGGAGTATGCGATCTACTACCGCATGCAGCGCGATCAGTTTACACGTAAAGTATTTAAGATCAGCGAACGCGATATGCTGCCTGGCGAAAGCCAGAACATCCGGCGCAGGCAATCGTTCAAACCGATCACAACGCGGCGGTATTACGAGGGCAGCCACCAGGTGGCGGTGATCCTGAACGGAACAGAGCAAACGCCGGGAAACTTCGTGCTACGGCTGACTTAGCTATCGATCTCTGCCTTAATTATCAGTCCTGCTGAATTTATTTTTTCCCTATATTAGTGCCGGAACCTGAAGAAAACCATAAACATCAGCATGGCCCAAAAATTTACGTGTGTACTGATTGACGATGATGCGGACGACCAGGAGATTTTTTTATATGCGCTCAAACAGATTGGAGAAAATATAGAGTGCCTGGTGTTCGATAATGGTAAGGAGGCGATCGCAAACCTCGGCGATCGCGCGATATTGCCTGACTATATATTCCTGGACCTGAACATGCCGAGTATGGACGGTCGGCAATGCCTGCGGGCGATCAAACAACTCCCACACCTGGACGAAACACCTGTGATCATATATTCCACTTCCTCGGCCCCGCGTGATAAACAGGAAACTGCGCAAATGGGCGCGAGAGGTTATGTAGAGAAACAGCCCAGCCTGTCCCTGCTGGTAGCAAAGCTCGAGAACTATTTTAAACACGACCAAGATGGACACTTACAGCCTGGACTTCATCAAAACACTCATTAGCAACGAACGCCATTCCGGCGCTTCGGCAGGCATGTACATCAAGTTATTACACAGTTTACCGTTAGCCGTATTTGCCTGTGACCGGGATGGTTTCCTGCAGATGTACAATAACGCCGCTGTGACACTCTGGGGGCGGGAACCGAAAATCGGCGAAGAAAAATGGTGCGGTTCATTTAAAATATTTCATACAGACGGGCGGCCGATGCCTTTCGAGGAAAGTCCGCTCGGCATTGCCATGCGCGGAGGGAAAGTGATGCAGGGTTCAGAACTGCTGATTGAACGGCCCGACGGTAGCCGCCGCGTCGTTACCACTAACCCGATGCCGATATTCGACGATAACGACGAACTGGTAGGTGGCGTAAACATTCTCATTGATGTAACCGATCAGAAACAGGCGGCGCAAAAAGCATTTCACCTGGCGGCGATCGTTACTTCTTCTGAAGATGCGATCGCCAGTAAAACATTGGAAGGCATCGTGACCAGCTGGAACGAATCGGCGGAACGCATGTTCGGCTGGGCCGCTTCGGAAATCATCGGCAAATCAATATTGACACTGGTACCGCAGGACAGGCATATGGAAGAACCGCTGATCCTGCAACGCATTCGTAACGGTGAGAGACTTAGTTATTTTGAAACGAAAAGGCTGACGAAGAGCGGGCAGCTGATCGATGTATCACTCACCATCTCCCCTATTAAAAATGAACGCGGCGAGGTAATCGGCGCGTCTAAGATAGTGCGGAACATCACCGAAGAAAAGAAGGTACAGCGTAAGCTGCAGGAAGAGGAAGAACGCTTTAGAATGGCCGTGGCCGCTACAAAGCTGGGCACCTGGGATTATTACGTACCTGCGAACGAATTCTCGCTCAGCCACGAAAGCCTGGCGATCTGCGGCATTGAAGAAACCGATAACATCTATTTAGAATTATTACTTGATCACGTTAGTACAGAAGATGTAAACGCCCTGGTAACGGCTGCCAGCGAGTCGTTCAAGCCCAATAGTAACGGACATTTCGACATCCCCTTCCGCTTTTTCCGGTTGAATGATAACGGACAAAGATGGCTGCGTATGCAGGGAACGGTGTTCTTCGATCAACTGGGGCATGCGGAAAGTGTGGTTGGCACCCTGCTGGATATTACTGAGGAAATGCAGGCGCGGGAAACGCTGGAAGAACTGGTACGTGAAAGAACAGCCGAACTGCAACTCATCAACGAACAACTGCAACGCTCCAACCGCGAACTGGAGCAATTTGCCTATATCACCAGCCACGACTTACAGGAGCCACTGCGTAAGATCCAGACCTTCTCTGATTTGATCAGCGACTGTCCGGACGATAAGCAACTGCGCGATAAATTTCTCCCGAAAATCAACAAGGCAGCTGCGCATATGTCGGAACTCATCCGCCAGGTTTTAAACTTCTCCCGCCTGTCGAACGACCTGCAATTGCCGGCCAGCGTGGATTTAAATCTCGTTGTGAGAGAAGTATTCGCCGAATTTGACCTGTTGGTAGAAGAAAAGCATGCGTACCTGCGATGTGCGGAGCTGCCTGTGATCAGGGGTATTCATCATCAATTGGTACAACTGTTCCGCAATCTCGTTGGCAACTCGCTGAAGTTCTGCACCACGGCACCAAAAATCGCGATCGATTATGATGTGGTGAACAAGGCAGACCTGCCCGTGGAAGCGCCTGCAGGCAACCCAGCAAAAACCTTTGCCCGCATTGTGCTGCGCGATAACGGCATTGGGTTCGAGCAACAGTATGCGGATAAGATATTCCTGATATTTAAGCGGCTAAATAACAAAGACCAGTACGCCGGTACAGGCGTTGGACTGGCCTTATGTAAAAAGATCGTAGAAAACCATGGGGGGCTTATCATGGCCGAAAGTAAACATGGAGAGGGCGCGGCATTTAACATTTACCTGCCTTTATAAACTACAAATTACTTATTCATGTTGGACCTTAACTTATGCTCCCAGTCGGCAATTGCCTGGCGGGGTGTTGCGCCGAAGCCTAAAATGCCATTATCGGCATCTGCACCAAGTAAACAATAGTAAAGGTTGCCCTGACGGTATAAAACGGGTTCAAAACTTCTCACTGCCGGAATCATATCTTCTGGTCTGAAGTCGAAAGGTATTTTCTGGTTATGGTCACTCATCGTCTGCATCATTTTTCTGTATTTTATTCAATTTTACGCAATTAGTTGCAAGAAATATGCCGTTTGAGATTTATTAATCATAAGTTCATTTTCCGGCTATTATGGCAGTCTATCGTTTTTAAAAATGGAAGCCCCGGTAAACACCGGGGCTTATCAACCTAAAGAAAATTTTAACTAGTAAATGATGTAATCCTAAAAGTACCCTTAATCTCTACGCTAACCTGTTAACAGAAATTAAACGCAAAAGCCCCGGTAGACACCGGGGCTCTGTTTATCAACCTAAATAGCTTAACCCTGGTATTTACCTTTACCCGAAGGTTTAGTAATCAATATTTTACGCGTAAACAACACACCCGATTGATCGCTCACCGCAAACAAGTATAAACCCGTGTGCAGTGCTGAAACGTCAATCGGTGCATTTTTACCAGACACCCGGGCTGTGAGGGATCTTTGCCCGCTGAGCGCGTAGGCCTCTACCGTGTAAACCGTACGATCGTTCGGACCGTTGAAATACAACGTGCCGGAGGCAGGGTTAGGCCACAGCGCCGTCAGATATTCGTGCGCCTGGTTCCACGGTTTGGAAGGCAGTGGCCTGGGACGGCAGTTTTCGGGGTAGGTGAACGGATAGTCGATGCGGGCTTGTTTGAACTGCATCTCATATTCATCGTTCCAGCCGAAAGCCGTATCTGCCTGCGCTTTCAGGTTATAACCAGCGGCGCCGCTCCAGAAATGCACAAACTCACCCATGTTCATGCGGCGGGTATATACACCATTATGCTGCGGGAAATAGTCTGCCAGCAGTTCGAAATAGCGGTTCAGCGTTACGCTGCTGTCACCGCGGGTATACAGCGGGTAGAACCAGTCGCGGAACCAATAAGTACCAGGTCGTGGGAACACATCCGAATGCGTTTGCATCTGGTCATACACCGCTTTGGCATCTTCTGCCCAGCCGATGTTTTTGTATACGTCGTAGTTGAAAATTTCACACCACTTGCTATCACCCCAGATGGAGAAGGCCGGCGATTCGCGCACATCTTTAGAGTTACCCTCCACGATATGCCCGATCTCATGCACCGGCGCACCAATGTTCCAATCGTTGCGGAACGACCATTCCCCACCCAGGTCGATCACATTACGGTAGTCGTGGTTGGAGTCACATACTGCAGCAGCGTGGCCACCGTGGTACTTATCCTCATGCAACACTACATACAGTTTAGGATCGCAGAACGTGCCGTACGTTTTTTTGATGTACTTCCAGGCGGCGGTAAACTCCGTAAACATCCAGGTAGTGTTGGCGGGCACGTCGTTGTCGAAATAAAAAGCGACGTCTTTGTTATTGTGCACCCGCTTCAGCAGCTGGCGATGCTCGAGCCAATGTTCCTGCCAGTAAAGGGGCGACTCGTCGGGCGTAGTGGTCGCGCTTACATAGGTGTATGCCGAGCGCCCATTACGGTTGATGGCGCTTAAGCGGTAGTAATACTTCGTTTGCGGCGTCAGGTTGCGGGAGTAGAACAAGGTCGTACCGGGATTGAGATTATCGACCGTGTTCCAGCGGATGCTGTCTTTCGAACGTTCGAGGCGATAGCTGGTTTCGTCGTTGGCATCGTCGTTCCAGGCTAACACCACCTGGTAAGGAGATACGCCTTGTGCATGAAAGTTGCCTGCCGTTACCGGTTTGTCTTTGCTAAGCGAGCCTTCACCTTTACCCAGTATTTCCAGTTCGGAAAGATTGATGCCCCAGGAATTATTGGCGAGCTGGAAGCGGTAGTATTGGTAGTTTGATTTGTTCGCGAAAGCGTACACCCTGCGGGTACCACGCTCGAACTGTTGCTTGTGCTGCGTGTTTAAGACCGTCCAGTTGAGCGAGT
Source organism: Chitinophaga horti (assembly GCF_022867795.2). Classification (NCBI taxonomy): domain Bacteria; kingdom Pseudomonadati; phylum Bacteroidota; class Chitinophagia; order Chitinophagales; family Chitinophagaceae; genus Chitinophaga; species Chitinophaga horti. Next base: position 1,314,910 of record NZ_CP107006.1, on the reverse strand, counting down.
CGTTGGAGGCTTCGAGCGTCCAGTCGCTGGGGTCGTATTCAGCAGATTCGTTGCTTACGGTGAAGGCATATTGTGTCACGACTGCGCCGCCTGGCAGGTAGTAGAGCAGCCAGGAAGGGCTGTTCCACATATGCAGGAAACTGTTCGGTGTATTGTCGGTCAGTTTAGATAAACCCTCCGGCCCACTGTAGGCGTAACGGGCAGTGAGGCGGCCTTCTTTGAAGTCGGTAATATCATCCAAAGACGGACCTTTTTCGGTGCGAATGATCGCCGCCGGGGACGCTTTGCCTGCACCTTCGGTGGTGATGGCGCGTACGCGGTAAGCATATTGCTGATCAGTGGCGAGATTGCTGTCGATATAACTTTTAGCGTTCGGTGGCAGCAGCGCTGCGATGTGATAATTGCGGCCATCGGTAGATCGCTCCACCGAATAACCGGTTTCATTCGTTGCATTGTCTTTCCAGCCGATTTTCACCCGTTGACCAGGAACGAGCGTAGCCGTTAAGGATGCGGGTATCGCGGTTTTCACTGGCGACAGCAGTTCCCATTCGCCCAGGTGAATATATCGTCCCTCACGGGTTGCAAAGGCGATGAGGCGGTATTGTTTATAAGTGCCGGGTGTAGCGATCGTAAACAACTGGCGTTCCAGGCGCGCGTTGAAAAACTGACCAAAGCGCTGATCGAGGGAAGTCCAGTTCACCCCGTCATTGCTCCCATCCAGCACCCAGTTCATCGGGTCGCGATCCGGATTATCTGCGGCACTGGTCACCGCGTATTGCGTCACCAGGGAAGGGAAGTTCGCCTCGTATACCACCGTAAACGCTCCCGACTCATACTGGTATTTGGTACCGGGGTAGTTGTCGATCAGTTTAGGGAAATTTTCGTTGCTGTTCCAGTTGATGTGGGGCGACGTAATTACGCCCCCGTCTTCCGTAATATCTGTTTGTGAAAATGCCGGCGCGGCAAGGCATAGCGCGCCCGCACAGAGGCAGAGCCTTTGTAGCAATTGATGCATGTTGGTTGATTTATTTAAATAATGAGTGTTCTAGATCGAAATAAGGGTTTTGGATTCAGATGTTGGTTTATCAATCGCACTACCCAAATAAAGGGGCAGGCGGTAATAATCTTAGCGTTTGCAAGCGATTATTTTTGTTACTTTAATAGTCCCAAACACCACACGTTATGCTCAGACGATTGCTTTGCGGCTTTACGCTTGCCGCGTTGATGACCCAGTACACACAGGCACAGGGCTTCCTGAAAACAGCGGGCACCCGCATAGTCAATGAAAAGAACGAGAACGTATTACTACGAGGCATCGGCCTTGGCGGCTGGATGTTGCAGGAGGGTTATATGCTGCGCGTAACCGGCAACGGCCAGCAGCAATACCGCATCCGCGAGCGAATGAAAGAACTCACCGGCGAACAGAAAACGCAACAGTTCTATAACGCCTGGCTTGCCAACCATACCACCCGGGCAGACATCGACTCCATGAAAGCCTGGGGCTTTAATTCGGTGCGACTGCCTATGCACTACAACCTTTACATGCTGGATCTGGTAGTGGAATCGGCCGCAGACCCTGTATTCCGCCAGAAAGGATTTGACATGACCGACAGTCTGCTCGCCTGGTGTAAGGCCAACAACATGTATTTGATTCTCGACCTGCATGCCGCCCCTGGCGGACAAGGCAACGACCTGAATATATCGGACCGGGATCCCTCGAAACCATCACTGTGGCAGGACAGGTCCCTGCAGGAAAGGACTATCGCCCTCTGGAAGAAATTAGCAGCACGTTATAAAGACGAACCCTGGATAGGCGGCTATGATATTATCAACGAGCCTAACTGGGGCTTTGAGGACCCGGAAAACGATAAGAACGGCCTGAAAGAAAAGACCAATGCACCGCTGCGCAAACTGATGATGGAGATCACGCAGGCGATCCGCAGTGTAGACAAACGGCACATCATCATCATAGAAGGAAACGGCTGGGGCAATAACTACAATGGTATTTTTCCGCCCTGGGATAATAATATGGTGCTGAGCTATCACAAATACTGGAACTATAATGACGATGCATCAATCGCCCATATCATTAAAGCGAGAGATCAATACAACATTCCGGTATGGCTGGGTGAAACCGGCGAGAACTCCAACGTTTGGTTTACAGAAGCCATACGTTTACTGGAGCGCAACAATATCGGCTGGGCATGGTGGCCGCTGAAAAAGTTGGGGCATAACAACCCGCTGGAAATTCCGATGAACGACAATTATCAGCGCATACTGGATTACTGGTCGGGAAAGGCCGCTGCTCCATCCGCAGAAGCAGCCTTTGCAGGCATGATGCAACTCGCGTCGGATGCGAACATCCGTAATAACATCCTGCACCGCGATGTGATCGATGCGATGATACGGCAGCCCTTCTCTCCCACTGCTATCCCCTTTAAGGAACACCTGTTGCAGGAACGCCTGGTGATCAACGCCATCGACTATGACCTGGGGCCGAACGGCGTGGCCTACTACGACCTCGACACCGCGAACTACCGCATCTCCAATCCCGCTCTGCAAGGCGGCAACAGCGGCCGCAGCTACCGCAACGACGGCGTTGACATCAGCGGCAGTGAAGTGGTGAACTTTGAGGCGGGTGAATGGTTGCAGTATACATTCACGGTGGTGACAGACGGTAAGTACAAAGTGTCAGCTATCGAGGGATATGATATTTCGGTAGATGGGAAGCCTGTATCCAACCTGCGGGCAGGCAGGCATACTTTACGTGTGAAGAGAATGACTGGGAAAGGAAGTTTGAAGGAGATTGTTTTAGAGCGGGTGTAGAACGCGCACTTCATCATTGTTTGCAAACATATGATGACGATGGCTGAACAGCTGTTCTAAAATATCTCCCCTGCTAAATGATAAGCAAACCCGAACCCTCCACCATACCGCAAACTATTTTTAAAACAGCGTATAGCCGTTTAGCATAGCACTAAACGGTAAGCAGCAATAACCCTTTCAATCACAACAGGATAAGTTGATGCGCTCATCGCGGGCCACTGCATTTAGCAGTGATCCGCGACATGAGGGCGTTAGCGGCGTATCGATTAATTACTTAAATTCAGGTATAGATTTTTGTGGCCCTTGCATTTCTGAGCGAAGACAATACTAAACTTAACCCGAGCACATGTTTAAACCAAATCTAAATCTTCAGTCCATCATCTATAGTTAACTTAAAACAAGCAATCCTATTATGAACATGACACTTTTACACAAGGCCATCTTGTGTGCGGGAGCGTTTTGTTTTGCCGGTGCTGCTCATGCCCAATCCGATATTACAAACCTCGGAGGCACGATTACCGCGCAATACAACAATACCGTACAAGTCAATGAGAACTACCCTAACCTCATCGACAACAGCACTGCTACGAAGTACTACATTCCACAAACAAATCTTTGGGTACAGTACCAGTCGCCCTTTACCGCCGTGGTTACACAGTATGCCATCACCTCGGCCAATGATGCAGCTACCCGCGATCCGCGCGACTGGACGCTGCAAGGCTCGAACAACGGCACCTCCTGGACCACCCTCGATACCCGCACCGCCGAAACCTTTGCCACCCGCTTTTTGCGCAAGACTTACAGTTTTGCGAATACCAACAGTTACCTGTACTACCGCCTTAACATCACCGCGGTAAACGGCGCTACTGCCACCCAGTTTGCGGAGTGGGAACTACTGGCGGCTACACCGGCGGCACCAACAGGACTATCTGTCAGCAACATCAGCAACTTTCGGGTGCAGCTGAACTGGACAGACAATGCTACTACAGAAACCAATTACCTCGTAGAGCGCAGCCAGACCGGCAGCAGCTTCAGGGTAATAGCGACGCTGGACAGTAACAAAACCAGTTATATCGATAGCAGTACCGCTACCGGCACGGCTTATCTCTACCGCGTTCGTACCCAGAATGCAGCAGGCGTATCGGTGGCTACAGCACATGCTTCTATCTCGACCACTTCGGCCACCGTGGGTACCGACGTAACCGACTTTACCAATGCGACACTCAGCGACCAGTATAATACCGGCGGCAACGAAGGTTATCTGAAAGCCTTTGACAACAGCGCGTATGGTAAATACCTCGCATCGGCTGCCAGCACCTGGGTGCAATATTACCTGCCAGGCGGCGCTACCCTCACCCGTTACGCCGTAACTTCCGCCAACGACTTTGCCACCCGCGACCCTAAAAACTGGGTGTTACAGGGATCGAACAACGGATCTACCTGGACGACGCTGAGTACGAAGAACAACCAGGAGTTTACCGATCGGTACCAGCGTAAACTATATGCGTTCGTTAACACCACCGCTTACACTTACTATCGTTTACATATCACAGCGAACAATGGAAATAGCCTGACACAATTTGCCGAGCTGGAACTGTACGGTACCGGCACCGGCGCTACCAACAGCGCGGTACCGGCGGCACCGTCCGGACTGGCGGCCATGAACACCGATGGCTACCAGCTGGTACTCACCTGGACCGACAACTCGACTACAGAAACCAACTTCCGGGTAGAACGTTCTACCGACAGCGTGAACTGGGTAACCGATGCTATCGTCGCGGCAAACAACACCAAATACCACTCCCGCGACCTCACGCCGCTGACAACTTATTATTACAGGCTGCGTGCAGAAAACGCGAACGGCGGATCGGCTTACGTGTTCACGAAAAAAGCAACACCCACCGGCGCGGCACCACTTACCTGGCGGGAACATTGGTTTGAGCATGACGAGCTACTGACCCGCACTTATTATAATGACCAGATCGCCGTGTACTACGACAGCGCGGTGAGCCCGGCCATTAACTGGATGTTCAGCGACTTTGCGAACGTGTGGCAGTACACGAAACAGAACTACGGCTCCTTCAGCGATCCGCGGTTGTATGCAGTGTTTCACAGCATAGCAGGCTACTCTGGCGGTCACCCGGCTACCACTTACGACTCTGCGCACGATTACCACAATACCATCGACCTGGGCGGACAGTGGGCCGAGCGTAACAGCTGGAACTACGGGGCCAGTACGCATGAAGTAGCGCATATCGTGGAATTCTCTGCGAAAAACGTAGACGGCGGCCACTCCTTCCTGATCTGGGGCGACAGCAAATGGGCAGAGATCTTTAACTACGATGTGTACAAACGCCTGGGCTGGAACCTGGAAGCTGCAGAACTGCTGGCCGACATGGAAACCAAGACAGACACCTACCCACGTGCCGGCACCCGTTGGTTCAAGAACTGGTTCTACCCTATCTACACCACGGCCGACTCGAGCGATGCCCTGAACAGGTATTTCGATCTGCTGGCAGCTTACTTCCCACAAAGGAACGGTCAATACATCCGCAGGCTGAACATGGGTGAGTTTATCCACTTCTGGAGTGGTGCCGCCCAATACAACCTGAAGAACCAGGCGGATACTGCCTTCGGTTGGAATGACATATACGAAGCACAGTTCCGCCAGGCACAATTGGATTATCCGTTCACCTATCCTAACAGCCTGCTGCTGGCATCTCCGTTGGCCGCCGTGGCACCGCCGAGGGTCAAGCTGGACTTACCGTCCATATGGCCGAACCCCGCTTCCGGAACGGTGTACCTCAACGGGCCGTTACAGGAAGGCCTGTACGATGTAGGCATCTACAGTCTTAACGGGGTGCGCGTGAAAGTCTTGAGGGTATCCGGTAAAAACGCACCGGTGAGTATATCGGGCCTGCCCAACGGGATGTACGTATTTGTCGTGAGTGACAAGAACAAGATCGTGTATACGAAGAAGATATTCGTGAACAACAAGTAAGCAGGCGGACTGGAGATAATGAAAGAGGCCCGGTAAACACCGGGCCTCTTTTTCATAGTCTAGTATTATTTATTTCAGGGAAAAAACGATTACTGTTTTAAAACGGCTTCCACCTTTTTGTACAAGGCTTCGCCACGCAGTCCCCGGGCGATTACACGGCCTTCACCGTCGACCAGGAAGTTATCGGGAACACCTTCTATGCCATATAATTTGGCAGCAGGTTCTTCCCACTTTTGCAACCCGCTCACATGGTACCAGGGCATACCGTCTTTGACGATCGCCTGCTTCCAGTACGCCAGCTTATCGTCGAGCGACACACTGAGGATATTAAAACCCTTATCGTGGAATGCGTTAAACGCTTTTACCACATTCGGGTTCTCCGCCCTGCAGGGGCCACACCAGCTGGCCCAGAAATCAATGAGCGTTACTTTACCCGTTTTCACTACATCGGACATGCGCAAATCGTTGCGGGATGTGTCTTTAGACGTAAAATCCGCCAGCTTTACACCAATGCCTGTGTTCTTTGCCACGAACATCCGTTTTGCGAGCGTACGACCCATCGGCAGTTGTTGCAGCGTGGTATCGAGCGACAGGAACAGCGGGTTGATCTTTTCATAATCAATGACCATGCCGGCCATGTTGCTGACCGTTTCGAGGGAGGTGTAAGACTTTGGATGTGCCTTCACATAACGGATGCGCACGGCTTCCGAGGAGTCTAACATCTCCCGGAAATTAGCCTCCAGCACCTTAAATTCCGGCGCCGCCTTTTCTTCCTTCGTTAAACGCATGGCCTTCATGCGAAGGGCGATAACACTGTCCATATAAGGCCGTACCACCTTGTCGAGCGCTTCAGCGTCGCGATTGATCGTGGAGCCGGTGATCTTGCCGTGGCGCACAGAATCGGTGCCGGTGAGTACGATCGTGCCGGGCTGGAGGTAAAGCTTGCGATTGTCTGGCCGGCGATCGCGGGCGCCACGGAAGCCCAGGTAGGCCACTACGGGCTCCTTTATTTCGCCTTTGAACTGGAAGGTTCCCTTTACGGTGACCATCGAATCCGTCATCTGTTTACCATCGGCAAAGTAATGCAGGTAAATCGTGTCCTGCGTGGCCTTTTGCGTTAGTTTACCTTTTACGGTAAACTTGCCGCTATACTGCGCGGAGGCAGAGAGGGCAGACAGGCATAATAGTGCTGTTATATAATTTCTCATGAGCAGAGGTGTTTTATTCGTAACCTGGGTTCTGACCAAGATTCGGGTTGTTCTGCCTGTCGGCGAAAGGTATCGGGAAGAACGCCGCTTCTTTACGCCATCTTGGTTTGCGTGCCCCAAAAATGACATCCGCCTGTCCGCGACGTTTCACATCCAGCCAGCGATGGCCCATTTCGCCAAACAGTTCTGTCTGACGTTCCTTTTCGATAGCGAGTAACAATGCTTCTTTATCGATGGTGGGATTGGTATTGATCAGCAAAGGCAGTCCCGCACGGAAGCGGATGCTGTCAACATCCTGGATGGCACCGGGCAGATTATCCTGCATAGCGCGTGCTTCGGCGCGGATGAGGTATTGCTCTGCGAGGCGGAGTACCGGGATAGCTTCGGGTGTCATCGGCGTAAGGTTACTGGTAATCTTCGTTTTTGACGGAGAGCCAAAACCATCTGTCGTCACCTTCACCCACTTCGTTCTGCGACGGTCGTTAGGTTCAAAGGCAGCCACCGTATAGGCGCTCAGGCGGGTGTTATTCAGCTTGCCCGTTTCGAGCGTATACAGGTTAGTACCGGCATTCGCGAACTGCAGGATCGCTTCTCTTGATTTGATCAGGAAAGCGCTGTCCAGTATTTCGAGGCGAAAGTTGCCTGATTCGATGACGGACGTTGCTTTCTCTTCCGCCTCTTTCCACTGCTGGCGGTAGAGGAATACGCGGGCCTGTAACGCTCTTGCGGCATCGCGGTTAGCGCGGTAGCGTAAGCCAGGGATGTTGTAACCGGTGGTGATGTTTTTCTCTGCGAAGTCGAGGTCACTCACGATCAGGTCCCACATCTTCTCAGGCGCTGTGCGTGATAAAAGAGCGTTTACGGTGTACTCCGGCGTCACGATCATCGGCAGTGAATCGTAGAGATTTACCAGGTAGAAGTTGTTCAACGCTCTTAAGAAATGCGCTTCTCCGAGGAAGTTGGCCTTGCCGGTAGCACTGATGCCTTTTGATCTTTCCACACCCAGGATCAGGTTGTTGATCATGTACATATACGAATAAGCACCACCCCAGATGGCCCTCACACCGCTTGATTGAGCCGACAAGTTGTTATCAAAAAACAGCTGTTCGTCGGTGGAGTAACTCAGCTTCGTTAACTCGTCGGAGCTAATGCCAAGCAATACGGAAAGCGTACCATCATATGGTCCGGAGCCAAACACGTTTTGTGTGGCAGCATAAATGCCGCGCATGGCCCCCTGTGTGGATTCATCGTTCGCGAAGGCAGCCTCGTTGGATATCTGGCTGATGGGCAAAGGAACATCCACGAATTTGGCGCAACTTGTCCACGCCATCAAACCAAATGCTGCGGCAGCGATATACCTGATTTGTTTATTGTTAAATGTCATAATTCTTGTTTAAGCAAAGATTAAATTCCTACCTGGATGCCAAATACCACCGTACGCAATGGCGGCAGGCGGGTCAGGAAAATTGACTCAGGATCGCCACCTTTCAATGAAGAGAAGGTAGCCAGGTTCTGTGCCTGTGCATACAGACGAAGATTACTTAGCTTGATCACCTTCAGCCATTCTGCCGGCAGCGTATATCCCAGCGACACGTTCTTTACGCGCAGGAAAGAAGCGTCTGCATAGACGTAATCCGAATACTGCATATTGTAGTTGCCGTACAGGGAGTTAGACGCAGGCGTGATTGTCGTATATTTCTGCATGAGCACCTGATCACCCGGCTGGCGCCAAGGTTCTCCTAAACCTTTCACGATGTTTTGTGGTCCGCCGACAGGCAGCGGCGTAAAACCTGACGTTGCTAATGAGGTCGCCCAGTTTCTGCCTAACTGTTTATTGAATTGCAGCAATACATCCAGCGTAAATCCTTTATAGCGGAAGGTGTTAGTCATACCGCCATAGAAGTCGGGATCGGTGTCGCCGATGGGCGCCAGATCGCCCGGGAAGCCAAACGTACCGTTCTTGTCACGGTCCATCAGTGCGTACAGGCCATTCTGCGGATCAATGCCCAAAAACTTAGCAGCCATTACCAGGTTCAGCGGCCGGCCAATAATGTATTTGGTGGCATAACTGCTTTTCGCGAGGTCCGGGAAGCGGACCAACTCGTTCTTCGGCAGGGTAATATTGAAGTTGGTCGTCCAGTCGAAATTTTTCTTCTTGAAGTTGGCCGTCGTAAATGAAAACTCCCATCCTTTATTATCGATCAACACCCCGTTAAGGTTAGCAGCTACCGTCGTAAAACCAGTCATCGAAGGCAGCGGGTAGTTCACCAGCGGATCGGATGCGCGGTTGTGATAACGCACCACGTTCACCAGGATACGATCTCTCAGGAAACCCAGTTCCAACGCCACCTCAAACTTCTTATTACGTTCCCAGTGCAAGTCTGGCTTGAACAGAGAACTCGGCACCAGGGCACTTGAATCCCGGTACGTAGGCGCAAAAACGTTCGCCGTATAAGCGTCGAGGTATTTATAATCACCAATACGGTCATTACCTGTTACACCATAACTGGCACGCAGTTTACCGTAGCTGACCTTCGGCAGGTCTTTCATGAAGTTTTCGCTGGTAAACAACCATGCACCGCCCACTGCACCAAAGTTGGAGAAGCGGTAGTTAGGACCGAAGCGGCTGGAGCCATCTCTCCTGGCAGAAAGATTCACGATGTACTTACTATTGTAATTATAGTTGGCCCTTGCGAAGAACGCTCCATACTTATACTGCGTCATCGTACTGCCCAGGCTGTTGATGTTCGAACCCACAATGCCCGTCAGCGATCCGAGGAAATCGTCGCTGGTGTAACCTGTTACACTGATATTATAGCCATCGTTACGCTGACTTTGCAGAGTGCCGCCCACCAGCACATTTATACGGTGCTGCCTGATGTTTTTGGTGTATTCCGCCTGCGGCTCCACGATCCAGCTTTTAAATACGTTGGTGCTGAAACGCGAAGCACCCGTTACCGGCCTTCCGTCATTAGGCTTGGGATTCTGGCTGGTTTTGGGCGTAATCGCCAATTCGTCCAGGAAAATACCATTGTAACCTAAACTAGTGCGCAACACAAATTCCGGTGTAACACGGTAGTTCAGCATCAGGTTACCATTGATATTATCGGTTTTGGCACTGTATTGTTGCAGCAGGTATGCCAGCGGATTGTCTCCGTTGTTGATCCCTTTCTCGTTCCAGGCCATGTTACCGGCGGAATCATATAACTGGAAGTTCGGCGGCAGGTTGATCTTGCTAGTGAGGTCTGTAGAAGGTGCATTATTCACGTTGCTGGAGTAATCACCCTTCAGCTGAGCGCTGAATTTGCCGTCCCTGGAGCTGCTGTTGATATTAAAGTGTGCAGCAGCCTGTGTAACCGGCATTTTACCTGGGTATACATTGGTTTGTCTATCGTAGTTACCACCAATATAGTATTGGACTGCCTGGCCACCTCCGGACATAGATACGCTGGCGTTGGTAAATTCTGCAGTACCACCGATGAGCGTTTCTGCAACACGGCTGTCGCGCGTGGTATCCCATTGGGTAAGATCATAGTTCCCTGCGGCACCAATCGTTTTATTGTCATTACGCAATGCCTCATAGCGCAGGTCCAGGTACTCACGGGTACTTAACATTTCAGGCACCCTCGCTTTGCTGAAGCCTGAACGTACGTCGGCGTTGATTCGTGTGGCACCTGCCTTTCCGCGTTTGGTCGTGATGAGGATCACGCCATTCGCACCCCGGCTACCATAGATCGCAGTAGCATCCGCATCTTTCAACACCTCCATGCTTTCGATGTCAGACATATTCATCGTCGAAAGCGGGTTGAGGCCGTATTTACCAGCAGGAGCAGCTGCAGAAGTCAGCCTGCTCATACCCATATTACTCACTGCCATCGGCACACCATCGATGATGAATAACGGTTCATTATCCGCGCCAATGTCCCCATCTAACTGTGTACGACCACGGATCTCTACCTTAATAGGCGCGCCCGGCACGCCACTGGTTTGTGTTACGATCACGCCCGCCACGCGGCCCTGTAGGGCCAGCACCGGGTTGTCCACCACTGTATTTTCAATCTCTTTTGCAGATACTTTTTCAATGTTACCGGTATTCATACGTTTGGACGTAAAGCCGTAAGCCTGCACCACCGTTTCATCCAGCTTCGTGGTAGACTGCGTGACGAGGATATTTCCCAGGTCGCCGCCGCGTGTCACCCTCACTTCCTTATCATCAAAACCGATGAAACGTACTAACAGCACATCGCCTACTTTGGCGCGCAGCCTGAAGCGACCTTCCAGGTCGGCGACTACCAGCGCCTTTCCGCCCCTCACTCCAACGCTTGCACCAATTAAGGCTTCACCGTTACTGGTCAGGAGCTTCCCCGTCACCTCCACCGTCGGGTCTTGCGGCGTAACGAAAGGGATTACCACTCGTTTCCTGATAAAAATTGTTTTGTTCTCGATGCTGTAGTCTAACGGCTGGTCGCGCAGTACATCTTTCAGGAAAGCCTCCAGGGGCATCTTTTCCACGTTTACGCTGATCGGGCGCGCTTCGCGCATGCTGCCGCCTTCATAAAAGAACAGGTAGCCGGTTTGCTGCTTCACAGCGCTGAACACTTCCTCCAGTGTTACCTGCCGTCCTTTAAAAGTTACCTGCTGCGCATAACTGGCGGCGGTTACTTTAAAACAGGCCACCATCATCAAAAGGACCGTTAATCTCATAATTAGCGCAATTTTTCTTCGCCGGTGATTTTCTTTCTTGGTTGATACGGGCCCGGGCATAGAAAGGGCCTTACCATTACAATTCCATTGCATAGATTTGCAGTGTTTGGATTGAAGTGATGCAATAATAGTTTAAGCGGACTGTTGTTAGCTGCTGGTCCATACGTATTGCCGGGCGCGGGTGCAACCGCCCCGGTTTTTTATTTGGACCAGGATGATCTTCTAGATTGGCTGAATCTCCATTTGGTTGATAATAGCTGGTTATTAAAAAGTTTCCCTGATGTATCTGATTATGGCGTCACCACCAGGCGGCGCCCGTCTTCTATCCTGAATTTTACGCCCATATCGCCCAGGCCTTTCAACACCTGTTGCAGCGAGAGGTCACGGCCAATTTCGCCTCTGAAAGAGCGGCGCGGCACCACGCCTTCATATACCACCTGCACGTCATACCAGCGGGCGAGTTCGCGTAATACCACGTCCAGACCCGCATCTTTGAAATAAAACACACCCTTCTTCCAGGCAGTCGCCTGTTCCACATCGGCCTGCTCGTTCAGCTGGAAAACATCATTTGCGTAAGCAGCCTGCTGACCCGGCTTCACCGGCGTAGCGCGACCGCCCGCGTTTACGGCAATGCTGCCGCTGACGAGCGTAGTCGTGATGTGTGTTTCATCTTCATAAGCTGATACGTTAAAAGCGGTACCCAGCACGGCGATTTCCACCGGTGAGGCGTTCAGGAAGAAAGGCAGCTGCGCGTTCTCCGCAACTTCTATATATACTTCGCCCTTCACCTGCACCCTCCGCTCCTTGTCGCCGAAGGCGGTAGGATACGTGATGGACGAGGCAGCGTTCAGCCACACCTTACTGCCATCCGGCAATGTGGCGCGAAACTGGCCGCCGCGGGGAGTTGACAAGGTATTATAACTCAGTTGGGCGTTACCCGCTGTATTTTCATAGATCAGCTCTCCCCCTTCTGCAGAATGCCCTGGCGGATGGCGCGTACGCTATCTTCATCCAGTGCAACACTCGATCCATCGGCCAATACCAGCGTGGCTTTGCCGGTGGCAGGGGCAACGTCGGGCGCAGGGACCGTGGCGACCGTATCTTTTACCGACGGGTTTTGTTTCAGCAACGTGTACCCGGCACCGGCGAGCAGCAACGCTATCGCAGCAGCGGCCGCCCAGCGGTACGTGCGGACTTTGCGTACACGGGCACCTTTATCGATAGCCAGTACGCGGTTGATGTTCGATTGCACCACCTGCTCGTCTACCACTGCGGGTATTTCGGCTTCCATCGCCATCAGCGAGGCGATGTTATCTACCAGCCAGGCATCGTCGTCCGTTTGCACGGTTTTCAACAGCTCCTCGCCTTCCGCGGGCGTTAATTGCCCCGTACGGTATTGTTCCAGCAGGTATGTAAATCTTTGTTGCTCCATATAACGCTAATAAAACGGACAGCCTTTCCGCCATGTAAGAAGCAGGAAAAAGCAAATAGTACTATTCTCTTGGGGATTTTTTTACAGGATGTTCAGGATGAGGTAGATCAACAAGTAAGGATGGCCTGCAGCCGCCAGGTGTTCGCGGATCTGCCTGAGCGAGGTAGTCAGCATGTTTTTAACGGTTTGTGGCGATATCGACAACTGTTCAGCGATCTCGTTTACCTTCAAACCCTGGTCGCGGCTCATGCGAAACACGCGACGGCGCTGGTCGGGCAGCCGCTCTACCGCTTCGCTCACCAGGGCTTTTATTTCCCGCACCTGCATTTGTTCAAAGGGCGAAGAGGCCACTTCCCCGGCAGCATATTGCAGCGCACCGATCTTTTCTTCGTACGTCAGTTTTTTGCGCAGGGCGGTCAGGAATTCCCGCGACGCAACTTTGTACACCCAGGCGCTGAAATGCGTCACTTCAGGCAGCTTCTCGCGGTTGAGCCAGATGCGGATAAATGTTTCCTGGATGATTTCCTCCGCCTGTGCGTCGGAACCGGTGTGTTTGCAGACAAATGGACGAAGCCGCGGATAGTAATGCCGGTACAGCTGTTCAAAACTGTTCTCATCTCCCTCCGACACTTGTTGGAGCAGCCACTTCTCGTTATGTAAGGTATTTACCAAACCGGTCAATCTGATTTCGGGTATAAACATACTCAAAAAGTCGCAGAAGGCTAAACCGGTTGTGCGACTTGTTGGTAAAGGACTTCACCTATTCGTCTTCGCGAAGCTTTTTCTCCTGGTCGATCGCCTCCTGATCCTCCTCCGGATCGGGCATATCTTCTATGTTGCCCGCTTCGCGCAGGTACTTTTCACCTTTCTTATCGATGAGTCCTTTGCCGGGCGATTCGGATTGTCCGGGTGCGGGATTACTGGCGTTGCCGCCGGGTGGGGTGGACTGCGGTTTATCGGGTGTGCTCATAAGATAGTATTTGGGTTAACAGGCACAAAAATGGTTCCATGCCCCTATTGCACCATCGCACCATAAATATTCTTTAATTGATGAGCATGCCGTTGCGTGTGTACAATGAAGAAGTTAGCCACTTCCAAACCAGTAAGGTATCCTATGGTTGGGAACTCGAACGTGGTGCAGGTGCGTGACAGGTCACGGGCTGCAATGACCCGCTCCGCCGTTTTTCGCAGTGTGTTGAGACGATCGGTGAGCGCGGCCTTGTCGTACGTTGTATCCGGTGGTACAATATCGGGCGGTGACTGCATCTTGATATCGAAATTGAGAAACATGTCGCGCAGCTCCTGTACATGCGCAGTGGCATCGCGGGTGGTTTCGGAGGTATCGCCGTCGAGCAGGGCGATGCAGCCTTCGGCAGACAGCAACGTATGTTCCACTACCTGCGCGGGCGTCCAGCTGCCGGCGAAAGGCACTTCATTTACTTTTTGATGAGCGAATAATGCGAACGTGGTGCCCATTTCGGCTACGGCCTGTGCGGCCTGTTGTGCGAGTTCTTTTTGCATCTTGTTCCGTTTTCATCAAAGGTCTGCATTTCCCCATCCAACTACCGGGGGTAAACGCGACATATCCAGGGTTTCGTGCGACACCATTGCATCCGCATCCTGCTAAATAAAATATTTTATTTTTTTTGTTTAGCGCCTGATATGGCAAAACCTGAATACTGTATTGCCAGGGCGATTTGCTAAAACATATAAGCTCATTTTCGGGGTGTTCTTATCATGTTGCTGATTCGTTATATTTGTTTTGGTATAAGACTTCACAGCCAGAATGAAAGACCGGTAGTTGACCCTTGAACCCACGTCCACGTTTTCTTTTAACCAAATCAAAACCCATTTTACACACGTATGAAAAAGTTTCTACACGCTATGCGTGCGGGCCTTATTATGTGCCTGTATGCCACTCCCCTGTTACTTTCGCAAAATGCCCGTTCGCAGTCCACCGTGTATAACGGTCCGGCCGAAGCGTTGCAAGGCGTATTGCACTCCTCGTTCATTTCATCCAACGGCCAGTATTACAACCAGACCAGCGGCGGTGCACATACTGGTTTCAATTACTGGTGGAACGCCAACGGCATCGATGCGCTTACCGACGGCTACCTGCGTACCCGCAGCAACACCTACAAAACCCGGATGAAGAATCTCCTCTACGGCATCAAAGCATCCAATGGCAACACCTATCTCAATTACTTTTATGATGATATGGAATGGATGGCCATCTCCTGCCTGCGCGCCTACCAGCACACCGGCGACACTGCGTACCTGAACGCCGTAAACGCTCTGTGGACCGACCTGCAAACGGGCATGCACCCCGAGCGCAGTTATGCCCTGCAATGGAACAAAGGCACGCCGAACAGCTTTAATGCCTGCGCCAATGCGCCGGCCCTGATCTTCATGCTGCGACTGTATCAAACCAATGGTAATGCCACCATCCTCAGCCGCGCGCAAAGCATTTATAACTGGATGAAAAGTACGCTCGTCAACCCGACTACCGGCGAAGTGTACGACAGCTACGATGCCGGCACCAATACCGTGAACACGAATCCCGGTTGGGTATTTTCGTACAACGTAGGTACCTGGATTGGCGCGGCGCTGGAGATGTACCAGGTAACCGGTAACAGCACCTACCTGAACGACGCCATCCTTTCGGCAGAACATGCGATGACGAGCCGCCTGTCCAACGGAGTATTCTATACAAATGAAACCGGCGGCGGCGATGGCGGTTTGTTCAAAGGCATCTTCGTTCGTTACTTCACGTTGCTGGCACGCGAAGGCGCGCTCAGTTCCTCCACCCGCAACCGTTATATCAACGCCATCAAGACAAGCGCGCTCGGGCTGAATGGCCGCGGTATCAACAGTGCCAACCTGCTCGCCAATCCCAACTGGACCACTAAACCGGGCGCCACCACGGATTACTCCACGCAACTAAGCGCCGTGATGCTGTTCGAAGCCGCTGCTACCCTCGACCAGGCCTTCTTTTACAAAGACCTGAACTACGGTGGCTACTCCATCGGCTTTACACCCGGCAGTTACACACACAACGCTATGGTAGCCCGCGGCGCACTGAACGACGATCTCACATCGTTCACGTTACCGGAAGGCTATTCCCTCACCTTATATGCTGATGATAATTACCTCGGCGCTTCCACCGTACGCACCGCCAGCAGCAACTGGATCGGCGCCGACTGGAATGACCGCACTTCTTCGTTCGTACTGAACCGCACTACCGGCGACGGGCTCAAAGGCGAGTACTACCAGGGCATGAATTTCAACACCCATAAACTGACACGCACGGAAGATAAGATCGACTTCAACTGGTACACCGGTTCGCCGGACTACACCATGCGCGCCGACAGCTTCTCCGTTCGGTGGACAGGCCGCATTAAACCACGTTATTCCGAAACGTATACGTTTTACCTCAACAGCGACAACGGCCGCAGGTTATGGATCAATAATGTGCTGGTGATCGATCAGTGGGTTGATAACTGGGGCGTGGAGTATTCGGCGACCGTAACGCTGAACGCCAACCAGCTCTACGACATCAAACTGGAATATTTTGAACATAATGGTGGTGCTGATTGTAAACTCGAGTGGGCCAGTACCTCACAAGCGCGCGAAGTGGTGCCTGCCAGCCAGTTCTACACGCCGCCTTCCGGCGCAAGACAGGCAGCACCGGCCGCTACACCGGTACTGAACAAAGCCGGCTTCACACTCGGCCCGAACCCGTTCAGCGACCGCGTACGCATTACAGTTGCCAACACCACGGCGGCGCGGCTGGACGTAAAGCTGTATAACCTGAACGGTGCTCCGGCTAGGGGTGTGCAGCAGATCGATAATGGTCAGTTTGCGAATTTGAGCGGATTACCCGCCGGCATGTATATCATCAGGGTAGCAGCGGGCGAACAGGTATTTACAAAACAAATATTGAAGCAATAACCTTCCGGGACTGCGCATGTGTTGCGCAGTCCCTTTATTTTCCACCAAACAATAAGCGAAGATAAAACGTAGGCTGGGCCAACTTCTTGCGAATATCCACCTCATGGAACATGCTTGTCAGCAACGTACGCAACTCTTTGTTACGACGCGCCATTTTCATCAGCATATTCAGGATGAACGGGTATTTGATCAGCTTTTGCAATTTCGTACTCATCGTCAGCTCGGGACCTAAAACGCGGTACACGTTTTCATCATACGCCTGCATGAACGCCGCCGAATAGTCATCTGCTTCCAGTGATTTAATCGCCTGCTGCGCTGCCATGCGACCGGTATATAGCGCATTCCCGATCCCTTCTCCCGTAAAAGGATCGATGAGGTACCCCGCGTCGCCGGTAAGCATATACCGTTCGCCGGAAAGCGGACGTTTTTTACTGCCCAATGGCAAACCGTAACCATCGATGGAGCCGATCAATTCTGCATGTTTAAACCGCTCCTTCATTTCAGGATCGTTGTTCACCGTATCGAGCAGCATCTTTTTGAGATTCGCTTTCTTTTGCCGGATGGATTTACTGAGCATACCTACGCCTACATTCGCCTCGCCGTTGGGCAACGGGAAAATCCAGAAGTAGCCTGGCAGCATATCTTTCAGGAAGTGTAGTTCAATGAAGTTATCGGCATGCAGTCCGCTGATGTTTTTATAATATGCGCGAATGCCCGCCACATAATGTTCCGGCTCCATATGAATGCCGGCCACCTCTTTTGTGAAGGTAGAATGCGCGCCATTCGCCACGATCACCAGTTTCGCTTTGATCTGCGTATTGTTTTTGGCGTCGCTTAACAGGTAACCATCTGCCTGTAATTCATGACGGTTAATATCAACCCCTTCGAGCAACTGCACGTGCGGACAGCGTTTCAGTTCATCGACCAGGAAATTGTCGAAGTCCATCCGTTTGCACACGAAACCTCGCGGCTCGCCCGGTTTCTTCTGGTAATTGGCTGCGTAAGGAATATCGATGCCGATGCGGTTGGCTGCTACAAAGTTGACCCCGAAGCTGTCGAGTTTAAACTGCGCCGCCAGCAATCTGGCGCCAATCGCAGGATCGATGCGGTTGAGGAGTGTGAGTACTTTGCCACTCAGCCCATCGCCACAAACCTTGTCACGGGGAAAAACAGCTTTGTCTACGACAGTGCATGACACGCCGCTGTAAGCGAGTTGGAGAGCGGCGGTAGCGCCTGCGGGGCCTGCACCGATGATGCAGATATCTGTGTGGATCATTGTTTATGCTTCAGGATGCTGCATCTGCAGCGTTAATTCATGAAAGGCAACCCATCGCACTTATTGACCAATGCTGATTCTTCCTGAATCGCCCGGCAAAGAATCCTTCGCTGGCGGCACAGGTCGTGGCAGCGGCTCCGGATCGGGTACATATTCAACTTCCTCAATGCGAATTTCCTCTACCCGCGGCTTCTGGCCGCAAGCCACGAAAAACTGGGCTACTAACAAAATCGGGATGATATATTTCATAGATCGTAAATATAATACCCTTTCTTCAATTCAAATAATAACCATTGCACCAGCTTCAGCACCAGGCGCGGCCGCCGTTGTGTCACTCACTTCAGCGACAGTTGCTCTACCCATCATCACGAGCGCAGCAAAGTGAACATCCGCTTCAGTAATTAATGGCCGCCAGTCGATATTGCCGCGAAGATAATTACCACCCCATCTTCGCCCCAATAAACGCAATCAACTTATCCGCCATCGCCTGCTGCTCGTTCACCGACGGGTGGCCGGGACTATCTTTATAAGGGAAGAAACAGGTGTGCATACGTTTATCATTCAGGGAAGCTACCGCTTTCTCAACGTAACCCGGCCATGGCGAACCTTTGCGGGTGATGTCCATATTACCGAGGGCGCAAATGATAGTGGCCTTCGGGTAATGGCTGCGGATCTTTTTAACGAATGCGGCATACGCAGCTACGATCTGGGCTTCGCCGGGCTTCTGGCCGTTGAAGCGGGCTTTGAACTGTTCGTGGTTAGGGAGGTTCACCAGCCAGGAGTCATTTTGGAAAAGGTTGATCACTACGACATCGGGCGTGTAACTGGAAAAGTTCCAGCGACTTTGCGGATCAGTGGGATCAGTGCGATCGTAGATCTCTGGCATGATGATCGGGCTCCAGCTGACCAAAATACCAATGCCACTCCGGGCGGTCAGGTGCGCGTCCGCACCGAAGTGTCGGGCGGTGATGGTGGCGTAACTGAGCCAGGCGTTTTCGTAAGGTGCGGTGCCGCGGTCTTTGCCGGAGGTATCTTCTACGGCATAAGCGCAGGTGATGGAATTGCCGAAGAACTCGATCTTACGTTTCGCAGCAGCGGGGGCTTTTAATAAGGTTGTTTGGGCCGCAGGTTGCAGTTCGTACAGCCAGGTCTTACCAAACTCCCATTCCGTACGGCGGAACAATTCCAGCTGGTGGTTACCTGCTGGTAGTCCGGCGGCAAGGGTGTACAGCTTCTTCGTCGAATCCAGTTCCAGCTTTTGTGTGATGTGGCCGTCGATGATAACGTTATAGGTATTTAATCCCTTTTCATCTTTCAATAAAGCTTTTAATCCGGTGCCGGTAAAGTTTACTTTTACAGACGTGGCAGACCAGGACAATTGAGCGGCGGAATCGGAGAACGCCACACGGCCGGTATAACGGATACGGGCATCATTGCTTTTAACAGGCGTTTGCGCGGTGCCGTTGGAACAGGCGAATAGCGCGAGTACAGGCAGTAAACGAAATGGCATCATCCTTCAAATATAATATATTTCCAGTCCGGAAGCGGACAATCCACTGTACCAAAAACGGACAGCATACGCATCTAACTATATTGATAATCAACACCAATGCTACTGGCATTAATTTCGTACTCACCGGCAAACTCCTTCCGCCATGATCAAGAGTTATTTCCTTTCCTCGTTCCGCTTCCTGCGTAAAAACAAACTTTTTACGGGGATCAATGTGTTTGGACTGGCTATCGGAACGCTGTGCTGCCTGTACATTTTGTGCTACGTAACCGGGCATCTGCGGTACGATCGGCACCATGCGGAGGCGGACGGTATCTATCGCGTAACTACGTCCATAAAGCTCCCCAGTTCCTCCAGGGATATGGCCACTGCCTCCCCTCCCATTGCTGCCGCCATGAAGCAGGACTTCGGCGAGGTGAAACAATATACCCGCGTTATCCCCACCCTGGGTGTAAACCAGCACCTGCTGCGTTACCAGGGTAATACGTATTACGAGCCGCAGGCGCTGCTCACAGACTCTACGTTCTTTGACGTTTTCAGCTACCACTTCGTGTACGGCAATCCCAAAACGGTATTTAAGGAACCTTACACCATGGTGCTCCGCAAGGATGTGGCGGAAAAGCTATTTGGCGACAAAGACCCGGTGGGCCAGCTCGTTGAACTGGACAACGCCTGGGAAAAACGCCCCTTAAAAGTGACGGGTGTATTTGATGAAAGCCTGGGCGCCTCACACCTGGAGGCGGGTATGTTCATCTGCATTAATGGTTATAGTGAAGACATCGGCAACAATAAGACCTGGAGCGGGAACAACTATACACATACTTATGTGAAACTACATCCGCAGGCAAATGCAGCAGCACTGGAACGTAAGCTGCCCGCCTTTCTCGAACGGCATGGCGGTGAGGAGATGAAGCGGGGCGGCGTTAGTAAAGTATTACACCTGCAACCGCTGACGGAAATACATACGACAGCCGGGCTGGCCGCCGACACCGGCAAACCCGTGAGCCGCACGTTCCTGTACATCCTGGTGCTGATCGCCGTGCTGATACAAGTCATCGCCTGCATTAATTTCATGAACCTGTCTACCGCGCGGGCGGCAAAACGGGCAAGGGAAGTAGGTGTGAGAAAGGTGATCGGTGCGGGTAAATTCAGTCTCATCGCACAGTTCCTGGGAGAATCGTTCCTGCTGTCATTGATCAGCGTGCTGATCGCCATTCCACTGCTGATTGCGCTGCTGCCCTACCTCAACCAGTTGACACAGGCGAGCATCAATATCCATTTCCTGCATGACTATACGGTTTGGATAGCGCTCGCCGGCATCGTACTCGTAACGGGGCTTGCGGCTGGCAGTTACCCGGCGTTTTACCTGTCGGCCTTCCAGGCGGTGAAGGTATTGAAAGGCAACTTTTCCAATCACATATCGGCGGCCGGTGTGCGGCGTTCTTTGGTGGTATTCCAGTTCGTGGTATCCATCATCATGATCACTGGAATTATCGTGATCTACAGCCAGCTTCAATATATCAGCAGTAAAGACCTTGGCTTCAACAAAAGCCAGCAATTGCTTTTCCGCTTCCCTACCAATGAGGCGAAAGATCAGTCGGAAGCCTTTGCACAGGCAGTACGGGAGTTGCCGGAAGTTAAAGCCCAGAGCCGGATGACCGCCATCCCCGGGCAGTTCGAGTATAACAACTGGGGCGTGTATCTTTCCGGCGGCGATGTAGCGCATTCCATCCACCAGCTGAACATCACTGCGGACGAGCATTTCATCAGCACCTTCGGTATAAAATTGCTGAGCGGCGCTAACTTTCACCCCGGCGACTCGGGCAAGGCGCTGATCAATGCAACGTTGGCGCGGCAGCTAGGACTTAACATCGCCGACGCACCCGGCACACGATTGTTCACCAGTATCGGTGAAACGCTGGAGATCGCGGGCGTTATACAAGACTTTAACCTGCAATCGCTGCGCGAGAACGTAAAACCGTTTATGCTGTTATACGCCCGCAACCCGCAACGTACAGGCACCTTGATGGTGAATGTACACAGCACCGACTATCCCCGGCTGCTGGGTAAAATGGAAGGGTTATGGCAACAGCACATGAAAGGCTATCCGTTTGTGTATGCGTTTATGGACGAGCAGCTGCAGCGTCTTTACCAAAGTGAAGAAACGCTTTCCCGCATCATCAACGCCTTCGCCCTGATCGCGATTTTTATTTCCTGCCTGGGACTTTTTGGATTGGCGGCGTTCAATGCCGAGCAACGGGCCAAGGAGATCAGCATCCGTAAAGTGATGGGCGCCAGTGTGAGCGGTATCATACAATTGCTGTCGAAAGACTTCCTAAAACTCGTACTAGCCTCGTTCTGCCTGGCAGCACCTGTAGCCTGGTGGGCCATGGACCGTTGGCTGAACCAGTTCGCCTACCGCGTGGATATCAGCTGGTGGATGTTCGCCACGGCGGGCCTGCTCGCCCTTATCATCACCCTGGCCACGGTAAGCCTGCAAGCCATGAAAGCCGCGGTGAACAGTCCGTTAAAGAGTTTACGAAGCGAGTAACCGGCTAAAAAAAGCTGCCTTTACGAGGCAGCTTTTTTTACAAATATTCTATCAGTTCGATGCGGTTGCCGAATGGGTCACGGAAAAACAGGCGTTCACGGCCTTCTATGAGGGAGGAATACGATACCTGGATGTTGTTCGTCTCCAGGTATTCTTTCGCCTTGTCGAGATCATCTACCTCAAACGCAGGGTGACGGCCGGATACGGGGCCTGTCATCGCTTCTTCCACGATATGCAGTTGTATATCGCCCATTTCGTACCAGGTGGCACTGCGCGGGTGATTACCGGGGATCTCAACCAGTTCCAGGATGCCGCCGTAGAAGGCCTTTGCCTCGTCGCTTTTTCCGGCCGGGATGGTAATGGCCACATGATCTATCTTTTTAAACCTGAACATCCTTTTACTTATTTAGAGAAACAAATATCGTATATCCGTGGCAATAAACGAAAATGCCACCGTATAGTACACGGTGGCATTGTTATACGTTCGGGTTCAGCTTACTTAACGTGGCTGCTCATCACTTTCGCCAGTTCAAACATAGAGATCTGCTGTTTACCGTTGAAAACTTTCAGCAGTTTTTCGTCAGCGTTGATCATACGTTTGTTAGCGGGGTCTTGCAGACCTTTTTCTTTGATGTAATCCCATATCTTCTTAGTCATTTCTGTTCTGGGCATGGGCGTGTTACCGATTACTGCTGCCAGTTCAGGGCTTGGAGTTAATGGGGCCGCGAGTCCGGCACCGGCTTTTTTCGTTTCTTTTGCCATAATTACGTGTTTTAAAATATAATGCGTACCATAAAATATGCCGGGTACCCGGTTTAGAGAATGGTTGTCAGCTGGTCGATGAGGCCAATCTGGCCCTGATTTATCTTCTGCCTGGCTTCCTTTTCCCCGAACCATTCACCCCGGTCTACCTCCGGAACTTCCACAAACATACCGGATTTTGGTGGCCATTCCAGCAAAAAAGTATTTGAAATGAGTTTAGAAGTGTCCAGATCACCTTCCATGGCCCATGCCTGCACTATTTTGCCCGACTTTTGTCGCACCGGTTCCAGGGGGATAAAGTCGCCTTCCAGCGCGATGCCGGTTTCCTCCTGGAACTCGCGAAGGGCCGCGTGTAAAGGATCTTCGTCGGTTTCATACTCCCCTTTCGGGATCGTCCACACCCCTTCGTCCTTATTTTTCCAGTATGGCCCGCCGGGGTGTACCAGGAAAAACTGCAGGGCGTTCTTCTTTTTACGAAATAACAAAATTCCTGCCGCTCGCTTAGGCATAACCATCAATTTAGGTCGATTTTCAGTGATTTTAACGGATTCCCTCGTCTACCATCGTCTCCTTGTTCACATCCATTTCCAGTGCGGCCGCCTCGTCAACGTCCCGGGTGAGGCGTTTCTTCTTCCAGTCACCTTTCAAAAATACGACCAGCGATACGATGGCGATCACGATATTACTTACCGGAAAAGCATACCACAAACCTTGCGCACCCAGCGTAGTATGGCGGGAAAGCAGGTAGGCTACCGGGAACTGTAATACCCAGATAGACACCAATGCGATGATCATCGACAACACCATGTTGCCCGATCCTTTAAAAACGCCGGTCATCGCCAGTTGAAAGCCGAGGAAACCCCAGGCCAGCGACATCGTGCGCAGGTATTGCGCGCCGCCGGCTATCACGGCCGGGTCTTCCGGAACAAACACGGCGACCAGCCGGGCTGCGAAGACGAAGGCCAGCAGGCCCAGTACACTTAAGAAGGAAAAGGCGATCAAACCGCCCAGGCGGCCCAGCCGCTCGGCCCGTTCAATTTGCCCGGCACCTATATTTTGCGCCACCACGGTCGATATTGCCTGTGAAAATCCAAGCGCCGGGATCATCACCACCTGCAGCACATTGGACCCCACGCCGAATGAGGCCAGCGTAGTGGTACCGAAAGATGTAATAAGGAAGGTCATCATCGTGAGGCCCAGCCCGCGCATAGACTGCTCTATAGAAGCCGGCAACCCCAGGTTAAACGCCTGCCGGATGTACTTCCAGTCTGGCTTAAAATCGTGCGGACGGATATGCACTCCTTGCCGGCCGCGCAGCAAGATGCCCATCCCGATGGCGATGGCCAGCACCTGCGTACTCAACGTCGCCACGGCGGCCCCCATCACTCCCAATGCAGGAAAGCCGTTCCTGCCAAATATCAGTATCGGATCAAGGATATAATTGAGCGTTACCGTGCCCATAATAATGTAAAGAGGAATAGCAGGCCGGCCTACACTGCGCATGAACGACATGAACATGATAAACATGAAGTTGAACGGCAGCCCGATGAACGACACCCGCATGAACCCGAGCGCGCCTTCAAACACCGCCTCACTCACACCCATAAGGCGGATAATATCCGGCGCAAATGTATAGCCCAGGAAGGCCAGCACCACCGATACGAGGAACACCATCAGCATAGTTTGCGCCGCTACATGGTCGACCATACCCTGGTTACGGGCACCTACGAACTGGGCGATGAGTACGGAGCCTGCGATGGAAAAACCGGCACCAACAGCGATAGACACGAACGTAATGGGCGTGGTGACCGATACGGCCGCTACTGCGTTACCGCCCAGGCGGCCAACCCAAAAGGCATCGATCAGCTGGTACGTTGCCTGTAACAATTGGGCCAGTACCAGCGGTACCGCCAGCTTCATCAGGGATTGCAGTAAAGGTCCTTCTAACAGCGAACGCGCGCCCATATCCTTGCTTTTCGACATACAGCGTTGTGGCCCAAATATCAGACCATCCGGATTGTTGATTGTACAAGATAGCGGCAAATGTTGTAGAAAACGACACTAATCCGTCACAATCAGACTTATTTTTGAAGCGATTTAAAACAGCTTCGCCGTATACCTTTATATTTGTTTCAGAAAACGTCCGCTCTTTAAACAATACTAAGCCTCAGCCTGTTATAAGACTAAACAGATACAAAGAACACTAACGCATCATCCGACAGACACAATCCGAGAGCCCTTCTTTAATACCGAGCACTTTTAAACCGTCACGCTAAACAGCACCCTATGGCTGAAGTCATTTTTGAGGACAAGCTCACGTTCGAAGACTTGTGGATATATAGTTATACGCCATCCGGCGAAAAACATCCGGATAAATCACTCCCTGTACACCTGGCCGACGGATGCCTTAAACACTGGACGCTGGAAGATGGCATCGACGTGATTTATAACTGTGGTGTAAAACAATACCACACCTTTACCGATCCGCCATCATCGGCTTACTGCCTTTATTTCGATTTATCGGAATCGCGCGATGCGACAGGCATTTACCGGGTATATTATGGGATGTCCGGCAGCATTGCATCACTGGCCCCGCACAGCCTGCAACTGATCATTGGGCCGGCGGTATTCGGTCACTATTTTACGAACTCCAACGACAGCAGCCACGAGATGGCGGGATTGAAGAAGATGCTGCAACCATCGGGGTTCAGGGGTATGATGTCTATCAACCTCCGGATGCTGCAGGCGCTCATGAAAATACCACTTCTTGCCCTGCAGGAAACGGCCGACCTCCACAAACTCCGCAGCTGTACGTATGAACTGCTTTCCCTCTTCATCAATGAACTGATCGATCCGGCGCCCATCTTCAGTAACCGTTCGCTGAGCGGCGCCTGCAGGCTTATCGAAGTAAATGATGCGATCGCGGCTAATACCGATGAAGACGTTCCTCCATTGGAAGAAGCCGCCCGCCGCGCATGTATGTGCCTTACCAAGTTCAAAAAGTTATTCCGCGTTATCTATCATACAACGTATCACAAGTATCATCAACGCATCCGGTTATTAAAAGCAAAGGAAATGTTCCGGTTGGCAAATATGAACATCACCACCATCGTGCATGACCTGGGCTACAGGAACGCCGGCCACTTCGCCCGGCTGTTCAAAGAATGTTTTAACATATCCCCGAAGGAATACCAACGGCAATTTGAAGGTTTGGTATAGACACTGCATTAATCAATCTATATGGAGAAAAGCGATACCCCCGACAGGATCGTAGTGAACATCTCATGGTTATTAGACACCACGGAGCCGGTAGATCTGAGCAAGGAAGATACGGGCGATAGCTACTGCAAACACTGGCGTATAGACGCAGACATGGCGGTAGTATACCTCCGCTATAAAGCCTCCCGGCCTTTAATACTTCGCCACAACAGCACACAATCGCTTAGCCTGATCGGCTTCACCGGCCACCAGGCCGCCATATACTTCACTATCGCCGGTAAAAAAACGCCATTGGGGCAAATGACGAGATATGCGGCTTTCTTCACGAACACCTTATTGGATATTGCATTAGATGCAGGACAAACACTCATCCTGCTGGCGGCGGTAATGACACCCTCCTATCTCCAATCCCTTCGCGTTACCGGCGACCAGGCCCCTACCTTGTTTGCGCTGGCTCCCGATCAGCTGGACACGATCTATTACCTGGAACGTCACCTGCACAACAACAGCGCCGACTTCTTCTATATAAAAGGCATTATACAGCAATTGCTCGCCCAATCGTTGCCCGCTACCCAACAGCCCATACGCAGTACGCAAAAACCGGAAGTGCAAAGGCTTATTCAACTGGTAAATGACTTACTGCAGGACTTTACCCGTCCCAGTCCGCGCATCGCCGATGCGGCCGCCAGCATTGGCGTGAGTCCCTCGAAGTTTAAAGCGATGTTCGTGAAGTTGTATAAACAGAGTTACTACAGTTACCTGCAACACCGCAAGCTGGAGCGGGCCAGGGAAATGCTGATACATGGTGAACAATCTGTGGCAGATATTGCTTACTCGCTCGGCTACTCTTCGGGGAGCCACTTTACAAGGTTATTCCGCAAGAAATTTAAGGTATCGCCGCAGGCGTTCAAAAATGACCCGACACCAGGAGGTACCCAGCCGTGAACAGGCAGCCCATTGTAATCCAGTAAAGCGTTTCGGTACACAGTCTCAAACTTTTTTCTTTCATAGTAATAGATTTTGGATGATGGAGGAAGAAGGATTCCCCCGGTTGAAACCTGGGGACCAATTTTCTGATTGCTCTAACCAATTGTAAAGACACTCTACATATGATTAACGCATTTGCGTTAGCGTTTGATGAGAAGATCTTGTTTCCCGAAGTTCCGTTTTTAGCACGGGAAACGCGTACACGTTCAGGTCGAATACTATCATGATACGGCGTTAAAACTTTTTTTACGCTACTGACATAAGGTTGTCACTGCCCCGTCGTTGCTTTGTATTGTCAAACAAAAACACTTAAACCATGGCAAACAACATCATTGAATCCGCAGCATCTGTTATTACCCCTGAAGCATTAAAAGCCCACTGGCAAGGCCACCGTGGCCTGTCGCGCCGCATTATTGAAAACTTTCCCGAAAAGGAATTGTTTGAATTTTCCATCGGCGGCATGCGCCCGTTTGCGATGCTGGCCCTGGAAATGACCGACCTGGCACAAGGCGGCGTGAGAGGACTGGCTACCGGCAACTGGAGCTACGGCCCCGGCATACCTCGTTACATGGATGAGGCGCGTGGTGGCATTAACACCAAAGCTGACCTGCTGGCCTTGTGGGACGAAGTGACAGCCGACATCGAGCAGTACTTTCCGCAGATTGCTCCTGAGCGCTGGCAACAGGTAGAAAAAGCGTTTGGCATGTATGAGAATACAAACATCGGTACTTTCCATTACCTGCTGGAAAACGAGATCCATCACCGCGGGCAAGGATACGTGTACTTACGCGCATTGGGCATTGAACCAACTCCCTTCTGGGAACGTGGATAATGTTGAGGGCCGGGGTTTACGCCCCGGCTTTTGATTTGAAACAAATGTCGCAATCTGCCCCCATTTTGTCTCAGTAGCCCACCAGTTGTTGTGTTGGATAGCTGTAAGTTTGAGGTATCATTCACCTCAAAAAGAAAAGACCATGTTAGGCGTAAATCCTTATCTGAATTTCAAAGGCACCTGCCGGGCGGCATTCGACTTTTACAAGTCGGTATTCGGTGGAGAATTTGTATCCGTGATCCGGTTTGGAGATCTGCCCGAAGCCTGCCCCGGCGTTGAAGATGAGATCATGCATATCAGTCTGCCGATCGGCGATGGCAGCATGTTGATGGGCAGCGATTTCCCTGGTGGTGTCGAAAAAGCGATACACGGCAACACCGTATTTGTTTGCCTGGGCGGCGATGACGAAACCGAATGCCGCCGCCTGTTCGATGGGCTGTCGGCCGGCGGTGAGGTGCACGAGCCGTTTCAACAAGCGCCATGGGGCGACATCTTCGGAGACTTTACCGATAAATTCGGCATTAAATGGATGGTGAACTGTCTTGGTACAAAAGCGTAACCGCCAGCTTAACCGATAGAGGACTGCCTGCGGGCGGTCCTTTTTTTCGTTGTGGCCGGGGTGGTAATTACGCCATTTTGAGGGGTTGATCGCGACAGCAACTTCCACTAGTTTTGAAGGTATGAAACAGATTGCCATCATCATCCCCCAGGGCGAAACAAGCCTGAGCAATATAGAAGCCACCCACAAGATGTTTACCAAGGTGAACGAGGCCGTGGAGCGCGCAGGCAAGCCGCCGCTATTCCAGGTGAGGCTGGTGGGCCTGCAACCGGAAGTGCGCCTGGGCAATGGACTGTTTACCATCAAACCTGAACTGTCGATTACCGATCCATTGCGGGCCGATATGGTCGTGATACCGGCTACGCACGGCGATATGCGGGAGATCATCACGCAGAATGAAGCCTTTGTTCCCTGGATCGTTCGGCAATATGCAAGCGGGGCCGAAGTGGTATCGCTGTGCATCGGGGCGTTCATACTGGCTTCTACCGGCTTGCTGAATGGAAAATGTTGTACTACACACTGGCTGGCGGCTGCCGAGTTCAGGGAGTTGTTCCCGGAAGTGAAGTTGCAGCCGTATAAAATACTCACCGACGAGAGCGGCATTTATACCAGTGGCGGTGCTTATTCTTCCCTTAACCTGATCCTGTATCTCGTAGAAAAGTATGCCGGTCGTGATATGGCGCTGTTGTCGTCCAAAATATTCGAGATAGACATTGATCGTAGCAGCCAGTCGCCCTTCATCATCTTTAACGGGCAAAAAGAGCATGAAGATGAACCCATCAAAAAGGCGCAGGAGTTTATAGAAAAGAATTTCACCGAGCGGATCACCGTTGACCAGCTGGCAGCTGCCTTTGCGCTGGGCCGCCGTAACCTGGAGAGACGGTTTAAGAAAGCAACCTCCAATACTGTGGTGGAATATATACAGCGTGTGAAAATAGAAGCTGCCAAACTGAGCCTGGAAAGCACCCGCGAAAATGTAAACGAAGTGATGTATAAAGTGGGCTACACCGATCCCAAAGCCTTCCGCATTACCTTCAAACGCCTTACGGGCTTGTCTCCCGTACAGTACCGCGCCAAATACAACCGGCAGATCGCCGTATAGCGGCGATTTATGGTGTTCTTTTTGTACCGGAACCTGCATGCGCAAGGATTTGGCAGAAAAAGAACAGCACGGTTTTACATGGATAGACCTTTCCAGCCCGGACGATCCGGAGTTTGGCGCCATTGCCCAAACTTACGAGCTGCATAAAGCCTGGATGAAAGACGCCTTGCAGGCCGACCATCTTCCTAAATTCGAAAAGCAA
Source organism: Chitinophaga horti (assembly GCF_022867795.2). Taxonomy (NCBI): domain Bacteria; kingdom Pseudomonadati; phylum Bacteroidota; class Chitinophagia; order Chitinophagales; family Chitinophagaceae; genus Chitinophaga; species Chitinophaga horti. The sequence goes on along the minus strand of NZ_CP107006.1, from coordinate 1,284,788 downwards.
AAGCAATACAGCTTCGTGATCATCCGTCACTTCGATGGCGAGCACGCGAGTTCACAGGCCGATACGGTGAAGGAACTCACAAACAAAGTGGCCATATTTCTCGGCGAAGATTATATTATTACCCTTCACTATAACGGCTGGACGGCCCTCGACGACATTGCCGAGCATGCCGTAAAGGACGGTGACTGTACGGCACCGCTGCAGGTATTGATCGAAATCGTACGGGCAGCGCTCAACAGTTTCGAAGCCCCCGGCATGAAGCTGAATCACTCCATCGACCTTTATGAAGAACAGGTTTTCCTAAAGAACCGTAAAGGGCCTATGCTGAAGGGCTTGTATTACATCAAACGTAAAGTGGATGTGATACGCCACCTGTTATTGCTGAGCAAGGATGTGATCGAACGGCTCGACCCACCCGGCCGCGACGACATGCATACCCGCGACCTCCGCGACCTGTACGTAAAGCAGCAAAGCCTTTACGACCTGCTATCAGAGAATACGAATCACCTGCTGGCCATCTACTTTAATGTTTCCTCGCAAAAGACGAACGAAACCATCCGCATACTCACCATCTTCTCGGTATTTTTCCTGCCGCTCACCTTTATTGCCGGTGTATATGGAATGAACTTTGAGTTTATGCCCGAGTTGCGTTGGGTATTCGGTTACCCCGGTGTAATGCTGCTGATGGCGGCCGTCACCGTGATTATTTATCTATGGTTCAAGCGTAATAAGTGGTTGTAATTGCATCATGTTAAAACCCATCTGTCATGGCTTTATCAACGTATAAAAAGAAGCGTAGTTTTTCGAACACTCCCGAGCCCCAGGGCGGTAAACCCAATAAAAGTGTATTACGATTCGTGGTCCAGAAGCACGATGCGAGCCGGCTGCACTACGACTTCCGGCTGGAGATGGAAGGCGTGCTGAAGAGCTGGGCCGTACCCAAAGGCCCATCGTTGAACCCCACGGATAAACGCCTGGCGATGATGGTGGAAGACCATCCGTTCGATTACCGGAGTTTTGAGGGCATTATCCCGAAAGGCAACTACGGCGCGGGTACCGTGATCGTGTGGGACGAGGGCACGTACGAACCACTGGAAAGCACGGGAGATAAAAAGAAAGACGATAAAGCGTTGTTGAAACAGCTGGCGTCCGGCTCACTGAAGTTCACGCTGCACGGGCAGAAACTGAATGGCGAATTTGCGTTGGTGAAGTTGAAGAATGCCGAGAATAATGCGTGGTTGCTGATCAAACACAGGGATAAATATGCTAAGGAAACGGATGTAACGCGGAAGGCACGCTCGGTGGTGACGGATAGAACGTTGGAAGAAGTGGAGAAAGCGAGTGACAGGATTTATGGGGAGAAAAGCGGTGTATCAACAGCGAAGAAGGCGGCTGCATTAGCACCTAAGAAGGTAGCTGCGGCTAAGAAGGCCACTGCATCAACGTCGAAGAAAGCTGCTGCATCAACAACTAAGAAGGCCGCTGCCAAAAAAGCAACTGCACCAGCGCCTAAGAAAGCCGCGGCAAAGAAGGCGACTGCATCAACATCAAAGAAAGCTGCTGCAAAAAAGGCAACCGCAAAAGCTGATAAAGCCCTCACCCCCGATCTTCCAAAATCCCGCACCACGGCGGCGAAAGCCCCCGCAGCAGCCGATCTGAAGAAAGCACCGAAGAAAGCGTTCCCGAAAACGCTCTCCCCCATGCTGGCCACCCTCGTAAACAAACCGTTCGACGAACCAGGCTGGCTGTACGAGATCAAATGGGACGGCTACCGCGCGGTGGCGCTCAGCAACAAAGGAACGGTGGAACTCATCTCCCGGAATAATAAATCTTTTAACGATAAATTTTACCCCGTACATGCCGCCGTTGAGGACTGGGGCATCAATGCCATTGTTGACGGAGAAATTTGTGTGATCAACGATGAAGGCGTATCCAACTTCGGCAATTTGCAGAACTGGCGCAGCGAGGCAGACGGGCAGCTGATCTATTACGTATTCGACCTCCTATGGCTGGATGGCAAAGACCTTACGGGCCTGCCACTCACCGAACGCCGTGCATTACTGGCCCCGCTGGTACCTAGAGACAGCATCATCCGGTTGAGCGACAGCTTCTCTACCACTGCTACCGAGTTCCTCGAAGCGGCGGCGAAGATGGGGCTGGAAGGTATTATTGCCAAAAAGGCCGACAGTCTGTATTACCCCGGCGAACGCTCGCGCGAATGGCTGAAACTGAAGATCAACAAGCGACATGAAGTAGTGATCGGCGGCTTCACGAATAACGAAGGTTCTGCAAAGACGTTTAGCTCCCTGCTGGTGGGCGTTTATGAAGGCAAACAACTCAGGTACACCGGTAAGATCGGTACCGGTTTCAACACGCAGCAACAGAAAGAAATGATGCAGCTCTTCAAACCGCTCATCGTGAAGAAAGTGCCTTTCACCGAAACACCCGATGTAAATAAACCATCCCGCTTCCGCCCCAATCCGCCACACGCCACGGTTACCTGGCTGAAGCCCGAGCTGGTATGCGAAGTAAGCTACACCGAAATAACCAGCGATGGGGTGATGCGTCACCCAAGTTTTGAGGGCATGCGGGAGGATAAAAAGGCCAGCAGTGTAGGTGCCGATATCCCGCTGAATACCGCGGAGGTGTTGGAGGACGAGCAGCCGAACCCGGTAAAAAAACTGGTGAAAGGCGCAGGTAAGACAGATCGCAAAACGTTGCTGAACCCTAGCGAAAAGAGCCAGGTACGACAGATTCAGGGCCATGAACTCAGCTTCTCTAACCTGGATAAAGTATACTGGCCGGATGATGGCTACACGAAACGGGATATGCTGAATTACTACTACCAGGTAGCGCAGTATATATTGCCATATCTTATTGACCGGCCACAGTCGCTGAACCGCTACCCGAACGGCATCAACGGTAAAAGTTTTTACCAGAAGGATGTAACCGGCAAGGTACCGGATTGGGTGCAGCAGTTCCCATACACGACGAGTGAGGGCGAAGACAAAAACTTCATGGTGCCGCAAACCGAGGCCGACTTGTTATACATGGCCAATACCGGCGCCATTGAAATGAACCCCTGGAACAGCACGATCCATAACCCGGATAACCCCGACTGGTGTTGCCTCGATCTTGATCCGGATACCGGCAATACGTTTGAACAGGTGATCGAAACGGCGCTCACCGTGAAGCAGGTGCTCGACGAAATGGGCATCGAAGGTTATCCCAAAACCTCCGGCTCTACGGGCATTCACATCTATATTCCGCTGGGTGCCAAGTACGATTACGACCAATGCCAGCTGCTCGGAAAAATCATCGCTACGCAGGTAAATGAACGCCTCCCAAAGTTCACCAGCATCGAACGCATGACGCGCAACCGCAAAGGCAAATTGTACATCGACTACCTGCAAAACCGCGCGAAAGCAACGCTGGCCGCCGCTTATTCCCTCCGCCCCAAGCCCGGCGCCACGGTATCCATGCCGCTGGATTGGTCGGAAGTGAAGAAGGGATTGAAGCTAAAAGACTTTAACATCAAAAATGCGATGACCCGCATCAAACGGAACGGGGATATTTTTAAACCGGTTTTGGGCAAGGGTATTGATCTGGCTAAACTATTGAAATAAAAAAGCAGCCGCTCCCAATCAGGAACGGCTGCTATCATTAATGGTGGTTTATTTTACTTCAGTACTTCCGCCAGCTTCTTACCCAACGCTTCACCCCGGAGGTTAGTCGCAATGATGCGACCTTGGGGATCGATCAGGAAGTTGGCAGGAATCGCCTGTATGCTGTACAGCTTCGATACCGCATTTTGCCAGTAGTGTAAGTCACTTACCTGCGTCCACGTTAAACCGTCTTCATGGATTGCATTTAACCAGGCGGCTTTATCCTTTTCACGGTCCAGCGAAACGCCTAACACCGTGAAATTTTTGTCTTTGTACCGGTTAAACGCCTCGACCACATGCGGATTTTCCGCCCGGCAAGGTACACACCACGATGCCCAGAAATCGAGCAGCACGTATTTGCCACGAAAATCTTTCAGGTGTACCATTACGCCCGCAGTATCCTGCTGCGAAAATTCCGGAGCCATCTGCCCCACGGTGATCGCTTTCAACGCTTTTATTTTGGCAGCCATCTCTTTCCCGGCGGAGCTGGATTTTGCAGTGGCGGACAATGTCTGGAATGCAGAATCCAGCTGTTCCAGCGAAGGTGTTTGTCCGAGGTAATCATTTACCAGCGTCACTACCACGGGCGATTCCGGATGGGCCGCTATGAACTGTTTCAGTTGTTGCACCTTTTCTGTGTTCAGCTTTGCAATAGCATTACTGTATACCATCTGAACAGTGTCGCGCTTTAACGCCAGGGGACGCATAGCATCGAGATACTGCTGGTAGCCATCGTTCATGGGCGTGCCCGACATGCGTGCATTGGAGGCCACATCCGGGCTCTTCAGCGCGATGGTACCGGCTTCCAGGAAAACGTTACCACTTTCCATAGAGTAATAACGTCCGTTACCGGTGGGAGAAATGAAGTAGGTGGCTTTTACCGTTTTTGGCACACTGCCGCTTACCGAAAACTTTCCGTCGTTGATCCGGAAGGTATCTGCGCGGCGCTCCGTGCCCGCTACATAGTTCAGCACCCCATAGGCAGGCGCGTTGTAATGGCCGATTTCCCCGTTCAGGATAAACTTCTCCTGGGCGACGGCCTGTAATGCGGCCGCCGATAATACGATTGTCAATAAATGTTGCTTCATGTTGGTTTTTGTTTGTTATCGTTCGCGGTAGGTGAGACTCACTACTTTCCCTAGTCCTTCATAAGATTTATACAATCGTAACGGCCCGTTAATGCCGGGTACGTTGTATAATTCCATCACACCGGAAGCAGATGGATTGCCGGGTTCATATGTGCAGATCGCCAGTTTCCGGGACAATTCGGTGTAAAACGCGTTAGAAATGGCAGCCTCCAGTGAGAGAAAACGATGGAACTTCATGACGCTGATCCGGCGATTACCATAGTCCTTCATAAGCACAGATTTCTTCAGCGAAAAATCGTACTCATATACTTTGCTGCCCACGCTGTAAAAAACGTAGCCATATTCCGGACTTACACAGAAGTGCTCCGCCAGCGCCACATCTGTTCCGGTGATCTCCTCGTAAAAGTTTTGTTTCGCACCAGTGGTCATAAACCTGGCCAGAAACACTTTATTGTCAGTCCGTTTCAACACGGCGAAGGCCTCCCCCCATTGTAGGTAGAATAATCCATCCACATCAGGTTCATATCCGGCTGGGTGTAGTTAAACAAAGTGGCATTGCTCATAGACAGGCAGGCCGAACCGCTGGAGGCAAGGCGAAGAAAGGTCTTATTGTCTTCGTTGAAAACGATAGACGACGATGCGCCGAGCGCCACGTATGGGGAAGGTTTGAAGAACGTCGTATTGGCATCCTGCCTGTTTACGGCGTTCGAAAAGTTGCGCGAGTCTACCCGGTGCAGCCTGTTTTCCGCATACAGTACACCGCCATAGATACGCAGGTAAATGCGTGAGCCCGTGTAGTCTACCGGCTTCTGGGCTGTTGCAACGAATTGATTGGTAAAATCTGCCGTAGGATTGTAATCCAGTGAGTCGCGCCCTAGCAGGGTGGCTTTGTTCGCGGTGGCGATAAAAGTGGTATTCGTACCATTGCTGGGAGCCAGCAGCGTATACGCAACGGACACGAACGCGGGCCTGCTGTCGGTTTTGAAGCCCGACCTCACACTATCCAACACATTCCTGTACAGTACGTCCAGCGGACCACGGCGGGATATCATATCGAGACGGCTGGTGCCGTTTTCCATATCACAAAGTGCCATCCAACCTTCATAAGATGGTGAACCTACCGTGAGGGTGAAAATCACGTCGGTAAAAACGTTCGTCCGTTTGTCAGTTACACGGTAAAACATTTCATAGCTGCCATACGCGATGCGCAAGGTAGTGTCAAGATCACGGCTGGTCGACAACACTTTCGGCACCCCGGTATAACCGATCAGGCGGTTCTGCACCCAGGCGTAGCTATAGTTAGCAGTATCTTCCGGTATGCCATCTGTAAAACTCAATTGCGGGCGGATCGTTAGCCGGCTACCAAAATCGAGAATGTACAGTGAATCTACACCCTTGATGGAGATGCGGTTGATCGCCGTATAATCATAATTCCCCTTATCCTTCATACATGCGTTCAGCAGCATGCAGGTAAATAGCAGTGATATATTTAAAAGTTGTTTCATTTCTTCAGGTTGATGCGTGAAAATGTTACTGTGCGGCAGGCCCCATGACCATAACCGAACCGTCTGTGTCGTAGATGGTATTGCCCGCAGCCCGTTGCGCGTTGAGGTACCGTTGCATCGTTACAGAAAAGTTGTTCAACTGGGTCGACGAGTATAATGGCGAGTTATAAAACTGGCTGAGCGACAGGCTTTGCGTGGCGATCATCAATTCGAGTTTTGCCCGTGAATAGGTGCCCGCATACGCCTCACTGGCGTCCCACGCAAAGGGCCGGTAAAGAATGTCTTCTATCTTCACTTTCCACTGTGTGGCCTTTACCGCCGGGTTTACGGCATAGTTAAATACCTTCATATTGGTCGTAAAATGCTCGTTGGGCACCAGGTCGAGCACCAGCTCAAACGCCTTTTCACGAAGGTCTGCCGGCCTGTTGATGATGATGTTAAAACCACCGTCTACACCATTGGCCCTGATGGCCAGGCTGTCGGCCGGGGAAAGTATTACGTAATGTTTGCCGGCTTCCGCAGTGGTCAGTTGCTGGTTCACCTGTAGCGTATAGGGCCGCACTTGCGGAGCGCCCTTACCCAACACCTGCACGGGGATAAAAAACGTGTCGGCCACATCCTTCACCAGGGAGAAATTTACGTTCAGCGAATCACGCTGCACGGTGGTCACGAAGAAATTAAAGTAAATGTCGTTGGACGACTTGAAGGTCAGCAGGTCGCTTTGGTTACAGGCGCTAAGCAATCCAACTGATAAAAAAATATATAACCGTAATAATTTCATACAATACTGTTTAGTTATCTGAACTCAGTTTCAAGCAGGGGTACCGGTGGTACGTATTGTGCGTTGGTCATGTTAATCGTTCCGTTAGGTGCTACGCCGCTCGGGATGGCCGCTTTATTCAGGCGTTTATAGTAAAAGAACAATTGCCCTTCTCCCCAAAACTCTTTTCGGTACTCGCGGTCGAGATAGGATTGTTTGTCACCCGCAAATGTTACATCGGGCAGGCCCCTGTTCATGCGTATGGTATTGAAGAACGATGCGGCCAGGGCTTCGTCCGGCTCACACTCCGCAACGATATAATACATCTCCGACAAGCGTATCAATGGTTGAAAATGGGTATAGGGCGTTCGCTGCGCGGCATCATACTTAAAGAAGGTTTTAATGGCGGAGCTGGATATTGCATCCACATAAAACCAGTTGCGATAACGGATGTCATTGGCCTGCCCCTCGAACACGCTTTCGAGGTTAGCAGCGTCCGGCCTTAACAGGTTGGTGCGGTTATCCATCGAGCCGGCTTTAAACCAGGTGAGATGCGTGGCGTTCATATCGCCGTTCTCAAAGCCGGTGATAATCTCCGTAGAAAATACTCGGTCGGGCCTTGCCACACCGGAGGCCACTGCTTCAGGGGAAACGAACGGAAAAAATTGTCCGCCTTCATTGATCACTTCCTTCGCCGCCGCGAGTGCCGCCGGTTTATTACCGCGATACAAAAACGCACGGGCCATCAGCGCCCTGATCGTGAAGTAATTCATGCGTCTGTTCCGCATGCGGAAAAAGCTGTCGCCGCCATCATTTACTTGCGGCTTCACGCCTTCAGTTCTCACGGGATCCTCCTCGAGCAAGCCAGCCGCTTTGCTAAGATCAGCCAGGATGTTTTCCATCGCACGGTTAGCGGGCAGCAGCGGCTGTACGTCTGTACCTGGCAATACCGGGTAAGGAATAGCATTTCGCAGCGAGTCCTTTGCATATACGGGCCCGAATAAACGCAGCAGGTCAAACGCCAGGCACGCACGAATGGCATAAGCCTCGCCGAGCATCCACCGTTTTTCGGTGGCCGACAAAATGCCCTGGCTGGCCTCCACGTTGTAAATAAAAAGATTCGTATTGAGGATGCCGGCATAGGCAGCCTGCCAGATCTTGCCCAGGCGGTTCATCGCATAAGCGTCGTTGTAGTTGTAACGGGCAACGCTGTAAAACGTGTCGGCGGTGCTGGGAGCGGTATAATATTGCGCCATCACGTCCACCGTAGTAGCACCGAGTCCTTCGCCGTATAATCCTGGCTTCGCCATATTCAGGTAGATGCCGACTAACGCATTTTTGATTGTTGCTGCATTGCCATATACCTGTTTGTCGAGAAATTTGTCCACCGGCTGCACATCCAGGAATTTATTGCAGGCGGCAAAAACGATCAGCAACAGGCATAAAAGAGATGAAAGAATATATCTCATAAAGTAGTTCAATTTAAAAGTAGAGGTTTACACTACAGGCGAGCGCGTTACTGAACGGATAGTCGATGCCGCGTTCTGCCCGTATGTTGGACAACCGGAAGATGTCATTCATGTAAGCGTTGATACGCAGTCCCTGCAAGCCCGACTTGCGCAGCCAGGGATGGTATTTAGGCAGAAACTCATAGCCGGCATTAATAGATTCACCCGACAAATAATTCTCGCGCTGTACAAACCGGGATGAAAGCGGTGTCACATCCGTAATGCTGATGCTGCGGAACTGAGCTTCATCGCCCGGTTGCTTCCAGCGAAGCTCCAGCGCACGTTTATCCTGGTTATACTGTAACGCGCCGCGTGAAATATTTTCCACTTTGTTGTACAGTGCGCGGTTAAAAATATAATTGCCGATACTGTAACGTAGATTGATGCCCAGCAAAAATCCTTTCATATTCAGATTAGAGCTGAGTACCCCCTCGATTTCCGGCCGGCCATTACCCTGTGGTACAATATCCTGCGGATCGTAAATGAAAGTGCGTTCGCCATTCTTCTTCTCAAACACTTCCTTGCCTGTAGCAGGGTCTATGCCCAGGGAGGTCACTGCCCATAATTCGTCCGGACTGTACCCGTCCGTATACCGCAGCAGCGATGCGGAAGCCTGTGCCGTTTCGTTCAGCGTTTTCAGCGCATTGGAAACCCCGTCATACTTGCTGGTATACATCCCACCGGTGTACCCGATCGTCCATACCATGTTCTGTTGCGGGCGGTACACCGGCGAAAAACGCAAGATGGCTTCTGCGCCTTTCGTGCGCATTTTGCCGACGTTGAATGGCATTACCGAAGTACCGGTAGAAGCGGGTACAGAGGCAGAAGTAATCAACGGGCTGGAAAGCTTTTCATAAGCGTTCAACGTTAACATCAGGCGGTTGCCGAATAAGGCGGCATCTATACCCACGCTCGTGCTGCGGGTATTTTGCCATTCCAGGTCAGGATTACCCAGCTGGTCCAGGTAAAGGCCCTGCCCAAATATACTGAGGTGATTTTCGTATTTAAAGATCGAAGAGGAGGCAAAGCTACCCAGCGCCTGGTTACCTGACGTACCGATGTTACCGCGCAGGCGGAGCAGATCTATCCACCGTACTTTATCAAGGAAACGTTCGCGGTTGATCGTCCAGCCAAGCCCCAGCGACCAGAAAGGCGAATATTTATTTTCCGCGCCGAAAGAAGTGGAGCCGTCTAAACGATAGTTAATGTCCGCATAATAACGGTTATCGTAAGCATAGTTAACACTGGCCAGTGCATTTACCCTCCGCACGATCACCTCGGTGTAAGTGGGTTTAGTGCCGGTAATGAACCCGTAGGCGAATGCCGGATTGGGCTCCACGCCTACCGGGAAGCCTGTAGCAGCAAAAGACTCCACGGTATTTTTCTGTTCCTGTATTTCACTGCGGATATTGCCGGTAATGCTATGCACTTTGGCCAGCACTTTACGATAAGTGAGCATCACATTTCCCTGGTAGCCACCCTGGTCATTTCGTGCGTTACGGTAATATCCCTTTTCGAATACATCCACCTGGTCGTACATCGTATTGGCAGATGGCGTAAACACGATATTGGTCGTAATACCTTTCGTAAGCTGCAGCCCACCGGAGAGGCGCAGTTCCGGCGAAATGTCGTACAGCAGGTTCAGGTTGTTTTGTACATTAAAGCTCTGGCTGTTATTTTTAGCATTAAGTGTGGCATTGTAAAGTGGATTGGCGACGCGCACCGTATCCAGTCTGAAGTCGGCCGATCCCCTGGCCGCCTGGTACACTTCGAGGTATTTGTCTGTATTTAAACTCCCATCGGGCCTCGTTTTGCGGTAGTAAGGATTTACACGCACGAACGTACTAAAAGAGCCGTAAGGCGATTCGTCTGCGTTATAGCCGTTGATATACGTCTGGTTAGTCACATTTATTTTCTTATGACGATAACTCAGGTCTACCGTACCGCTCCAGGTATCGCGGCCACTTCCTTTCATGACCCCATCCTGTTTCCGGTAGCTGCCGGCAACACCGTACTGAAACTCCTGGCTACCGCCGGATACCCGCAGCGAATGCCCGTTACTGAACGCATTCCTCACCGGCACGTTCAGCCAGTAAGAATTTACACCGCTCTTCACTGCTGCCAGCCGCTCATTGTACTGGCGGGCAAGGTAAATGCTATTGAGGTGGGTACCATCGAGGTACATGCCCGCCAATTGCTGAAATTCAAGGTTCTCGGCGGCATTCATCATATTATAATCGTGCAGGTCGGGAATTTCCCAGCGCAGGTCGGCTGTATAAGAAACACTCATGCGGCCCGGCTGCGGAGGCGTGGTTTCCACCACCAGCACTCCATTGGCCGCACGCGACCCATAAAGTGCGGTTGACGACGCGTCTTTCAGCAACGTGATCGACTTCACCCGGTTCATGTCCAGGTCCATAATTTGACGCAGGCTGGTTTCCATCCCATTTAGAATAAACAAAGGCTGGTTCGGGTCGCTGGAAAACTGGTCTCGCACTTCAGTGGTGGTCAGACTGGTTTTACCCCGCATTTCTATTTTAGGCAATTGGTTGGGATTGGAACCCTGCAGATTATCGACCGCGATGATGAACGAGGGGTCCAGTGTACGCAGGCTTTGAATAATATTGTTATTGCCGATCGCCTTTAGTTCCTGCCCCGAAAAGGAAGCCACGGCCCCGGTGAATGTCTGTTTGCTGCGCGTAAACATGCCGGTACGGATTTCCACGTCCTGCATGGTACGTACGGCTGCCTTAAGCGTGATCACCTTTGTAACAGCCGGCGGCCAGGCCGCCATCACCTCCGTTGTGAAACCAACAAAACTCACTGCTACAGACGTTTGCGCGTTTGGAACACGTAGGCTGAAATAGCCGGAGGCATCGGTTTGTGTCCCTTGCCCGCCCGTGCGTACGGGCATCACCGTAGCATTCGGCATGCCCGTTCCATCCTGCATCACCACTCGTCCCTTCAGCAACAGCGACGTGTCTGCCACTACCTGTTCATGTGCATGTAGGTCGGAAGATGGTTTAATGCGGATGCTGTTGTCTGGCGTCACCACGCCTACCGCTTTACCGTTTAGGCATAAGGATATCACATCGCCAAGCGGCATATTTCGCACGTCCAGGCTTACCGGACCTACACTTTGGCTGATGGTTTCGTTACAAATAATGGAAATGCCCGTTTGTCGTGATATTTCTATCAATACCTTTTGCAGCGGCGCACGTTTTACGGATAGTGTTACTTTCTGGCCAAAGCTGCTTGCAGTTACATGTAAACAGGCAGCCAGTAATAGCAGAGCGGTAATTTTCATCACTCTATAGATTTTGGTCGTTACTCCCCATAGCCAGGGGGCTTTTCCCGTTAAGGTAAAAGTCATACTTTTGGTTGATTTTGATAGTTTCTGAAAAAAGTCTGTCAGGACGTTCGAAAGGAGTATCAAAGTTGTGGCGGAAGTGTTAGCGCACTTCCGTTTTTTTATGCACTCCATTAATGGTTGTTTGTTCAGCTTATATGCATACAGTTGGTTTTATTTAGACGTTACGATCAGTTCGCGACCCGAGATGGTGAATTTTACTTTATCGCTTTCCAGCATGGCCAGTACGCTGGTGATCGGAAGATGACGGCTTACGCGGCCGGCGAATTTTTCATGCAACGGTGCCTGGTCGTACTTTACATCCACATCGTACCAGCGTTCCAGCTGGCGCATGATCACCGGCAGCTCCACATCCGTAAATTCGAAGAAACCTGTTTTCCACGCGGTTACTGTAGCCACATCTACCTCGGGCACCGTGTAAATGGCACCCGTTTGGGCCAGCACCGCCTGCTGCCCGGGCCGTAAAACCACCTGCGCTCCGTTCCTGCTCACTTTTACCGCGCCAGACACCAGGGTGGCGCTTACCTGGCTTTCATTGGTATAGGCCATAATATCGAAACTGGTACCGAGTACTTCCACGGCCATGTCATTCACCATTACTTTAAAAGGTTGGCTGCTATTTGGTTTGATCTCGAAAAATCCCTGTCCCTGCAGTTCTACCCGCCGCTCGCTGCCCGAAAAGGATACCGGGTAACGCAAAACAGAGGAGGCATTAAGCCATACATGACTGCCATCGGGCAAACTCACCTCGAAGTGACCGCCCCGGGGTACGGTAAGGGTGTTGTATCCCTCCGCTGTACCGCCGCCATCGTATACCAGCTGACCGTTGTGCTGACGAATACCCTGCACGATTACCTGGCGGCCAGTACTGTCCAGCTCTACCACAGTGCCGTTGCCAAGTGTCAGCTGCGCTTTACTGCTGCCCGGCACGATGACTGTACCGGTAGCCAGTCGGCTGTGCTGCCCCCCAAGCTCCCACTGCCAGGCTCCAAAGGCCAGGGCGCCCAGTAATATGGCAGCCGCCGCGTAACGCCACCAACGCATCCTGCGTACGGGCGGGCGGGCAGCTGCTATGATCTTACCAAATAACACTTCGCCCCGCACAGCATCCGTCGTAGGTGCAAAGGCATTATCACGAAAAGCAGCATCGATCAATACTTCCAACTCCTGCTGGTGCGCGGCAGATTGCAGCATATGATGGAACGTGTCCCGCTCCGCCGGCTGCAATTCGTCGGCCAGGTATTTGGCAAGTAGATCTTCCAGTGTTGGTTGCATAGTCGCTTTTTGAATAGTCCGCACCTTAAAGACGCGGGAAAAACGTCCAGGTATTAGCCGGCCGCTAACTTTTTTTTCGGGCTACACACGGATGACGCTTCCGCAGGTAAATACATGCAAAAGCCGAATGAATATCAGTGGAATTTACCGGGCAATGATCGTGAGCACCAGCCACCAAAGCATGGTACCCTTATCGGTATTGGTGTGGAGATAATGTTTAATAGTGTGAAGTGCTTTGTTCATATGCACTTTAACGGTCGACACAGAGATGTTCAGTTGCGCCGCGATTTCCTGCTGAGAGAGGCCTTCTTTGCGGCTTAACTGGTAAATGCGCTGCTGCTGGGGCGGTAGAAGTGCTACCGCGCGGCTGATCAGCTCCTGCGATTCCTTTAGCGAAAGTACTTCGTCGGGTACAGGCACGTCGCCGGGTAAACTTTCATGCAAGTGCGATTCAAGCGGGAGATGCGCCACTTTTTTGCGTAAGGCACTGATGATCTCGTTGCGGCCGGTAATAAACAGGTAACTGTCGAATTTTTGAACCGCGGGCAGGTCGGCCCGTTTAACCCATATTTTTACGAATACATCCTGCACTACATCGTCCGCCATCGCGGCAGACTTCGTGTAGGCGAGCGCCATGGCATGAATTTTACCCCAATAGCGATCGAATACCACTCTGAAAGCGGCTCCGTCGCCCCTTGCGATGGCCTCCAGCAATTCCGGCTCATTATATACAGCACCTTCGTTTAGCACCAAACCTTCACCAGTTTTTTTAAATTCAAGACTTAAAGGGTTTAAAACCGGGATGTGGGCTAAAGATACATATTGAGGATTATATTTTATGGGTTGTTTCAAGTGGCATCAGAGGGTGATGTAACTACAACTGATCCCGCGTTTCCATCAGGGCAAAACCAAGCAGGTTCAGTCCCCTCCAGTTGTGTACGTTCATCACACCCGGATGATCTTTCGCCATGCCAATACCCCAGATGTTATCTACCGGGCTGGCTTCTACCAGGATGCGGCTGCCCGTGTTTTTGAGGAACGCGCCCATCTCAGGATGCTGCCGGTACTTATGCAGGTTACCGGCTACGACGATATTAAAACGGGCCGCGTTCCAGGCATCGTTATCGAAACCTAACACCTCTCTGCCTAACTTTTTGGCCTCAGCCGGGGTGCGGCAGGCCACGATCTTTTCGAAAGCGGCAGTATCATTGAACAACAAGGCCTTCTGTGCCATCATCCAGTGTTCGGCGGTTTTGTAAGTATGTCCATCTGCTTCAAAAGGAGATGGATACCACTGGCTGAAGCACGACTGGTCTACCACATCGGCCTGCCGGGGAGTGTGGCCCCAGAAGAATATGTATTTCAGGGTGGCGTTACTGTCTTGCTGCGCCTTCAGCCAATCGATATCGTACATAGTTGCGAAGTTAAAGGACTGGCACCGAAATCTAACCATCCACCGGCACCTCATCCACCACCGGCGGCGTCGCATCGGACAAAATAATCAGTTTCGTGCGGCCATCTTCCATGATGGCGACGTTAATCCAGTATGACCAGCCTTCGGCCGGGATTTGTGCGTCGAGGCGGGTCGCGTCCTGGTAAATGACTTTTCCTTTTTGCTTTTTGATGGCGCTGGCGTAAAACTTCAATACCTGCGCGGGCTTCGGACGTTTGGCCGGTGTGCCATTGTATTTAAACACTTCGGCGTAGTAAAAACCTCGTTTGGTGAAGGTGGTTACCTCACCAGTGCTGTCCTTTTGTTTCAAAGCGATGACAGATACGGATTCGGTCCAGGAGTCGTCGGAAAAAAACTGTGTCATAGTATCCAATGCTACGGGCGGATACCTGGTTTTACCCTGTGCGAATAAGGAAGTTACGGCGAGCAGACCGCAAGCGAGCAGGAATAATCTTTTCATAGGATGGGCTATCAATTTGGCACCAAATATATAAAAAAACAAACGCCGGCAAACTGCCGGCGCTGTTAAATTTATGCTTTGTATTTTCGTTCTATGTTCGGTAATAGTCCGGTAAGTATGCCGATAAGCGGCAGGTACGCGCACACTGCAAATACATAAGCAATGCTCGTAAGGTCAGCCAGCTTACCCAGCACCGCCGAGCCCAGGCCGCCCATCCCGAAGGCGAGGCCGAAAAACAGGCCGGCAATCATTCCTACTTTACCTGGCACTAACTCGGTAGCATACACGAGTATCGCACTAAAGGCAGATGCGATCACCACGCCGATGACCACCGATAAAACGGCGGTCCAGAACAGGGGAACGTACGGCAGTAACAGGGTGAACGGGGCAGCGCCCAGGATAGAAAACCAGATGATGTATTTCCTGCCAAAACGATCACCGAGCGGCCCGCCAATAAAGGTGCCCGCCGCCACCGCGCCCAGGAAGATAAAGAGGTATACCTGCGATTGCTGTGTCGTGATATGGAACTTATCGATCAGGAAGAAGGTATAATAACTGCTCATGCTGGCCATGTAGAAATACTTCGAGAAGATCAGCACAATCAGTATGCTCAGCGCCATGATCACCTTGCCACGCGAGAACGGCGACACGAGCAATGGTGCGTTACGAGCAGCCTTCTCCGCCAGGTGAGCGCCGTACCACGCCGATACGCGCGATAACACGAGTATACCGGCCAACGCTACGATCGAGAACCAGGCAATGCTGATTTGTCCGTACGGCGCTACCAGCAACGCTGCCAGCAAGGGGCCGATCGCACTGCCGGCATTACCGCCCAGCTGGAAGATGGACTGTGCCAGACCTTTCTTTCCGCCAGATGCCAGGTGTGCTACGCGCGACGACTCCGGGTGAAATATCGATGAGCCGATGCCAATGAAACTAACGGAGAACAGGATGTTGTAAAAGCTATTGGCAAACGCCAGCGCGATGAGGCCAGTAAGGGTAAATGCCATACCTACCGGTAAAGAATACGGCCTCGCCCTGCGGTCGGTATACACACCTACCAGCGGTTGCAGCAACGAGGCGGTCAGCTGGTACACCAGCGTAATCAACCCGATCTGCGTAAAGTTTAGATGGTATTTCTCTTTAAAGATGGGATATACAGAAGGGATCACCGACTGCAGCATATCGTTGACGAGGTGCGCAAAACTGATAGAGAATAAAATGGAGAAAACGGTCTGCTGCACCGGCTTTGCTGGCTCCGCAGCCACAGATACGGATGTATCTTTCATAAAACTGTATTTAATGCCAAGAAATGATTTTAGACGCGGTGTTCCAGGCCTTCTTCGCCTCCCCGTCCGTAATATGCTTCAACAACTGCTCGTGCAGTGGTTGTGTTTCGATAAAGGAAGATGTATCTCCATGCGTTTGCAGGAACCACTCCCGCAGGTGCACCGACACCGTTTTATACAGGTCTGCCAGCACCTGGTTCCCGGCCGCTTCGGCGATGGCAACGTGAAAGGCGATATCGGCATCCACGCAGGCCTCCTTCTCTCCCGCCCTTGCAGCCGCTTTGCGATCGCGCAGGGCGGCTTTCATAACGGCCAGGTGTTCCGGTGTATGATGCAAGGCTGCCTTTTCCGCAATCTTTAACTCCACAAGCTGACGTACCTCATCCAGCTCGGCAGCGTTGGCGCGCCGTAAGCGCTGGGAAATGGGTTCTTTATTTCCGGTGGATGCATCTACAAAGGTGCCCGCGCCCTGCTGTACGCGCAGCAAACCGGTATTCACCAATATGCGGATGGCCTCCCGTACAGTGGAGCGCCCCACCCCAAAGGCTTTCATCAACTCCGGCTCAATGGGCAGCTTTTCGCCTGGCTTGTACTGCCCAAGCGAGATCTGTTCCTGTAAACGTGCTGCTACTTCGTCTGCCAGTGACTTCTTTACGATCATAGTCAAATCATCATATCATCTGATGAATTACAAAGGTAGGTGGATTGGTGGAAAGGGGCAAGAATAATTAGTTGACGGAAGCGATGCAGCTGAAGGGAGCCGCAACTGGGGATGGCCAGCGGCATTTGGCTGGTTACATAAGTGAACCAACACGTTTCACAAACCGACCAGTATCCACCAGGATCGTCTCTCCCGCAAACAGTGAAGCCCGGCGTCTGCCAGGCTCCTGCTTTGGGGTTATCTTCCCATTAAAAGAAGTAACAGATCATCACAATCGGGACAAAGCTATCGGTCGATTCTTAATTAATTCTAAAGGTGTTAGGGTGCCTGAAAATGAATAGTTTTACTATTTTGGGGATTATAATTGCACTTATGAAGTTACTGTTAGTCGAAGACGAACCCCTGCTACTGGAAGAGATGGAGAATTACCTGGCCGAACAAGGCTACCGTTGTGAGAAAGCTACTGATTTTAATGATGCCGAAATCAAAGTGAACGCGTACACGTACGACGCGGTAGTACTCGATATTTCCCTGCCCGGCGGCAACGGCCTCGAATTGCTCGAACTGCTGAAAGCCCGTAAAAGTGATGCCGGGGTGTTGATCGTTTCTGCCAGGGATTCGCTTACAGACAAGATTTCAGGACTGGCAATGGGAGCGGATGATTATATCACCAAACCTTTTCACCTGGAAGAACTCAATGCCCGCATCAACGCGCTACTGCGCCGCAAATCGTTTAACGGTCAGAACGAGATCGTGATCGATGACCTGCGCATCGATACGGTGGCGCAAGTGGTGCATATCGACGACAAAGAGGTGAATCTCACCAGGAAAGAATATGAATTGTTACTCTATTTCATCGTGAACAAAAACCGGGTGGTGAGCAAACAATCGATCGCTGTACACCTTTGGGGCGACCATTACGATATGGCCGACAGCTTCGATACGGTATATGTACACACCATGAATCTCCGGAAAAAGATCACGCCGCAAAGCGGTCATGCCTACATCAAAACGGTGTACGGCATGGGCTATAAATTTCAGGCACTGATGAAGCTGCTGCACCGCACCACGCGCGACTTCATCATAGCCTCGGTGCTGGTGCTTATCATTACAGGCATCACGTTATACCTGGTACTGCAAAACCAGGTAACGACGGAAATGCGCGAACACCTTGCGCTGGAAACGAGGCTGGCGGCGGAATATGTAAAGGTTGGCAAACCTCCGGGCTACCCGTTTACACAAATCACGCCGACAACCGCTCCCGCGAACAGTGAGCCCGTTTTTGGCAACGTAGTACTGCACGATCGCCAGCAGGGCGACTATGAAAACTATTACTACATGGATGTGATAAGGGAGTTCGGGGGACGTAACTACCGCATCCGGGCGATGACGAATTACATCGGCTGGGATAAATACATGTTCACGATCTCCCTTACTTTCCTCATCACGGCCGGACTGCTCCTCCTCTCCGGCGCAATGATCAACTATTTTAACAGCCGTAAAATATGGTCGCCCTTCTTCCTCAATCTCGATAGCCTGCGGCAATACTCGGTAAGCTCGCCCGAGAAGCTGAAGTTATACGACTCCCCCATCCGGGAATTTAAGGACCTGCAGCGTTCCCTCAAAGAGCTGGCAGACCGTAGCCAGCGTGAATACCGCGCCCTGCGTGAGTTTACTGAGAACGCTTCGCACGAACTGCAAACGCCACTCGGTATTATCCAGTCTAAACTCGATCGCATCAGCCAGTTTCCTGTAAACGAAGAAATGGCCATACACATTGAACAGGCCCGCACGGGCGTAGAGCGGCTGAAGAAACTGAACCGTAATTTGTTATTATTAGCTAAGCTTGACAATAATGCTTTTGCGGACAGGCGGCCGGTCGCCCTCCATGATCTGCTGGAACAACAGTATCTCCTGATGGAAGACCTGTTCGCCGCCAAACAAATTAACGTCGTGATGCAGATCGGCCATGCCACGTTGCAATGCAACCCTTACCTGGCCGAGGTAATGATATCCAACTTATATTCCAACGCTTTACGATACACGCCAGAAAACGGCACGCTCCGCATCACCTCCGACCATAAAAGTCTGCACATCAGCAACAACGGCGCCCCGCTCGACTTCGCACCCGAGCGACTGTTCGACCGTTTCTCCAAAGGCCGCGGCAATCTGCAAAGCACCGGGCTCGGACTGGCGATCGTACAGCAGATATGCCTGACCAATGGCTGGAAGGTGAAGTATGATTATGCGGATGAGCGGCATGTGTTTACGGTGAAGTTTACGGCATAAAAAAAGCCGCACCCTGAAGTGCGGCCGTTCTCATTATCCTAGTTTCTCAATCCTCAGTTCGAGACTCTTTGTTTTCTTAAAGTATTCGTAGATCATTACGTGACCGGCCTTCGCGGGTAACACTACCATCTCGCTGGCTTTACTCTTCAGCTCAATTTTATCGGTGCTGTATTTAGTGCCGTTAAAACGAACAGTGTTGAAAGTGCGGCCTTTGTATTCGCTGCTCTTTTCGTAATCGGAGAAACAAACGTTAAAGGTGGAGTTATCTTCCTCGCCGGTGGTAAACTCATAGTCGAAACCGCCCATGCCTTTCACGGCCATCGCGGCAATTTGCGGGCTTACCAGGTCCATACCGCGCGGGCTAACCACGTTCATTTTCTTATCGAACACGTCTACGGATTTAAGACCGAAGCCATTGTCGAAACGCATCATTACGAGGTCGGTTATTTCCAGGTTAGTGAAGTTACCACCTCCCGCAACTGCGGCCAGGGCTATTTTACCTGCACTTACTTTTTTGCGGAAACCTTCAGCAATAAGGGTGTAGCCGCCATCGGGCATAGCGAGCGCTTTGTGTACGAACAGGAAGCCGATATCTTTGATCTTACCTTTCGCGCCCACCGGCAGAAACTTCGACAATTCGGTATCGTAGGAACATACTACAGAGTTCAGCACATTACCTTTGGGATCAAGATCTACGATCGCCATGCCGCGCGGTGCATCCCAGATCACGTTTTCATCGCTTTCATAGTAACCACCCAGCAGGCTGATTTTGCCCGGTGTGGTTTGTGGCAGTACGTTGGTAGGCGTAATGCGATAGTCCCCGATATCCGGCGTGAGCTCGAACGCTCTTCTGCTGTTCACGAAGTTGATAGCTACTACCGACTTCTTCAGGTTCCAGGACAAAGTACCCGATTTCTTCATCACGGTGAAGAACGCCAGGCTGTCTGTAGCGCCGATAAACTCACCAACGCAGAATTTAGATTTGCCATCGTCGTAACGATAGGTATAGTGTTTTTTCTTTTTGTCGTTGTAACACCTTACCTCGAAGGTGCGCTCTTTACCGTCAATTACCGGTACCACGGCCACGTAACCGTACTGACCTACGTCAAATACGGAACTGTTAAGACCGTTATCGCTCTGGGCCAGCTCTTCCACCTGTTTCATCCAGGCTTCGCTCTTTTTATCGTAAGGGGCGGTGTAGGTAAATTTCAGTTTGCCTTCAATAGAGTAAATCTTCATATCGAGGGTTTTGTTCTCGCTGTTTTTGTAGAGGAAGGCCAGCGTGTTACCGTTATAGGCAGCCTCCAGCAAAGTAAGGTCGCGACCGTCCTGGAACTTGATGTCCTGTACTTTATTGAGGTTTTCATCTACCACCTGTACGGTATACTCGTTCGTACGTTTGTCGATCTTATCGCTCTGGTAAAAAAAGAAGTAGCCTTTAACCTGGCCTTTTTCGGAAATAACGCCGGAGTTGCGGAGTTTAACGGAGTAAACGTTTTCGATCTTGAGTTGCGCAAACAGGCTGCAGGTGCACAGCATTAACAGCAGTAGCAGGCTATGTTTCTTCATGAAAGGAGATTTAATCATTTTTTTATTGTTGGAGGATTCGGGTACTTTCTTTTAAAGTTTCGTTGTAAGGCGCATGCTGCGATAATTGCGACTGGAACTTCGCCAGGTAGTGATATCCTACGGCGGCCACATCTTCGAGGTACAGGTTCTGTACGAACTGCGCCAGCGTGTTATAGTTGGGATCATTATAAGGCGATGGCGAATCGGTATACCTCGACAAGGTATGGCTACGCTGCGCGGCATGCCAGGCGTTAAACACCTGCCCCATCTGGGTAACCAGGTACGGGTCGGCAGGTTTATGTTGCAGTTGTTCCAGCAGCAGGTACAGGCAGTTGGTGTACTGCTTATTTTCCCAGGTGAAGGCCACCGCTTCCCGTCCGGCGCGGGCGCGCAGTTCCGCGAACGTGGTGGCGTCCAGTGGATTCTTACTCGTTTTCGTATCGCCGTTTACCGCCGGTGCCAGTAGCTTGATGCGCTGGGAGCAGTCCGGGTGGGTTTTAAGCGAGTCGGCCATGGCGGCGTCGCGTTTGAGGGTGGCATGGCCGCCGAGCAGTCCGCTGGACTTCGCTATCCATTTCGGTTTAAAAGGGTATGCGGCGGCGTCAAAGGTTTTGGGCAGACAGGTGGCCATGTCTACAGACGAACTGTCGATCCGGTCCAGCAAAGCCAGGGCGGTGAGTCCTTCAGAGGCTGCGAACGGGCTGCGTTTCAGCAGTACTATCGCCATAGAGTCGGCTTCCGCTTCGTGGTCGCGGCTGTGACGGCGGCTATTGAAGCGGATGCCTTTGGCAAGTTTATCGAGGCGGGCATTTCTGCCGTATTCTGATCGTTTGATGTTCTTTAATTCCCGCTGCATTTCGGGACTGTTCACCGTTTCTACGTACGTGCGAATGCTGTTTTCGCTGTGTTGCAGGTAGTAGTGCGCCAACTCGTGGCAAATGACGAAGGCCACCTGGCTTTCGTTCTCCATTTTATCGAGCAGACCGAGGTTGAACAGGAAGATGCCCTCCCCGATGTATGATGCGTTGGGTACAGCGGAACGGGAAAAGTAACCTTTGATGTTGCTGGCATCCAGCTGTGGATTGGCCTGCAGAATGGTGGTGAGCAGGCGGTCCATGTACGCCATGGCCTTTTTATCGGTGTAGATTTCCCGTTTATCGAACACCTGCTGCACGTGCTCCCAGCGGCTGTTGTAAATCTCCTGGTAGTCGTTACGGTGTTTGCTGGGCAGCAGCTTCATCCGCTGTTTGTAGCGATCGCCGTAGCTGCCGGCCTGCGCCTTCAGGTACACCGAATCCGTGATGACAGGTAAAAACGCCTCCTGGGCCTTAGCAAAAGCGGGCAGGCAGATCAATGCCATCAGTAAGTAAAGGGCTAAGCGACCTGTGAGGTTTGCGGGTGTATTTGCGTTCATCGTGTTGGTATAGGCGCTGCAAAGATGCAGTTTTTTGATCTGATTCGGGGGTGAGGCTTGGTATCTGTCGCTTTTTGTGGGGTGAATTATGTATTTTTTACGGGCAACGGCGTATTTCTTACCAGTTTCTAATGCACTTTGTAGAAATTTGGGTTGATTTTTGCGCCTTATATTAAAAAATTACACTACACACATGGAGTTCATCGTCCCTAATTTTGCCGATCCAGGAGTATGGATCAGCCTCGTCACGTTATGTTTCCTGGAAATTGTACTGGGTATCGATAACGTCATTTTCATTTCTATCGTAGCCGGCAAGCTGCCGGAACACCAGCAGCGTAAGGCCCGCATCATTGGTCTGGCCCTGGCGATGATCTTCAGGGTAGGTCTACTGCTCTGCATTAACTGGATCATCGGCCTTGTGGACCCCGTTATCTCCTTTAAATGGCTGAAAGGCGTCGTGATCGCCCTCAGCTGGAAAGACCTCATACTGCTCGCGGGCGGCCTCTTCCTGATCGTTAAAAGCACCCTGGAAATACATCATAAATTACAGGAACACCATGTAGCCGATCAGCCAGGCTCCAAAAAGTTCAAGAGCCTTGGCGCCGTGATCTTCCAGATCGTACTGGTAGACGCCGTGTTCTCCTTCGACTCGATCTTGACTGCTGTAGGTCTTGTAGACAATGTACTCGTGATGATCATCGCCGTAATTGTGTCTATCGGCGTGATGATGCTCTTCGCCGGCCCTGTTACCCGTATCATTAACAAACAGCCTACCCTCCAGATGCTGGCCCTCTCCTTCCTGATCGTGATCGGCGTGGTATTGATCGCCAGCGGTTTCCACCAGGAAGTGAGCAAGAGCATTATCTACTCCTGCCTTGGCTTCTCGCTGATCGTAGAGATGCTGAACATTAAACTGCGGGGTAACCAGGCCAAAACCATCAAATTAAATACAACTAAAGAGTTGTAAATCATACAAATGAATCGTAAAGCCCGCCATAGTGCGGGCTTTTTTTGTGCCCTGTACGTCGCTGGTGGTAACATCCTATAAGGATAGTTGCTGGATCCTCCCTGCTCCCTAGGTTCATCCTAGGCTCAACCTAGGTTCAACCTTCGTTCAACCTTCGTTCATGAGCCTAGGATGAACCTAAGATGAACGAATGATAAGCCTAGGGTGAACCTAGGATGTAGCATGGATGGTCGGAGGATGTAGCTATCCTGCCTATAGGATGGTTATTAGGTGGAGAAAAGGTGATGTTATTTTAACGATTTGAGTGAGCGGGAAGACTGGAGCGGCAACACATGCCGACAAGCATAAAAAAAGCCCGTGCGACTGCACGGGCTTATGATAACGTTACAGGAAATGCTAGAAATAAGGCGCCAGCTGGTCGATCAGGGCTTTGCCGGCGCTGGGACGTTTGGCATCGTTTACCACCAGTTCGCCGTCTTTTATGATAGCGTAACGGGGAATGGAGAGGCTGCCGTTTTTACCAAACTGCCTGCGGATGTCTTCCGAGAGCTTTTCGGAGGCACGGAGGTGATAGCCTTCCAGGTTATAATATTTGATCGCTTCTTTCCACTTCTTTTCGGCTCCTTCGTTGTCGATCGATAGGTAAAGCGTTGTGCCGCCTTTTTCAGCCAGGAATTTCTTTACGTCACCCGTATAGGCAAATTCGGCTTTACAGGGGCCACACCAGCTCGCCCAGAGGTCGAGGTAGATGGTTTTGCCTTTGAACCTGGCGCCCAGTTCCGCGATGGTGTTCACAGAAGCCGCATCTTCCAGGAACTTTTGTCCGGGTTTAAAGTCCTGTGCTATTTTGTCCTGGTAGTCACGCACGGCCGCTACACCTGGCGCCAGGCGGGCGGCGTACGGGTTATTGGGGTACATATCATTAAAAGTTTCGTACCAGCCGAGAAGCTGCTTATCACGGGAACCCTGCAGCATCGCGAACGATAGCAGGTTGGCCGTTTGAAACTCCCGTTCAGGATCACGAAAGCGGCTGACAATGTCGTACTGGCGTTGGTACTCAGGCTCGTCTGGACTGAAAGGCACCAGGGTGCCATCGTGCGCGGGCTTTATGTATTTGAGATACAGGTTGATGTTCGTAAACGTATACCAGTATACCGTGTTCACCTTCTGCAGCCGAAGGTCGTGCGGGTCGGCGATGGCAAACGCACGCTGGAAATATTCGTTGATCTGCGCCCATTTTGCAGCATCATAGCCAATGCTGTCTTTGTACGGGACCGCCTTTCCCACATAAGAATAAGCGACGCTCAGCATCACATTCGCATAAAATGCCCGCACATGATCGTACACGTGATCGTAAAAGGCCTGCTCCATCTGCTTACCGGCGAGTAATGTTTTGAAAGGGGCCATCACACTGTCAATATCCTTCCGTAACAGTGCTTCATTGTTGGCGAAAGATGAATCGAGCGCGCGGTAACGGCTATATGCCAGTTCCTCGTAAAAAGGAAACTTAATACGGCTGAATGCCTCCTGGGCAGCAGCATCAGGGCCGGTAATACTGAACGTGCGATCAGCACCTTCGCCCTGGTCGGTAATGGTATAAGATTTACCGGGCTTTACGAACAGGGTATACTTTTTACCCTTGTACTCGAAGCTGAACTCCGAAGGAGTGGTTTCTGTATTACGCCATACCAGCTCACCCTTCTGGTTTAAAGCAGTATCCGTACGCATGATAAAGAAATACTTACCGTCTACAGGATACTCCACTTTTACCTTGCCGGAGGTAGCCTGGGGGGCGCGGAAAGTGATCGCAGGTTGTTGGGCCAGTAATGATAACGGGCTAAAACATAACAGGAATAATAGTTGCTTCATCTCAGGGGAATGTTAGGTAGATTAAAGGTATCGTATTAAACGTGAAAAGCCGTTAAATCTTGTGGGCTTGATGACTTTTTACGAAAACATCCACCGGTGCAGGGCAGCACACAGGTTGTACCCGTTTCTCCCCAAAGACGTTTTCGCTGCAGACCTGAATGTTAACCTTATATAAACTTTGTGCCGGCGCGGGCGGCGTTGTAGCAAGTACGGCTATTACTGGTACGATTGATGCGCGCTTCTTATCATGAACTGGCCTTTGATACTTACAGTGGCTATAGCCGCCATCGCTTTAGTGATTTTCCTTGCCCGCCGGAACCGGCAGGACAAAGAGGAAATACTGCCTCCCGAGGTAACAGACGATCCTGTATTGAAGACCAAAAGAGATCAACAGGCGCGGGAGGACTCGATATAACGTTTTTTTCATGTTCCCGTAACCTTTTGGCAAACTTCAACCATGATCTTTAAACTACTTACAACACCTGTTATGACCTGGACGGATTGGCTGCAGCAGCTGGATGAGACGCTTTTTATCAGCATACACCATTTTGGAAACGTGGAACTGCTGGATCCCGTGATGTTGTTACTACGCAATGCACTCACCTGGGTGCCCTTATATGCATTTGTACTTTACTTCGTGATACGCCACCGGCCAAACAAGGCGGTAGCTTTCCTGGTAGGCACCCTTATCTGCTTTGCTATTGCCGATTATGGCAGTGCCAGCATTTTTAAACCCTTCTTTCAACGCGAGCGCCCGTGTCATAATGACGACCTGGTGCTATACCTTCACCAGCTGATCGGTTGCGGCGGGCGGTATGGATTTCCTTCTTCACATGCTTCCAATCACTTTGCCCTGGCTGCCTTCTGGTTCTTCGCCATGCGGCAGATGGGCATACGCAGGTTGTACTGGAACTGGGTATGGATATGGGCCTTGCTCGTATGTTATGCGCAGGTGTACGTAGGCAAACACTACCCGCTAGACATACTCGGCGGTGCGGCGTTTGGTGTACTCACCGGCTTCCTGGTATCGCGGTTGTTTGCATGGTGGGACAGATCCGGCATTCGCTTACGCAAAAGAAACCAGCTGGATACTGTATCTTAGTATCCTATGCAACAAACGTCCTTTGAAAAGTACTATCCCTGGTTTATTGCCGCTGTTATTGCGTCGCTGGTACCAGGGTTATTCACCCCACTGATGGAACCCGATGCAGCGTTGTACGCCAGCATTGCCAAACAGATTGTCTTACGCGGCGACTGGATCAATTTGTATGCAGACGGGGCCGACTGGCTCGATAAGCCACATCTTCCCTTCTGGCTCGGCGCTGCCAGCTTTCACCTTTTCGGCATGAACGCCTTCGCCTGGAAGCTGCCTGCATTCCTTTGCTGGCTGGCCGGTGCACGCTATACTTACCTGTTCGCGAAACATTTTTATGGAGATGCGGTCGCCCGTCCGGCTGCACTCATTTACCTGTGTGCGTTACACGCGATCATCAGTGCTAACGACGTACGTGCGGAACCATACCTCACGCTTTTCCTCATTGCCACCTCCTATTACCTGGTAAAGGAAAAGATCGTACTGGCCTCACTGTTCGCCGCCTTCGCACTCATGACCAAAGGCCCGTTCGTACTCATCCCTATCGGTGGCGGCATGCTGCTTCACTGGGGCATGACGGGCGACTGGAAACAATTGTGGCGGCCTAAATGGTACCTGTGGTTGATACTCACGTTCGTATTCACCCTCCCTGAATTATACTGCCTGTACGCACAGTTCGACGCACAACCCGACAAGGTCGTTTTCGGCCGGCAGCAGGTGTCGGGCATCCGCTTCTTTTTGTGGGACAGTCAGTTCGGTCGCTTCTTCAACACAGGGCCGATCAAAGGTAAAGGCGATCCTTTCTTCTTTTTACATACATTGTTATGGGCCTTCCTGCCCTTCAGTTTATTACTGTACGCCGCCATCTTTGTCCGTTTACGCCGCCTGCGCCAGGGTACGGAATGGATTTCGCTAGGGGCAGGTTTGCTTACGATGCTGGTATTTTCGCTATCACGATTTCAGCTACCGCATTATCTCAATATCCTGTTTCCGTACTTCGCGGTGTTACTGGCAGCGTGGCTGGTAAGCCTGCAACGCACGAAAGCTGTACTGGCTACACAGCGGGTCGTTTCGCTGATCATTATTGTATTAGCGGCAGCGATCAATGTCTTGT
The DNA here is from genome assembly GCF_022867795.2 of Chitinophaga horti. Classification (NCBI taxonomy): domain Bacteria; kingdom Pseudomonadati; phylum Bacteroidota; class Chitinophagia; order Chitinophagales; family Chitinophagaceae; genus Chitinophaga; species Chitinophaga horti. Next base: position 1,257,439 of record NZ_CP107006.1, on the reverse strand, counting down.
TCCGCGGGCCAGGGTGGCCGATCTACTTTGCGGTTACGGCTTTGGCAGCCTTTATGTGGTACCGCCTGCGCAGCTACGAGCAACTGGTAGCGAATGGCGCTGTTGCATCCATTGCACTGGCGTTGTTCCTGAATATCTTTTTCTATCCTCACCTGCTGCCCTACCAAGGCGGCTCTACTACGGCAGGCTGGCTCAATCGCCAGGGCATTACCGATACGGTTCGCTTCTATCGCATCAACAGCTACAGCTTCGATTTTATTTACAATGGCCCGGTGCAGCGGGAAGGCAATGCGCCTTTGATTTACACGGCGCGTAAAGGCAAGGCATCGCTTGATTCTGTCGGCACGGTTTATCAAACGGTGGGTGTGTTCCCTTCTTACAAGGTGACGCGACTGGACGGGAAGTTTGTGAATGCTTCCACGAGGGATAAGAGTCTGGATACGGTGTGGGTGCTGAGATTGAAGGAATAAAAAAGCCGCCCGGTAAAACCGGACGGCCTTGCTTATTCACAGCATTACCAGCGATTATTGTTCTTTCAGCTTCGTCGACAGCGAATCGCTTTCGAGTTCAGACAGCGTGGATGATTTAGTCATCAGCCAGTTGGTTTGAGAACGGGCTTTAGTCCATCTGCGGAGGGCCAGGTTGTACTCCCCGCCCAGGATGTAGAAGAAGCCCTGATCTTCCGGATTGTACGACAGGAAGGTCGTGTTGGTGCCTGCCCTGTAGAAAGGCTGCGGGGCCAGGGTTACCGGGTTGTTGATATCGTACCAGTCGGTATTGCCTACACGGTAACCGGCGTTACCGGCGAAGAGGCTGCCACCGCTGCTTACCCACATAACGTCGATTGGTGCAGAAGCTTCCGTTACAGTGGTTCCTTCGAATATCGCGAGACCGAACGCGTTACCGCTGTTGGCCATCCAACCATTCTTTTTCACACCAAAACCTTCCCCGTCTTTGTTTACGTAATCATAGTTACGCACCCAGTTAGCGGCTGATATGTTGGTAGAAGATGGACCGTTGATCAGCTTGTTGGCACCTCCCACATAGAAGAATGTTCCTTTTTTGGCAGATCCCGTATTGATGTTGATCTTATACGTACGCTGGTTACCAGTAGCCCAACCCAGTGCCGGCACACCTATTGGCTGTGCAGTACCTGCGTTGTTATTGATCACAAAGGAAAAGGGCGTTACGGTGAAGTCGATATCACGGGTTGCCATCAGCTGAATGTACTCGTAGTTGCCATCGCCACCCGATACGTCGCTTACGAAACCGGTGATGAGTATCGGTTGTGCTTCCGTAGCTGCCATCTGCCGTACGAAATCGCTGCTGCGGCGCATACGGAACTGCGGATCAGGCTTGCCGTCTTTTACCATATTCAGGAAAATACCGTAATAGTTAGCCATCATTGGCAGTGTGCTATCCGCAAATTCTGCATTTGCTTCTGTATGCAGTTTGATGTTCTCGAACGCATCGGTTACAATCCAGTCGCCACCAAACTGATCGCCGGGTTTAGACAGCGGGTTGAAGGAACCTTTAACGATTACGGACAGTACGCTTTCGTAACGATCCGGGAACTTCAGGTACAGGTTGCTGTTTACACGGTTCACCGGGATGGGTTTGTTGCTGGCGATCTTTTTGATATCAGACACCTGCACACCTTCCAACTGAAGAATGCCATCTACCTTAGTTAATTTTTTACCCACTACCGATACCTCGATAGAATCGCCCGGAACATAATCACCTGCGGCATTACCCAACTGGATCGAGATACCACGGATCATGTTCAGGCGGCGGAAGTCCTGCACCATCAGCAAACCTGCAGGCAGGTTGCCACCCCGGTGATCGGATACAACTACACCAGCGATCTGGGTAGCACCGGCCATGTTTTCTCTGGTGAGCACCACATCTTTGTCTTTGTAAATCTGGCGCAGGTCCAGCATAGCGATGTAATCGGAAAGTACACCACCGGGATAAGTTTTCTCCTGCTCACAGGCAAACAGTCCAACCGCGGCCACTACCAGGATGCAGGAATATTTAAAGAAACGGTTCATTATCTTGAATTTCTTGATGAGTATTGTTGTTTATACCACGATTATTTTTTCTGCCACCACACTTGCGTGCTGATTTCGTCCGGCCCCTGGTTAGCGATCGCTATTTTGTAATTGGTCGGGTTGGTAGACTGGATCATGATCGGGTAAGTCATCCTGGCAGGCATTACACCACCATTCTGCAAACCACCGCCTTTGGGAAGTACAGGGTGACCGGTACGGCGGTACTCGAACCACTGTTGCATGTCGCACATAAACAGTGCATAATATTTCTGCAGGTGGATCTTTTCCAGCTTACCTTCCAGGTCGAGCGTTTCGTCCCACTCCTGGTCGATGTTAGCCATATACGCCTGGAAGTCGGTTACCGTCCACGTTGGCAACCATTGCTGGATAGCAAACTGGGCGCCGGCGTTGTAATACGTTTGTGCGTTGCTGTTAGTGATATAACCTCTTACAAAAGCTTCAGCAAGGATCAACCTTACTTCTGCCGCATTCAGGATCATGCCGCCCAGTTCTTCCGTTTGCATTGACTTTTTAGAAGTATTGGAATAGAAGTACGATTTCTTTACGTAGCCCTGCCCTGGCTCATAACCACTTGGTACGCCCTTGAAGCCCTCGCTCGAAGGCGCGATACCCCAACGGTTAATACCATCACTACCTAAAGAGATGTTGATACGCGGATCGGACCATGCCACCAGGTTATCAATAAAGAAGCTGGCGATCGCCGGTGAACGGAAGTCCTGTTCCCTTACCGTGTTGTACGGATTTACATAGGGCACAACGCCTGTCCAGCGGAGAATAGCCGATTCTGTAACAGCACCGATGATCGGGTAAGTAGATGTTTTCGTTTGTGCGATCTCTGCGATCTTTTTCACTACCGTGTCTTTCACTTCCGGTTTTTCTGCGATACGCATCAGCATACGCAGATACAAGGAGTTACCGAACTTACGCCAGTTGGCGGCGTTACCTGCATACACAGGATCAGCTGCAGGTACTTTCAGGTTAGCCGCGCCGTTCAGCAGCCTGTTGGCCTCTTCCAGCATGGTAAAACAACCGAAGTACACATCTTTCTGTGTATCGAATTTAGGCTCCGTAATGCCGGAATCCCTGCCCAGGTTCGATTCTTTAAAAGGAATGTCGCCATAAGTATCCGTCAGAATGGAATAGATCCATGCCTGGCTGATGAGGGAAATACCTACATAGGTTTTATCGTATGTAAGCGGATCGATCGCCTGTTTGTATACGTCTTTAAAGTTGGTGAGTTGTATGAACAGGTTCGTGTACAGGTAATCGCTCCAGTTCCTGTTAAAGTCGTAGCGAAACACTCTTCCGTCACCATCGTTCATGTCGATCGTTACCTGCATCAACTCGTTATTGAAGTTGCGGTTACGCAGCATGTTGTAAGTAACCGTATTGGCCAGCGCGGTGGGCAACAGCTGCTCTGGCAGTGCTACCGGTGTAGATATCGGGTGTGTATTGATCTCTTCAAAGTCCTTCCTGCAGGAAGTGAGCACGGTGGCTGCCAACAGCGCCATGCCCGGAATGATATATGCTAATTTCTTCATGATAATCGTGCGTTAAGGATTAAAGTCCGATAGTCAGGTTAAAGCCAAAGGTGCGGGTAGACGGGAACTGTGCGATCTCGAAACCCTGTACGATGTCTGTACCGGAGATAGTACCAAATTCAGGATCGAACATCGGCCAAGGTGACCATACGGCCAGGTTACGTCCGTAGATGCCTACCTGGGCGCGCTGTATACCAATCTTTCTCAGCATGGCCGGCTTAAAGGTATAGTCGAACCTGGCTTCGCGGAACTTGATAAAGTCAGTGCGGAAGGTGCTGCCTTCTGCATTGTCTACGCCAAAATGCGAGCGATAGTAGTAGTCGATATCAGTAGCCAGTACGTCGTTCTTCCTGTACTTACCATCTGCTTCTTCGATTACGCCATTACCTACGATACCGTTGTAACGGCCGGGCAGTGTGCTGGTAATTTTACCCTGCTCTGCCAGTTTGTAGTGCATGAGCGAGTGTGCTACGGCACCCCACTGCGCATCGAACAATAAGTTCAGGCGGAACTGTTTGTAAGTAAAGTCGTTCGTCCAGCCCAGTTTACCTTTCGGCAGTGTATTACCAAGGTGAATAACACCTTCTGACAGTTTAGCGAAACCGGTAGCAGGATCATATACAACTTGTCCGTCCGGGGCACGTTTGTAACCATAACCATACAGGTCACCCATGCTGCCGCCAACGCGTGCAACGATCTGGCCACCGCCTACTGGACCGGTACGCAGAACTACCGACGAATCCGGCATGCTTACGATCCTGTTCCTGTTAGCAGAATATACAAGAGAAGTATTCCATTTAAAGTCTTTCGTGCTTACGGGGGTACCGTTCAACGCCACTTCCACACCGATGTTACGTACTTTACCGGCGTTAATTACCTGGGAAGGCCAACCGGACGCAGGATCAATCCTACGGCTCAGGATCTGGTTGTTCGTGCTGCCGGTATATACCGCTACGTCAAACCCAGCGCGGTTCTTCCAGAGCTTACCTTCGATACCTGCCTCGTAAGAGTTGGTACGCAGCGGCTCCAGTTCCGCGTTGGTCAGCAACGTCGGGTTGGTTAAGCCACCAGGGAAGGTTGGAGGCGCCGTATAAAAGTAAGAAGTGTAGTAAGGAACTTGTCCGCCGCTACCTACAGACGCAGCAGCCAAACGGAACTTCGCATAACTGATCGGTTTCGGCAGCTGGAAGATCTCGCTCAGGATGAAGCTGGAGCTAACGGATGGATAGAAGAATGCGGAGTTACCTTTACGCTCTGGCAGCGCCAGCGTGCTGGCCCAGTCTTCACGGGCAGTAATGTCCACATAGATCATATTTTTGAAACCACCGGTGATGAGGAAGAACAAGCTGTTAAATGCCATTCTGCTCTTATCCGGCATGGCGATCAACGGACCGGCAGCGTTGGCCAGTTTGTAGATGCCAGGCACTTTCAGGGAGTCTGCACGCAGCTCGTCTTTCGTATAAAGGTTCTTCAGCTGGCTACCACCAAGGGTTGCAGAGAAATCGAAGTCTTTATTGATCTGTTTATTATAACGTAACAGGAAGTCCATGCTCAGTTCAGAAGAGAAAATGTTCTGCTGGCGGATGCTACCCAAAGGCAGCTTGGTACCGGCATCCCACGGACGTTGCTGTGAGCGTTGCTCACCTGCGAGGTCCACCGATCCACGTGCCATCAGGCTCAGTTCCTTGGTGAAGTTGTAAGTAGCGGTAACGTTACCTACGATGTTGTTACGGTTCATTTTGTTCAGGAACTCGTTGGCGATCGCAAACGGGTTTTCTGGGAAAGAGCTGAAAGGATATTTGATCTTCCTGCCGTCGGCATCCTTCGTCCAGTAGTTGCGCAGTACATCGATGCTGGTGCTCGGCTGCCAGAAGATGTACCAGTACATTACCGACTGGTTACCATAACCGCTACCAGGCAGGTTTTCGCTGCGTTTGTTGGTATAGTTCAATTTGGTAGACACCTGGAATTTTTCGTTCACACGGGTGTTGGCAGAGAATGCCAGTGAATTACGACCGTAACCGGTGTTGGGCATGATCCAGTTGTTGTTCACATTCGTGAAAGACAAACGGCCGGATGTTTTCTCGCCTGCTCCATCTACCGATACAGAGTTTGTGAACGTATTACCTCTTTCGAAGTAAGAGTTTACACCGTCCGATTTATGACCTACCCAAGGCGTACGTTCTTCACCGCGCAGCTGCGTGTTGGGATCGTACTGGTAAAACTTTTGTCCGTCGAATTTAGGACCGTAGGCAGAGCTCGTACCGCTGGTAGAAGCACCATCTTCGGAGCCGCCGAAAGAATAATAGTTGTCACCGTTCAAACCCTGACCGTATTGGTATTGCAGGTCGGGCCAGCGGTTTACTTCTTCCAGCGAACCATTGGAGGTTACAGTGATACCCAGGCCTTTTTTACCTTTCGTACCTGCTTTCGTAGTAATGATCAACGCACCGTTTGCCGCGCGCTGTCCGTACAATGCGGCAGCGGCAGGACCTTTCAGCACCGTGATGTTATCAATGTCTTCCGGGTTGAGGTCATTGAGGCTGGAACCGTAGTCCGCAGGCATGTTATCGCTGCCGGTGCCGTAAGAGCTTTCGCCGGCGATGGCTACACGCTTCATACTACCGCTGTTGATCACCACGTTATCCACCACGATCAGCGCTTCATTTTCGCCGGTGAGGTTGTTCTCGCCACGCAGGATCACTTTGATAGAGCCGGTAGGACCGCCATTGGAGCGGATCAGGTTAAGACCCGCTACCTTGCCGGACAATGCATCCAGCCAGTTACCGGAAATTGCGTTGGTGATCTGCTCGTTCTTTACTACGGTAGCAGCATAACCCAATGCTTTTTCGTCACGTTTGATACCGAGGGCAGTTACCACTACTTCGCCGAGCGCTTTAGGGTCTTGCTTCAGGGTAATATTTAATCTTCTTGTTTCTTTAATTGTTTCTTCACGGGTAAGATAACCGATGTACGAAAACACCAGTACACCGCCATTAGCAGGCATTACCATCAGGTAGTTACCATCTTTGTCGGAATAAACGCCCTGCGTAGAATTTTTGGGGTGGATGCTTACGCCGATGAGTGGATCGCCGTTTTCGTCCACTACCCTTCCGCGCACGACTATATCTTCCCTAACATAGTTAATGCGTGCGGCCCGGTTTACATCCGGGTGAGCAGGGGCGGTTGCGCCGGACGCCATGCTGTGTGCACACAGCTGCAGGCCGGTGATAAATAGTAAAAAGTGTTTCATTCAACAATAGTTGTTTAAGTGTTGTTACTCCGTGATTACTGACCTTTGGTATTCGATTGTTCGTTTCGCTTAGTTGTTACGATGACGTGTGTTTTTCTGTCCTATTTTTCAGGGCGCTAAAGTAGAAGTGTAATGTTAAGGTCGTGTTAAGGCTGCGTTATCTAAACATGAAGAATGTAGAAACGGCGCGCCATTGTGCGGAGTAGAAAAATTGGGGTTAAGATAGCTGCATAAAAAAAGAGGAGCATTACTGCCCCTCTCCCATGTTATAATACGTATAGTCTTTACTTATTTTTCCATCTCGAAATTCGAAGATCGTACAGATCGGCAGTGTGAACTTTATACTGTCGCCGGACGATCCTGTGGACACAAATTCGACGATCACGTGTTTGTCACCCGAAGGATACAACTGTACGATAGAATCCCTGATATCGGGAAACATGGTTTGCATGCCACGGTATTTCGCGATGATCTGCTGGTGCGTTTGCAATACCACGTCGGTACCAAATTCAGGATCTTTGAACGCTACCGTGTCCGTGTACATACCGGTCATCTTTTCCCAATTCCGGTTGTTGAAGTGGTCGAAATACTCACGGGCAAGCTGCTCGTTATTATTCACCTTGCGATCGCCGGTGGTACAGGCGGCCAGTATTGCACACATGGCCGTAAATGCGCCTATCTTTCTGATCATCGTATAATGTTTAACGGTTAGATGGTGATCCAAAAGATACGGCTTATTTCGCAGCCTTGTATCCCTCTAAAAAGTAAACTGGTAGTTTACGTTAGGAAAAAATCCGATCTGGTTAATGTCCGACACGGTACCGGTAGTCGTGTTAATTCTCTTCAGGTAGATGTTTTTCCTGGCCGTTACGTTCTGAAAATCCATAAAGAACTTCTGGGTGGTACGTCCCATCTCCCAGGTGAAAGATATTTTAACGTCCCAGCGAAAATACGCGCCATAACGTTTCGCGAACGTCTGCGTATCATCATACACAGCATAACCTTTGGCCACCGTTTCCTGTACATCGAACGGTGTGTACCATTGTCCGCCGGCGAGCGACACCTTCGTATCGGCACCGAGTGTAAAACCCGGCTTCAGCGTCCACTCCTTGCCGCCAAGCAAATTTGTAACGAACTGTGAATTGAACGCGGTGTTGCGCCATACGCCGTCGCTCGGGCGGTATTTGGAATTGAACAAACTTTGTGTAAACAGGATGTAAAAGCCTTTATGCAGGAACTTTTCCGCCGTAATTTCCACCCCATAATTTTTTCCCTTACCCTGGTTATGCAGCCATGGTTTATCCGGGAAGCCGAATTGCGCGCCGGTATTTAACATACTGAAGGCCGACGCCGTCCTCTCTACAGGGATGTCGAACAGGTGCTGGTAGTAAGTTTCGAGGCGGATGCGGAAACGCTCGCCTGCATTGTATTCATATCCCAACACGGCATGCCCACTGCGACTGAAGCCAAGGTCTTTATTACTCAGCTGCCCGTCCGCCTCGCTGAAGTACACTTCGAGCGGCTGCATCTGGCTATGCAGGCCCAGCCCCATACTAAAGCCATGGCCCGAATTAGCGGTGTATTTTAAGTTGAAGCGAGGCTCCACCGCCATCGCTTTATTCAATACGAAGTATTGCGAGTATACGCCAAGGTTCGCCGTTAACTGGCTGCTTAACCGATGCTGCCAGTTGATCCAGCCACGCAGCAGGTTTGTGTGCTGGCGGCTGTTCATGTACACCGACATCGTAGAATCCCCGTCCTTAATAAATTCCTGGTTTAACGAAAGGTCCATAAAGTCGCCCGTTACCCCGCCGCTTAACTGGTGGCGGGAGGATATGCGGTGCTCCAGCTGGTACCCCACGCTCGTCTTCACCTGGCGGGTGTCCACATCCACCGAAGGTTTCAACGGTTCGTCTTCCTTCACGATCCATTCGAGGGCGGTGTTTTGTGCGTACGACAAGGCTACAAAGGCACGGCCGAAGGTATTGCGACCGAGGTTGTAACTATGCGTGAGGCCCACCACGCCTGTTTTGGAGCGATAATCACGATCGCGGTCTTTGTTATCACTGCCGTACAAACCCGTGGTATCGTCATCCGGCCCGAAATGTATTTTACTTACCCCGCCGATGGCAAACAGGTTGAACGTGCCGGCCTTTGCGGTGGGGATGTGCACTTTAAGGTTAAGGTCCTGGTAATACGGCACCGTGGCACCTGTACCTACGGAGAGGCCCAGCGACTGTATAACGGCTACGGTAGAATATCGGTAATCGGCCAGGAAAGAGGCTTTGCCAGGCTTGCCGATAGGGCCTTCCGCCGCTGCTTCGAAACCATTGAAGCCTACTTCTGCGAGGAACTCATATTTATCTTTATTACCATTACGCATGCGCAAATCGAAAGCACCGGCCAATGCATTGCCATATGGCGAAGGAAAAGCACCAGTCATAAAGTCGGAGCTGCGCAGCGTATTGGGATTCAAGATGGTAACCGGCCCGCCGGAGGCACCGAGTGTACTGAAGTGGTTCGGGTTGGGAATATCCACACCCTCCATGCGATATAGAACGCCATTAGGCGAGTTACCACGGATCACGATATCATTACTGGCATCATTACCGCCGATCACCCCGGCAAAGTTCTGCGCCATACGCGAAGGATCGTTACGGCTGCCTGCATACCGCATGCCTTCGTCCATATTAAGCGGGCGTGCACTTACCTGCGCCAGTGGATTGATAGCATCATGCCTGCCACGCGCCGTAACGGTGTAATCTTTCAACCGCACCACCTGCTCGGCCAGCGACAGCTCCAGTACGGTTTCTTTACCGGCGTTTACCTCTACGTTCTGTAAGGTCATTGGTTCATAACCGATCAGCGAAAGCTGGATCGTATACCTGCCCGCAGGTATGCCTGTGATCTTAAACTGCCCCTGCGCATCGGTGGCCGTGCCGGACTTGTTGATCTGAACAGTAACGCCGGGTAAGGGCATGTGTGTATGGCGGTCTGTCACTACGCCTTTTACGTTTTGTGTAGCAGGAGCCTGTTGACACAGGCTGGAGAGGGGGAATAACAGGGCACAGGCCCAAAGCAATGGCTTCATTCGTTTTTTATGCAAAATTGGCGCATTCTACCGCCTTTAGCGAGCTAAACGGGACCAGCAGTATAAAATGCGGCATGAAGTGACAATTTACCCGGTCGGGCGTTAGTAGAGATGAAGGAAGAGAAGGAAGATGAAGAAATCGTCGCAACGGCGGCCGGAGAGTGGACCTGCAGCTGATAACCAAAGCGTAGCAATTTCGCCAGGGACATCTATAAAAAAGGGCCGACCACAGCTAATGGTCAGCCCAATACGATGTTATATGTTCTAATTCAGATACTGTTCAATTACTTCCAGGAATTTACGCGATACGAATGGCTTTTCGATAAAAGCAGATGCACCGGCCCGCATGGCCTGCGTTTCCAGATCGGACGCGCCGGAGACGACGATTACCGGGATGGTGGCGGTTTGCGGACTGTTTTTAAGATGGCGGCAAATCTCTACAGGTGATAAAGTAACGAACTGGCTGTTGATAATAAAGAGATCGGGCATCACGAAATCGAAACGCAATAACTGGATGTCGGTGGTCAGCACGCTTACTTCATAGCCTTTTTCTGTCAACAGTTCCTTGTAAAAACCAACACTTTCGATATGTCTCTCTATGATCAATATTTTCTTCTTCATGATATAAGTAACACGGCGGCCCATCGGGCACGTTCCATTCTGCGTATTTGTATGTTGTGCGATAATAGTTGCAGTCTGCTTTAAAAAGGCAGTAATTCAAACCGTAAGCAGGTGGAGGAAATCACGTGAGCAGGGAGCAGTGTCGGAGAAATATCTTTTCGGGCGGATAAACGGGTTGCAGTAAAACAGGCCAGCGGTCCAACTGGCAAAGGGCAGCCAGGCGATGCCGGAAGAAATGTGCTACGGGCAGCACTACATCCTTGAAACTAAACAGGTTGCTGGAAATTTCCGCTTTGGAAACGGATGCGTCCTGCGTATGCTGTCCCTGTTCGTCGCGTTTGCGTTGTTTGCAGAGCAGGCGGGTGAGGTTATTATCTTCCTCGATCAGGCGCTGCATGCAGATGTTATGCGTCGCCAGCGTGAGCATAGAGCCTATAAAGACTATCTTGAAGGCAAAAGCCAACAACAGCAGATAGTTTTGATATATTCTCCAACTTTTCATGATAGTAGTCCCGCAGGAACACGAAAGTAGTAATTATCGGGGGTAAATACTAATCGCGGGAGTACAAATAGGATACTACTTCGGCAATTGCGGGCGTGGCACGCGGTATGAGGTGCTGGTGCTAATCGCGTGCAGAAAAGCGACGACAGCTTCTCTTTCCTGCACGGTCATACCGAGCGGTTTGAGTATCGTGCTGGTTTCGGGGAAGAGTGTATCGCCTATCTGCGAGTCTTTCCGTTTGGTGCGGGCGCCGCCAGCATTGTACAGACTTACGATCCCTTCGAGGTCGTCGAACAAACCGTTATGCATATACGGACGGGTAAGGGCTACATCGCGCAGGGAAGGTGTGCGGAAGCGGCCAACGTCTTCTTTTTTGTGGGTGATATTATAAAGGCCGAGGTCCTGGAACTTACGTTGGTAATAGGCCAGGCCGATGTTATGAAACTTGTTATCTGTAAAGAACGGGCCGTTATGGCAGTTCATACAACGAGCTTTAGTGCGGAAAATATGCATGCCCAGTACCTGCTGATCGCTCATGGCGTTGTACCTGCCGGATACGAATGCATCGAACGGCGCCCTGCGGCTGGTGATGGTCTTTTCGTACATGGCCAGTGCTTCCGCGACGTGTTCCAGTTCGATGGTTTTGCCGCCAAATACCGACTTGAAGCGTTGCTTATATTCAGGAATGCGGGCAAGTTCCTCTCCCAGTGCGCCGGGCAGCTCGTGCATTTCAATATCGTTGGAAAGTGGCGCCAGTACCTGTTTTTCGAGGCTGTTTACGCGACCGTCCCAGAAGAACGATTTGTACTGCCATACGTTAAACAGCGAGGGTACGTTTCTTTCACCCAATGCATGATCG